>NZ_FRAP01000014.1 GCF_900142365.1 Pseudonocardia thermophila | reverse complement strand
CTCAGACACACCCACCTCGCCCGGAGGCCCTCCCCTCGTTCAAGCCGACACGCCGTCGAGCACTGACAACAACGTCCTGAGTCACTACAGCTAGCGGAACAGCACCAGCCAGATCGCGACGTGGTGGCAGATCGCGGCCACGACCGTCGCGGCGTGGAAGAACTCGTGGTAGCCGAACGTGCGCGGCCACGGATCGGGCCATCGGGTGGCGTAGAAGATCCCGCCCGCGGTGTAGGCGAGACCACCGGCGAGCAGCAGCACGAGCGCCGCGACGCCGCCGTGGCTGAGGATCTCGGGCAGCACGAACACGGCCACCCAGCCCAGCGCGATGTAGATCGGCACCGCGAACCACGACGGGGCGTGCGGCCACACCAGCTTGAGCACCACACCGGCCAGCGCGCCCACCCATACGACGGCGAGGATCCAGCGCGCTGTCTCCGGCGCCATCGCGAGCACCGCGATCGGCGTGTAGGTGCCCGCGATGAACAGGAAGATCATCGAGTGGTCGAGCCGCTTCATCACGAAGCGGGCGCGATCGGTGCGCCACGTGCGCCGGTGGTAGAGCGCGCTGACCCCGAACAGGCCGAGCGTGGTGGCGCTGTAGACGGCAGTGGCGGCCGCGGCGGCACCGCCGACGAGCGCCGCGGCCAACGAGATCATCGACGCGCACGCGGCGATCGACACGGCGAAGGACCACAGGTGCAGCCAGCCGCGCATACGCGGCTTGACCAGCACCGCGGAGGACGGGTCGACGGTCCCGCTGGTCACGACCAAGAGGGTAGCCCTGATGGCCGTGAGAACGGTGTGACGGCGTCCGCCGCCGGCCGTCCCGCTCTGCGGCACGGGCTAGGGTGGGCGTCGTGGCGGTGCGAGACCTGCTCTACTCGCTCTACGAGCGACGACTCGGACGGGAGCTGCGCACCGTCACCGAGCGTCCCCGGCACGTCGCGGTCATGCTCGACGGCAACCGCCGCTGGGCGCGCGAGACCGGTCTCATGGACGTCAACGACGGGCATCGCGCGGGCGCGGCGAAGATCGCGGACCTGCTCGCCTGGTGCGAGGAGGCCCGGGTCGAGATCGTGACCCTGTGGCTGCTGTCCACCGACAACCTCAGGCGGCCCCCTGAGGAGCTGGCGCCGCTGCTGGAGATCATCGCCGACGTCGTCGACGAGCTCGCCGGGCCGCAGGGGCGTTGGCGGCTGCGCATCGTCGGCGCGCTGGATCTCCTGCCGTCCGCGATGGCCGAGCGGCTCACCGCCGCCGCGGCCCGCACCGAGGGCCGGACCGGCCTGGACCTGAACGTCGCCGTCGGCTACGGCGGCCGCCAGGAGATCGCCGACGCGGTGCGCAAGCTGCTGCTGCAGCACGCCGAGCGCGGCGGCACGATCGAGGAGCTCGCCGAGATCCTCGACGTCGACCACATCGCGGCGAACCTCTACACGTCCGGCCAGCCCGATCCCGATCTCGTCATCCGCACCTCCGGCGAGCAGCGGCTGTCGGGCTTCCTGATGTGGCAATCGGCACACTCGGAGTTCTGGTTCTGCGACACCTACTGGCCGGCTTTCCGCAAGGTCGACTTCCTCCGGGCGCTGCGGGACTACTCCAAACGGCACCGCCGGTTCGGCTCTTGAGCGCAGCCCGGCCGCGCGAACGGCTCCGACACGGACGGCCCTTGCCTCGTACGCGGAGTCCGTACACGCGAGAAGGGCGCCCGACCCAGTGGTCGGGCGCCCTTCTCAGGCGATCAGGAGATCAGTCGATGTTCTGCTCGGCCACGTCGCCGGCGGTGGCGGTGTTGTCGCCGCAGACGCGCGAGCTGTTGGAGTCGACGTCCGACCCGGCCTGCGCGGCGCCCAGGACGCCGAGCGCACCGTCGATCGCGCCCGTGACCTCCTTGACCGGAACCTGGCCCTGGAGCAGGCCGCCCTGGACCGCCACGTCGTTGTTGCACAGCTGGCCGGCCGCAGCCCCGTTGAGGTCCGCGACGTTGATGAGGCCGCTCGAGTCGGAGCCGTTGTTGTTGGTGTCGCTGGCGAACGCGAACGGGGTCACCGCAACCAGCACGGCGGCCGCGGAGGCCACGACGATTCCAGCCTTCTTCAGCACAGTTCACTCCTGTTGCTCAGCGGGACCCGGCCGTGGCCGGATTCCTTCCAAGTCGACGCACTTCGGATGGGGAGCCTGCGTCGACCGCGAACAAGGTATCCGGCCCGGGAAAGCGATTCCAAGCCGATTACCACCTTCGTGTGGCGCACATACTTTCGGCGCGGTTACGCCCACTTTCAGATGATCGCGATCGGGTGATCTGGACGTGGATCGATCACCGTGCGTAGGCGCCGGCTTCTGCTCGTGTACTCCGTCGAGAGCAGGGAAGACCCGCATGGACCCGGCGTGTCGGCGCCGCACCGTGACCATCGGGCGATATGCGTGGGTATGCATTCTCGGCGCACGAAAAAGGGCGCCGGATCCGAGATCCGGCGCCCTTCTTCGGTTACCCGACGGATGAGACCGCCTCAGGTGTCACCCGAGGTCAGTCGATGTTCTGGGTGTAGGTGTCGCCCGCCGCGCCCGAGTTGTCGCCGCAGGTGCGCGAGCTGTCGGAGTCGACGATGCTGCTGGACTCGGCCTTGCCGAAGAGCGCCAGTGCGCCCGTCAGTGCGCCGGTGACCTCCTTGACCGGCACCTGGACCTGGCCCGCGCCGCCCTGGACCGGCACGTCGTTGTTGCAGGCCTGGATCGGCACGACGAGCGAGTTGTCCGACACGTTGATCAGGCCGTGCGAGGACTCGCCGTTGTTGTTGGTGGTGGTGTCGTGGGCGAAGGCGAGCGGGCTCACCGCGAGCAGCGTGGCGGCAGCACCGGCCACGACGATTCCAGCCTTCTTGAGCACGTTATCTCCTGTGGGGTCTCACGGATCCGACCGGAGCCGATTCCTTCGAAGCCAGCCGCTATGCCGTGGGGAGCCCTGGCTGACCGATGCAAAAGGTAAACGCTGCGACGTTCGGGAGACAAATTCCGTACCACCATCGGGTGTGTCGAACACTTTCCGTTCGGTTACTCCCACCTTGGAGCGATATTACAAATACGAAAATGGCGAAGTATCGCGGCGGATGTGACCGAGCGTGTCCGAAGACCACCGGATCGGGTCGTAACCTCTCCGGCTGGTGCCCGGCGTGGCCCAAGCGCCGGTCGGAAGAGCTTGCGCCGAGTGGCGCAACGGCCACGCCCGTGCGGCAGATGGGTCACGAGTCGGGCGGTCGGTCTAGCGCGACGAACGGTCGGGCTCGGGGTTAACGGGAGGTTTCCGAGGGCGACCGTCCACCGAGTTGCTGTTGACCGCACCGGGGTGACCGCCGGTAGCGTGCAAAGCGGCGGGCCGTCCCGATCGGCCCGCCCGGGAGGCCCTAGTCGTGGTGTTGAGACCCGAGGGGGCCGGCACCCGGCCCTCGCGGGCGGCAAGAGCCCGCCAGGGCCGTCCGGCCCACCAGACAGTGGGTGCGGTGTCGTGCCCACGAGGGAGCCCACGTGACTGATCGTCGTAACGCCCCCGCCTCGGACGTCCGTTGCTACGTGCTGGACACCTCCGTCCTGCTCTCCGACCCGTGGTGCATGACCCGGTTCGACGAGCACGAGGTCGTGCTGCCGCTCGTGGTCATCTCCGAGCTGGAGGGCAAGCGACACCACCCCGAGCTGGGGTGGTTCGCACGCACGGCGTTGCGGATGCTCGACGAACTGCGTGTCGAGCACGGCCGGCTCGATCGTCCGATCCCCATCGGCGACTCGGGCGGCACCCTGCACGTAGAGCTCAACCACACCGATCCGACCGTCCTGCCCGCGGGTTTCCGCACGGACTCGAACGACAGCCGGATCCTGGCCTGCGCGCTCAACCTCGCGGCCGAGCGCCGCGCAGCAGGCCGTGGCGAGGTCGTCCTCGTCACCAAGGACGTGCCGCTGCGGGTCAAGGCGGCCGCCGTCGGCCTGACCGCCGACGAGTACCACGCGCTCGACGTCGTCCCGTCGGGGTGGACGGGCATGGCCGACATCGAGGTCACCCAGGCCGACATCGACACCCTCTTCCGCGAAGGGGTGCTCGACCACGAGGCCGCCCGTGACCTGCCGGCCAACACGGGCCTGCGGCTGACCGGAGGCGGATCCGCCGCGCTCGGCCGGGTCGGCGCGGACAAGCGCGTGCGCCTGGTCCGGGGCGACCGGGAGGCCTTCGGCCTGCACGGCCGCTCCGCCGAGCAGCGCATCGCCCTCGACCTGTTGCTCGATCCCGAGGTCGGCATCGTCTCGCTCGGCGGGCGCGCCGGCACCGGCAAGTCGGCGCTCGCGCTGTGCGCCGGGCTGGAGGCGGTGATGGAGCGCCAGCAGCACCGCAAGGTCGTCGTGTTCCGGCCGCTCTACGCCGTCGGCGGGCAGGAGCTCGGCTACCTGCCGGGCACCGAGGCGGAGAAGATGGGCCCCTGGGCCCAGGCCGTCTTCGACACCCTCGGGGCGCTGGTGAGCGAGCAGGTCATCGAGGAGATCCTCGCCCGCGGCATGCTCGAGGTACTGCCGCTGACGCACATCCGCGGCCGCTCGCTGCACGACTCGTTCGTCATCGTCGACGAGGCGCAGTCGCTGGAGCGCAACGTGCTGCTCACCGTGCTGTCCCGGCTCGGCACCGCCAGTCGCGTCGTGCTCACCCACGACGTGGCGCAGCGCGACAACCTGCGCGTCGGCCGGCACGACGGCGTCGCCGCCGTCATCGAGGCGCTCAAGGGCCACCCGCTGTTCGCGCACGTCACGCTGACGCGCAGCGAACGCAGCCCGATCGCCGCGCTGGTGACCGAGATGCTCGAGTCACCGCACGGCGCCTGACGCGAGTCACCCGCGTGCTCGCGCACCCGCGGACAGGTGCGTGAGCACGCGGGTCACAGGCCGTGCGGGGTGCCCTCGATGAAGCCCGCGGTCGTCTGCACGCCGACCACGGCCTTCTCGTGCAGCTCGGGCAGGGTGCGCGCCCCGACGTAGGTGCAGGCGCTGCGCACGCCGGCGCAGATGCTGTCGAGGACGTCCTCGACGCCGGGCCGCTGCGGGTCCAGCAGCTGGCGGGAAGCGGAGATGCCCTCCTCGAACAGCGCCTTGCGGGCCCGGTCGAACGCGCCGTCGCCGCGGGTGCGGGCCGACACCGCCCGCTTCGAGGCCATCCCGAACGACTCCTTGTACGGGCGGCCGGCCTCGTCGCGCATGAGGTCGCCCGGCGATTCGTAGGTGCCGGCGAGCCACGACCCGATCATCACCGCGGACGCACCGGCCGCGATCGCCAGCGCCACGTCGCGCGGGTGGCGCACCCCGCCGTCCGCCCACGCCGACACGCCGACCTCGCGCCCGGCCGCGGCGCACTCCAACACCGCGGAGAACTGCGGGCGGCCGACCCCGGTCATCATGCGGGTGGTGCACATCGCGCCCGGGCCGACGCCGACCTTGACGATGTCGGCGCCCGCCGCGGCCAGGTCGCGCACGCCCTGCGCGGTGACCACGTTGCCGGCGACGATCGGCACGGCCGACCCGGCGTCGTCGACGACCTTCCGCACGGCCTGCAGCGCGTCGAGCATCTTGCGCTGGTGGCCGTGCGCGGTGTCCACCACGAGCACGTCGACGCCGGCGTCGAGCAGCGCCTTCGCCTTGACCGCGACGTCGCCGTTGATGCCGATCGCCGCGGCGGTGCGCAGCCGGCCCTGGCCGTCGAGCGTGGGCTGGTAGATCGCGGCGCGCAGGGCGCCGAGCGCGGTCAGGATGCCGGCCAGGCGCCCCTCGGAGTCCACGCCGAGCGCGACCCCGCGGCCGCCGAGCGCCTCGAACACGTCCCGCGGCGGCGTGTCGATCGGCAGCACCACCGTGACCGGGTTCAGCACGTCGGCGAGCCGGGTGAACCGGTCGACGTCGGTGCAGGCGGCCTCGTCGACGGTGCCGAGCGGGCGGCCGGCGTCGTCCACCACGACGACCGCGCCGTGAGCGCGCTTGGGCAGCAGGGACAGCGCCTCCGCGACCGCGTCCCCGGGGCCCAGCGTGAGCGGGGTGTCCCAGACGATGTGGCGCTGCTTGATCCAGGCGACGATCTCGGCGACCGCATCCGGGGCCACGTCCTGCGGGAGCACGGTCAGCGCGCCGCGGCGCGCCAGCGTCTCGGCCATCCGCCGCCCCGCCACCGCCGTCATGTTCGCGGCGATGACCGGCACCGTCGCCCCGGAGGGATCCGCGACGGTGAGGTCGACGTCGAAGCGGGACGCCACGTCGGAACGCCCCGGCACCAGGAAGACGTCGTCGTAGGTCAGGTCCTGGGAGGGCTGCTGCCCGTCGAGGTAACGCACGATTACCGCACTCTACGCGTCTTGAGCGGATTCCCGCAGGCCGCAGGCGGTCAGTCGCGCAGGAGCGCGCGCACGGCGTCGATCGTGTCGGCGTCGGCGGGGGACTTGTCGGGCCGGTAGCGCACCACCCGCGCGAACCGCAGCGCCACGCCGCCCGGGTAGCGGGTGCTGCGCTGGGCGCCGTCGAGCGCGATCTCGACGACCAGCTCGGGCCGCAGGTACACGGTGTGCCCGTCCTGGCTGCGGGCCAGGCCCGGGAACGTCTCGGTCTGCCAGACCAGCAGCTCGTCGGTCATGCCCTTGAAGGTCTTGCCGACCATGATCGGCTCGCCGCCGGCGGGATCGCGGGCGCCGAGGTGGATGTTCGACAGCGTGCCGGTGCGCCGCCCGTAGCCCCACTCGGCGCCGAGCACGACCAGGTCCAGCGTGTGCACCGGCTTGACCTTCTGCCAGGCTTTGCCGCGTCGGCCCGCCGCGTACGGGGAGTCGAGGGACTTCACCATCACGCCCTCGTGGCCCTCGGCCAGGGCCTTGTCGAGCAGCGCCGCGGCCTCGTCGGGGGAGGGGCCGCGCACGCCGGGCACGACGTGCTCGCCGGCCACCCGCGCCAGCTCCTCCAGCCGCACAACGAGGGGTTCGTCGATGAGGTCGCGCCCGTCGACGTGCAGGCAGTCGAAGAACCACGGGCGCAGCAGCAGCTCGTGGGCCTCGGAGCCGAAGCGGCTCATCGTCTCCTGGAACGGGCGGGGGCGGCCGTCGTCGGTCAGCGCGAGCGTCTCGCCGTCGAGGACCACGCGGTCGCACGGCAGGCCGCGCACCACGTCGACCAGCTCCGGCACGCTCGGGGTGATCTCGCGCAGGCTGCGGGTCCACACGCGCACCTCGTCATCCCGTCGGTGGACCTGCACGCGGGCGCCGTCGAGCTTGTACTCGACGCTGATCGCCGCACCCAGCTCGGCGAGCGCCTCGTCCAGCGAGCCCGCGGGGGAGGCGAGCATCGGGCGGACCGGGCGGCCCACCTCCAGCCGCACCGCCTCCAGCGCGGTGAGCCCGCCCGACAGCGCCGTGCGGGCCGTGGCCGGGAGCCGGCCGGACAGCATGAACGCCCGGCGCACCGCCGTCGCGGGCACGTCGGCCGCCGCAGCGACGGCCTCCAGCATCACCCCCTCCAGCGCGCCTTGGCGCACCTCGCCGGTGAGCAGGCGGCGCAGGAACTCCTGCTCGGCGGCGGTGGCAGCGCCGAACAGCTCGCCGAGGAGCTGGGCCCGCCGCGCGGCGGACCCGGGGCCAGAGGTGGCGGCCAGCTCGGAGAAGACGGTGTCGACCTGCGCCACCGTGAGCGCGGGGCGTGCGGCCGGGGCGGCGGACTGGGCGGCGAGCGTGCGCCAGCCCGTGCCCAGCCGGCCCTGCAGGGTCTCGCCGGAGAGCCACGCGGTGGCCGGTGCGACCTCCTCCGGCGCTGCTGCGCGCAGCACCTCGGCGAGCGCGGCCGCCTTCGCGGTGCGCGACCGGGTGGCGGCCACCGCGGCCGAGGCGGCGACGACATCGGCGAGGAGCATGTCGCCATGGTGGCAGGGTCGCCCTGTCGAGAACGACGTCACCGTGATCGGAGGCCCCTGTCGATGAGGGCGGTGTCGATGAGGGCGGTGTCGATCAGGGCGGTGCTGTCCTCCCCGCCGGGATCAGGCCACCGAACCGGCGCCGGCGTAGACCCCGGTCGCGGCCTGCAGCAGATCGGCCACCCGCACGATCCCCGCGCAGCGCAGCGACCCGTCGAGCAGCACGAGATCGTCCCAACTGCGGTCGCGGTCAGCCAGGCAGTACTCCAGCGCGGCCGCGACGTCGGTGCCCATCCCGATGGTGCGGGGCGGCTCGGCGAGGGTGGTGGCCGGCTTGCGACCGTACAGCGCGTGCCCGTACGGCCCGGAGAGCGCGATGAGGAAGCGGTTGCGGTCGAGGAAGCCGACCGGGCGCCGGGCTCCGTCGGTGAGCAGCGCGCTGCCGGCCTGCGGGTGCGCAGCGAACGCCGCGCGCACGACGTCGACGGTGACGTCCTGGGGCAGCGTGAGCGGCGGCTGGGCCAGGTCCGCGACGCCGGGCAGGGCGGCGCGCCGCGGGGTGGCGCTGCGGGCGGCCTCCACCCGCGGCAGGAGATCGACCGGGATCGTCAGGCCCGTGACGCGGGGATGGCCCTGCGCCTGCGCGAGCAGCGGACCCTGGGCGCGGGTGATGCCGAGGTCGCGCAAGGCCTTGAGCTCGGACGGACGGCTCACCCCGAGCGCGGAGACGGTGATGCCGCACGCGCGGGCGACGTCGCACAGCGCGCTGACGACGGCGCGCGCTGCGGGATCGGTCGGCAGCCGCGTGACCAGCTCGGCGTCAATCTTGACGGAGTGGGGGAGCAGCTCGGCGACGAGATCGAGCCCGAACCCGCGGCCGGCGCCGTCGAGCGCGATGGCGATCCCGGCGGCGCGCAGCACCCCGACGCCCTCGACGAGCGCGCGGGGCCGGGCAGCGGTGACGGCCGGGCCGATCTCCAGCACGATCGGCGGGATCGGCAGCCCGCCGACCTGGTCGCGCAGCAGTCCCGGTAGCTGCACGAGGCGCGGGCGGCCCTCGATCACGGACTCGGCGCAGAGATCGACGTGCAGCGGCACGGTGGCGTCGTAGCCGGGCTGGTGCAGCGCCGAGGTGATCGCGATCCCGGTGTCGAACTCGGCGATCTGGCGGGTGCCCCACACGGTCCGCCGGGCGACGTGCGCCGTGCGGTCCCGATCGCGGCAGCGGACCACCTCGACACCGGCCGGTCGGCCGTCGGTGAGATCGAACAGGGGTTCGTACGCGAATCGCCCGATCTTGCTCACCGTCACCACCCTCGAGCTCATGATTGTCGCCATTGGACCATGCGAGTGGACCATTTTCATGATCAACTTAACGATTTGATGACGCTGTGGAGCGAAATTGCGCTGAAAGGGTGATGCGTGCAGGTGCGCGTGCGCCTGTGCGTTCACAGGTTCCCGGGAGCGGGGCCGCGGGCCGGATCGCCGCGAACGGCCCTCTCGTCAGCAAGGTCCTCACAGAAGGGCCGTTCGTGGAGATCCCGAGCCGGGCTTCGCACCCCGCGGCGCGATCGCGCTCAGCCGCGCGCCTCCGGCGGGGAGATCGCGACGGTCAGCAGCGCGACGGTGTCCTCCGCCGCGGTCAGGTCGTGCCGCTGCTGCGGGATCTCGGTGAGCCGGCCCGCCGAGAGCTCGATCTCCGCGTCTCCGGCGCGCAGCGTCGCGGCGCCCTTCAGCAGCTGCAGGGTCGCCGCGGGCGGTGCGTTGTGCTCACCGAGACCGTGCCCCGCCCGGATCGCGATGAGCACGGCCCGCTGCCGGTCGCCGTGCACGACGGCGCGCGACGCCACCCCGTTCGTCGCACCGCTCGCCTCGGCGAGCAGCTCTTCGCCCAGCTCGTACAGGTCCGTCACCATCCGCCCAACCTAAGGCCCGACGGCTACCTCCGCCCGCCGCGCGCCATGGCGAGCACGTCCAGTGCGGCGTCGAGCTGCTCCTCGGTCAGCTTGCCGGGCACGTGCCCGCGTTCGATCACCACCTGGCGGATCGTCTTGCGCTCCTTGAGCGACTGCTTGGCGATCGAGGCGGCCTCCTCGTAGCCGAGGTAGCGGTTGAGCGGGGTCACGATCGACGGCGACGACTCCGCGTACTCGCGGGTGCGCGCCACGTCGGCCTCCGCGCCCGCGATGACCTTGTCGGCCAGTAGCCGAGCCGAGTTGGCGAGCAGCCGGGCGGACTCCAGCAGATTGCGCGCCATGACCGGCATCATCACGTTGAGCTGCAGGTTGCCCTGGCTGCCGGAGAACGCGACGGTGGCGTCGTTGCCGATCACCTGAGCGGCCACCATCATCGTGGCCTCGCAGATCACCGGGTTGACCTTGCCCGGCATGATCGAGCTGCCCGGCTGCAGGTCGGGCAGGTGCAGCTCGGCGAGTCCGGTCCGCGGACCCGAGCCGAGCCAGCGGATGTCGTTGGCGATCTTGTAGAGCGACACCGCCACCGTGCGCAGCGCGCCCGAGGCCTCCACCAGCCCGTCCCGGGCGCTCTGGGCCTCGATGTGGTCGGAGGCCTCCGTCAGCACGCCGAGCCCGGTGGCCGCGCGCAGCTCCTCGACGACACCGGCTGCGAACCCCTCAGGCGCGTTCAGCCCGGTGCCGACCGCGGTGCCGCCGATCGGCAACTGGGCCAGCCGCGGCAGCGTGTTCTTGACTCTGGCGACGCCGTACTCGACCTGCGTGGCCCAGCCGCCCGCCTCCTGCCCGAGGGTGATCGGCACGGCGTCCATGAGGTGCGTGCGGCCCGCCGTCACGACGTCGGCCCAGTCCTGCGCGCGCCGGCGCAGCGTCGCCGCGAGGTGTTCGAGCGCCGGCACGACGTCGGTGGCGAGCGCCTCGGTCGCGGCCAGGTGGATCGTCGTCGGGAACACGTCGTTCGACGACTGCGAGGCGTTGACGTGGTCGTTCGGGTGCACGTCGATGCCGGTCGCCCGGGCCGCCAGGGTCGCGATGACCTCGTTGGCGTTCATGTTCGAGCTGGTGCCCGAGCCGGTCTGGAAGACATCGACGGGGAAGTGGTCGTCCACTTCCCCGGCGGCCACCTTGTCCGCGGCCTCGGCGATCGCCTCGGCCAGCTCCTCGTCGAGCACGCCGAGGCGGCCGTTCACGCGCGCGGCAGCCGCCTTGACCAGGCCGAGCGCGCGGATCTGCGCCCGTTCCAGGCCGCGGCCGGAGATCGGGAAGTTCTCGACGGCGCGCTGGGTCTGCGCCCGCCACAGCGCCCGGGCGGGGACGCGGACCTCGCCCATCGTGTCGTGCTCGATCCGGAACTCGGCCTCGTCGCTCATGGTTCCAGTGTGGTCCTGATCAGCGCTGCAGGCCGGGTGGGTCATACCACAGGACGCTCGGGCTCAGGGCACCACCTGCACGATGTCGCCGCGCTGCAGGGTCGCGAAGTAGGTCTGCGCCGCTGCCCGCGAGAGGTGGATGCAGCCGTGCGACAGCTCCCGCAGGCTGCCCTCGTGGAAGGCGATGCCGCCGTTGAAGAACACCGAGTACGGCATCGGCGCGTTGTTGAACAGCGAGCTGCGGTGGTTCTTGTTCTTGAACGTCACGCGGAAGACTCCGGGCGGGGTGCGCCAGCCCTTGCGGCCGTGGGTGATCGGCACCGGGCCGTAGATCACCTGGCCGCCGGAGATCAGCCACGACTTGTTCGCGGACAGGTCGATGCACGCCCGCGCCGTCGCCATGCACGGCGTGCCCGGCACGAGCGCGGGGAACCGCTCCACCACGGCCGCGGCCGGGCTGAGCGCCGACGTGAGGACGACGCCCAGGTCGGGGGCGATCTCGGCGACCGGGCGGGCGACCTCGCCGGCGACGGGCAGGGGATCGGGGAGCGCGCTGCGGGTGCTCGGACCGGTGATCAGGACGCCGACGACGCCGACGACGACCACCAACATGAGCACCCGCAGTGCGCGCATGACGACCCCCTGTTGTCAGAGATCAGAGGATCGCTGGCGGGGCGCCCGGCGGGCAAGTAGCCGACGATCGCGATCAGATCACGAACTCGCCCAGGTCAGGGCAGGGGTGGCGGCTCCGAGGCGAGTGTGTCCTCCGGCAGGTCGAAGTCGACCGTGGAGTACTCGCGCAGCTTCGTCAGCCGGTGGTAGGCCTCGATCATCCGCACGGTGCCCGACTTGGACCGCATGACGATCGACTGCGTGGTGCAGCCGCCGGTGCTGTAGCGCACGCCGCGCAGCAGCTCGCCGTCGGTGATGCCGGTCGCGCAGAAGAACACGTTGTCCCCGCGGACCAGGTCGTCCTGGGTGAGCACCCGGTCCAGGTCGTGGCCCGCCGCGATCGCCTTGGCCCGCTCCTCGTCGTCGCGCGGCCACAGCTTGCCCTGCAGCGCACCGCCCATGCACTTCATCGCGGCCGCGGCGATGATGCCCTCCGGCGTGCCGCCGATGCCGTACAGCAGGTCGATACCGGTGTTCGGGCGCGCCGCCGAGATCGCGCCGCCCACGTCGCCGTCGGTGATGAAGTGGATGCGGGCGCCGGTGCGGCGGATCTCCTTGACCAGCTCGGCGTGCCGGGGCCGGTCGAGCACGCAGACCGTCACGTCGGTGACGTGGATGTGCTTCGCCTCGGCCACCCGGCGGATGTTCTCCGCGACCGGTTCGCGGATGTCGATGACGTCCGCAGCCTCCGGGCCGGTGGCGAGCTTCTCCATGTAGAAGACCGCCGAGGGATCGAACATGGCGCCCCGTTCGGCGACCGCGAGGACCGCGACCGAGCCGGGCATGCCCTTCGACATCAGCGTCGTGCCGTCGATGGGGTCGACGGCGACGTCGCACTCCGGCCCCTCGCCGTTGCCGACCTCCTCGCCGTTGTACAGCATCGGGGCCTCGTCCTTCTCGCCTTCCCCGATGACGACGACGCCCCGCATCGACACGGTGCTGATCAGCTGCCGCATCGCGTCCACGGCCGCGCCGTCGCCACCGTTCTTGTCGCCGCGGCCGACCCAGCGGCCTGCGGCCATCGCCGCCGCCTCCGTGACGCGGACGAGCTCCATGGCGAGGTTCCGGTCCGGCGCCTCCCGGCGCCGCTGCGAGCCGTTGGTCATGAGCCGATACTGGCAGACCGAGCGCCTGCCACTATTGAACTGTGAGCATGTCCAAACCGCCGCGGTCCGCGTTGTCCGTGCGCGACATGGTCGGCGCGGTCGTGGTGCTGGTCGTGCTGGCGCTGTTCGTGGCGGGCGTGAGCCGCTCGTGCACGTTCGCGCCCGGCGGCCCGCAGGTGGACCAGGCCGCCACCCCGACCATCGACGCCGCCGCCGATCTGCGCCGCTACGCCGGCGAGGTGCCGTTCCCGGTGCGGGTGCCCGAGCTGCCGGAGGGGTGGCGCGCGAACTCGTCCGGACTCGACCGGGTCGCCGACGGCAGCGACGAGCGGGTGGTGCGCGTCGGGTACCTGACGGTCGCGAACCGCTTCCTCCGCCTGCTTCAGGGCACCGCCTCCGAGGAGCAGCTGCTGCGCGCGCAGGCCGGGGGTGCCGCAGTGGGCGCCCAGGGCCCGGTCGACGTCGACGGCACCCGCTGGGTGGTCTACACCGCCGACGAACCGATCTGGATCGCCGACGCCGGCGAGGTCCGGTACCTGATCACCGGCAGCGCGAGCGAGGCGGACTTCCGGGCGCTCGCCGAGGCCGTGCAGCAGGCACCGGTCGTTGGGCGCTGAAAGTCGGGCGCTGAGAGTCGAGCGCCGAGATCAGTCCGCGGACTGCGCCGCAGACGACGCGGCCTCATCGAGGACCTTCTGCACGCGCTCGCGCGCCCCGGCCAGTTGTTCCTCGCAGCGGCGGGCCAGCGCCTCGCCGCGTTCCCACAGCGCGACCGAGTCGTCGAGCCCGAGCCCGCCGGCCTCCAGCTTGCGCACGACCTCGGCGAGCTCGTCGCGGGCGGCCTCGTAGCCGAGTTCCTCGACCGGTTTCACGCCTCCATCTTCTCCACGCGCGCGGCCACCGCGCCGTCGGCCACCCGGATCCGCAGCCGGTCGCCCTCCGCGACCTCGCCGACCGAGCGCACGACGTGCCGCTCGTCCTCGTCGATCCGCTGCACGACCGCGTAGCCGCGGGCGAGCGTCGCCGCCGGACCGAGCGCGGTGAGCCGGGCTCGGACGTGTTCGAGATCGTGCTGGCGGCGGTCCAGGTCGCGCAGCAGCGCCGCCCGCGCGGCGGCGGTCAGCCGCTCGATCTCCGCGTGGTGCTGTTCGAGCCACTGCAGCGGCGCCGCGAGCACGGGCCGGTTGCGCAGCGCCTCCAGCAACCGCTGCTCGCGGTCCACCCACCCGGCCAGCGCCCGCCGCGCCCGCCCGCGCAGCTCGGCGATGCGGGCGCTCTCCTCCCGCACGTCCGGCACGATCCGCCGCCCGGCCTCGGTCGGGGTGGAACAGCGCAGATCGGCCACGTGGTCGACCAGCGGGGTGTCCGGCTCGTGCCCGATCGCCGACACCACCGGGGTGCGGCAGTCGGCGACTGCGCGGCAGAGCGTCTCGTCGGAGAACGGCAGCAGGTCCTCGACGCTGCCGCCGCCGCGGGCCAGCACGATCACGTCGATCGTCGGATCCTTGTCCAGCGCAGCGAGGGCGTCCACGATCTGCGGCACCGCGAGCGCCCCCTGCACGGCGACGTGCTCGATGCGGAACCGCGCCGCGGGCCAGCGCGCCTGCGCGTTCATGACGACGTCGTGCTCGGCCGCCGACGCCCGCCCGGTGATCAGCCCGATCCCGGACGGCAGGAACGGCAGCTTCCGCTTGCGCGCCGGATCGAACAGCCCCTCCGCGGCGAGCAGTCGCCGCAGCCGCTCGATGCGGGCGAGCAGCTCACCGATCCCGACCGCGCGGATGTCGCTGACCCGCAGCGACAGCGTGCCGCGGCCGAGGAAGAAGCTGGGCTTGCCGAGCACCACCACCCGGTTGCCCTCGGCGACGGCCGGGTTCTCCCGCACCAGCCCGATGGGCGCGGTGAGCTGCAGCGACACGTCCGCGGCCGGGTCGCGCAGGGTCAGGAAGGCCGTGCCGGTCCCCGGCCGGGCGACGACCTGCGCGAGCTGGCCCTCCACCCACACCGATCCGAGCCGGTCCACCCACTCGGCGATCTTGCGGGCGACCGTGCGGACCGGCCAGGGCTGCTCCGGCGTGGACGGCGCGCTCACCCGCCCTCGGCGACCGTGGCGATCCGGTTCTGCAGCATCGTCATGTACGGCGGGCGCGCGTCGTGCGCGGTCTCCCACTCGAGTAGCTCCCGCAGCGCCTCCAGCGACAGGAAGCGCAACCGCCCGCGCAGCTGCGGGATCGTCAGCTGCGGGTACTCGGGCAGGACGGACGGCCCGGCGGGCGGTGTCGCGGGGGCGGCCCCGCCCTCGGCCTCCTCCGCCTGCTCGATGAGCGCGATCGCCTCGGCATCGGCGCTCGCGTCGAGGTCGTCGACGGCGTCGATGCGCTCGGGTTCCTCCTCCGGCGCGGGCGGGGTGGTCCTGCGCGCAACGTCGATCGGGGTGACCGTGCGCGGCCGGACCGCGGCGACTCCGTTGCCGGCCGGCTTCTGCGTCGGCGTGTACTCCTCGG
This sequence comes from Pseudonocardia thermophila, assembly GCF_900142365.1. GTDB lineage: Bacteria > Actinomycetota > Actinomycetes > Mycobacteriales > Pseudonocardiaceae > Pseudonocardia > Pseudonocardia thermophila. Next base: position 180,314 of record NZ_FRAP01000014.1, on the reverse strand, counting down.
TGACGCTCGCCTCCGGCTCGGTCTCCTCGAGCTCGTCGTCGAACGTCGCCCAGGCGGGCTTCTCCTCGACCGGGCGCAGCAGCGACAGCGCCCGGTCGCCCTTGATCGCCAGCTCGGTGACCTTCTGCTGGACCCGCATGCCCGCCTGCAGCGTCTGGCTCACGGCGGTGACCGGCAGTTCGACCAGGCGGCGGGGCAGCTCGCGCGTCTGCTCGACGGCCGTCGCGACGAGCCCGGCGGCGACCCGGATGGGCAGCGGAAGCGGCGTCATGCAGCACAGTGTTCCACTCCTGCCCGGTCCCGGCCGTGCCGCGGGGCACACGGACGGGCCGGTCCGCGCGGTGGTCCGTAGGCTGGGAGCCATGCCCGGATCGAGCAGCAAGCGTGTCCTGCTGGCCAAGCCGCGTGGTTACTGCGCAGGCGTCGACCGGGCCGTGGAGGCCGTGGAGCGCGCGCTGGAGAAGCACGGCGCCCCGGTCTACGTGCGCAAGCAGATCGTCCACAACGTCCACGTCGTGAAGACCCTCGCCGAGCGCGGCGCCGTCTTCGTCGACGAGACCGACGACGTGCCGGAGGGTGCGATCGTGGTGTTCTCCGCGCACGGGGTGTCGCCCGCGGTGCGCGAGCAGGCCGCCCGGCGCAGCCTGCGCACCATCGACGCCACCTGCCCGCTGGTCACGAAGGTGCACAACGAGGCGAAGCGGTTCGCCCGCGAGGGCTTCGACATCCTGCTCGTCGGGCACGCCGGCCACGAGGAGGTGGAGGGCACCTCGGGTGAGGCGCCCGAGCACATCCAGCTCGTCGAGTCCGTGGCCGACGTCGACAAGGTCACCGTGCGCGACCCGGAGAAGGTCGTGTGGCTGTCGCAGACCACGCTCTCCGTCGACGAGACGATGGAGATCGTGCGGGCCCTGCGCGAGCGCTTCCCCACGCTGCAGGACCCGCCGAGCGACGACATCTGCTACGCCACCCAGAACCGGCAGGTCGCGGTGAAGGCCATGGCGCCGCAGTGCGACCTCGTGCTGGTCGTCGGGTCGCGCAACTCGTCGAACTCGGTGCGGCTGGTCGAGGTGGCGCTGCAGGCCGGGGCCGGCGCGGCGCGGCTGATCGACTACGCGCGCGACATCCAGCCGGAGTGGCTCGACGGGGTCGAGACGATCGGCGTCACGAGCGGCGCCTCCGTGCCGGAGGTGCTGGTGCGGGGGGTGCTCGACCTGCTCGCGGAGAAGGGCTGGGACCAGGTCGAGGAGTTCACGACCGCCGAGGAGACGCTGGTCTTCTCGCTGCCCCGCGAGCTGCGTCCCGCTCGCGCCTGACCCGCGTCGCCGCCGCCGACGATCCCCGGGCGGGCCGGCGCTCCTCGGTCGCTCCCGGGCGCTCGCGCGTGGCCGACGGGCGGTCCCGCCGGACCGGCTCGCCCGCGCGGGCGGGCTTCTTGTCCAGCGACGGGGTGCGGCGGATGCGCTGCGTCGCCATGCGGAACAGCCCGAGCGCCACGCCGGCGGCGGTGGTGCCCGCCATCGTCGGGAACGCGTTGACCAGCGGCGCTCCGATCTGCAGCAGGCGCTCGGCCATGCCGGTGCCGGGCTTCGGGTCGCCGGCGATCAGCACCACCGCCGGCACTGCGAAGGCCAGCAGCAGCGGCGGCGCGACCATCGGCCCGAACAGCCCGTCGCGGCGCACCCAGGCGACCGCGAGCACGCACCCGGCGACGTACAGCACGGTGAAGGCCAGCCCGAGCGTGCCCTTGGTCATCAGGTCGACGAGCACACCCAGCACCGTCAGGCCGGTCGCGATCGCGAGCGCCACCGTGGCCGACAGGCCGAGCACCGAGGGGAGGATCGAGCGCTCGCCCACGGGCCAGGTCTGGGTCACGGGAGCACGATAGATCGTCCCCGGTCAGGACGTGCGCCGACGTGCCCCCGGATCGGGTGAGCGGCTCCGATCAGCCGTGCGTGCCGTCCGCCATCTCGTGCAGGTCGATCAACGATTCGGACGCGGACGCGACCAGCTCGGGCGCGGAGAGCCGGCGCGGTGCGCGATCGACCTGCCCGATCTCGGGCAGCTCGTCGTCGGAGACGTGCAGCTCGGTGAGTTTGCGCGCGGTGACCAGCACCCGCGTCTCCAGGGAGGCGACCGTGCGGTTGTACGCCTCCACGGCGGCGTCGAGCCCGCGGCCCAGCTTGGCCACGTGCGTGCCCATCGTGGCCAACCGGCCGTGCAGCTCCTTGCCGAGCTGGTGCACCTGCGCCGCGTTGCGGGCCAGCGCCTCCTGCCGCCACGTGTACGCGACGGTGCGCAGCAGCGCGATCAGCGTGGTCGGGGTGGCGATCACGACGTTCTGCGAGAACGCGTGCTCCAGCAGCGTCGGATCGGCCTGCAGCGCGGCCTGCAGGAACGGGTCGCCGGGCACGAACAGCACCACGAACTCCGGTGACGGGTCGAACACCGCCCAGTACGACTTCGCAGCGAGCTGGTCGACGTGCTGGCGCAGCTGGCGGGCGTGCGCGGCCAGGCGCTCGGCGTGGACCTTCGCGTCGGCGGCCTCGACCGCCTCCAGGTACGCCGCGAACGGCACCTTGGCGTCGACGACGATCTGCTTGCCGCCGGCCAGGTGCACGACCAGGTCGGGGCGCACGCCGCCGTCCGCGGTCTGCGCACTGACCTGGGTGGAGAAGTCGCAGTGCTCCACCATGCCGGCCAGCTGCACGATCCGCTCCAGCTGCAGCTCGCCCCAGCGACCGCGTTGATGCGGCGCGCGCAGCGCGTTGACCAGTGCCTTCGTCTCGTTCTTGAGCTGCTCCGAGCTCTGGCGCATCGCGTTGACCTGCTCGCGGAGGCTGGCGTAGGCGGCCTCGCGCTCCTTCTCGACGGTGCGCAGCTGGCCCTCGACCCGGGTGAGCGCGGCGGCGACCGGATCCAGCAGCTTGCTCACCGCGGCGGCCTTCTCGGCGTCCTCGGCCGCGGACTTCGCCGCCAGCGCCGACGCGGCCTCCTTGATGCGCGTCTCGGCCAGCGCGACGAACTGCTCGTTGTTGCGGGCCAGCGCATCGGCCGACAGGGCCGCGAACGCCTGTTTCAGCTCCTGGTCGCGCGCCGCGAGCAGCTCCTCGCGGCGCTGGCCGGCCTCCCGCTCGGCACGCAGCGCGGCCTGCGCCGCGGCGGCTTCGGCCTCGGCGCGGCGCAACCGTTCGGTGGTGCGGTCGTGCGCCTCGCCGAGCTCGTCGAGCCGCTCCAGCAGGCTCGCCCGCTCGGCGCGCAGCGCGGCCGCGTCGGCCCGCAGGATGGCGTTGCCCTCGGCCACCGCGCGCGCCGATTCCGCGGCGGCCGTGCGGCCGCGGGCGAGCAGCACGAGGTAGGCAGTACCGCCGCCGAGCGCCAGCCCGACGATCAGGCCGATGAGCAGCGAGGTGTCCATGGGGTCACCCTGCACACCGGTACCGACGATTTCGGGCAGGCGCGCCGCCGGGGACACCTCCGATGCGGTGAACGGTCGAACAGCGGTTCGAGCGGTCGGTGGATGTGGCCGGCGTCATGGTCCGGGCTGGTCCGGGGCCGTCGGGACCCGTCCGGCCGATCAGGTCCGCACGCCCACCGGATGTCACCCGAACGGGCTATGGTGGACCGGTCCGATCCGCCGCCGACGGCCCTTCCGTGGGCACCGTTCCTCACGGAAGGGCCGTTCGCGCAGATCCGGTCCGCGGACGGTTCAGGGGCGCGACTCGTGGGCGAGCAGCGCCTCCTTCACGGCCGTGCCCCAGCGGAACCCGCGCATCGTGCCGTCGGTGCCCAGTACCCGGTGGCAGGGCACGAACAGCGCCGCCGCGTTCCGCGCGCACGCCGCCGCGGCCGCTCGGACCGCGGTGGGCCGGCCCGCCTTCGCGGCGAACTCCCGGTACGTGACCGGCGCACCCGGCGGGACCGTCCGCAGCACCTCCCACGCGTGCTCGATGAACGGCCCGGACCGCTGCCGCACCGGGATCGCGCCGACCGCGGTGAGGTCCCCGTCGTGGTAGCGGACGACCGCGTCGGCGACCGCGCCGATGTCGCCCTCGACGAGCTCGGCGGGGCGCAGGGTGGGGTGGATGACCGGCAGCAGCGCGTCGACGTCGGCGGTCCAGCCGGAGGCGAGCACGGCGCCGTCCGCGTCGACGATCACGGTGAACGGCGCGATCGGGGTCGGGATCGTCGCGTAGGTGCTCATGCGGGAACTCCTTCGAGGTAGGTGCGCCACAGGTGGTTGGCGGCGTACGACCGCCACGGCGCCCACCGCCGGGCGTGGGCGGCGAGGCCCGCCTGATCGGCCGGCAGGCCCAGGAGGCCCGCGCCGCGGCGGACCGCGAGGTCGGAGGCGAGCAGCTCATCGGGGTCGCCGAGCAGCCGCATGGCGATGCACCCCGCGGTCCACGGGCCGATGCCGGGCAGGGCCAGGAGCTGGCGGCGCAGCTCGGCGCCGTCGCAGCCGGGGTCGAGCACGAGCCGGCCCTCGGCGATCTCGGTGGCGAGCCCGACGATCGTCGCGATGCGCCGCTTCGGCCCGTAGAGGACCTCGGCGCCCCGCTCGGCGATCACCTCCGGGGTGGGGAAGAGCAGACCGGGCCCGTCGGCGGCCAGCGCGGGCGGCAGCCGCTCGCCGAGCGCCTCGGCCAGCCGCGCCGCCGCAGTGCGGGCCGCCGCCGTGGACACCTGCTGGCCGAGCACGACCCGCAGCGCCACCTCGGGCCCGTCCACGGCGCCGGGGATGCGGATCCCGGGCGCCGCCGCCACCGCGGGCGCGAGCAGGGGATCGGCGGAGAGCACCTCGTCGATCGCGACGGGATCGGCGTCCAGGTCGAGCAGCCGGCGCAGCCGGGACACGGTCGGACCGAGATCGCGCGGATCGGTCATCCGCAGCGTCGCCACGACGTGTCCCTCGCGCGGCTCCAGCGCCACCGTCGCCGCGCCGTGCGGCAGCCGCAGCGTGCGCCGGAACACCCCGTCCTCCAGCGACTCCACGCCCGGCACCGCGGTCGCGGACAGGAACGCGAACAGTCCGCCGAAGTGGATCGGCGACCGGTACGGCAGCCGCAGCACCACGGTGCCGGCGGCGGCCGGGCCCGCGCCGCGGCGGCCGGCCTCGCGGCGCAGCACCGTCGGCGGCACCCCGTAGACCTCGCGGACGGTGTCGTTGAACTGCCGCACGCTGGAGAACCCCGCGGCGAACGCGATGTCGGCCATCGCCATCGGCGTCGTCTCGATGAGCAGCCGCGCGGTGTGCGCCCGGTGGGCGCGGGCGAGCGCGAGCGGCCCGGCGCCCAGCTCTTGGGTCAGCACCCGGGTGAGGTGGCGTTCCGAGTAGCCGAGCCGACGGGCCAGCCCGGGCACGCCCACCCGCTCCACCACGCCGTCGGCGATGAGCCGCATCGCGCGAGCGGCGAGATCGGCCCGCACGTTCCACTCCGGCGAGCCGGGGACGGCGTCGGGCAGGCAGCGCCGGCAGGCGCGGTAGCCGCGCTGCTGGGCGGCGCCGGCGGTGGGCAGGAACTCCACGTTCGACCGCTTCGGCGTCGTGGCGGGGCAGGACGGCCGGCAGTAGATGCCGGTCGTCTTCACCGCGGTGATGAACTGGCCGTCGAAGCGCGCGTCGCGCGCAGCGACGGCCCGGTAGCAGCGATCGGGGTCGAGGACCACGCCCTGGACTCTGCCACCGTCTTCCCGCCCGGACTGGCGGGATTCGGACACGGCAGCGTGAGGCTCAGCGGCCTCTGCAGACCCGACCCTTCATCCGGCCGTCTCGGCAGGCCTTGCGGATGCGGTCGTCGCGATCGTCGTCATCGTCGTCGGCGCGCGGTGAGCGGGGCTTCGCCTGCTGGGTCGGCTTCGGGGTGAGCTCGCGCTGGATCTCCTCGGCGCGGCGCAGCGCCGGCGTCGCGCCCAGCTGCGCGATCTGCTGACCGGTGACCGCGGGCCCGTCCCCGGAGGGCGGCTCGGTCGGGAACGAGGGCAGCTCCACCGACTCGACGGGGGCGGGTTCGGTCACCGGGCGCGGCATCACGAGCACCGCCGTACTGCTCGCGACCAGCGCGCCCGCCACGGAACACGCGACCAGCCAACGGGGTGGAAGCCGCACGCACTCACCTCCTGCACGGGGCGCGCCATGCTACCGGGTGACGGGGAGGACGGCCGGCGGTGGGCGCCGCGGTCGTGCGCTCGACCGTCCGCGTGAACCACGCGGCGTCGTCGGCGGCGTCGCAGGTGTGGATCGCCGCGCGCGGGGGACCATCTCGGCATGACCGAGCAGCGGGAACGGGACGCGACGATCGTCGCGGACCGGTACCTGCTGGGCGAGCTGCTCGGCCGGGGCTCGTTCGCGGAGGTGCGCAAGGCGCGGGACCTGCGCACCGGCGAGATGGTCGCCGTCAAGGTCTACCGGGCCGAGGGCTCGGTGCAGGACCGCGCCCGCCAGCGCCGCGAGCTCGCCCTGCTGGGGCGGCTGCGGCATCCGGCACTGGTCGGGATGCGCGACAGCGGCGTCACCGACGGGCGTCCGTTCGTCGTCACCGACCTCGTCGAGGGCCCCACCCTGTCCCAGCGGATCCGCGAAGGCGCGCTGCCGCCCGCCGAGGTCCGCCGGATCGGCGCGCAGCTCGCGGCCGGGCTGGCGCACGTCCACGCCGCGGGCATCGTCCACCGCGACGTCAAGCCGGCGAACGTCCTGCTGGGCGACGGCTCGCAGGCGCGGCTGGCCGACTTCGGCATCGCCGTCGCCATCGACGGCACGGTCGCCACCGACGAGGGCTGCGTGGTCGGCACCGTCGCCTACCTGTCGCCGGAGCAGGCCCGCGGCCAGCAGGTCGGGCCCCCCACGGACGTGTGGTCGCTCGGCCTGGTCCTGCTGGAGGCGCTCACCGGGCGCCGCGAGTACCCGGGCCCGGCGCCGGAGGCGGCGATGGCGCGGCTGTTCCGCCGTCCCGAGGTGCCCCCCGGGCTGCCCGCCGATCTCGCGGCGATCCTGCGCTCGATGACCGATCCCGATCCTGCGCGGCGGCCGTCCGCGGCCACGGTGGCGCGCCTGCTCGCCGGGTCGTCCCGGACCGGGACGGGCGCGCACCGCCGCGCTCCCCGGCGCCGCATCGGCGCCCGGTGGCGGGCGCTGCTCGGGGTGGCCACGGTCCTCCTGGCGGGTTCGGCGGCCGTGGTGGTGGCGGTGAGCCCGGGGTCCTCGGAAGCGCCCGCGGCTGTGCTGGACCTCCCGGCGCTGGACCTCCCGGCGCTGGACCTCCCGGCGCTGGACCTCCCGGCGCTGGACGTCCCGACGGTGCAGGACTGAGCACGACTACCCTGGATCCTCGTGTCACTCACCCTCGGGATCGTCGGGCTGCCCAACGTCGGCAAGTCGACGCTGTTCAACGCGCTGACGCGCAACGACGTGCTGGCCGCGAACTACCCGTTCGCGACGATCGAGCCCAACGTCGGGGTGGTGCCGCTGCCCGATCCGCGGCTGGACGAGCTGGCTGCGATGTTCAACTCGGCGCGGATCGTCCCCGCCACCGTGTCGTTCGTGGACATCGCCGGGATCGTCCGCGGTGCCTCCGAGGGGCAGGGCCTCGGCAACAAGTTCCTCGCCAACATCCGCGAGTCCGACGCCATCTGCCAGGTGGTGCGCGTCTTCTCCGATCCCGACGTCGTCCACGTCGACAACCGGGTCGATCCGGCCGCCGACATCGAGACGATCTCCACCGAGCTGATCCTCGCCGACCTCCAGACCCTGGAGAAGGCGCTGCCGCGCCTGCAGAAGGAGGCGCGCACCCACAAGGACCGCCGCGAGCCGCTCGAGGCCGCCGAGCGCGCCGTCGAGATCCTCAACAGCGGCAAGACCCTCTTCCAGGCCGGCGTCGACCGGGCCCCGCTGCGCGAGCTGTCCCTGCTCACCATCAAACCGTTCCTGTACGTCTTCAACTCCGACGAGGCCGTCCTCACCGACGAGGCCCGCCGCAAGGAACTGGCCGAGCTCGTCGCCCCGGCCGACTGCGTCTTCCTCGACGCCAAGGTCGAGTCCGAACTCCTCGAGCTCGACGAGGAGTCCGCAGCCGAACTCCTCGAGTCGATCGGCCAGCCCGAACCCGGCCTGCGCGCCCTCGCCCGCGCCGGCTTCCACACCCTCGGCCTGCAGACCTTCCTCACCGCAGGCCCGAAGGAGGCCCGCGCCTGGACGATCCGCCGCGGCGCCACCGCCCCTCAGGCCGCCGGCGTGATCCACAGCGACTTCGAGCGCGGCTTCATCAAGGCCGAGATCGTCTCCTACGACGACCTCGTCGAGGCCGGATCGATGGCCGCCGCCCGCGCCGCCGGCAAGGTGCGGATGGAGGGCAAGGACTACGTCATGGCCGACGGCGACGTGGTGGAGTTCCGCTTCAACGTCTGATCCTCACTGTCTGATCCTCACTGTCTGATCCTCACCGTCTGATCGCTCCGGCCGTCCGGGTGGAGCAGCCGCATCGATCCGATGCGGCGATGCCGCGGTGGTGCGGACGCCGTGGCGACCCGCCGGCTTCCCGGTCGTCTCCGTCGGCCGCCGGACCACGGCGCAGCTCGTGGCGGATCCCGGCAGGATCGCGAGGAGAGACAGCGTCGGCGACCGAGCTCGCCCCCGGGGCACCGCCGCGGCGCACCGGCGAGATCGCGCCACCGCGGTGCGCTTGACCGTCCGCGCTTCGACCTGCGAGACGGAGCTGTGCTCCGCACAATGAGCCGATGGCGGCGCTGCGAACCCTCGGACGCCTCGTCGGCCGGGCCTGCATCGCGATCGGCGGCCTCCAGCTCCTCGGCGGAGCACGCGCCGAACCGGGGATGCCCACCGACGCGACGGTCGACTCGCACGTGCGCTTCATGGGGCCCGTCTTCGCCGGCTACGGCGTGGCGTGGCTCGACGCGGCACGGGCCGACGAACCCGACCTCACCCGCATGCGGCTCCTCGCCGGTCTCATGGCCCTGGGCGGCATCGGCCGTCTCCTGACCCGGGCGAGCCTCGGCCGCCCGCACACGTTCCACGACCTCCTGCTCGCCGTGGAACTCGCGGCACCGGTCGCCGTGGAGATCGCCCGGCGCGCCGATGCCGGGCGCGCCTGATCCTCCCGTGCTTCGTCAGGGCGAGGCCGAGATCGCCTCGCCTCCGGCCATGTGACGCACTCCGGCGCCATGGAATCCGCGACTCGCCGTCGCAGAAGGCGCACCTCGCCCATCGGCGACTGCGCTGCGCGGCACTGCGGTGCGTTCACCGCGACCCCACCGCCACGAGCCGAGCCGCGACCGGCTCCAACGCCCGGACCACCTCCTCCCGTTCCTCGCCGGACCACACTGCGACGCAGGAGCAGCCAGCAGATCGGTCCGTTCCTCGATCCGCCGCTCGACGGTCCGCCCGAGAGCGGTGAACCGCCCATCCCCGTCGATCAACCCCCGCTCCCGCAACCCGGCCATGACGGAGGCGAGCGCGGAACGAGGCAGGTGGTGGATCCGCCCGAACGACTCCGGCGGATGGATCCCCATGTCGACGGTCGCGAGGACGTGCGCCTCCGTTCCCCCGGTGCCCTCGACGACGAGGGCGGCGACGTGCCGTCCCCGCGGTGCTCCCGCAGCACGGTCACGCAGTGCCACAGCCTGGCCAGCGGCTCGCCGGACACCGGAAGGGCGCAGGGCGCGCCACCCCGCGTGGACGATCCGCCCCGCGACGGGGCGCTCACGGCGGCGCGGGCGACGAGGTCCGCCGCGCGCGCCGCCCCGGGCGAGTCAGCCAGCTCCCCGAGGATCTGCCGCAGCGCGGTGACGCTCCCGCGCCGCCACGCCTCGAACGACGCCGCCGGTGCGACGGCCTCCCACGCGCTCGGGATGTGGCGGGCGACCTCGCCGTCGGCGAAGCTGTAGATCGCTGCGGCCACGGCCACGGCCGCGGCCGGCACCGCCCCAGCGGGAAGGCCCGCGCGACGGAGTAACCGTCCCAGTGAGTCCGGTGCCCCCCCAACGCGGCCGGCTCCTCCGCCGGCTCCTCGGCGGAGTAGGTGACCAGGCAGATCGGGTCCAGCAGTTCGTACGTGCGGCGGGCGAACGTGGGCATGCCCACGAGTCTCGCCGCCCGCCGGCGATTCATCGGGCCGCCGCCGCCACCGCATCCGCGCACAGCCGCCGCGCCGCCCCGATCACCCACGTCAACCGCGGCGGATCCGGCGCCAGCCCGGCCAGCAGCTCGTCGACCCCGCGCAACCCGGCCCGGGTGAGCAGCGTCTTCTCGTTCGTCACCCATTCCCCCCGCGCAGCCAGCACCGCGTGCGCGGCCTGCGTGGCCGCTTGGGCGACGAGCCCCGCGACCTGGGCGACCCTGCCGTGCGCCGCGTGCCCGGTGGCGTAGTCGAGGGTCATCGCCGCGCTCTGCCACCACGCCCGCCGGGCGGCGGCGCGCAGCGCGGCCGGGTACTCGTCGACGACGGGCAGGCTGCCGTGCAGCACCCGGTTGATCGCCACCTCGGCGACGATCAGGTAGGTGGGGATGCCGGCGAGGTGGAACAGCAGGTGCTCGATGCGCACCCGGCCGGCTCGCGCCTCGGCGATCTCGTGCTCGACGACGTCGAGATCGCGGTAGTGCACGTCGGTGTGCCGGCCGTCGATCTCCAGCCACGCGCCGCCGTTGTAGACCCCGCCGCCCCAGCCGCCGATCGGGGAGACTTCACCGGGCCAGCCGAGGTCGCGCAGGTCCTGCGGGTCGAACGGGCCGCGGTAGTAGATCGCGAGGTCCCAGTCGCTGTCCGGGCGGTGCGTGCCCTGGGCGCGAGACCCGCCGAGCGCGACGGCCTCGACGTGCGGGAGGGCGGCGAGCCGCTCGGTCACGTGGTCGAGGAACACGGCGTCGTCCATCGTCGGATGGTCTCAGCGGGGTCCGTGTTCCGCAGCCGCGATGCGCTGCACCGCCCGCAGCAGGGCGAGGTAGGCCAGCGGCATCGACGGGTGGGTGGGGTCGTAGCAGTCCCAGGTCAGCTCCACCTGCACGGCGCGCCGCCCGGCGCGCTGCAGCGCCGCGGTGACGGTGCGCTTGCGCGCCGGGAACGGCCAGTTCACCGCTGTCCGCAGGCCGGCGGCGACCGCTTCCTCGACGAGCGGCTGCCACAGCCCGTCGGCGAGGTCAGGCACCGGCCCGAGTCCGACGCACACCTCCACGCCGCGGTCGCGCATCATGTGCAGGTCCACGACCGGCGCGTCGGGGCTGAGCCGGGCCAGCCGCGCGGTGTAGGGGTGTCCGGTGTCCCAGTTCGGGTCTGCGGCCTGCGGGCCGTGCGTGCGGATCCCCGCCGCGCCGACCGCTCTGGCCAGCGCGAACGCGAGCCGACCTGTGCCGCGTTCGGCGCGCTTCTCGGCGCCGTCGCGGACGTGGTCCACCTCGTGCGGGGCGGACAGGACGACGCCGTGGCCCGCCGTGGTCTCCCAGCCGCCGGTCGGCCCGTGCTCCACGACGCCGCGCATCCCGCCGAGCGCGCGCAGCGCGCCGACGTCGGGAACGCCGGATCGGGCCGTGACCACGGTCAACGCTAACGCGGCGAACCGGGTCCGCGCCCGAGTCACTCGTCGGCGCGCCCGGCACGGGCTATGGTCGGTCGGGTGCACGCGCCGGTGCCGCCGCTGCCCGCCGAGGACCATCGTTGCCCGTCGTGCGGGCTCGCGTACGCCGAACTGACGGTCGAGGCCGCCACCGCGACGGTGGCGGAGGCCTCGGCCGCGGCCGCCGCGGCGCTGACCGAGGTGCCGCCGCACCGGCTGCGGGTGGCGCCCGACCCGGGCACGTGGTCGCCGCTGGAGTACCTGTGCCATCTGCGCGACGTCGCGATCACCTCGACGATCCGCCTGCACCGGGCGCGCACCGAGGATCGGCCGGTGGCCGAGCCGATGCTCGCCGATCTGCGCGCCCAGCGCTTCCGCTACGCCGAGGCCGATCCCGCCGCGGTGCTCGACGAGCTGCACCGCGCGGTGGCGGGGTTGGTCGAGGAGATCGGGCGCCTCGGTGCGGACGACTGGGCGCACACCGTCACCCGGTTCCCCGGCGAGGAGCGCACTGCGCGCTGGCTGGTGCGCAACGCCGCGCACGAGCTGCGCCACCACGTCGCCGACCTGCGCCACGCGGGCACGGTCGAGATCGTGGTGCGGCCGCGGGCCGAGGCCGACGTGGCCGTGCTGATCGCGGTGCTGCGCGACGTGCGCCGCCGCGACGGCTATCCGCTGCACATGCAACACGACCTGGGCGACTGGCTGTGCGGCACGCCCGTCATCGGCGCCTGGGTGGCCGATCACGGCGGCGGGGTCGTCGGGCACGTGGCGCTGCGGCTGCCCGAGCCGGACGATCCGGTGGCCGCGCTGGTCGGCGAGCCGGTCGCGGTCGTGTGCCGGCTGTTCGTGGCCCGGGATGAGCGGGGCAAGGGGCTGGGGGAACGGCTGGTGCGCGCGGCGTGGCGGGAGGCGGCCGCTCGCGGCCTGCGACCCGCGCTGGACGTGCTGACCCGCGAGGCCGCGGCCGTCGCGCTCTACGAGCGGATGGGCTGGCAGCGGGTCGGGGAGATCACGCACACGATCGACGGCGGGGCCGTCCCGGCGATCTGCTTCGCGCCTCCCTAGCGGCTGCGCAGACCGTCCATCAGCAGGTCGAGCAGACGGTGGGCCTGCTCGGGATCGGTGGCCGTCAGCGTGAGGCCGTGCACGGCGGCCAGCACGTCCTCCGCCGCCACGTCGGTGCGCACGCTGCCCGCCGCCACCCCGGCCTCCAGCAGCAGGCCCACGGTCGTGAGCAGCCGGGTGCGGCTCTCGGCGAACGGGTTCTCACCCGCGCTCGCGACGGCGCGCAGGGCGTCGGCCAGTCCGCGCTTGGTGGCCACGTAGCCGACGAACCGGTCCATCCACGCCCGCAGCGCTGCGTCGGCGGGCAGGTCGCGCAGCAGCGTCGCGGCGGCCTCGCAGAGGTTGCACAGCTCGTTGCGGTAGACGGCCTCGATGAGTGCGCCCCGGGTGGGGAAGTGCCGGTAGAGGGTGCCGATGCCGACGCCCGCGTCCTTCGCGATCGACTCCAGCGGCACGTCCGGGCCGATCGTCGCGAACGCGCGCGCGGCCGTCTCGAGGAGGCATTCCCGGTTGCGCCGGGCGTCCGCACGCAGCGGACGTGTGACGGGCGCCACTATGACTCCTTCCCGGGAACTAACCGGAGGTTCCTCCACTTGTACGAGGGGAAGCGGAGGTACCTCCGCTTCCAGAGTACCGCGGGAGGAGCATGACATGACCGCACTCGCCGATCGGGCCGGAAGCCTCCACCCCCTCGCCGACCAGCGCCGAAGCACCCGATTCACCGCCACCTCCACTGCCTCCGAGGTCGTCGAGGGCCTCGATCTGCGGGGCCGGCGCGCCGTCGTCACCGGCGGCGCCTCCGGCATCGGCCTGGAGACCGCCAGGGCGCTCGCGCTCGCCGGCGCGTCGGTCACGCTCGCCGTGCGCGACGAGTACGCGGGCATGCGCGCGGCCGCCGACATCGTCGAGAGCACCGGCAACACCGACATCCTGGTCGCCAGGGTCGACCTCGCCGAGCTGGAGTCGGTGGCCGCCTTCGTCCGCACCTGGGACGGGCCGCTGCACATGCTCGTCGCCAACGCCAGCGCCGTCCCGGGCCCGCTCCTCCGCACCTCCCGGGGGCACGAGCTGCAGTTCGCCGTGAACCACCTCGGGCACTTCAAGCTCGCCACCGGGCTGTGGCCCGCACTGGCCGCCGCGGGCGACGCCCGGATCGTCACCCTCAGCTCCAGCGCCCACCTGCGCGCCCCGGTGGACCTCGACGACCTGCAGTTCACCCGCCGCCCCTACCACCCGGGCGCGGCGTACGCGCAGTCGAAGACCGCCGCCGTGCTCTTCGCCGTGGAGGCCACCCGCCGCTGGGCGGGCGACGGCATCACCGCCAACGCCGTGATGCCCGGCGGGGTGCGCACCGCGCACCGCCGTGATCCGCACGGCACCGCCGACTACGACGGTGCCGTGCGCTGGAAGACGGCCGCCCAGGGCGCCGCCACGCCGGTCCTGGTCGCGACGGCGCCCGAGCTGACCGGGATCGGCGGGCGGTACTTCGAGGACTGCGCGATCGCCGAGGAGAACGTGCCGGGCTCCCGCACCGGCTATGCCCGGCACGCGGTCGATCCCGAGACCGCCCAGCGGCTCTGGGACGCCTCGGCCGATCTCGTCCGCTGACGGCTACACCGGCTCGACCTCCACGCGGGTGTCCGAGAACGTCGGCGCGTTGCCCAGGTCGGCGAACGCGAACGGGTTGACCGCCGCGACCGTGTGACCGTCCTTGGCGTTCTTCGGCCACGTCCCCAGCGGGCACACGACCACGCCGGGTGCGACCTCGTCGCTGACCTTGGCCAGCGCGAGGAACCGGCCGCGATCGTTGCGCACGCAGACGTACTGCCCGTTCTCGATGCCGCGCTCGGCCGCGTCCTGCGGGTGGATGGTGAGGGTCTGCTCGCCCTGCACGCGCTTCTGCATCGGCTGGTCGCCCGCGCTGGAGTTGAGGTACGCGTGCGACTTCGGCGAGAGCAGGTTGAGCGGGTACACCTCGCCGCCCTCGCGCGGCGGGATGTAGTGCGGCAGCGGGTCGACGGTGCCGCCCGGCTGGTGGTCGTCGGAGAGCTGGCGGAACAGGTTGAGCACGAAGTTGCCCTGCGCCTCCAGGATGCTGGAGCGGAACTCCACCTTCCCCGACGGCGTCGGGAAGTTGCCCTCGCGGTGCGGCGCGTACTCGTCCTTCGACGGCAGGTTGAGCCGCGCCCAGCCGGTCCTGCGCAGCGATTCCAGCGTGATGCCCTGCATCGCCGGCGCCGACCAGTCGTAGGCCTGCGCGAGCAGCTCCTCGTCGGAGCGGTACAGCACCTCGTCCTCGAACCCCATCGCCCGCGACAGCCGCCGGAACAGCTCGGTGTTCGACACCGCCTCGCCCAGCGGCTCGATCGCCGGGGTGTTCAGGGTGACGTAGAAGTGGCCCCAGCTGAACATCAGATCGTGCTGCTCGAGCGCGGTCGTCGCGGGCAGCACGATGTCGGCGTACTTCGCCGTGTCGGTCAGGAAGTGCTCGCTGACGACGGTGAACAGGTCCTCGCGCTGCAGCCCGCGCTCCACCTTGTCCTGTTCGGGGCAGACGACCATCGGGTTGGAGTTGTAGACCATCAATGCGGTGATCGGGGGGTCGAGCGCGAGCTCTCCGGTGAGTGCCCGGCCGAGCAGGAACTGGTTGACCACGCGGGTGCCGGGCTTGCGCAGTTCGGGCAGCATGAACGCCGGCCAGTTCACCGGGTGCGCCCACAGCGGCAGCTGCAGCAGGCCACCGCCGACGTGCCGCCACGCTCCGACGAGCGCGGGCAGGCACGCGATCGAGCGCACCGTCTGGCCGCCGCCCGCGTGCCGCTCCACCGCCACTCCGATGCGGATCATCGACGGGTGCGTGGTCGCGTACTCGCGCGCCAGCGTGCGGATGTCGTCCGCCGGGATCCCGGTCTCCTGCGCCGCCCACTCCGGCGAGTACTGCTGCACGCGCTCGACCAGCTCGTCGTAGCCGAGGGTGTGGCGAGCGATGTAGTCGTCGTCGGTCAGGCCCTCGTTGATGATCACGTGCATCATCGCGAGGGCGAGCGCGCCGTCGGTGCCGGGCCGGATCGGGATGTGCCAATCGGCGCGCTGCGCGGTGCGGTGGCGCATCGGGTCGATGCACACGACCTTGGCACCGTTGCGCTGCGCCTCGGCGATGATCGGCCACAGGTGCAGGTTCGTGGAGATCGTGTTCGTCGCCCACAGGATGATGTAGCGGGAGTGGACGATGCTCTCCGGGTCGACTCCCGCGGTCGGCCCGATCGTCGTCGCGTACGCGGTGCAGGCGCCGGAGTCGCAGTAGGTGCGCTCGGTGACGGTCGCGCCGAGCCGGTGGAAGAACCCGTCGCCGACGGACAGCCCGTTGAGGATCCCCTGGTTGCCGAGGTAGCTGACCGGCATCACGGTCTCGCTGCCGTACTCGGCGATGCGCGCCTTGAACTGGGCCGCGATCTCGGAGAGGGCCTCGTCCCAGCTGATCCGCTCGAACCGGCCGCTGCCCTTCGGGCCGGTGCGGCGCATCGGGTGCAGCAGGCGGTCCGGGGCGTAGGTCTTGTCCTGGTAGTTGTTGACCTTCACGCACAGCCCGCCCCGGGTGAACGGGTGGTCGGGATCGCCCGTCACTGCGGTGGCGCGGCCGTCCTCGACGGTCACCAGCATCGCGCACGTGTCCGGGCAGTCGTGCGGACACGCGGCGCGGACCGTGGTCGTGGTGGGCGTCAGCGGCAGTTCGGTGGTGGTCACGCGGCAGCTCCTCGGGTCTGACCTCGGGTCCGGCCTGCGGTCGGGGTCCCGCCCCCGGGTGCGCGCCCCGGCCGCGTCGCCCGCCCATGCTGGACCCGGCTGCCGGCGGCGCGCTTGTCGTTGCGTGCCAGATGTGTGGACCTCGCGGGCCGAGCGGCCCTACCGTCGAACGGTCATGTGACCCCACCACCCGCCGGAAGGCGAGGCCACCATGACGGAGGCGCTGCGCGTCGGCCCGTTCCCGCTCGTCGGGCAGGCGGGCGGGCCCTGCACGGCCACCGACACCGCGTCGCGCCTCGACGACTGGCGCGACCTGCTCCGTTCCCACTTCGTGGCGCTCGACGTGGTCGATCCCGATCTCGACGGCCCGTTCGACAGCCGGGTGCGCAGCACCCTGCTGGGTACCGTGTCCGTCGCCGAGGTGAGCGCGCCGCCGCAGAGCGCCGTCCGCACCCGCCGCCTCAGCCGCGACGGCGACGCGTACCTGCAGATCGGCCTGCTCACCAGCGGCCGGGCGGTGGTCGAGCAGGACGGCCGGGAGGCCGAGCTGGTGCCCGGCCGGTTCGTCCTCTACGAGACCGACCGGCCGTTCGCCTGGCACCTGCAGGACCGGTGGAAGCTGCTCGTGCTGACCTGGCCGCGCCATCTGGTGGACATCTCACCGGACCGGTCCCGCTCGGTGACCGCCCGCCCGTTGGGCACGGACCGGCTCGGGGCGCTCGTCGGGCGGATGCTGGCGGAGACCGCGCAGTGCCCGCCGCAGCACGTCGACGGGCGCCGGCTCGCCGCCGAGCTGGCCGCGTTCGTCACGACGATGCTGGGCGCCTCCGACGACGACTGGCCGCACACGCGCGCGGCGGCCGACCTGCGCCGCAAGGTCGCCCGCTACATCGCCGAGCACATCGAGGACCCGGCGCTCGACGTCGAGTCGATCGCCCGTGCGCACTACATCTCGGTGCGCGGCCTGCACCGCTGCTTCGCCGGGGCCGAGCTGACCGTCGGGGCGCTGATCCGCAAGCTGCGGCTGGCCCACGCCCGCAGGCGGCTGGCTGATCCGCGCGACCGCCACCTCTCGGTCACCGACATCGCCGTGGCCTGCGGGTTCGGCGATCTGCCGACGTTCAGCCACGCGTTCAAGCAGGAGTACGGCGAGACCCCGACCAGCTACCGGCGGCGCAGCGGCGGTGACCCGGCGCTCACCGTGTACGGAGCGCTTCTCCCAGCCAGCCCACCACCATCGCCGCATCCGCCTCGGCGAGCTCGTCCGGGTAGCGGGGCAGCACGTCGTCCCACATCGACAGGCACGATCCCCGCAGCTGCAGCTGTCCTTCCGGGCGCGCCCAGAAGAACACGTGCAGGTGCGCCCCACCGTCCCCGAAGCGCGTGACGTGCGCCCGCGCGACGTGCGGCAGTGCCTCGATCGCCCGCGCCACGTGCACCGTGAGCACACCCAGCTCCCTGGCCAGCGCGTCGGGGAGATCGGCGAGATCGTGGTGGTCGCGCGGGTAGAGCACCAGGAGCAGCGGCAGACCGCCCCCGGCGACGCGCTCCAACCGCCACCGCTCGTCGAGCCAGATGCCCTCGTCGCGGCGCGCGCACGTCGGGCAGCGGGCCGGGTCGGCCCCCTGCCGCGGCGGCTCCGGCACCGGCGGCGCCAGTGGCCGCACCCGCATCAGCCCCTCGAACGGGAACGAGTACCACTCGGCGACCGGCGGGAGCGGCAGCCGGCCGTCGTCGTCCGCCGCGGCGAGGACGTGCGCGTGGAACTCCTCGGGGGACAGGGGCATGGCGCCTCCGGGGACGACCGGGCTGGGAAGACGCCGCCATTCAACCCGCGCCGCGCCGCGCCGCCCAGCACGATCGCCGCCACGCCCGGGTGGCGTCCCTGCCTCCGTCCGTACGTCCGTCCGCGCGCCGAGCCGTCAACCGCGCCGGCGCGCCACCGCCGCCGCCAGCTCGTCGAGCAGCGCGGACGTGGTGTCCCAGCCCATGCAGGCGTCGGTGACGCTCTGCCCGTAGGCCATGTCGGGGCCGAGGTCCTGGCGGCCGGGCACGAGGAAGCTCTCCATCATGATCCCGGTGACGTCGCGGTCGCCCTCGGCGATCCGGGCGGCCAGGTCGGCGACGACCTCGGCCTGGCGCACGTGGTCCTTGCCGCTGTTGCCGTGGCTCGCGTCGACGATGACCCGCCGCGGCAGCCCCGCCTCGGTGAGCCGGTCGAGCGCGGCGGAGACGTCGGCCGCGCCGTAGTTCGGGCCCCGCGACCCACCGCGCAGGATGATGTGCGCGTCCGGGTTGCCGGAGGTGGAGATCAGCGCGGCCAGCCCGTCCGGGTTGATGCCCATGAACACGTGCCGGGTGGACGCGGCGCGCACCGCGTCGACCGCGACCTGGACGTCGCCGTCGGTGCCGTTCTTGATCCCGACGGGCATCGACAGCCCGCTGACCAGCTGGCGATGCACCTGGCTGGCGGCGGTGCGAGCGCCGATCGAGCCCCACGTGACCAGGTCGGAGATGTACTGCGGGGTGATCGGGTCGAGGAACTCGCACCCCACCGGGAGCCCGAGCGAGAGCACGTCCAGCAGCAGCGCGCGGGCCGTGCGCAGACCGCGGTTGACGTCGAACGACTCGTCCAGGCCGGGGTCGTTGACCAGGCCCTTCCACCCCACGGTCGACCGCGGCTTCTCGAAGTAGGTCCGCATCACCACGAGCAAGCGGTCGGCGAGCTGCTCGGCCCGCGCGGCGAGCCGGTGCGCGTAGTCGAGCGCGGCGACCGGGTCGTGGATCGAGCACGGGCCGACGACGACGAGCAGGCGGTCGTCGCGGCCGTCGAGGACGTCGACGACCTCAGCGCGCGAGCGGGTGACGCAGTCGGCGACCAGCTCGTCGGCCGGCAGCTCGTGGCGCAGCAGGGACGGGGACAGCAGCGGGCTGATCGCGAGGGTGCGGTGGGAGTCCAGCGCTGCGACGGCGGGCTGCGCCTTCACGGGTGACATCTGCGGGCTTCCTTCGGGCTTCTCGCACCGACCCGCCGTGGGAGACGCCGAGCCGGCACTTCTCTTCCGGCTCGGGCAGGGTGGTCAGCGCAGTGGTTCGCCGGCCGACCCCACACGGGCCGGGCGGGTAAACCAGTAGTAGAAGCGCTGCACGTGTTCCACGTTACCGCACCGTTCGTCGTCGTCGAGCGGGTGGAGGCCCGGATCACGCCGGTCGCCACTGCTTCGGCATAGGCTCGGCGCATGCGCGTCGCCGTCGCCCAGATCGCCTCGACCGCCGATCCGGTGCACAACCTGTCCCTGGTCCGTGACGGGATCCGCGAAGCGGCCGAGGCCGGCGCGGCGCTCGTCGTGTTCCCGGAGGCGACGATGTGCGCGTTCGGTCATCCGCTCGGCCCGGTCGCGGAGCCGGCCGACGGCCCGTGGGCGAACGCGGTGCGCGCCGCGGCCGCCGACGCCGGGATCACCGCGGTCGTCGGCATGTTCACCCCGGCTGACGAGGGCCGGGTGCACAACACGCTGCTGGCCACCGGGCCCGGCGTCGACGCGACCTACGACAAGATCCACCTCTACGACGCGTTCGGCTTCACCGAGTCGCGCACGGTCGCGCCCGGGGCCAAACCGGTCTCGATCACCGTCGACGGGCTGCAGGTCGGCCTCGCCACCTGCTACGACGTGCGGTTCCCCGCGCTGTTCCAACTGCTGGCCGCCGACGGGGCGCAGGTGATCGTGCTGCCCGCCTCGTGGGGCGACGGGCCGGGCAAGCGCGAGCAGTGGGACCTGCTCGTGCGGGCCAGGGCGCTGGACTCCACCGCCTACGTCGTGGCGTGCGACCAGGCCGATCCGCGCACGGTCGGCCGCGACCCGGGCTCGGCGCCCGCCGGGATCGGGGCGAGCCTGGTGGCCGGACCGCTCGGGCAGGTGGTCGCCCAGCTGGACCGGGAGCCCGCGCTGCTGCTGGCCGATCTCGACCCGGAAGCCGTCGCAGCCGCCCGCAAGACCGTGCCCGTCCTGGCGAACCGGCGGATCTGACCGGTCAGCTCGATCCCGGCTCGGGCGACGCGGAGCGCGCGGCGGGCGTCTGGTGCGTCGCCTGCTGGGCGGCCGTGCGCGCGGCCTCCGCGGCGGCCTCGGCGCGCTCCCGCTCGATGCCGGTCTCGGTGCGCAGCGGCACCTCCCGGATGGCCAGGATCGCGATCAGCGACACGAGCGCGAGCCCCGCGGAGACCAGGAAGATCAGCGCGGTGGCGTCGCCGTAGGACTCGCGCACGATCGTGGCGATCGCCGGAGGCAGGTCGGCGAGGTCGCCCAGGCCCGCCGAGCCGGATCCCGCCGGCAGCCGCTGCGCGATCAGTGCGGTGACGTGGTTGGCGAGGACGGCGCCCAGCACCGACACGCCGGCGGTGCCGCCCAGCGAGCGGAAGAACGACACCGTCGAGCTGGCCGCGCCCAGGTCACGGGCAGCGACGGAGTTCTGCACGGCGAGCACGAGGTTCTGCATGGTCATGCCCATGCCGGAGCCGAGCAGGAACAGGTACGCCCCGAGCAGCACCATGTCCGTCGTGTGGTCGATGGTGGCGAGCAGCCCGAACCCGACCAGCGTCAGCACACCGCCGCCGACGATGTAGCGCTTCCAGCGACCGAACCGGGTGATGAGGATGCCGGAGAGCGTCGAGGACAGCGTCGAGCCGACGATCATCGGCAGGGTCAGCAGGCCGGAGACGGTCGGGGAGTAGCCGCGGGCGATCTGGAAGTACTGGCCGAGGAAGACCGCGCCGCCGAACATCGCCACCCCGACCGCGATGCTGCCGATGGTGGCCAGCGTGGTGGTGCGGTCGCGGAACAACCGCAGGGGGATGATCGGCTCCTTGGCCTTGGCCTCGACGACCAGCGCGGCGGCCAGCAGGGCGATGCCCAGCCCGGCGAGCAGGAACGACGTGGGGGAGTCCCAGGCGAAGTCGGAACCGGCCAGGGTGATCCAGATCAGCAGGTCGCTGACGCCGCCGGCGATCAGGGCCGCGCCGAGGTAGTCGATGGAGACCTGGCGCTTGATCACCGGCAGCTTGAGGGTGCGCTGCAGCACCACGAGCGCGATGACGGCCAGCGGCACGCCGACCCAGAAGCACCAGCGCCAGCCCAGGCCCGGTGCGTCGACGATCACCCCGCCGAGCAGCGGGCCCGCCACCGGCGCCACCGACATGACGGTGGCGATCAGACCGGTGTAGCGGCCGCGCTCGCGCGGGCTGATGATCGCCGCCATCACGATGACGATCAGCGCCTGCAGCCCGCCGAGGCCGAGTCCCTGCAGGGTGCGCCAGACGATCAGCGTCTCCATCGACTGCGCGAACCCGGCCAGCACCGAGCCGACGGTGAAGATCGTGATCGACAGCTGGACGAGCAGCTTCTTGTCGAACAGGTCGGCGAACTTGCCCCAGATCGGGGTGGTCGCGGTCGACGCCAGCAGGGTGGCGGTGACGACCCACGTGTACTGGTGCTGCGTGCCGTGCAGCGTGACGACGATGGTGGGCAGCGCGTTCGCCACGATCGTCGAGGAGAGGAACGCGGTGAACATCGCCAGCAACATCCCGGAGAGGGCCTCCAGGGTCTGTCGGCGCGTCATGCGCCCGCTGTCGATCGATGGTGCAGCTGCCGTCACGGAACCCCCACGAGCGATTGGTTGATACCTGCAACCATACGGGGGCGTCGGTCATTCCCACGAGTGCGTGGGGGTCATGCGATCCCGGACTCACCCAGCTTGGCGAGCAGCCGGGTGAGCGTGACCACGTCCTCGCGTGACCACTGCGACAGCGCCCGGTTCCACGCCGCCCGGCGCCGCGCCTGGACCGCGTCGAGGCGCTCCCGGCCCGTCTCGGTGAGCTCGACCAGCCGGGCGCGCGCGTCCGACGGGTCCACGGAGCGGCGCACCAGGCCGAGCCGCTCCGCCGTGTCGACCTGCCGGCTGACCGTCGACTTGTCCAGGATCAGCCGCGCACCCAGCTCCGACATCCGCAGCGGGCCGCGCCTGCCCAGCACCGAGATCAGCGGGAACACCGCCGGATCGAGCTCGGGGTGCAGCTCGCGGGCGGCTTCCCGGCCTGCTGCCCGGGACCGGCGCCAGAACGCCGCGAGCTCCTCCTCCAGCGCGGGCAGGACGTCCTCGTGGGGCACCGCAGCATCGTCGCAGGTCAGCCCTGAGCGGCCGCGACCTGCTCGTCGATCTTGCGCGCCAGCTCGACGTCCAGCTCGGTGATGCCGCCCGCGCTGTGGGTGGAGCAGCGGAACGTCAGCGTGCGCCAGCGGATGTCGATGTCCGGATGGTGGTCGGCCTCCTCCGCGATCTCCGCGACCCGGTCCACGACCGCGATCGCGGCGGGGAAGCTGGGCAGCTGCGCTGTGCGCACCAGCGAGCCGCCGGCGCGCTCCCACGCCGGCAGCGTCTGCAGAGCGGCCGAGATCGAGGCGTCGTCCAGCAGCTTCGGCATGCCGGCATCCTGCCGCACCGCGGTTCAGGCGTCGCGGCGGAGCATCCGGGCGACGGTGACGCCGGCTCCGACCACGAGGTAGCAGAGCGCACGCAGCGTCGACTCGCCCAGCCCGTCGAGCGGGAGCGGGTCGCGTAGCACGTCCGCGCCCGCGGACCAGCCGGTCGTCAGCAGGTAGGGCTGCAGCCACGACAGCGCCGGGATCGCAGCCAGCACACCGGACACGATCACCCCGCCGAGCACCGCGGCGAGCACCACCAGCGGGTGCTCGGTCAGCGACGAGACGGCCAGCGCCACCGCGCCGACGGCCAGGAGCTGGCCGGTCGTCCACGCCGCGGCGAGCGCGACCCTGCCCATCGCCTCGCCGAACCCGAGGGTCGTGCCGGAGAGCGTGACCATCTGGCCCTCCGCCCAGCCGACGACCACCAGCCCGCACAGCACGCCGAGCACCGCGATCACCAGCGTGGCCGCCGCGGCCACCACCAGCACGCCGAACGCCTTCATCACGACCAGCCGCAACCGGCCGACCGGGGCCACGAGCAACCCGCGCAGCGTGCCGGCGGCGCTCTCGCCCGCCAGCGCGTCGGCCGCTGCCATCGCCACAGCCAGCGGCAGCAGCAGCGCCAGCGACACGGTGAGCGCGGCCACCGGGAGCACGAGCCCGTTGCCCGCGACTGCGCCGATCAGGCCGCGGCCCGGCCCCCCGGCGCGGTCGGCGATCGCGACCCCGGCCCCGATGACCACCGGCACCAGCGCGAACAGCACGAGGAACGCGATCGTGCGCGGCCGGCGCAGCACCCACCGCAGCTCGGCGCCGAGCAGCCTGCCCAGCGGGGCCCCACGGACGGTCGCTGCGGGACCGGTCGCGGTCGCAGCGGTCATGATCCGTCCTCCGTCAGCTGCGCGAACAGCTCCTCCAGGTTGGTGCGCCGCCTGCGAGCCTCGTGCACCGGGATCCCTGTGCGCACCAGCAGCGCGATGATCTCCGGCGCCGGCGGCCCGTCGTCGGAGACGACCACGGCGGGCTCGCCGTCCCGCGTGCGGTAGGCGGTGGCGCCCGCGGCGCGCAGGGCGCGCACAGCCGCGTCCGCCTCCGGGGTGACGACGATCAGCCCGCCGGTGCCCGCGGCGAGCAGCGACGCCAGCTCGCCGGTGGCGACCAGTCCGCCGGACTGCAGCACCGCGACGTGGGTGCAAGTCGCTTCCACTTCGGCCAGCAGGTGCGACGACACGATCACGGTGGTGCCGGCCGCGTGCAGCTCGGCGATGATGCGCCGCACGTCGCGGGTGCCCGCCGGGTCGAGGCCGTTCGTCGGCTCGTCGAGCACGACCAAGCGGCGCGGCACCAGCAGGGCCGCAGCCAGCCCGAGCCGCTGCTTCATGCCCAACGAGTAGCCGCGGTAGCGGCGATCGGCCGCCGCCGTGAGCCCGACCCGCTCCAGTGCGGCGGCGACCGCGGGCCTGATGTCCGCCGTCGCCAGCAGCGGCTCCGCGGCGGCGAGGCGGCGCAGGTTCTCCCGGCCGGTCAGGAACGGGTGGAACCCCGGCCCCTCCACGAGCGCCCCGACGTGCGGCAGTGCCAGGTCGGCCGCAGCGGGCACCGGGTGGCCGAGCAGCTCGACGGTGCCCGCGGTGGGGCGGGTCAGCCCGAGCAGCATCCGGATCAGCGTGGTCTTGCCGGACCCGTTGGGGCCGAGCATGCCGAGCACCGACCCCGCCGGCACCTCCAGGTCGATCCCGTCGATCGCCACGGTGGAGCCGAAGACCTTGCGCAGCCCCGACACGCGGGCCGCGGGGGTGGCGACCGGTCCGGTGCCGGTCTCGGCCGGCCCGATCACCGAGTGCGCGGTCACCGCGGCCCGGCCTCCGCAGTGCAGGGGTGGCGTCGGCTCATCGGGTGAGCGCCTCCGTCAGCACCTGCTCGGGCACCGCACCGGCCGCGATGCGCCCGTCGTCGGTGACCAGCACCGAGCCGACCACGGAGGTGATCAGCCGACCGGAACCCCACGGCCCCGACACGCGGGTGCCGATCCGATCCAGGTCCGGGATGTTCCCGGGCGCCTGCGCGCCGCGCTCGGCGACGTGCACGGCGTCCCAGCCGTCGCCGACGGTGCGGACCTGCGCGTTCGGCGCGCCGCGGCGGTTGCCCGGCCGCTCGGCCGGTGCGGTGCGCACGGTGGAGCCGGGCGGCGGGGTGAACGTGAACAGGGCCGGATCCTGCGGCCCGAACGCGACGTCGGTGAAGCCGATCCGCAGCGCCGGGTCGGGCGAGCCGTTGGCCAGCACGACCAGCCGCAGCGGCATCCGCTTCTCCGCGTCGACGGCGATGCGGATCTCGCGCAGCAGCGTCCGCTCGGTCGGCTGCGGCGCGAGCACCAGCTCGTAGGCGGGCCGGCCGGCGACCTCGGCGGTGCCGTCGACCGCGAGCGTGCTCGATCCGCCCAGCCGGTCGATCAGTTCCCCGGCCGCGGTGGCCGGGTCGACCGCGGGCCCGCGGCCCGGCTGCGCGGCCCGGCTGCCCGTGGTGACCTCGCGGGTGTCGGAGTCCCACGTCCAGAACGTGGCGCCGTCGGTGACGAACGTGCGCTCGCTGTCGGACGTCGGCAGCTGCACGCGGCCCTGCCGCTCGTCGCCCGCCCACACGCGCGCCGTCGAGGTGCCGTCGGCCGCGGCCGCGGGCAGGCCCGGCAGCGCGGGCAGCCCCAGCGCGTTCTCGGCCTCCACGGTGCCCGCGAACGGTCCCGGCTTCGCCTCCAGCACCGATCGCACCAGCTCCTCCGGCGTCACCGGCGGCAGCTCGGGCTGGGCCCCGGCGCCGGCCGGGACGGCGAGCAGACCGAGCCCGACGAGCCCCGCGACGGCGACGGCCGCCGCGACAGGGCGTCCGAACCTGCGCATGGGCCTCCGTGGGAGCGTCGGGCTTTCGGGACGGATGGGACGAGCCATGGGTGAAGCGTGACCCATCGTCGCTGAGAGTGTTCTGAGGTGCACCGGGCCGGATGCGCGGTAGCGTCCGATGTCGTCATGGCACGCGTACTCGTGGTGGACGACGAGCCCGGGATCCGCACGGCGGTCGCCCGCGGGCTCACTGCCGAGGGCATGGAGGTCGTCGCGCTGGGCGACGGCCGCTCCGCGCTGCAGGCCGCACTCACCGGTGGGTTCGACGCGATCGTGCTCGACATCATCCTGCCCGGGCTGTCCGGCTACCGGGTGGTGGAGGAGATGCGCGCCGCGGGTGTCGACACCCCTGTGCTGCTGGTGTCGGCGAAGGACGGCGAGTTCGACCAGGCCGACGGGCTCGACCTCGGCGCCGACGGCTACCTCGTCAAGCCGTTCGCGTTCGTCGTGCTCGTCGCGCAGCTCAAGGCGCTGCTGCGCCGCCGTGACCAGGCGCTCGGCCGCACCGGGCAGCGGGTTCGGCTCGGTCCGCTCGTCGTCGACCCGGTCTCCCGGTCGGTCAGCTGGAAGGGGGAGAGCATCGAGCTGTCGCCGCGCGAGTTCGCGCTGCTGCACGCGCTGGCCAGCCGGCCCGACACCGCCGTGGCCAAGGACGACCTGCTGCGCATGGTGTGGGGCGACGAGCAGGCGGCCAGCCGCAACGTCGTCGAGGTCTACGTCGGGTACGTGCGCCGCAAGCTCGACGCCGTCGGCGCGGGGCACCTGCTCAAGACCGTGCGCGGCTACGGGTACCTCGTCGGCACGCCGTGAGACCGGTGGCCGCCCTGCGGGACTGGTGGGCCCGCCGGTCGCTGCGCACCCGCATCACCCTCGTCGTCGGGGTGGTCGCGCTCGTCGCGCTGGCGGCGCTGTCCCGCCTCGGCGGCAGCCTCCTGGTCATCACCGTCATCAACGCGGCCGACGTCGAGCTGGCCGCGAAGGCCTCCTCCGTCGCCGACTCGGTGCGCGTCGGCGTCGATCCCGCGCTGGTCCGCATCGCCGGTGTGCGGATCGTCGACGTCGCCGGCCGGCCCGTCGACGGCGGCGCCGCGCTCCCGCTGTCCGACGCGCAGGTGCGCCGGATCGCCGGCGGTGAGGAGCTGACCACCGGGGGCGGCACCGACATGCGGCGCTGGCTCGGGCTGTCCACCGTCGGCCCCGACGGGGCGGTGCGGGTGGTGATCGCCTCCGCGGACCTCGTCGGGTCGGCGACGATCCTGGCCAACGCGGCCAGCTGGTTCCTCGTCGGCGCGCTGCTGGTCGCGGGGGTGGTGGCGCTCGCGGCGTGGTCGGCGACGCGGGCGGCGCTGCGGCCGGTCGACCGCCTCCGCCGGGCCGCGGCCACCCTGCCGCCGGGGGAGCGGCTGCCCCTGCCGGCCGCCGACGACGAGCTGCGCGCGCTCGCCGCCGAGTTCAACCTGCTGCTCGCCCGCCGCGACGACGCCGTGGCTCGGCTGGAGCGGTTCACCGGCGACGCCGCGCACGAGCTGCGCTCGCCGGTCGCGGCGATCCGCGCGCAGGCCGAGGTCGCCGTCGCCCACCCCGACCCGGCGCTCGCCGAGGAGACCCTGAAGTCGATCGTCGACGAGGCCGCCCGGCTGAGCAGCCTGCTCTCCGCGCTGCTCGCGCTCGCCCGCGCCGACTCGGGCCAGCGCCCGCCGGCGCAGCCCGTCGACCTCGTGGCCGCGGCGCGCGCAGCGGTCGACCGCGCCCACTCCACCGCGCCCGAGGACGGGCCCGCGATCACCCTCGCCGCCCCCACCCCGGCCGTGGTCGCCGCGACGCCGTCCGAGGTCGCGCTGGTGCTGGACAACCTCATCGGCAACGCCGTGCGGTACGCGGCCGGGCTCGTGCGGGTCGGGGTGCTGCCGGCCGGGCGGTGGGTGCGACTCGTCGTCGAGGACGACGGCCCCGGTATCCCGCTCGCCGACCGCCGCCGGGTGTTCGACCGGTTCGTGCGGCTCAACCCGGAGGCCGGGGGCGGTGCGGGGCTGGGACTGGCGCTCGTGGAGGCGTTGGTGCACGGGCGCGGGGGCACCGTCTCGGCGGGGGAGTCCGGAGCCGGCGGGGCCAGGTTCGAAGTCCGCTGGCCCAGCCCCTGAGGCGGGGGACGTCCTCGCCCCGCACCGCCCCCGGCCTGCCACCATCCCTCCCGTGATCGTCGTGGGAACTGCGCTGGTGCGCGACGGGCGGCTGTTGGTGGCCCAGCGGACCCGCCCGCCGGAGCTGGCCGGTCGCTGGGAGCTGCCGGGCGGCCGGGTGGAGGCGGGGGAGTCCGAGCCGGCCGCCGTCGCCCGCGAGTGCCACGAGGAGCTCGGCGCGCTCGTGACCGTGACCGGGCGGGTCGGCCCCGATCTCCCGCTGCCGGTGGGGGTCCTGCGGATCCACGCGGCGGAGCTGGCCGCGGGCAGCCCGGAGCCGGTCGCACTGGAGCACGCCGCACTGCGCTGGATCGGCCCAGACGAGCTGGACGGGCTGGCCTGGGTGGAGGCCGATCGCGCTCTCGTCCCGCACCTGCGCAGGCTGCTCGGCTGATCGGGGGATCCGGGGAGCCGCGGCCGGGCGGGTTCCGTCCGATCCGGTGTGCTCGACGTCCTGCTCGCCCGCCAGCGCGGGCTGCTCACCCGGGCTCAGCTGATCGCCGCCGGGGTCCCCGCCGCGCACATCGACGAGCGGGTGCGCACCCGGGCGTGGCAGCCGGTGCTGCCGCGCACCTACCTGCTCCGGCCCGGGCTGGGGCCCGATGAGCTGCGGGTGCGCGCGGCCGTGCTGTGGGCCGGTCCCGGCGCCGTGCTGACCGGGGTGGCGGCCGCCTGGTGGTACGGGATCGTCGCGCGCCCGCCCACGCCGGTGCGGGTCGCCGCTGCGCACCGGCGCCGTCCGCTGCGGCGCCGGGAGGTCGTCGCCGAGCCCGGTCGGCCGCCCGAGGTGCTCGAGATCCGCGGCCTGCGGGTCACCGCGCCGCTCGTCACCCTGCTCGACGCGGCGGTCGAGCTCGGCCCGGCGGGTGTCCTGCTGCTGCGTGACGTCCAGCACATCCGGGCCGGGCAGCTCGGCGCGCTGTGGCCGCGGACCGGCTGACCACCGCGGGACCGGGGGGACGACCCGGTTGAGCTGCTGCTCACCTGCACGGGGATCGGCGCGGCGCCCGGGATACCGTGTGGCGTGAGCATTTCCACCATCGCGGACACCGCGGATCGGGCTCGCGGCGACCGCGAGGCGGGTGCGAGCCTGCGCAACGTCGCCATCGTCGCGCACGTCGACCACGGCAAGACCACCCTCGTCGACGCCATGCTGCGCGAGTCCGGCGCCATCGCCTCGCGCGGCCCCGCCGTCGACCGGATCATGGACTCGGGCGACCTCGAGCGCGAGAAGGGCATCACGATCCTCGCCAAGCACACGGCCGTGCGCTGGCGGGACATGATCCTCAACGTCGTCGACACCCCCGGCCACGCCGACTTCGGCGGCGAGGTCGAGCGCGGGCTGTCCATGGTCGACGGCGTGCTGCTGCTGGTCGACGCGAGCGAGGGCCCGCTGCCGCAGACCCGGTTCGTCCTGCGCAAGGCGCTGGCCGCTGCGCTGCCCGTGGTGCTCGTGGTCAACAAGACCGACCGCCCGGACGCGCGCATCGCCGAGGTCGTCGACGAGACCCTCGAGCTGCTGCTCGAACTGGCCGACGAGCTGGAGCTCGACGAGGACACCACCGCGCGGCTGCTCGACCTCCCGGTCGTCTACGCGTCCGGCCGGGCCGGGCGCGCGTCGCGGCAGCGCCCCGCCGACGGCGAGCTGCCCGCCGATCCCGGCCTGGAGGCGCTGTTCGACGTCATCGCCGAGACGGTTCCGCCGCCCGCCGATGACCCGACCGCGCCGCTGCAGGCGCACGTCACCAACCTCGACGCCAGCTCGTTCCTCGGCCGCATCGCGCTCTGCCGGGTGCGGGCGGGCGTGCTGCGCCGCGGCCAGCAGGTCGCCTGGTGCACCGCCGACGGCGGCACCACCCGCGTCAAGATCACCGAACTGCTGCGCACCGAGGGCCTGGAGCGGGTCCCGGCCGAGGAGGCCGTGGCGGGCGATCTGGTCGCCGTCGCCGGCATCCCCGACGTCATGATCGGCGACACCCTCGCCGACCCGGACGACCCGGTGCCGCTGCCGCGCATCCACGTCGACGAGCCGGCCATCTCGGTCACGATCGGCATCAACACCTCCCCGCTCGTCGGCCGCGATCCGCAGCCGGGCACCAAGCTGACCGCCCGTCAGGTCAAGAACCGGCTCGACGCCGAGCTCGTCGGCAACGTGAGCATCCGCGTGCTGCCCACCGAACGCCCCGACGCGTGGGAGGTGCAGGGCCGCGGCGAGCTCGCGCTGGCCGTGCTCGTCGAAACCATGCGCCGCGAGGGCTTCGAGCTGACGGTCGGCAAGCCCGAGGTCGTCACCAAGATCGTCGACGGCACGGTGCACGAGCCGTTCGAGCGGCTCACCGCCGACGTCCCCGCCGATGCGCTGGGCGCCGTCACGCAGCTGCTCGCCTCCCGCAGGGGCGAGCTGGTGCACATGGTCCACGGCGAGAACCGGGTCCGGCTCGACTACCGCGTGCCGGCGCGCGGCCTCATCGGCTTCCGCACCGAGTTCCTCACCATCACCCGCGGCGCCGGCATCGCCAGCCACGTCTTCGACGGGTACGGGCCGTGGGTCGGCGAGATCCGCGCCCGCCAGCGCGGCTCCCTCGTCGCGGACCGGGAGGGCGCCGTCACCGCCTACGCCGTCGACCAGCTCTCCGACCGCGGCACGATGTTCGTCGGTCCCGGCACGATGGTCTACGCCGGCATGGTGGTCGGCGAGCACACCCGGCCCGACGATCTCGAGGTCAACATCGTCCGGGAGAAGAAGCTCACGAACATCCGCCAGTCCACGGCGGAGGCGTTCGTGAAGCTCACCCCGCCCACGATCCTCAACCTGGAGCAGTCGCTGGAGTTCTGCGCCCCCGACGAGTGCGTGGAGGTCACGCCGCAGTCGGTGCGGATCAGGAAGGTGGAGCTGGACGCGCGGGAGCGCGCGCGCCAGCGTGCGCGGGCCAAGGCGAACAACTCGGGCTGATCCCCGGCCGGGGACAACCCCCGAGCCGGCCTCCTGCGCACGCTGATGCAGGATGGACCGACCGCGGGTCGGTCCCCGGCCGCACCCGTCGCTGGGGAGGTGATCGTGGGTCGCCGGACGTGGATCGTCCTGCTAGCGCTGGTCGCGATGGTGGCGGCGGCGTGCGCGAACGAGCCCGTCCCGCCGCCGGAGGTCACGCCGACCCCGACCGCGACCCCGACGACCCAGCCCGGCACGCCGACGCAGATCGTGGTCGGCGTCGACGACCTCCCGCCCGGGTTCAACCCGCACCTGCTCGCCGACGTCTCCCCGGTCACCCAGGCCCTGGCCACGCTGGTGCTGCCCTCGGTGTTCCGAGTGGACGAGAACGGTGTGGCGCAGCTGGACACCACGATCGCCACCAGCGCGAAGGTGACGTCGTCCGAGCCCTTCACGGTCAGCTACGAGCTGAACCTGGAGGCCTCCTGGTCGACGAACGCACCGATCGCCGCGGAGGACTTCGTCTTCCTCTGGGAGCGGATGCGCGCCGAGCCGGGGGTCGCCGACGCCGCCGGTTACCGGCTGATCACCGCGGTGCGCTCGCGCGCCGGCGGCAAGGCGGTCGACGTCGAGTTCGCCGAGCCCTACCCGGCCTGGCAGTACCTGTTCAGCGGGCTCTTGCCCGCCCACCTGCTCAAGGATGCGCCCGGTTCCTGGGTCGGTGCCCTGCGCAACGGCCTGCCGGCCTCCGGCGGCCCGTTCAAGGTCGGCAGCGTGGACCGGGGCCGCGGCGAGATCGTGCTGGTGCGCAACGATCTCTACTGGGACGCCCCGACCGTCGTCGACGAGCTGGTGCTGCGCCGGCTCGACCCGGAGGACGTCGCCGCGGGCCTCGCCTCCGGTGACATCGATCTCGCCGTCACCACCGCCGGGCCCGAGCTGCGCACCGCGCTGGTGGGCCTGCAGCCCGCGCCGCGCACCCAGCCCGTGCCCCGCGCCGAGGTGGTCACGCTCGGCCTGCGCGCCGACACCGGCCCGCTGCGCAACCTCGCCGCCCGCAAGGCCGTCGCCGCACTGATCGACCGCGAGGCCATCCGGGCGGAGGTCGCACCGGAGGCGCTGCGGGCCGACGCGTACGGGCGGGCACCGTCGCAGCCCGGGTACACGGCGACCGCCCCCGAACGGCGCGCCGACGCCGCCGAGGTCGCCGCGCTGCTGCAGCAGGCCGGCTGGACCCGGACGTCCCCGACCGCTCCCTGGATGGCCGACGGCGCGCCCGTGCGGCTCACGATCGGGGCGGGCGCCGAGCGGCCCGGCGATCTCCGCGTGGCCGCGGCCGTCGCCCGGCAGCTGAGCGGGGCCGGGATCCCGGCCACCGTCGTCGCCCCGCCGGTCGTCGACCTGTACTCGGCCGAGACCGTGGCCCCGACCCCACCCTCGACGTCGGCCGCCCCCACCTCGGGCGCCACCGCGACCCCGGCCGCCGCGCCCGCGACCGCGGCGACGCCTACGTCGACTCCCACCGAGGCCGCCCCCGCCGTCCCCGCCGCGCCCACCGGGATCGCGGTGGACCTCATGGTGCTCAACCGGCCTGCGGCCGGCGATGCGGCGACCGCCGTCGCGTCCGAGTTCGGCTGCATGTCCGGCTCGGCGACCGGCCCGGAGCAGGTGCCCGGCCCGACCGGCTTCTGCCAGCCGCTGCTCGACGCGCTCATGACCGAGCTCATGACGCCCGATCCGCGCCCGGACCTCGCCCAGGCCGTGCAGCAGGACCTGTGGGAGCAGGCCGCGGAGCTACCGCTGTTCCAGCCGGTCGACGTCGTGGTGAGCACGCCCGAGTCCGACGCCGCGACGGGTGTGGGCCCGGGCCCGCTGCTGACCGGGCCCTTCACCGGCGCGCAGCGGTGGCGGCCGCTGCCGTCCTCCTGATCACTGTCCCTGATCGCAGCCCCTTTCGGTCACGATCAAGCACCCGATGGTTGCGCACTCAAGCGTCCGTCTATCGTGATCTGCGCCGCCGTTCAGGCCAACGGGGAAGTCACCCTTTGGTCACGATCGGGGAGCTTTGCTACCGCCCGGTAGCCGCCGTTCCTACGGTCCCTGCTGTCCGCGTCACCGGCCGTGCACATGGCCGGGCGCACCGGGGTGGATCGGCCGTCCGAACGGGACGCCGAAGACAACAGAGAGTTCAAAGGAATCCACATGAGGAGATCGCGCACGGGCTTCGCCGTGGTCGCCCTCGGCGCCGCGGCGGCGATGGTGCTCACGGGTTGTGCCCAGCGGAGCAACCAGGGAGCTCCGGAGGGAGGCTCCGCGCAGCCGAGCGTCGGCTACCCGGAGACGCCGCCGGTCGAGGTCGTGCCCGGCAAACCGGGCGGGGTGTTCCGCCTCGGCATCACCGAGCCGACGGCCATCGACCCGTACAACGTGCAGGAGTCCGAGGGCACCTCCGTCGCGAACGCCTTGTTCACCGGCCTGGTCCAGGTCGAGCCGGACGGCACGGTCGTGCCGGGCGTCGCGACCGACTGGTCGGCCAACGACGACTGCAGCCAGTGGACGTTCAACCTCAAGCCCAACACCCACTTCCACAACGGTGAGGTCGTCGACGCGACCTCGTTCAAGCGCGGCTGGGAGCGGGTGGCTGCGCCGAACTCCGGCTCGGAGGTCTCCTACCACCTCGACGTGATCCAGGGCTACGAGGAGTTCCAGGCCGGCCAGGCGCCGGAGATGACCGGTGTGCAGGTCGCCTCCGCCAACCAGCTGGTCGTCAACCTCGTCCAGCCCGACTGCGAGTTCCCGCTGCGGACCAACCACCCGGCGCTCAGCCCCGCGCCCGCCGCGGTGGGCCCGACCAGCGACCCGAACTACACCGACGCCCCCATCGGCAACGGGCCGTTCAAGATGGACGGCAAGTGGGAGCACGACAAGGGCATCCGGCTCGTCCGCTTCGAGGAGTACGACGCGGGCCCGAAGGCCTACCTCGACGCGATCGAGTTCACGATCCTCAACCCGCAGAACGGCGTGCAGCTCGAGACCGACGGCTTCAAGGCCGGCACGTTCGACTGGGCCCGCATGCCCACGCCGCTGATCGGCCCGAACCGGGCCGAGTTCGAGCCGCAGGGCAAGTGGCTGTCGAAGAAGACGAACGGCATCAACTACTTCGTCGCGATGAACGCCGAGCCGCCGCTCAACTCGCCCGAGGCGCGCAAGGCGGTCTCCATGGCGATCGACCGGGCCGCGATCGCCGAGGGCGTGTTCAAGGGCGCCCAGGCGCCGGCGGACTCGATCGTGCCGTCGCTGTTCCCCGACGCCTACCAGCCCGGGGTGTGCGACGCGTGCGTCTACGACCCGGTCAAGGCGAAGGAGCTGGCCGAGAAGGCGGGGCTGACCCCGGGCACGGAGATCAACCTGTCGTTCAACACCGGCGCCGGGCACGAGGAGTGGACCGCCGCCGTGCGTCAGCAGCTCGAGCAGAACCTCGGCCTGAAGGTGAACTACCAGGGCGTTCCGTTCACCGACCACCTGAACAACATGGAGGCCAAGGGCGCCTCCGGCCTCTACCGGCTCGCGTGGGGCGCCGACTACCCGACGCCCGGCAACTACCTGATCCCGCTGATGGCCACCTCGTCGATCAAGCTCGACGCCGAGGGCAAGGTCACCGGCAACAACTACAGCCGCTACTCCAACCCGGAGTTCGACGCGCTGGTGGCCCGTGCCTCCGCCACGAAGGACGAGGCGGCCCGCAACGAGCTCTGGAAGGAGGCGGAGCGGATCGCGATCGGCCGCGACCTCGCCGTGATCCCGCTGTTCCAGCGCCAGCAGTTCCGCCTGGTGGACCACTCCAAGTGGGGCAACGTGAACATGGACTTCAACGAGGACCCGACGTTCGACCAGATCTTCCTGAAGTGATCCGTCGCTGACGCCGGCCGGCGGGCCCCGGTGACCCCGGGCGTCCGCCGGCCGGCGTCGCACGGTTCACCAGGACGGTCCTCTCCGAGAAAGGGAGTCCTCGTGGGCAAGTTCATCCTGCGCCGGATCGGCCAGGCCGTCCTCGTGGTACTCGCCACCACGCTGCTCGTCTTCCTCGGCACCTTCGCGCTGGGCGACCCGTTCGCGTCGACCGGCGACCGGCAGGTGCCGCCCGCGATCGCCGAGCAGAACCGGGCCATCTTCGGCCTCGACAAGCCGCTCTACCAGCAGTACTTCACCTACCTCGGCAACCTCGCCACCGGGAACCTCGGAGTCGAGTACGACCAGCGCCGGCCCGTGGCGGACATGCTGATCGATGTGCTGCCGAACACCGTGCGGCTGGCGCTCGTGGCGATCCTCATCGACGTGATCATCGGCGTGATCGCCGGCATCATCGCCGCGGTCAAGCGCTACTCGTTCTCCGACGTGCTGGTCACCGTGGTCTCCACGGTGGCCATCGGCGTGCCGACGTTCGTGCTCGGCGTCGTGTTCCTGGCCTACCTGGCCGGCTGGGGACCGTTCCCCGCGGTGCCCAGACCCTTCGGCTCGGAAGTGCCGTGGTACCAGGAAGTGCTGCTGCCGGCGTTCACGCTGGCCATCGTGGACGCCGCGTTCGTCGCACGCCTGATGCGCGGCTCGATGCTCGAGGTGCTGCGCGCCGACTACATCCGCACGGCACGGGCGAAGGGCCTGTCCGAGCGGGTCGTGATCGGCAAGCACGCGCTGCGCAACTCGATCATCCCCGTGGTCACCTACCTCGGTGTCTCCCTCGGTGTGCTGCTGGGCGGTGCGCTGATCACCGAGTCGATCTTCCAGTACAACGGCGTCGGGTACCTGCTGTTCCGGGCCATCGCCGGCAACAACGTGCCGATCATCGCGGCGGTCGTGGTCTTCGCGGTGCTCGCGTTCGTGGTCCTGTCGCTGATCGTCGACATCCTCTACGCGTTCCTGGACCCGAGGATCCGGCTCGACTAGCCGGCCCCGCGTTCCCGACGTCCCACAAGACATCAAGAGGCGATCCCTCATGACGACGCTTCCCCCGCCCCCCGAGGGCACCCCGGCGGCCGGCATCCCGCCGACGGAGCCGTTCGCCGACCCCGACGGACTGCACAGCGCCGGTCAGACCGATCAGCGCGCCGCGTCCGCGGTGGAGGGCAAGACCGTGGCCACCCGGCGCCGCCGCCGCTCCGGCTCGCCGGGCGCGCTGGCCGACATCTGGAGCCGCTACAAGCGCAACAAGCTCGCCGTGGCCGGGCTGGTCATCGTCGCGGTCATCCTGTTCATGGCGATCTTCCAGCCGTTCCTGACACCGTACGACCCGTTCGAGCAGAACCTGCTCAACACCACGGCCCCGCCGAGCGCCGACCACATCCTCGGCACCGACGTCCTGGGGCGGGACATGTACTCCGCGCTCGTCTACGGCGCGCGGCTGGCGATGGTCGTCGGCATCGGAACCATGCTGATGTCGGTGATCGTCGGCGTCGCGTTCGGCGCGCTGGCCGGCTACAAGCGCGGCTGGGTGGACGCGGTCATCATGCGCTTCACCGACATCCTGCTGGCGTTCCCGCTGCTGGTCGGCGCCATCTTCGTGGTCCGCATCTTCGGCCAGGGCGTGCTGCCGGTGGTGATCGCGCTGGTGATCTTCGGCTGGCCGACCAGCGCCCGGCTCATGCGCGGGCAGACGCTGGCGCTGCGCGAGTCGGAGTACGTCGAGGCGGCTCGCTCGATCGGCGCCTCCGACACCCGCATCGTGCTGCGGCACATCCTGCCCAACGCGATCGCGCCGGTCGTCGTCTACGCGTTCACCAGCGTCGGCGTGGTCGTGGTCGCCATGGCCTCGCTGTCGTTCCTCGGCGTCGGTGTGCCGGCGGACGTGCCCGAGTGGGGGCGGCTGATCTCCCAGAGCTACAACTTCATCCGCGTCCCGGGCAACGAGCACCTCTGGCTCGCCCCCGCCATGGCGATCGTCATCACGACGCTGGCGTTCGCCTTCGTCGCCGACGGGCTGCGCGACGCGCTCGACCCCAAGCTGCGCGGGGGTAACTGACGTGCCCGACCTCACCACTGCCCAGGAGGACGTCCTCGCGGCGGGCGACGCCGCGCCGCGCGAGCGCGTGCTGGAGGTGCGCGACCTGCGCGTGCACTTCGAGACCGCGGCCGGCGTCGTCAAGGCCGTCGACGGCGTCTCCTGGCACGTCGACGCGGGCGAGACCCTGGCGATCGTCGGGGAGTCCGGCTCCGGCAAGTCCGTCTCGGCCATGACGATCCTCGGGCTGGTGCCCAGCCCGCCCGCCACCTTCCCGAGCGGGCAGGTCCTGCTGCACGGCCGCTCGCTGCTCGACCTGCCGGACGCCCAGCAGCGCAAGCTGCGCGGCAACGAGATCGCGATGATCTTCCAGGACCCGCTCACCGCGCTGAACCCGGTGTTCCGGGTGGGCGACCAGATCGCCGAGATGGTGCGGGCCCACCAGAAGATCAGCAGAGCGGCGGCCAACAAGCGGGCCGTCGAGCTGCTCGCCGAGGTGGGCATCCCGAACCCGCACGTGCGGGCGCGGCAGTACCCGCACGAGTTCTCCGGCGGCATGCGGCAGCGCGCGATGATCGCGATGGCGCTGGCGAACGACCCGAAGGTACTGCTCGCCGACGAGCCCACGACCGCGCTCGACGTCACCGTGCAGGCGCAGATCATGCAGCTGCTCGAGGAGCTGCAGGAGCGCCGCAACACCGCGATCGTGCTGATCACCCACGATCTCGGGCTCGTCGCCAGCCACGCCGATCGCATCGCCGTCATGTACGCGGGGCGGATCGTCGAGACCGGCACGACCGACGAGATCTTCGGTGCGCCCCGGCACGCCTACACCTACGGGCTGCTGTCCAGCCTCGCCCGCATGGACCACGCCCGTCCGGCCAAGCTGGAGCCGATCCCCGGCCAGCCGCCGAGCCTGTCTCGGGTGCCCCCGGGGTGCGCGTTCCACCCGCGGTGCGCGTTCGCCACCGAGGCCTGCCGCGCCGAGGTGCCGCAGCTGCTGCCGATGGCGCCCGGCTCGGACCACCTGCACGCGTGCTTGCACCCGGGCGAGGTGGCCGCGGCCCTCGCGGCACCGAAGGAGGTCGCTCCCGCGGCGGAGCGCTCGCCGAGCACCGGCGCGCCGCCGGTCGTCGAGGTGACCGACCTCGTCAAGCACTTCCCGATCCGCTCCGGGCTGTTCTTCTCGCGAACGGTCGGGGCGGTGCAGGCCGTCAACGGGCTCTCGCTCGAGATCGAGCCGGGCACGACCCTGTCGATCGTCGGCGAGTCCGGGTGCGGCAAGTCCACGGCCGCGCGGGCGATCCTGCGGCTGCACGAGCCCACGTCCGGCAAGATCGTGATCGGCGGGCAGGACATCACCGCGCTCGAGCCCACGGAGCTGCGCAAGGCCCGGGCGGACATGCAGATCGTCTTCCAGGACCCGTACGCGTCGCTGAACCCGCGGCTGACCGTCCGCCAGATCCTCACCGAGAAGTACCACCTGCTCGGCGGCGAGCTCACCAAGGACACGATCCCCGAGCTGCTGGAGACCGTGGGGCTCTCGCCCGAGCACGCCGACCGCTACCCGCACGAGTTCTCCGGCGGGCAGCGCCAGCGCGTCGGCATCGCCCGCGCGATCGCGCTGAACCCGAAGTTCGTCGTGCTCGACGAGCCGGTGTCGGCGCTGGACGTGTCGATCCAGGCGCAGATCCTCAACCTGCTGGAGTCGCTGCAGGACGAGTTCGGGCTCACCTACCTGTTCATCGCGCACGACCTGTCGGTGGTGCGGCACATCTCCGACCGGGTCGCCGTGATGTACCTCGGGCAGTTCGTCGAGATCGCCGACCGCGACGACCTTTTCGAGCGCCCGCAGCACCCGTACACCCAGGCGCTGATCTCGGCCGTGCCGATCCCGGACCCGGCGGTGGAGCGGACCCGTGAGCGGATCCTGCTCGCCGGTGACGTGCCGAGCCCGGCGAACCCGCCGAGCGGCTGCCGCTTCCGCACCCGCTGCTGGAAGCACCAGCAGCTCACCGAGACCGAGAAGCAGCGCTGCATCGAGGAGCCGCCGCCGCTGGCCGCTGCGCCCACCGGCGGGGAGCGGCACGAGGTGGCGTGCCACTACGCGGGCACGCGCGAGGTGCTGCATGCCTGAGCGGCGGTGAACGGTCTGCACCACGTCGAGCTGTGGGTCACCGACCTCGATCGGGCCGTGGCCGAGTGGGGCTGGCTGCTGGGCGAGCTCGGCTGGGCACCGGATCGGGAGTGGGCGGCCGGGCGCACCTGGCGGTGCGGCGACGTGTACGTCGTCGTGGAGCGCTCGCCCGCAGTGGCCGGGGAGCACGACCGGCTGCGCGCCGGGCTCAACCACCTCGCGTTCCACGGCGGCGATCGCGCCGCGGTCGACGCGATCGCCGCTGCGGCGCCGGAGCACGGCTGGCGGCCGCTGTTCGCCGACCGCTACCCGTGGGCGGGCGGGTCCGGGCACTACGCCGCGTACCTGGAGAACACCGATGGGTTCGAGGTGGAAGTGGTCGCGTCCGGGTAGGGCAGTGCGTTCGCGGACGACGTCGCCGCGGACTGGAGCGATTCGACGTCGCGGGGAGGTCGGCCGCGACGGGCGCTCGTTTGGAGCTCAACGGGCGGGCGGGGCGGAGAGCGCCCGCTCCGCCCGCCTAGGGTTGGCCGGGTGAGCTCTCCCGCGCGGCTGCTGTTCGTGCACGCCCACCCCGACGACGAGACCCTCGCGACCGGCGGCACGATCGCCCACTACGCGGCCCGGCCCGACGTCGAGGTCACGCTCGTGACCTGCACGCTCGGCGAGGAGGGTGAGGTCATCCCGGCGGAGCTGGCGCTGCTCGCCGCCGATCACGCCGACCAGCTGGGTGGCTACCGCATCGGCGAACTGGCCCGCGCGTGCGCCGCGCTCGGCGTGACCGATCACCGCTTCCTCGGCGGCCCCGGCCGCTGGCGCGACTCCGGTATGGCGCTGGCCGGGCACGGCACCCGCGCGGCGACCCCGGAGGTGCTGCACCCGCGCGCGTTCGCCCACCCCGACGCGTTCGCCGACGAGGTGGACGCTCTGGTGGCGGTGCTCGACGAGCTGCGCCCGGACGCCGTCGTCACCTACGCCGCCGACGGCGGCTACGGCCACCCCGACCACGTGCGCGCCCACGACGTCACCGTGGCGGCGGTGGAACGGGTGCCCACCCGGCTGTTCCACGTCGTCACACCGCGCAGCGCGCTCGACGCGGGCGTCGCGGAGCTCGACGGGCACGTCGCCCCGCCGCTGCGGCTGCCGGAACCCGACGAGCTGCCCAGCGTCCCGGACGACGTGGTCACGACCCGGATCGACGTGTCGGCGCACCGCGCGGCCCGGGTGGCGGCGATGCGGGCGCACGCGACGCAGATCGTCGTCCAGTCCGGGGGCGAGGACGGCGGCCCGGTCGTGTACTCGGTGTCGAACCTGGTGGCGCAGCCGTTCCAGGAGGTGGAGTGCTTCGTCGCGGCCTCCGGTACGGTCGCGG
Source organism: Pseudonocardia thermophila (assembly GCF_900142365.1). Classification (GTDB taxonomy): domain Bacteria; phylum Actinomycetota; class Actinomycetes; order Mycobacteriales; family Pseudonocardiaceae; genus Pseudonocardia; species Pseudonocardia thermophila. The sequence continues at coordinate 139,948 of NZ_FRAP01000014.1, read as the reverse complement.
CTCCCGACGACCTGCTGGCGGGAGGTGCCTGATCCCGTGTACGCGGCGATCACCGCTCTGCTCGGCGTGACCGGTGCCGTGCTCGGTGCGTTCGGGCTGCTGTTCACCCCGCTGTACGCGGGGGCGATCCCGGTGCCGCTCGGCATCGTCGTGACGCTGCTGTCGCTGCCGTGGCTGGTCCGCGCCGCAGGCGAGCTGGACCCGCGCCCGCTGCGCGCCGCGGCCCCGCTCATCGGCTGGGCGATCGCGGTGTTCGCGCTGGCGTTCATCGGGCCGGGCGGGGACACGATGCTGCCGCCGACCTGGCAGTCGATGCTGTTCGTGCTGGTCGGGCTCGGCTCGGGGCTGTGGGCGCTGCGCTCGGTGCTGCTCGACGAGAACGGGCTGCCGACCGGGCGGAGCCGGGAGCGCGACGGCCACCTCTAGGTGCGGCCCGGGTGATGGCAGCAGAGCTGTCTCCACGCCAGGAGAGCCAGGAGTGCAGCTCCCGCAGACGCGATCCGCTGCGCCAGCGCTCAGGCCTCGCACCCCGGACCATCCCACCCGCGCCGGACCGAGCCCCACCGGACCCTGACCACAGCGCGATCCCGCACTGCTGTCGACACCAAGGCGCGCGAGCCCCGATCCGGCACGGGAGCCGGGCGCGATCAACACGGCGTGAGGTAGCGGTAGCGGTGGTGCTCCACCATCCCCAGCCGCGCGTACAGCGACCGCGCCCCGGAGTTCTTCAGCGCCACCTGAAGCACCATCCACTGCGCCCCGCGCTCGAGGCCCCACGTCGCCGCGGCGGCGAGCAGACCGGTGCCGATCCCGCGCCCGCGGGCGGCCTCGGCGGTGTGCAGCTGCGCCACGTGCACGTGCCCGCCGACGAGGCAGGCCCGCACCCGGCCCACCACCTGCCCGTCCGCCCGGGCGATGCCGAACCCCACGGGCGGCGTGCCGCCGGGATCGAGGACCGCCCGGGCCGCGGGCGGGTAGGGCTCGCGGAACCACTCGGGATCCGGTCGCTCCGGCAGCTCGACCGGAACCGGGACCGGAGCCTCGGCGACCGCCGCCAGCTCCCCGACGAGCACCGCGACCTCGGCACCCGCCGCGTGATCGGCGTTCAGCACCCACCCGGCGTCCTCGACGGCCCGGTCCCACGGCGAGCCCACGGGCACGTGCACCCGTGGCCGGATGCCGTGCCGGCGGGCGAAGTCGACGACCGCGGCCAGCGCGTCCGGCACCGGCGTCCCCGGGTCGCCGAGGGCCAGCGCCGAGTTGGCCCGGCCGGTGAAGCCGCCCGCGGCGCGCAGCCGCCACTCGCCCAGCCGCTCGTCGACGGCGGCCGGCCAGGCGTCTGCGCAGAGGTGCTCCAGCGCGACGATCGCGGCGAGTCCGGCGCGGCGCGGCACCGCAGGGGGCACGGCCCGCGCCGCCACCACCGCTGCGGGGTCGATCCGGACCGGTCCGCGGCGGGTGTGCACCACCAGACCAGCCGCGCTCGCGGTGAGATCGCCCACAGCGTCGCTGAACCGGGGCCGCCCACCGTGCTCGCCGACACGCTGCCGGATCGACACCCGGCGGCCGACGAGCCGGTCGAGGTTGACCGGAATGTCGTTCCTCACAGCGGCCCCCACCTCTCGCACGTACCCCGTCCGATACATACTGTGTGCTAGTCCAAAGCGAGTCCGACTGGAGGACCACCCCCGTGACGTACGTGATCGCCGAGCCCTGCGTCGACGTCCTCGACAAGGCGTGCATCGAGGAATGCCCGGTGGACTGCATCTACGAGGGGGCCCGACAGCTCTACATCCACCCCGACGAGTGCGTCGACTGCGGGGCGTGCGAGCCGGTGTGCCCGGTCGAGGCGATCTACTACGAGGACGACGTCCCCGAGCAGTGGGCGGCGTACACGAAGGCCAACGCGGACTTCTTCGCGGAGCTCGGTTCGCCGGGCGGTGCCTCCAAGGTCGGCAAGATCGACCGCGACGTGGAGCCCACCCTGTCGCTGCCGCCGCGGAACCACGAGTGAGGCTGCACCCCTCGTTCGATCTGCCCGACTTCCCCTGGGACTCGCTGGCCGGCGCCGCCGAGCGGGCGAGGGCGCACCCCGGCGGAATCGTCGACCTCTCGGTCGGGACACCGGTCGATCCCGTGCCCCCGGTCGTGCGCGCCGCGCTCGCCGGTCCGGCCGCCGACGACCCCGGTTACCCGGCCACGCACGGCACTCCTGAGCTGCGGGAGGCGATCGCCGGAAGCCTGCGGCGACGCTTCGGCGTCACGGTCGATCCGCAGGCGATCCTGCCGACGATCGGCTCCAAGGAGCTCGTGGCGTGGCTGCCGACGCTGCTGGGTGCGGGCCCCGGGCACACGGTGCTGATCCCCGAGCTGGCCTACCCCACCTACGAGGTGGGCGTGAAGCTGGCCGGCGCGAACCCCGTCCGGTCGGATTCGACCACCGCGATCGGTCCCGGCGCGGTGTCGATGATCTGGCTCAACTCGCCGTCGAACCCGACCGGCAAGGTGCTGCCGGTCGAGCACATGGCGAAGGTGGTGGCGTTCGCCCGTGAGCGCGGTGCGATCGTCGCCTCGGACGAGTGCTACCTGTCGCTGTCCGACGGCGCGCCGTCGATCCTGTCGCCGCAGGTCTGCGGTGGCTCCCACGAGGGGCTGCTGGCCGTGCACTCGATGTCGAAGACGTCGAACATGGCCGGCTACCGCGCCGGGTTCGTGACGGGCGACCCGAAGATCGTCGCGGCGCTGCTGGAGGTGCGCAAGCACGCCGGCATGATCGTGCCGCGGCCGGTGCAGGCGGCGATGACCGCGGCCGCGAACGACGACGAGCACGTCGCGGCCCAGGTGGCGACGTACGCGCGCCGCCGCGAGACGCTGCGCGCGGCCGTCGAGAAGGCCGGGCTGCGGGTGGACCACTCCACGGCCGGGCTGTACTTGTGGGCCACGGCCGACGAGCCGTGCCGCAAGACCGTCGATCGGTTCGCGGAGCTGGGCATCCTCGTGGCGCCGGGGGAGTTCTACGGCCCGGCCGGCGCGCGGCACGTCCGCATCGCGCTGACGGCGTCGGACGAGCGGATCGCCGCGGCGGCCGAGCGCCTCGCCGGTTGAGCGCGCCTCAGAGCTTCCCGACCAGCTCGTCGACGCGCTCCCACGCCGCCCACCACAGGCTGCGCTGGCGGCGGGCGCGGGCCCGTTCGCGTTCGACCAGCCGCCCGCCGACGAACACGACCTCGGCGGGCGGCAGCTCGCCCAGCCCGTCCAGCAGCTGGCGGATGCGCTGTTCGGCGACGCAGGCGTCCTGGTGGTCGCCCAGCACCTCCTGCAGCTCCGCCGTGGCGGCGAGCAGCTTCTTGACGGTGCGTCCGGTGCGGGTGCCGCGCAGCCCGGCCAGCGCCAGCTCGCCGGTGTAGCGCACGCGCTTGCCGCGGATGCGCAGCGCGTGCAGCACCGCGTCCTCGGGATCGGGGCCGGCTCTGCGCACTGCCTTGCGCAGCCGCCCGGCCTCGGCGCGCACCAGGTCGGCCAGCTCGGGTTGGGCCTGCGTGGCCGACGGGGTGGGCAGCGGCAGCCGCACGGCGTCGGCCAGCCGCTCCACGAGCGCCCGGTAGCGCGGCGAGTCCAGCGCGGCGAGCATCTCGGCCCGCGCGGTGGCGTGCTCGTCCCCGAGCGCCGCAACGAGCTGGTAGCCCGCGGGTCGCTCGCCCCCCGGCAGGTCCTCGATCTCAGCGCGCAGCCGCAGGAGCAGCACATCGAGATCCCGCACCGGGCCGAGCGCGCCGCCGAGCCAGCCCAGCTCGGCGCGCAGCGCATCGGCCCAGGTGGCGTCCAGCAGCGGCCGCGCCGCCTTGAGGCTCGCCCGCATCCGCCGCACCGCCACCCGCATCTGGTGCAGGTCCTCGATGTCGGCGCCCGTGCGGGTGCCCTCCTCGTGCGCGAGCAGCGCGCGCAGCCGCAGGTCGAGCGCGGCGCGGACGTGGTGCACCGGGGGATCGGAGGGACTCGCGACGACGGGTTCGGGGAGGGGCACCCGTAGGCGATGCGCGGCGGCGTCGAGCACGACCGCCACGGTAACGGCCCGGCCTCAGTTGGCGTGCAGAGCTGTGTTCAGCTGCACGGTGCCGCCGGAGCGCGGCAGCACCTCGACCGCGCCGGTCTGCGAGTTCCGCCGGAACAGCAGGTTCGACTGCCCCGACAGCTCCAGCGCCTTCGTGACCGTGCCGTCGGGCAGCGTGACGCGGGTGCCGGCGGTGACGTAGAGGCCGGCTTCCACGATGCAGTCGTCGCCGAGCGCGATCCCGATGCCGGCGTTGGCGCCGAGCAGGCAGCCGGTGCCGATGCGGATGACTTCCTTGCCGCCGCCCGACAGCGTCCCCATGATCGACGCGCCACCGCCGATGTCGGACCCGTCCCCGACGACGACGCCGGCCGAGATGCGGCCCTCGACCATGGCGGTGCCGAGCGTGCCGGCGTTGAAGTTGACGAAGCCCTCGTGCATCACCGTGGTGCCGGGGGCCAGGTGCGCGCCGAGCCGCACGCGGTCGGCGTCGGCGATGCGCACCCCGGACGGGACGACGTAGTCGACCATCCGCGGGAACTTGTCCACCCCGTACACGGTGACCGGGCCGCGGGACTTCAGCCGGGCCCGCACGACCTCGAACCCCTCGACCGCGCACGGGCCGTGGTTGGTCCACACGACGTTCGTGAGCAGCCCGAAGATGTTGGTCAGGTCGGCTTCGTGCGGGCGGATCAGCCGGTGCGAGAGCAGGTGCAGCCGCAGCCAGACGTCCGCCGTGTCGGCCGGTGGGTCCGCCAGCGACGCGATCGTGGTGCGGATCACGCGGGTGGTGACGCCGCGCACGTCGTCGTGGCCGGCGAGCGGTTCCAGGTCGGCGGTCGTGTCGGCGGCGTCCGGGCCGAGCGCGGGCGCGGGGTACCAGACGTCGAGGACCGTGCCGTCGGCGGTCACGGTGGCCAGGCCGGTGCCCGAGGCACCTTCGGTACGGAAGCTCACGCACTGAAGGTATCCAGCAGGACCGACGCTGGTTGACTGGGCCCGTGCCACTCGACCTCACCGCCGACCCGATCGATCTGACCGCCGCGCTCGTGGACGTGCCGAGCGTGTCGCGCGACGAGCAGCGGCTCGCCGACGAGCTGGAGGCCGCGCTGCGGGCGCAGGCCCCGCACCTGGAGGTGCAGCGCTGCGGGCAGGCCTTGCTGGCCCGCACGAACCTCGGCCGGGAGCGCCGGGTGCTGCTGGCCGGACACATCGACACCGTGCCCATCGCGGACAACGTGCCCAGCCGGCGCGAGGGCGATCTGCTCTACGGCTGCGGCTCGTCGGACATGAAGGCGGGCGACGCGGTGTTCGCCCATCTCGCCGTCACGCTCACCGAGCCCCGCTACGACCTCACCCTCGTGCTCTACGACTGCGAGGAGATCGAGGCGGCCGCGAACGGGCTCGGCCGCATCGAGCGCGAGCACCGCGACTGGCTCGAGGCCGATCTCGCGCTGCTCGGCGAGCCCACCAACGGCGTCGTCGAGGCCGGCTGCCAGGGCACGCTGCGGGTGGAGATCACCGTGCGCGGGCGGCGCGCGCACTCGGCCCGCTCCTGGCTGGGGGAGAACGCCGTGCACGCCGCGGGCGAGGTGCTGCGCAGGCTCTCCGAGCACAAGGCCCGCGAGGTCGACATCGACGGCTGCCTCTACCGTGAGGGCCTGCAGGCCGTCGGCATCCGCGGGGGCGTGGCCGGCAACGTCGTGCCCGACGAGTGCGTGGTGGTCGTGAACTTCCGGTTCGCGCCGGACCGCAGCGCCGAGGCCGCCGAGGCGTACGTCCGCGAGGTCTTCGCCGGGTTCGAGGTCGAGCTGGTCGACGTCTCCCCGGGCGCGCTGCCGGGACTGGACCGCCCGGCGGCCGAGGAGTTCCTCGCCGCCACCGGCGCCACCCCGACGGCGAAGTACGGCTGGACCGACGTCTCCCGCTTCGCCGCGCTCGGCATCCCCGCGCTGAACTACGGGCCGGGCGACCCGAACCTCGCCCACACCCGCGAGGAGCACGTCGACACGAAGCTCATCACGGCCACCACGGAGGCCCTGCGGGCCTTCCTGAGCTGATCGGCCATCATGTGAGCCGTGACGAGCGAGGAACGCACCGCGGCCGACACCGCCCGCACGGTGGGCGTGTTCGGGCTGGGGCTGGGGGCCGTGGCCCTGGTGAGCTCGTGGACCGGGTGGGGCGGGGTGGTCGTCGGTGCGGCCGCTCTCGCGTGCGTCGCCGCCTACCTGAAGCTGGCCGGGCGCAGCGGATCGGCGCCCCGGCCGCACGCGCTCGTCGGCGCGGTGCTCGGCGCCATGGCGATCGTGGTCGGGCTCGTCGTCCAGTGGACCACCCTCTCCGAACCCGACGAGGACTTCGGCATCGGGCTCACCCTCGACGAGTGCATGCAGCAGGCCGACACGGCGATCCTGCAGCGGTCGTGCAAGGCCCAGCACTACGAGGAGTACATGCAGCGGTACCCGGACGCCGAGGAGTGACGAGTCAGGGTGCGCTGCCGATCCGGGCAGGAGCGGATCGGGTCCTGCCCGCTGATCGAGATCTCGCCCACCGGGCGGTGCGGCTGCCGGGAGCTGCACCGCGCGACGGCGTGCTCCGGCTCGATCGGTGACCGGTCGACGATCCCCCGCCGAGCAGCTCGGTGAGGGCATCGGCGAGGGTGCCGCCGCGGCCCACGAGCCCGTACTCGTCGCCGGTGGACCGTCGCCGAGCACCGACCGCGGGATCGGCGGCCATGGCTCGCCGGAGTAGTGCGGACGCTCCCCGGATGGGCCGTTCCGCCGTGGATACCCTGGGCCGCATGACGTCAGACGGGCGAGAGCGGCCCGGGGAGAAGCAGCGCGGTCCGGTCGTGCTGCGCGGCAGTCGCCGCAACGAGGAGACCACCACCGATCAGCGCCTGCTGGACTCCCGCGGGCCCAGCGACTGGGTGCACACCGACCCGTGGCGGGTGCTGCGGATCCAGGCCGAGTTCGTGGAGGGGTTCGGCCTCCTCGCCGAGCTGCCCCGCGCGGTCACCGTGTTCGGGTCCGCGCGCACCAGCCGCGACCACCCGGAGTACGCGCTCGGCGTCGAGCTGGGCCGCGCGCTGGCCGAGGCCGGGTTCGCGGTGATCACCGGCGGTGGCCCCGGAGCGATGGAGTCGGCCAACCGCGGCTGCAAGGAGGCCGGCGGGCTGTCGGTCGGCCTGGGCATCGAGCTGCCGTTCGAGCAGGGCCTCAACGACTACGTCGACGTCGGGATCAACTTCCGCTACTTCTTCGCCCGCAAGACGATGTTCGTCAAGTACTCGCAGGCGTTCGTCTGCCTGCCGGGCGGGTTCGGCACGCTCGACGAACTGTTCGAGGCGCTGACCCTGGTGCAGACCAAGAAGGTCACCAAGTTCCCGGTGGTGCTGATGGGCTCGGAGTACTGGGGCGGCCTCTACGACTGGATCGCCGAAACCGTGTGCGGCAACGGCAAGATCGGCGAGAAGGACCTGGCCCTGCTGCACGTCACCGACGACGTCGAGGACGCCGTCTCCGTCGTCCGCGAGGCCTACAAGGCGTGGGAGGACACGCACTAGATGCCCGTGTTCTCCGTGTGCGTCTACTGCGCCTCCATCGAGGGCATCCCGCAGCGCTACCTCGACCTGGCTGCCGAGGTGGGCGCCGCGATCGGGGCCCGCGGCTGGCAGCTGGTCTCCGGCGGCGGGCGCAGCGCGATGATGGGTGCGCTGGCCGAGGCCGCGCGCAAGGCGGGCGCCCGCACGATCGGGGTCATCCCGCACGCCATGGTCGAGCGCGAGTGGGCCGACCACGACGCCGACGAGCTGCTGATCTGCGACACCATGCGGGAACGCAAGCAGCTCATGGAGGCGCACGCCGACGCCTTCGTCGCGCTCCCGGGCGGCGTGGGCACGATGGAGGAGCTGTTCGAGGTGTGGACCTCCGGCTACCTGCGCATGCACGACAAGCCGGTCGTCCTGCTCGACCCGTACGGGCACTACGCGGGCCTGCTCGAGTGGGTGCGCGGTCTGCGTGACCAGGGCTTCGTCCGCGACGAGGCGCTCGAGCGGCTGATCGTGACCACGACCGTGGACGAGGCGCTGGACGCGTGCCGCCGGTGATCAAGTTCGGGACGCGCGCCCCGGTCCAGGACCGGGCGCTGGTGATGGCCATCGTCAACCGCACCCCCGACTCGTTCTACGACCGCGGTGCGACGTTCACCGACGACGCGGCCATGGCGCGGGTCGACGCGGTCGTGGCCGAGGGCGCCGACATCATCGACATCGGCGGAGTGAAGGCCGGGCCCGGCCCGGTCGTGGACACCGCGGAGGAGATCCGCCGCGTGGTGCCGTTCGTCGCGGCCGTCCGCGAGCGCTACCCGGACGTCGTGATCAGCGTGGACACGTGGCGGGCCGAGGTGGGGCGGGCCGCGGTCGAAGCCGGCGCGGATCTCCTCAACGACACCTGGGCGGGCGCCGATCCGCGGCTCGCGGAGGTCGCCGCGGAGTACGGCGTCGGCATCGTCTGCTCGCACACCGGCGGCACCGCGCCGCGGCAGCGTCCGCACCGCGTCCGCTTCCCGGATGTGGTCAGCGACGTGATCCGCGAGGTCACCACGCGGGCCGAGGCGTTGGTCGAGATGGGTGTGCCGCGGGAGGGGATCCTCGTCGACCCGACCCACGACTTCGGCAAGAACACCTTCCACGGCCTCGCTCTGTTGCGGCGGTGTGACGAACTCGTGGCATGCGGCTGGCCGGTCCTGATGGCGCTGTCGAACAAGGACTTCGTCGCCGAGACGCTCGGCGTCAGCGCGGTCACGGAGCGCCTCGAGGGCACGCTCGCGGCCACCGCGCTCGCCGCAGCCGCAGGTGCGCGCGTGTTCCGGGTGCACGAGGTGGCCGCGACACGGCGCGTCACGGACATGGTGGCGTCGATCGTGGGGACCCGTCCGCCGGCCCGGACGGTGCGTGGCCTGGCGTGAGCAGGCGGTTGGGCCGATCGGTCCAACGGGTCGGTGACGTAAATCGTGGGTTTCCGCGGAGCGCGGCGGTCGCTCGGGCCGTACCGTGAAGATCGCAGCTGCAGTTCCCCCTGGTCGGCAGTGCGGCCGACTCGACTTCCCCTTCGACGAGGAGACGTGATGGACGCCGCCCTCGAGAGCTGGTTCGCCCGGCGGACCTGGCAGGAGCCGGACTGGACTGCGGCTGAGCTCGTCGCCGCCAAGGGCGGCCGCCGGGTCGCGGTCGTGCTCCCGGCGCTGGACGAGGAGGAGACCGTCGGGGCGATCGTCGCCGCGATCCTGCCCTTCACGTACGGGCCGAACCCGCTCGTGGACGAGCTGGTCGTCATCGACTCGGGCTCGACGGACCGCACCATCGACGTCGCGGCGGCGGCCGGGGCGCGGGTCGTGCGGCGCGAGGACGTCGTCCCGGAGTTCCCGCCGGTGCCCGGCAAGGGCGAGGTCCTGTGGCGGTCGCTGGCCGCCACCACGAGCGACATCATCTGCTACATCGACTCCGACCTGATCGACTTCGATCCGGGCTTCGTGCCGGCGCTGCTCGGCCCGCTGCTGCTGGAGCCCGGTGTGGAGCTGGTCAAGGGCTTCTACCGGCGCCCGCTGCGGCTGGAGACCGAGGAGGCCGACACGGGCGGGGGTCGGGTCACCGAGCTGCTCGTGCGGCCGCTCGTGGCGGCGTTCCGGCCCGAGCTGGCGGGCATCGTGCAGCCCCTCGGCGGCGAGTACGCGGGCACCCGCGCGCTGCTGGAGTCGCTGCCGTTCGCCGCCGGTTACGGGGTGGAGATCGGGCTGCTGCTCGACGCGCACACCGCCCGCGGCATCGACGCGATCGCGCAGGTCAACCTCGGTGTGCGCAAGCACCGCAACCGGTCGCTGCTGCAGCTGGGCGCCATGGCCCGCCAGATCCTCGCGGCCGCGATGGACCGCTGCGGCGTGGCGGACGCCGGCGCCGATCTCGTGCAGTTCGTCCAGGTCGGCGGCGAGTGGCTACCCACGACCACGCCGCTGCAGCTGGGGGAGCGCCCGCCGATGCGCGAGGTCGCGAGCTACGCCCACCGCCTGACCTCGACCGACGTGCTGCCCGAGGCCGCCGGCTGACCCCTCGGCGTGGTGCGCGTGGAAACCGTCGGCCCCACGTGGTGGGATGTACGAGGTGGGGACAGCGCTGATCTACCTGGTCGTCATGGCCGCGGTGGCGGCTGTGGTCTTCGGGATCACCGCGCTGGTCTTCGGCCGGGGTGAGGAGCTGCCGCCGCTCGCGCCGGGGGCCACCCCGACTCGGCTGCCGGTGGACGGCGTGACCGGGGACGACGTGCGCGAGCTGCGGTTCCCGCAGGCCGTCCGCGGCTACCGGATGGCAGAGGTCGACTGGGTGCTCGACCGGCTCGCCACCGAGCTGGACCGCGCGGACCACGAGCGCGCCCTGCTCGAGGGGGAGATCGCGGCGCTGCGCGCCGAGCTGGCCGAGCGCTCCCGGTCCGACGCGGGGATCGAGGCGGACTCGTCGCGATGACCGCGGAGCTCACGCTCACCGTCGACGTCGCGGCGCCCGCCGGCGTCGTCTGGGACGTCGTCACGGACTGGCCCGCGCAGGGCGAGTGGATGCTCGCCACCCGGGTCACCGTCGACGACGGCACCGACGGGCGCCGGTCGGGGACCGCACTGACCGCCGTCACCGGGGTCGGGCCGCTCTCGGTCAGAGATCCGATGGTGATCACGGAGTGGGATCCGCCCCGACGCTGTGTTGTTCGCCACACCGGATCGGTCGTGCGTGGCTCCGGTGTCTTCGAGGTCGTCCCGCTGGGTCCCGAGCGGGCCCGCATCGTGTGGTCGGAGCTGCTCGACCTGCCCTTCGGGGTGCTCGGCCGGGGCGGCTGGCCGCTCGTTCGGCCTGCACTGCGCGCCGGTGTGGCACGTTCCCTGCGGGCCGTGGCCCGGCGGTGCGCGGAGCGGCACCGAGGGGAAGGGCGAGGCGCGGATGGGTGAGCCGACCGATGGGCGCGTGCGGTGTGCGTGGGCCACGAGCGCCCCCGACTACGTCGCCTACCACGACGAGGAGTGGGGGGTGCCGCTGCGCGGCGTGCAGGCGATGTTCGAGCGGATCTCCCTCGAGGCCTTCCAGTCCGGCCTGTCGTGGCTGACGATCCTGCGCAAGCGGGAGGCGTTCCGGGCGGCCTTCGCGGGGTTCGATCCGGTCAAGGTGGCGGCGTTCGACGACGCCGATCGGGAACGCCTGCTCGCCGACCGGGGCATCGTCCGCAACCGGCTGAAGATCGACGCCACGATCGCGAACGCGCGTGCGGTGGTCGCGCTCGACACCCCGCTGGACGATCTGCTGTGGTCGTTCGCGCCGGACACGCACCGGCGGCCCGCCACGCTCGCCGACGTGCCGGCCACGTCCCCCGAGTCGGTGGCGATGGCGAAGGCGTTGAAGAAGCGCGGTTTCCGGTTCGTCGGGCCCACGACCTGCTACGCCCTCATGCAGGCCACCGGGATGGTCGACGATCACGTTTCGGCATGCTGGCGTGCGCAGGACCCCGGTGACGTGGTGAGATCAAGAGGACGCACGAGTGAAACAACGCGCCGGTGATCGCGCCGGTTGCGCCCCGGACCGACCGATGAGGAAAGATGGACGCGCACCCGACGTTCGCAAGCATCACCGTCGCGTCTCGTACAAGCGCGGCGATCCTGCTCGCAGTACGGCATCGGCTGGATGATGATGGAGGAGGCAGGAGATGGCGGCGATGAAGCCCCGGACCGGTGACGGTCCCCTGGAGGTGACCAAGGAGGGCCGGGGCATCGTGATGCGCGTCCCTCTCGAAGGTGGTGGCCGACTGGTCGTCGAGATGTCCGCCGAGGAGGCGAGCAATCTCAGCGAGGCGCTCAAGGGCGCAGTGGGCTGATACCGGTCCGCACCGACACGACGGCGCCGCACCGCTGCTTCTGGCAGCAGTGCGGCGCCGTCGGTGTGTGTAGTGGCTCGTCGTCAGCCGGCGAACACGCGCTCGCGAGCGTCGGCGATCCGGACGGGCTCCTCGGTGGGCTCGCCGGTGAGGGTGAGCAGCTCGATCGCGACCGCGCCGCACATGCAGCGGCGGTAGCGCACCCACCCTTCCGACGTGCGGTGCGTCGACAGCACCTTCGCCTCGCTCGTGGGCCACCCGCAGCTTGCGCAGCGCATCGGCCGCGCCCCCTTTCCCCGATGTAAGATCTGTTTGCACTTCATATATTACACGAGGTGGACGGCGAGGTAAGGGTCTAGTGGACTTCATCGGTTACAGGAGTGATGCCCTCGGTGCCGCCGTCGACCTCGTGAACGCCGTCACGGCCGCGAAGGACGAGCCGCAGGCCTCCGACGCGCTGCGCACGATCCTCGTCGAGCACGGCTTCCTGGCCCGGCGCGCGCCCGCCTCCGTCGAGCCGGCGCTGCGCGCGTGGGCCCGCCGGCTGCGCACCGTCTTCGACGCCAAGGACGTGCGGGAAGCGGCGATCGCGGTCAACGCGCTGCTCGCCGACGTCCGCGTCGAACCGCACCTGTCCGACCACGACGGTGAGCCGTGGCACCTGCACTACGCTCCGCCGGAGGCCGACGTCGTCGACCGGCTGCGCTCCACCACGGCGTTCGCCCTGGCGATGCTGGTGTCGGAGTACGGCATCGACCGGCACGGCTGCTGCGCGGCGGAGGGCTGCAACCGCGTCTTCGCCGACACCTCCCGCAACGCGGCCCGCCGCTACTGCTCCTCGGCCTGCGCCAACCGCGCCGCCGTCGCCGCGCACCGGGCGCGGGCGAAGGAGAAGGCGAAGCAGTCGTAGGGGCGCGGCCCGTACCCCGGCTGGGAGTCGCGCATCTCGTCGCGCGAGTCCCGTGTTTCGTCCGGCGAGTCCCACGTCCAGGACGGCGAGTCCTGCGTGCGGCCGGACGAGTTCGCCGAACGGCCGCGGACGCGCGTCACCGCGCGCACCGCTCGGCGGCCCGATCGCACAACGCCGCCGACCAGATGCGTGACTCGCCGCGCCAGGTGTGAGACTCGCCGCACCGGACGCGCGACTCGCGGGGCCGGGCGCGGGACTCCCGCCCGGCCTCAGCGGTTCTGAGGGCTCACAGGACCGAGCGGTAGATCTCCACCGTTCGCTGCGCCGCGGTGCGCCACGCGAACTCCGCGACGGCCCGTTCACGCCCCGCCGCACCCATCTCCGCCGCACGGGCGGGGTCGGCGAGCAGCGCGTTGACCGCGTCGGCCAGGCCGGTGCGGAACTCGTCCACGGCGTGCTCGTCGTAGTGCACGAGCAGCCCGGTGCGACCGTCGTCGACGACCTCGGGGATGCCGCCGACGTCCGAGGCGACGACGGCGGTGCCGCAGGCCATCGCCTCCAGGTTCACGATCCCGAGCGGCTCGTACACCGACGGGCAGACGAACACCGTGGCCGCCGACAGCATCTGCCGCACCTTCGCGGCGGGCAGCATGCCGCGCACCCACACGACGTTGCCGCGCGCGGCTCGCAGATCGGCGACGGCCTTCTCGGTCTCCTCGGCGATCTCCGGGGTGTCCGGCGCGCCCGCGAGCAGGACGAGCTGCGCCGCCGGGTCGATGCGGTGCCCGGCCGCGACGAGGTGGGCCAGGCCCTTCTGCCGGGTGATCCGCCCGACGAACACGACGATCGGTCGTTCGGGGTCGACACCGGCCTCGACGACGGCGCCGCGGGCGGGGTCGGGGTGGTAGAAGCGGGTGTCGATCCCGTTGTGGACGACGTGCACGCGAGCGGGGTCCAGGGCGGGGTAGCAGTCGAGGACGTCCTGGCGCATGCCGGCGCTGACGGCGATCACCGCGTCGGCCGACTCGTAGGCGGTCTGCTCCACCCACGAGGAGAGCCGGTACCCGCCGCCGAGCTGCTCGGCCTTCCACGGCCGCCGCGGCTCCAGCGAGTGCGCGGTGACCACGTGCGGGATGCCGTGCAGGATCTTGGCGAGGTGCCCGGCCAGGTTGGCGTACCAGGTGTGCGAATGGGCGAGGTCGACGTCGCCGAGCGCGGCCACCATCGACAGGTCGACGCCGAGGGTCTGCAGGGCGGGGTTGGCGGAAGCGAGCGCCTCGGGCACGGCGTGGGCGGTGGCGCCCTCGCGGGGCTCTCCGAAGCAGTGGACGGCGACGTCGACGAACTCGCGCAGCGCGGGCGCGAGGTGCTCGACGTGGACCCCGGCTCCGCCGTAGACGTCCGGGGGGAACTCGCGGGTGAGCAGACCGATGCGCACGGCGAGCACGCTAGTCCCCCGGGCGGGCGACGCGGACGGGGGCGCAGCGGACGCTGCGACCGGGTGCGGCCTGCCGCTCGCTGTTTTCGCCGTCGCAGTCGGTGGCCACCCGGCCACTGCTCGCACTAGGGTCCCCTTCGTGACGACGACGGGGCCCGGAGACGCAGCTGCCGCCTTCGCGGGGTGGTCACGATGACAGGTGTTCGTGTGCCCGGTGGGCTCCTGCGCGGGTACTCCCCGAACGTGCTCGGCATCGTCCTCGCCGGCGGCGAGGGCAAGCGCCTGTGGCCGCTCACCACCGACCGCGCCAAGCCCGCCGTCCCGTTCGGCGGCAACTACCGACTGATCGACTTCGTCCTGTCCAACCTGGTCAACGGCGGTCTGCACCGCATCTGCGTGCTGACCCAGTACAAGTCGCACTCGCTCGACCGGCACATCTCCACGACGTGGCGGCTGTCGAGCATCCTCAACCAGTACATCACCAGCGTGCCGGCGCAGCAACGGCTCGGCCGCCGCTGGTACACCGGCAGCGCGGACGCGATCTACCAGAGCCTGAACCTGGTCTACGACGAGCGGCCCGACTACATCGCGGTGTTCGGCGCCGACCACGTCTACCGCATGGACCCGTCGCAGATGATCGCCCAGCACATCGAGAGCGGCGCCGGGGTCACGGTCGCCGGCATCCGGGTGCCGCGGGCGGAGGCGAAGGCGTTCGGCTGCATCGCGGCCGACTCCTCCGGCAAGATCACCGAGTTCCTGGAGAAACCGTCCGATCCACCGTCGGTGCCGGACGACCCGGACGTCACCTTCGCGTCGATGGGCAACTACGTGTTCTCCACCGACGTGCTCATCGAGGCGCTGCGTGCGGACGCCGAGGACGGCGACTCCGACCACGACATGGGCGGCGACATCATCCCCCGGCTCGTGACCCAGGGGGAGGCGGCGGTCTACGACTTCGCCGACAACGTCGTGCCCGGCGCCACCGACCGCGACGCGGGCTACTGGCGCGACGTCGGGACGCTCGACGCCTACTACGAGGCGCACACCGACCTGGTGTCGGTGCACCCGATCTTCAACCTCTACAACGACCGCTGGCCGATCTCCACGGCGGTGCCGCCGTTCCCGCCCGCGAAGTTCGTGGAGGGCGGGATCGCGCAGGACTCGATCGTCGGGGCCGGCACGATCATCTCGGGCGCGATCGTGCGCCGCTCGGTGATCAGCCCGAACGTCCGCATCGAGGCCGGGGCCGAGGTCTCCGACTCGGTCGTGATGCCGGGCACCCGGATCGGGCGCGGCGCGGTCGTGCGCGGCGCGATCCTCGACAAGAACGTGGTGGTGCCCGACGGCGCGCTGGTCGGGGTCGACCTCGCTACCGACCGGGCCCGCTACACCGTCAGCCAGGGTGGGGTGGTGGTGCTCGGGAAGGGCACCACGGCCCTGTGAACCCTGCACCCGAAAGCTACGAACGGCACTTTCGTCAGCACCGTTGCTGACGAAAGTGCCGTTCGTCGCGATTCCGGCCGGGGGATCAGGCCCGACCCGGTGTGACGCTCAGCCCTGGGCGTACTTCTGGATCACCGCGCCGAGGCGGGGCAGAGCCTCCTCGACGTTCTTGCGCGCGTTCGGGCGCAGCTTCTCGTACGCCTTCTTGATCGCGTCCGAGCTGGTCTTCGCCGCCCGCGCGTCGGTCACCGACAGCAGCGCCTCGGCCGCGGCCTCACCCCGCGAGGCGAGGAACGCGCCGAAGTCGCCACCCTGGGCCTGGAACTCCTTGTAGAACGGCTCCAGGGCGTCGGCGAAGTCGGGGAGCATCTTGTCCACAGCGGCGGGGACGATGCCGGGCTTGAGCTTGGTGACGGTGCTGTAGCCGAGCTTCACGGCCGCCCCGGAGACGCCGCTCTTCTCGGAGACCTCCTGGCCGACCAGTTCGTTCAGGTCGGCAACCACATCTGCACGCTTGGCCGGGTTCAGCAGGATGTCGTTCAGGGTCTGCGTCACTGTGGTCCTCGTCCTTCCTCAAGGCCGCCGGCTTCGGGGACACCGGCGTGCGGGCGAGACCGTATTACAAGCGTGTCAGACCCTCTTCACCGCGGTGAGCAAACCGTCACCCAGCGGAAGGAGAACGGGCGTGAGGCGGTCGTCCTCGAGCATCCGCCGCGCCACCTCCTGTGCCGCCTCGATGCTCTGACCTGCTGCGTTGCCCCCGTCGGGGGTCACCCCGTTGATCGCGACGATGCCGCCGCCGCGCAGCAGCCGCAGCGACTCGTCGAGGTAGCGGGGATGGTCGGCCGGGGCGGCGTCGACGAACACGAGGTCGTACCCGCCGTCGGTGAGCCGGGGCAGGACCTCCAGGCCCATCCCGTTGATGAGCCGCAGCCGCGACGGGCCGTTGCCGGCGGCGACGAACGCGGCCCGGGCGGCGCGCTGGCGCTCGGGATCGATGTCGATCGAGGTCAGGGTGCCGTCGGCGACCATGCCGCGCAGCAGCCACAACCCGCTGACCCCGGTGCCCGTGCCGATCTCGACGACCGCCCGCGCGGAGATCGCCGCGGCCAGGAACCGCAGCGCGGCGCCCACGGCCGGGGCGACGGGCCGGCACCCGCAGCGGGCGGCCTGCTCGCGGGCGTCCGCGAGCACGTCGTCCTCGGGGACGAACCGGTCCACGTCGGCGCGGAGGTCCACCCAGCGGTCTGTCATGCGCGAAGGTTACTGCGGTGATCGTCGAAGGTGATCAGGAAGCTGATCAGGACCGGTGCAGACGGGTCCCGCCGGGCAACCGATCTGAGTGCGGTTTCACAGGTTGTTCTCAGAACACTCTCACCCGCGGTTCACCCCGATAGGGCACCCTCTGGGGTGTCGGTCGGGGTCGTCGGCCGTCGGACGGGCGGGAACACGGGGGATCCCGCCGTCGTTAGCCAGTGGCACGACCCGCCGCGCAGGAGGACTGATTCGAGGATGACCACCACGGTGCTCCCCGGTGAAGGCGCGGACTGGACCCCGCCGAGCTGGGACGACATCGTGCGCGATCACGCCGACCGGGTCTACCGGCTGGCGTACCGCCTGACGGGGAACCCGCACGACGCGGAGGACCTGACTCAGGAGACCTTCGTGCGCGTGTTCCGGTCGCTCGCCTCCTACAAGCCGGGGACCTTCGAGGGCTGGCTGCACCGCATCACGACGAACCTGTTCCTGGACATGGTCCGGCGCCGGGCGCGCATCCGCATGGAGGCGCTGCCCGAGGACTCCGACCGCATCGCGGGCGCCGGCCCCGAGCCGGAGCAGGTCTTCTCCGACACCCATCTCGATCCCGATCTCCAGGCTGCGCTCGACGAGCTCCCGCCCGAGTTCCGTGCGGCGGTCGTGCTCTGCGACGTGGAGGGCCTGTCGTACGAGGAGATCGGTGCCACACTCGGGGTGAAGCTGGGTACGGTGAGGAGCAGGATCCACCGTGGCCGGGCTGCACTGCGCAACGCGCTGGAGCGCCAGCGCGCGCTGCGCGGCGAGGTGGCCGAGAAGCAGGTGCTGGAGGAGGTTCAGGCGTGACCGACCGCGCGAGGTCACAGTCGGACACAGCACGAGCCCGCGGTACGGGCACGAGCGTCCGTGAGGAGACGTCGTGACGAGTCCGCGTCGCCGGTTCTCCGTGGCCTTGCCGGACTGGGGGTCCGACCACCTGTCCACCGAGGCGGTCGCGGCCTACGTCGACGACGAGCTCGCCCCCGGCCCGCGCAGCCGGGCCGACCAGCACCTCGCCACCTGCCAGGAGTGCGCCGCGCAGGTATCCGAGCACGGCCGCGCCCGCATCGCGCTGCGCACCGCCGAGACCCCCTGCCTGCCGTCCTCGCTGCTGTCCGCGCTCCGCTCGATCCCCGAGCGGGCCGAGCTGCCGCCTCCGCCCGCCGGGCTCGCGGTCGCCCCGGACGGCCAGTTGGTCGACGTCCTGCGCCCCGAGTGCGTGCCGGGCCGCAACCAGCACCCGCTGTCCCGGGACCACCGGGAGGGCGGAGCGCACCGCCGGGTGCTGCTCGGCGCCGCCGCCGTGTCCGGGCTCGCGCTCGGTGCGCTCGCCTTCGGCGTCTCCGCAGCCGCGCCCGGGCCGGATCCCGCCGCGCCTGAGCGCGGCGTGTTCAACGGCCCCGTGCTGGGCGGCGCGAACGCGCCCACGGAGGCCGGGCTGCGGCTGTCCGCCCCGAACAACCCCGCGAACAACTCGGCCGGCAACCCCGTCGGTGCTCCGGCAAGCGACCTGGTCCTCGACCCGGTCGTGCTCGACGACCACGGCGTCCGCTCCTGGCTGCTGGGCCACTGAACGCCGCCCCGCGACACGCGGACTTCACCACCGGTGCGGCACCCTGGGACGCAGAGCCCGTTCGTGACCTCAGGAGCGTTCCGCCGCGATGACCGATCGTGACCCCGTGGTGGCCCCGTCCGACGAGGACTCCGCGGCCGTCACCGTCCCGCATCGGACGGCAACCTCCGCTGCACCGGCCACTGCACCGGCCACTGCGCCGACTCCCGCGCCGACTCCCGCGCTGATCACCGACGGCCACCCGGACGCGACCGGCTCGACGAACGGGGGCGGCCCGCCCCGGCTGGGGCCGCGCCCGCTCGACCGCCCACCCGCCGACCCGGCCGCGGCCGCCGTGTTCGGCCGCCCCGCCGGGGTCACCGGTGGGTTCGCGGAGGACCGGACCACGCAGGAGTCGGTGGTGGCCCGCGCCCCCGTCCCGCCTGCGGCGCTCGCCGCGGCGTTCGGCCGCCCCGGCGGCCACGAGGAGTCTCTGCAGCGGCCCCCCGCCCAGCACGGCGACGCCGGGCGGGGCGAGGAACCGTTCTGGGACGCCGCCGCCGAGTCCGATCCGTGGCGCGACCCGGACGCCGGCGTCACCCTGGGCCCGCCGCCCGCCGGCACCACGGCCGAGCCCACCGAGGCACCCCGGCCGCCCGGCGCCCGGCTGAGCCTGCGCGAAGTGCTGTTCGGCGACCGGGTGCAGCCCAAGGCGCTGGCGATGCTGGCGGTCATCGCACTCGCCATCGGAGCAGTCGGCGGGCTCGTCGGCCGCCTCACCGCCGACGGGGCGAGCCGCCTGACCACTGGGAACCCGTCGATCACCCAGGTCGACGCCGGCAAGGAGCGGCCGCCGGGCTCGGTGGCCGACATCGCCCGGCGCGTCGTGCCCGCGGTGATCTCGATCGAGACCCGGGTCGGCACCACCGGCGGCACCGGGTCCGGTGTCGTCATCGACCCCGCCGGCTACGTGCTCACCAACAACCACGTCGTCTCCGCGGCTGCGACCGCGCAGGGCGCGGAGATCGAGGGCGTGTTCGCCGACGGTACCCGGGTGCCGGTGCGGATCGTCGGGCGCGACCCGAAGACCGATCTCGCTGTCGTGAAGGTCGACGTCGCCAACCCCGTCGTCGCCACCATCGGCTCGGCGGAGTCGCTCGCCGTCGGCGACACCGTGATCGCGATCGGCTCGCCGCTCGGTCTCGCCAGCACCGTGACCACCGGAATCGTCAGCGCGCTGCACCGGCCGGTGCGGCTGGCCGGAGAGGGCACCGACACCAACGCCGTGATCGACGCCGTCCAGACGGATGCGGCGATCAACCCCGGCAACTCCGGTGGCCCGCTGGTCGACTCGACGGGCGCGGTGGTCGGCATCAACACCGCGATCCGCGGCAGCGGCGACAGCGGTGGCTCGATCGGTCTCGGCTTCGCCATCCCGATCGACGACGCCCGCGAGATCGCCGAGGAGCTGATCCGCGGCGGCACCGTGAAGCACGCCGAGCTGGGGGTGGCCGCCCGGTCGGTCAGCGACGGCACCACCGACGGCGCGCAGGTGCAGAACGTCACCCAGGGCGGGGCGGCCGCCGCGGCCGGCATCGTCGAGGGCGATGTCATCGTCAAGGTCGGCGAGCGCTCGATCGCCGGCGCCGACGAGCTGGTGGTGGCCGTGCGGGAGCACGAACCCGGCGAGAGCGTGCCGGTCCAGCTCGTCCGCGACGGCCGCCCGCTCACCGTCACAGTCGTCCTGGGCAGCGACTGAAGCTAGGCTGACACCATGTTCGACAGCATCGGTTGGGGCGAGATCCTCGTCCTGATCGTTGCCGGCCTGTTCATCCTCGGCCCGGAGCGGCTGCCCTCCGCGGCGGCGTGGCTGGGCCGGACGATCCGCCAGGTCCGCGAGTACGCCACCGGTGCGCGCGAGCAGCTGCGCCGCGAGTTCGGCCCCGAGTTCGACGAGCTGCGCAAGCCGTTGGAGGAGCTGCGCGGGCTGCGGGACTTCAACCCGAAGCGCGCGGTGCAGCGCACCCTGTTCGACGACGATCCCGACCCGTTCGGGCTGCGGTCGAACGGCCACTCGTCCGGGCCGAACCTGTCGAAGTCGACCCCGCCCACCCCACCGCCGCCCGAGCGGCTGGCCCCGAACGAGCGTCCCCCGATCGATCCCGACGCCACCTGAGCCGGTCCGGACGGCCCGGGTCGGCGCTAATCTCCGCCCGTGGACGACGCGGATGCCGCAGCCCGGGAGGCGGCCGAGCAGGCGACGGCCGGAAAGGCCGCCGAGCGGCTGATCTTCTTCTCCGACGCGGTGATCGCCATCGCGATCACGCTGCTCGCCATCGATCTCCCCGTCCCGGAGTTCGAGTCGGTCGAGGCCCTCATGGAGTCGCTGAGGCAGAACGCCTACGAGTACGCGGCGTTCCTGATCAGCTTCTACGTGATCGGCAACCACTGGACGATCCACCACCGGGTGTTCCGCTACGTCGCCCGGGCCGACGGCCCCGTGGTGGGGCAGAACATGGCGTGGCTGCTGGTCATCATCCTGACCCCGTTCCTGACCAAGGTCGCCACCGAGGGCGAGGGGGTGCTCAGCTTCGCCTGCTACGCGGTGCCGCAGGCCGTGCAGACGCTGCTGATGGCCTGGCTGATCCGCACGATCGCCCGCAAGGGCTGGTTCACCGCCGACGCTCCGCCGTGGCTGCCGACCCGCGGCCACCGGACCTCGATCTGGTTCGCGATCGGGTTCCTCGTGTCGGTGCCGGTCTACCTGCTGGTGGGCTCGTGGGCGTTCGCGGTCTGGTGGCTGGTGCCGAACCTGCTCAACTGGCTGACCCGCCCGCGCAGGAGCGCCGCGGCGACCTGATCGGCGCCGGGTTCAGCCGAGCAGCGGCGGCCGCCGCGTGTGCCAGTCGGTCACGGTCTGGTAGGCGTGGGCGGCGGCGAGCACGGCCGCGTCCGCGTGCCGCGGCCCGACGATCTGCAGCCCGATCGGCAGGCCCGCGCGGGAGAACCCGCACGGCACGCTCGCGGCCGGCTGCTGGGTCATGTTGAACGGGTAGGTGAACGGCGTCCAGGTCGTCCACCGCCGGTGCGGCCACCCGGACGGCACCTCGACCCCGATCTCGAACGCCGTGATCGGCAGGGTGGGGGTGAGCAGTAGGTCGTGGCGCGCGTGGAACTCGCCCATGCGGATGCCCATTTCATTGCGCACCGCCATCGCGCGCAGGTACTCGACGGCCGTGCAGCGGGCGCCCTGCTCGGCGATCTCCACCAGCCCGGGGTCCATGCGGGCGCGCTGTTCGGGGCCGAGGTGCTCCAGCGACTTCGCCGCCCCGGAGAACCACAGCGTCTCGAACGCCTCGATCGGGTCGGTGAACCCCGGATCGGTCTCCTCGACGTGCGCCCCGAGCCCCGCGAACACCTCGGCGGCCGCGGTGACCGCCGCCGCGACCTCCGGGTCGACGTCGACGTAGCCGAGGTCGCGGCTGACGGCGATCCGCTTCCCGGTGATCGCCTGCCCGATGGCCGCCTCCGCGTCGCGCACGGGGGCGAGCGCCCACGGATCGCGGCTGTCGAACCCGCTGATCACGTCCAGCAGCAGCGCGGCGTCGGCGGCGGTGCGGGCCATCGGGCCGATGTGCGCGAGCGTTCCGTAGGGGCTCGCCGGCCACGCCGGCACCCGGCCGTAGGTGGGCTTGATCGTGGTGGTGCCGGTGAACCCGGCGGGGATGCGCACCGAGCCGCCGCCGTCGGTGCCGATCGACAGCGGTCCCATGCCGAGCCCGACCGCGACGGCGCTGCCCCCGGACGAGCCGCCCGCGGTGCGCGCCGGGTCCCACGGGTTGCCGGTCGCGCCGGTCAACGGGGAGTCGGTGACGCCCTTCCACCCGTACTCCGGGGTGGTGGTCTTGCCGATGATCACCGCGCCGGCCTCCCGCACGCGCGCGACCGACGGCGCGTCGTCCGGCCACGGACCCGCGGGATCGATCGTGCGGGAGCCGCGCAGGGTGGGTCGGTCGACGGTCAGCAGGAGGTCCTTGATCGAGATCGGCACCCCGTCGAGCGGGCCCGCAGGGGTGCCGGCCCGCCAGCGCCCTGCCGACTCCTCGGCCGCGGCCAGCGCCGCGTCGTCGTCGCGCAGGCAGAACGCGTTGACGGTGCCGTCGTGCGCGTCGATGCGCCCGAGCGCGGCCCGAGTGGCCTCGACGGGGGAGAGCTCCCCCGAGCGGTAGCCGGTGAGCAGCTCGACCGCGGTCAGATCCGCAGGGTTCATCGGTTGCCTCCCGACCGCACGTAGCCCAGGTGCATGTCGACGATGTTGACGAGGGGTTCGCCTCTCCGGTAGCGCTCGAGGTTGGCGGCGAACAGCTGCGCCAGCTCGGCGCGCCAGCCCGCGACGTCGCCGGACATGTGCGGCGAGACGATCACGTTCGGCAGCTCCCAGAAGGGGGAGCTCTGCGGCAGCGGCTCGGTGGTGAACACGTCCAGCGCCGCACCGGCGATCCGGCCCTCGCGCAGCGCCGCCACCAGATCCTCCTCGACGACGAGCGCGCCGCGGCCGACGTTGATCACCCGGGCGCGGGCGGGGAGCCGGGCGAGCAGGCGCGCGTCGAGCATGCCGCGGGTGGCGTCGGTGAGCGGGACGGCGAGGATCAGCCAGTCCGCGTCCGGCAGGAGTCCGGGCAGGTCCGGGAACTCGCGGCGGCCCACGACGTCGACCCGCAGGCCGATCGCGCGCAGGTGCCCGGCGATCGCGGCACCGATGGGTCCGCCGCCCACGACCACGGCGCGGCGGCCGGCGAGCCGCTCGGTCTCGCGGTGCCGCCACTCCCGGCGGGCCTGCAGCGCGAGCGTGGTGGCGAAGTCCTTCGCCTGCGCGATCACCAGCCCGAGGACGTACTCGGCGATCGGCCCGTCGAACACCCCGCGCGAGTTCGTGACGACCACGGCCGACTCGACGAGCCCGGGGAAGATCAGCCGGTCCACGCCGGCGCTGGCCGTGTGCACCCAGCGCAGCGCACTCGTGTCCGCGTGCGGCCAGGCGTCGCGGACGGCGTCGGACAGGAAGTCCCACACCAGCAGCACCTCGGTGCCGGGGAGAGCGGCGGCCAGGGTCTGCGGGGAATCCACGAAGCGCGCATCGCCCAGGTCGAGGCCTTCAGGGCGGTGGTCGCGGTAGAGGACGGTGATCTGCGGATCATGCCGCTGAACTGCGGAAACGGGCAAGCGGACGATCCTCTCCAACGGCGCGGGCCGGTGTTTGACACGCTATGAAGCGCTCGTATGATTGTCAACAATCCGCGGCGCTGCGGTGTACCCGATCGACGTCGGAGGTGACCCCCTCATGTCGAAGCACATCCGCATCGCCCTCGAGCGCCGCGGTGTCTCCTGCGTGGCCGAGCTGCTGGAGAAACAGGCCCCGCGCACCTGCGCTGCGGTGTGGGCCGCGCTGCCGCTCGGCGGGGACGCCCAGCACGCCAAGTACGCGCGCAACGAGGTCTACACGATCGTCCCGCGCTTCGCCTCCCTCGGCCAGGAGAACCCGACCGTCACGCCGATCCCGGGCGACGTGTGCGCGTTCGACTTCCACGGCGGGATGCTCGACGCCGACTTCAAGGCCGACCAGGGGATCGACCCGGAGGCGGGCGGCATCGACCTGGCGATCTTCTACGGGCGCAACAACCTGCTGATCAACGGGGACGTGGGCTGGGTGCCCGGCAACGTCTTCGCGACGATCGTCGAGGGCCTGCCCGCGATGGCCGAGGCCTGCCACGACGTGTGGCGCTCGGGCAGCGTCGGCGAGCGGCTCGTGTACTCGCGCATCGACGCCGAGTAGGGGCCGCCGTGCCCACCGAGCTGTCGGTCGGCCAGGCGCAGGAGCCCGTCCACGAGGGCATCGGCGTGGTCGCACCGTTCGACTTCGCGCTCGACCGCGAGCTGTGGCGCTGGGTGCCGGAGGACGTCTCGCTCTACCTCACCCGGCTGCCGTTCTTCACCACCCCCATGACCGTCGAGATGGCGGTGGCCTGCGGTGACCGCAAGGCCGTCCGCCGGGCGACCCGCGACGTGCTCACCCCGGAACCCGGGGTGGTCGCCTACGCGTGCACCTCCGGGAGCTTCGTCGACGGAGCGGCGGGGGAGGCCGTGCTGCGTCGGACCATGGTCGACGTGGGCGCGCCGGCCGCGTGCACGACGTCCGGGGCGCTCATCGACGCGCTCGCCCTGCTCGGCGTGCGTCGGGTCGCGGTGGCCACCCCGTACATCCAGCCCGTGACCGACCGGCTCGTCGGGTTCCTGGCCGAGTACGGCGTGCGGACCGTCGCCTGTGAGGGACTGGGCCTGCTCGGGCACATCTGGCGGGTCCCGCACGATGAGATCGTCCGGATCGTGAACGCCGTGGACCATCCCGATGCCGAGGCGCTGTTCATCAGCTGCACGAACCTGCCCACCTACGACCTGATCGAAGGGCTGGAGGCGGTGCTGGGCAAACCGGTGCTCACCGCCAACCAGGTCACGATGTGGGCGGCGCTGCGCGCGCTCGGGCGCACCGCCGTCGGTGGCGGCACGCTGCTGCGCCGTGTGCCCGCCACCCCCGACACCAACCCAGGAGCAGCATGACCCCGACCGTCGGAATCCTCTACCCCGGCTTCTCCGCGGAGGACGACTACCCGCTCGCGGAGCGCCTCCTCGGCGGGCCGCGGCTGCCGCTGGTGCACACCGAGATGCGGGTCGACGCCCACCGCGTCGACGCGCTGCTCGACATCGGCGACGGCGACGTCCTGGCTGCGGGGGTGCGCGCGCTGCCGCGCCCGCTCGACGCGGTCGTGTGGGCGTGCACGTCCGGCAGCTTCGTCCTCGGCTGGGACGGCGCCGCGCAGCAGGTTGCCGAGCTGGGCGCGGTCGCGGGCGTGCCGGTGTCGAGCACGTCGTTCGCGTTCACCGACGCGTGCGCGCACCTCGGGATCGGCCGGGTCGCCGTCGGCGCCACCTATCCCGACGACGTGGCGGAGCGCTTCGTGGCGTTCCTGGCGAAGGCCGGGATCGAGGTGCTGAGCCTGTCGGCGAAGGGGATCGTCACGGCCGCCGAGGTCGGCACGCTCGGCCGGGACGCGGTGCTCGACTTCGCCGCCGCCGTCGACCACCCGCACGCGCAGGCCGTGCTGCTGCCCGACACCGCGCTGCACACCATCGGCCTGCTCGACGAGCTGGAGGACCGCGTCGGCAAGCCGGTGCTCACCGCGAACCAGGTGAGCGTGTGGCAGGGGCTGCGGCTGGCCGGTGGGACCATGCGCCGGGACGGATTCGGAGCTCTGTTCAGGACGGTGTGACGTGGATCTGTCGGACATCGAACCCGTTGCGCAGCGCAGCACGGCGGAGCTCGTGGCCGAGCGCATCCGCGCCGCGATCATGCGCGGATCCCTGCCGCCGGGCACGCAGCTGGGCGAAGTGGAGCTCGCCGGCCGGCTCGGGGTGAGCCGGGGCCCGCTGCGCGAGGCGATGCAGCGGCTCGTCGCCGAGGGTCTGCTGCGCAGTGAGCGGAACCGGGGGATCTTCGTCCGCGATCTCGACGCCGCCGACGTCCGCGACGTGTACATCGCCCGGGCCGCCGTCGAGGGTGCGGCCGGGATGCTGATCATCGGCGGGGACCGGGCCGCGGCCGCGATGCGGCTCGCCGGGGCGCTGGCGCGCATGGAGGCGGCCGCGGACGATCCCGTCGCGCTCGCCGACGCCGATCACGCCTTCCACGCCGAGCTCGTCGCGGCGTCCGGGAGCCCGCGGCTGCGGCGGATGGCCGACGGGCTGCTCGTGGAGACCCGCATGTGCCTGGCGGCGCTGCAGCAGACCGCGCCGCCCGCGGCCGAGCTGATCGCCGAGCACCGCGAACTGCTCGACGCGCTGCGCGCCGGGGACCCGAACCGGTTCGCGACCCTGCTCGAGGCACACATGGCCGACGCGGTGGAGCGCATCCTCGCGCCCACGGCCGTGCCCCCGCCCCCGCCGAGCATGTCCGCCTGACGCGAACCCGCGTCGAGAACGAATCTGTGGTGATCGAATCGCCCTGTTGATCACCACAACCTCGTTCTCGACGCGGGGTTCAGGCTTGCTCAGAACACGGGGTACATGCTTCAGTAGGATTGTCGACAATCCGACAAACTGAGGAGCTGTGCCATGGCCTCGCTGTCCCCGGTCCTGCAGCAGGCGACCCCCGTCCAGGTCGCCCACGGCGAGGGCGTTCACCTCTACGACACCGAGGGACGGCGGTACCTCGACTTCACCGCCGGCATCGGCGTCACCAGCACCGGGCACTGCCACCCGAGGGTCGTCGCGGCCGCGCAGGAACAGGTCGCCACCCTCATCCACGGCCAGTACACGACCGTCATGCACCAGCCGCTGCTCCAGCTCGCCGAACGCCTCGGCGACGTCCTGCCACCCCAGCTGGACAACGTCTTCTTCCTGAACTCCGGCAGCGAGGCCGTCGAGGCGGCGGTCCGGCTGGCCCGGCACGCCACAGGGCGCCCGCTCGTGATCGCCTTCGACGGCGGCTTCCACGGCCGCACGATGGGGGCCGCTGCGCTCACATCGTCCGGGGCGAAGATCCGCTCGGGCATCGGACCGCTGATGGGCGGGGTCGCGTTCGCGCCGTTCCCCTACGCGTTCCGCTACGGCTGGAGCGAGGAGGAGGCCGTCGCGTTCGCGCTGCGCGAGCTGGACCGGCTGCTCATCACGACCGCGCCCGCGCCGGACGTCGCCGCCTTCGTGATCGAGCCGGTGCTCGGTGAGGGCGGGTACGTGCCCACTCCGCCCGCGTTCCTGCAGGGCCTGCGCGAGCGCGCCGACGCGCACGGCATCCTGCTCGTCGCCGACGAGGTGCAGACCGGGTTCGGGCGCACGGGCCGGTTCTGGGGCCACGAGCACGCCGGGATCACCCCGGACGTCCTGATCACGGCGAAGGGGCTGGCCAGCGGCTTCCCGCTCTCCGGCATCGCTGCCCCCGCGGCGCTGATGGCGAAGGCCCGCCCCGGCTCGCAGGGCGGCACGTACGGCGGCAACGCCGTGGCCTGCGCCGCGGCCCTGGCCACCCTCGACGTCATCGAGGAGGAGGGGCTGGTCGCCAACGCCGCCGAGCAGGGCGTACGGCTGCTGGAGGGGCTGCGCAAGATCGCCGCCGACCATCCCGGCATCGCGGACGTG
The DNA here is from genome assembly GCF_900142365.1 of Pseudonocardia thermophila. Taxonomy (GTDB): domain Bacteria; phylum Actinomycetota; class Actinomycetes; order Mycobacteriales; family Pseudonocardiaceae; genus Pseudonocardia; species Pseudonocardia thermophila. Next base: position 112,165 of record NZ_FRAP01000014.1, on the reverse strand, counting down.
CGCGGCCTCGGCCTCATGGTCGGCAACGAGTTCTGCACACCTGACGGTGCCCCGGACCCGGCCGCCGCCCAGGCTGCGCACGCCCGCGCGGCCGAGCTGGGCCTGCTCCTGCTCACCTGCGGCGCGCACGGCAACGTCGTGCGGATGATCCCCCCGCTGATCGTGACCGCCGATCAGGTCGACGAGGCCGTGCAGCTCTGGCGGGGCGCCGTCGCGATCTGATCGGGTCCGGCCACTCCCGCCGGCAGCGCACCGCCACTAGGCTCCCCGCGTGGCCGAAGCGCGACCGCAGCTGTCCGCAGTGGAGCAGCGCGTGCTCGGGGCGCTGATGGAGAAGCAGCGCACGGTGCCGGCGAGCTATCCCCTCACGCTCAACGCGCTGCGCACGGCGTGCAACCAGACGAGCAACCGCGATCCCGTCACGGACTACGACGACACGCTCCTGCAGACCACGCTCAAGGAGCTGCGCGATCGCGAGCTGATCCGCCCGGTGTGGAGCGGGGCGGGCTCGCGGGTGCTCAAGTACCACCAGCGGCTGGAGGAGCAGCTCGGCCTGTCCGACGCCGAGGTGGCCGTGCTGACCGTGCTGCTGCTGCGCGGCCCGCAGGCCGTCGGCGAGCTGCGCACCCGCACCGCGCGGATGCACGCCTTCGCCGACCGCGCCGAGGTCGAGGCCACGCTGCGCGGCCTGGCCGAGCGGCCGGAGCCGCTGGTCGTCCAGCTGGAGCGACGGCCGGGGCAGCGGGAGGAGCGGTGGGCGCACCTCCTGGGCCCGCTGCCGGAGACGGTGGCCGCCCAGGCGCCGAAGATCGATCGCGAGGTGGTCATCGCCGACGGTGTGGAGGCCCGCAACGCCCGGGTCCGCGCCGCGTACGACGCCGCCGCCGCCGGCTACGCGCTCGAGTTCGCCGACGAGCTCGACAGCAAGCCGTTCGACTGCTGGTTCCTGGACCGGGTCGCCGCCGAGGCGCCCCGCGGCCCGGTCGCCGACGTCGGCACCGGGCCGGGGCACGTCGCGGGCCGGCTGGCCACCCAGCGGGCGGAGGTGCTCGGCATCGACCTGGCCCCAGCGATGATCGACGAGGCCAAGCGGCTCTTCCCGGACGTCGAGTTCCAGGTCGGCGACCTCACCACGATGTTGCGGCCGCGTGCCGCCGCCGGATGGTCGGCCATCACCGCCTGGTACGCGTTCGTGCACATGGCGGCGTCCGAGCTGCCCACGGTGATCGCCGGGCTCGCCCGCCTGCTCGTTCCCGGCGGGCTGCTCGCCTTCGCGCTCCACGCCGGCGCGGCTGTGCACCACGCCGACGAGCTCGCCGGTACCCCGGTGGATCTCGACTTCGTGCTGCACGACCCGGACGAGGTGATCGACGCCGTCCGGGGCGCTGGGCTGGTGGACGTCGAGTGGTACCTGCGCTCCCCGCTGCCGCACGAGGTGCAGACGGACCGCCTCTACGTGCTGGGGAGGAAGGCGGGCTGAGCGGCTACTTCCGGACCGGGGTGAGGGACAGGCTCATCCCGGCCAGCCCGCGCGACTTGGTGGCCAGTCCGTCGGCGATCTTCTTCAGCGCCGCGGCGCTCGCGCTCTCCGGCGCCGCGAGCACCACCGGGTTGCCCACGTCGCCGCACTCGCGCAGCTTCGGCTCCAGCGGCACCTGGCCCAGCAGCGGGACCGGTGCGCCGAGGGCGCGGGTGAGGGAGTCGGCCACCATCTGGCCGCCGCCTGCGCCGAACACCTCCATGCGGGTGCCGTCGGGCAGCTCCATCCACGACATGTTCTCGATCACGCCGGCCAGCCGCTGGCGGGTCTGCAGTGCGATCGAGCCCGCCCGCTCGGCCACCTCGGCCGCCGCGGTCTGCGGAGTGGTGACGACGAGCAGCTCGGCGTTCGGGATGAGCTGCGCCGTGGAGATCGCGATGTCGCCGGTGCCGGGCGGCAGGTCGAGCAGCAGCACGTCCAGATCGCCCCAGTAGACGTCGGACAGGAACTGCTGCAGCGCCCGGTGCAGCATCGGGCCGCGCCAGACCACCGCGTCGTTGCCGGCGGTGAACATGCCGATCGAGATCAGCTTCACGCCGTGCGCCTGCGGCGGCATGATCATGTTGTCGACCTTGGTGGGCCGGTCGGTGCAGCCGAGCATCCGCGGGATCGAGTGCCCGTAGATGTCGGCGTCGACCACACCCACGGACAGGCCGCGCGCGGCCATGGCCGCGGCGAGGTTCACCGTGACCGACGACTTGCCGACCCCGCCCTTGCCGGACGCGACGCAGAACACCCTGGTCAGCGAGCCCGGCTGGGCGAACGGGATCACCGGGTCGGCGCTGTCGCCGCGCAGACTGCGGCGCAGCTCGGCGCGCTGCTCGTCGCTCATGACGTCGAGCTCGACGCGGACGTCGGTGATGCCGGCGATCCGGGAAACGGCCTCGGTGACCCGCTTCGTGATGGCGTCGCGCATGGGACACCCGGCGACGGTCAGGTAGACGCCGACGTGCGCGACCCCGTCGGTCACGGAGACGGACTTGACCATGCCGAGTTCGGTGATCGGCTTGTGGATCTCCGGGTCCTCGACGGTGGCGAGCGCGGCGCGCACGGCCTGCTCGAGGTTGCCGGTCTTGTCGGTGGGGGACATCCGTGCCTTCCGGTTGCGGGTCATTGCCATGTTACGTCCGTAGTCGGGACGGTCCGGCGTCCGTAGCATCAGGGGCGCAGTGAGTCCGGGGGGACTCGACCTCGAACAGAGAGTGGGGGGACTCGAGATGACCGACGTGGCCGACCGGGTGGTCGTGGAGCGCCGTACGCCGACGCCCGACGAGATGGCCTCCTGGCGCTGGTTCCTGCGGGCGCACGCCACGATCACGCGGGCGCTGGAGACCGAGCTGGAGGCGGAGGAGAACCTGTCCCTGGCCGCGTACGACGTGCTGGTGCAGCTCGCGGAAGCGCCCGACCGGCGGCTGCGGATGACCGAGCTGGCCGAGGCCGTGCTGCTGTCCCGCTCCGGGGTGACCCGGCTGGTGGACCGGCTGGAGCGGGCGGGGCTGGTGTCGCGCTGCCCCGTCGCCACCGACGGGCGCGGTGTGGCCGCTCGGCTCACCGACGCCGGGCTGGCCCGGCTGCGCGCTGCGTCCCGGGTGCACCTGACCGGGGTGCACCGCCACTTCGTGGCCAGACTCGACCCATCCAGCCTGATGTCGCTGGAGGCGATCAGCCGCCGCCTGGCCGGCTGACCTTCCCGCTGCGCGGGCGCTCCGCCGCGCCCAGTCGCTCCGCCAGCTTGTCGAGTTCGCCGCGCAGGAAGTCGCGGGTGGCCATCTCGCCGACGGCCAGCCGCAGCGCGGCGAGCTCGCGGGCCAGGTACTCGGTGTCGGCCTTGGTGCGTTCGGCGCGCCTGCGGTCCTCCTCCAGAGCGATGCGGTCGCGGTCGTCCTGCCGGTTCTGCGCGAGCAGGATCAGCGGGGCGGCGTACGCGGCCTGGGTGGAGAAGGCCAGGTTGAGCAGGATGAACGGGTAGGGGTCCCACTGGTCCTGCGCCGCCAGCACCACGTTCAGCGCGATCCACGACACGACGATCACGGTCTGGATCGCCAGGAACCGGCCGGTGCCCAAGAACCGGGCGACCCGTTCGGAGAAGCGCGCGAAGCGCTCGGGATCGAACTCGAGCCGGGTACGGGTCGCGCGCGGCTGGTCGAGGCGCCGCCGGCCCGCCTCAGGCATCCCTGCTCATCTCGTCGGGTCCTCCAGTGCGGCGGTGATCTCGCGGATGTCCAGCTCCCCGGTCGCGTCGTCGTCCTCGGGCAGCTGGTCGCGCCAGTCGTCGGGCAGCAGGTGGTCGAGCACGTCGTCGACGGTCACCGCACCCAGCAGGTGCTCCTCCGCGTCGACCACGGGCCCGGCCACCAGGTTGTAGGTGGCGAAGTACCGGGTGATCTCGGCGAGCGTCGCGTCCGGCGACAACCGCGCCAGATCGGTGTCGACGATGCCCGCGACCAGGTCGAACGGCGCCTCGCGCAGCAGCCGCTGGGTGTGCACGCAGCCCAGGTAGCGGCCGGTCGGGGTCTCGGTCGGCGGACGGCAGACGAACACCATGCTGGCCAGCGCCGGCGGGATGTCCGGGTTGCGCACGTGCGCGAGCGCCTCGGCGACGGTGGCGTCGGGGCGCAGGATGATCGGTTCCGGGGTCATGAGCCCGCCCGCGGTGTCCGACGAGTACGACAGCAGCCGCCGCAGCGGCGCCGACTCGGTGGGGGCCATGCGCCCGAGCAGGTGCTCGCGCTCGGCGTCGGGCAGCTCGCCCAGGAGGTCCGCGGCGTCGTCGGGGGACATGGCTTCCAGGACGTCGGCGGCCCGCTGCGGATCCAGGTGGGCGATCAGCTGGCGCTGGTCGGTCTCGGACAGCTCCTCGAACACGTCGGCGAGGCGTTCGTCGTCGAGCGCGTCGATGATCTCGAACTGGCGCTTCTGCGGTAGCTCCGACAGCGCGGCCGCGACGTCGGCCGGGCGCATCGTCTCGAACACCGCGAGCAGCCCGGCGGTGCCCTGCCGGTCGGTGAGCGTCAGGCCGCTGACCGCGCTCCAGTGCACGACCTGCACCTGGCCGCGCCGGGCGAGCCCGTGGCGCCGCGCGCGCACCGCGAGCCGCCCCACGATCCAGTCGCGGGTGCGGGTCTGCTCGATGGCCGCGTCGACGACCACGACCTGCTCGCCCGACTCCGCCAGCTGCACGCGGGCGTCGATGAGCTGGCCGACGACCAGCGTCTCGTTCGGGCGCTGGACGAACCCGCGCAGGCTCACCGAGCCGGTGGTGAGGGTGACCGCGCTCGGGTCGATGGCGGCCACGCGCAGCATCGGGATGAAGATCCGCCGCCGGGTGGCCAGCTCGCACACCAGGCCCAGCACCCGGGGCGGCTGGGTGTCGACGCGCAGCGACGCGACGAGATCGCGCACCTTCCCGATGCGCTCCCCGTCGGGGCCGACGATCGGCAAGCCCACCATCGGCGCCACGAAGAGTCGTTCGCCGCCCATGACCAGAGCCTATTGGGCAGGACCGTGATCCACCCGGGGCGCACACCGCACGGTCGGACGACCCCTGTGACCTTGTGTGGGTGAGAAACCAATCACCTCATGTCCCCGTGGAACGGCACCGCGTGCCAGCATCACACGCGAGCCCAACCGTCTCGACGAGGAGTCGCCTGTGACCTCCCAGCTCCGCCCCCGCCGCTCCTGCCTGGCCGTGCCGGGATCGAGTCAGAAGTTCATCGACAAGGCGCGCACCCTCAACGCCGACCAGGTCTTCCTCGACCTGGAGGACGCCTGCGCCCCGCTGGCCAAGCCCGGTGCCCGCAAGACGATCGTGCAGGCGCTGAACGAAGGCGGCTGGGGAGACAAGATCCGCGTCGTCCGCGTCAACGACTGGACCACCGAGTGGACCTACCGCGACGTCACCGAGGTGGTCGAGGGCGCGGGCGCCAACCTCGACGCCATCATGCTGCCGAAGGTGCAGACGGCCGACCAGATCGTCGCACTCGACCTGCTGCTCACGCAGATCGAGAAGACGATGGGCTACGAGGTCGGTCGCATCGCCATCGAGGCGCAGATCGAGAACGCCAAGGGCCTGCTCAACGTGGAGGCGATCGCCACCGCGTCGCCCCGCGTCGAGACGATCATCTTCGGCCCGGCCGACTTCATGGCCTCGATCAACATGAAGTCGCTGGTGGTGGGGGAGCAGCCGCCCGGCTACGACGTCGGCGACGCCTACCACCACATCCTGATGTCGATCCTCATGGCCGCCCGGGCCCACGGCAAGCAGGCCATCGACGGGCCCTACCTGCAGATCCGCGACGTCGACGGGTTCCGCCGGGTGGCCGCCCGCTCGGCCGCGCTCGGCTTCGACGGCAAGTGGGTGCTGCACCCGGGCCAGATCGACGCCGCGAACGAGGTGTTCAGCCCGACGCAGGAGGACTACGACCACGCCGAGAACATCCTCGACGCCTACGCCTGGTTCACCTCGGAGAAGGGCGGCAAGCGCGGCGCAGCGATGCTCGGCGACGAGATGATCGACGAGGCCAGCCGCAAGATGGCGCTGGTGATCAGCGCGAAGGGGCGCGCTGCCGGCCTGCAGCGCAAGCAGATCTGGACCCCGCCGGAGGACTGATCCGCATCGGCGATCGCGGGCGGTGACGATGACCTCGTCACCGCCCGCGGCGTGCGTCGACGGCGTCCTCGCCCGTGATCACCGACCGGGCTCGGCGTTCCGTGAGACGATTCACCTCGCCGTGCTCGATATGCCAAGCACCGACAGACCCAGTTGTGGCGCCCAGCGCCGGGAGGAACGATGGCAAAGCTCGCCCAGACCGCCGGTCTGACCGAGGTCCAGCAGGAGATCCTGGCCACGGTCAGGACGTTCGTGGACAAGGAGATCATTCCGCACGCCTCGGCGCTCGAGCACGAGGACACCTACCCGCAGGACATCGTCGACGGGATGAAGGAGATGGGCCTGTTCGGGCTCACCATCCCGGAGGAGTACGGCGGGCTCGGCGAGTCGCTCCTGACCTACGCGCTGGTCGTGGAGCAGATCGCGCGCGGCTGGATGAGCGTCTCGGGGGTCATCAACACCCACTTCATCGTCGCGTACATGCTCATGCAGCACGGCACCGACGAGCAGAAGCAGAAGTACCTGCCGAAGATGGCCACCGGTGAGGTGCGCGGCTCGTTCTCCATGTCCGAGCCCGACCTCGGCTCCGACGTGGCCGCGATCAAGACGCGCGCGGTGCAGGACGGTGACGACTTCGTCATCGACGGCGCCAAGATGTGGCTGACCAACGGCGGCACCTCGAACCTGACCGCGGTGCTGGTGCGCACCGACGAGGGCAAGCCCAAGCCGCACCAGAACCTGACCTGCTTCCTGGTCGAGAAGCCCACCGGTTACGGCGAGGTCGCTCCCGGTCTCACGGTGCCCGGCAAGATCGCCAAGATGGGCTACAAGGGCGTGGACACCACCGAGATGGTGTTCAAGGGCTTCCGGATCTCGGGCGAACAGATCCTCGGCGGCAAGCGCGGCGGCGGCTTCGTCCAGATGATGGACGGCGTGGAGGTCGGCCGCGTGAACGTGGCCGCGCGCGCCTGCGGCATCGCGATCCGCGCGTTCGAGCTGGCTGTCGAGTACGCCCAGCAGCGCACCACGTTCGGCAAGCCGATCGCCGAGCACCAGGCCATCGCGTTCAAGCTGGCCGAGATGGCCACGAAGGTCGAGGCCGCCCACCTGATGATGGTCAACGCCGCCCGGCTCAAGGACAGCGGCCAGCGCAACGACGTCGAGGCCGGCATGGCCAAGCTGCTCGCCAGCGAGTACTGCGCCGAGGTCACTCAGGAGGCCTTCCGCATCCACGGCGGCTACGGCTACTCCAAGGAGTACGAGATCGAGCGGCTGATGCGCGAGGCGCCGTTCCTGCTCATCGGCGAGGGCACCTCGGAGATCCAGAAGACGATCATCAGCCGGGGCCTGCTGCGGGAGTACAAGATCCGCTGAGCGGGGCGTCACCGCTGCCCTGAACGGGAGCTTTCGGGCACCTCGACGGAGTGTGGGACGTTGACATCATGGAGGACCGTGAACACCATGCGGTCTGCACCATCGTCGAGGAGGCACCAGTGACCGCACCGTTCGGCGGGGCTGGGCGGCCCGCACCCGGACTGCCCAGCCTGCCCACCCCGCCCAGCGGCTGGCCCGTCGGCTCGTACGCCACGTACGAGGAGGCGCAGCGCGCCGTCGACCACCTCGCCGATTCCGACTTCCCGGTCCGGGACGTCACGATCGTCGGGGTGGACCTGATGCTCGTCGAGCGGGTCATCGGCCGACTCACGTGGGGCCGGGTCCTGCTGTCGGGTGCGCTGTCCGGCGCGTGGTTCGGTCTCTTCGTGGGCCTGCTGCTGGCGTTCTTCAACCCGGCCGGGTCCGCGTTCGGGCCGATCCTGGTCGGCGTGGTCTCCGGTGTCGTGTTCGGTCTCGTCTTCGCGGCCGTCGGCTACGGAGCGTCGCGCGGGCGGCGCGACTTCACCTCCGCGAGCCAGATCGTGGCCGGCCGGTACGACGTGCTCTGCCAGCCGCGCAACGCGGAGAAGGCCCGCGAGCTCCTGGCCAAGCTGGCCATGGGGACGAGCGGCTCAGGGACCTCGCCGGCGTGACCCCTCAGGGTGCCGGAAAGCGCGTCGACGCGACCAGTCTGATCAAGTCGTTCGACGCGCACGCGCGCACCTACGACCGGATGGTCGGCGCCGACCGGAACTACCACGAGCACCTGCGCATCACCACCAAGCGCATGGGGCTCAAGGGCGGCGCGGGCATGCGGCTGCTCGACGTGGGCTGCGGCACCGGAGCGTCGACGGCCGCACTGCTCGACGCCGCCCCGGAAGCCGAGGTCGTCGCGGTCGACGCGTCCGGCGAGATGCTCGCCGAGGCCCGGCGCAAGACCTGGACCGGCAACGTCACCTTCGTGCAGGGCGACGTCGAGGACCTCGAACGGGCCGGCGTGACCGGCCCGTTCGACGGGATCCTCGCCGCCTACCTGATCCGCAACGTCGAGGACCCGAACGCGGCCCTGCGCACCCTCTTCGGGCTGCTGAAGCCCGGCGCCCCGCTGGCGCTGCACGAGTACTCCGTGCGCGACTCGTTCCGCGCCGAGTTCGTGTGGAGCCTGGTCAGCTGGGGGATCATCATCCCGCTCGGCAAGATCCGCACCGGCGACGCGGGCCTCTACCGGTACCTGTGGCGCAGCGTCATGGAGTTCGACGGGGTGGAGGCGCTCACCACCCGCATGAAGGCCTGCGGGTTCGTCGACGTGCTGCACCAGACCATGCCCGGCTGGCAGCAGCACATCCTGCACACCTTCCTCGGCCGGCGCCCGCCGAACCCCGAGGAGGCGGTGCCGGAGGGGGTGGCGGAGCAACCGACCGAGGTGCTCGAGCCCGCGGGGCCCGAGACTGCTCAGAAGGCCGCTGGGAAGGCCGCTGAGGTGGCCCCTGAGAAGACCGCCGAGACCCCGGCGCCGGAGGTCGGGGCCGCCGAGCCGCAGGTGAGCGGGTTCGGCAACGAGTCGCCCACACCGCCGTCGGGGATCCCGGTGCAGGGCAAGCCCGACCCGGAGAAGTAGCCCGCGGTCCCGGGTCGGCCGGTTCCGCGCGGCCATGTCCGGGCGGTGCGCAGTTCCGGTGGACGTGATCCACCTCCACGGCGCCCGGCCTCGTACCGCGGGACGGCCTCACCGCGCATGACCGCTCCCCACCCGGAAGTTGAGCACCGCGCTCGCGCGCGTCGACGTCGGTGGGGGAGGCGCGCAGCGCCCGAGGGACGAGGGCGTGAGCACTGGAGGAGCCGTCGTCGACATCAGGGTGCGCGAGCCGCGATCCGGCGACGGAGGAGCTGGGCGCAATCGAACACTGCTCGCGCGCGTCGACGTCGGTGGGGGAGGCGCGCAGCGCCCGAGGGACGAGGGCGTGAGCACTGGAGGAGCCGTCGTCGACATCAGGGTGCGTGAGCGGCGATCCGGCGACGGAGGAGCTGGGCGCAATGAAGCGCTGTGGCTTTGCTGCCGTCCCCGCGCCCGGCTAACGTCTCCTCCGTGCATCTGACGTTCCTCAGCACTCCGCCTCCGCGCGCTTAGCCGCGCGCGTCCGCGACCGCACGGGACCGCGCTGCGTCCGCGCCCGTCCGTTCCCGTGATCTTCGGAGTGCCTTCTCGATGCATGTCTCCTCTTCCACGTCCACCCCTGGGCGCGCCCGCTCCGGTGTTCCCCTGCTCGCCCTCGCCGGCGTCCTGTGGGGCACCGGCGGCCTGCTCGGTCAGGCGCTGGCCGGCGCCACCGGGCTGTCCGCGGTGGCCGTCGCCGGCTACCGGCTCGCCGGCGGCGGCCTGCTGCTGTGCGCGCTCGGCCTCCTCGTCCGCCGTGCCCTCCCGCGGTCCCGCGCCGCGTGGTGGCGGGTCGCCGTGATCGGGGTGCTCGCCGCGCTGTTCCAGTGCGGCTACTTCGCCGCCGTCGCCACGACGTCGGTCAGCCTCGCGACGCTGGTGACGATCGGGAGCTCACCGATCGCCGTGCTGGTCGTGGAGCGGGTGGCGCGGCTGCGGCCGATCGGCCCGCGGGCCGTGCTCGGCGTCGGTGCCGCCGTGGCCGGGCTCGTCCTGCTCGTCGGCCCGAGCGGCGAACTCGGACCGGGGCTGCTCGCCGCGGCGGCGGCCGGGTGCGCGTTCGCGCTGATGACGGTGCTGCAAGCGCGCCCGGTCGCCGACCTGGACGCTTCGGCGACCGTGGGGCCGGCGTTCGTCGTCGGCGGTGCGCTCGTCCTGCCCGTGGCCGCTCTGCTGCCCGGCGGGCTCGCGTTCGCCCCGACGCCCGGGGCGCTGATCCTGCTCGCCGCGTTCGCGGTGGCGCCGACGGCGCTGGCGTACACCGCCTACTTCGCTGGTCTGCGCACCGCTCCGGCCGGGGTCGGGGCGGTGCTGGCGCTGCTGGAACCGGTGACCGCCGCTGTCTTGGCCGCCCTGCTGCTGGGCGACCGGATCGGGATCACCGGCTGGATCGGCGCGGCCGTGCTCTGCGGCGCCGTGCTGGTCACTGCGACGGACCGGACGAGCTACCGCACCGCGCCCGTGCGCACCGCGTAGCGCCGCTCGGCGTAGGCGAGGTCGTCGCGCCACAGCCGTCGCGCCGCGAACCGCATCGCCGGGCGCAGCGCGGCGGCCGCTCGCACCGCGTGCGCGAACCCCTTCCGGTCCGAGTGCGCGACGACGGCCTCGATGACCGCGGTGCGCGGCAGCCCGTCCGGCCCGTCGCCGAGCGGGGTGGCGTGGGTCTCCACCACGCTGCCGGTCCCCTCCCCGCCGACGATCTCCATCGTGATCGTGCGCGGATCGGGGCAGCTGAACTCGGCGATCACCGGGACGCCGACCCGCCGGCCGAGCGCGTAGGTGACCGAGAGCCGGAACCGCTCCGGATCGTGGTCGAGCACGGCGAGCTGCGCGAACGAGTACGGGTGCAGCCACACGCCGTGCCAGGGATCCAGGCGGTTGGCCAGCACGTCCTCCGGGGCGCAGCGGCCGATCATCGTCGCGACGGCGCCCACGCTGCGGTCGGCGGGTGGCCGCGGCCCGGTGCAGGGCCGCTCGGTCGGCGGCTCCCCGCTGACGTCGTCGAGCCGCACCCACACCAGTAGGCCGTCGTCGTGCACCGGCAGTACCCGCCACCCCGGCCGGCCCTGCGGGCCCAGCGCGAGCCCGTGCCAGCGGCACACCAGCGAGCCGCGGTGCACCGCCGCGTCGCACAGCGGGGCGCCCAGGTGCGGGCAGGAGCCGGGCCCGGCGTGCACCGCGCCGCCCGGGCCGCGCCACGCCACCACCTCGCGCCCGGCGACCGTGCGGGCGAACACCTTGCCCGGACGGACGTCGGACGCGGCGCAGAGGACGTACCAGCCCCCGGACGGGCGGGCCAGCGCGGCCCGCAGGGCCTGCTCGATCGCGGTGGGCGCCGCGTCGCGCCACGTCGGTTCCTGCTCGGCCCAGCGGGGCCTGCGCAGGAACCGGAATCCGGTCACAGCCATTCGTTGCGGCGGAACAACCGGATCAGGCCCAGGCAGATCATCGCCGTGAAGCCCACGACCAGCCAGTACCCGGCCGGATCGTGCAGCAGGGGCATGTTGTCGAAGTTCATGCCGTACAGGCCCGCGATCATCGTCGGGACCGTGATGATGGCCACCCATGCGGTGATCTTCCGCATGTCGTTGTTCTGCCGCATGGTGATCTTGGCCAGCACGGCGTCGACGAGCGTGGTGAGCAGCTCGTTGAAGCCGGCGATGCGCTCGGTGGCGGTGCTGAGGTGGTCGTCGACGTCGCGGAAGTACTGGCGCACCTCGTGCGGCACCAGCGAGCTGTACCCCTCGGTGAGCTTGCGCACCGGCACCCCCAGCGGCACGACGGCCCGCCGCAGCTCCAGCACCTCGCGCTTGAGCAGGTAGATCTGCTCGGCGTCCATCGAGGACCGCGGCGAGAACACCTGCCGCTCCATCTCCTCGATGTCGTCCTCGATGGTCTCGGTGACGGCGAGGTAGGTGTCCACGACGTGGTCGGCGATCGCGTGCAGCACCGCGGCCGGACCGAGCGCGAGCTGCTCAGGATCGTTCTCCAGCTTGCGCCGCACGTCCCGCAGCCCGGTGTGGTCGCCGTGCCGCACCGTGATCACGAAGTCGTGGCCGAGGAACACCATGACCTCGCCGGTCTCGACGATCTCGTGCTCGGTCTGCGGCGCCGAGTTGCCGAGGTAGCAGACGGTCTTGAGGACCATGAACAGGGTGTCCTCGTACCGTTCCAGCTTGGGGCGCTGGTGGGCGTGCACGGCGTCCTCGACGGCCAGCTCGTGCAGCTGGAACACGTCCGCGATGCCGGCGAGCTGCTCCTCCTCGGGCTCGTGCAGCCCGATCCAGACGAAGCCCTCGCCGCGGCGGCGGACCTCGCTGATGGCGCCTTCGTGCGTCCACCGGCCGGGCAGACGGCGACCGTCGACGTACACCGCGCAGTCGACGATGTGCTCGTCCAGCGGGGTGGCCGGCTTGCGCAGCATGCGCGGCGCGTTGTTGGTGTTGCGGCCGCGCAGCGCGGCCGGGCGGAGTGCAGACAGGTGCGGCACGTGAGCACCTCCAGACGTTCGGGGGCGCGCGTCGAACGTGCGTGCGGCGCGCGGGATCGACGGTTCGTGCGTCCCCGACCGGCTGGGAGCTCAGTGGCTCGGCTCGTGGCCTCGATGAACCGCCGGACCGGGAACGCGGCGACTACTGCATCCGGGTGCCTGTGGCACCGCGCTCACCTCCTCGTCCTGCGTAGGGCCAACAGATAGATTACCGCTACGAGTGCGATCTCGGCGATGGAGGCGACAGCGTTGCAGTTCGGCAGGTACTACGAGGAGTTCGAGGTCGGGGCGGTCTACAAGCACTGGCCCGGCAAGACGGTCACCGAGTACGACGACCACCTGTTCTGCCTCCTCACGATGAACCACCACCCGCTCCACATGGACGCGCACTACGCGGAGGAGACCACCGAGTTCAAGCGGAACGTCGTGGTCGGCAACTACATCTACTCGCTTCTTCTGGGAATGTCCGTTCCGGACATCTCGGGCAAGGCGATCGCCAACCTCGAGGTGGAGTCGCTCAAGCACATCAAGCCGACCTTCCACGGCGACACGATCTACGGCGAGACCGAGGTACTGGACAAGATCCCGTCGAAGTCGAAGGACGACCGCGGCATCGTGTACGTCGAGACCCGCGGCTACAAGCAGGACGGCACGGTCGTCTGCACGTTCCGGCGCAAGGTGATGGTCCCGAAGCGGTCGTACGGCGAGGCGCGCGGCGGCGAGCAGCCGGGCCGCCCGACCCCGGTGAGCTGATCTCGGCGGACCCCGTCCGGGTCGGGTCGCAGCGCTCCGGACGGGGTCACACCGGCGGAGTAGAGGGCGTTGCGTTCCGTGTCGCCGGGGCGCGCAAGGACTCCCCGATGCGGGGCCGCGCGCCGGATACCATCGACCCCGTAGATGCGGTACAAAAGCACGAGGGAATCGGCGCTACTCCTCGGGGGATCGGCGGTCAGGTGGACTTGAAGAAGCTGCTCACTCTCATCGTGGTGGCACTGGCTCTGTTCTTCGTGTTCACCCGCCCGCAGACCGCCGGCAATCTCGTGACCGACGGTCTGGGCCTGCTGCGGGACGGCGCGGAGCAGATCGTCACCTTCATCACGTCCGTCGTGTAGCGGTGCTCGCGCCACGGGAGATCGACGAGTACCTGCTCCCCACGGAGCGGCGAGTCATCCGGGTGCGTCAGCACTGGGCGTACATGGTCAAGCCACTGGTGCAGACCGCGCTGTTCGTGCTGGCCATGGTGCTCATCGAGCGGTTGACGCCCACCGGTAACGAGGCTGCCCACTTCCTGATCGACAACCTCACGTTCTACCTGGCCCTGATGGCCGTGCTGCGGTTCACGGGGCTGGCGATCCTGTGGTGGATCGAGCGCATCGTGATCACCGACAAGCGCGTGATGCTCGCGCAGGGCTTCATCGTGCACAAGGTCGGGATGATGCCGCTCGGCAAGGTCACCGACCTGACGTTCGAGCGCAGCCTCGGCGGGCGCATGCTCGGCTACGGCACGCTCATCGTCGAGTCCGCCGGGCAGATCCAGGCGCTCAACCGCATCGACTACATGCCGCGCCCGGAGGAGGTCTACGAGGCGCTCTCCGAGCTGGTGTTCGGGGAGAAGGGCAAGACCCGGGCGACGGGCATGCTGGCCCGGCCGCGCTGGCGGAGGTGACCCGGCGCACGACCCGGCAGAGCCGCGCGCCGCGGACGGGCTAGCCTGGGCCGTGGCCGTTCCGCGCATCGACCTGCACACCCACTCCACCGCCTCCGACGGCACCGACACCCCTGCCGGGCTGGTGGAGGTGGCGCACGCCGCGGGCGTCGACGTGCTCGCGATCACCGATCACGACACCACCCGCGGCTGGGACGAGGCCGCGGCGGCGCTGCGGCCGGGCATGGCGCTGGTGCGCGGCTCGGAGTTCTCGTGCGTGAGCCCGACCGGGCGCGGCGACCGCCCGGTGTCGGTCCACCTGCTCGGCTACCTGTTCGATCCGCAGCACGAGGCGATCGTCGCCGAGCAGGCTCGGCTGCGCCGCGAGCGCGACGCCCGGCTGCGGCGCATCACCGAGAACATGGCCGCCGACGGCTATCCGGTCGACGTCGAGACGGTGATGGCGCTCGTGCCGGAGGGCGCCTCGGCCGGCCGCCCGCACCTGGCCCGCGCGCTCGTCGCCGCCGGCGTGGTGGGGTCGGTGAACGAGGCGTTCGCGGAGCTGCTCTACACCGGCAGCCCCTACTACGTGCCGAAGGTGGACACCCCCGTCGAGACGGCGATCGAGATGATCACCGCGGCCGGCGGGGTCACGGTGTTCGCGCACCCGCTGGCGCGGCGGCGAGGCCGGGTCGTCGAGCCGTCACGGCTGGAGGAGCTCGCCGCGATCGGGCTCACCGGTGTGGAGGTCGACCATCCCGACCACTCCCCGGAGGACCGCGAGCTGCTGCGCCGGATGGCCGAGGAGCTCGGGCTGGTCGTGACGGGATCGAGCGACTACCACGGCACCAACAAGACGACCCCGATCGCGGCGGAGACCACCGATCCCGAGGCGCTGGAGAAGCTGGTCGCGCAGGCCACCGGGATCCCGGTCCTGCACGGCTGATCCCGCACCGGGACGGCGCCCGCGGCGGGCTACCGTTGCGGTGTGCAGCTCGGGCTCGACTTCGACACCCCCCGGCTGGTGCGGGTCACCCCGGCGCGGCTCGCGGTGTGGGCGGACTGCCGCCGCCGCTACCGCATGACCTACCTCGACCGCCCGGCCCCGCCCCGCGGCGGCGCGCAGGCGGCCGCCACGCTCGGTGCCGTCGTCCACCTCGCCCTGCGCGCCCTGCTCGGCCTGCCCGCCGAGGCGCGCACCCCGGACCGGGCCGCCGCGCTCGTCGACGCCCACTGGTCCAGCGAGGGCTTCCGCGACGCCGAGCAGGCCGCCGAGTACCGCGACCGGGCGCGCGGCTGGGTCGCCGACTACGCCGCCGAGCTGCCCGCCGATGTCGAGATCGCCGGCCTGGAGACGTGGGTCAGCGTGAGCACCGGCCGGATCGTCGCCGAGGGCCGCGTCGACCGCATCGACCGCCGCGGCGGCGAGCACGTGATCGTCGACTACAAGACCGGGCGCCGCCCCACCCCGGAGGACGCCCGCGACTCCGCGGCGCTCGCCCTCTACGCACTGGCCACCGAGCGCACGCTGCGCCGCCCGTGCCGCCAGGTCGAGCTGCACCACCTGCCCACAGGCACGGTCGCGGCCTGGGAGCACGACGCGGACACGATCGCCGCGCACCTGGCCGCCGCGGAGGAGACGGCCGCGGCGCTCGCCGACGCCACCGCCGAGCTGGCGGCGGGCGGCGATCCCGAGCGGCTGTTCCCGCCGCGCACCGGGCCCCGCTGCGGTGCGTGCGACATGCGGCGCAACTGCCCGGAGGGGCGGGCCGCGGCCCCGGAACAGCCGGCGTGGGCGGGGTTGCCGGCGTGAGGATCGTGCGCGGGTGCACGGGGCTGCTGGCCGGCGGCCTCGTCGCGATGCTGCTGGCGCTCAGCCTGGCCTGGCTGATCGCGGCCGGCCACGACGCACCCGGGCCGGGCCTCGGCCGCATCGGCGGGCACCTGGTCGCCGCGGTCGTGGCGGTGGCCGCGCAGCGGTACGCCGACCGGCACCCGGGGGTGCGCGGCCTGCTCGGATCGGCCGTCGTCCTGCTGACGACCGTCCTGCTGCTCGCACTCGCCTGGATCGTCTAGGCCCGAGGTGGCCTCACTCCGGCGGGCGGCGGCCGGAGATCCGGCGGGCGGCCAGCGCCGCTGCCCGCACCGCGCGCAGGGACGCATCGGTCACCAGGTCCGATCCCGGCAGCACCGGGATCCCGTACATCCGCCGCGCCCAGTCCGGTAGCAGCCCGATCGCGATGCTCGCCAGCGCCGCCCACGCCGGCCGCGCGGGCGTGAACAGCGCGACCCGCCACGGCATCGGCGGCACGAGCAGCCGACGTGCCGCCTGCTTGGCGATCGGGCTCGCGACCAGCTCCGGCCGCACCCGACCGAAGTACGCCTCGACCTCCGCGCGGCTCGTCGGCACGCCGGTGGCGCCGAGCAGCTCGGCCGCCCGCACCTGCTCGGCGAGGAACGCATCGACCTGCGCGTCGTCGATCGCCCCGACGCGGCGCACCGCGGTGCTGAACGAACTGACCTCGCACACGTGCACCCAGGTCAGCAGGTCGGGATCGTCCGCTGCGTACGGCCGACCGGTGACCGGGTCGGTGCCGCGGACCGCCCGGTGGATGCGGCGCACCCGGGCGATCGCCTCGTCGGCCGTGGCGGTGTCGGCGAACGCGAGCGCGGTGACGTACTGGATGGTGCGGTTCAGCCGCGGCCAGAACTCGTCGGGGAAGCTGGAGTGCTCCAGCACTCCCGCCATCGCCCGCGGGTGCAGCGCCTGCAGGTAGAGCGCGCTGATCCCGCCGACGAGAGCGGCCGGATCGCCGATCACCGTCCGCGTGGGGCTGCCGGGCGCGAAGTAGCCGGTCGTGGTGGTCACGCCGCCAGGGTGCCCCACCGCGCGCGCGTCGTCACCGGGCGGGGACGAGCGCGACGATCTGGTCGCCGCGCTGTTCGACCAGCACCGCGCCCTGCGTGGCCAGCCGCACCGGGGCGGTGCGGTCGGCGCGGGCCACCGGGATCGTGCGCACCACCGGATCGCTGCCGGCACCGCTGCGGCCGACCACCGCGAGCCCCTCCGGGACGGGCACGAGCGTGGCGTCGCCGTAGGTGACGCCGGGGCCCAGCGTGTCCTCGACCGTGGCCAGCGGGATGAGTGACTCGGGATCGAGCAGGATCGTGTCGGCGCCGGTCCACCACGTCAGCTGGCGCACGTCCGAGCTGGTGGCGGGCACCCCGGCGGGTGGTTCCGCAGCCGCGGCGAGCGCGGCGTCGGACACGTCGACCGGGACGGCGGCGACCTGGGTGCCGGCCTCGTCGAACACGACGATGCGGGCCGGACCGGGCAGCACGACCGCGACCCGGTCCCCGGTGACGGCGACCAGCCCGGCCCCGGCCGCCGCCAGCGGTACGGACCAGCGCTCGACGGGCCTGCCGTCCTTGGTGTCGTCGGGATCGAGCAGGGTGAGCCGGTCAGCCGGCTCACCTGGGCAGCGCTCGACCACGGCCAGCTGGTCCGGGCCGAGCAGCGCGCTGGTGTGCAGGCAGGTGGGGCGCGGCTGAGCGCCCTCGTTCACCGGCGCCTCGAGGTACCCGTACTCCAGCGTCCGCACGAGGTCGTAGCGCATCACCTCGATCGTGCGGACGCCGGTGCCGGCCACGAGCGTGCCGTTGCCGATCAGGGCGGTGTCGGAGCGCAGGTCCGGGTTGCGGGCCGCGGCGCGGGTGCCGGTGTCCGGCCGCAGCGCGGTCAGCTCGCTGCACCACTCGCCGTTGCGGTAGAGCGCGAGCACCCGCGCCGCGTCGGCGAGCGCGTCGAACCCGGACCCGACGGTGCACAGCGGCACATCGCGGGCGTAGGTCCAGGCGACCTCCCCGGTCGCCGCGACGTGCCCGCTGACCGTGCTCCCGTCGCCGGTGACGACCGCGTTGCCGGCCACGACCGGGGTGTCCGTCGCGTCGCTCGGGGCCCGCCAGGCCTCGGCGAACGCCGCGGGGACGGCCGTGGCCTGCGCCGGCGGCGGCGGGATCGGCGTGGCGGCGGGCTCCGACGTGGTGCGGGCGGCGTCGCTCGACGCACCGAACAGGGTGACGGCAGCGAGCAGGAGCACGCCGATCAGCACGGCGGCCACCACGTCGCCGCGGGTGCGCCGTTCCGGTGCCGGGCGCCGCGGACCGTTCCCCGGCGGGTGCACCGGAGGCGCGGCCTGCGTCGTCGGCACCGGAACCGGCCGGTGGCTCAGCTGGCGGCGGCGTCGCTGCCGAGGTCGGCCCCGGACTCGCCGCCGACGCGCTGCTCGGCAGCACCCTCGCCGCGGCGACGTCGGCCGCCGCGCCGACGGCGCCGGCGGGGGGCGCCGTCGGCGGATCCCTCGCCCTCACCGCTCACGGCGGTCACGACGCGGGCCTCGCGGGCCTCGTGGTCCTCGGAAGAGCCCTCCGTGCTCGGCGCACCGTCGGTGTCAGCGGCGCGGACCACGGCCCCGCCGCGGGTGCGGGTGCGGACCCGACGGCGCCGCGTCGCCGTGACCTCCTCCTCGCGGCGGCGGCGGTTGCGCGGCTTCGACCGGCTGTGGTGGTCGCCCTCGCTGTCGACGTACTCGGCGTCCAGCCCGGCGCGGGTGCGCTTGGCCAGCGGCAGCCGGCCGCCCGCGTCCTCGGGGATGCCCAGGTCGGTGTAGAGGTGCGGCGAGGTGGAGTAGGTCTCGCGCGGCTCGGTGATGCCCAGGCCGAGCTCTTCGTCGATCAGCGCCCACTTGTGCAGCTCGTCCCAGTCGACGAGCGTGATCGCGACGCCGGCCTTGCCCGCGCGGCCGGTGCGGCCGATGCGGTGGACGTAGGTCTTGGCGTCCTCGGGGCACTGGTAGTTGATCACATGGGTGACGTCGTTGACGTCGATGCCGCGGGCGGCGACGTCGGTGGCCACCAGCACGTCGATCTTGCCGGAGCGGAACGCCCGCAGCGCCTGCTCGCGGGCGCCCTGGCCCAGGTCGCCGTGCACGGCGGCAGCGGCGAACCCGCGCTCGGCCAGGTCGTCGGCCACACGCTGCGCGGTGCGCTTCGTGCGCGTGAAGATCATGGTGAGGCCGCGGCCCTCGGCCTGCAGCACCCGCGAGATCAGCTCGACCTTGTCCAGTGCGTGCGCGCGGTAGACGAGCTGGCGGGTGTGCTCGTGGGTGGAGCCCTGCCCAGCCTCCTCGGCCCGGATGTGCGTGGGCTTGTTCAAGAACGTGCGGGACAGCTGGATGATCGGCCCGGGCATCGTGGCCGAGAACAGCATGGTGTGCCGGTCGTCCGGCAGCATCCGCATGATGCGCTCGACATCGGGCAGGAAGCCCAGGTCGAGCATCTCGTCGGCCTCGTCGAGCACCAGCTCGCGGACCCGGCCGAGCACCAGGTGGCGCTGCTCGGCGAGGTCGAGCAGCCGGCCCGGGGTGCCCACGACGACGTCGACGCCCTTGCGCAGCGCGGCCAGCTGCGGCTCGTAGGCGCGGCCGCCGTAGATGGCCACGACGCGGATGCCCAGGTGCTTGCCGGCGTCGGCGAGGTCATGGGCCACCTGCACGCACAGCTCGCGGGTGGGCACCACGACCAGCGCCTGCGGCACGTCCTTGCTGCGGTCGGCCACCTCGCCCTCGGGGGTGGCCGCGGGCTGCTCGGCAGGCGGCACGATCCGCTGCAGCAGCGGCACGCCGAACCCGAGCGTCTTGCCCATGCCCGTGCGGGCCTGGCCGATGACGTCCTCACCGGCCAGCGCCAGCGGCAGGGTCAGCTCCTGGATCGCGAAGGTGCGCTCGATGCCGGCTTCGGCGAGCGCCCGCACGATCTCGGGGCGGACACCAAGCTCGGCGAAGGTCGGGGAGTCGGGGCGGACCGGGGCGCCGCCCGTGAGCGGGCGCGCCTCCTCGGCGCCCTCATCGGTGGTGTCGAGCGCCACCGCCTCGTGCTCTGTTGTGGAGTTCTTCAGGTCGTCGGACAGGATGATCGCCTCTCTCCGCGCACAGATGCCGGTGCCGGCTCTTCAGGACCGCCGTTCGCTACGCAGCGGGAGAACCAACGAGGCGCTGCACGCACCATGTCGTTGCGGCTGGAGCGGAACCGAGCTCCGGGTGACCGCGGGTAAGGCGCGCGCCCGGTGAGGCGCTGCGCTGATCGCATGGTACCGCCCACCGCCGTCCGGCGACACCGCACACGCCAGGGCGTCGGCGTGATTCCCGTCCTGTTCAGGGCCCGCTCCTGGTCACGGAGGGGTGGCCGCCGATCCGCCGGCCCGCTGACGCGCCGGGGTTAGGCTCCGGGACATGGTCACCGAAGCCGGCCTCGACGAGGCATCCGTCGACCTCCTCGGCGTGCTCGCCTACGGCGAGCTGTCGGCCTTCGACCGCCTCGCCGAGGACGCCCGGACCGCTCCGACGCTGGAGGGCCGCATCGCGCTGGCGACGATGGCCGCCGCCGAGATGGGGCACTTCGGGCTCATCAAGGACCGGCTGGCCGAGCAGGGCGTGGACGTCGTGGACGCGATGCGCCCGTTCGTGGACGCGGTCGACGCCTACCACGCCTCCACCGCGCCGCGCAGCTGGCTGGAGTCGCTGGTCAAGGTCTACCTCGGTGACGGGTTGGCGGCCGACTTCTACTCCGAGCTGGCCGCGTGGCTGCCCGGGCCGACGGGTGAGCTGGTGCAGCAGGTGCTCGCCGACACCGGCCACGGCGCGTTCGCGGAGCGGGAGGTGCGCGCGGCCTGCGAGGCGGACCGGCGCGTGCGCGACCGGCTCGCGCTGTGGGGCAGGCGGCTGCTCGGTGAGGCCGTCACGCAGGCCCAGCACATCGTGGCCGAGCGGGACCAGCTGGCGGAGCTGCTCGTCTCCGGTTCAGGTGACTTCGCCGCGCTCATCAAGCGGCTGCAGTCCAACCACGGCAAGCGGATGGCCAAGCTCGGCATCGGCTGAACCACGGCGGGTGCAGCGCGCCGGCGGGTTCACCGAGGGCGGACACCCGCACCCGCGGGGGTCGACTAGCCTGGCCCGCGTACGACGGATCGTCCCGCACGTTCACGACCTGGAGGTTCCCGGTGGAGGTCAAGATCGGCATCGCGGAGAGCGCGCGCGAGCTCGTGGTGTCCAGCGACCAGACCGCGGAGGAGGTCGCGAAGCTGGTGGACGAGGCGCTCGCGGGCGGCTCCGAGGGTGTCCTGCGCCTGACCGACGAGAAGGGCCGCCGGTACGTGGTGCGGGCGGACAAGATCGCCTACGTCGAGATCGCCCCGGAGGAGATCCGCAAGGTCGGCTTCGTCGTCCAGTGAGCCCGGCGCGGGACCGTCCGTCGCCATCAGTTCAGCCGCTGCAGTCCAGCCGCCATCAGTCCAGCCGGTACGGCGGCCGCCCGATCCCGGTGATCCGGTAGCGGCCCCAGAGATCGACCTCGCCCAGCCGCCCGCGTGCGCTGCCGTCCCCGGTGCGCAGCTCCACGTCGCCGGCAGTGGCCGGGTCCGGCCGTTCCTGGGCGTCGGCGAGGCGCAGCCTGCCGAACCAGTGCAGCCGCCCGTCGACGGGCTCGTGGCGCGCGTCCAGCAGGGCGTGCACGGCGATCTCCGCGCCGTCCACGACGAGGACGGCCGGTCCCGACCAGCCGTCGGTGTGCGCATCAGCCACGTGCGTCCTCCTGTCCCACGGCGCGCAGGGGTGCGATCGACGCCGGTTCGGCGGTCCCCAGCACGCCCGACACGCCGCCCCAGATGAGGGTCGTGAGGTAGTCGGTCAGCGCGGAGCGGCTCATCGTGCGCCGCTCCAGCCACCAGTCGCCCGCGCTCTGCACCATCCCGACCAGGCCGTGCGCCCACGCCTCGGCGCCGCCGGAGTCCAGGCCCAGCTGGCGCAGCCGGCCGCCGATGAGGGTGGCGAGCATGCGCGCGATCTGCTCGCGCGCGTCCTCGACGACGCTGTCGGTGGCGCGCTCCAGCGTCGGGTGCACGACGAACCGCCACAGGTGCGGCTCCTCCTCGATGCTGGCGAGGAACGCGTCGACGACGTCGGCGATGAACTGCCGCGGATCGGCGGCGGCGGCCTCCAGCCCCTGCTCGGACAGCGCTGGTTCGAGCCGCGCCAGCAGCATCGCCGCGGCCTCCTGCCCGACGGCGAGCTGCAGATCGGCGCGATCGGTGAAGTGCCGGTAGAGGACGGGCTTGGTGATGCCCGCCTCCGCCGCGATCTCGGCGACGGACACCCCCGGACCGTGGCGACGGATGGCCTGCACCGCGGCCTGGACCATCTCTGCTCGGCGTTCCGCGCGGCGGGCGGCTCGGGCCGTCGGTGTGTTCGTGGGAGGCACCCGCCAGTCGTAACAGTTACCGCCGGTTACAGCAAGTCTACGCTGGTCGCGGGTATCGAGATGGCCGGCGGTCCTTGACAGCGCGGCCCGGTCCGCGGCACCGTACCATCGGTAACAGTTACCGGCGGTTACAGCGATGTCCGCCGGTGGTGCCGGCCTCGGAAGGAGGAACGCCGATGAGCGCAGCCGCAGGATCGGCGAAGGTGCAGGACCGGGAGACCACCGCGGAACGGCTGCTCCGCTCCTCCCTCGAGCGCTCCTACGAGCCGTCGATCGACATCGACTGGGACGCCCCGCTCGTCGAGGGCCTCTGGGGCATCCCGCAGCACCGGATCTCGCTCTACGGCACCGAGCTGTGGGCCGGCCTGACCGAGGAGCAGCGCCGCACCCTCTCGCTGCACGAGCTGTGCAGCGTCGCCCGCATCGGGCTGTGGTTCGAGATCATCCTCATGCAGATGCTGCTGCGCTACGCCTACGACCGCGATCCGCGCAGCAAGCACATCCAGTACGCGCTCACCGAGATCGCCGACGAGTGCCGGCACTCGGTGATGTTCGGCAGGCTCAACGAGCGCCTCGGCGTGCCCGACTACCGCCCGCGCCGGATCACCCACGAGCTGGGCAGGCTGTTCAAGACCATCGGCTACGGCCCGGCGATGTTCGCCGGCACGCTGTTCGTCGAGGAGATCCTCGACCAGCTGCAGCGCGAGGCCATGCGGGACGAGACCGTGCAGCCGCTCACCCGCATGGTCAACAAGGTGCACGTCACCGAGGAGGCGCGGCACGTCCGCTACGCCCGCGAGGAGCTGATGCGGATCATGCCGGGGGTCAACGCCGCCCAGCGGGCGCTGGCCCGCTACCTCACCGCGCGCATCGCCCACGTCGTGGCGCACGACCTCGTCCACCCGAACGTCTACGCGTCCGTGGGCATCGAACCCGCCGTCGGCCGGAGGACGGCGCTGGCGAACCCGCACTACCACGAGACACTGCGCTGGTCGGCTCGCA
This sequence comes from Pseudonocardia thermophila, assembly GCF_900142365.1. Taxonomy (GTDB): domain Bacteria; phylum Actinomycetota; class Actinomycetes; order Mycobacteriales; family Pseudonocardiaceae; genus Pseudonocardia; species Pseudonocardia thermophila. The sequence goes on along the minus strand of NZ_FRAP01000014.1, from coordinate 88,538 downwards.
AGCTGGTGCCGTTCCTGCGCGAGCAGGGGCTCATCGGCGGCCCGACCGAGATCCTCTGGCGGCGCGCACACCTCATCTGATCAGGAGGAACCGTGGGACGCACGGTGGCGGGGGCCGACGGCGCACCCCTGCACGTCGAGATCGACGGCCGGGACCCGGCCCCGGTCACGGTGGTGCTCAGCCACGGCTGGACGCTCGACGGTCGCACCTGGGGCCCGGTGACCCGCGCCCTCGTCGCCGGCAGGGCGCCCGTGCGGGTGCTGCGGCCCGACCACCGCGGGCACGGTCGCTCGGCCGCTGTCGATCCCGCGACGATGACGCTGGAGCAGCTCGCCGACGACCTCGCCGCGGTGATCGCGGCACTCGCGCCCGACGGTCCGCTGGTGCTCGCCGGCCACTCGATGGGCGGCATGACGCTGATGGCGCTCGCGGAGCGGCACCCGCAGCTGTTCGAGCGGGTGCGCGGCGTCGGACTGGTCGCCACCGCGTCCGGCGGGCTGGCCCAGGCCACGCTCGGCCTGCCGCAGCGCGCCGCGGCGCTGGCCAGGCGCGGCGAGCGGGCCCTCTACGGCTCGTCCCGGTGGCTGGCCAAGCCGCGGCTGGCCAGCCCGCGGGCCCTGGCTCCGGCGCTGTCGTGGCTGCTGCTCGGCGAGCGGCCGAGCGCGCAGGCGCGGCGCCTCACCGCGGAGGTGATCGCGAGCTGCCGGCCAGCGACCGTGGCCGGGTTCCGCCCGACGCTCGACGCGCACGAGCGCGACGCCGCGCTGGCCACGTTCGCCGACATCCCGACCGCGGTGCTCGTCGGCACCCGCGACCGGCTCACCCCGGTGGCGGCGGCGCGGCGCATCCACGCGGCCCTGCCGTCGGCGCAGCTGACCGTGCTGCCCGGGGCCGGGCACATGCTGCCCGTCGAGCGGGTGGCCGAGGTGGCGGCGCCGATCGCGCGGCTCGCCCGCGGGGCGGTGGACCAGGCACCTGCCCGGTCTGATCAGCCGGCCTGACCGTTCTGCGCAGCGTCCGGCGCGGCTGCTCTCCGCTCCTCGCCGACCAGCGGGAGCGACGACAGCCCGCGCCAGGCGAGGTTCGACATGAGCGCGACCGCCTCGTCGCGCGGGACCCCCTCGTCGGAGTCGAGCCAGTAGCGCGCGGCGACCTGGCTGAGCCCGACCAACCCGACGGCGAGCAGCTTCGCGCGCGGTTTGTCCAGGCCGGCGTCGGCGGTGACGGCATCGGCGATCGCGTCGATGCAGCGGCTGAGCGCGTTGTCGACGACGGCGGCCGCCTCCGGCTGGGAGCGCAGGTCGGACTCGAACACCAGCCGGTAGGCCTGGCCCTCACTGGCGACGAAGTCGAAGTACGCCCCGACCGCGGCCTCGACCCGCTTCTGGTTGTCGGTGGTCGTGGCGATCGCCCGCTCCACACTGGCGACCAGCTCGTCGGCGTAGGTGGTGAGCAGCGCCCGGTAGAGCTCCAGCTTGCCGGGGAAGTGCTGGTAGAGCACGGGCTTGCTGACGCCGGCCCGCTCGGCGATGTCGTCCATCGCGGCGGCGTGGTAGCCCTGGGCCGCGAACACGTCCCGCGCGGCGAGGAGCAGCTGCGCCCGCCGTGCGCCGCGGGTCAGGCGAGCCCCCCGCTGCGCCGCCGGTGCCTCGCTCACAGCCACCTCCCGCGTCGACCGGAGTCCTCCGATCGACAACACTACCGGTCAGTAGCCCTGATCGGGGAAGAGTGATCGTCACGATGCGCGCCGAGGCACACCAGCCCGGTCACCACGGCGACACCCGCGGCCAGCGCGACCGCCAGCCCGGCGAGCACCGGGTCGAGCAGCCCGACCGCGGCCGCGGGCAGCGCCGCGGCGTGCACCGCCATCGCCCAGCCGAGGTTCACCCGGACGGTCCCGACCACGCGGCGAGCGAGCCGCAGCGCTGCCACCACGAGGGGCAACTCGCCGGAGGAGAGGACGAGCGGGGCCCCGCCCGATCCGGTCGCGATGCCGAGATCGGCGGTGGCGAGCGCAGCGGCGTCGCCGCGGCCGTCGCCGACCGCCGCGACGACCCGGCCCGCGGCCTGCAGCGCGCGCACGCGCTCGGCGCGCAGCCCGGCCGGCACCTCCGCGACCACGTCCTCGCGGGCGATGCCGACGTCCGCGGCCACCCTGGCCGCCTCCGCCGGGCCGTCGCGGGTGACCAGCACCGGCCGCACGCCCATGGCCCGCAGCCGGGCCACCGCGGCCGCGCTGCCCGGGCACAGATCGGCGACCAGCGCGATCACGGCGCGCGCCCGCCCGTCCCAGGCGACCACGATGCCGACGGCACCGTCCGCGTCGGTCGCGGCCAGCGCATCGCCCAGCGCGTCGGGCAGCTCGACGCCGTGCGCGGTGAGCAGCTCCGGGCGCCCGGCCAGCACCGCATGGGCCTTCACGACGTCGCCGTCCAGCTCGGACACCAGGCCGCGCACGCCCAGCCCCGGCAGCAGGTCGAACTCGGAGACGCAGGGCAGCGCGCCGTGCTCCGCGATCGCGGCGGCGACCAGCGCCGACCCGATCGGGTCCGTGCAGTCCTGGTGCACCGCCCCGGCCAGCCGCAGCGCCTCGCCGGCAACGCCGCCGGGCAGCGGGCGCACCCGGTGCACGATCATGCGGCCGCTGGTGAGCGTCCCGGCCGTCGGGAGCACGACCGCGTCGACGCGGCGAGCCGCCGCCAGCGCGTCCGGCGAGGTGAACCGGGCGCCCGACCGGGCCGCGCGCTCCGCACCGGTGAGCAGCGCGACCGGGGCGGCCAGCACCAGCACGGCGGGGCAGCCGGCCACCAGCACCGCCAGCGCGGCCGGGACCGCGACCGCGGTCCCCGCGCCTGCGCCCAGCCAGAAGCCGAGCGCCCCGACGGCGAGCGTGACCACAACCGGCACCAGCACCCCGGCGATCCGCCCGATCTCCGGCACCACGGTGCCCGCGCCGGCCACGCGGGCGGCCCGGTCGGCGGCGCAGCGGGCCGCGAGCGCCAGCGCCGGGACCCCCGCCGCCACCTCTAGGTACGGCGTGCCCGCCCCGGTCAGCAGCGCGTGCAGCGACCAGCCGAGCGCGGTCAGCGCGGCGAGGGAGACCAGCAGGTCCGGGGACGGCCGGCCCCGGCGCAGGCTCCGCACGGCGTCGGCGTGGAACGGCCACGCGCCCCACACCGCGACGGGTGCGACGAGGTTGAGCGCGATCCACGACCACTGCGGGAACTGCCACGCGGGCACGGTCGCCAGCGCGACCACCGGCAGCGCCAGACCGGTGGCGACCAGCAGCCTGCGCAGCTCGGCCGGGTCCGGGGGCGGCACGTCCCGCGGTGGCTCCGGCGGGGGTGGATCGACCAGCCCGAGCTCGATCTGCACGACGGCCGGATCGATCGTGGCGGTCACGGCGCCTCCCGCGTGGCCACGGTGAACGCCGCGCCGTGCGTGGCTCCGTCGTGCAGGAAGTCGAAGTACACCCGGTAGGTGCCCGCCTCCGGGACGTCGACGACGAAGGCGACCGACGGACCCGTCGTGGCCACAGCCGTCGGTGCGGGCCCGTCCGCGCGCACGGCGAGCGGGGCCAGATCCGGTAGGCGCAGCACGGCGAGCCCGCCGAACCCGCCGAGGTGCGGCTGCAGATCGGTGACCGCAGCGCCGTCCTTGGTGACGGTGGCGAAGACCTGTGAGGCGCTGCCGGGCACGAGATCGCCGTCGAGGCGGACCTGGTAGCCGTCGCCCTGCCAGACCCGCGACAGCCCGGTGGGCGCGGGCCGCGGCGTGCCCGGCACGAACAGCTCGGTCGACAGCTGCAGCCGCGGCCCGCCCCCGGGGGTGAGATCGGCCAGCGCGCGGTAGAGGCCGGGGGAGAGCGGGGCCAGCGGAGACCGCCACACGTGGTCGGCGCCGAGCTCCGGCGCGAGCAGCTGGTGGGCGCCTCCGTCGGTGCGGACGAGGACCACGCTCGCGGGTGGACCGGAGGAACCGGACACCGGGCGGCCGTCGGGCCCGGTGACGGTGAACGCGAACTCGCCGGCCGGGGCGGACGGGTCGAGCACCATCCGGTACCCGGAGGCGTCGGCCGGGGATCCCGGATCGTCGGCGGGACGGACGTGCTCGGCGGCGGCCCAGGCGGCCGGCAGCGCCGGGCCGACCTGGGCGCCGAGCGCCCACGCGCCGCCGAAGGTCAGCGTGAGCACCGCACCGTACGCGGCCAGCCGGCTCGCCGTCGTCATCGCCAGCTCCTCCCTCACGCACCGTGCAGGAACTCGACACGCACGCTCGCTGTGCACACTCGGTGTGCGCGGGGTGTGCACAGCCCCCCACCGCTACCAACGTCCGGCCAGGGCGCCGGAAACCGCGCCGGAGGGGGGATCCCGCCACTCGTGCACGGTCGGGTGAACCGGGTGGGACGGACCGGGTGACGTGAGTCCGGTCCCGGGTACTGGCGGTGCACCGGGCGGTTGGGCGATCCTCGTCGTCGTGACCGACGTCGCCACGCGCCTGGACCCGGCCCCGTACGCGGGCCCGTGGCCGGGCCGGGAGATCACCGCGGGTGGCGTCACCCTGCACGTGCGCGAGACCCCGGGCCCGGACGGGACCCCGGCGGTCTACGTGCACGGGCTGGCCGGATCGGCCACCAACTGGACCGACCTGGCCGGCCTGCTCGCCCCGCACGCCGCGGGCATGGCGATCGACCTGCCCGGGTTCGGCCGCTCCCGCCCGCTCGCCGTGCCGGACTGGACACCGTCCGGGCACGCCGACGCCGTGCTGTGCTTCCTGGCCGGGCTCGGCCGGCGGGTGCACCTGCTGGGCAACTCGCTCGGCGGGCTCGTCGCGCTGTCGGTGGCGGCCCGGCGTCCCGAGCTGGTCGCGACGCTGACGCTGGTGTCGCCGGCCGTGCCGGACCGGCGGCCCAGCCCTCGGCGGCTCGCTGATCCGCGGATGCTGCTGGCCGCGCTGCCGGGGCCGATCGGCAAGCGGGCCCGCGCCGAGCTGGGCGGCCTGACCGCCCTCGAGCGGGCGGCGCAGCTGGTCGGGATCTGCTTCGGCGATCCGTCGGTCGTGCCGGAGCACCGGCTGCGCGAGCTGGCCGCTGAGCTGGAGGAGCGGGCGCGGCTGCCGTGGGCGTACACAGCGCACCAGGAGACCGGCCGGCAGCTGCTGATCAGCTGGCTGCGCGGCCCGTCGCCGTGGCCGCTGGCGGCGCGGATCAGGGTGCCAACGCTGGTGGTGTGGGGCGAGCAGGACCGACTGGTGTCGCCGAGCCTGGCCCGGCGCACCGCCGCGCTCACGCGCGGCCGGTTGGTGATGCTGCCGGGGGTCGGGCACGTGGGGCACATCGAGGCCCCGCACGCCGTCGCCGCGGCGGTGACGAGGATGTGGCAGGACGTTGCCGCGGGCCGGTGGGAAGAATCCGGCGGTGACGGCACGTTGACGTTGGCGAAGAACGCCGGACAGAAGGAGCCCTGAGGACCATGGCGCTACCGCCGCTCGTGGAGCCGGCCGCCGAGCTCACCAAGGAGGAGGTCGAGCGCTACAGCCGCCACCTCATCATCCCCGACGTCGGGATGACCGGGCAGAAGCGGCTCAAGAACGCGAAGGTGCTGGTGGTCGGCGCCGGCGGGCTGGGCAGCCCGGCGCTGCTCTACCTGGCCGCCGCCGGGGTGGGCACGCTCGGCATCGTCGAGTTCGACGTCGTCGACTCGTCCAACCTGCAGCGCCAGATCATCCACGGTGTCTCGGACGTGGGCCGGTCGAAGGCCGAGTCGGCGCGCGACTCCATCCGCGAGGTCAACCCGTTCGTGAAGGTCGTGCTGCACGAGACGCGGCTCGACTCGTCGAACGTCCTGGACATCTTCCGCGACTACGACCTGATCCTCGACGGCACCGACAACTTCGCCACCCGCTACCTGGTGAACGACGCCGCGGTGCTGCTCGGCAAGCCCTACGTGTGGGGCTCGATCTTCCGCTTCGAGGGCCAGGCCTCGGTGTTCTGGGAGGACGCCCCGAACGGCAAGGGCCTCAACTACCGCGACCTCTACCCGGAGCCCCCGCCGCCCGGGATGGTGCCGTCCTGCGCTGAGGGCGGCGTGCTGGGTGTGCTGTGCGCGTCGATCGGCTCGATCATGGTCAACGAGGCCATCAAGCTGATCACCGGCATCGGCGAGCCGCTGCTCGGCCGGCTGATGATCTACGACGCGCTGGAGATGAGCTACCGGACCGTCAAGATCCGCAAGGACCCGGACAGCAAGCCGGTCACCGAGCTCATCGACTACGAGGCGTTCTGCGGTGTGGTGTCCGACGAGGCGCAGGCCGCCGCGGCCAACCACACGATCACGCCGCTGCAGCTCAAGGAGATGATGGACGCGGGCAAGGACTTCGTCCTCATCGACGTCCGCGAGCCGCACGAGTACGAGATCGTGCGCATCCCGGGCTCGGTGCTGATCCCGAAGGACCGCATCATCTCCGGCGAGGCGCTCGCGGAGATCCCGCAGGACAAGCCGGTCGTGCTGCACTGCAAGTCCGGTGCCCGCTCGGCCGACGCGCTGGCCGCCCTGCACAAGGCCGGGTTCCGCGACGCTGTGCACGTCGGCGGTGGGGTGCTGGCCTGGGCGAAGCAGGTCGACCCGTCCCTGCCGACCTACTGAGCTGCGGGGCGGGGCGGCGGCTCCGTCCGTGCCCATTCGCAACGAACGGCACAGCGTTGACCGCGCCCGGCTCGTTCATCGCCGAGCGCGAGTTCGCGCGCTCTCACGTCGACGACGGCTCCTCCGGTGCTCGCGCCCTCGTCCCTCGGGCGCTGCGCGCCCGCCGTCGTCGACGCGCGCGAGCGCTGTGGTCACCATGCGGAGGTGCTCGGTGAGGTGCGGGTGGGGCGGGCCGGGTGTACGCGGTCGGGCCGCTCTTGCGGCGATCGCGGGCACCGGCGCTCCTTTCGTGAGCAGTGCTGCCTGCGAGTGCAGTCCGCTGCGGCAGAGGTATGCGACCAAGGTCACATCGCACCTCTGTTCGAGTGATGTGAATCCGGCACCCGACCCGACCACTTCCGCGTGTGTTGCCACGATCGGGCGGCAACCGCAGGTAGCGTGCGCGTCGTGACTGCTGCGCCCGTCCGAGCAACTGCCCAGTCCGGACTGCCGCCGCACGTCCGGACCGCGTTCGGCGTCAACGAGATCGAGCCGCGGCCGGTCGAGTGGGCCGGCCGGCGCGCGTGGCACTGCGGGGACATCCTCATCAGGGCGGTCGCGGACAACGCCGTCGCTGCCTGGTCGGCCGGCGTGCTCGACACGCTGGAGGTGCCCGGCGTGCGGATCGCGAAGCCGGTCCGCTCCTCCGACGGCCGCTGGGTCATCGCCGGCTGGGCGGCCAGCCGGTTCGTCCCCGGCACGCTGGAGCCGCGCTACGACGAGGTCGTCGCGGTGGCCGAGAAGCTGCACGCCGTGATGGCCGACCTGCCGCGCCCGCGGCTGCTGGAGAACCGCGACGACCTGGTGACCCGGTCGGCCGCCGCCGCGTTCGGCGAGCTGCGGGTCACCGTCGACCGCAGTCACGGCGGCGCCCTGTTCGATCACCTCGCCGCCTACCGCCGGCCCGTGCACGCCGAGCCGCAGGTGGTGCACCCCGAGCTGTTCGGCGCGGTCCTGTTCGACGGCGACGCCCCGCCGGCGATCGTCGATCTGGTGCCGTGCTGGCGGCCGCCCGCGTGGGCCGCTGCGGTGATCGTGGTCGACGCGCTGGCCTGGGGCGGCGCCGACGAGGGACTGATCCACCGGTGGGCCCACCTGCCGGAGTGGCCGCAGATGCTCCTGCGCGCGGTGCTGCACCGCATCGTGCTGCACGCCCAGCACCCGGACGGCGGCCCACGCACCCTCGCCGGGCTCGAACGAGCGGCCGGACTGGTGTCGGCGCTGGTCTGAGAGCCGGAGTCCGCGCGCGCCGGAACCCCGGAGCCAGGACGCGACGAACGGCACTTTCGTCCACTCAGAGTGGACGAAAGTGCCGTTCGTCGCCTTCGCGGAGGGGTGGCGGGTGCTCGCAGCGGGCTCACAGCCGCGCTGCTCGCGAGTGAGCGGGTCTTTGCGCGGGCGTCACGAGATGCGGACGGCCCGGTAACCGCCCGTGCCTAGCGTCGCCGTCGACCCCTTCCCCGATGGCGACACCCGGGAGCACCCGTGACCCTGACCGCACCGGACCAGTCCCCGTCCCCGCCCGCGACCGTGCTGCGCGGCCGCTGGCTCACGGACTGGCGACCCGAAGATCCCGACTTCTGGGCCAGTACCGGCCGGCGCGTCGCCCAGCGCAACCTGTGGGCCTCCATCGCCGTGGAGCACGTCGGCTTCTCGGTGTGGTCGCTCTTCTCCGTCTTCGTGCTCTTCATGGGCCCGGAGTACGGGGTCGACGCGGCCGGCAAGTTCCTGCTCACCTCCACCGCGACGCTGGTCGGCTCGGTGCTGCGGGTCCCGTACACGTTCGCGGTGGCGCGGTTCGGCGGGCGCAACTGGACGGTCCTGTCCGGTGCGCTGCTGTTGATCCCCACCACCGTGGCAGCGTTCGTGCTGCAGCCGGGCACGCCGTACTGGGTGTTCATGCTGCTCGCGGTGCTCGTGGGCCTCGGCGGCGGCAACTTCGCCTCCTCCATGGCCAACATCAACACCCTCTACCCGGAGGGCAGGAAGGGACTCGCGCTCGGCCTCAACGCGGGCGGCGGCAACATCGGCGTCGCGGTCGTCCAGCTGATCGGCCTGCTCGTCATCGCCACGGCCGGGGCCGCGTACCCGAAGCTGCTGCTGGCGGTCTACATCCCGTTGATCGTCGTCGTGTCGATCTACTCGGCGCTGGCGATGGACAACATCGCCGACGTCCGCAACGACACCGGTGCGGCCGAGCTCGCCCTGCGCGACCGCGACACCTACATCATGTCGTTCCTCTACATCGGCACGTTCGGCTCGTTCATCGGCTACTCGTTCGCGTTCGGGTTGGTGCTGCAGAACCAGTTCGGCCGCACGCCGCTGCAGGCCGCGGCCGTCACGTTCCTCGGCCCGCTCATCGGATCGCTGGTCCGACCCGTCGGCGGTTGGCTGTCCGACCGCATCGGCGGCTCGGTCGTGACGCTGTGGAACTTCGTCGCGATGGCGGTCTGCACCCTGGTCTGCATCGTCGCGTCCGGGCTGGACTCGCTGGCGCTGTTCACCGTGGGCTTCGTGGGCCTGTTCTTCTTCGCCGGGGTCGGCAACGGCTCGACGTACAAGATGATCCCGGCGATCTACCAGCGGAAGGCGCAGCTGGCGATGGCCGACGGCATGCCGGCGGCGCGGGCGCTGGCCGACGCGCGGCGCATCTCCGGGGCGGCGATCGGCCTGATCTCCGCGGTCGGTGCGCTCGGCGGCCTGCTGATCAACCTGGCGTTCCGCGAGTCGTTCGGCTCGACCGGGTCCGGCACCCCGGCGTTCTGGGCGTTCCTCGTGTTCTACGTCGTATCCGTGGTGGTCACCTACGCCGTGTACACGCGGACGTCCCGCGCTTCCGAACTGGTGACGGTGTGAGCCGCCGGTGACCCGCACTCCCACCCACTGCCCGTACTGCGCACTGCAGTGCGGGCAGTGGATCGACCGGGCGGGCGCGGTCGACGCCCGTGAGTTCCCCACCAGCCGCGGCGGCATGTGCCAGAAGGGCTGGACGTCGGGCCGGCTGCTGCGCCACCCCGAGCGGCTGACCACCCCGCTCGTGCACGGTGAGCCCGTGAGCTGGGACGCCGCGCTCGGCTACGTCGCCGACCGACTGCGCGCCATCCGCACCGAGCACGGCCCGGACGCGGTGGCGGTGTTCGGCGCGGGCGGGTTGACCAACGAGAAGGCCTACCTGCTGGGCAAGTTCGCCCGGGTCGCGCTGGGCACCTCGCAGATCGACTACAACGGCCGGTTCTGCATGTCCTCGGCCGCGGCGGCGGGCAACCGGGCGTTCGGGATCGACCGGGGCCTGCCGTTCCCGGTGACCGACCTGGCCGCCGCCGACGTGGTGCTGCTCGCCGGGGCCAACCCGGCCGAGACGATGCCGCCGCTGATGGGGCACCTCGGTGAGGCCGCGCTGATCGTCGTGGACCCGCGGGTGTCGGCGACCGCGGAGCGCGCGATCGCCACCGGCGGGCTGCACCTGCAGCCGGTGCCCGGCACCGACCTGGTGCTGGCGCTGGGCATGCTGCACGCCGCCGTCGTCGAGGGGTACGTCGACACCGCCTACGTCGCGCAGCGGACCACCGGGTTCGAGGAGGCGTGGCGGATCGCTGCGCAGTGGTGGCCGGAGCGGGCCGAGCGGGTCTGCGGGGTGGCCGCCGCGGACATGCGCGCCGCGGTGGCTCTGCTCGCCCGGGCCCGCAACCGGTACGTCCTCACCGGGCGCGGCGCCGAGCAGCACGCCCACGGCGTCGACACGGTCACGGCGTGGATCAACGTGGCGCTCGTGCTCGGTCTGCCCGGCCGGCCCGGCTCCGGCTTCGGCACGATCACCGGACAGGGCAACGGGCAGGGCGGCCGCGAACACGGCCAGAAGGCCGATCAGCTGCCCGGCTACCGGCACATCACCGATCCCGCCGCCCGTACCCACGTCGCGTCGGTGTGGGGCGTGGACCCGGACGCGCTGCCCGGGCCGGGCCGGTCGGCCACCGAGCTGCTGAACGCGCTCGGCCGCCCGGACGGGCCGCGCGCCCTGCTCGTGTTCGGCTCGAACGTGCTGGTCTCCGCGCCGGACGCGGGCGCGGTCGCCGAGCGGCTCGCGGCGCTCGACCTGCTGGTCGTGGCCGACGTCGTGCCCGGCGAGACCGTGCGGGCCGCGGACGTCGTGCTGCCGGTCGCCCAGTGGGCCGAGGAGGAGGGCACGATGACCAACCTCGAGGGCCGCGTGCTGCGCAGACGCCGCGCGCTGCCCCCGCCACCGGGCGTGCGCACCGACCTGGAGATCGTCGCAGGCCTCGCCGAACACCTGGGCGTGCCCGGGTTCCCCGCGCACCCGGCCGCCGTCTTCGAGGAGCTGCGAGCGGCGTCCGCGGGCGGGCCCGCCGACTACTCCGGGATCACCTACGAGCGGCTCGACGCGGGGGAGGCCCTGCACTGGCCGTGCCCCGCCGAGGACCACCCGGGCACACCGCGGCTGTTCCTCGACCGGTTCGCCCATCCCGACGGACGGGCCCGGTTCGTGCCGGTCGACCACGTGGCCGCGGCGGAGCTGCCGTGCCCCGACTACCCGCTGCGGGCGACGACCGGGCGGGTGCTCACCCACTACCAGTCGGGCGCGCAGACCCGGCGCATCGCGGAGCTGGTCGCGGTCGTGCCCGAGGCGTTCGTCGAGGTCCATCCCGACACCGCGGCGCGCTCCGGGCTCGCCGACGGCGACTGGGCGCGCGTCGCGTCGCGGCGGGGGAGCGTGCGCGCCCGCGTGCGGTGCGTGCCGTCGCTGCGCACCGACACCGTGTTCCTGCCGTTCCACTTCGGCGACGACCAGGCCGCGAACCGCGTCACGAACCCGGCGCTCGATCCCGTGAGCCGGATGCCGGAGTTCAAGGTCAGCGCGGTCCGCATCGAACCGGAGCGAACCGCGGGCTAGCCCGATCCCCGACCTCACCGGCCCGAGCGCCGGGCCCCCTTCGGCCCGGCGCTCGGGCCTTCGTCGTGCCCGGCACACCCCGGTCGACCTCACGGAATCCCCTCACCGATGTGCGGGCTGTGTTACCCCCCTGTCACCGCAGGTCGCACGAGGGTAACGACGGCTACCTACCGTCAGGCCCGTGACGAGGCAGGTGGTGGTGGTCGGGCACGGGATGGTCGGTGCCCGCCTCGTGGAGGAGATCCGGCGGCGGGACCCGCGCGGCGAGGCGGTGGCGCTGACCGTCGTGGGAGCCGAGGCACGGCCCGCCTACAACCGGGTGCTGTTGTCGACCGTGCTGGCCGGCGGGCTGCCGTCCGCCGTCGACCTGCTGCCCGAGCGCTGGGCGCAGGACTGGGGCGTGGACGCGCGGCTGGGCGTGTCCGCCACCGCGATCGGCGACGGCGTCCTGCGCACCACCGACGGCGACGTGCCCTTCGACGACCTGGTGCTCGCCACCGGCAGCCGCCCGCGGCTGCCCCCGGTGCCCGGGATCGAGCAGGGCATCCCGTTCCGCGATCTCGACGACTGCGAGCGGATCGTCGAGCGGGCCCGCCCGGGCGTGCGGTTCGCCGTGCTCGGCGGCGGTCTGCTGGGCTGCGAAGCCGCCCGCGGGCTGGCCGAGCGCGACGTCAAGGTCACGCTCGTGCACCACAGGCCGCACCTGATGGAGCGCCAGCTCGACCCGTTCGGCGGGGAGGTGCTGGCAGCGGCTCTGGAGCGGCTCGGCGTCGACGTGCGCCTGGACACCGTCGCCGCGGAGTGGGACGGCGGGCTGCACCTGGCCGACGGCAGCGTGCTGGCCGCCGACGAGCTGGTCGTGGCGACCGGGGTACGTCCCGAGACCGGGCTGGCTGAAGCCGCGGGGATCATCGTCGATCAGGGGATCATCGTCGACGACCGGCTCGCGACCTCCCGCCCGCGGGTGCACGCGATCGGTGACTGCGCACAGCACCGCGGGGCCGTGCCCGGGTTCGTCCAGCCCGGGTGGGAGCAGGCCGCGGTGCTGGCCGACCTGCTCACCGGCGCCGACCCGGCCGCTCGCTACACCGGCACCCGCCCGGTCACCCGGTTGAAGGCGCGCGGGGTCGATCTCGCTGCGGTCGGTGCGCCCGCCGCACTCGCGGGCGCGGACGTGCTGCGGTTCGTCGACCCGGCCGGTGGCCGCTACGCCGCCCTCGCGATGGAGGGTGACCGCGTCGTCGGCGGTGCTGTGATCGGCATGCCGGAGACCGCGGCGACGATGGTCCAGTACTTCGACACCGGCGCGCCGGCACCCAGCGACCGGCTCGGGCTGCTGCTCGGCCGCCTGCCCGCGACCACCGTGGATCCCGGCCGGCTGCCCGGTGCGGCGATCGTGTGCCGCTGCACCACCGTCACCAAGTCCGCGCTGGTCACGGCCTGGCGCGCGGGGGCGACGAGCGTCGCTGCGCTGCGCCGCGCCACCCGTGCCGGCACCGGCTGCGGCAGCTGCACCGACACCGTCTGCGGTCTGGCCGACTGGCTCGCGGCCGCCGACCCCGATCCGATCGCCGAGGGCGCGGCGTGAGCGGAGGGAACTCGATGAAGGATCTGCTGGTCATCGGCAACGGCATGGTCGGGCACCGGCTCGTCCAGGCCGTGCGCGACCGCGATGCCGCAGGCGCCTGGCGCATCACCGTGGTCGGGGCCGAGGCGCGGGCCGCCTACGACCGGGTGGCGCTCTCGTCGTACGTCGACGGGGTGTCGGCGGAGGAGCTGACGCTGCCGGAGCTGGACGTCGAGCTGCACCTCGGTGACCCGGCCGTCGGCATCGACCGGGACGCGCGCACCGTGCGCACCGAGTCCGGCCGGGTGTTCCGCTACGACGCGCTCGTGCTTGCCACCGGCTCGGTGCCGTTCGTGCCGCCGGTGCCCGGGCGCGACCTGCCCGGCTGCTTCGTCTACCGCACGCTCGACGATCTCGACGCGATCACCACCGCGGCCGCCGAGGCGATGGCCGCGGACCGGCCGGGGCGGCGCTCGGCCGTCGTCGTCGGCGGCGGGCTGCTCGGTCTGGAGGCCGCCCGCGCGCTGCGCCTGCTGGGCCTGTCGCCGCAGGTCGTGGAGATCGCGCCGCGGCTCCTGCCCGTCCAGGTCGACGAGGGCGGTGGAGCGCTGCTGCGGCGGCTCGTCGAGTCCGAGGACCTGCAGGTGCGCTGCGGGGTGTCGGTCACCGAGATCACCCGAGACCGCGACCGGTTGATCGCGACGCTCTCCGACGGCGTGGAGCTGGACGCCGACGTCATCGTCTTCTCCGCGGGCATCCGGCCGGCCGACGAGCTGGCCCGCAGGGCCGGGCTCCCGATCGGGGAGCGCGGCGGGGTGCTCGTCGACGCCCGCTGCCGCACCCACGACGAGGCGATCTGGGCCGTCGGCGAGGTGGCCGCGCTGGAGGGCCGCACGTACGGGCTCGTGGCGCCGGGCTACGCGATGGCCGAGGTGGTGGCCGACCAGCTGGTCGGCGGCAGCGCGACCGTGGTCCCGGCCGAGATCGACACGTCGACGCAGCTGAAGATGCTCGGCGTCGATGTGGCGAGCTTCGGCGACGCGCACGCGACCACGCCGGGCGCGTTGGAGGTCGTCGTCAACGATCCGGTCGCCGGCACGTACTCCAAGCTCGTCGTCTCCGACGACGCGAAGACGCTGCTCGGCGGCATCCTCGTCGGCGACGCCTCCCGCTACGGGGCACTGCGCGCGCTGGTCGGGCAGCCGCTGCCCGCCGACCCGGTCGCGCTCATCGCCCCGGGCGGGGTGGACCTGGGCACCGACGCGCTGCCCGACTCGGCGCAGATCTGCTCGTGCAACGCCGTCTCCAAGGGGGCGATCCGCACCGCCGTCGAGAGCGGCGCCCACGACGTGCCCGCGATCAAGGCGTGCACCCGGGCGGGCACGAGCTGCGGATCGTGCGTGCCGACGCTGAAGAAGCTGCTCGTCGAGTCCGGCGTCGAGGTCTCCAAGGCGCTGTGCGAACACTTCGACCGGTCCCGCGCGGAGCTGTTCGAGATCGTCTCGGCCACCGGCATCCGCAGGTTCTCGCAGCTCATCGCCCGCTACGGGCGCGGACGCGGCTGCGACGTCTGCAAGCCTGCGGTGGCGTCGATCCTCGCCTCGCTCGGCACCGGTCACGTCCTCGACGGCGAGCAGGCAACCCTGCAGGACACCAACGACCACTTCCTGGCGAACCTGCAGCGCAACGGCACGTACTCGGTGGTGCCCCGGATCCCGGGCGGTGAGATCACGCCCGAGGGGCTGATCGCGATCGGCGAGGTCGCCCGGGACTTCGGGCTCTACACGAAGATCACCGGCGGTCAGCGGATCGACATGTTCGGCGCCCGCGTCGAGCAGTTGCCCGCGATCTGGCGGCGGCTGGTCGACGCCGGCTTCGAGTCCGGCCACGCGTACGGCAAGGCGCTGCGCACCGTGAAGTCGTGCGTCGGCACCACCTGGTGCCGCTACGGCGTGCAGGACTCGGTGGAGCTGGCCGTGGTGCTGGAGCTGCGCTACCGCGGGCTGCGCGCCCCGCACAAGGTGAAGGCAGGGGTCTCGGGCTGCGCGCGGGAGTGCGCGGAGGCGCGGTCCAAGGACTTCGGGATCATCGCCACCGAGAAGGGGTGGAACCTCTACGTCGGCGGCAACGGCGGGTTCTCCCCGCGGCACGCCGAGCTGCTCGCGAGCGACCTCGACACCGAGACGCTGGTCAAGATCATCGACCGGTTCCTGATGTTCTACATCCGCACCGCCGACCGGCTGCAGCGGACCGCGGCGTGGATCGAGTCCATGGAGGGCGGGCTCGACCACCTCCGCGCGGTCGTCGTCGACGACGCGCTGGGCATCTGCGCCGACCTGGAGGCCGCCATGGAAGCGCACGTGGCCAACTACTCCGACGAGTGGCGCGGCGTGCTGGAGGACGAGGAGAAGCTGGCCCGCTTCGTCTCGTTCGTCAACGCGCCCGACACCCCGGACCCGTTGATCAGGACCCGCGTCGAGCGCGGCCAACCGGTGCCGGTGGGGATGCCGGAGGTGCGCCGATGACCGTGCAGCTGCAGGTGCGCTGGCTCGTCGCCTGCCCGCTGGAGCGGCTGCAGCCGGAGCGCGGCGTCGCGGCGCTGTTCGGCGACACCCAGGTGGCGCTCGTGCGGACCCACGACGGACAGGTGCACGCGATCGGCAACGTCGACCCGTTCTCCGGAGCGGGGGTGCTCTCCCGCGGCATCGTCGGCGACCGCGGCGGGGTCCCCACGATCGCCTCGCCGGTCTACAAGCAGGCGTTCGACCTGCGCACCGGCCGCTGCCTCGACGACCCGGAAGTGAGCGTGCCGACGTACCCGGTCCGCGTGGTCGGCGGGATGGTCGAGGTCGGGCTGCCGTGACGCTGACGATGACCGAGACCGCCGTGGGGGTGCCGCCGCTCGCGGGGTTCACCGTGGGCGTGACCGCGGCGCGCCGGGCGGAGGAGCTGGCCGCGATGCTGGAGCGCCGCGGTGCCCAGATCATGCACGGGGCGGCGCTGCGGCTGATCCCGCTCGCCGACGACGCCGAGCTGTACGCCGCCACCCGGCGGCTCGTCGAGGACCCGCCCGACATCACCGTCGCCACCACCGGCATCGGGTTCCGCGGCTGGGTGGAGGCCGCGGAGGGCTGGGGCATCGGCGACGAGCTGCTGGCTGCCCTCGGCTCGGGCGTCCTGCTCGCCCGCGGGCCGAAGGTGCGCGGGCAGATCCGCACCTGCGGGCTGGTGGAGGAGTGGTCGCCGGCGTCGGAGTCCTCGGCGGAGGTGCTCGACCACCTGCTCGCCCGCGGCGTCGACGGTGTGCGCATCGCCGTCCAGCTGCACGGCGAACCGCTCCCGGACATGGTCGATGCACTCACCATGGCCGGGGCCGACGTCGTCCAGGTGCCGGTGTACCGGTGGGCGCCGCCCGCCGATCTCGGCCCGCTCGACCGGCTCACCGACGCCGTCCTGTGCTGCGGCGTCGACGTGCTGACGTTCACCAGCGCCCCGGCCGTCGTGAGCATGCTGGCCCGCGCCGCCGAGCGCGGGGTGCGCGAGCAGCTGCTCGACGCGATGCGCCGGCACGTGATGGTGATGTGCGTCGGCCCGGTGACGGCGGCACCCCTGGAGGCCCTCGACGTGCCCACGCTGCAGCCAGCGCGTTCCCGGCTGGGGGCGATGGTCCGCCACCTCGAGGCGGAGATGCCGGCCCGTGCCCGGCGGCTGCCGGTCGCGGGACACCGGCTGGAGCTGCGCGGGCACGCCGTGCTCGTCGACGGGGAGCTGCGTCCGGTGCCGCCCGCCGGCATGGCGCTGCTGCGGGTGCTCGCCCGCCGCCCCGGCCGGGTCGTGCCCCGGGCCGAGCTGCTGGCGGCGCTGCCCGGCAACTCCGGTGACGAGCACGCCGTCGAGACCGCGATGACCCGCCTGCGCACGGCCCTGCGCGAGCCCAAGCTCATCCAGACCGTGGTCAAGCGCGGCTACCGCCTGGCCCTCGACCCGACGGCCCAACCGGCAGGAGGGCACTGCGCGTGAACCTGCTCATGATCGCCCACGGCACCCGGGACCCGGCAGGTGCCCGGGTCACGGAGGCCGTCGCTGCGCAGGTGCGGGAGCGGCTCCCGGCCGGTGAGGCGGCGCTCGCCTACGCCGACGTGCGCGGCCCCACCATCGCCGAGGCCCTGCGCGAGCTGCCCGGCCCGGCTGCCGCCGTGCCGATGTTCCTGGCCGCGGGCTACCACGTGCGCGTCGACGTGCCGGCGCAGATCCGGGCGTGCGGTCGTTCGGACGTGCTGGTCGGGCAGGCGTTCGGCCCCGATCCGGCGCTCGTCGAGGTCGCGGCGGAGCGGCTGGTCGCGGCCGGGTACCGGCCCGGTGACGCGGTGGTCCTCGCCGTCGCCGGCTCGAGCGACCCGGCCGCCGTCGCGGATTCGGCACAGGCTGCGCGCCGGCTCGGCCTGCTGCTCGGCCGCCCGGTCGCGCTCGCGACGATCGCCGCAGGCGGGCCGCGGGTGCCCGAGGTCGTGGCCGCGCTGCGCGCGGGGGGTGCGTGGCGGGTCGCGATCGCGTCGTGGCTGCTGGCGCCCGGGCTGTTCCAGCAGCGGCTGGATGCCTGCGGGGCGGACGTGGTCGGCGCGCCGATCGGGACGCACTCCGCCGTCGCCGATCTCGTCGTCGCCCGGCACCGAGCGGCGGGGGAGCCGAGGGTGCGGCCGGCGTAGGGATGCTGCGCGTGGGCTGCACCCTAGGAGCACCGGTACCAGGACAACCGCGGCCGAAGTGCGCAGACTGGTCTGGTGGACGGATGGGAGTTCGGCCGGGCGGTCCGGCGGTGGCGTGACCGGGTGACCCCGGAGTCGGTGGGTCTTCCGGTGGGCAGGCGCCGCCGCGCGAGCGGGCTGCGGCGCGAGGAGCTGGCGGCGCTCGCCGGTATCTCGACCGACTACCTGACGCGCCTGGAGCAGGGCCGGGCGACCACGCCGTCGGTGCAGGTCGTGGAGGCGCTGGCCCGGGCGCTGCGGCTCGCCGATCCCGAACGGGATCTGCTGTTCCGGCTGGCCGGCCACGTGACGCCGGGGCCCGACGTCGTGCCGTCGCGGATCACCCCGAGCGTCCAGCGGATGCTGGATCGGCTGTCGCACACGCCGGTGGCCGTCTTCGACGCCTCCTGGACGTTGGTGCAGGCCAACGCTGCCTACGACGCGGTGCTGGGGGTGACGTCGGCGTGGCGGGGGCTGGAGCGCAACGCCGTCTGGCGGGCGATCACCCGGTACCCGTCGCGGGTCGTGCACACCCCGCAGGAGCACGCCGAGCACGAGGCCCGGCTCGTCGCCGACCTGCGCCTGACCGCGTCGCGGTACCCGGCGGACCGGACGCTGCGCCGGCTGATCCGCGACCTGGCGGCGGCGAGTCCGCGGTTCGCCGAGCTGTGGGACCAACCGCTCGCGACGGCGCCGGCGGCGCCGTCGCGGCGCAAGACGATCGAGCACCCGTCGGTCGGGCGGATGACGCTCGACTGCGACATCCTGCTCGTGCGGGACGACGACCTGCGCATCATGGTCTACACGGCCGAGCCCGCCACGGTGGACGCGGACCGGCTGGAGCTGGCGGTCGTGCTGGGCACCCAGGAGCTGACCGTCTGACGGGTCAGGGACGTCCCGACCCGCCGACGACGATCGGCACCCCCGGCCGGTACGCCAGGTGCAGGTGGCTGGGGGCGTCGAGCACGGTGAAGTCGGCCCGCTTCCCCGGCGCGAGCACCCCGATGTCCGTGCGCCGCAACGCCTTCGCCCCGCCGGCGGTGGCCGCCCACAGCGCCTCGGTGACCGTCATGCCCATCTCCCGCACCGCCAGGGCGATCATGAACGGCATCGAGGACGAGTAGCAGGTGCCGGGGTTGCAGTCGGTCGCCAGCGCCACGGTGACGCCGGCGTCGAGCAGCCGCCGGGCGTCCGGGTAGGGGGAGCGGGTGGAGAACTCGACACCCGGCAGCAGGGTGGCCACGGTGTCGCTGTTCGCGAGCGCGTCGACGTCGGCGTCGGTCAGGTAGGTGCAGTGGTCGACGCTCGCGGCGCCCAGCTCGACCGCGAGGGCGACGCCGGGGCCGGGGCCGAGCTGGTTGCCGTGCACCCGCAGGCCGAGGCCGGCGGCGCGGCCCGCGGACAGCACCGCGCGAGCCTCGTCGGCGTCGAACGCGTGCGCGCTGCCCGGCTCGCAGAACACGTCGATCCAGCGGGCGTGCTCCGCGCAGGCGGTGAGCATCTGCCCGGTGACCAGGTCGACGTACTCGGCGCGACCGACGCCCGGCGGCACGACGTGAGCGCCGAGGAAGGTCGTCTCGGAGGTGAACTCGGCGGCGATCGCCAGCGCACGGGCTTCCTCGGCGACGGACAGGCCGTACCCGCTCTTGATCTCGACGGTGGTAGTGCCCTGGGCGCGCATCTCCGCCACGCGGGCCGCGACCAGCGCGCGCAGCTCGGCGTCGGAGGCGGCGCGGGTGGCGGCCATCGTGGCGGCGATGCCGCCGCCGTCGTACGGCTGCCCGGCCATGCGCGCGGCGAACTCGGCGCCGCGGTCGCCCGCGAACACCAGGTGCGAATGGGAGTCGACGAACCCGGGCACCACGGCGCGTTCGCCGAGGAAGACCCGTTCGTCGGCCGCCGGCGCCGCGGAGGCCTGACCGACCCAGAGGACCACGTCCCCGGCCGTGACGAACGCGGCGTCGGTGAGCACCCCCAGCTCGGGGTCGTTGGTGACGAGCTCGGCGATGCCGGTGTAGAGCACGGTCATGCGCGGTCCCCTCCCGTCTCAGCCGGTCACCGCGGCGACCGCATCCTGCACGAGCCGGCCGACGTCGCCGAGGCGGTGCCGTCCCTCCTGCACGACGACGGCGCCGTCGACGATCACGGTCTCGACGTCGGCCGCGGTCGCCGCGAACACGATCTGGGCCGGATCGGCTCCGGCGGTGCGGGGTGTGTCCGTGCGCACCGCGACCAGGTCGGCCGGGGCGCCCGGGGCGAGGCGGCCGGCGTCGGGGCGGCCCAGTGCCGCGTGCGCGTGCAGGGCGACGTGCAGCTGGGCCGGGGTGAACCGGCCGCGTTCGTGGGTCAGCAGCCGCTCGTGCAGCTCCAGCGCGCGGGCCTCCTCGAACAGGTCGATCACCGCGTGCTGGTCGCTGCCCAGCGACAACGCCACCCCGGCGTCGTGCAGCGCGCGGGCCGGGCCGATCCCGTCGGCGAGATCGCGCTCGGTCGTGGGGCAGAAGCACACCCCAGCGCCCGACGAGCCGAGCGCGGTGACGTCGGCGCCGGTCAGGTGCGTGGCGTGCACGGCGGTCGTGGCCGGGCCGAGCACTCCCTCCGCGGCCAGCAGCGCTGTCGGGGTGAGCCCGTAGGCCGCGCGGCAGGCGTCGTTCTCGGCGGGCTGCTCGGAGAGGTGGACGTGCAGCGGCCGGCCCGCGGCCACCTCGGCGACGACCCTCAGCGCGGCCCGGGGGACTGCGCGCACCGAGTGCACCGCCACCCCGTCCGCGGGCCCGTGCGCGACCCGCTCGGCCCACGTGTCCACGTCGCCGTCGGAGAAGCGCAACTGCGGCTGAGAGAGCGGCGCGTCGATGCCGCCGGTGAGGTAGCACGTGTCCAGCAGGGTGAGCCGGATCCCGGCGTCCGCCGCGGCCTGCCGCAGCGCGTGGTCCATCGCGTACGGATCGGCGTACGGCCGCCCGCCCGGCGCGTGGTGGACGTAGTGGAACTCGGCGACCGCGGTGATCCCGGCCAGCGCCATCTCCGCGTACGTGGCCCGGGCCAGCGCCAGGTAGGTGTCCGGGTCCAGCCGCTGCGCCACCGCGTACATGCGCTCGCGCCACGTCCAGAAGGTGCCGCCGGCCCCGTGCGTGCGCCCGCGCAGGGCGCGGTGGAAGGCGTGCGAGTGCGCGTTCGCCAACCCGGGCAGCACCACGCCGGGCAGCACGGCTCCGGTCCGCGGCGCACCCGGCGTGACGGCCGTGAACACCCCGTCGGCGATCTCGAACGCCACCGCGGCCGCGAGGCCGCCGGGCAGCAGCGCGTGCTCGGCCCAGTACCGCTCAACCACGGCGCGCCCTCCCGGCCGGCATCAGGCAGCCAGCTCCGCCACCACCCCGGCCAGCGCGGCCACCCCGGCCAGGCAGTCCGCTTCCTCCGCGGACTCGGCGGGGGAGTGCGAGACGCCCGTCGGGTTGCGCACGAACAGCATCGCCGTCGGCACGCCGGCCGCGGCGAGGATGCCCGCGTCGTGGCCCGCCCCGGTGGCGAGGACGGGGGCGTCGTCGAGCAGCGCGGCGATGCGGCGGACGAGCGGCGGATCGAACTCGGTCGGGCCGGTCCACGACTCCTCGGTGATCCGTCCACCGTGCGCCTGCGCGAGCTCGCGCAGCTCGTCGACGACGGCCCGGACCCGCTCCTCGTCGGCCCCGCGGGCGTCGACCCAGCCGGTGACCAGCGAGGGGATCGCGTTGACCCCGTTCGGTTCGACACGCACCTTGCCGCAGGTGGCGACGGCGTCGTGGGTGGTCGCCGCCGCCCGCGCGGCCAGCACCAGCTCGGCGTGGGCGAGCATCGGGTCGCGCCGGTCGGCCAGCCGCGTGGTCCCCGCGTGGTTCGCTTCCCCGGGCAGGTCGACCCGCCAGCGCCCGTGCGGCCAGATCCCCGACCCGACCGCCACCGGCCGGCCGAGGTCCACCAGGCCGCGCCCCTGCTCGACGTGCAGCTCGACGAACGCGGCCACCCGCGCCAGCATCTCCGGGTCCGGGCCCAGGTCCTGCCCGCCGAGCGCCTCGCCCAGCGTGACGCCGTCGTCGTCGCGCAGCGCCCGCGCGCGGTCGGGATCGAGCGCCCCGGTCAGCACCCGCGATCCCGCGCACGCGACGCCGAACCGGGCGCCCTCCTCGTCCCGGAAGTTGGTGACGGCGACCGGCCGCGCCGGGGTGAACCCGGCGGCGCGCAGCGCGTCGATCGCGGCGAACGCCGAGACCACGCCGAGCGGGCCGTCGAACGCGCCGCCGTCGGGCACCGAGTCCAGGTGCGAGCCGATCGCGATCCCGGGTTCGGGGCCGGGGTTCCACCAGGCCCACTGGTTCCCAGCGCGGTCGGTCACCACCTCCAGCCCGCGGGCGGCGGCCTCCCCGGCGAACCACTCGCGCAGGGTGTGGTCCTCGCGGGTGAGCGCGAACCGCCGGTAGCCGCCGGACGGCGCCCGGCCCACCGGTTCCAGGTCCGCCCACATCGAGGTGAACGACGCCATCAGGTCTCCTGCATCGGCACGCGGATGTCGTGGTCGCGCGCCGTCTGAGCGGCCCGCTCGTAGCCCGCGTCGACGTGCCGGAGCACGCCCGTCGCGGGGTCGTTGGTCAGCACGCGCTCCAGCTTCTCCGCCGCCAGCGGGGTGCCGTCGGCGACAGTGACCTGCCCGGCGTGCTGCGATCGGCCGATGCCGACGCCGCCGCCGTGGTGGATCGACACCCACGTCGCCCCGGACGCGGTGTTGACCAGTGCGTTGAGCAGCGGCCAGTCGGCGATCGCGTCGGAGCCGTCGGCCATCGCCTCGGTCTCGCGGTACGGGGAGGCCACCGACCCGGTGTCGAGGTGGTCGCGGCCGATCACGATCGGCGCGGACAGCCGCCCGTCGGCGACCATCTCGTTGAACCGCAGCCCGGCCTTGTCCCGCTCGCCCTGGCCCAGCCAGCAGATCCGGGCCGGCAGCCCCTGGTGGGCGGCCTTCTCCCCGGCGGCGGTGATCCACCGGCGCAGCCGATCGTCGTCCGGGAACAGCTCCAGCACGGCCCGGTCGGTGGCCGCGATGTCGGCCGGGTCGCCGGAGAGCGCCACCCAGCGGAACGGGCCCTTGCCCTCGCAGAACAGCGGCCGGATGTAGGCGGGCACGAACCCGGGGAACGCGAACGCGCGCTCGAAGCCGCCCTTGCGGGCCTCGTCGCGCAGGGAGTTGCCGTAGTCGAAGACCTCGGCACCGTCGTCGAGGAACTGCACCATCGCCTCGACGTGCTTGGCCATCGATGCGCGGGCCCGGTCGGTGAACTCCTCCGGCTTCTTGGCCGCGTAGTCGGCCCAGTCGTCGAGGTCGACGCCCTCCGGCAGGTAGGAGAGCGGGTCGTGGGCCGAGGTCTGGTCGGTGACGATGTCGACCTCGACTCCGCGGCGGTGCAGCTCCGGCAGCACGGTGGCGCAGTTGCCGACCAGCCCCACCGACAGCGGCACCCGCTGCCTCTTCGCGGCCGTGCACCGGGTGATCGCGTCGTCCAGGTCGGTGGCGAGCTCGTCGAGGTAGCGGTGCTCCACGCGGCGCTGCAGCCGCGCCGGGTCCACGTCGATCACCAGGCAGACGCCCTCGTTGAGGGTGACGGCCAGCGGCTGCGCACCGCCCATGCCGCCGCAGCCGCCGGTCACGGTCAGGGTGCCGGCGAGCGTACCGCCGAACCGCTTCGCGGCGACCGCGGCGAACGTCTCGTAGGTGCCCTGCAGGATCCCCTGGGTACCGATGTAGATCCACGATCCGGCCGTCATCTGGCCGTACATCGTCAGGCCGAGCTTCTCCAAGCGGCGGAACTCCGGCCAACTCGCCCAGTCGCCGACCAGGTTCGAGTTCGCGATGAGCACCCGCGGCGCCCACTCGTGGGTGCGCAGCACCCCGACCGGGCGGCCCGACTGCACGAGCATCGTCTCGTCGTCGCGCAGCGTGGTGAGGGTGCGGACCATCGCGTCGAACGAGCGCCAGTCCCGGGCGGCCCGTCCGGTGCCGCCGTAGACGACGAGGTCGTCGGGTCGCTCGGCGACCTCGGGATCGAGGTTGTTCTGCAGCATCCGCAGCGGAGCCTCGGTCTGCCACGACCCGGCCGTGAGGGTCGTGCCGCGCGGGGCGCGGACCGGACGTGCACCTTCCATCACTGCAACCCTCCCGCGGCGGACTCGGCGGCGCGCAGCACCGCACCGGAGCTGACGGCGGCGACGGCCGCCTCGATGTCGGGGGCCAGGTACCGGTCGGGGCCGGGCCCGGGAACGGTGGCGCGCAGCGCGTCGCGCACGGCGCCGGTCGCGGGGGCGGGGGCGAGCGGGTGGCGCAGGTCGATGCCGCGGGCCGCGGTGAGCAGCTCGATGGCGAGCACGCGGCGCAGCCCGTCGACGGCGCGGCGGAGCTTGCGAGCCGCGGCCCAGCCCATGGACACGTGGTCCTCCTGCATCGCGCTGGACGGGATCGAATCGACCGACGCCGGGGTGGCCAGCCGCTTCAGCTCGGAGACGATCCCCGCCTGCGTGTACTGGGCGATCATGTGACCGGAGTCGACGCCCGGGTCGTCGGCGAGGAACGCCGGCAGGCCGTGGCTGCGCGACTGGTCGAGGAACCGGTCGGTGCGCCGCTCCGAGATCGCCGCGAGGTCGGCCACCGCGATCGCGAGGAAGTCCAGCACGTAGCCGATCGGGGCGCCGTGGAAGTTGCCGTTCGACTGCACCCGCCCATCCGGCGTGATCACCGGGTTGTCGATCGCGGCGGCCAGCTCCCGGGCCGCGACGGTCTCGGCGTGCGTGAGCGTGTCGCGCACCGCGCCGTGCACCTGTGGTGCGCAGCGCAGTGAGTAGGCGTCCTGCACGCGGGTGCAGTCCGGGGTGCGGTGGCTGGCCATGATCGCCGAACCGGCCAGCAGCGCCCGCAGGTTCGCCGCCGATGCGGCCTGGCCGGGGTGCGGGCGGAGGGCCTGCAGGTCGGGCGCGAACACCGCGTCGGTGCCGAGCAGGGCCTCGACGCTCATCGCCGCCGCGATGTCGGCCACCCGCAGCAGCTGCCGCAGGTCCGCGCACGCCAGAACCAGCATGCCGAGCATGCCGTCGGTGCCGTTGATCAGCGCCAGGCCCTCCTTCTCGGCCAGCGTGACCGGTGCGATCCCGGCTTCGGCCAGGGCATCGGCGGCCGGGCGGCGCTCGCCCCGGGCGTCGCGGACCTCGCCCTCGCCCATCAGCGCCAGCGCGCAGTGCGCGAGCGGTGCGAGATCGCCGGAGCAGCCCAACGAGCCGTACTCCTGGACGATCGGCGTGATGCCGGCCGAGAGCATGGCCGCGTAGGCGCGGGCGGTCTCCGGGCGCACCCCCGTCCGGCCGGTGGCCAGGGTGGACAACCGCAGGAGCATCGTCGCCCGCACGACCTCGCGCTCGACCTCCGGCCCGGACCCGGCGGCGTGCGAGCGCACGAGGCTGCGCTGCAGCTGCGCCCGCCGCTCGACGGGGATGTGCCGGGTGGCCAGCGCGCCGAACCCGGTCGACACGCCGTAGTGCGGTTCGACGTCGTCGGCGAGCTCCTCGACGACCTTGCGCGTCGCCGCGATCTCCGCCAGTGCCTCAGCCGACAGGGTCACTGCGGCCCCTTCCCTCGCCACGGCCACGACGTCCGACGGGGTCACCGGGCCGAGACCGATCTCGACAGCATGCATCCGTACAGACAACCCCGGACCGACCATCGTCGCCATGTTGCTCGCCGATCGGGGGCCTCCGCATCGGTGAGCGTCCGCTCACTCACGCGGAGGCGACGGTGAGGTAGCGCACTCCCGCCGGTGCCGGGCCGAGCGCGAGGTCGGCGAGGCAGTGCGCGAGATCGGCCCGGTGCATCCGCAGGTTCAGCGGTGGGTTCCGGTGATGACGCGGTGACCGCTCGTCGGCTGATCGTCGAGCCGGGGCGGGCGCACGACGGTCGCCGGGATGCCCGCCGCCGTGACCAGCTCCTCCTGCCGGTCGACCTCGGCGAACCGCGCGCCGCCGACGGCGCGGCGGTAGCCCCAGCGGGCGAGCCGCGTCTGCTGTGCGCTGCTGCCGCGGCCGCCGAGCGCCGACACGACGATCAGCCGCTTCGTGCCGCCGGTGCGCTCGAGGGCCCGCCCCGGACCGACCCCCGGGCACCGTGCGCTCGGCACCGTCCACCACCGGGGCGACCGCGTCCGCGTCGGCTCCGGGCCGCCGGCGCTGCCTACGTCGAGTTCGCCCGCGAACACCCGAACCGGTTCCGGCTGCTGTCCCATCCGCTCGTCACCGAACGGCGCGGCGACGAGCTGGCGGCCGCCTCGCAGCGCGCCTTCGCCGTCCTGCTCGTGGACGGCCTGTTCGCGGCCAAGGGGGTGGCCCGGCCGGCGGACGAGCTCCTGGACGTGGTGCTCGAGAACCTGTACCGGGGCCTCCGGCCCGACGGCGTCTGACCGGTCGGTCAGCCGACCTTCGCGGGCCGGCCGGGCATGCGGGGGGTTCCGTGGACGCTTCGCCGGTTCCCGACGCACGCGCTCAGCGCCGGCGGTGCTCCTTCGGCAGCCGCCCGTCCACCATCAGGATCCCCTCGGCCCGCAGCCGCGCGCTCTGCTCCGCCGCGATGTGCGGGGCGCACGTCCCGTCGGCGCGCAGCACCCGGTGCCAGGGCACGTCGTGCCCGTCCTCGGCGAGGATGCGACCGACCAGGCGCGCCCGGCCGGGGATGCCGGCGCGCTCGGCGACCTCGCCGTACGTCGCCGTCTCGCCGGGCGGGATCTCCCGCACGACCGCGCGGACCCGCTCGACCGTCTC
This sequence comes from Pseudonocardia thermophila, assembly GCF_900142365.1. Lineage (GTDB taxonomy): Bacteria > Actinomycetota > Actinomycetes > Mycobacteriales > Pseudonocardiaceae > Pseudonocardia > Pseudonocardia thermophila. Next base: position 61,808 of record NZ_FRAP01000014.1, on the reverse strand, counting down.
CTCGTCGAGGCGCGCCATCAGGCCGCGAGGAACGGCCCGACCGCCGCGGCGACCTCGGCGGTGCGCTCCAGGTGCACCATGTGCCCTGAGTCGACCTCGACGACGGTGAGCGCGTCCCCGGCCGCGGCGCGGCAGTCGGCCAGCCAGTCCGGGGAGACGTAGTCGGCGTGCTTGGCCGGCACGATCAGCGTCGGGATGCCCGGCGGCGGGACGACCGCGGGGCGAGCCATCTCGCTCCACGCCGTGACGACGGCGGAGCGGCAGAAGCGGTAGCGCCAGCGGCCCCCGTCCTCGTGGAGGTGGGCGTCCAGCTCGGCGTCGACCAGCTCGTCCGGGACGCCCGGCCCCCACGCCTCGACCTTGGCGGCCCGGGCCGCGGCCCGGTCGGGGAAGGACTCGTCGGCGCGGGTGTTCTCCGCGCTCTCCAGCATGTCCTGCGGATCGAGGCCCAGCGCGGGATCGAGCAGCACCAGCCGCTCCACGCGTTCGGGTGCCGTGCGGGCCAGGTGCAGCGCGATCGCGCCGCCGAACGAGTGGCCCACGACGGCGGTGCGATCGAGGCCGAGCGAGTCGAGCACGGCGAGCGCGTCGGCGACGTGCTGCTCGATGCTCCACGGCGGGGGCCACGGCGAGTGGCCGTGTCCGCGCAGGTCCACGGCGTGCCAGCGCAGGTCGGGGAGGGCGGCGGCGAGCACCTTCCAGCGCTGTGCGTGCCCGGTGACGCCGTGCAGGGCGAAGACCGGACGGCCGGACGCGGGACCGAAGGTGACGACGTTCAGCGGCACGCGGTGATCGTGCCACGGCGCCGCCGCCGCACGGTTCTGTCGGTGCCCCGTGGTCGAATCATCGCCGTGCCCCGCACCGACCACCGCCCGCCTCCCGGGCCGGCCGCCCTCGCGCCCGGCCTGGTGCGCCGTCCTCGGCCGCCCGCGCCCGAGCCGGAGTGGGACGACGCCGCCCGGCGGGTGATCGAGCACGAGCGGGGCCCGCTGCGCGTGCTCGGCGGGCCGGGCACGGGCAAGACCACGGTGCTGGTCGCGGCGGTCGCGCGGCGGCTGCGGGCGGGCGACGACCCCACCCGCACGCTGGTGCTCGTCGGCAGCCGCCAGGCGGCGAACGAGCTGCGCTCCCGCATCGGCGAGCTGGTGCACGGCGACACCAGTGCTGCGCAGCGCACCTCGCGCGAGCCGCTGGTGCGCACCGTGCACTCGTACGCGTTCGGGGTGCTGCGGCTGCACGCCGCCCGCCACGGCGATCCGCCGCCGCGGCTGCTCGCGAGCGCGGAGCAGGACGCGGTGGTGCGCGATCTGCTCGCCGGGGAGGTGGAGCAGGCGGTGCCGCACTCCGGCTGGCCGGAGCGGCTGATGCCGGCGCTGCCGCTGCCCGGGTTCGCCGCCGAGCTGCGCGAGCTGCTGCTGCGCGCGGGGGAGCGTGGGCTGGGCCCGGAGGAGCTCTACGAGCTGGGTGAGCGGTTCGACGTCGACGAATGGCGGGCCGCCGGCCGGTTCTACCGCACGTACGAGCAGGTCACGCTGCTGCGCGGAGCCGCGGGCCGGGGTGCCCCGCAGGCCACCGCGCCCGCGCTCGACGCCGCTGAGCTGGTGGCCGCCGCGCTCGACGCGCTGGCCGCCGACCCGGAGCTGCTCGCCGCCGAGCGGGAGCGGGTGCGCCACCTCGTGGTCGACGACGCGCAGGACCTCGACCCGCAGCAGATGGAGCTGGTGCGGGTGCTCGGCGCCTCCGCCACCACCGTCCTGCTCGCGGGTGATCCCGACCAGGCTGTGCTCACCTTCCGCGGCGCCGACCCGGAGGGGATGCAGGCGATCGAGGCACCCACGGTGGTGCTCTCCGTCGATCACCGCGGCGGCGCGGCGGTGCGCACCGCCTGCGCGCGGCTGGCCGCTCGCCTCCCCGGCTCGGGCGAGGGCCGGCTGCGGATGCCGCCACCGCATCTGGACGTGCCCGACGGCCGGGTCGAGGTGCGCGTGTTCACCTCGGCCGCCCAGGAGGCCGGCTGGGTGGCCGACCAGCTGCGCCGCGCCCACCTGCAGGACGGGGTGCCGTGGTCGGAGATGGCGGTCCTGTCCCGGTCCGCGCGTCGGTCGCTGCCCACGCTGCGCCGGGCGCTGCTGGCCGCCGGGGTGCCGATCGCCGCGCCGCCGGACGAGCTGCCGCTGGCCCGCCAGCCCGCGGTGGTGCCGCTGCTGATGGTGCTGCGCTTCGCCACCCGACCACAGGAGATCGACGCCGACGCGGCCACCGCGCTGCTCACCTCGCCGCTGGGGTCGGCCGACCCGATGCGGCTGCGCCGGCTGCGTCGCGGCCTGCTGCGGCTGCACGCGGCGCTGGGCGAGGGCGGCACCGAGCCGTTCCCGGAGACGGAGGGCGCCGAGCGGCTCACCTCCGATCCGCTGCTGGTGCAGGCGCTGCGCGCGGCCGTGGCGGGCCGCCCCGATCCGCTCACCGCGCTGCCGAAGAGCGACACCGCGCCGCTGCGCCGGGTCGCCACCCTGCTCGCGATCGCCGGGGAGGCCGCCCGCGACGGCGAGACGCCCGAGGAGGTGCTCTGGCGGGTCTGGCAGGCGAGCGGGCTGGCGCAGCGCTGGGCCGACGCGAGCGCCCGCGGCGGCCCGGTGGGCGCCGCGGCCGATCGCGATCTCGACGCCGTGCTGGCTCTGTTCGACGCGGCCGCCCGCTACACCGACCGGCTGCCGGGCGCGGACCTGGCGTCGTTCGTCGAGTACCTGACCGACCAGGACCTGCCCAGCACCACCCTCGCCCCGGGCGCCCCGCAGGGCGAGGCCGTCTCGCTGCTCACCGCGCACGCGGCCCGCGGGCGGGAGTGGACGGTCGTCGCCGTGCCCGGCGTGCAGGAGGGGGCCTGGCCGGACCTGCGGCTGCGCGGCAGCCTGCTGGGCAACGAGCGGCTGGTCGACGTGGTGTCCGGGGTGGCCGACCCGGATTCGCCCGCGGTGTCGCGGATCGCGCCGGTGCTCGCCGAAGAGCGGCGGCTGTTCTACGTGGCGTGCTCGCGAGCCCGCCACACGCTGCTGGTCAGCGGGGTGCAGGGCGAGGACGAGCAGCCGTCGCGGTTCCTCGACGAGCTCGACCCGATCCCGGCCGGCCAGGCCGAGCGCCCCGTGTCCCGGCCGGGCCGCTCGCTCGTGCTGCCGGAGCTGGTGGGGGAGCTGCGCCGTGCGGTCTGCGACCCGACCGCTCCGCCCGACCGCCAGCAGCGCGCGGCGCGGGCGCTCGCCCGGCTCGCCGATGCCGGGGTGCCGGGTGCGCACCCCGACGAGTGGTACGGGGTGCTGCCGGTGTCGAGCACGAAGCCGCTGCGGGCGCCCGGCGAGGTCACCCCGGTCTCGCCGTCCGACGTCGAGATGATCATGCGGTGCCCGCTGCGCTGGGTGCTGCAGCGACACGGCGGCGGCGAGGTCGGCACCCTGTCGGCCGTCACCGGGTCGTTGGTGCACGCGCTCGTGCAAGCCAGCGCGAACGGGGCGGCGAAGCACGAGCTGGAGGGCGCGCTCGCCGCGGCGTGGCGGCGGCTCGACGCAGGCGCGCCCTGGTACTCCAAGCGTGAGCTGGAGCGGGTGCGCAGCATGCTCGCCGCGTTCGACGGCTGGGTGCGCAGCAGCCGCGAGGACGGCCTCCGACTGGTCGCCGTGGAGCAGCCGGTCCAGGTCGACATCACCCCGGAGGTCGGGCCGCGGCTGCGGCTGCGCGGCCGGGTCGACCGGCTGGAGGTCGACCGCAGCGGCCGGCCCGTCGTCGTCGACGTGAAGACCGGCAGAGCTGCGCTGTCCAAGCAGGCCGTCGCCGAGCACCCGCAGCTGGCGGTCTACCAGCTGGCCGCCGCGCTCGGCGCGTTCCGCGAGCTGCTCGGCGGGGACCGCCCGCCGGGCGGGGCGCGGCTGGTCTACGTCGCCGACCAGCGCGCGGGTGGCGAGGCGAAGGACCCGGAACAGCCGCCGCTGGAGCAGGACGACCTGGCCCGCTGGGAGCAGGAGGTGCTGCGGTGTGGGGCCGAGACGTCCGGGGAGCAGTTCATCGCCCGCGTCGGGCCGGACTGCGATCGCTGCCCGGTGCGCATCAGCTGCCCGGTCAACGAGTCCGGCCGCGCCGTGCCGCAGCCGTGAGCAGCGGGTTCACCGTCCCCGGTGTGCCTGCGCGATCCGGGCGGGGTGCGCCGTGTAGAACGGGCCGGTGGACCTGACCCCCCACGCGCTGGCCCGCGCGCTGGGCCTGCCGCCGCCCACGGACGAGCAGGCTGCGGTGATCGCCGCGCCGGCGCGCCCGGCACTGGTGGTCGCGGGGGCGGGCGCGGGCAAGACCGAGACGATGGCCGCCCGCGTCGTCTGGCTGGTCGCGACCGGGGCGGTGCGCCCGGAGCAGGTGCTGGGCCTGACGTTCACCCGCAAGGCGGCGCAGCAGCTCGGTGCGCGCGTGCGGGCGCGGCTGCGCAGGCTGGCCGGGTCCCGGCTGCTCGACGACCTGGACCCGACCGGTGCCCGCAAGGCGCAGCTGCTCGCCGGCGAGCCGACGATCTCGACCTACCACGCCTACGCGGGCCGGCTCGTGGCCGAGCACGCGCTGCGGCTGCCGGCTGAGCCCGCCGCCCGGCTGCTGACGGAGACGGCCGCCTGGCAGCTCGCCCACCGCGTCGTCACGAGCTGGGGCGAAGATCTGGATCTCGACATCGTGCCGGCCACCGTGACCGAGCGGGTGCTCGCGCTCGCCGGTGAGCTGGGGGAGCACCTCGTCGATCCGGAGGAGGTGCGTCGCCACGCCGAGCACCTGATCGAGCAGCTGACGAACGCACCGCGGGCGAAGGGGCAGCGGGCCGAGCCGTCGCAGCGCTACCGGCGCTGGATCGACATGCAGCGCCAGCGAGCCGCGCTGCTGCCGCTGGTGGAAGCGTTCGCGGCGCGCAAACGGGCCGAGCGCGCGGTGGACTTCTCCGATCAGCTCGCGATCGCCGCCCGCGTCGCCGACGCGCATCCCGAGGTCGGCGCCGCCGAGCGGGCCACGTACCGCGCGGTGCTGCTCGACGAGTACCAGGACACCGGGTACGCCCAGCGCGTGCTGCTGCGGGCCCTGTTCGGCACGCGGCCCGGCGACCCCGTGCGCCCGGACAACCCCGCGGTCACCGCGGTCGGTGACCCCTGCCAGTCGATCTACGGCTGGCGCGGTGCCAGTGCGGGCAACCTGGCGCGGTTCCGCACCGACTTCCCCGTCGCGGACGGCGTCCCGGCCGACTCGTACGGCCTGCTGACCAGCTTCCGCAACCCCGAGGCCGTGCTCGACCTGGCCAACACGGTGTCGGCGCCGCTGCGCGCCGCCCCCGACGCGATCGACGTCGGCGAGCTGCGCGCCGGCCGCGACGTGCCCGACGCCGATGTGCGGGTGGCGCTGCTGCCCGACGTCGCGAGCGAGATCGAGTGGCTGGCCGACGGCATCGCCGCGCACTGGCGCACCGCCGTGGCCGAGGGCACGTCGCCGCCCACGTCGGCGGTGCTGGTGCGCCGACGCGCCGACATGGACGACATCGCGCGCGCCCTGCGCGCCCGCGGCCTTCCCGTCGAGGTCGTGGGCCTGGGCGGGCTCCTCGACACCCCCGAGGTGCGTGACCTGGTGTGCGCGCTGCGGCTGATCGCCGACCCGCTCGCCGGGCCCGCCGCGGCGCGGCTGCTCACCGGGGCGCGGTGGCGGCTCGGCGTCGCCGACCTGGCCGCGCTGTGGGAGCGCGCTCGCGAGCTCGCCCCGACGTTCCCGCCCCGCAGCGCCCCGCTCACCCCTGAGGAGCTGGCGCTCGGTGCGCTGCCGGGCGAGCAGGCCGAGCTGGCCGGGCTGGTGGACGCGATCGACGATCCCGGCCCACCCGAGCGGTACACGGAGGCCGGGTACGCGCGCATCACCCGGCTCGGCCGCGAGCTGGCCTGGCTGCGGTCGCGGGCCGGGGCGCCGCTGACCGACCTGGTCGCCGACGCCGAGCGGGTGCTGCTGCTCGACGTCGAGACCGCGGCCCGGCCGGGGCCGGTGGGTCGGGCGCACCTCGACAAGTTCGCCGACGTCGTCGCCGAGTTCGCCACCGGCGCCGAGGTGGCCACCCTGCCGGCGCTGCTGGACTACCTCGACACCGCCGAGCGGGCCGAGGACGGCCTCACCCCGGGCGAGGTGGAGATCGCCACCGACCGGGTGCAGGTGCTGACCGTGCACGCCGCGAAGGGTTTGGAGTGGGAGGTCGTCGCGGTGCCGCACTTGGTCGACGGGGTGTTCCCCGGACGGCGGTTGAGCGGCACCTGGCTCACCAACCCGACCGAGCTGCCGACGGCCCTGCGCGGTGACCGCGCCGACCTGCCGCAGCTGGAGCTGCCCGAGGGCGGCGACCGCAAGGAGATGGAGGCCGCGCTGCTCGCCCACGACGCCGCGCTGGAGGAACGGCGCAGGACCGAGGAGCGCCGCCTCGCCTACGTCGCCCTGACCCGGGCAGAACGGGTACTGCTGTGCTCGGGCCACCGCTGGCCCGCGAGCGGGGACCGGCCGCGCACGCCGTCCGAGTTCCTGCTGGAGCTGGCCAGAGTCCACGAGCCCGAGCAGTGGGCGCCGGAGCCGGAGGAGGGCGAGGTCAACCCGGCGACCGTCGACCCGCCGTCCGGCGTGTGGCCGAGCGACCCGCTGGGTGAGCGGTCCGCGGACGTGCACGCGGGCGCCGAACGCGTGCGGGCCGCGCTGCGCGAGCTGGACGAGCGCCGCTTCACCGACGGGGAGCCGGGCACGCAGCTGGACCTGCTCGGCGAGCCGGAACCTGACCGGGAGCTCGAGGACGACCCGGAGGGCTGGCTGGCCGACGTCGAGGTGCTGCTGGCCGAACGGTCGGCGGCCCGCGCGCGGCCGACCGTCGAACTGCCGCGGGAGCTGTCGGTGAGCCAGCTGGTCGACCTCGCCGCGGACCCAGCGGGGTTGGCCGCACGGCTGCGCCGCCCGCTGCCGCTGCCGCCGAACCCCCACGCCCGCCGCGGCACCGCGTTCCACGCGTGGCTGGAGCAGCGGTTCGGCGCGGCCCAGCTGCTCGACATCGACGAGCTGCCCGGTGCCGCGGACGAGGGCGCGGCGTCCGACGACGCCCTGGAGGAGCTGCAGGAGTCGTTCCTTCGCTCGGAGTGGGCGGAGCGGCGACCGGTCGAGCACGAGGTGCCGTTCGAGACCGTCGTGGCCGGGGTGGCGGTGCGCGGGCGGATGGACGCCGTCTTCGCCGATCCCGACGGCGGGTACACGGTCGTCGACTGGAAGACCGGTGCGCTGCCGGACGAGGCGAGCATGCCGGCGCTGGCCGTGCAGCTCGCGGCGTACCGGCTGGCGTGGGCGGAGCTGACGGACTGCCCGCTGGAGAAGGTGCGGGCGGCGTTCCACTTCGTCCGCCAGAACGTCACGCTGCGCCCGGCCGATCTGCTGGACGCCGACGGCCTGCGCAGGCTGCTGGAGTCGGTGCCCACCGGGTGATCAGAGGAGGTCGGCCAGCTTCGCGATCGTGTTCCAGTTGCGGGTGGTGACCTCGACGTGCAGGTTCTTGGTGATCCAGCCGGACACGTCCGGGCTCTCCAGCAGGCCGTTCGGGCACCACTGGTAGACGACCCGCTCGCCGAGCTGCACGTTCCCCGGGTCGATCGCGGTGAGGTCGTGCTCGGCCAGCAGCGCCGGATCGGGATCGGCGAACAGGACGTGGGCCATCATCCGCGAGCCGGCCTTCTCGACCGCAGCCATCTCGGCCGCGTAGGGCAGCCCGGCCGCGATGGTGCGCAGCTGCCCGGCGGTGAGCACCAGCGTCCGGGCGCTCACCCCGGTGCGCGCGGCGAGGGCCTCCTCGACCCGGGCGCCGGCCTCGGCGGGATCGAGGCCGTCGTTCCCGGTGCCGACGGCGTTGCCGCTGTTGAGGTGGGTCCGTACGGCGGAGAAGCCGCTCTCTTCGAGGACCGCGCGGAGATCGGCCATGGCCACGCGCTTGGCCGTGCCGACGTTGATGCCGCGGACGAGGATCGCGTAGCGCGCCATGGCTGGACGCTAGCCCGTCCCCGGCCGGGTGCGCACGGCGCGGCCTTCCCGCAGGTCCGCGTCGCAGGAGGGCTATCGTCACGCGCCGTGAGGAGAGCTCGGCGTGATCGCCGACCGTTCGCGGACCCGGCGCTCGCCGGGCCGATCCGGATGCCGGACACGCACCTCACCCCGGTGGAGGCGCTGCTCCGGCGGTTCGCGATCGCCGTAGGTGCGCTGGTCGCCACCGCGCTGATCGTCTACTTCGGCGGCGACGGCTACAAGGACGCCAACAACGACGACGGCATCAGCCTGCTCGACGCCTTCTACTACGCGACCGTCTCGGTCTCCACGACCGGCTACGGCGACATCGTCCCGGTCACGGACACCGCCCGGTTCATGACAACGGTGTTCGTCACCCCGCTCCGGCTGATCTTCCTGATCACCTTCGTCGGCACCACGGTCGAGCTGCTCACCGAGCGCTCCCGGCAGAGCTTCCGCATCCAGCGCTGGAGGACACGCGTGCGCAACCACACGGTCGTCGTCGGCTACGGCACCAAGGGGCGGGCTGCCGTCGACACCCTCCTCGGTGACGGGACCGATCCCGCGGACATCGTCGTCGTCGACACCGATCGCGCCCAGCTCGACGCCGCGTCCGCGCTCGGGCTGGTCACGGTCACCGGCAACGCGACGCGCTCCAGCGTCCTGCGCATCGCCGGCGTGCAGAAGGCCAAGGCCCTCGTCGTGGCCACCAACCGCGACGACACCGCCGTGCTGGTCACCCTCACCGCCCGCGAGCTGGCCCCGAACGTCCGCATCGTGGCGTCGGTGCGGGAGTCGGAGAATGTCCACCTGCTGCGCCAGTCCGGCGCGAACTCGGTGATCGTCTCGGCGGAGACGGCCGGTCGGCTGCTCGGCGCCGCCACCACGACCCCGGCCGTCGTCGAGGTGATCGAGGACCTGCTCACGCCGGAGGCCGGGTTCGCGATCAGCGAGCGGGAGGTCGACGAGACCGAGATCGGCGGCTCGCCGCGGCACCTGTCGGACATCGTCTTGGCGGTGGTGCGCGGCGACCAGCTCTACCGGGTCGACTCGCCCCGGGTCGACGCGCTGGAGCGCGGCGACCGGCTGCTCTACGTCCGCAAGGTCACGCCCGCCGAGGACGACGACTGAGCGGCTGCGTCCCGCACGGGGAGGGACAGCTCGAACACCGCGCCCGTCCCGCTCGCGGGCTCCAGGCAGCGCAGGTCGCCGCCGTGCGCGCGGGCGATGCCGCGCGCGATGGCCAGTCCGAGGCCGGCACCGCCTGCGGTGCGGGCGGTGTCCAGCCGCACCAGCCGGTCGAAGATCCGCTCCCGATCGGCGGCGGGGATCCCCGGTCCCCGATCGGTCACCCGCAACCGTCCGTCCCCGACGTGCACGGCGACGGGGGTCCGGGGCGGGGTGTGCTTGCGCGCGTTGTCCAGCAGGTTCGCCAGCACCTGCGCCAGCCGGGCCGGATCGCCGTCGACCACCGACGAGGACCCGTCGAGGGTGATCGGGCGATCGGGGTCGAGCAGCCGGGCCCGGTCGATCTCGGCCCGGGCCAGCTCCAGCAGGTCCACGGGTTCCCGCTGCAGCTCGATGCCGGCGTCGATGCGGGCGAGCGCGAGCAGGTCCTCCACGAGCCGGCCGGCGCGCCGGCTCTCCCGCAGCAGCAGCAGGTGCAGCTGTTCGCGCTGGTCGGCGGGCAGCGCTGGATCCATCACCGCCTCGACGACGGCGTGCATCCCGGCGAGCGGGGTGCGCAGCTCGTGCGCCGCGTCGGCGACGAACTGCCGGGTGCGCGCCTCCGACGCGACGGCGGCGGCCTCCGAGCGCTCCAGCGCGTCGAGCATGTCGTCGAACGCGGCGGCGGTGCGGCCCAGCTCGGTGTCGGTGCGCACGGGCGCCAGCCGGCGGCCGCGGTCGCCGCGCGCGATGGACCGGGCGAGGGCGGTCATCGTGTCGAGCGGCCTGAGCGCCAGCTTCGTCGTCCACAGCGTCACGAATCCGGCGACGGCCAGCGCTGCTAGCGCCAGCAGCACGAGGATGCGGCGCAGCCGCTCCTGCGCGGAGGAGACCGGCCCGGCCTCGCCGATGAGCAGCAGCCGCGATCCGTCCGGCAGCGGCTGGTCGATGATCTGGTCGGCCGGTCCGCGCCGGCGCGGCTCCGGCGGCCGCAGCGGGGCGCGGTCACCGGGCTCCAGCAGGATCACCCGGATCCCCGGGGCGGACACCTGCCGGGCGATCTCGGCGTCGCCCACTCCCTGCCCGGCCAGCTCCGCGGCCAGCGCCGCCCGCGCGGACACGGCGGCGCGCAGATCGGCGTTGCTCTGCGCCACGAACACGACCTCGGTGAGCACCGTGACCGCCACCAGCACCGCGGCCAGCACGACCATCGACGACACCGTGACCCGGGCCCGCAACGACATCACGGCAGGCACCTCATCACGTCTGGTCGGCCCGCAGCACGTACCCGAGGCCGCGCACGGTGTGCAGCAGCCGCGGCTCGCCCAGCTTGCGGCGCAGCGCCGACACGTGCACCTCCACCAGGTTCGGGTCGTAGTCGGTGTAGCCCCACACGCCGGTGAGGATCTGGCCCTTGCTCACCACCCGGCCGCGCTGCGCCGCCAGGTACTCCAGCAGCTTCAGCTCGGTCGCGGTCAGCTCGACCGGTGCGCCGCGGCGGCGCACCTCGCCGGCGGCCGCGTCGATCAGCAGGTCCCCGATCTCGACGGTCGACGGGGTGCGGCCCATGCGCCGCAGCACCGCGGTCACCCGCGCCACCAGCTCGGCGAGCACGAACGGCTTGACCACGTAGTCGTCGGCGCCGCCGTGCAGGCCGCGCAACCGGTCGTCGACGGCGTCCCGCGCCGTCAGCATCACCACGCCCGCGCCGCTGGTGCGGCGCACCACGTCGAGCAGCGCGAACCCGTCCCGGCCGGGCAGCATCACGTCGAGCACGACGAGATCGGGCCGGAACGCCACCAGGTCGTCCTCGAGGGTGCGCCCGTCCGGGCGCCCGGCGGCCCCGTAGCCGGCCGCGCTGAGGCCGGCGACGACGGCGGTGCGGATCGCCTCCGCGTCCTCCACCACCAGCACCCGCGCGTCCATGCCGCCATTGTCGGCGCGCTTTCGCGGCCGAAGCTGAAGATCAGCTGAAGAGTCCCTGCGCCTTCAGGGTCCGTTCAGGAACCGCTCCGAGATTGGAGGGCATGAGCACTACGGAGCCGCCCACCACCCCCGCTCCCGCCGAGCACCCGCCGCCGCCTCCGAAGCGGCGCCGGCGGCCCACCCGCTCGCTCGTGCTGCTCGCGCTCGGCGGGCTGGCCCTGTTCGTCGTCGGCGGGGTCGCCGGCGCGCTGCTGTTCTCCCGGCCCGCGCACACCGACGCTCCCGGCGTGATCCACCTCGACGCCCGCGAACCCTGGGACGGGCCGCCGTGGGTCGACACCCCGCCCGGCCGGCCCGACCGCTGGTCCGGCCCCGACCGCGAGCTCGACCGCGGCCCGGGCCGCGGTCCGGGGATCTCCTTCGGCACCCGCGGGCCGCTGGTGCTGGGCACCGTCGACTCCGTCGGGGACGGCACGCTCGTCGTCACGCCCGACGGTGCTGCGCCACGCACCCTGCGCACCGACGACCGCACCCGGGTCGCCGGCCCCGGCGGACGCTCGGTGTCCGACGTGAAGCCCGGCCAGCGGGTCGTGGTCGTCGTCGACGGCAGCGGCGACTCCGCCACCGCGGTCTCGATCTGGGTGCCGCAGACCCGGTTCGTCGGCACGGTGACCGCGGTGAACGGCGACACCGCGACCGTCACGACGGCGAACGGGCTCGTCGCCACCGTCAACACGGGCTCGGTGAGCCCGAAGCCGGCCGTCGGGGACGTCGTCGCGATCAGCGGCGCCGCGTCCGGCACCACCATCACCGCGACGACGATCACGGTTCTGCCCAGGGCCTGAGTGCTCCGTGGGGGTGGCAGGTGGGCGAGGTGCAGGAACGCCACTTCCTCGCCAGGAAGCGGCAGGAAAGTGATTTCCTGCAAGATCATCCAGCCACCCCCGACGCGCCAGGTCAGCGACCCCCGTCCGGGCTCCTGATCACCGCTCGCACGACCGTCGCGGCCGCCCCGCGCAGCGCACCGCCCGCACCCGGGTCGCTCACCGTGACCGTGACCGGGGGATCGAGCTCCGCCAGCTCCGCGGCGACCGCGGCCCGCAGCGGTTCGGCCACGGCCGGGTCGAGCCCGCCCAGCACGATCGTGCGCACGTCGAGCAGCGCGACCGCGCCGGTCAGCGCGGCGCCCAGGGCCCGCGCCGACCGGTCGAGGTCGCGCAGATCGACCAGCCGCTCCAGGCAGCCGCGACCTCCGCACCGGCACGGCGGCCCGCCCGGCTCGACGACCATGTGCCCGAGCTCGCCCGCCCGTCCGCCCGGCCCGCGAAACAGTTCGCCGCCGATGACCACACCCGCGCCGATGCCGATCCCGATCGAGGCGTAGAGGAAGTCCGCCGGCGTCCGGCCGAACCACAGCTCGGCGAGCGCGGCGAGGTCGGCCTCGTTCGCGATCCCCGTCGCGCAACCCAGCCGCGCGGCCAGCCCACCGGCCGCGTCCACCCCGGCCCACCGCGACAGGTTGGGCAGCCGCACGATCGCGCTCTCCCCGACGATGCCGGGCACGGCCAGGTGGGCACCCGCGATCGGCAGCGCCGCCTCCGCCCGCACCGCCGCGGCCAGCTCGGCCAGCGCGTCGAGCACGCCCTCCGGGTCGGCGTCGACGTGCTCCGACGGCACGATCCGCTGCGCGCGCACCGCTCCGGTCAGGTCGACGACGCACGCCCCCAGCCGGTCCACACCCAGCTCCAGTCCCAGCCCCGCCGGCCCGTTGCGGTTGAGCTGCAGCGGCGCGGCGGGCCGGCCGGGCCCGCCGCGTTCAGCCGCCAGCTCGGTCACCAGCCCGGCCGTGATCAGCTCGTCCACCAGCGACGACACAGTGCCGCGGGTGAGCCCGGTCCGCTCCGCCACCCGCGCCCGGGACAGCGGCTCCGCCTCCGCGACGCAGCCCAGCACGAGCGCCAGGTTGTGCCGGCGGACCGTGCGGTGCCCTGCCGGGGCGATCACCGCAGCCGGCGCGCGGTCAGGTCGCGGACCGCCGCGTACCGCTCCCGCACAGCCGGGGTGGGCTCCGCGGTGAACAGCTCGGTGTCCGCGGCCGGCCACTCCGGCGGGCCGTCGGCGCCGGTGAGCACCCACGCGGCCTGCTTCGCGGCGCCGTCGGCCACGTACTCGCCGGGCGTCGGCCGCAGCACCGGGGTGCCGAACACCGCCGGGGCGATCGCGGCGACCGCGTCCGACCGGGCGCCGCCACCCACCAGGAAGACCCGCTCCACCGGCACGTCCGCGGCCACCAGCGCGTCGAGCGCATCGGCCAGCCCGCTCAGCAGCCCCTCGACGTACGCCCGCGCCAGGTGCTGCGGTGTCGACGTGGCCAGCGTGAGGCCGTGCAGCGCCCCGGTCGCGTCGGGCCGGTTCGGCGTCCGTTCGCCCTCGAGGTACGGCACGAGCACCAGCCCGTCCGCGCCCGCCGGGGCGGCCAGCGCCAGCCGGGCCAGCTCGGCGTGGTCGACGCCGAGCAGCGCGCACGCCGCGTCGAGCACCCGGGCGGCGTTCAGCGTGCACACCAGCGGCAGGTACTCCCCGGTCGCCGACGCGAACCCGGCGATGATCCCGGTCGGGTCCGCGGTCGCCACGGTGCTCACCGCCGACACGACGCCCGAGGTGCCCAGCGACACCACCACATCACCCGGACCGGCGCCGAGCCCGAGCGCGGCGCCCGCGTTGTCGCCGGTGCCCGGGCCCAGCACGACGCCGGACGGCGTGGTGCCCGCGGCCTCGCCCGGTGCGAGCACTCGCGGCAGCACGACGTCCGAGCGGCCGAGCCCCAGCCTCAGCAGCTCCGGCAGGTACGCGCCCGTGGTGGGGGAGAAGTAGCCGGTGCCGGACGCGTCGCCGCGGTCGGTCACCAGGTCGTCGAGCGAGCCGGTGCCGCGCAGCTTCCAGGTCAGCCAGTCGTGCGGCAGGCAGACCGCCGCCGTGCGGGCCGCGTTCTCCGGCTCGTGCACGGCCAGCCAGCGCAGCTTCGTCACCGTGAACGACGGCACCGGCAGGCTGCCGGTCGCCTCGGCCCAGGCCTGGGCGCCGTACTCCTCGACCAGCTGGGCGGTCTCCTCCGCCGAGCGGGTGTCGTTCCACAGCAGCGCCGGGCGCACCACCTCGCCGTCGGCGTCGAGGCACACCATGCCGTGCTGCTGGGCGGCGACGGCGATCGCGGCCACGTCGGCGAGCCCGCCCGCGGCCGCGATCGCGGACTGCAGCGCGGCCCACCAGGCCGCCGGGTCCACCTCCGTGCCCGGCGGGTGCGGCGCCCGCCCGCAGCGCACCAGAGCGCCGGTCTCGGCATTGCGCACCACGACCGTGCAGGACTGCGTCGACGAGTCGACGCCCGCCACGAGCGGCCGGGCCGATGGTGCGGTCACGAGCTCCGTCACCGCGCCCCCATGAGGTGCTCCACCGCGAGCTGGTTGAGCCGCACGTAGCCGTAGCCGCGCTCGCCCGCCTCGTCCGGGTCGTAGTCCTCGAACGTCGAGCGGTCGGCGAGCAGGTCCGCGAGCGTCTCGCCGGGGCCCAGCGTGGGCCGGGCCAGCTCGCCCACCCCGGCCACGGCCATCGCCTCGGCCACCTCGGGATCGGCCCGGAACGCCGCCACCCGCTCCTTGAGCAGCAGGTACGTGCGCATGTTCGCCGCGGCCGACGCCCACACCCCGTCGATGTCCTCGGTGCGCAGCGGTTTGTAGTCGAAGTGCCGCGGCCCGTCGTAGCCGCCGTTCTCCAGCAGGTCGACGGTGGCGAACGCGGAGAGCAGGTCGCCGTGGCCGAACACCAGGTCCTGGTCGTACTTGATGCCGCGCTGCCCGTTCAGGTCGACGTGGAAGAGCTTACCCGCCCACAGCGCCTGCGCGATCCCGGCGGTGTAGTTCAGCCCGGCCATCTGCTCGTGGCCGACCTCGGGGTTCACGCCCACGATGTCGCCGTGCTCCAGGGTCGCGATGAACGCGAGCGCGTGCCCGACGGTCGGCAGCAGGATGTCCCCGCGCGGCTCGTTCGGCTTGGGCTCGAGCGCGAACCGGATGCGGTAGCCCTGCTCCTTGACGTACGCGGCGAGCGTGTCGATGGCCTCGCGGTAGCGGTCCAGCGCGGCGGCGATGTCCTTGCCGGAGTCGACCTCCGCGCCCTCCCGGCCGCCCCAGAACACGTAGGTCGACGCGCCCAGCTCGGCGGCGAGGTCCAGGTTCCGGACGGTCTTGCGGATCGCGTAGCGGCGCACCCCGCGGTCGTTCGAGGTGAACGCGCCGTCCTTGAACACCGGATGGGTGAACAGGTTCGTCGTCATCATCGGCACGACGAGCCCGGTCGCGTCCAGCGCGGCGCGGAACCGGGCGAGCACGGCGGCTCGGTCGATGCCCGGGGGCAGTAGGTCGTCGTCGTGGAACGTGATGCCGTAGGCGCCGAGATCAGCGAGCCGGTGCACCGCCTCGACCGGGTCGAGCGGTGGCCGGGTCGCCTCGCCGAACGGGTCGCGGGCGGGCCAGCCGACCGTCCAGAGGCCGAAGCTGAACCGATCGTCGGGAGTGGGTGCCGTGGCCATCGCGACTCCTTCGTCCGAGGTTTGTTCGATGTTCGTACTAATTGCTCCACGGTAGCGTGCGCCACATGCAGGGGGGAACGGTTCAGACGGGGCGGATCCGTCGACGGGAACGATGACGAACACGGTTTCCGGCTCGACGCACGGGGCTGCGACCACGCGCCCCACTCGCGCGACGGCCGCCGTCCTCGCCGGTGCGGCGACGGTGGCCACGGTCGTCGGCAGCGTGCTGCCGCTCGACACGTCCGGCGACGGGCAGCGCTGGACGAACGCCTGGACCGGTGGGGCCGCCACCGGGATCGCCTTCACGATCGCCGCCGCCGTGCTGGCCGCGGCCACGGTGCAGCTGGTGCGGCGCGCCCGCCGGCCTGCACTCGCCGCCGTGAGCGCGGGGGCGGGGTTGCTCGCCGGGCTCGTCGTGACGGTCCGGCTCGCGTCGGCCGCCGCCGCGCACAACGCGCAGCAGCTGCGCGCGACCTTCCCGGACCTGCGGATCGTCGACACGGCCGGGATCGGCGCGTGGGTGCTCGGCGGGGCCGCCGTCCTCGCGCTCGGCGCCGCCGCGCTCGCCGTCCGCGCGTTCGGGCGCCCCGACGGGCCGCCCGGCGGCTCCCGCCCGCTCGCCGCGCTCGCCGGGGTGCTCGCGGCCGGGCTCGCCGTCGCGGCGAGCCTGCTGGCGATCACCGTCACGACGGTCGCGGGTCCGCCGCACTCGATCGGGTACGCCACCGGCTGGGGGTTCGTCGTGGCGAGCGGGCCGGCCGGGGCCGGCCAGGCCGTGCCGCTCGTCGGCGTCCCGCTGGTGATCGCGGCGGCGGTGCTGCTGCTCGGGTCGCTGCTCGTGCTCGACATGCACGGCGCCGAGCGGGCCGCGCCGCTGCTCACCCTGGGCGCCGCCGGGCTCGCCGGGGTGCTCGGGGCCACGTGGACGGGCTGGCTCGCGCTCGTCGAGGCCCAGTCGACGGCCGACATCGGCATCGCCACGACGCTGGGTGCCGGCACGTGGGTGCTCCTCGCGGCCACCCTCGTCGGCCTGCTGCTCGGCGCGGTCCTGTGGCTGCGGCCCACCCGCCGTCCGCTGCGGCGCGACCCGTAGCGTGCCAGTCGTGCGCCTCGCGACCTGGAACGTCAACTCGGCGCTCGTCCGGCTGCCGCGCCTGCTCCCGTGGCTGGACGAGCGCAACCCCGACATCGTGTGCCTGCAGGAGACCAAGCTCTCCGACGAGGCGTTCGCCGACGCCCTCGCCGTGCCCCTCGCTGAACGCGGCTACGAGTTCGCGCACGTCGGTGAGGGCCGGTGGAACGGGGTGGCGATCCTGTCCCGGGTCGGGCTCGACGACGTCGAGCGGCAGCTGCCCGGCGCGCCCACGTTCGGCGACGTGCTGGAGGCCCGCGCGGTCACCGCGACCTGCGGTGGGCTGCGGGTCACCTCGGTGTACGTGCCCAACGGGCGCACCCCGGACGATCCCCACTACGCGTACAAGCTGGAGTGGCTCGCCGCACTGCGCGACTCCGTCACCGACCCGGCCACCACGGTGATCGCGGGCGACATGAACATCGCCCCGACCGACGTCGACGTGTGGGACCCGGCCGTGTTCACCGAGTCCACCCACGTGACCCCGCCGGAACGGGCCGCGCTCGCCGAGCTCGTCGGGCTGGGGCTCATCGACGTCGTGCGCGCCAAGTGGCCCGACCACGACCGGATCTTCACCTACTGGGACTACCGCGCCGGACGCTTCCACCAGGACCTCGGCATGCGCATCGACCTCGTCCTCGCCGGCGCCGACCCGGCCGGGCGCGTCGCCGCCGCGTGGGTCGACCGCAAGGCCCGCAAGGGATCCGGACCCAGCGACCACGCCCCGGTGATCGTCGATCTCGACGAGGCCCTGGACGGGGACATCGGACCGGTCGTTCCGCCCCCGTCGACGCCGAAGAAGCTGCCGCCGCGCCGGTAACTGGTCTGCGCGCACCACTCCCCCGTTCAGGGGATATGATCCCGCCCGCTGCGGGTGCGGAGTGCCGCATCCGCGCGATCCGTCTACGCAGCGTGGTCGAACGGGAGTGGCAGATGGGTGTGCTGACCCGGTCCGTCCGGCGCGTCGCCCTGCGACGATCGGGGTCGCGCTGAGCGCGCCGGAGAAGGCCCCGGACGCAGGTCCGGGGGTGCCGCGCTGGGCGGTCACCGGCGAACTGCCCGTCGTCCGGCCGCGCACCCCGACCGCTGCGGCCGTCGCCGAGCTGCTCGCCGTGCTGTCCGACCCGCGGGGCTCGGACCCGGCGTCGGTGGTCGATCTCATGGCCGCGGCGCTGGCCACCGGGACCCCGGCGGCGGGGCCGTCGCTGGCCCGCCCGTTCGCACCCGCACCGCGGTCGTCCCCGCGGTCCGGGCCGCTGCCGGCGACCCGAGCGACGGAGCCGGTGCCGGAACCATCGGCTCGGCGGGCCGCCGAACAGGCGACGAACGCCGCGTCGACGACCGCGCCGACGACCGCACCGAAGACCGCGACCGCGGCGGCGACGAAGCCCGCGGCGAACGCGCCGGCCCGGTCGTCGGCGCGGCCCGTCCCGGTGCCGGCCGCGGTCCGCGCGGCTCCGACCGGACCGATGCCCGTCCTCGCGCCCGCGCCGGACCGAGCCGCGGAGACCCGCGACCTGCCCGTCCTGCCACCAGCCGCTACCGGGGGATGGCAGGAGAGCCGCTCTCCCGCCACGACCCGGCAGGAGAGCGGCCCTCCTGCCACGGCTGCACCCGCGCGCCCGGCCCCGACAACACCGGCACCGGCTCGACCGCGCCCGGCCGCACGTCCCCGGCCCGCGCCGCAGGAGAAGGCCGGATCGGCTGCGCCGCGTCCCGCCCCGGCGCCACCGCGGAGGACGCAGCAGATGACACAGCAGCAGGCCCGCCCCACGGCCCGCTGGCCCGCAGCGGCACCCGTACCTGCGCCGAAACCCGCGCCGAGACCCGCGCCGGAACCCGCCGACCCCGCGAAGCCGGAGCCCGCCGCGGTCGCTCCCGCGCCGGCGAAGCAGAAGCCCGGGTCGTCGATCCCCGAACTGGCCGCACCCCCGCCCCGGCGGATCGGCCACCGGTTCGCCGGCAGCGCGCTCGGCCTCGTCTGCATCGCGGCCGGACTTGGCCCGGACTACCCGTTCGTCCCGCTGGCCGAGCCCGGTCTCGTGGTCGCCGTCCCCACGGCCGCGGTGACCCCGAGCCCGGTCCCGCCTCCGCCGCCGCGGTCCTGGTCGGCTCCCGCCGCGGTGGCCGTGCGCGGCGTAGAGCTGCCGGTCGTGTCGGTCCGCGCCGAGGAGGACGGGCGGGTCGAGGTGCCCGATCCGCTGGTGAACGTCGGCTGGTGGACCCCGAGCGCGCTGCCCGGGCAGAGCGACGGCACGACCGTGCTCGTCGCCCGCGCCGAACCCGGCGAGCCCCCGGCGGGCGTGCTGCGCGAGCTGCAGCCCGGCGAGACCGTGCAGATCCGCGACCTGGAGGGCCAGTCGCTCGCGTTCGTCGTCGAGAGCCGCCAGGAGCACGGACCGGTGCTGCCGGCGCACGACGTGTTCGTCACCGGCGGAGCGCACCGGCTGGTCCTGCTGACCTCCGCCGGGGAGTTCGACCCGGTGCACCGCAGCTACGCGGACAACGTGGTGGTGGTCGCGCGGCCGCTGGCTACTGTTGCCGGGTGACCGCAACGGAGGACCCCACCGAGACCGCCGCCGCCGTGCGCGCGGCGGCCGAGCGGGCCGCCGCGGCCGCACCGGGAGTGCGTGCCGCGGGTGGGCCCGCCATCGACGCCGCGCTGCGCACGATGGCGCAGCTGATCCGCGAGCGCGCCGAACGCGTGCTCGCTGCCAACGCCGAGGACGTCGTCGCCGCCGAGGCGAACGGGATGGCGCCGGGCCTGCTCGACCGGCTGCGCCTGACCCCGGAGCGGCTCGCCGACATCGGCACCCAGCTGGAGGTGCTCGCCGCGACGCCGGAGCCGCCCACGCAGCGGGAGGTCCGCACGCTCGCGACGGGGGAGCGGGTGTTCGAGCGGCGGATCCCGGTAGGGGTGATCGGGGCGATCTTCGAGGCCCGCCCGAACGTCACCGTCGACGTCGCGTCGCAGGTGCTCAAGGCACGCTCGGCCGCCGTCCTGCGGACCGGCGCGGCCGCGCTGGGCAGCGCGCGGGCGCTCGTCGAGGAGATCATCGCCCCCGCGCTCGCCGCCAACGGTGTTCCGGCCGGCGCCGTGCAGCTGGTGCCCGTGCCGGGGCACGCCGGCGCCGACGCGCTGGTGGGCCTGCCCGACCTGGTGCCGCTGGTCGTCGTACGCGGCAGCGGCGAGGTCACCCGGCGGCTGTCCGCGCTCGGTGCCCAGGCCGGTACCCGCGTGCTCGCCCACGCCGACGGCGGCGGCGTGCTCTACCTGGACTCCAGCGCCGACGAGGCCGATGTGACCCGGCTGATCGTGGAGAGCACCGACCGGCTGGGCGTGTGCAACCGGCTCAACCTGCTGCTGATCGACCGCCCCGCCTACGACCGGCTGTGGCCGATCGCGGAGAAGGCGCTCGTCGACCGCGGCCTCACTCCGAGCCTGCCCCCGCACGGGCACCCGCTCGGGCACGAGTGGGCGCTCGACGCGGGCAACGAGGGCCACGTCACCGTGGCGTCCGTCGACGGACCGGTCGAGGCTGCGCAGCTCGCCGGGCGGGAGACCTCAGGTCTGGCGGCGGCGATCTGCGCCACCGACGAGACCGCAGCGACCGCGTTCATCGACGCCTACACCGGCACGGGCGTCTTCTGGAACGCCACCACCCGGCTGCTGGACGGCTACAAGCTGCTCGGCCTGCCCGAGACCGGCATCAACGTCGACCACACGCCCGGCCCGCGCGGCCCGGTGACCTACCCGGACCTGTCGCTGCGCCAGTTCGTGGTGCTGCCCCCGGCCTGACCACCCGTTCTCGTCGCAGAGCACCTGTGGCATCAGCGCGCCACGGCCACGACCGCGTCGATCAGCTCGCGCCCGGTGAGCAGGACCGGGTCGTTGTGGTCGGCCCCGGTCACCTCGACGAGCCGGACGGGCCCGGCCGCGGCGGCTGCCGCGGCCCGGCTCAGCTCCGGCGGGACCATCCGGTCGGCTGACCCGTACACGACGGTCGTGGGCACGCTGATCCGCCGCAGCCCTTCGGCGACGGGGTAGCGCTCGCGCAGCAGCAACCGCACGGGCAGGAACGGGTAGTGCAGCCGACCGACGTCGGCGAGCTCGGTGAACGGCGACCGCAGCAGCAGTCCGACCGGTGGGTGCTCGGTGGCCAGCTCGGTGACGACGGCCGCGCCGAGGCTCTCGCCGTAGTAGACGATCCGCTGCGCGCCGAGCTCGTCGACGAGCCATGTGCGCGCGGCCCGCACGTCGAGGGCGAGCCCGTCCTCGGTGGGCGTGCCGGGGTTGCCGCCGTAGCCGCGGTAGTCGAACAGCAGCACCGACAGACCCCGGGCCGCGAGCGCCGCAGCGAGCGGGGCGCGCACCGACCGGTCGCCGGCGTTGCCGTTGGCGACCAGCACGACGGTGCCGTCGGCGCCCGGCCCGCGGCCCGGCACGAACCACGCGCCGAGCTCGAGCCCGTCGGCGGTCCGCAGCGTCACGTCCCGTGCCCCGGGCAGGACGTCGGCAGCGGGCGGCACCGGCCCGCCGGTCTGCGGGTGGTAGATCAGCGCGCGCTGCCCGGCCCACAGCCCGGCCAGGCAGAGCGCCGCGACCGCGACGACGCCGGCTCCGACGAGCATCCGCCTGCCGATCACGCCGCGGGGACGGCCGTCCGCCGCGCCACCACCGTCCCGGCCAGCGCCAGCAGCACGAGCACGGCGAGCAGCACCGGCAGCGCCACCGGCGGGGTGCCCAGCACGCTCAAGAGCGCCCCGCCGATGCCGATCATCAGCGCGGTGCCGAGCTGGTCGGCGATCTGCGCGGCTGAGGTGTTGAAGCCGACGTCCCCGGCCGCGGACTGCTGCAGCACCAGGTACGACAGCGCCGAGAACCCGATGCCCATCCCGGCTCCGGCGATCGTCCACGCGGGGACAGCCACCCACGCCGCACCCCACGCCGGCGCGACCACCAGCAGCCCGGCCACTCCCGTCGCGACCAGGCCGAAGCCGATGCGCAGCAGCACCGTCCTGGAGAGATCCGGGTGCCGGCCCTGCCACGCCGACGCCGCCGACCAGGCCAGCGCGCCGGAGATCAGCGGAAGCCCCGCCAGCGTCAGCGGCCAGCCGTGGGTGCCGTTGAGCATCAGCGGCAGGAACGAGCTGGCGGTGAAGAACGTGGCGGCCATCATCCCGCGGCTCAGCACGACGGACGCGACCCCGCGCCGGGCCCGCACCACACCGCCGGGCAGCAGCCGGGACAGGGCCGGCACCAGCACGACGAGCGCCACGGCCGCGACCACCGCGGCCGTGCCGGACACGTTCTCGCCCGCCCAGCTCAGCGCCGCGACCCCGACGGCGGCGCCGAACGCGGCCGGCACCAGCCACGGCCGCGCCGGATGGAGGTCCGCGGCGTCCGGCGGGCCGAGCCGCCGCACCGCCGGCACCACCAGCAGCGTCGCCACCAGCACGAGCGGGACCAGCCCGAGGAACACCCAGTGCCAGGACAGCGCCTCGGTCACCGCCCCGGAGACCGGCGGCCCGATCAGCGTCGGCAGCACCCACGCCGACGACGTCAGCGCGAACACCGCGGGCCGGGCCCGCTCCGGGTACACGACGGCGATGAGCACGTAGACCGCGACCCCGAGGCCGCCCGCGCCCAGCCCCTGCAGCGCCCGCCCGGCGAGCAGCTGCGCGAACGCGCCGGCGGTGCCGGCCAGCAGCAGCCCGATCATGAACACCAGCGGCGTCGCCAGCAGCGCACCCCGCGGCCCGGCGCGGTCGCACCACCGCCCGACCAGCACCGTGCCGAACACGGCCGCGGCCATGAACGCCACGAACGGCCACCCGTACTGGGACAGGGCGCCCAGATCGGCGACCACCGCCGGCATCGCGGTGCCCACGCCCATCGCTTCGAACGCGATGATGCTGATCAGCATGACGATGCCGATCGTGGTCGCGCGGCGCTCGGCGGAGAACAGCTCGGCGCGGACGGGAACGGTGGCGGTCACCCGGACGACTCTGGCGGGTGAACCCGGGTGGAGGTCAAGCCGGAATTCCCCGATCGACCACCGAGCAACGCACCGGCCGGGGAGGCTAGATTCGCTGCGTGCCTGTTGAACTGCCCACCGTGGAACTCCACCGGGCCACCCTCCCCAACGGTCTGCGTGTGCTGATCGCCCCCGACCCGAACACCCCGGTGGTCGCGGTGGCAGTGCACGTCGACGTCGGCTTCCGCTCGGAGCCGGAGGGCCGCACCGGTTTCGCGCACCTGTTCGAGCACCTCATGTTCCAGGGCAGCGAGAGCCTGGAGAAGCTGGCGCACTTCCGCCACGTCCAGGGCTCCGGTGGGATCTTCAACGGCTCGACGCACCAGGACTACACCGACTACTTCGAGGTGCTGCCGGCGGCGGCGCTGGAGCGGGCGCTGTTCTTGGAGGCCGACCGGCTGCGCGCGCCCCGGCTCACCGAGGAGAACCTGCGCAACCAGGTCGACGTCGTCAAGGAGGAGATCCGGCTCAACGTGCTGAACCGGCCGTACGGCGGGTTCCCGTGGATCTTGCTGCCGCCGGTCCTCTACGACACGTTCCCCAACGCGCACAACGGCTACGGCGACTTCTCCGAGCTGGAGCAGGCGAGCCTCGACGACGCCGCGGCCTTCTTCGACACCTACTACGCGCCGGGCAACGCGCAGGTCACCGTGGCCGGCTACCTCGACGTCGACGAGACGCTGCGGCTGGTCGAGAAGCACTTCGGCGACATCCCGGCCCGTCCGACACCACCGCGTCCGTCGTTCTTCGAGCCGCTGCCGGAGAACGAGCGCCGCCGCTCCGTCACCGACGCGCACGCGCCGCTGCCCGCGCTGGCGATCGGCTACCGGCTGCCCGACCCCGGCACCGATCTCGACGCCTACCTCGGGCACGCGCTGCTCGGCTCGGTGCTCGGCGAGGGCGAGGCCGCGCGGCTGCAGCGCCGCCTCGTGCACGGCGACGGGCTGGTCACCGACGTGTCGGCGAGCGCGGGCTTGATGGGCTCCCTCGACGCGCGCGATCCCGACACGTTCACGATCACCGCGATCCACCCGGCCGAGGTCGATCCCGAGCGGGTCCTCGCGGCCGTCGACGAGGAGCTGGACAAGCTCGCCGCTGCCGGCCCGTCGGAGGACGAGCTGGCGCGGCAGGTGGCGCGCTGGTCGGCCGCGCTGTACCAGGAGACCGACCGGGAGGTCTACCGCATGCTGGGCCTGGGCGCTCGAGAGCTGCTGTTCGGGCGGGCCGAGCTGGCCGTGGAGCTGCCGGCCCGGCTGGCCGCGATCACCCCGGACCAGGTGGCCGCCGCGGCGGCGAAGCTGCGCTCCTCCGGGCGCGGGGTCCTGTTCGTCGAGCCCAAGGGGGAGCAGGCGTGAGCGTCGTCGCGCATCGCAGCGCAGAGGAGATCGGGCGCACCGCACTCGGCCCGCGGCCGCTGCCGCCGCTGGGCCCGACCCGCGAGGTGCCGCTGCCCGACGTGGTCGAGCACGTGCTGTCGACCGGGCTGCGGGTGCTCGCCGCCCGCCGCGCTTCGGTGCCGATGGTGGAGCTGCGGCTGCGCGTCCCGTACGCGGCGCGCTCGCCGGAGGACACCGCCGTCGCGGAGGTGCTCTCGTCGACGCTGCTCACCGGTACCGCCACGAAGGACCGCGTCGCGATCGACGACGAGCTGGCCACGGTCGGCGGGGAGCTGAACGTCTCGGTCGACCCCGAGCGGCTCGCCGTCACCGGCTCCGCCCTCGCGTCCGGGCTGACCACCCTGCTCGATGTGCTCGCCGACGTGCTCACCTCGGCCACGTTCGCCGACGACGAGGTGGCGCGTGAGCGCACCCGGTTGATCGAGCGGCTGGCGGTGGCGCTCGCGCAACCGCGCACCATCGCCCGCGAGGCGCTGCAGCGAAAGCGGTTCGGCGACCACCCGATCACCCGCGAGATGCCCCGCCCGGCCGAGGTCGAGACGGTCACCGCCGAGCAGGTGCGGGCGCTGCACGCGGTGTCCACGGTGCCACGGGGCTCGATCCTGACCCTCGTCGGCGACATCGACCCGGACACCGCGATCGCCGAGGTCGAGCGGGCGCTGGGCGGCTGGAGCTCGGAGCGCACCGCCCGGGAGCTCACCCCACCGCCCGCGCCGAAGCCGGACGACCTGGAGCTGGTGCACCGGCCCGGGTCGGTGCAGTCGCAGCTGCGGCTCTCGGCGCCCGCGCTGACCCGCCACGATCCCGACTACAGCACGCTGCAGTTGGCCAACCTGGTGTTCGGTGGCTACTTCTCGTCGCGCTGGATGGAGAACGTGCGCGAGGACAAGGGCTACACCTACGGCGCGCACTCCGGCATCGAGCAGGTGCCCGGCGGTGCGGTGCTGTCGGTCGAGACCGACGTCGCCAGTGACGTGACCGCAGCGGCGCTGCTGGAGACCCGCTACGAGCTGGCTCGCATGGTCGCCGTCCCGCCGACGGCCGCCGAGCTGGAGTCGGCGCGGGCGTACGCGATCGGGTCGCTGGCGATCTCGCTGGACAACCAGGGCGGTCTCGCCGGCACCCTCACCGGCCTCGCCGCCGACGGGCTGGGCGTCGACTGGTTGCGGGAGCGGCCGGCGCGGCTGTCCGCCGTCACCGTCGACGAGGTGGCCGAGATCGCGCTGCGGTTCTTCACACCCACCGCGTTCACGGGGGTCGTCGTCGGGGACGCCGAGGTCATCGGCACGCGGGTGCGCGCGCTGGGTGGCGTCAGCTGATGACGTTCCGCCTGACCGTCACACCGGTGCTCTCGCGCAACCTCGCGGTCCGTGACGACGCCATACGCGCCGACAAGGCGCGGCAGGAAGCGGGCTGGCCGACCGCGCGGCTGGTCGTCGTCGACGACAAGGGCCGCACCCCCGTCGTGTGGTCGGACGAGCCGGCGGCGGGCTTCGCCGCGGGCGACGCGGGTAGTTGGGACGTGGGCCAGGGCGCAACTGCACGGCTGCGGACCCGCCCCACCACGGGCAGCACGCCCGCCGAGGGTGCGGTGCTGCTCGGCGAGTACGAGGGCGTCGCCTACTGGGGCATGCGCGGCGGCCCCGATCTGCTCGCCGGCGACGATCCCGCGGAGTGGGCCGATCTGCGCATGGCGGGTGCCGTGCTCGACCCGCTGGGCGCCGGGTTGTTCGTCACCGCGTGCGCGCTGCTCAACTGGCACGACACGGCCACGTACTGCCCGCGCGACGGCTCGCCGATGCGCGTCGAGTTCGCCGGCTGGCACCGGGTGTGCGAGGCGCACGGGCACGAGGAGTACCCGCGCACCGACCCGTCCATGATCGTGCTGGTGCACGACGGCGGCACCGGCCCCGACGCGCGGGTGCTGCTCGCCCGCCAGCCGGTGTGGCCGGCTGGCCGCTTCTCCGTGCTCGCCGGGTTCGTCGAGGCCGGGGAGTCGCTGGAGGCGTGCGTGCTGCGGGAGGTGCGCGAGGAGGTCGGCGTCGAGGTCCGGGACGTGACCTACCTCGGCAGCCAGGCCTGGCCGTTCCCGCGCAGCCTCATGGTCGCCTTCCAGGCCGTCGCCGACTCCACGACGCCGCTGCGCCCCGCCGAGGGCGAGATCGAAGAGGCCATGTGGGTCACTCGCGCGGAGCTGCAGGAGGCGCTGGCCGCCGGGGATTGGGGCGGGGGAGGATCGAAGCTGCTGCTGCCGGGCAAGGTCAGCATCGCCCGGGCGATGCTGGAGTCGTGGGCCGCGGCCTGAACCCGTCAGGCCGCGAGCTTCTCCACCACCGCCGCGAACGGCGGGTTCGTCAGCGCGGTGCCGTCGGGGAACCGCACCGTGGGCACGGTCTGGTTGCCGCCGTTGACGCTCTCGACGAACTTCGCGGCCTCGGGATCGCGCTCGATGTCGATCTCCTCGTAGGCGATGCCGGCGCGGTCCAGCTGCAGCTTCAGCCGCCGGCAGTAGCCGCACCAGGTCGTCGAGTACATCGTCAACTGCGCCATGCCCACATCAACAGCGGTCCGCGGTGATGTCATCCCCGGATGCGAGACTGCGGTTGTGACGCTCGACGGTCTGGACGAGGAACAGCTGGCCGCCGTCACCGCTCCCCGGGGGCCCGTGTGCGTGCTCGCGGGCGCCGGAACCGGCAAGACCCGCACGATCACCCGCCGCATCGCCCACCTGATCTCCACCGGGCACGTCGCGCCCGGTCAGGTGCTGGCCGTGACCTTCACCGCCCGGGCGGCGGGGGAGATGCGCACCCGGCTGCGCGGGCTGGGCATCGGCGGGGTGCAGGCGCGCACGTTCCACGCCGCGGCGATGCGGCAGCTGCGCTACTTCTGGCCGCGGGTGATCGGCGGGGAGCCGTGGCGGTTGATCGAGGGCAAGCTGCGCGCCGTCCAGCAGGTGGCCAGCCGGCTGCGGGTGAACACCGAGACCGAGACCCTCCGCGACCTGGCGGGGGAGATCGAATGGGCGAAGGCCAGCCTGGTCGCGCCCGACGCGTACCCGAAGGCGGCGGCCGGTCGCTCCACGCCGCTGCCGGTCGAGCAGGTCGCCGAGGTCTACGCCGGCTACGAGGAGCTGAAGAAGCGCGTCCGGGTCCTCGACTTCGACGACCTGCTGCTGCACGTCGCCGCGATCCTGGAGGACGATCCGGCCGTCGCGCAGGAGTTCCGCGACCAGTACCGCTGCTTCGTCGTCGACGAGTACCAGGACGTCACCCCGCTGCAGCAGCGCGTGCTCGACGCCTGGCTGGGTGAGCGCGACGACCTCACCGTCGTCGGCGACCCGAACCAGACGATCTACACGTTCGCCGGTGCCACCGCGAAGTACCTCCTGGAGTTCCCGCGCCGCTTCCCCGAGGCCGTGGTGGTGCGGCTGCGCCGCGACCACCGGTCCACGCCGCAGGTCGTCGCGGTGGCGAACACGCTCATCTCCGGCGCCCGCAACCGCCCCGCCGGCGCCCGCACCGCGCTCGTCGGGCAGCTGCCGCCGGGCCCGGACCCGACGTTCGCCGAGTGGGACGACGAGCCGGCTGAGGCGGCGGCCACCGCGGCGAAGATCCGCCGGCTCATCGCCGACGGCACCCCCGCCAGCGAGATCGCGGTGCTGTTCCGCACGAACGCCCAGAGCGAGGTGTACGAGCAGGCCCTCACCGAGGCGGGCGTGCCTTACCAGGTGCGCGGCGGTGAGCGGTTCTTCCAGCGCCCTGAGGTCCGCCGGGCCATGGCCGCGATCCGCACCGCGGACGTGCCGGGACCGCTGGTGGACGCCGTGCGCGCGGTGCTCGCGCCGATCGGGCTCACCCCGGAGCCGCCCGGCGGTGCGGCGCAGCGGGCGGTGTGGGAGTCGCTCCTGGCGCTCGTCGAGCTGGCCGAGGAGCTCGTCGCCGTCGAGCCGCAGGCGGATCTGCGCCGCCTCGCCGACGAGCTGCAGGTCCGCGCCGACGCGGCGCACCCGCCCACCGTGCAGGGGGTCACGCTGGCCTCGATGCACGCGGCCAAAGGCCTGGAGTGGGACGTCGTCTTCCTCGTCGGGCTCACCGAGGGCACCCTGCCCATCCAGCACGCCGACGGCGACGAGGCCGCGATCGAGGAGGAGCGGCGGCTGCTCTACGTCGGCGTCACCCGGGCGCGGCGGGTGCTGCACATGTCGTGGGCGTTGTCGCGCCGACCCGACGGCGGACGGCGCAGGCGGCGCAGCCGCTTCCTGCACGCGCTGATCCCAGAGCACCACCCGGCATCGCGGGTCGTCGAGGACACCGGCCGCGGCCGCGCGAAGCCGCGCTGCCGGGTGTGCGGGGCGCCGCTGGTCGGCAGCGCGGCCGCGCTGCTGCGGCGCTGCGCCGACTGCCCGTCCGACGTCGACCTGGACCTCTTGGAGCGGCTGCGGCACTGGCGCAGCGAGGTGGCCAAGCAGCAGCGGGTGCCGGCGTTCGTGGTGCTCACCGACCAGACGCTCACCGCGATCGCCGAGCAGCGGCCGACCGACCGCGCCTCGTTGGTGGCGATCCCGGGCATCGGCGCCCGCAAGGTCGACCGGTACGGGGAGGACGTGCTGGCGCTCGTCGCGGACGAGTGAGGCGGCGCGACCAGGCGGTTCACCTGGAATTTCGTTGATCTGAGAAGTTTCCCTTAAATCGCTTGTGCGCGGGTGGGACCCCACCCTACGGTGGGTGCCACGACGAGCGCTCCGCCCGTCGTCTGTTGTGTTCGAGCTCCTGGAGGAGGTGCGCCCGATGATCTCGATCGACCTGGTCTTCGCATCGGCCGCGGCGCGCCTCCGCACGCCCATGGGTAGCGCCTGGGCGACCGAGCGTGGGCTGAAGCAGCTGCTCCCGTCCGTGATCTTCGCGGACGGCGTCGCCGTCGATCACAACAGCACAGGTGTGTCCGCAGCGGAGCATCGCTGGCGTCCCTAGACGCCGGCGCCGGCTCCGAGAGATCCGAGGCCGCGGACCCCACGAGGGATCCGCGGCCTTTTTGTTTGGTCCTCCCTGATCACCACGACGTCGGAGGTAGACGTGCTAGTGCGATCCGT
The DNA here is from genome assembly GCF_900142365.1 of Pseudonocardia thermophila. Taxonomy (GTDB): domain Bacteria; phylum Actinomycetota; class Actinomycetes; order Mycobacteriales; family Pseudonocardiaceae; genus Pseudonocardia; species Pseudonocardia thermophila. Next base: position 32,395 of record NZ_FRAP01000014.1, on the reverse strand, counting down.
TCCGTTGGACGGCGGAACGATCACCCCCGGTTCGGCCGGCGGTGGCCTGGGCACCTTGCTGGACAGTGCCCCGGACCACGGGCTGGAGCTGCCCTGCCGCTCCGGTGACGCCGACCTGTGGTTCGCCGAGTCCCCCCAGGATCTGGAGCGGGCGAAGGCGCTCTGCGCCGGGTGTCCGATCAAGGCCGAGTGCCTGGCCGGAGCCCTGTCCCGCGGTGAGCCGTGGGGCGTGTGGGGCGGCGAGATCTTCGACCGCGGGGTCGTGATCCCGCGCAAGCGTCCGCGCGGCCGGCCCTCCAAGGCCGACCTGGCCCGCGACGCCGCCTACGCCGCCGCGATGTCCGCCTGATCCGTCCTGGATCCCGAACCACTGGAGTGCCGAATGACCCCGCAGCTCGCCGCCGTAGCCCGAACCCGACCCACGCTCGACCCCGGCGCCGGAGGAAACGCCATGTTGATCCACGAAGCTCTATCGAGAACGCGAATGCACGAGGCCCAACGGGCCGCTGCGGAGTGGGCGCTCGCCCGCGAGCTGACCGCCGGTCGCCGGTGGGAGTGGCTCGCCCGCTTCGCGGCCCGGCGTGCCGAGCACGCGCGCGCGGCGACCGCGGCGCGGCACGAGGCCGCGGCGGCCGCGCGCAGGCCGAGCAACGCCTACTGACGGCGTCCGCTCAGCCTGCAGGTGGTTGCAGGAGAGCCGCTTCCCCGCCCCGCCGTGGCGGGGAAGCGGCTCTCCTGCGAGTGCTCAGTCCTCGAAGATCCAGGGCTGCCACCGCTGCACGATGGCGCGCAGGGCCACGTCGGCGTCCAGCTGGCAGAGCACGCCGAGCGTCCCCAGCGTCACCCGGTGGACCAGCAGGTGCTGCGGCGGCAGGTTGAACTCGCGCCCGGTGTGGAACTGCGGACTGCGCAGGTCGCCGATGCGCTCGGCCTGCGACTGCAGCCAGCGCCGGTTGAACCGGAAGACCTCGGTGCGCAGCGGCTCGGTGAACGGCGCCAGGAAAGCCAGCGCCTCCTCGCCGGTCACCGGGGTCTGCGGCAGCACGAACCCTTCCTGCCGCATGAGCGTGATCAGCTCCTGCGGGCGGTCCTCCAGCGCGAGCTTGGTCATGTCGGCCAGCGCGCGGGGGAGCCCGTCGGGCAGCCGGGCGACGGCACCGAAGTCGACGACCAGCAGGCGCCCGTCGTCGGCCATCTGGAAGTTGCCGGGATGCGGGTCGGCGTGCAGCAGCCCCACCCGGGCCGGCGCCGAGTAGTGGAACTCCGCCAGCAGCGCCGCGGCCGTGTTCCGCTCTTCCTGCGTGCCATCGGCGATGACGTCGGACAGCTTCCGCCCCGACACCCATTCGGTGACGATCGCCTTGGGCGCCGACGCCACGACCTTCGGGATCCGCACCTGTTCGTCGCCGTCGTAGGCCGCGGCGAACGCGCGCTGGTTGTCGGCTTCGTCGCGGTAGTCGAGCTCCTCCTCCATCCGCTGGCGCAGCTCCGCGATCAGCGGCTTGATCTCCAGGCCAGGGGCCAGCGGCTGCAGCAGCCTGCTCATCCGCGACAGCTGCCGCAGGTCCGAGCGCAGCGCCTCGTCCGCGCCCGGGTACTGCACCTTCACCGCGACGACGCGGTCCGGTGCACCGCCCCGGCCCTTCCAGACCGCGCGGTGCACCTGGCCGATCGACGCCGACGCGGCCGGGGTCTCGTCGAACTCGACGAACCGGGTCACCCAACCGCGGCCGAACTGCTCGGCCAGCACCCGCGACACCTCGGAGAACCGCATCGGCGGCGCCGAGGTCTGCAGCTTGACCAACGACTCCCGGAACGGCTTCGCGAACTCCTCGGGCACCGCGGCCTCGAACACCGATAGGGCCTGGCCGAACTTCATCGCCCCGCCCTTGAGCTCGCCGAGCACCGCGAACAGCTCCTCGGCGCTGCGCTGCATGATCTGGGCCGAGATCTCGTCGCGCTCACCGCCGACGAGGCGGCGCCCCCACCCTGCGGCGGCACGCCCGGCCGCGCCCAGCGGGAGCCGGGCGAGCTTCGCGGTGCGCACCGCGGTGCGCCTCGGGATGTCGGTCACCCCTCGATTGTGGCCCGAGATCGGCCATCCGTGCGCGGGAGATCAGCGGCGCCGCACCGGCACCCGGGCACCGGTTGCCACGGACGGCGCACGATCGTCCCGGCCGCGGCGTCGATCTCCAGGCTCGCCTCCAGCGCGCCCGGCGGCGGGGTGCTTCCGGCGGTGCCGTCGACGGCGGCGACGGCCTGCGCCACGGACAGCCCGACGGTGGCCGGGACGCTCGCGGGATCGGCCGTGCCGCGGCGTCCGGCCAGCTGCGCCGCGACCCGCGGCCAGCTCGGTTCGCAGGCGCTCCGCTGCAGCTCAAGGCACTCCAAGCAGGCCGTGCGGCCGGGCAGCACGAGCGGCCCGACGACGCCCACCCCGTCCCGCAGCCGGACGGGCAGGTGCGCGATCCCGCCGACGACCAGGTCGGCGCAGACGACCGGGTCCGGGTACTCGTCGGCGAGCACCACCAGATCGGGCACGAGCAGCCGCGGCGGACGGCTGACTCGGGCCTCTGGAACGGTCCGCGCGGCCGCGTCCGCGATCGCCTCCAGGCGCGGGCGACCGTGATCGGCATCACCCAGTCCGGTGCCGAGATCGGCACCGGCGACCGTCCCGCGCGCCTCCACGTGCACGGCTCCGATGCCGGCCGCGCAGAGCCCGATCACGACGCCGACCGTGAGCGGACCGGTGCCCCGCACGAGCACCGCGGCGGCTGCGCGGTGGGCGGTCATGCGCGCGGCGGCCGCACCGTCGACCAGTTCGCCGGCGTCCCGGAGCGCGTGCAGCAGCGTGTAGGCCGTTTCCGCGGGGACGCCCCGCGCGGCGGCACGCGCGGCGAAGTCCTCGGGCGCGACCGGGCTGCGCAGCTCGTCGACCAGCTCCGCGAGCGGTGGCGCAAGATCACCGACCACCAGCGCGGCCTGCGGATCCAGTCCGATCATCCGGGTGGAGGCATCGATGTCGAACACCGATCGCCAGCGCGGGAGCATGACCGTGGCGGGCAGCTGATCACGGTTCACGCCGGCATGGTCGCGCACCGCGACCGTGTCCGTGGGGGTTTTCACGGACGCGGGTGCCGGCCGACGGGCGTCCGAGGGGCTACGCTGGGCCGATGGCGCACCCCGCGGTCGTCGAGGTCCGACGCAGTGATCGCCGCAAGCGAATGGTCAGTGCCCGACGCGAGGGTGACACGGTGGTCGTGTTCATCCCGGGTTGGATGAGCGAGTCCGAGGAACATCGCTGGGTGGACGAGATGGTCCGCCGGATCGAGCGCAGCGAGGCCAAGCGCAGATCCCCCGCCCGCAAGAGCGACGACGCGCTGCTGCAGCGCTGCACCGAGCTCTCCGAGCGCTACCTCGACGGCAAGGCGGTGCCGGTGTCGGTCCGCTGGGTGCCGCCGATGCGCACCCGCTGGGCGTCCTGCACCCCCGATGACGGCACGATCCGCATCAGCGAGCGGCTGCGCGACGTGCCCGGCTGGGTCGTGGACTACGTCCTCGTCCACGAGCTGGCGCACCTGCTGGAGCCGGGGCACGACGCCGCGTTCTGGGCGTGGGTGCACCGCTACCCGCGCACCGAGCGGGCCATGGGGTACCTGGAGGGCCTGTCGGCCGCTGCCGGCCTCGGCTTCGTCGGCACGGACGGCGACGCAGAGGCAGAGGCCGAGCCGGGTGCGGCGGCGGCCGAGATCGAGCCAGCAGCCGAGGCCGCCCCCGCCTGAGGGCCCGCCGCCCCCGAGCTCGCGAGCCGCGGTCTCGCGACGGCGAGTCGCGGTTCTCGTGCCGGCGAGTCGTGAGGTCGTGACGCGAGTTGCCCCGCGGAGCACGCCGAGTTGTCCCGCGGGGTAGCGCGAGCTGCCCCGGGAGGTAGGGCGAGTTGCCCGTGGAGCGCGGCGTGTCGCTCCGCGGCGCAGCGCGCCGGGCGGCCGGGGACAGCGAGGCACGGACGACGTGACGCTGCGCGGCTCCTGCGCCTCGTTGTCTCGAGGCCCCCGTTCCGCCGTCATGGAAACGACGACGACTCTCCGTCAGCAGAGCCGGGCTCGGGGGCCTCACCGCGCGGAGCGACTCCGCGCCGGGGCACCCGCGCCAGCAGCCCGGCCCGTCAGGAGTTCTTGTTCTCCGGGTCCTCGGGGTCCTGCGGCGCCGGCTCACCCGCGAGCTTCTCCAGCTCCGCGATCGGGTCGGCCGCGTCGGAGCGGGCGACGAAGGCCGCCGGGTCGTCGAGGTCGTCCGCGGTCGGGATCAGGTCCGGGTGCGCCCAGAGCGCTTCACGGCCGTGGATGCCCCGCTGTTCGCCCAGCAGCCGCCACAGCTCCGCGGCGGCACGCAGCTTGCGCGGACGCAGCTCCAGTCCCACGACGGTGGCGAACGTCTGCTCGGCGGGCCCACCGGTGGCGCGGCGGCGGCGCAGGGTCTCGCGCAGCGCCTCGGCCCCCGGCAGCCGCCCACCGACGGCGGCCGCGACGACTGTGTCGACCCAGCCCTCGATGAGTGCCAGCAGCGTCTCCAGCCGTGCGAGCGCGGCCTTCTGCTCCGGCGTGGTCTGCGGCTCGAACAGCCCGCCCTGCATGGCCTCCTCGATGGCGGCAGGGTTGCTCGGGTCGATCCCGCGGGCCAGCTCCTCGAACCGCGCCGTGTCGACCTTGATGCCGCGCGCGTACTCCTCGACGGCCCCGACCAGCCGCTCGGACAGCCACGGTACGTGCGCGAACAGCCGGTGGTGCGCGGCCTCCCGGGCCGCGAGGAAGATCAGCACCTCGCTGGCGGGGCGGTCGAGGTCCTTGGTGAACCGCTCGATGTTCTCCGGCAGCAGCGCCGCGACTCGGCCCTGGCCGACGGGGAACCCGATGTCGGTCGACGTGAGCACCTCGGCGGCGAGCTTGGCCAGGCCCTGCCCGAGCTGGGAACCGAACGCGAGCCCGCCCATCTGGCCGAGCATCGCGACCATCGGCCCGGCCGCGGCCTTGACCTCCTCGGGCAGCGCCTCCACCCACGCGCCCGCCATGCGCTGCGCGACCGGGTCGCACAGCCGCTTCCACGTCGGCATGCTCGCGTCCACCCACTCGGACGCCGACCAGCCCTGCGCGGTCGTGGCGCCGGCCGGGAACTCGGTGGCCTCGTCGAGCCACAGCTCCGCGAGCTTCACCGCGTCGACGACGGCGGCGCGCTGCGATCCCGTCAACGACGACGTGGTGGCGGCGAGCTGCTGACGGGCCAGCTGCGCGGCGAGGTCGTAGTTGACCGGGCCGCTGCCGGGCTTGCTCTGGCTCAGCATCTGCCCGAGCTGGGTGAGCATCTGCCCGAGCTGGGACATGTCGAAACCGCCCGCCCCGCCCGGGAAGCCGCCCACACCGCCGACACCTCCCGGCAGCCCGAAGCCGAACGGGCCCTGCGGGGCGCCGCTGTCGCCGCGCTCCTCGTCGCCCTTGTCGTCGGGATCACGGTCCGCAGGTCCGAATCCGAAGGGGAGGTTGCTCACGTCCCCCACGGTACGCGGGATCGCCCCAGGTCGTGTTCGCCGATGGTGGACTGGATCGGTCAGCGGTCAGCAGGTCGGCGGATCACCGCCGCGGCCGAGCTCCTCCACCGCCGCGACCGCCTCATGCAACGTTGACACCTTCGCCAGCTGCAGGCCCTCTGGCGCGTTCGCGCGCGCGGCTTCGCAGTTGTCGGCCGGGACCAGGAACGCCGTCGCCCCGGCCTCGCGCGCCGCGAGCATCTTGTAGCGGATGCCCTCGATCCGTCCGACCTGCCCGGTGGACGTGATCGTGCCGGTGCCGGCGATGAACCGGCCGTTCGTCATCTCGCCGGGGGTCAGCTTGTCGATGATCGCCAGCGTGAACATCAGCCCCGCCGACGGACCGCCGACGTCGCCGAGGGAGATCGAGACCTCCTCGCGGTCGACCGGCCGGGCGCCCGGGTAGATGCCGAGCACGCCCTGCTGGGTGTCCGCGCGGCCGCCGAGGCGCACGGTGAGGTCCTTCGGCTGCGGGTCGTCGCCGCGGCGGACCGTCACTGTGATCTCCTGCCCGGGCCGCGTGGGCGCCAGCGCGTCCATGATCTGCTGCGGGGTGCTGACCGGTACCCCGGCGACGGCCAGGATCGTGTCCCCGGTCTCCAGGATCCCCCGGGCAGCGGACTCGCCCTCGGCGAAGCCCTCGACGACCGCCACCGTCGGCAGCCCCAAGTAGGCGAACGCGGCGCCCTCCGCGCTGGCCTGGCTGTCGGCGAAGTCCTGCTGGTTGCGCTGGTTGATCTGCTCGAGGGTCTCGCCGGGCGGGAACGGGATGCTGCGCGGCAGCACCATGTAGTCCGGCGACAGCCACCTGGCCAGCGCGTCGACGGCGCTGAGCCCGTCGGTCACGCTGACCGTCGTCATGTTGAGGTGACCGGAGGTGGGGTAGGTCGGCAGGTTCTTCACGGTCACGACGTCCTTGCCGTCGACCTGACCGAGGACGTCGTACGTCGGGCCGCGGCCGATCGACACGAACGGGACCGGGACCAGCCACGCCGTCAACACCAGGACGGCCATCAGCAGGGTGCTGAAGGTGGCTGCCCACCTACTGCGACTCACCAGCGCACCCTACTGCGCGGCCGGAGACGCCCCTGGTGGGCGGCGGATCGGCGCCCTCGGTTGCGGCGCGAGGAACCATGCGGGCGAGTTGTCCGTTTCTGCGGCACGGCCTTCTCCACCTCCTCGGCGTCGGGCCCGGACGGGAACTCGGCGCCGCGGCCGTAGAGTTGGGCCGATCGGAAGGCGCCGCGCAGGTAGGTGGCGGCGCGTGACCCGTCCGAGACTGGAGCGTGCCCTGTGGCCATGCGGCCCCCGGTGGGACCACCGACGTTGACCCGCCGAACGAAGATCCTGCTCGTCGTCGCGGGCGTGCTCATCCTGCTCACGTTCGTCGGCAACTTCCTCATCAACAACTACATCGACTGGTTGTGGTTCGGTGAGGTCGGGTACCGCGGTGTCTTCACCACGGTGCTGTTCACCCAGTTCGTGACCGCGCTGGCCGGTGGGTTGCTGATGGCCGGTGCGTCGTTGCTGTCGTTCTGGCTGGCCTACCGGTCGCGGCCGGTGTTCGTGCCGGTCGGGCGGCCGGACGACCCGCTGGTGCGCGTGCGCAGCCGCATCCAGGAGAGCCTGCCCGTGTTCCGGCTGGTGCTCGGTGGGGTCACCGGCATCGCCGGAGCGATGGTGGCGCTGGGGGACTGGAAGACCGTCCTGCAGTTCCTCAACTCCACGCCGTTCGGGATCACCGACCCGGAGTTCGGCCTCGACGTCGGGTTCTACGCGTTCGACCTGCCGTTCTACCGCTACCTGCTCAACTGGCTGTTCGCCGCCGTCGCGATCGGGTTCTTCATCGCACTGGTCACCCACTACCTGTTCGGCGGCATCCGGCTGACCGGCCGCTCGGCCCAGATCAGCACCGCGGCCCGTACCCAGCTCGCGATCACCGCCGGGATCTTCGTGCTGCTCAAGGCGGTCGCCTACGGGCTGGACCGCTACGAGCTGCTCTCCTCCGACCGCAAGGCGGGCATCTTCTACGGCGCCACCTACACCGACCTCAACGCGGTGATGCCGGCGAAGCTGATCCTGCTGATCATCTCGATCATCTGCGCGCTGGCGTTCTTCGCCGCGGTGTTCCGCAGCAACCTGCAGCTGCCCGCGATCGCGACGGTGCTGCTGGTGCTGTCGAGCATCCTCATCGGCGCCGCCTGGCCCGCCGTGCTGGAGCAATTCGTGGTCACCCCGAACGCGCAGGAGCGCGAGTCGGTGTCGATCCAGCGCAACATCGACGCGACGAAGGCCGCGTTCGGCATCGGCGACGACAGGGTCACCAAGGTGCCCTACGACGCGGTGCCGAAGGTGCCCGACCAGGTCGTGCGTCAGGACGAGGCCACGCTCAGCAACGTCCGGCTGCTCGACCCGGCGAAGCTGTCGGCCACGTTCACGCAGCTGCAGCAGCAGAACCGCAAGTTCTACGGCTACCCGGACAAGCTGGACATCGACCGCTACGAGGTCAACGGCAAGCTGCAGGACTACATCGTCGCACTGCGCGAGCTGAAGACCTCCGAGCTCACCGGGCCGCAGGCGGACTGGATCAACCGCAGGCTCGTCTACACGCACGGTGACGGCATCGTCGTCGCGCCGGCCAACCAGGTCGGCCAGGTGCTGTCGGACAACAGCACCAACGGCGGTCTGCCCAACCTGACCGCGATCGACCTGGCCAACAAGGACAACCCGAACATCCCGGAGAGCCTGCGGGTCGAGGAGACCCGCACCTACTACGGCGAGCTGATCGAGGGCTACTCGATCGTCGGCGGCAGCGACGGCGGCAAGCCGCTCGAGTACGACGCCGACGGCGCACCGCGCTCGTCGTACGCCGGCAAGGGTGGGGTGCCGATCGGCAACCTGTTCAACCGGCTGGTGTTCGCGCTGCACTACAGCGAGCGCAACATCCTGTTCAACAACTCGATCAACGAGAACTCGAAGATCCTCTACGTGCGTGACCCGCGTGAACGCGTGAAGAAGGTCGCGCCGTGGCTGACCACCGACTCCGACCCGTACCCGGCGGTGGTGGACGGCCGGATCACCTGGATCGTCGACGGCTACACGACGCTGTCGAACTACCCGTACGCGCAGAGCGTGGAGCTGGGGGAGTCGACCGCGGACGCCCAGCAGATGCTGCAGCGGTCGGTGCAGCCCGACCAGCGCATCAGCTACCTGCGCAACTCGGTGAAGGCCACCGTCGACGCTTACGACGGCACGGTCACCCTCTACGAGTTCGACGACCAGGACCCGGTGCTCAAGACGTGGATGAAGGCGTTCCCGGGCACGGTCAAGCCGAAGTCGGAGATCTCGCAGAACCTGAGCGAGCACTTCCGCTACCCGGAGGACCAGTTCAAGGTCCAGCGCGAGCTGCTCACCCGCTACCACGTGGAGAGCACGGGTGACTTCTACGGCGGTGTGTCCTTCTGGGACGTCCCGTCCGACCCGACGGTGACCCCGACGACCCCGATCCCGGGGGCGAACGCCCAGCCGCCGTACTACGTGCTGGCCGGCCCGCCAGGGGCCACCGGGGCCACGGAGGCGTCGTTCCAGCTCACCAGCGTGCTGACGTTCCGCGGCCGCGACAACATGGCCGCCTACGTGTCGGTGAACTCCGACCCGGAGGAGTACGGCAAGTTCACGGTGCTGCAGCTGCCGCCGGACGGTCGCATCTTCGGGCCGCGGCAGGTGCACGACGCGTTCAACAACAACGGCACGGTCTCGAGCCAGCTGACGGTGCTGCGCAACCAGAACACCGCGATCGACTTCGGCAACCTGCTCACGTTGCCGGTGGCGGGTGGGCTGGTCTACGTGGAACCGCTGTTCCTGGAACGCGCGGGTAGCGGCACCACGTACGCGCAGCTGGCCCGGGTACTCGTGTACTACAACGGGCGCGTCGGGTTCAGCCCCAGCGTGAAGGACGCGCTCGACGCAGCGATCGCCGGCAGCGGCACAGCCCCACCCGCGGCCGGTCAGCAGCCGGCCCCGCCGGCGCCGCAGCAGCCGCCGAACCAGGGCGCGGCTCCGGCCCCGTCGGCGCCGTCCGGGCCGCTCTCGCCCGAGGCGGCGGCTGCGGCGACCGAGTTCGCCAGGGCCTACGAGCAGTTCAAGGCCGCGCAGCGGAACAACGACTTCGCCGGCCAGGCTGCGGCCCTGCAGGCGATGGATGCCGCCGTGGCGAGGTTCCAGCGGGCGACCGGCTCGTCCGCGGTCCCAGCACCAGGCGAAACGGGTGGCTGAGCACATAACCACCCCCCCGCTGCAGACAGGTTTCGGGGAGGTGTAGAGTAGGTGGCACAACGCGGGGTGGAGCAGCTCGGTAGCTCGCTGGGCTCATAACCCAGAGGTCGTAGGTTCGAATCCTACCCCCGCTACCACCGCGAATCGGGCCCCCGGGAGATCTCCCTGGGGCCCGATCTCATGTGTGCGGTGGCGCGAGCCGGAGGTCCGTGCCGCGTCGGGGCTCAACCCGTCAGCGCCAGCCGAGCTCCGGCGCCACGTACTTCAGCACGCTCTCGATCACGTGCGCGTTGTACTCGACCCCGAGCTGGTTGGGCACCGTGAGCAGCAGGGTGTCGGCCGCCGCGATGGCTTCGTCCTCGGCGAGCTCGGCGATGAGCTTGTCCGGCTCACCGGCGTAGGTCCTGCCGAACCGGGCGTTGCCGCCGTCGAGGTAGCCGACCTGGTCGGTGCTGGCGCGCTCGTGCCAGAACAGCTGGCGGTCGAGGTCGCTGACGATCGGGAAGATGCTGCGGCTGACCGAGACGCGCGGCTCGCGCTCGTGACCTGCCGCCGCCCAGGCGTCGCGGAACCGCTGGATCTGCTCGGCCTGCAGCTGGTGGAACGGCACTCCGGTGTCCTCGGTGAGCAGAGTGGAGCTCATCAGGTTCATGCCCTGCTCGGCCGCCCACTCGGCGGTCGCCCGGGTACCCGCACCCCACCAGATCCGGTCACGCAGCCCGGGCGAGTGCGGCTCGATGCGCAGCAGGCCGGGCGGGTTGGGGAACATCGGGCGCGGGTTCGGCTGCGCGAACCCCTCGCCCGTGAGCACCTCCAGGAACACTCGGGCGTGCTCGCGGGCCATGTCGGCGTCGCTCTGGCCCTCCGCGGGCGCGTAGCCGAAGTAGCGGTAGCCGTCGATGACCTGCTCGGGCGATCCCCGACTGATCCCCAGCTGCAGCCGTCCGCCGGAGATCAGGTCGGCCGCTCCGGCGTCCTCGGCCATGTAGAGGGGGTTCTCGTAGCGCATGTCGATCACCGCGGTGCCCAGCTCGATCCGGCTGGTTCGAGCTGCGGCCGCGGCGAGCAGCGGGAACGGGGACGCGAGCTGACGGGCGAAGTGGTGCACCCGGAAGTACGCACCGTCGGCGCCGATCTCCTCCGCGGCCACGGCCAGCTCGACCGACTGCAGGAGCGCGTCCGAGGCTGTGCGCACCTGCGAGTACGGCGTGTCGGACCAGTGCCCGAAGGAGAGGAAGCCGATTTTCTTCACGCAGGTGTGAACGGGACGGCACCGGGCCGCATTCCGAGGCGTCCGCCACGCCATGCACCGTCCGGTGGGTGACCGGCGCGCAGCGCCACGAGACCGGCAGCGAGGCTGCTGAGGCGGAGCGGGGCGGGCGGGTCCGCGGTGCAGGAAGGCAACGAACGGCACTTTCGTCCACCCAGGGTGGACGAAAGTGCCGTTCGTTGCGCGCGTGCGCACCCTGCGAGTAGGACCGGGACGGCTCGTGTCTGTACCTCCACGTCGATCGAGTAAAGAATCTTTGACATCATGTCGGCTCTGCTTTACGTTGGCGCGGTGACGGTGGAGCAGAAGCGGGCCTGGGTCACCGCGGTCGTGGCCGCGGCGGCCTACGTGGTCTACGTGGTCCTCGTGCTGACCGACGCAGGCCCTGGGCCGATCACGGCCGTCCCGTACGCGGCGCCGCTCCTGTGGACCGTCGGGGGCGCGATCGTCGCCACGATCGTCGGGAACATCGCCGCTGCGGCCCTGACCCCGCCCGAGGACGCGGTGGCCGATGTGCGCGACGCGGAGATCGCCCGGCTCGGCGACCAGGTCGGCAGCGCGTTCATCGTGCTCGGCGGGCTGGCGGCGCTGGTGCTCGCTCTCGTCGAGGCGCCGCACTTCTGGATCGCGAACGCGGTCTACCTCGCGTTCGTGCTCTCCGCGGTGCTCGGTTCGCTGGCCCGGTTGGGCGCCTACCACCGGGGCCTGTGATGGCACCGAAGCCGACCCGGGTCACCAACCGCATCCGAGCTCTGCGCTTCGAGCACGGCGAGATGACGCAGGCCCAGCTCGCCGCCCGCATCGGGGTGACCCGCCAGACCGTCATCGCCATCGAGCAGGGCCGCTACTCGCCCTCCCTCGAACTGGCCTTCCAGATCGCCGCCGTGTTCGGCGTGCGGATCGACGACGTCTTCAGCTACGAGGGAGAGGCCCCGTGAAAGCCATCGTCCAGGACGCCTACGGCACCGCCGACGCGCTCCGCCTCGCCGACGTCGAGGTTCCCGTGCCGAGGGCGGGTGAGGTGCTCGTCAAGGTGCGCGCGGCCAGCGTGCACGCGGGGGACGTGCACATGACCACCGGGCTACCGCTGCTCGGCAGGCCCGTCATGGGGATGCGCGGTCCGCGGCAGCGCGTCCGCGGCACGGACATGGCCGGCGTCGTGGAGCGCGTCGGTGCCGGGGTGAGCGCGTTCCGGGTGGGCGACGCCGTGTTCGGGGTGGCCAGGGGTGCGTTCGCGGAGTACGCGGTCGCGTCGGCGGAGCTGCTGGCGCCCAAGCCCGCGACCGCGTCGTTCGCGGCGGCGGCGGCTGTGCCCACGTCCGGGGCTACGGCGCTGGACGCGCTGCGCGACCGGGTGCAGCCGGGTTCGCGGGTGGTGGTCACCGGAGCCGGCGGCGGGGTGGGGACGTTCGTGGTGCAGCTGGCGAAGGCCGCGGGCGGGCACGTCACCGGCGTCTGCGGGCCGCGCAACCTCGAGCGCGTCCTCGCCAACGGCGCCGACGCGGTCATCGACCGCACCCGCTCCGATCTGCCCGACGGCGCCGCCGATCTGCTCGTCGAGCTGGCCGGGAACCGCTCGATCGGCACGCTGCGCCGCGCGCTCGCCCCTCGCGGCACGCTCGTCGTCGTGGGCGGGGAGAGCGATAGCCGATGGATCGGGCCCGAGCGCCGGGCGCTCTACGCGATGTTGATCAACCCGTTCGTCGGCCAAACGCTGCGCGGGCTGCTCTCGCTGGTCTCGGCGGAGTCCGTGCGCACCCTGGCGGACCTGCTCGCCGGCGGCGCGCTGCGGCCCGTCCTGGACCGCGAGTTCGCGCTCGCCGCCACTGCTCGAGCGGTCGCGCACCTCATGGCAGGGCACGCCCGCGGCAAGGTCGTGATCACCGTCGACGCGAGCTAGCTGGCCTCCATCGTCCCTCGGTGCCCGGGAGCCGCCCGGGCGCGGTCAAGGTATGAGGTCCGATCGAGACGCATCCCGCGCGTGCACTCAAGGAAGGGCGAACCCGACCGGACCTCGATCGCAGCCCACCGGCCGAGTAGGCCCCGACCGACGAACCGCGACACCGACCCCCTTGCGAGATCGGTGGCACGCATCCCGTTCAACGATCGGTCAGGGCGAGGGTGTCACCGATCTACGCGCATCCACCCCACTGTGTGGCAACCGCGCGAAACGTTCACGAAACGTGATCATCGTGTCCCGGGTCACGGGTCGATCGCGGCGACGAACGCGGCCTCCAGCGGGCTCGCCATGGTGGTCGCGTAGGCGGCCGAGATGTGGTTGTCGTCGAGGTACACGAGCACGTTGCCCACCTCGGCCGGGCATCGCTGCTGGTCGCAGAGCGCGTCGGCGATGTCGACGAAGCGGACCTCCGCCGGCACGTCCGCCAGGGCGGTCCACGGCGGGTCCGGGGCGTAGACCGACTCCCGGTCCGCACCGCACTCCGGGGAGTTCCGGCCGTTGATCGCGACGCAGTCCGGGATGGAGTAGTCGAACCGCGGGTTGTCACGCACCGCAACCACTGGGATGCCGCGCTCGACCACCTGCCGCCAGGCGTCGACGAACCCCGCCGGTGTCGACTCGGTGAGCCCTGCGCGCACGTCCCGGGTGCCGATCGTCACGACCACATCGGGGCGGGTCCGGTCGATGATCTCCAGCGTGGCGTCGTGCCACGGCAGGCACGTCTCGTTGTCCGGGTCGGTGTCCGACGCCGTCGAGAACGGGCACGCGCCGCGCACGGCGACCGACAGCTGCCAGCGGTGCACCGCGGCGATCGGCTCCAGCACGCCCGCGAGCTGCTGGGCGTGCGAGTCGCCGACGACGAGGACCCGCTTCGCCGGTTCGAAGTCGACCGGCTGGGTGCAGTGCGGGGAGTCGAACCCGTCGACGGGGACGCAGGCCCACTCGTCGATCCGCACGAAGTCCTCGTACACGTCGATCAGCGGTGGGAGCAGGTCGGCCTCCGGCACGGCCGGCCCGCCGAGCGCCGCTGCGCCGGGGTGCTCGCGGTCGCCCATGACGCCCTCGGCGTCGTTCCGGGCGACGGCCGCGAGCTTCCAGCACAGCGCCAGCCCGAGGACGACGATGAGTCCGGTCGCGCACCAGCGAGTGGCCCGCGCGTCGCCGCGGCCGAAGACCGGTCGTTCGACGAACCGGTGCGTCAGGGCCGCCAGCACGAGTGAGACGCCGATGATCGTGAGCCCTTCGACCAGCCCGACGCCCTCGATGCCGCCCCCGCCCAGGTGCAGCACCAGGACCGGCCAGTGCCACAGGTACAGCCCGTACGACAGATCGCCGAGGTACTGGGCCGGGCGGGAGGCCAGCAGTCGGTCCGCGGCCCACGGCAGCCGGGTGTGGCCCGCGACGAGCACCAGCACCGCGCACAGCGTCGGCCACAGGGCCGCGTAGCCGGGGAACACCGCAGCGACCTGCAGCACGATCCCGCACGCGACGAGCGCTACGACGCCGACCCAGCCGGCGGTGACCCGCAGCCACGGAGCGAGCCGGATGCGGTCGATCCACAGCGCGAGCAACCCGCCGAGGGCGAACTCCCACAGCCGGGTCATCGTGTGGAAGTAGGCGAGCGGCTGGTCCTCGGCCGTCAGTGCCACGGAGTACGTCAGCGAGGCCGCGAGGAGGCCCAGCAGCGCCACGGTGAGGTACGTGTGGCGGGTTGCGGCGTTCCTGGCCATCAGCGCCAGCACGGCCACGGCCAGCGGCCACAGGAGCGAGAACTGGGCCTGGATCGACAGCGACCAGAAGTGCTGCACCACGCTGACGGCGTTGGACCGGGCGGCGTAGTCGACCGCGTCGGCCGCGAGCTGCCAGTTCTCGACGAGCACCGCGGAGGTGACGATCTCCCGCACGGTCTGCGGCCAGCGGCTCTCCGGCAAGATCGCCGCCCCGGCGATCATCGTGGCGACGAGCACGACGATCGCGGCCGGCATCAGCCGCACGAAGGTGCGCCGCCAGCGGCGCAGCACGACGCCGGTGCCCGGGTCGGCGGCGCGGGCCAGCTGCCCGGTCAGCAGGAACCCGGTGATGACGAAGAAGACGTCGACGCCGCCGGAGACGCGGCCGAGCCACACGTGGTAGACGACGACCAGCAGGACGGCGAGTGCGCGCAGTCCCTGGATCTCGGGGCGGTAGCCGGCGCGCGGCGGCGGGGCCGGCGGGACGCGCAGGCGGTGACGAGCTCGGGTGGTGCGCGATTCCCGCGCACCAGCGGAGCGACGATCCCCTGGCTGCGGGGTGACCCCGCAGCCGTGTTCCTCAGTGCCCGGTGTCCCGGAACGGGTCGACTCAGTACCCGATGTACTGCCCAGCGCTGTTCTTCCGGCCGCCGGCCTTGAGGGTGTCCATGCCGTACGTGGCGATCATGTAGCGCACCCCCGCGGTGATGTTGGCGACCGGGTCGGTGATCGGGCGGTCGGCGAGGCTCGGGTGGACGTACTTCTTGAAGGTGCTGGGGATCGTCTGCATCAAGCCCTGGGACGGGGTGCCGCGGCGCGCGTTGGCGTCCCAGTTGTTGATCGCTCTCGGGTTGCCGCCCGACTCGGCCATGATGATCTTCTTCACGCTCGGGGCGAGGGACTGAGGTAGCTCGAGGATACGCAGGGCCTCGGCGATCCACCCGTCGAGACCGCCCTTGGCGACGATCTGGTCGATCCGCGCCCGCTCCGCGGCCGCGGCGTGCTCGGCGGCGATCTTGGCGGCGATGTCGGCCGCCTTGCCCAGCCGGGCGAGGTGCTCGTCGACCGCATCGAGTCCGTCCTCGCCCTCGTCGCCCCCCTCGTCGTCGTCGATCTGGAGCGCGACCGGCGCGAAGTGGGCGACGGCGGACTCGATCTTCTCGGCGTCGAGGGAGACGGTGTTGGCGGCGAGCGTCGCGGTGAGGGACTCCTCCGCGGACGCGCTGCTGGCCAGGTTCTGCGAGTTCGACGGGACGATCGCGGTGAACGTTCCGGTGGTCACGGCGCCGACCGCGGCGGCTCCGGCCATGACGGTCGTGCGCAGCGACGGCCCGGACGGCGGGGGTCGGTGGGCGGCCTGGTGCCGGGCTCGGCGGGAACCTTCCCGGACCGGGGCCTCGGCCAGCATCTGGGCGTACCACGCCGCGCGTTCACCACGAGGGGAGCGGTGTCCTGCCACGTACCTGCCCTTTCAGCGCTGGGGAGCGAACCGGGCAGGCGCGCGTTCCGGTCGGGGGTCCGGGAGCCGGGTGGGGAGTCCGGCTCGATGCGCGCGTGATCGGTTCGTAACGCTGCCGAGGACAGTAGGGGAGGTCTCGGTCCGGTCACAAGCACGCAGCGCGCCTGTCGGCGCACCTCACGCACCGCTCGTCTCTCGGCCGCATCCATCGCGCCGAGGCCCCGTACAGCCCTGCATCTGGCCCCCGGATGTCTGTTCGCATTGCTCTGAACGGGGTATCGGCAGGTGGGCGGGGGTGTGCGGGGTCACGATCAGGGTGCCGTTGGGCGCGCCTGGAGGGCCGGTCGTCGTGGCGTTCCCCCGGCAGGGGGAGGCAGGGGATCAGCGCCGCCATCCCGCACGTCGGCGGCGTGCAGCTCGGTGCGCGCCCCGGAGGCGAACGGGGGGCCCGCGCGGGGCGTCTCGGTGCGCGACGGCGGCCGGTGCGGTGTGGGAGGCGTTCGCCGCGGCGGTCCGCAGCAGGGGCGTCGCGAGCCCGGTCGGCGCGGGGCGATGAGGGCGGCGCCGGCCGCTCCGGCAGCCCGGCCGTGGCTGTGCGAGCGCGGGCCGGCGACGACGGTGGCGGTGCGGGCGACGAGTCCGCTGGGTGCGAGGACGAAGCCGCGGCCGGCGCCGGTGGGGATCGGCGAGCCGGATGGCGGTCCGGGGGTCCGGCCGATACGGTCATAGTTGAAGTGGGGTTCATGTCAGGTTCCGGGGGGTCGATGGACGCGCACGACCTGCTCACGATCGGCGAGGTCGTCGAGCGCAGCGGGTTCCCGGCATCGGCGCTGCGCTTCTACGAACGCGAGGGGCTGCTGCACCCGACCCGCACCGCGGGCGGGCAGCGGCGTTACGAACGGTCCGTGCTGCGCAGGCTCGCGTTCATCCGGGCCGCGCGCACGATCGGCGTGGGGTTGGACGAGATCCGGGAGGCGCTGGACTCGCTGCCGAACGGTCGCACCCCCACCAAGGCGGACTGGACCCGGCTGTCCAGGGCCTGGCGGAAGCGGCTGGACGAGCAGATCGAGGCGCTCGTCGCCCTGCGCGACGGGCTGGACTCGTGCATCGGGTGCGGGTGCCTCTCGCTGCAGCGGTGCCGGATCTCGAACCCGGGGGACCGGGCGGCCACGATGGGCGCTGGTGCCCGGTTCCTGCCTGCCCTGCTGCGCCGGCCCGTGGACGCGCGCTGAGGCTGTTCGTCGAGTCTCCGACACCCGAACGGTGGAACCTGGCGTACGGCGGGTGACCGACAGGGGTGGGCGGCCGGCGGGCTGTTCCACCGACCCGCCTACCCTTGCCTCCCGTGCCCACCCTCCGTGCAGCTCTCGCCGGTGTGGTCGGTGTCCTGCTCATCGTCGGGGTGGCGTTCGCGGTGGTCGGCCCGACCACCGCCGGCACGCCCGTGGCTGCCCCTGCCCAGCCCGATCCGGCCGCGGCGACCGCGACCCTGCCGCCGGAGCGCCCGTCGACGTCCGCCCCGGCCGCACCGGAGGACCGGATGGCGCTGCTGAGGGCGGCGCTGCTGCGGCCCAGCGAGGTCGGACCCGGCTGGCGCGTCGCACCGGAGCAGCCGCTCCCGAACCCGAGCGTGCCCGCGGTGTGCGGCGGCCACAGCGTGATCGCCCGGTTTCCCGACGCCCAGCGCGTCGGGGTCGCCCTGCTCGGCAGCAGGAGCGGGGAGCGGGTGCAGGAGACGCTGTCCGTCTTCGGCGACCGGACCACCGCCCGCGCCGCCTACGACGCCTACGCCGAAGGGCTCGACTGCACGAAGGGCTCCCTCTCCGGCACCCCGGTGACGATCTCGGAGCCGGAGGACGTGCGCGACCGGGTGCAGGGCGATCGAGCCACCGCGTGGACGCTCACCGGCTCCGGGTTCCGTGCGCTGCTCGTCAGCGTGCTGACCGGGGACCAGCTGGTGAACTTCGTCTTCCTCACCCCGGACGGCAGCTCGCTCACCCGCGTGGACGCGCTGGTGCTGGCTCGCACCGGCGTCGCTCGGTTGCAGGCCACCTGACCGGCGTCCACGGGTTAGCGTGGGAGCGTGATCGACGACCGGCTGCTCCCCCTGGAAGGTCTCGACAACGCCCGCGACATCGGCGGACTTCCCCTGCGCGACGGGGGCCGCACCCGCCACGGCGTGCTGCTGCGCACCGCCAACCCGGGCCCGCAGTTCCTCACCCCGCGGGACGTCGAGTTCCTGGTCGAGGACTTCGGTCTGCGCACCGTGATCGACCTGCGCACGCCGGAGGAGATCGAGCAGCACGGCCGGTTCGTCCACGACGGCGTCGAGCGGCTCGAGCTGACCCTCATCGGGTCCAGCCGCGACGCGCTCCCCGAAGGGGTCGAGATCACCATCCTCGACATGTACCGCGGCTACCTGGCCGACCACCCGCAGAACGTCGTCACGGCCGTCCGCACCCTCGCCGCCCCCGACGCCGGGCCGGCGCTCGTGCACTGCGCGGCCGGCAAGGACCGCACCGGCACCGTCGTGGCCCTCGTGCTGGACGCGGTCGGGGTCGAGCGCGACGCCGTGGTCGCCGACTACGCGCTGTCCGCCCTGCACATCGAAGCGATGTTCAAGCGCTGGACGACGGCTGCGGGTGTGCCGATGCCCGATCCCGCCACGCTCGACCGGCACCGGCCGCGGGCAGAGAACATGGAGAAGCTGCTCGGCTGGCTCGACGAGACCCACGACGGCGCGGTCGGCTGGCTGCGCGCCCACGGCCTGACCGCGGACGAGCTGGAACGGCTGCGGCAGCGGCTCACCGAACCGGCGTGAACCGGCTCAGGGCAGCTCTTCGATCGCGACGGTCGTGTCGATCTTGCGCAGCGCCCCGGGGTCCCCGGTGACGGCCGGCCAGCCCCGGCGCCGCGCGCTCGCGGCGACCTGCCCGACCGCGATGTCGTCCTGCCCGGCGGCGGCGAGCAGCAGCCCCGACTCGTGCGCCGTCGCGGGGGACAGCTCGTCGATCACCGTGTTGGGCAGGTCCAGCAGGACCCGCAGCGCCGCGTGGTGCTCGGGCCCGACGAGCGCCCAGGCCCGGCCGAGCGCTGCGCTGGGCACCGCGAGGACGATGTTGGCCTCCACCGCGGCCCACACCAGTGCCCGCATGTAGACCGGGCGTCCGGTGGCGAAGGCGGCGAGAGCGGTTGCGTCGAGGACGCGCCCCCCGATCATCCCGGCCCCTGGTCAGACGGTGGCGGGCGGCAGGAGCCGCAGCGAGCGACGGGCCTCCTCGAGCTGGTCGCGCGGCGGCGGCCCCCCGTACAGGGTCGCCAGGGTGGCGAGCGAGCGTTCCCGCAGGCTGCGCGCCGCGAGCGCGTCGGCGATGAACGCGGACAAGCTCGGCGCGGCACCGTGCGCGACCGCCTCGCGGGCGGCAGCCAGCAGATCGGCCGGGAGGCTGATCGTCACTCGCTCTGTGCGCATGGCGCGACGATACCGCCACCGTGTGGATCGCGGCCGCTCCTTCGTCGTGATCGCGGCCCAGGAATCGTCTGTTTGCTCCCCGGTGCTCGCGGGCCCCATGCCGTTCCTCCGAGGGCCGCTGCGCGCCTCGCCCCGCACCCCACCCCGCAACTCACCCCCTGCAACTCACCGACGGCCGCGACCCGCTGTGCTCGCCGTCCGGCGGTGTCCGACCGACGTGCGGTCACCTACCGCGAGTACGGACTCCGGGTCCCCGTGAGTCCGGCTTCGAGAGGCCGCGGCGCCGATGCTTCTCCGGCGGTACGGTCCACGAGCTATGGACGCCGTCGCACTCGTCGGCCTGCTCGCCGAGCCCGTCCGGCTCCGCGTGTTCGCCGCGCTCGTGCTGGGGGCCAAGACGCCGGGCGCGGTCGCGGACCTGACCGGGCTGTCCGCGCGGGAGACGGTCATGGCGATCGCCCGGTTGCAGGCGGGTGGCCTCGTCGACG
Source organism: Pseudonocardia thermophila (assembly GCF_900142365.1). Classification (GTDB taxonomy): domain Bacteria; phylum Actinomycetota; class Actinomycetes; order Mycobacteriales; family Pseudonocardiaceae; genus Pseudonocardia; species Pseudonocardia thermophila. Next base: position 12,160 of record NZ_FRAP01000014.1, on the reverse strand, counting down.
AGCACCTGGTCGTGCGGGAAGGGCTGTTCACCGAGGCCGCGATGGCCGCCGCGCCCGACGAGCCGGTCTCCGCCGACGTCGTGGACCGGTTCGTCCGCGGCGGCCGCCTCGTGGGCCTGCCCGCTCAGGAGAGCAAGCGCCGGCTGGTGCTGGAGCGGGTGGTGCAGAGCTTCGAGCCGGGCCGGCGCTTCTCCGAGCGCGAGGTGGACGCCGTGCTGCGGGTGTGGACGGAGGGCGGCGCGACCGACCACGTCACGCTCCGCCGTCATCTCGTCGACCACGGCCTGCTGACCCGCGGCGACGGGCAGTACTGGCGCACGGGCGGGTGGGTCGACGTCCTCGCAGACGCGTGACCGCCACCTGCACCCGACCGACGACTGATCATCGGACTGACCGATCGGATGTGTGTGCGACGTCGCTCGACCTGCGAGCAGCGCCGCTTACTGGCACCGTTGTGGACATGGCTGCCGCACCGCCCGTGAACGCCACCGCCGCCGCCTTGCTCGGACTGCTGCACGACGGCCCGCGCACCGGCGGCGAGCTGGTCGCCGCCGCGGGGGAGCAGTTCGGGTCGTTCTTCTCCGTGACCCGCAGCCAGATCTACCGCGAACTGCCGGCGCTCGCGGAAGCCGGGCTGACCAAACCCGGGGAGCCGGGGGCCCGCGCGTCGCGCAAGTACGCCATCACCGCAGCCGGGCGGCGGGCGTTCCGCGCCTGGCTCACCGCCAGCAGCGGCCCCGACGCCTTGCGCAGCCCGCTCGTGCTGCGGCTGCTGCACGCCGAGATCCTGCCCCCGGAGGAGCGCGAGGAGCTCGTCCGCAACGCCCGCGCGGCCTACAAGGAGCGGCTCGCCGCCGAACGCGCCGCGGTGAAGGCCGCCGCCGACCCGGTCCGCCGGGCCGTGGCCGAGTTCACCGTCGCGCACACCCGGGCCGTGCTGAAGCTCCTGGACGCCGTGTCGGACGCCTGGGGGCCGTCCGCGTAACCTGGAACGTTGTGAACCCCGACGTCGCCGCCGACCTGAAAGAGCTCGCCACCACCCTGGAGAGCATCGAGGCGGTCGCCGATCTGCCGCGGCTGCGGGCGGAGATCGCCGACCTGGAGGACCAGGCCGGTCAGCCCGACCTGTGGAACGATCCGGCGGCCGCGCAGAAGATCACGAGCCGGCTCTCGCACGCCCAGGGCGAGCTGCGCCGCATCGAGGAGCTGCGCCGTCGGCTGGAGGACCTGCCCGTCCTCTACGAGCTCGCGGAGGAGGAGTCCGGCGCCGACGCGGACGCCGCGCTCGCCGACGCCGACGCCGAGCGGGCCAAGCTGCGCGCCGACATCTCCGCGCTGGAGGTCCGCACGCTGCTGTCGGGCGAGTACGACCAGCGCGAGGCCATGGTGACGATCCGGGCCGGCGCGGGCGGCGTCGACGCCGCGGACTTCGCCGAGATGCTGCTTCGGATGTACCTGCGCTGGGCCGAGCAGCACGGCTACCCGACCGAGGTCTACGACACCTCCTACGCGGAGGAGGCGGGCATCAAGTCCGCCACCTTCCAGGTCAAGGCCCCGTACGCGTACGGGACGCTGTCGGTGGAGCAGGGCACCCACCGGCTGGTGCGGATCTCGCCGTTCGACAACCAGGGCCGCCGACAGACCTCGTTCGCCGACGTCGAGGTCCTGCCGGTCGTCGAGCAGGACGACCACGTCGAGATCGACGAGAAGGACATCCGGGTCGACGTCTACCGCTCGTCCGGCCCCGGTGGGCAGGGCGTCAACACCACCGACTCCGCGGTGCGGATCACCCACCTCCCCACCGGGATCGTGGTGTCCTGCCAGAACGAGCGGTCGCAGATCCAGAACAAGGCCTCGGCGATGCTGGTGCTGCAGGCCAAGCTGCTGGCGCTGCGGCAGGCGGAGCAGCGGGCCGAGATGGACGCGCTGAAGGACAGTGGCTCCGCCTCGTGGGGCAACCAGATGCGCTCCTACGTGCTGCACCCGTACCAGATGGTGAAGGACCTGCGCACCGAGTACGAGGTCAACAACCCGACCGCGGTGCTCGACGGCAACATCGACGGGTTCATCGAGGCCGGCATCCGCTGGCGCCGCAAGCAGCAGCAGGCCGCCTGATCGGGGCCCTGGTCACGGAGAGGCATCACCCCGCCGGTACCGTTCCCGTCCGTGATACGCCTGGAACGGGTCACCAAGATCTACAAGACGTCCACGCGCCCGGCGCTGGACAGGGTCTCGGTGAACATCGAGAAGGGCGAGTTCGTCTTCCTGATCGGCCCGTCCGGGTCCGGGAAGTCGACGTTCCTGCGGCTGCTGCTGCGTGAGGACGTGCCGACGAAGGGCAACATCTACGTCGCCGACCTGAACGTGGCGAAGCTGCCGCGCCGGCGGGTGCCGAAGCTGCGGCAGCGGATCGGCTGCGTGTTCCAGGACTTCCGGCTGCTGCCGAACAAGTCGGTCGGCGAGAACGTGGCGTTCGCCCTCGAGGTCATCGGCAAGCCGATGTCGACGATCCGCAAGGTCGTGCCGGAGGTGCTCGACCTGGTCGGGCTCGCCGGCAAGGCCGACCGCATGCCCAACGAGCTGTCCGGCGGTGAGCAGCAGCGCGTGGCGATCGCGCGGGCGTTCGTCAACCGGCCGCTCGTGCTGCTCGCCGACGAGCCCACCGGAAACCTCGACCCCGACACCAGCCAGGACATCATGCTGCTGCTGGAACGGATCAACCGCACCGGCACCACGGTGCTCATGGCCACGCACGACCACTCGATCGTCGACTCGATGCGCCGGCGCGTCGTGGAGCTCGACACCGGCCAGGTCGTGCGCGACGAGGCCCGCGGCGTCTACGGCGTGGGGCGCTGATGCGCGTCGACTTCGTCGTCCGCGAGGTCCTCACCGGGCTGCGGCGCAACGTCACCATGACGATCGCGATGATCCTGACCACCGCGATCTCGCTGGGCCTGGTCGGCACCGGGCTGCTCGCGGTGCGCACGATCGACCGCACCGAGGAGCTGTACTCCAGCCGCGTCGAGGTCCGGGTGACCCTCACCCAGGACGTCTCCTCCGCCGACGCCGACTGCTCGCAGCCGATCTGCGCCGGGCTGAAGCAGACGCTGGAGAACTCGCCGCTGGTCGCGTCGGTGACGTTCGAGAACCAGCAGCAGGCCTACGAGAACTACAAGCGGCTGTTCGCCGGGCAGGCGCTGGCCGACCTGCTGCGGCCGCAGTCGCTACCGGCGGCGCTGCGGGTGAAGCTGGCCGACCAGGACGCCGGCGGCGATGCCGTCAAGCAGGCGATGCAGGGCCAGGTCGGCGTGCGCACGGTGATCGACCAGCGGGAGATCGTCGCGAAGCTGTTCGACTTCCTCGGCGGCGTGCGCAACGTGACGTTCGCGCTCGCGCTCGTGCAGGCGATCGCCGCGCTGCTGCTGATCTCCAACACCGTGCAGGTCTCGGCCTACACCCGCCGCCACGAGGTCGGCGTGATGCGCCTCGTCGGTGCCACCCGCTGGTACACGCAGCTGCCGTTCCTGATCGAGGCCGTCGTGACCGGCGTGATCGGGGCCATCCTCGCCTCCATCGGCCTGCTCGTGGGCAAGTTCTTGTTCATCGACTCGCTGCTGTCGGGCATCGTCGCCGACAACGTCGTGCCCGCGGTCCAGGTCTCCGACGTCCTGTGGGTCTCGCCGATCCTCGTCATGATCGGCGCCGGCGTCGCCGCCGTCACCGGCTACGTCACGCTGCGGGCGTACGTCCGGCTCTGATGGTCCGAAGGCCGGGAAACCGGCTTCCCCGCCGGGCGTAGGCTGGCCCGGTGGTGAAGGAGAAGGGTCGCAAGGTGATCGCGCAGAACCGGCGGGCGCGGCACGACTACACGATCCTCGACACCTACGAGGCGGGCATCGTGCTCATGGGCACCGAGGTCAAGAGCCTCCGGGAGGGCCGCGCGTCGCTCGCCGACGCCTACGCGACCATCGACGACGGCGAGGTGTGGCTGCGCGGGCTGAACATCCCCGAGTACCACCTCGGCACCTGGACCAACCACGAGCCGCGCCGCGTCCGCAAGCTCCTGCTGCACCGCGAGGAGATCGAGAAGCTGATCGGCAAGGTGCGTGAGCAGAGCCTCACCCTCGTGCCCCTGTCGCTGTACTTCAACGACGGCCGCGTCAAGTGCGAGCTGGCGCTGGCCCGAGGCAAGAAGAGCTACGACAAGCGCACCGACATCGCCAAGCGGGACGCACAGCGCGAGATGGAACGCGCGTTCAGCCGCGCCGCCAAGAGACGGGTGAGGGACCTGCACCGGTGATCCCGCGACCACCCACGTCCGACGCCGACCTGCCCCGCTTCCTGGCCGACCTCGACGTGCCGGGGATCGTCGACGTCCACACCCACTTCCTGCCCGAACGCGTGCTGCGCAAGGTCTGGGCGTACTTCGACGCGGCCTCCGTCCACTACGGCCGGGCCTGGCCGATCACGTACCGGCTGCCCGAGGACGAGCGGATCGCGGTGCTGGCCAAGCTCGGCGTGATCGGCTACGCGCCGCTGGTGTACCCGCACAAGCCGGACATGGCCCGCTGGCTGACCGAGTGGGTCACCGAATTCGCCGCGCGCACCCCGCCCGCCGTCCCCACGGCCACGCTCTTCCCGGAACCCGACGTCACCGACTACCTGTGCGCCGCTGTCGAGGCCGGGGCGCGGCTGGTGAAGGTGCACGTGCAGGTCGGCGCGTTCGATCCGCGCGACGAGCTGCTGCGGCCCGCGTGGGGGCTGCTCGCCGAGGCCCGGGTGCCCGCGATGGTGCACTGCGGGCACGGCCCGATCCCCGGCCCGCACACCGGGCTGGACGTGTTCGCCGAGGTGCTCGCCGAGCATCCGCAGCTGCCGGTGGTGCTCGCGCACGCGGGCATGCCGGAGTTCGAGGCGGCGCTCGATCTCGTGCGCCGCTTCCCGCGGGTGTACCTGGACACGACCATGGTCGGCACCGCGTTCTCCGAGGAGTTCGCGCCGCTGCCCGCGGACTGGCCGGCCCGGATCGCCGACGTCCCCGACCGCATCGTGTTCGGCTCCGACTACCCGAACATCCCCTACCAGTACGCGGAGCAGGTCGCGGCCGTCGCCGGTTGGGCCGAGCGCGACGAGCGGCTGGGGGCGCCGTGGCTGCGGGCCGTCCTGCACGACAACCCGAAGGCGCTGCTCGACCTCGGCTGAATCACGGCAGGGGAGCGGCCGGCGCGAGCACGCGCTCCGGATCGGCCTCGTCGCGGATCCGCCGCAGCCGCGCCAGGTCCGCCGGGTGGTGGGCGTCGGCCACCGCGGCGGGATCGGCACCCTCGCCGAGCAGCAGTGCCCCCAACCGGCCCACGGTGTGCGGTGCGGCGGTGGCGCGGAACCGGGCGTCCAGCTCGTCCACCACCGCGTCGTCGACGCCCGGCGCCATGATCGAGATCGTCCCTGCGGACCACTCGGCGTCGCGGCGCAGGGGCGCGTCCGCTCGCCGCCGGGTGAACGCCCCGCCCAGGCGGCGGAACTCCACGATCCGCGGCACGCCCGCGGTGATCGCCGGGATGGCGGCGTCGAGGACGGAGTCGGGCAGCGCCCGCAGCGCGACGGTCGTGGTGCGGCTCGCCACCGGGCCGGGTGGATCGTCGTGGATCGTGTGGCTCTCGGTCCAGGCCAGCTCGCGCAGCTCGTCGCGGATCGGCTCGGCGAGCGCGCGCAGCGGCGCGACCAGGCGTTCCCCGTCGTCGGGGCGGCCCTCGTAGGCGATCCGCACGGACAGCACCGGCTGGGCCGGGTCGGGGAACGGGGCCACGGCGACCGAGGTCGACGCCTGCTCCGGCGCGTCCTCGGCCCAGTCCCGCCAGCCACGCAGCGTCTGCGGGGTGGCCGGTAGGTCGAGCGCGCCGCCGTAGACGGTGGTCAGCGGGATCAGCCCGATCTCGACCGCGGTCACGACGCCGAACGAGCCGCCTCCGCCGCGGACCGCCCAGAACAGGTCGCCACCGGTGATCCGGTGCTGCTCGCCGTCCGCGGTGACCAGCTCGACGGCGCGGACGTGCTCGGCCGCGTAACCGTGGCGGCGGCCGAGCAGCGGGATGCCGCCGTGCACCAGGTACCCCGCGACGCCGACGCCGGGGGAGCTGCCCGAGAGCGGCGCGAGCCCGTACCGCGCGGCGGCGGTGATCACCGCACCCCAGCGAGCGCCGGCGCCGATGCGGGCGATCCGGGCGTCGGGATCGATGTGCACCTCGGCCAGCGCGCCGGTCGTGATCAGCAGTGCCTCGTCGTCGACGGCGGCGGTCCCGTGGCCGGTAGCCTGCACGGCGACGCGGCGGCCGGAGCGGCGGGCCAGCAGGATCGCCGCGGTGACGTCGTCGGCCGAGTGGGCGAGCGCGACGACGGCGGGCCGGTGGCTGCGCCGCCTCTGGAAGCCGAGCCGGGCGGCGTCGTAGCCGGGATCGCCGGGGCGGAGGGTCTGCAGGGTCGAGGTGGTCATGCCTCAACGCTCAGGCCTGCGCTGCTAGAAGTCCAAGACATGGTCTCTCTACTCGGCATAATCGGTGCTTATGGAGCTGCACCAGCTCGAGTACCTCGTCGCCGTCGCCGACGAAGGCAGCTTCACGCGCGCCGCTGCGAGCCTGCACGTGTCCCAGCCGGCGGTGAGCGCGCAGATCCGCAAGCTGGAGCGCGAGCTGGGCGAGGTGCTGCTCGACCGGTCGGCGGCCGGGGTGCGGCCGACCGCCGTCGGGGAGGCGGTGCTCGCCGAGGCGCGGGCAGCGGTGGCCGCCGTCGCCCGCATCCGCGACACCGTCGCGGCGCATCGCGGACTGCTGCAGGGCCGGGTCCGGCTCGGCGTCATCGGCAACGGGCTCTCCCCGGACCTGGCCGACCTGCTGGCCGCGTTCGCCCGCGCCCACCCCGGCGTGGAGGTGTCGGTGTCCGAGGGGCGCGGTGCGGAGCTGCTCGACGCGCTCCTCGGTGGCCGCACCGATCTCGCGATCGTCGGCATCGTCGGTGATCCGCCCGCCGGGATCGCCACCGAGACGCTGAGCGACGAGGTCGTCGTCGCAGCTGTCGGGCCGCACGATCCGCTCGCCGACCGCGGCGAGGTGACGCTCGCCGAGCTGGCCGGCCGCCCGCTCATCGCCATGCCTGTGGGCAGCGGGCTACGGGCGGGCGTCGACGCCGCGCTGGCGGCGGCCGGCGTCACCCCGCGGATCGCCTACGAGGCGGGCACCCCGGCCGCCCTGGGTGAGCTGGCCGTGCGCGGGCTCGGGGTGGCACTCGTGCCGGAGTCGGTCGTCCCGTCCGTCGACGGCCTGGTCGCACTCGCCCTGCGCCCACCGCTGCACGGCCGGGTCGACCTCGCCTGGCCCGCGTCCCGGTCCGTCGCACCCGCCGCCCGCGCACTGCTCGCCCACCTCCGATCGGGACTGCGGAACCGGGATGATCCGCTGCTGTCCGAGCGTTAGACTCGATGACGTCCGGTACCTCCGGGCGCCCGAAGGGGGTGAACGGTTTCGACTCCTGAAGCAGAGCAAGGGGAAGCGTGCCGAGGAAGGCGACGATGACCTCGTTAACCATGCGTCGCAAAAAAATAAGTGCCGCTGATAAGCGCACTGACTTCGCCCTCGCCGCCTGAGCGAGCTAGAAGTCTGTCGGCCCGGGGGCGTCCCCGCCCCGGTGTCCGGCATCAGCTAGGGGACTCACCCTCCGGTCCGGTCGCGGGACCGTAGGGGACACCAAACAGCGACTGGGATCGTCACCCCGGCCAGTCCGCGGGACCGGGGGATCCGAGCAGAGGCAGAGCGGACTGCGCACGGAGAAGCCCTTGCGAAGCGAGGGAGGACCCGGGTTCGATTCCCGGCACCTCCACCACACGAAGGCCCCTGACCGGTGTCGGTCAGGGGTCTTCGTGTGTTCGGGGTAGATCGCGTCCAGGTGGCTCTGCAGCGCGGGTTCACCAGGCCTGGGACGCAACGAACGGCCCTTTCGTCCACTCAGAGTGGACGAAAGGGCCGTTCGTTGCCCCTGCTGGCCCGGGGCCAAACCGCTCCGCGGCCCGCACGCTCCGTGACCGAGCCACCGATACCCTGTGCCGCGTGACTGAACGCACCCTGGTCCTCGTCAAGCCCGACGGCGTCGAGCGCGGCCTGATCGGCGAGGTGATCTCCCGGATCGAGCGCAAGGGCCTCAAGATCGTGGCGATGGATCTGCGCATGGTCAGCCAGGAGCTGGCTGCGCAGCACTACGCGGAGCACGACGGCAAGCCGTTCTTCAACTCGCTGATCGAGTTCATCACCTCGGGCCCGGTGGTGGCCGCGGTCGTCGAGGGGCCGCGCGCGATCGCGGCGTGGCGGCAGATCGCCGGCGGTACCGACCCCGTGGAGAAGGCCGCGCCCGGCAGCATTCGCGGCGACTTCGGGCTCGAGACGCAGTTCAACCTGGTCCACGGCTCCGACTCGCCGGAGAGTGCGGCCCGCGAGATCAAGCTCTGGTTCCCCAACCTCTGACGGCTACCTGACCGGCAGGAGGGCGGTACCCCCGACGTAGTGTCGTCGGGTGCCCGAGCAGTCCCGCGAACGCCTCCCCGCAGCCATCTGGGTCCTCGTCGGAGGAGCGTTCCTCGTAGCGGTCGGCTACGGGATGGTGGCGCCGATCCTGCCGGTCTTCGTCCGCACGTTCGACGTGGGGATCACCGCCGCGTCGTTCGTGGTCAGCGTGTTCGCGCTGTCCCGGCTGGTGTTCGCGCCCGCGGCGGGGCGGGTGATCGCCCGGTTCGGCGAGCTGCCGGGGTTCCTGGTGGGCGTCGCCGTGGTGGCGATCACGAACGCGGCCATGCCGTTCGCCGCGCAGTACTGGCAGCTCATCACCCTGCGGGTCGTCGGCGGCATCGGGTCGACGATGTTCACCGTCTCCTCCTTGTCGCTGCTGGTGCGGATGTCCCCGCCGAGCCTGCGCGGCCGCGCGTCCGGCTGGTGGGCGACGGGCTTCCTGCTCGGCAACATCACCGGCCCGGTGCTGGGTGGTGGCCTGGCCGATCTCGACCTGCGGGTCCCGTTCTGGGTCTACGCGGGGTCGTTGACGCTGGTGATCCTCATCTGCGGGCCGCTGCTGCGCGGCCGCGCCGCCGACGACACCGACGCAGCCGGGGCTGCAGCGCCGCCCGCCCGGTTCGTCGACGCGCTGCGCCACCGGGCCTACCGCGCCGCGCTGATGAGCACGTTCGCGCACGGATGGGCGGTGTTCGGCGTGCGGATGTCGCTCGTCCCGCTCTTCGTCGTGGAGGTCCTCGCGCAGCAGGCGTCGTGGAGCGGGATCGCGCTGGCCGCGTTCGCCGTGGGCAGCGCGGCGACGATGGTGCTCTCCGGCCGGACGGCCGACCACTGGGGCCGCCGCCCGCCGGTGCTCGCCGGCCTGGCCGTCACCGCGCTCGGCACGGGCACGATCGGGCTGGTCACCGACCCGCTGTGGTTCCTCGCGGTGAGCGTCGTCTCCGGTCTGGGCGCGGGCATCATGAACCCGCCGCTGAACGCCGTCGTCGCCGACGTGCTCGGCGGCCGGCGCGGCGGCACGGTGCTCGCCGGCTTCCAGATGGCCGGTGACCTCGGTGCGATCGCCGGCCCGCTCGCGGCCGGGCTGCTCGCCGAGCAGGCCGGCTACCCCGCGGCGTTCGCGCTGACCGGCGTCATGCTGCTGCTGGCGCTGCTCGTGTGGCTGCGCGCACCCGAGACCCTGCCGACGATCACCGCGGGCGAGCCGGGTCACCCGGACACGCCGACTCCGATCAGCAAGCCGACCAGGTAGGTCGCGCCCGCCGCCAGCGCGCCGAACAGCAGCTGCCGCGTCCCGGCGAACAGCCACGAGCGCTGCGTGAACCGGGACGTCAGGGCACCCAGCCCGAACAGGCCGATCGCGCCGACCAGAAGCCCCGTCCACAGCGCCGATGCGCCGAACAGGAACGGGATCAGCGGGATCAGCCCGCCGACGGAGAAGCACAGGAACGACGAGATCGCCGCGACCCACGGCGACGGGTTGTCCTCGGGATCGACCCCCAGCTCCTGGGTGATGTGCATGCGCACCGCGAGATCGGGGTTCCTGTGGACGTCCCGCGCGACCGCTGCGGCCGTCTCCGGCGACAGCCCCATTCGCTCGTACATCCTGGCCAGCTCGGCCTGCTCGGCTTCAGGGTGCCGGCGGATCTCGTCCCGCTCCACCGCCACCTCGTGCTCGACGGCCTCGTTCTGCGTGTCCACCGACGCGAACTCGCCGAGCGCCATGGAGAACGCCCCGGCCACCAGGCCGGCCATCCCGGTGAGGATGATGATGTGACGGTCGGCGCCGCCACCGCCCACACCGGCGACCAGACCGATGTTCGTGACCAGGCCGTCCATCGCACCGAAGACGGCGGCTCGCAGCCAGCCGCCGGAGACGTCGGCGTGGTGGTGATCTCCCGTGTGCTCGGCGAACTCGGCGGCTCCGGGCGCTTCAGTCATGGGAGCAGGGTAGGCCGATCAGCGCTGGAATTCGATCTTGGAAAGCCTGTCCTCAGTTCATCCCAGGCATTCCTGACCTGCGCCGACGGCGAGTGGGATCGCCCGGTCGGTAAACCTCAGAGGACGAGGGAAGAGAAAGGGTGGAGCTGACGGGACTCGAACCCGTGACCCCTTGACTGCCAGTCAAGTGCGCTACCAGCTGCGCCACAGCCCCTTGCGACGACATGAACGTTACACGAATCCGTTCCCGGCCTCGCACGGGGGTCCCTCTTGCCGCGCAGGGACCCCCGCGCCGCGGATCAGCGGCCGGCCAACAGATCGTCCAGCCAGCTGGACCTGTTGATGTCGATGCGCTTGCCGTCGACCGCGACGGTCGGAGTGCCGAACATGCCGGCCTCGTTCTTCAGGCCGGGGTCGGCCTCGGCGGCGTCGGTCGCCTTCTTGATCTCGGCGTCGTGGGTGCCGCCGCGCACGCACGCGGCGAAGTCGGGGCCGGCACCGAGCTCGGTGCCGAACGCGACGAGCTGGTCGTCGGTGAGGCCGGCGCTGCCCTCGGCGGGCTGCTCGCCGAACAGCTTCTGGTGGTAAGCGGGGAAGATGCCGGCCTGAGCGGCGCAGATCGCGGCGTCGGCGGCGCGGGTCGAGTAGCCGGCCGGGCGCGACCGGTCGTCGAGCAGGCCCAGCGGGTGGTAGCGGACGGTGAGCCTGCCGTCGTTGAGCGCTTCGGTGATCTTGTTGCCGTCCCGCTTCTCCAGCGCCAAGCAGCCGGGGCAGAGGTAGTCCTCGTAGACGTCGATCACGACCGGGCCGGTGCCCGCGGTGACGACGGCGCCGGCGGCGGTCGCGGTGTAGTTCGGGGTGACCGTCCGGTTCGTGTACCAGTACCAGCCCCCGGCGGCCAGGACGACCAGCGCCAGCACGACGCCGGCCGCGATCATCGGCATCGGGTTGCGCTTCGGCACCTGGATACCGGCCGCGGCCAGCCTGGCCTCCCGCTCCGCCTGCTTGCGCTTCTTCTCGCTGCGCGACGCGCCGCTCACGTCACCGTCCTTCCCGAGAGGATCCCGTCCAGCGCGACCACCGTCCGGGGCCGCGCGATCAGCCAACCCGCGAGCACCAAGAACCCGGTGTCACGGAGCAGTTCCGCACCGTAGGCGGTGGCGTCCGGGTCGACCGGGCCGCCACCGCCGAAGCAGCCGCAGTCGATCGCCAGCCCGCGCGCCCACGCCTGGACGATCCCGGCCATGAACGCGACCAGCAGGGCGGCCGAGACGATCGCGGCCAGCCGCACCCCCAACCCGGCCAGGAGCAGCAGGCCCAGCGCCAGCTCGAGCCACGGCAGCACGGCCGCGACCGGACCCACCAGCGACAGCGGCAGCACGTCGTAGGCGCGGACGGCGACGTAGGTCTGCCCCGCGTCGGCCGCCTTGATCGCGCCTGAGACGAGCCACACCGCGGCGAGCCCGAAGCGGGCGAGCGTGCCCAGCACGTCGAGAACCCTGCCGCGCACCCGGCCAGCGTATCGACGGTCGGGCGGCGGTGGTCCGCGCCCCGGCCGCGCCACGTCGGTGTCCCCCGATCGATCGACAGCGGGATCGTCCACCGCACCGGCCGTGTGCCCGACGGTGGTGGCGGCCGGTTCGCGGGATGTTCGTGGCACCGGGGAGACA
>NZ_FRAP01000043.1 GCF_900142365.1 Pseudonocardia thermophila | reverse complement strand
GAGGAGTTTCCCGGCGTTGGGGACGATCGGGGGTAGGCCGAGTTCTTGCAGGATGCGGTAGGTGGTGGCGGTGGCGGCGGTCAGGACGGGGAGGCCGGCGTCGTTCTCGATGGTCTGGATGGCGGGTAGTGAGGGCATCTGGACGCAGGCGGACAGGACGAGGGCGTCGGCGCGGGAGAGGTCGAGTGTGCGCCAGTGCTGGTGGAGGTCGGTGGGGTCGAGGTGGGCGACGGTGAGGTTGTCGGGTACTTCGAGGGATAGGGCGTCGACGACTTCGATGCCGGTGTGTTCGAGGTAGTCGGCGACGGCTTGGGTCAGCGGTTTCAGGTACGGGGTGATGATCGCGACCCGGGTGGCGCCGAGGGCGGTGATGCCGGCGAGCAGGGCTCCGGCGGAGGAGATCACCGGGGCGTGTGCGCCGTTGGCGCGCAGCGCGGTGGTGATGGATTGTTCGGCGGTGCAGTGGTAGCCGGGGCCTTGGGCCATGATCGCGACCAGGCACGCGGTGGCGACCACGTCGGGGCGGGCGTCGGCCAGCTCGGCCGCGGCGCGGTCGGCCTGGGCGTTCATCGCGCGCAGCTGGTCGGGGGTGACGTGCTGCATGCGGGCGCGGGCGGAGTGGAACACGAACCGGTCGTCGGGCAGTAGCTGTTCGCGGGCGGCGAGCATGCGCGGCAGCTCGGTCTCCATGGTCAGGTTCGAGCTGGGCACGATCAGCCCGATGTGGTGATCACGAGGCGCCGCCGCTGTCGCCGCCGCCGCTGGCGCCGCCGCCGCTGCCGCTGTTGTCGCCGTTGTCGCCGCCGCTGTTGTCGCTGTTGATGTCGCCGCTGTTGTCGTTGTTGTCGTTGTTGTCATCGCGGGGTTCGTCGCGGGGTTCGTCGCGGGGTTCGAGGGTGCGGTCATCGCTGGGTCGCCGGGCGCATCTCGGGCACGGTCAGCTCGCCGGCGTCGACGATGAGCTCGTCGTCGAGGTAGAGGCTGCAGCCGCGCATGGGGATGTCGAAGTGGCAGGCGGTGTCGTTCGGCCCGCCCAACTCGTTGTTCGGGCCGATGGAGAACATCACGTTGCCGTAGAAGCTGCGCAGTTCCATGCCCATGCCGCCGACGAACTGGGTCAGCCCGTGCCAGTGCGCCCGCTCGTCCAGCCCCCACCCGACGTGGCTCATGCCGTAGCCGCGTGGATCGTCGAACGACTCGATGTAGCTGGTGAGCAGGTCCGCGTCGAGGCTGGAGTGGCCGGGCAGGCCGCGGATGTCGCGGATGAACCCGGCCTCGATGGTCAGCTTGACCGGGTGCTGCACGTAGGTGTTGAACGGCAGCAGCACATCCCCGGGGGCGAGCACGATCGTGCCGTCCACCCCGTCGTCGGCGCCGCCGGTGAACACGAACGCGGCCGGCCAGTGATCCCAGCGGCCGGGCTGGTCGGTGTAGCCGTACTCGCTCACCGTCGGATACACCCCCAGCCGGTAGGTGACGTCGGTGCCGTGCGGGCTGGTGATCCGCATCGTGGCGGCCTTGGCCAGCCGATCAGCAGCCACCTCCACCCGCTCGCGCAGCTCCCGGGTGGGCATCAGCCGCGCCAACAGCTCCGGCGGCTCCACCGCGGTCAGGATCCGCGTGCCCGCACCCTGGATCTCGAACTGCTCCTCGCTGAACAACAAGAACGTGCAGTCCACCACCATGTCCGCGGCCTTGAGCGCCTCGACCGCCACCCGGTTACCCGCCAACCCGGTCTCCCCGACCCGCCACACAGCCGACACCTCCACCGGCGACGGCAGCCGCAGGTGGAACGTGGACGCACCCAGCTTCTGCGCCGCCCACATGAACGCACTCGCGTAGTCCGCGCGCTCGTCACCAGTGGTCAACACAGCCACCGTCTCACCCTCGTGCACCCCGGACAGCCTCAGCTGCTGCAGGCAGATCTCGTTGAACAGGCTCTGGTCCA
>NZ_FRAP01000009.1 GCF_900142365.1 Pseudonocardia thermophila | reverse complement strand
GAGGTCGCGCTCGCCTGCGAGGGCACGATCGCGGTCGCCGAGCTGGACACCAGCTGGTTCCTGCACAACGCACCCGCCGCCGCACAGCTGTCCGGACACGGCGGCGACGGCCGTTGGCGGCCACTGCTGGCGCGCACCCCGCTCGTGCCGGACACCCGGCACCGGTTCGTGCTGGACGCGCACGAGCCGGTCACGCACGTGCGGCTGGACGTCCACCCGGACGGCGGCATGGCGCGGCTGCGGCTGCACGGGCGGCCCACCGAGCGCGGGCTGGCGGCGCTGACCCGGCGCTGGGGTTGACGGGAGGGGCCGGAAGACCGCAGTGCTGCCTGCGCTCTGCTCCTTCCGCGCAGAGCGCGGCTCGCGCGCCTGTGGGTCGACAACAGCCCTGCGCTGGATCGGTGAGTCGCTCGCGCGGTGCTCGCGCCCTCCGCCGTCGTCGACGCGCGCGAGCTGTGTGGGTCCGCCGTGGTCACCGTGCGGTGGTGCTCGGTCAGGAGCGGCGGGACAGTCCGGGTGGTGAGACCGGGGCGCTGTCGCAGCGGATCGCGTCTACCGGAGCTTCCTTCTCACCACGAAATGGCAGGAGAGTGGCTCTCCGACCATCAGGGCGGCGCGGCGGGTGTCAGCCGAGCAGGGCGTGCACCGTGTTGCTCAGCAGCCGCGTGACCGTGCCGATCAGGCCTCGTGGCTGATCACCCGCCGACTCGTCGTCCTCGGAGCCCTCCGCGTCAGCGTCGTCGTCGGCGTCGTCGGTGTCCTCGTCGTCGGTGTCCTCGTCGGTGTCCTCGTCGTCGGTGTCCTCGTCGGTGTCCTCGTCGTCGGTGTCCTCGTCGGTGTCCTCGTCGTCGGACGCGGAGTCGCTGCCCTCGTCGCGCTCGGCGCGGGAGCTGCCGCCGGCGGCGGGGGAGTCGTCGGACGGATCGGTCGCGTCGTCGTCAGCGTCCGAGTCCTCCTCCGTCGTCGAGCCGGTGCTGCGCGCAGCCGGCGCCGGGCCGGCGGACGAGCCCTCGCTCGACGGGCCGCTACCGGATGGTCCGCTGCTCGACGGACCGGCGCTGGAGGGGCTGCTGCTCGGCGGAGCGCTGCTGGAGGGGGTGCTGGTCGAACCGTCACTGGTCGGCTCCCCGGCGGACGGTCCCGGCGCCGAATCGGCCCCACCCGAACCTGAGGGCTCGGCCGGCGGCGAGGGTGGCTCGGAGACCAGTGCAGTCGGTTCGTTCGGCTCCGGTCGGGTCGAGCCGGCCGACACCGACGGTTCGTTCGCGGGTCCCGCAGTGATGGGCCCGGACGGCTCCCCAGCGGGCGGGGAATGGGTCGTCCCCGGCTCGGCGGGCGGTGCGGCTGGTCCGGCAGGGGCTGGACTCTGGTCGGGCGGTGGCGGAGGGGCCGCCGAGACACCCGGATCGGCCGGCGGCGCCCCGCTGGACGGCGGGGCGGGCTGGGCCGACACGGCAAGCCCAGTGGGTGGCGCAGCGGCCTGTGCCGATGGGGTCACCGTGGGCGCGGAGGCGAGCGGGCCGAGCCCGGTCGGGTCCGGGGACTCCAGCACCGGCGGAAGGCTCGGGATGATCTCGCCGCCGACGACCGCGACGATGATCTCGGCGTGCTCCTTGGCGAGGAGCTCGCGGCCTTCGTCGGGCCGCACTGCGGCCAGCTCCCGCTCGGCGACGGCCAGCGCGGCCGCGGCAGCGGGGCGGTCACCGCGGGCGAGTGCCTCCCGCGCGGCCAGGTGCAGCTTGCTCACGTCGAGAGCGGCCTCGATGGAGCGGGCCTTCTCCGCGTAGAAGACCTTGGCGACCGGCCACAGCGCGCCGCCGGGCTCGGCCTCGTACGCGGCGATGGCCAGCCCGGATCCGGCGATCGCGACGATCGTGGCGGCGACGGCGAACCGGCGCACGTACGGCCCGGCGCCCGCGGCTTCGTGCCGGCGACCGATGAGCGCGGGCGGCGGGGGCTGCGGATCGGGCACGGGCTGTAACCGAGGTGCGGCCCGCACCAGCTCGGGCTCGCCGTCCTGCGCCGGGGTCTCGGCCTCCGGCGCGGCCGACTCCGCCTTCAGCGCGCCCGAGTCGGCGGTCTCCGGTCGCACCTCCGCCACCCACGCCGCGAACATGGCGGCGAGCTCGTCCTGGACGGGATCACCGGTCGGCGGTTTCGGGGTACCCGAGGTCGCGAAGTGCTCGACGAACTCGTCGTCGGCTCGCAAGGCGGCGAGATCGAGCGGATCGCCCGACTCGGTACCGCGCTGCGGGTCGTCGTCGCGCAAGACCGGGCCCCTCCCATCGGGCGGTGTCGTCGAGCATCGGAACCGGTCGACCGGGACGCACTGTACCTCCCGTCGATCCGGAGGCCACTCCGGTGTCGCCCATAGGTCAGCTCGTCGTTCGTCTCGAAACCGTTACGACCCGCACGTGCGAACTCCGGTCCTGGTCAGGGCCCGATTTCGCGTGAACGTTCAATCGAGCAAGATCCGCTCGACGGCGTTCGCGCGGGCGGTCGCCGCGTAGAACCAGGCGCTGTCCTTCGGGGTGCGCCGCTGAGTGGCGTAGTCGACGGCGACGATCCCGAACCGCTTGGAGTAACCGTGCGACCACTCGAAGTTGTCCAGGAGCGACCAGACGTAGTAGCCGGTGACCGGAGCTCCCGCGCTGATGGCCTCGTGCACGGCGGCGAGGTGGTCGCGCAGGTACGCGATGCGCTCGGGATCGGCGACCCGCCCGTCCGGGCCGGGTTCGTCGGGGTACGCGGCGCCGTTCTCGGTCACCATCAGCTCCAGCCCCGGCCGCTCCGCGGCCACCCGCAGCAGCAGCTCGCGCAGGCCGCGCGGATCGATCGTCCACCCCATCGCAGTGCACGGTGCCCCGTGCTGGACGGGGAACTCGACGTCGTCGGCGGCCACCCACGGCCGTGCGCCGCCGCCGGCGTGCCCGTCCGCGCCCTCGCGGGGGCGTTCGCGGGTCCAGTGCCGCACGTGGGTCGGGTGGTAGTAGTTGACGCCCAGCGCGTCGATCGGCGCCGAGATCACCTCGAGGTCGCCGGGCAGCACGAACGACCAGTCGGTGACGGCCGCGGTGTCGGCGAGGACGTCGGCGGGGTAGCGGCCGTGCAGGATCGGGTCGAGGAACACCCGGTTCTGCAGGCCGTCGATGCGGCGGGCGGCGTCGGCGTCGCGCTCGGAGTCGGTTTCCGGGCGCACCCACGCGAGGTTCAGGGTGATGCTGACCCGCGCGTTCGGCGCGGCCTCCCGGATGGCCGCGACGGCGAGGCCGTGGGCGAGGTTGAGGTGGTGCACCGCCCGCAGCGCGGCCACGTCGTCGGTGCGGCCCGGCGCGTGCACGCCGCTGGCGTAGCCGAGGTAGGCCGAGCAGAACGGCTCGTTGAGCGTGGTGAAGCGGGTGACCCGGTCGCCGAGCCGGGCGGCCACCACGGAGGCGTACTCGGCGAACCGCTGCGCGGTGGCCCGGTTCGCCCAGCCGTCTGCGTCCTCCAGCGCCTGGGGGAGGTCCCAGTGGTACAGCGTCAGCATGGGCGTGATCCCGGCGGCGAGCAGTTCGTCCACCAGCGACGAGTAGAACGCGATCCCGGCCTCGTTGACCGGGCCGAGCGCGTCGGCGGTGACGTGCGGGGTGATCCGTGACCACGACACCGAGAACCGGTAGGCCGTGATGCCCAGCTCGGCCATCAGCGCGACGTCCTCGCGGTAGCGGTGGTAGTGGTCGGCGGCGACGTCACCGGTGTCGCTGTTCAGGACCTTGCCGGGGGTGTGGGAGAAGGTGTCCCAGATCGACGGGGTGCGGCCGTCCTCCGCGACGGCGCCCTCGATCTGGTAGGCGGCGGTCGCCGCGCCCCAGAGGAAGCCGTCGGGGAAGCGCAGCAGCTCGGTGCGCCGGGCAGGCTGGATGGCGGTCATGGTGCCTTTCGGGGAGAACGGGGTGGGCGGAGGAACCGGACGTCAGCCCTTGACGGCGCCGGCGATGATGCCGCCGACGATCTGGCGGCCGAGCAGCAGGAACACGACGATCACCGGCAGGGTGCCGACGAGCGTGCCGGCCATGATCACGCTCGTGTCGGGGACGTAGCCGGTGCCGAGGTTGGCCAGCGCCACCTGCACGGTCGGGTTCGACGAGTCGAGGGTGATGACCGGCCAGAAGAAGTCGTTCCAGGTCGTCATGAAGGTCAACATGGCGAGCACGGCCATGCCCGGCCGGCAGATCGGCAGCACGACGCTCCAGAATGTCCGCAGCATGGTGGCGCCGTCGATCTTGGCGGCGTCGAGCAGCTCGTCGGGCAGCGCCTGCACGACGTACTGACGCATGAAGAACACGCCGAACGCGCCGACCAGCGACGGCAGGATCACCGACGCCAGGTTGCCGGCCAGGCCGAGCGCGACCATGAGGCTGTAGAGCGGCACGACGCCGAGGCTCGGCGGGATCATCATCGTGCCGACGGCGAGCCCGAACAGCTGGGTGCGTCCGCGGAAGCGCAGCTTGGCGAACGCGAAGCCGGCCAGCGTGCACAGCAGCACGGTGCTGACCGTCACCACGCCGGCGACGAAGAACGTGTTCGCCAGCGCGAGCCCCAGGTCCTGCTGGGCGAGCGCCTTCTCGATGTTGTCCAGCAGCAGCGGGCCCGGGGTCATCGGGGGCGGCAACTGCGCCATCTCCGACATCGGCCGGCTCGCGGCGACGATCATGTAGTAGAAGGGCAGCACGAACAGCACGGCCGTCACGCCGAGCACGGTGCAGGCGAGCGGACCGGCCGAGGTGACGCCGCGCCGGGTGCGCCGCCGGGCCGGGGGCTCCTCGGTCACGGTCCGGGTGGACACGCGGTGGGTTCGCGTGGTGTCGGGGCCGGCGGTCACGGTCATGCCGCACGCTCCCGGCGCCGGGCGAGCCAGGTGTTGATCAGCACCAGCACGACGATCACCGCGAACGTCACCCAGGCCACGGTCGCGGCCCGGCCGAGCTGCCCGAACGTCCAGCCCTGCTCGTACATGAACAGGCCGAGGGTCTGGTACTGCCCGAGCGCGCCGCCGGTCGGCTGCCCGCCGCCGAAGATCAGCGGCTCGCCGAAGACCTGGCTGGCCCCGATCGTGGAGACGACGATCGTGAACAGGATGGTCGGGCGCAGCCCGGGCAGGGTGACGTGGAGGAACTGCTGCCAGCGGCTGGCGCCGTCGATCGCGGCGGCCTCGTAGAGGTCCTGCGGGATCGACTGCATCCCGGCGAGGTAGATCAGCGCGTTGTAGCCGGTCCAGCGCCAGATGATGATGATCGAGATGGCGATCTGGGCTGTCCAGTCGCCGTTGCGCCAGTCGATCGAGTCGATGCCGACCAGGCCGAGCAGCCAGTTGATGGCGCCGGCGTCACGGGCGAACAGCTGGGTGAACACCAGCGTCGCCGCCGCGACCGACGTCGCGTACGGCATGATCATCGAGACCCGGAAGAACGTGCGGCCGCGCAGCTTGTAGTTGAGCAGATGGGCCAGGCCCAGCGCCATCAGCAGCTGCGGCACGGTCGACAGGATGCCGATCGTGATCGTCTTCCAGAGCGCGTTGTAGAACTGCGGGTTCGTGAACAGCCAGATGTAGTTGTCCAGGCCGATCCACGACATCGAGCCGCCGAGCCGGTAGCGGTGCAGGCTGATCCACGCCGTGTAGATCAGCGGGAACAGCCCGAACGCCCCGAACACGAGGAAGAACGGCGCGATGTAGACGTACGGTGCACTGCGGCCCTCCCACCGGTGGAGGCGGGAGCGCCACGCCGGCCGGGCGGAGGTCGCGGTTCCGGCTGGCGTGGGGTCCAGGGAGAGCGTCACGGTCAGCCGACCTGCTGGCGGACGTCCCGCAGGGCGTTGGCCCAGGCGTCGGCGGGGGAGACCCCGTTCGCCTCGACGGACAGCAGCGCCTTGTTCATCGCCTTCTTCACCACGCCGTCGTCGGGACCGAGGACCTGCACCGGGGCGGCCTCCGCGGAGGCGGAGTAGATCTGGCCGATCGGGGCGCCGTTGAAGTACGGGTCGGTGGTGTTGCTGACCTGGGCGATGGCCTCCTTCGTCGACGGGAAGTTGCCGACCGAGTTGAAGATGCGTGCCTGCTGCTCGGGCGCGGTGAGCCAGGCGATCAGCTCGGCGGCCTCCTGCTTGTGCTCGCTCGCGGCGGGGATGCCCAGGTAGGAGCCGCCCCAGTTGCCGCCCTTGCCGCCGGGCAGCGGGACGACGTTCCACTTGCCCGAGCCGGCGTCGCCGGCTTTGCCCTTGATGTAGCCGATCATCCAGGACGGGCAGGCGATCGTGGCGAATGTGCCGGCGCCGAAGCCGGAGTCCCAGCCGGGGTCGATGAACTGCTCCAGCCGGGCGGTGAGCCCCGCCTGCGCGGCGCCCGCGGCCATGTCGAACGCGGCCTTCACCGCCGGGTTCGAGTCGACGACGAGCGTGCCCGACTCGTCGTAGTAGATCTTCTGCTCGGTGGAGACGATCGCGTTGTAGAGCCCGCCCGCGGAGTCGATCCAGGCGCTTCCGGCCGGGGCGTTGCGCTGGTACTCGGCGCCGAGGGCGAGGAAGTCCTGCCAGCTGCCCATGCGGGCGGCGAGCGCGGCGGGCTCGGTCGGCAGGCCGGCCTGACCGACGAGGTCGGTGCGGTAGCAGATGGCCATCGGCCCGATGTCGGTGCCGAGGCCGAGCACCGCGCCGTCCTTGGTGGTGGCGGCCTTCTGCTTCCAGTCGAGGTAGTTGGGCAGGTTCGCCGCGGCGGGGGTCTCGCGCAGGTCGGTCCACAGATCTGCCTGGTTGGTCACGACCTCGGAGATGCGGGCGACCTCGATGCCCTGCACGTCGGAGGCGCCCTTGCCGGACGTGAGTCGGGTCTGCAGGGCGGGCCAGTACTTGTCCTCGCCCTGCGTCGACTCGTACTTGATCGTGATGCCCGGATGGGCCCGCTCGTACTCCTCGAGCAGCCCGCTCTCCTGGTAGCCGAAGGTGCCGAACAGGCTGACCGTCAGCTCGACGGGACCGCCGCCGGACGCGCCGGCGCCCGAGCCGGATCCGCACGCGGAGAGGGCGAGCGCGGCGCTGGTGACCAACGCGGCCAGTGCCGCGACACGGCGCCTGCGCGGGGACGGGATGTGCATCGTTGCCTCCGGGAGCGGGATGAGAGAGCGCTCTCACGAACGGGTGACAGCGTGGCGCCGACCACGTGATCCTGTCAAGAGAGCGCTCTCACGAGCGTTCATGATCGGGTTCGGGTCGACCGGTCCGCGGTGCGCACCGCGGACCGGTCGACCCGAACGCGGTCTCATGCGCTGTCCCGGACCACCAGCTCGGCCGGCATGAGCACCGGTTCGGGCACCTCGCCGTCCTCGATGGTGCGCAGCAGCTGGCGGGCCAGCGTCGCACCCATGTCCACCACGGGCTGGCGGACGGTGGTCAGCCCGGGCCGGACCGTCGCCGCGAGCGGGGAGTCGTCGAACCCGACGACCGCGATGTCGTCAGGCACCGACCGGCCGGCGTCCGCGATCGCCTGGAACGCACCCAGCGCCATCAGGTCGCTCGCCGCGAACACCCCGTCGACGTCGGGATGGGTCGCGAGCAGGTCGGCCATCGCCCGCCTGCCGCTCTCCATCGAGAAGTCGCCGTCCACGACGACCCCGGTCAGTCCGCGCTCCGTCAGCTCGGTGAGGAACCCGTGCTCGCGGTCCAGGGCGGCGGTCATGTCCCGCGGGCCGGTGATCGTCGCCAGCTTGGTGCGGCCGATGTCGGCCAGGCGCGCCGCCGCGAGCCGGCCGCCCCCGACGTTGTCGGCGGACACGTAGCTCACACCCTCGATCGGCACGAGCGGGCGGCCCATGAGCATCACCGGGATGCCGGCCGCGTGCAGCGCCCGGGGGAGCGGGTGGTCGCCGTGCAGCGAGACCAGGATCGCGCCGTCGAGGTGCCCGGCGCGGGCGAAGCGCTCGAACCGCAGCCGGTCCGCCTCGAGGTGGACGATCGAGAAGACCAGCTGCACGTCCTGCTCGGCCACCGCCTCGTGGGCTCCGCGCAGCGCCAGCGCGAAGTGCGGATCGTTGAAGAACCGCTCCTCCGGCTCGGTGACGACGAACGCGATCGAGCCGCTGCGCCGCGTCATGAGCGCGCGGGCGGCCCGGTTGGTCACGTAGCCCAGCTGTTCGGCGGCGCGCAGCACCGCCTCGCGGGACCGCTCGGTGACCCGCGTCGACCCCGAGAGGACGCGGCCCGCGGTGGCCCGGGACACGCCGGCCAGCGCCGCCACCGACTCGAGCGTCGGTGCGGTGCGACCCGTCGATCGGGGAGCAGCCATGCGCAGATGATGCCAGCCGCCGCGCCGGTGGCCAGTCGGTCGCCAGCGCGGTCAGCCGTCCGGCCAGGCGTCCAGCCGGCGTCGCGAGCGGAAGCTGCGCAGCTCGCCGGTGATCGGGTCGGTGAACTCCAACGTGGCCGCGAGCAGCTGCAACGGGTTCGTGAAGTCGTCTAGCGGCCGCTCGGTGAGCACCGGGTAGAAGTCGTCGCCGATGATCGGGATCCCGAGCCGGTGCATGTGCAGGCGCAGCTGGTGGGTGCGCCCGGTGGCCGGGGCGAGCCGGTAGCGGCCGAGCCCGCCGCGGTGCTCGAGCAGCTCGACGAGCGTCTCGGCGTTGGGCGGTCCGTCGACCTCACGGGCCTGGATGATCCCGCGCTCCTTGACGATGCGGCTGCGCACCGTCTGCGGCAGCGGCAGGTCCGGGTCGTACGGGGCGATCGCCTCGTAGGTCTTGCGCACCCGCCGGTCGCGGAACAGCGTCTGGTAGGCGCCGCGGTGCTCGCGGTTGATCACGAACATCAGCAGCCCGGCCGTCATCCGGTCCAAGCGGTGCGCGGGTGAGAGCTCGGGCAGACCGTGCTCCCGGCGCAGCCGCACGAGCGCGGTCTCGAGGATGTGCTGGCCGCGCGGGATCGTGGCCATGAAGTGCGGCTTGTCGACAACCAGCAGCAGGTCGTCGCGGTGCACGACCTCGATCTCGAACGGCACCGGCGCCTCCACCGGCAGGTCCCGGTGGAACCACACGTACTCGGCGGGCCGGTACGGGGTGTCAGGCGTGATCGGGCCGTCCCGGCCGACGAACCGCTGCTCGGCGAGCATCGCGTCGATCCGCTCGACCGGGACCCGCTTGAGCCGTTCGACGAGGTGGTCGCGCATCGTCGCCCACCGCGTCTCGGCCGGGGTGCGCAGGCGCACCGCATCCAGCCCGTGGCGCTGCTCCAACGGTGACGCGGGCAGCCTGCGCCCTCGACCCAATCCGTGCCCGTTCCGTCCCGGTCCGTGCAGTCCGCCCGCTACAGCTCGTCCCGGATCGCCAGCAGGATCGGTTCCGTCCGGTTCGGCTGTTCGACCTGGGCGCACAGCCGGTCCATGACGGCGGCGTAGTGCTCGACGTCCGGCCGCTTGTCCAGGTACAGGGCGCTGGTGAGCTGCTCCAGGTAGACGATGTCCGGCAGGTCGGGCTCCGCGAACCGCAGGATCGTGAACGGACCGCCGGCCGCGGCGTGGCCGCCGTAGCGCAGCGGTGCGATCTGGATCGAGATCGAGGGCAGCCGGTTCATCTCGAGCAGGTGATCGATCTGCTCGCGCATCAGCTGCGGGCTGCCCAGCCCGCGGCGCAGCGCCGCCTCGTCGATCACCGCCCACAGCCGCGGCCCGTTGCCGGACAGGAAGATCTCCTGGCGGCGCATCCGCAGCTCGACCCGACGCTCGACCTCGAGCGTGTCGGTCCGGGCGAGCTGGGTGACCGCGCGGGCGTAGTCGCGGGTCTGCAGCAGCCCCGGCAAGAACTGCAGCTCGTACGTGCGGATCAGCGACGCCGCCTGCTCCAGCCCGAGGTAGGTCTCGAACCAGGTCTCCAGCAGGTCGGAGTAGCGGTGCCACCAGCCCGGAGCGTTGGCCTGCCGGGCCAGGCTGAGGAACTCGGCGCGTTCAGTGGGGTCGGTGACGCCGTACAGCGTGATGAGGTCGGCGACGTCGCGCTCCTTGAAGCCGACGCGGCCGAGCTCGAGCCGGCTGATCTTGGCGGGCGACGCCCGGATCGCCTCGCCCGCCTGCTCGCGCGTGACACCCGCGGCCTCCCGCCGGCGACGCAGCTGAGCCCCGAGAGCGATGCGCAGGACCGTCGGGCCGGAGGCCGACGAACCACTGGACAGAACGTCAGCGCGACCCGCGGAGTAGTCCGCGGACTCACCCCGCAGCACGTTCATATTCAGGACCTCCCCGTTCGGGGGAACACTGTGCCGTGAACGGGCGTCCCTCGGCAAGTCGCGGACGGGTGGAACCGCCTCGACGGCTACGGGGCGTGGTGGATCACACGGAAATCACACGGCCAGATCATCGAACTCACCCGCTCGGGCACCCTCGAGGAACGCGGCGATTTCGGCGGGTGTGTAGACGATCACAGGGCCGTTCGGGAAACGGGAGTTGCGCATCGCGACCTCGCCGCTGGGGAGTTTTGCCAGCTCAACGCAGTTTCCGGTGGGGTTGCTCGCGCTGGCCTTCCGCCAGATGAGGGGCTGCTCGTTCAGATGCACGTGCAGATGGTCATGCATCAGAGCTTGCGCGCGCAAGCCGGACGGGCCACGATCCCATGCGGGCGCGGAACCCGATCGGATGTCGACCAGAACGGGCGGCGCGTTCACGGACTGTCACATCCAGTCGCGTGGGGGGAAGAAGATGAGCTATGCGTGGGGGGCGGGTGGTGCGGGGAGAAGCCCCGCGCCGGGCCCGCTGCACACCTCGATCGGAATCGTCCGGGGGGTGAGCAGCAGGAGCCCGGCTCCCGCTTCGCCCCGGCGGCACCGGCAGGACGCACCGCCGGCCGCAGTGTCCCAGTCGATGTCCGGGCCTGCCGCACCGCAGGCCGAGGACGAGGAGGAGACCGGCACCGAGCCCGCCGCCGGCTCCCGGAAGCCCTCGGAGCTCGAACTGCGGCGCCTCGCCGCGGAGCTCGCGCCGATGGTGGACGTCTGGCAGCGCCTGCTCGACCAGCACCTCCCCGACCGGGCGGGCCGGTGCCAGACGTGCACGAAGGGCGGAACGGGGTTGCCGGCGGCTCCCTGGCCCTGTTCGATCCACGGCATCGCCGACCTCGCCCGGCAGTGGCACGACCGCTCGGCCTGACCTGACGGCCCCGACCGTCCCGAGCCTGACCCGGACCGCCTGGCCCCCGACCTCGCGGTCCGGGTCACCCCAGCAGGTCCAGCGTCACCGAGGCCGTCCACGAGTGCTCGTGCGGGCCGATCGGTTCCCCGGTGATCGGCTCGTAGAACTCGGCGAACGAGTGATCGCCGAGCATCTCCAGCGCGGCGTCGCGCAGCACGGCGCGCAGGTCCCACGCCCCGTCCCGGGTCGCCGCCCACACGAGCGCCAGCACCATCCACGGCGACACCGGGCCCCGCCAGCGCTCCCGGCGGCGGAACTCGGGGTGCGACGGCGACACCGTCGGCGGCAGCGGGTGGCGCAGCACCGGGTGCCCCATCCAGTCGTCGCCGAGCAGGATCGCTCGCTGCGCGGCGAGCACGTCCACGTCCCCGCCGGCGATGAGCGGGGCGAACCCGGCGATCGTCACCTGGTCCAGCCACACGCCGGCGCGCACGTCGTAGTCGCGGGCCAGGCCGGTCCGCGGGTCGATCGTGGCCGCGATCCCGGCCCGGAAGCGGGCGGCGTCCTGCTCGAGCTCCTCGGCGACCTCGGTGCGGCCCACCTCGTCGGCCAGTTCGGCCAGGACCTCCGCGGAGCCCGCCAGCAAGGCCGACGCCAGCACGTCCCGCACCCGGAACTCGGCCACTTCGCGCACCGCGGTCTCGTCCCAGCCGACCGCGTGCATCCGATCGAGCAGGTACCACTCGCGCTCGGCCCGGCTGGCCCCCGGATGCGGCCCGGTGCGCGACAGCGGGGCGTCCCAACGCGGACAGGCGGCGAACATCGACTCCCACGGGTGGTGGATCTCGACCAGCCCGACCCCGTCCGGGTCCCGGTGAGTGACCGTCCAGCGGTGCGCGGCGAGGAGGACGTCGAACACGTTCGCGACGTACTCCTCGGCGAGGTCCATCTCCGCGCCGCCGTTGTCGCGGCCGCGCTCCAGGATCATGCGCGCCGCGATCGGCTGGCCCGGCAGCGCGGCCAGCCCGCTGGTCGGCGCCGGATCCGGGTGCTTGGCGTACGCGGTGGTGCTCCAGCGCCGCGGGTCGAACCCCCAGCCGATGCCCGGGTCGTCGAACACGCACAGCGGCAGCATCCCGGTGCGCCACTGCGCAGCGAGCAGACCGTCCAGCTCCGCCATCGCGCGCCGCAGATCCGTCCGGGCCAGGCCGGCGACGACGAGGATCGATGCCCGGTGCCAGCGGTAGTTCCGGCTCGGATCGGGCACGGCCGCGATGATCCGGCCGCGGTCGTTCCGGCGCAGGACGGCCGCAGCGGCGTCGCGCAGGATCGTGCTCTGGAGCCGGGTCACCGGAGCATGGAATCCGACGGGCGGCGATCGCGGCAAGCGGACGTGAGATGTGCTGGCAGGTCTTGATCGCGTCCGGATCGTTCGTCCAGCGGGATCGTGGCCCGTTGCCCGGGCGCCCGGTCAGGTGCGGTGAGGGTCCGGACATCGGGACCGGTGAGCACGGAGGTGCGGCGAGGCGAGTCCGCCGGTCGGGGTGACCGACGCTGCGGGAACGGTGACGATGACGGCGGGCAAGCCGCAGTGTTGGTCAGGAAACCGCAGTGTTGATCAGGAAACCGCAGTGTTGGTCAGGAAACCGCAGTGTTGGTCAGGAACTGCAGTGTTGATCAGGAAAGGCCACGGTGCGATCAGGAAAGCCGCTGTGGTGATCGGGCTCTGCGGCGAAGGAGCAGAGTGCGGGCTCGTGCGCCTCGGTGTCGACGACGGCGAGCGCCGCGGTCGCCTCGCGGTGGCGCTCGGTCAGCGGTGGTGGGACGGTCCAGGGCGTGAGGCCCGGGGTGTTGAGGTGGATCGCGCCTGCAGAGGATTCCTCCCCGCCGTTTCTCGCTGGGGAAAGCTGCTGTCCTGCCATCACGCGTCCCGGAGCGGTATGAGGCGCGAGAACCGAACGCTCCGATCTTCGATTGCGGTCACGCGGCTTTCCCGGTCGTTCGCGTGGGGTGTCGACCGGGGATTCGTTGGGGGTGCCGGAAATCGGAAGCCGCGAACTCCGGATGCGCGGGTCCGGAAGTGCGGACGCGCCGCGCGGGATGCGGAGATCGGCTGACCCGATGCGGAACTCGCGGGACTACATGCGGAACTCGCCGCACCGTCTGCGCGACTCGCCGGGCCGAACGCGCGACTCGCGCTCTTCCCCCGGCCCGGCCCCGCCCGTCGTCGCCGAGGGGCGGTCCGGGGCGGCATACTCCGGGGGTGGCCGGCGAGCAGTGGTTCTGGTGCCTGAAGCACAACACCGTGGAGCCCCTGGAGGGCTGCCGGGCGGCGGACCGGCTCGGTCCCTACCCGGATCGCCAGACGGCGGCGCGCGCCCTCGAGATCGCCCGCGAGCGCACCGAGGCGAACGACGCCGCCGACGAGGACTGGGAGGAGGGCCGCCGGTCCTGAGCGGTGCGTCGGCGGGCCGGGTTGATCGAGGGCCGGGTTGATCGAGGGCCGCGTTGATCGAGGGGCATTGATCGAGCACCGCCCCGATCGAGCACCGCCCCGATCGCTACCGCTGCGCGGCCAGCCGCGCCAGGAGCGGGATCGCCGCGATCTTCTCCGGGGTGAGCTCCTCCCACCGGATCCCGTCGGCTGGGCGGACCCCGCGACCGGGCCGGCAGTCCACGACCCGCTCCGGGGTCACCACGAGATCGACCGGCGCGTCGTGCGGCGTCGTCGGGATCTCCCCGGCGCCGCGCACCTGCAGCTCGTGCACCGTCGTGACGACGGTGGTGTGCTCGCCGATCAGGCCCGCCGCCGTGGCCAGGGCGAACTCCAGGTCGGCGAAGCCGCCGCCCTTGCCGAGCCGCGCCCCGTCGACGCCGACCGCGACGCAGCCGGTCACCACCAGGTCGACCGGCTCCAGCTCGGCGACCGCCACTCGGCGCGCCGACCGGGCCGCTCCGGCGATCGAGGCGGCCTTGCGCGGCGGCTCGGCGAGGTGGTCGGGGTCGAGCAGGAAGAACGGCTCCTCCTCGGCCAGGCGGGGCACCGCCATGTAGAGGAGCTTGCCGTCCTCCAGCGCGCGTTGGCGCACCGGCAGCTGCGCGGAGTCGGGATTGCACTTCACCGTGCGCGCCGCCTGCCACACCGGGTGCGCGCGCAGCCGCTCAGCCGCCGCCTCCGCACCCACGAAGTTCGAGATCCGGTTCCGGGCGCCGGGGAACCGCGTCACCTTCGCCTCGGTGAGCGCGGTCCACACCTCCTCGCGCAGCGCGGCCTTCGCGGCCAGCACCTCGGGGTCGCCGCCGGCGTCGTGGTCGTGGCGGCGGGTGCGGCGGCCGGACGGCCGCGGGGACGAGACGCTCACCCGGTCATCCTCGCGCCAGCAGGTCCCGCAGCTCCGCCAGCCCCCGCTCCACCTCCGCGAACGTCGTCGACAGCGGGGCGAGCCCGAGCCGGATCCCGTCCGGTTCCCGGTAGTCCGGCAGCACCCCGCGCGCCCACAGGGCGTCGCAGACGGCCCGGAAGCCCGGCCGCGTGATCGTGACGTGGCCGCCGCGGCGAGCCGGATCCCGCGGCGAGACCAGCTCGACGCCGAGCGGGGCGAGCCACTCGTCGTACAGCTCGACCGCGAACTCGGTGAGCGCCACCGACTTCGCCCGCACCGCCGCGGTGCCGGCCTCCGCGAGCAGGTCCAGCCCCACCACGAGCGGCACTGCGCCGAGGATCGGTGGCGTGCCGCTGACGACGTGCCGGATCCCCGGCGCCGGCCGGTACCCCGGCCCCATCTCGAACGGATCGGCCCGGCCCATCCAGCCTTGCACCGGCTGGCGCAGCACGTCGTGCAGGTCCGGCCGCACGTACGCGTACGCGGGCGACCCAGGGCCGCCGCACAGGAACTTGTAGGTGCACCCGACGGCCAGGTCGGCACCCCAGCCGGCCAGGTCCAGCGGCACCGCCCCGGCCGAGTGCGACAGGTCCCACAGCATCCGCGCCCCCGCGGCCTGCACGGCCGCGGTGACGGCCGCGCCGTCGGCCAGCTCCGCCGTGCGGAAGTTGACGTGGCTGGCCACCACCAGCGCGGTCCGCGGCCCGGCCAGCGCCGCGGCCTCGTCGACGTCCGCCGCCCAGACCACCGCGGCGCCGCGCTCGGCCGCGATGCCCTCCACGACGTAGCGATCGGTGGGGAAGTCGTCGGTGCAGGCGATGACCTCGGTGCGGCCTGGCGGCGCCGCGTCGACGGCGGCCCGCGCGAGCTTGTACAGCAGTACGGTCGTGGAGTCCGCCAGGACGGTCGTCCCGGGCGCGGCGCCGAGCGCCACCTCGGCGATCCGGTCGCCGATCCGTTCCGGCCACTCCATCCACGGGCCCTCGGGCGAGGTCCATGGCCCGTCCCCGGTCCAGCCGCGGATCAGCGCGCCGGCCCACTCGTCGCGCACGAAGTCGGCCAGCCGCTGGGCGGCGGCCGCGGGCGGGCGGCCCAGCGAGTTCCCGTCCAGGTACGCAACGACGTCGGGCGAGGGCAGGAACCGGCCGGGGAAGCCCGCCAGCGGGTCGGCGGCGTCCAGCTCGGCGGCGCGACCGCTCACCGGCCGATCTCCGTCCGCACCGCGTACAGCTCGGGGAAGAACGAGTGCTCCAGCGCTCGCCGCAGGAACGCCACGCCCGCCGTGCCACCGGTGCCCCGCTTGAACCCGATGGTCCGCTCGACGGTCTTCATGTGCCGGAACCGCCACAGCTGGAAGTTGTCCTCGAGGTCGACGAGCTCCTCACACGTCTCGTACGCCGACCAGTGCTGCTCGGGGTGCTCGTAGATCGTGCGGAACACCGGGACCAACTCCTCGGTGAACTCGTGCGCGATGGTGACGTCGCGCTCGAGCACCGACTGCGGCACCGGGTGCCCGGCGCGGGCGAGGTGGCGCAGGAACTCGTCGTACAGGCTCGGCCGCCGCAGCGCGTCGGTGAGCAGCGCGGTCGCCCGGTCGTCCCCCTCCAGCACCCGCAGCATCGCTGCGTCCTTGTGCCCGAGCAGGAACTCGACCGCGCGGTACTGGTCGGACTGGAACCCCGACGACGCCCCGAGGAACCCGCGGAACTGCGCGTACTCGGTGGGGGTGAGCGTGGCCAGCACCGCCCACTGGTCGGTGAGCACGTCCTGGATGTGCTTGACCCGCGCCAGCCCCTTCAGCGCCGGTCGGAGCTCGTCGGCCGCGATCCGGTCGAGCACCGCGTGCAGCTCGTGCAGCACCAGCTTCATCCACAGCTCGGTGGTCTGGTGCTGTACGATGAACAGCAGCTCGTCGTGCTGCGGCGGCGAGCTCAGCGGGTGCTGCGCGGACAGCAGCTCGTCCAGGTGCAGGTAGGAGCCGTACGTCAGGCGTTCGCTCACCCGCACGACCCTAGGGCCGGAACGCCCTGCTCTCCCACGGTCGCGTCGTGGCGATCCCGGCGCGCACGGCGATCGCGGCCGCGCGTTCGGTCGCCGAGGCCAGCAGATCCGCTTCCGCTTCCGCGTCCAGCCAGTCGACCACGCCGTCGCGCACGACCACCCGGCCGTCGACGATCACCGTGCGCACGTCCCGCCCGGACGCCTGCCAGACCAGCACGGCCGGCAGCGACGACGCCGGCGTGAGGTGCGGCTGCCGGGCGTCGAGCAGGACGACGTCCGCCTTGAACCCCGGGGCCAGCCGGCCGATGTCGCCACCCATGCCGACCGCGTGCGCTCCGCCGATCGTCGCGATCTCGATCAGCTCCTCGGCTGTGACCGCACCGGGATCGTGGTGGGTCCCGCGCTGGAGCACCCCCAGCGTCTTGAGGTCGGCCAGTACGTCGCAGGCGTCGTTGCAGTTCGCGTCATCGGTGCCGATGCCGACGGTGACGCCCGCCTGGAGGAACGCCGGGACCGGCGCGATCCCCGAGCCGAGCACCCCGTTGCTGACCGGCTGGGTGGAGATCGACGCACCCGCCCGCCGGATCATCCGGATGTCGGCGGCGTCGACGTGCACGCAGTGCCCGAGCAGCAGGCGGGAGTCCAGCAGCCGGTGCGAGTCCAGGTACCGGACCGCGCTCATCTCGCCGACCGGGCGGTCGCCCGGGGTCTCGGACAGGTGCAGCGCCCAGATACCGCCGTGCGCCCGGGCGCGGTCACGGGCGAACGCCAGCGCCCGCAGCGACGTCGTGCTGGCCGTCGAAGGCGACGCGCACACGCGCACTCGGCCGCCGTAGCTGTTGTCGTGCTCACGGTAGATCGCGTCGAGATCCGCCAGGATCGCGTCCGTGTCCCGCAGGACGCTCGCCGGGCGGACGTCCGGTTCGCGGGCCCGCACGCTGTCGAGGAAGCCTGGGGAGGCCGGCCGGACGGCATCGGTGAACATCCGCGCGTAGACGGCTCGGATGCCGGTGCGCCCGAGCACCTCCACGGCCGTGTCGACAGCGGGGAGCGGGTCGAACGGGTGCACGTGGTCGTTCAGCACGACGGTGGTGATCCCGGCCCGGAGCGCCTCGAGGCAGAACAGCTCGAGCCCGACCCGCACGTCCGACAGCGTGTACGCGGCCAGGCCCGGGTACAGGTCGTTGAACATCCAGTCGAGCAGGTCCCGGTCCTGGTTGCCGCCCGCCCGCAGCAGCGACTGGGTGCCGTGGGTGTGGGCGTTGACCAGCCCCGGCATGACGATCCGGCCGCGCGCGTCGAGGACCTCGGCCCCGGCCGGAACGTCGATCTCGCGGTCCGGGCCGACCGCGGCGATCCGGTCGTCCTCGACGAGCACGGTCCCCCGGTCGAGGATCCGCCGTTGCTCGTCCATGGTGAGCACCCGCCCACCCGTGATCGCGATCAGCGTCACCGATCCGCCGCCTTCGACGCTGCTGAGATCTTCGAGGCTGCCGAGACGGCCGCTTGCACGACGGCCGTGTATCCGGTGCACCGGCACAGGTGGCCGGTGAGGGCGTTGCGGACGTCGTCCGCGGTGATGGGCTGCCCGACGGCTGCTGTGGTCCGCAGCAGCCAGGAGAGGGTCACGACGATGCCGGGTGAGCAGAACCCGCACTGGACCGCGCCGTGCTCGGCCATCGCGGCGACGAGCGCGTCGTCGGCGGCCGTGGCGACGGTGGCGACGCTGCGGCCGCGCGCTTCGGCGTGCGGGACGAGGCAGGACGGCACCGGTACGCCGTCGAGCAGGACGGTGCACGAGCCGCAGTGCCCGCTCGCGCACCCCAGGGGCAGCGCGACGCCGTGGTCCTCCAGGACGTCCCAGAGGCTCTCGGTGCCGGTCTGCGGCAGGGTGATCGGGCGGCCGTCCACCGTGCAGGTCGCGGCGCGCACGTCCGGTGCGGTCACGACCGTCCTCCGGGTTCGTGCAGGGCGCGGTGGACGCGCACGGCCAGGCCACCGACGAGCTGCCGTACGGGATCAGGCGCAGCCGAACAGCAGGCGGCCGCGAAGCCGGGCGAGCCCGCGGGGTCGCGCAGGAACTCCGCGGCGCCCTCGACCACGAGGGTGGGCCCGCCGACGCCGACGGAGATCGCCGCACCGCACCCGTCGCCGAGCGCCGCCGCCACCCCGATCTCCGTGCGGCTCAGCCGCGGCCGCAGGGCCACCCGGCGGAACGCGATCCGCTCGGGCACCGCCAGCTCGGCCGCGCACGCCACCGCGCCGGGCTCGAGCCCGTTCGGCGGTACCGCGGTCACGTCGATCGAGCGGGTGCCGCCCTCGGCCAGCACGACGAGCCGCGCACCGCAGGCCGCCAGCACCGGCACGACCTCTCGCGGCCCGAACGGCGAGACCGCGTTGCCCACCACGGTCGCCCGCCGCCGCACGGCGGGTGTGGCGAACCACACCGGCTCGGTCCCCCCGAACACCGGGCGCAGCGCCGGGTCCGCGACCGGGACCATCGCCCCGATCCGCAGCCTCCCGGCCATTCCGTCGACGGACCGGGCACCCGCTACGTCCCGCAGGTGCACCAGCACCGACGGCTGCGCCCCGGTACTGGTCAGCCACGGCTGGACACTCGTCGCGCCGCCGACGACGACCGCGTCGCCGTCGAGGGCCGCGTGCCCGGCCTGCTCCCAGGTGGCCGGGAAGACGTGCCGGGTCATGCGGGCACCCGCGGCGTCGCGCGCCGCAGTGGGATCGCCGGGACCGGGTCGCCCGAGGCCGCCCGCACCGCTGCCGCGACAGCGGCCGGCGAGGAGACCGCGGGGCCCTCGCCGATCCCCTTCGCGCCGAACGCCAGCTCGGGATGCGGATGCTCGACGATCACCGGCACGACCTCGGGCACGTCGGTGGCGCCGGCCAGCAGGTAATCGCCGAAGCCGGTGGTGAGCTGGCGCCCCGCAGCATCCACAGCGCGCTCCTCCCACAGGGCGAACCCAGCGCCCTGCACCGTCCCGCCCACCAGCTGGCCCTCGGCCCCGACCGGGTCGACGGCGCGTCCGCAGTCCTGCGCGCACACCAGCTGCACGACCACGCACTCCCCGGTCAGCTCGTCGACGTCCACCACGGCACGGTGCGCGATCACCTGGAACGCCTTGTGCGGCCGGTCCGGCCCGGTCCGCGGTTCGTCGAGGGTCACGCGCTCGCACCACACGGCGTCGCTGCCGAGCAACGCGGTGAGATCGGCCGGCGTCCACCGGTCCGGAACCGGCCGGCCCAGGACGCGGGCGCGGTCCCGGAGCCGTCCGGCGAGGCGCTCGGCGGCCCGGGCGGCCGCGCCGCCGCTCGCCATCGTCTGCCGGCTCGCCTTGCTGCCGCCCGCCGTGGGGAACCGGGTGTCCGCGGCCCGCACGGCCACGGGCACGCCGGGTAGGTGATGACCGACCACCCGGCGCAGCACCTCCTCGACGCCCTGGCCGGCGTCGGCCGCCGCGGAGACCACCTCGACGCCGTCCGGGGTGAGCCGGACCTCGGCGGTGGCCGGATCGGGCCGGCCGTGCCCGAGGCCCGCGCTCTTGATCCCCAGCGCCACACCCGTGCCGCGGCGCGCCGCGTACGCCGGGGGTCCGGCCGGCTCGGCAACGGCGAGCGCTGCGTCGAGCACGGCGCGCGGATCGGCGCACCCGGTGAGCGGCTGCCCGGTGGTGGCCAGCGGCTCGCCCGGCTCCAGGAGGTTCCGCCGCCGCAGCTCCACCGGATCGACGTCCAGCTCGGCGGCCACGGCATCGACCGTCGACTCGATCAGGAAGCACGCCTGCGTCGCGCCGAACCCGCGCATCGCACCGGCCGGCGGGTTGTTGGTGTAGACGGCGGTCGTCTCCAGGTCGACCGCGGCGAACCGGTACATGCCCGCGCTGAAGTCGTGCACGATGCCGGTGACCGGTGCCGACGTGTGCGCGTAGGCACCGCCGTCGAGCAGGGTGCGGGTGCGCAGCGAGACGAACCGGCCGTCGTCGTCGTAGGTCAGCTCCACCTCCGCCAGCATCGGATGGCGACTGGGGTGCGCGATCAGCGACTCGGCGCGGCCGTAGACCATCCGCACCGGCCGGCCGGTCCGCAGGGCGGCGAGCACCAGGTGCGCCTGGACCGTGATGTCCTCCCGCCCGCCGAACGCCCCGCCGATCCCGCTGTGGTGCAGCACCAGCTCGTCGGCCGACAGCCCGAGGGCGCGGCACACCTGCTGGTGGTCGGCGTGCAGGTCCTGGGTGGCCACCCACAGGTGCACGCTGCCGTCCGGGTCCGGCACCGCCAGCCCCGCCTCGGGAGCGAGGAACGCGGCGTCCTGCCGGCCGGTGCGCCAGGTGCGGCGCACCACCCGCCGGCCGCGCGCGTCACCGCGGCACGTGCGGGCAGTGGCCACGAGGTTGCCGGCGGGGCCGATCGGCGGCGCGCCGGGGCCCAGCGCCCGGCGCGGATCGATCAGCGGCGGCAGCACGTCGAGATCCAGGGAGACGGCGGCCGCCATGGCGCGCGCCGCCCGCGGCGACGTCGCGACGACCACCGCCACGGGCTCGCCGGCGTGCCGGACCTCGCGGTCGGCCAAGACCGGCTGGTCCACCACCTTCGAACCGAGCCGCCGACCCGGGACGTCGGCCCCGGTCAGCGCCGTGACCGCACCGGGGACCGTCAGCGCCGCGGCGGTGTCCACCCGCCGGATCACCGCACGCGCCACCGGCGACCGCACGGTGGCCGCGTGCAGCTCACCCGGGGCGTGCAGCATGGCCGCGAACCGGTGCTCGCCCCGCAGCTTGGCCTCGTCCCGCGGGCGGACGCCGCGCCGCCCGACGGGGACGGGCACGGTGCTCGATCGCGGACCGGCGGGCCTCACGGCATGATCGGCTGGCTGGGCAGGTAGTCCAGCGACACGAACTCCGCCGTCGGGCGGTCCTTGGCCAACCCGGCGCTCTCCAGGACCTCCTGCGTCTTCTCGATGCCGGCGATCTCGAACGTGCCGATGCCGTGCTCCTTCGCGTACCCGCCGGTGTAGCCGTCGAAGTAGGCCTCCATGCTGAACTTCAGCGCGGCGGGATCGACCTCGGGACACTTGCTCACCAGCAGCTGGTACGCCTGGTCCCAGTGGTCGACGACCCACTTGGCCGACTCCGACCACGCCGTCACGAACCCGCGGACCGCGTCGGGGTGCTCGGCGAGGTAGCGGTTGTTCGCCACCATCAGGTGGCCGTACGCGGGCACGTGGTCCTGCATGGGCAGGATCGTCAGGTCGGGTCGGGCCGCGAGCACCGCCTGCGTGGACGCGGTCGGGTAGAACACCACGAGCGCGTCGATCTTGCCGGCGAGGAACTCGGCGGTGGTCGCGTCGTCGGCCGGGATCACCTCGACCTTGCTGCCGTCGATGCCGGTGGCCTTGACGTAGGCCTCCCACATGGCGCCCTCGAACTGATCGGTCTGCACCGCCAGCGACCGGCCCTCCAGATCGGCGGGCTGCTTGATGTCCGGCGAGGCGAGGATCGTGACCGGGCCCGAGGTGGCGGCGGCACCCACGATCGTGATGGGCAGGCCCTGGCCCGCACCGATGATCGTCGGGGCGGCGCCGAGCAGACCCACGTCGAACTCGCCCGCGGCGACCATCGGGACGGTGTCCGAGCCGCCCTGCCCGCGGTCGTAGGTCAGGGCCAGGCCGTGCTTCTCGAAGATCTTCTGCTCGAGGCCGGAGTACACCACCGACCAGTCGCCCGAGCAGGTCCACTCGAACGCCATCTTCAGCGGGGTCGGACCGCCCGCGGGCACGTCCGCGGAGCTCGACGAGCCACCGCACGCGGTGGCCAGCAGGGCCGTGACGACGCCGACGGCAGCCGTCAGCCAGGCACGACGGGCACGGAGGGGCATGGTTGTCTCCAGGCGGGTGTGGGGGAGCGGGGTACGTCGGGGAAGGAGCGCCGGGGGGCAGCGCTCGATCGTCTCAGCGCACGACGTCTCAGCGCACGACCGTCCGCCACGGGACGACGATGCGCTCGAGCCAGACGCAGACGTTGAAGAACACGATGCCGACCAGGCACGACAGCAGCGCCAGCACGAACACCGCGGCGGTGTTCAACTGGGCCGAGTAGACGGTGATGAGGTAACCCAGCCCCCTGCGCGCGCCGATGAACTCGCCCAGGAGCGCGCCGACCACCGCCCCGGGGGCCGCGACGCGGAACGACGAGAACAGGTACGGCAGGGCGTTGGGGATGCGCACGTGCAGCAGGATCGACAGCTCACTGGCGTTGGCCAGCTTCATCACACTCACCAGGTCCTCGTCCACGGAGGTGAGGCCGTGCGCGACGTCGACGAGGATCGGGAAGACCGCGATCAGGAACGAGCAGATGATGATCGGCAGCGCGTTGCGGCCGAACCAGATGATCAGCAGCGGGGCGACCGCCACCGTCGGCATGACCCGCACGATGTTGAGGAAGGGGTAGACCAGCTCCTCGAACAGCGCACTGCGGGCCATCAGCACCGCCAGCGCCACACCGACCACCAGGGCGACACCGAAGCCGCCCAGCGACATCAGTGTCGTCATCAGCAGCCCGTCGAGGAACAGGCCCGCGTTGTCGGCGAACGAGGCGATCATCTCCGACGGCGCCGGCAGGATGTACGGGGCGATCCCGAACACCTCCACGACGACCTGCCACAGGACGACCGCCGAGCCCAGCACGAGCCACGAACGGGTGATCCGGAAGACGCGCAGCAGGAGCCCCGCGCGGGCGGCGGGTGGGATCTCCGCCCGCACGGGTGGCTCGGCGACGGAGGTGGTGGGAGCGGCGGCGGTCGTCATCGGTTGTGCTCCAGGGACACGCGGATGCGGTGGGCGATGCGGGAGAACTCGGGGGAGTCCTTGAGGTCGGTGCGCCGCGGCCGGGGGAAGTCGACTTCGATCGTGTCGGCGACGCGGCCCGGGTGGGAGGACATGACCACCACGCGGTCGGAGAGGAAGATCGCCTCGGCGAGGGAGTGGGTGACCAGGACGATCGAGACGTGCGTGGTCTCCCAGATCCGCAGCAGCTCGGAGTGCATCTCGTCGCGGGTGATCTCGTCGAGGGCGCCGAACGGCTCGTCCATGAGCAGCACCTCGGGCTCCATCATCAGCGCCCGGGCGAGGGAGACCCGCTGGCGCTGACCGCCGGACAGCTGCTTGGGGTAGCGCTTCTCGTAGCCCTTCAGACCGACCAGCTCGAGCTGCTCCGACGCGGTCCGGCGCGGGGTGCGCGTGCGGCCGCGCGCCACCTCGAGCGGCAGCGTCACGTTGCGCTCCACCGTTCGCCAGGGCGCGAGCACCGATTCTTGGAAGACCATGCTGATGAGGCCGGATCTGCGCGCCTCGTCGGGAGAACGGCCCATCACGGAGATCCGGCCCTGCACGGACGCATTCGGCAGAAGGCCGGCGATCGCGCGCAGCAGCGTCGATTTCCCGCACCCGGAATGGCCCACGATCGACACGATCTCGCGGGCCCCGACGTGCATGTCGACGCCCTCCACCGCCACGACGGCCTGGTCACCGCGGCCGTGGACGATGCACACGTCCTGTAGGCGGACCCGTTCGTCGCTCCTGGCGACCGCGCTCGATCCGGTGCTCGACTCGGCACGGCTGACGGTGATCTGGGACGCCCCGGGCACGCTGTCCTCCTGTAGCGAAATGCAGCCGATTCGACATCGACTGTCGCGGGATGTTGTATCCAGAATTGTTCGGATCAGGTTGGTGAGCCACTTCGGTGGCTCGCCTCATCAGTTCGAGCACCGGTTCGATCACCTTTCATCGGTAACGCCCTCCGATTCCGTACTGGCCGTACTGGTTCACGCGCGGTGCATCCCACTAGGCGGCCAGGCGGCTGCGCGCGGCGCACGTGGCCGCGACGATCCCGAGCACGACGGCGTGCTCCGGGTGCGGCGCGAAGCGGGGCCGGCACACGACCCGT
Organism: Pseudonocardia thermophila; assembly: GCF_900142365.1. Taxonomy (GTDB): domain Bacteria; phylum Actinomycetota; class Actinomycetes; order Mycobacteriales; family Pseudonocardiaceae; genus Pseudonocardia; species Pseudonocardia thermophila. The sequence goes on along the minus strand of NZ_FRAP01000009.1, from coordinate 189,622 downwards.
CCGAGCGGGGCGGAGGTGACGTGCTGGGCGTACACCGCGTCGGGGCGCGGCACCTGCGCGGACAGGGCGCCGGCCACCAGCTCGTCGAGCATCGCCAGCGCACCGCGGCCGGTCTCCTCGGCGGGCTGGAAGACCCCACCACCGTGCCCCGCCAGCCCGCCCGGTCGCGGTCCAGCTGGCGGAGGCAGCCGACGAGGGCGGCGGTGTGCACATCGTGGCCGCAGGCGTGCATGACGCCGACGACCTGTCCGTCGGGGAGCGTCGCCCGCTCGGTGCCGGCGTAGGGCAGGCCGGTCTGCTCGGTCAGGGGCAGCGCATCGGTGTCGAAGTGCAGCCACACCACCGGGCCGGGACCGTTGCGCAGCATCGCGACCAGCCCGGTCCCGGCGCACTCGTGCAGATCCGCGCGCGTGCCGGCGAGCGCCTCGGCCACCCCCCGCTGCGTCCGGTGCTCCTGGCCGGACAGCTCGGGGTGCCGGTGGAGGTCCTGGTACAGCGCCACGACGTCGTCCTTCAGCCACCGGGTGTCGATCCCGCGCCGGGTGCCCTCCTGGATGACCGCCGCGACGATCCCGTCGGTCGTCGGCGTGGTGGACGGGGGAGCGCTGCCTCTACCCAACGGGGGAACCTCACTGTTTTGGATACAAGATGCACCAGCCGTGGGTGCGAGCACATCGTGACAGAGCGGCCCGGATCCGTGAAATACCAGGCATGCGAGGTTTTCTCCGGTGTCACATGTCGAAACACGCGTGTAACGGAGACTCCCTAGTCTGGATACAACATCCTCTCGAGTAAGGAGCCAACCGTTGAAGAGGCCCCTGAGTCCCCGCGCCATCGCGGCCGCCGAGAGAGTGCTCGCGGACGTCGACCGATGCACCGACCCCGTCGCGACCGCCCGGCTGCTCCCGCCCGAGGTCTACACCAGCGAGGACTTCTGGGAGTTCGAGAAGGAGGCGATCTTCTACCGCGAGTGGCTGTGCATCGGGCACGTCAACGAGATCCCCCGGCCCGGCGACCAGCTGCCGCTGACGATCCTCGACGAGCCGATCGTCATGCTCCGCGACCTCAGCGGCGAGGTGCGCGTCATGTCGGCGGTGTGCCGGCACCGCGGCATGCCGCTCTTCGGCGGGCTCGCCGCGGAGGGCCGCACCCCCGCATCACCCTGCCTCAACGGGCGGCGGATCAAGTGCCCGTACCACAACTGGCAGTTCGAGCTCGACGGCCGGCTGGTCGCGGCTCCGTCGATGACCGAGACCGTGCCGGTCAAGCAGCTGCGCGAGATGATCCGGCTGCCGCAGATCCGCCACGAGGTCTTCCACGGCCTCGTCTTCGTCAACTTCGACGACGAGGCCGAGCCGCTCGCCCCGACCGTGCGGCGCATGGACGAGGAACTGTCGACGTTCGGCCTGGAGGACCTGGTCCCGATGCCGGCGGTGGTCTACGAGAACCAGCAGTGGAACTGGAAGATCCACCACGACAACGCCCTCGAGCCGTACCACACCAGCTACGTGCACCGCGGCGTGCACGAGGCCGCTCCCGCCAAGAACGCCCGCTTCTACGAGTTCGAGGAGGGCGACGGCCAGATCATGCACCCGACGTACCTCGTCGACGAGGACGCCGGGCTCGCCAGCACCGACGGCAGGCGCACCACGCAGATCATCCCCGGCCTGACCGAGGAGCAGCGCAAGCGCGTGATGTTCGCGTCGATCCCGCCGATGCTGTTCAGCATCCTCCAGCCGACGTTCGTGCAGCTGGCGATGATCCATCCGACCGGCCCCGGCTCCTTCGACCTGCGGCGGGTGAACCTCTACCCGAAGTCTGCGGTCGAGTCGCCGGGCTTCCACGAGGCGTACCGGAAGTTCCAGGAGCGCAAGGAGCTGGCCATCCACCAGGACGCGGTGACCACGGCCGCGCTCCAGCAGGGGCTGCGCTCGCGGTTCGCCCCTCGTGGCCCGCTGTCCTGGCTGGAGTCGAACATCCCACAGCTCAACCAGTGGCTCATCGAGCGCTATCGAAAGGCCCTCGCCACCGATGTCTGACACCCTCTCCGGCGCCGTGACCGATCCCGGCGTCCTCGACGCCGTGCTGCGCCGACTCGACGAGCTCGAGTCCCGCGAGGCCATCACCGGCCTGATGATCGACTACATGGCGGCGACCGACGCCGAGACCGACAAGGGCGTCAAGGTCGCTCGGCTGTTCACCGAGGACGGCGAATGGGAGAGCGTCGGCCCGCACGGCAACCCCGGCTGGGCCGCCAAGGGCCGCGAGGCGCTGATCAAGAAGTTCGACCGCAACGTCGAGCGGATGCCGTTCTCGGCTCACTTCGTCACCAACCCGTCCATCGACGTCGCCGGCGACGTCGCCCGCGGCCGGTTCATGTACTTCCAGGCGTGCACCTACCGCGGCAAGCAGGCCTTGTGGATCGCCGGCAAGTACGACAACGACTTCCGGCGGGTGGACGGCAGGTGGCTGATCTCCCACATGCGGGTCCACAACCTCTTCACCACCCCCTTCGACCAGGGCTGGGTGAAGGTGCCGCACACGGACACCCCGTAGCCGGGCCACCTGTTCGCAGAGTTCGTCTCGTGAAGGACCTCGATGCCGACCTACCGCCACCAGATCCTGCGCAACCTCAAGTACGGCACGCTGCCGACGTTCCTCCAAGCGCAGCGCGAGAAGAACGCGCTGCTCACCGCCGCCGGCCTCACCCCGTACTCGGTGTGGGCCCCGGCGTTCGGCGGGCTGCACCACATGGTGCTGGAGGCGTACTTCGACTCGATGGCCGAGTTCGAGCGGCAGCACCTCGCGCAGAAGCAGATCCCCGAGATCGCCGCCCTCAACGCCAGGCAGCTCGAGTGCGTCATCGAGGGCACGGCGGAGGACCGGCTGCAGCGGATCGGCCTCGACGCGTCGGCGCAGGTGTGACGTCGTGGCCCCGCTCGCCGAGCCCTCGCTGAGGGAGTCCTCCTGGTACGTCTGGCACGCCCCCTACGACGCGCTCGACTCGGTGGAGACCGACCGGCTCAGCGCGGTCCAGGACGTGCTGGGCGAGGCGCTGGACGGGTCCCCCGCAGGGCCGCTGCGCGTGGTGAGCGCGTGCGCGGGCCAGGCCCGCGATCTGCTGCCCGTGCTCATCCACCATCCCCGCGGCAGGGACGTCACCGCGCGGTTGATCGAGCTCGATCCGCTCAACGCCGCGTTCCTCGACGGAGCGCTCGGCAGCACCCGCCTCACCGGTGTCGAGGTCGTCCGCGCCGACGCGGGGGAGACCTCCGCGTACGCCGGCGCCGTGCCCGCCGACCTCGTCCTGCTGTGCGGGGTCTTCGCCAACGTCGATCCCGGCGACGCCGCCCGGACCGCGCAGATCCTGCCCTGCCTGTGCCGTCCGGGCGGGCTCGTCGTGTGGAGCACCTACGGCGCGGCGGGCACCGGACCAGTGCGGGTGAACGCCGTGCTCGGCGAGAACGGCTTCGTGCCCGTCGCCGTCCGGGAACCGGCCGACCGGGGATGGACGGTCGGTGCGCACCGCTTCACCGGGCGGAGCCGGCCGCTGCCCGACAGCACCCGGTTCTTCCGGTTCGTGTCCTGACCGGCTAGGCCTGCGAGCGATGCAGACCACCCTGGTTGGCGTGCCGCTGGGTGAGGTGGCGGCGCATCAGCATCATCGCGAGCTCCTCGTCCTCGTCGAGGGTCGCGGTGATGATCGCGGCGTGCTCGGACCAGGACGGTTCGACCGCGTTGCTCTTGCCGCCCACGAGGTGGTGGGCCTGGTTGCGGACGGACCGCAGGACCTCGCAGAGGAAGCGGGATCCGCTGCCCTCGCCGAGGACGTCGTGGAACTGGTCGTTGATGGCGTCCAGGGTCTCGCGGTCGCCCGCCGCGCTGGCGGCGTTGCCCTTCTCGAGCAGGTCACGCAGGGTCGCGCGCACCTGCGGATCGGCCTTCATGATCGTGCGCCGGACCGCGATCAGCTCGAGCGCCACCCGCATCTCCCGGACGGTGTCCAGCTCGTGCTGGTCGAGCTCGACGACGCGGACCCCGCGCCGGGGGAGGGCCTCGACCAGGCCTTCCGCCTCCAGCCGCCGGAAGGCCTCGCGCACCGGCAGCCGAGAGACGCCCAGCCGCTCGGACATGCTCAGCTCGGACAGCCGCTCACCGGGTGCGAGCTCGCCGTCGAGGATGAGCCTGCGGATCTCGTCGACGGTCTCATCGCGAAGCGATCGATGGCGCGATCCGACAGACGACATGGGCTTCCTCGCTTGGCTACTGGATACGCAAACCGGTGGATGGTGCCGATCGTAGCCGAGTCCATGTGACAACCGTGTTCCGAAGTGGGAACACACCGTCGCAGGTCCGACCGAATGTGGAGGCGCCGAGGGCCACAGATCTGGGAAAGCATCTCGTTCATTCTTCGCGACCGACTACACCCATAGATTGGATACACCATCCCGATGACCGTCACGTACTCCCACATCCCCGCCACCGGACAGGGCTGCGTCACCGTCAAGCAGATCGACCACATCGTCCTGCGCGTCAAGGACCCCGAGGCGTCTCTGCGCTGGTACGTGGAGAAGTTCGGGTTCCTCGTCCACCGGCTCGACGAGTTCCGCGCGGGGACGGTCCCGTTCCCGTCGGTCGAGATCCGGCCCGGCCAGATCATCGATCTGGACGCCCGCCAGCCGAACACCGGAACGAACGTCTCGCACTTCGCCGTGGAGATCGAGGCGACCGATCTGAAGGCGCTGGTCGAGTCCGGTGCCTTCGAGAAGATCGAGGGGCCCTACCGGCGCTGGGGTGCCCGCGGCCTCGCCGATCTCGTCTACGTCACCGACCCCGACGGGCACGTCATCGAGCTGCGCCATTACGGGCCCAGCCAGGTCGAGGCCTGACCGTGCCCGGCGTGGGTGCCCGCAGCTGCGTCGCGTCCGGGACCATCGGCGCGGTCGCGGCCGGAGTCGAGGCCGCGGCCGCCGTCGGTGCCGCGGTGCTCCGCGACGGCGGCAACGCGTTCGACGCCGCCGTCGCGACCGCGCTGGCCGAGACCGTCGCGCTGCCGCCCAAGTGCGGCCTCGCCGGCGACGTGGTCGCGCTCGTCGTGACCCCCGAGCACCCGCAACCCCGGTCGGTGGTCGCGCTCGGCGGCGCCGCGGCGGGACTGCACGACGCCGCGGCCGCGGCGGGCTGGCGGGTCGCGCCCACCGGGCCGTTGTCCGTCGGCGTCCCCGGCGCGCCGGCGGGCTACGCCGCCCTGGCCGCGCGCGGGCGGCTGCCGCTCGAGCGGCTCACCGCCCCGGCGATCGACCTCGCCCGCTCGGGCATGCGGTGGTCGCCGATGAACGCCGTGCTCGAGGCGGAGTCGCGGGACCTGCTCGCCACCTACCAGCCCGGCGGCTGCCGCTACTCGCCGCGGTCACGGCCGCACGAGGTCGGCGACACCGTGGCGCTCCCCGGACTGGCCCGGGTCCTGGAGGAGTTCACCGAGCGGGGCGCGGCGCTGTTCCACGACGGGCCGGTCGCCGGCGCGCTGCTGCGCACCGTCGAGGGCCACGGCGGTGTGCTCACCGCGGCCGACCTGTGCTCCGTGGCCGTGGACGAGCGCGCCGCCCCGGCGTCCGCGATCGCGGACACGCCCGAGAGCCTGTGGGTGACCCATCTGCCCACCTACGGCGCCGCGCTCGCCGACGTGCTCGCCCGGACCGCTCCGGCCGCGATCTCCCCGCAGGCCGTCGCGGCGAGCCTGGCCGCGCTCCTGCGCGGTGACCTCGGCGCCGACGAGGGCACGTCGACGGTCGCCGCCGCCGACGCCGAGGGCAACGCCGTCGTGCTGGTCCACTCGAACTCGTTCCCCCAGTACGGCAGCGGCATCGTGGTCGAGGACTACGACCTCGTGCTGTCCAACCGGGCCGGCCGCGGCTTCACCTTCGCACCCGGTCACCCCAACGCCCCGGTGCCCGGCCGCCGGCCGCTGACCACGCTGCACGCTTGGGCGCTGCGCCACCCGACCGGCTGGCTGCTCGGCGCCACCCCGGGCGGGCGGCAGCAGGTGGCGTGGAACGCGCAGCTGCTCGGCCGGCTGCTGTGCGGCCCGCCGGATCTGCCCGAGGACCGGTTGACGGACGCGCTCACGTCGGCCCGCTGGCTGCTCGACGCCGACGGCACGGTCCGCGCGGAGGGCCGCGACCTGCCGGAGCTGGGTGCGCGGTGCACGCACACCCTCGTGCGCACCGCGCCGGACGGGATCACGGCGGCGGCGGATCCGCGCTGGGACGCGACGGCGGTGGCTGTATGAGCGGTGGCGGCATGAGCGGTGGCGGCGAGCGGGGGGTGTGCGTCGTCGGGGCCGGCGCCATCGGGTCCGCCGTCGCCGAGGCGATCCGCGGCGGGCGCGTTCCCGGGGCCCGGCTGGCCGCCGTGCTGCGGTCGGCCAGCACCGCCGCCGAGACCGAGCGGGCGATCGCGGTGAGCGACCTGGTGGTCGAGGCCGCCTCCGTCGCCGTGGCCCGCGAGCTGATCCCGCGGGTCACGCGGTGCGGCAAGGACGTCGTCGTCTGCTCGGGAGGTGTGTTCGCCGAGTACCCCTGCGCGTCGGCGCTCATCGCCGGGCCCGGCCGGGTGCTCCTGCCGACCGGCGCGCTCGGTGGCTTCGACATCCTCGCCGCGGCGGCCCGGGCCGGCACGGCCGTCGCCCGGGTGCGGCACACGACGATCAAACGGCCGGCGGCGCTCGGGGCCGGCGAGGGGGTGGCGCAGCCCCGGGAGGTCTTCCGCGGATCGGCCCGGGAAGCCGCGCTGAGGTTCCCCCGGACCTCCAACTCGTCGGTGACGCTCGCCCTGGCCACGCTGGGCCTGGACCGGGTCGAGGTCGTCGTGGTGGCCGATCCCGCCGCGACCTGCACCCGGCACGTCGTCGAGTGGGAGTCGCCGCTGGGCCGCTACGAGCTGCGGTTCGAGAACGCGGTCGACCCGTCGTCGGGCGGGCGCACGTCGGCGGTGACCGCGTGGTCGGTGATCGAGGTCCTCGCCGCGCTGGCCCGCGGCGCGGGACCCGGGGTGGTGGTGCTCGAACCGCGGGCCGGGTAGCCGGACGGGTAGCAAACCCTTACCCCGTGGCGATCACTCCCGCACTGCGCGGGGGATCCCGGCGCGGGGCTCGCCGGCGGATCCTCCTCTGCAGCAGGAGATCGACCCGGGAGGGACCCGTTGATGAGCACTCCGTACGCGCAGCCGATCGACGGGGCCACCGTGTGGATGGGAGCCGGGCAGTCGTGGCCGCCGCAGGGCGGCGGCCACCAGCCCGGGCCCCAGCAGGCGGGGTTCCACGGCCCGCCGCAGCCGTACCCGCCCCCGGCGTCCCCGTACCCGGGGCCGCAGCAGTACGGCACTCCGCCGCCGATGCCCGCGCGCCCGCCCGTCCCGGGCCGTGACCTCCCGCCGCAGGACGTGCCCGCCTTCCCGGCAGAGGGCGGCTGGGTGGTGGACGAGGAGACCGTGCGCCACACCGGCCGGCCGGGCCGTCCGCCCGCCCGGCGCTCCACCGGTCGGCGCACCGTGGTCCTGTCGGCGATCTCGGCGATCGTGGTCGCCACCGGCCTGCTCGTCGGGGGGTTCTTCGTGCTCGGCCGGGTCAGCGACGCGCCCGCGGCCGCGGTGGTCGGCGACTGCCTGGCCCGCTCCGGCGACAGCGCGGTCGTGGTGCCGTGCTCCGACCCGACGGCGGAGCTGATCGTGCTGGGCCGGCTCGACAGCCGCACCCAGGTCGAGGCGGGGTTGTCGGCGTGCACCGGGTTCCCGGGCACCACCGACGTGTACTGGCAGGGCCGGGAGGGGCAGCGCGGGCTGGTCCTCTGCCTGGGTCCGAAGACCTGACCGGGAGTCGGACGCCGGGGCGGCAGGAGACCGTGCTCCTGCCGCCCCGGCGGAACCGAAGCTCCCGCAGACGCGATCCACCTCAACAGCGCCCAGCTTCGACCCCGGACCGGCCCACCATGCCTGACCGAGCAGTGCCGGAGGGCGGTCACGGCGGCCGGCACCGAGGCACGCGAGCATCCCATGCAGCTCGCGTGCGTCGACGACGGCGGGGGCGCGCAGCGCCTGATGAACGAGGCGCGAGCACCGCAGATGCACTTCGCCGACTCACCGGGCCGCGAGCACCGGTCCGGTGCGGAGCCCTCGTCGACACCGAGGCGCGCGAGCGATCCGACAGGCTGGCGATCCGAACACTGCGCGAACCGCGCTCCGGCGACGATGCAGCCGTCCGCGGTCGACGCTGCGACTTCCCGCCGAGATCACCGGGCCGTCGGGTCCAGGCCTAGAAGTCCGTCCCGTGCCACGGCTCCCGCTCCGGTACGAAGGCGACGTCGAACCGCGCGAGCGCAGCGTCCTCGGCCTGCAGGCGAGCGGCCGCCGCCAGCGAGCGGGCCCGCACGTTTCCCGTCACGAGGCTGCCGAGATCGGCCATGCCCACGTGCACCTGCGCGGCGCCGGCCGTCGGTGTGCAGCTCGCGCCGTCCGGGCCGCCCTGCAACCGGAACCGGCCGCCCCTGCCGAGGAAGTCGTCGCGCACCTCCAGCACCACGTCGATCTCGCACCCGTACCGGCGCGCACCCAGCACCGCGGGCACGTCGAGCACCCGCAGCCAGAGACCGTCGGCCACCGACGTGGTGCGGATCAGCCGCGGATCGGTGAGCATCAACTGCAGAGGGTCGTCGAACGTGAGCCGGGTGGAGATCTTCTCGACCAGCTCCTGCGCGAGCAGCACCCGCCACAGCGCTGCGTGCGCCTCCGGCGTCACCGCGAACAGCTCGACGGACAGCGTGGAGCCCTCGGTACCCCACTTCGCGCGGTAGGCGGCCCACCCGTCGGGGTGCACCAGGTGGAACATCGAGCTCGCGCCGCCGCGGCGGTACTCGCGGTCGAGGAAGAACCGCTTCCACCACGCCTCGCTGCGCGACACCGCGCCCGGGGTCCGCGCGGCCCAGCGGCGGTGGATCCGCGGGGCGTGCTCGGTGACCTCGGAGGTCTCGGCGAACCGGACGCCACCCGGATCGGGTGCGTCCGCCCGCAGCTCGGCACGCGGATCGATCTCGACACAGCGGTTACGGGTGGCCTCGCCGTAGCCGAAGCGGCCGTAGATGGAGGCGTGGCTCGCGGTCAGCATCGCCAACGGCAAGCCCTGCGCGACGAACCCGCCCAGCTGCCCGGCCATGAGCGCACGCAGGATCCCGCGCCTGCGGTGGGTGGCCGGGACCGACACCCACGCCACGCCCGGGGACGGCAGCGCGGCCCCGCCGGGCAGCGTGACCGCCATGTCGTAGGCGGCGGTGACGCCGACCAGCCCGTCCTGCGGATCGACGGCGACCAGGAACCGCTCCGGCGGCAGCAGCGTGAGGGTGTCGGCGATCTCGGTGTCGGACATCCGGGCGTGGAAGCTGCGCTCGTCGGCCCGCTTGATCGCGGGGATGTCCGCCTCCGTGGCCGGGCGAATGATCAGATCGCTCACGACGGCCCAGTCTGGCGGGCCACCACGGGGCGCGCACGTCGGATTCCCGGTGGAGGATGCCGCGGTGCGTGACCGGCGCGGCCGAGATGCGCCAGGATGGCCCGATGCACGCCGATGAGTCACCGGGGACCACCGTTTCCGCTGGACCGGCCGCGGGCGGACCGGTGGTGCTGACCGACGCGGTGAGCGAGACCGAGCGGGCCCTCGTTGCCTCCTGGCTGCAGGACCGCGGGATGACCGCGGCGCAGGTGCTGCCGGTCGACGGAGCAGTGATCGCCGGCCCGCTCGGGCAGCTGCCGGACGACACGCTGATCGTCCCGGTGCGGGTGGCGTGGCTGCCGCGGGAGCGCGACGGGCAGCGCCGAGCCCGCTGGTCGGACCTGCTCTCGCTGACCAACCCGTGGCGGCCTGCGGCCCACGCGCAGACCAGGATCCTCAAGCGCGAACCGGACCGGGCCGCGGTGGTGGCCGGCGAGCCGGCGACCGTCGCCGATCTGCGCCGCACCTTCGCGTCCCGCGCCGGCGGCGCTGCGATCGGGTTCGGCGACTTCGTGGCCCGGCAGGCCGCGCTGGCGCTGGAACGGGCCGAACGCGCGCTCGTCGGGCGCCGCTACAAGGTGCCCAAGCGGATCGTCGAAGCCGTGGAGGCCAGCCCGGAGTTCCGCCGGGACGTCGCGGAGCTCGCCGCGAAGCTGGAGCTCGACGAGGAGGAGGTCGCCCGGCGCGCCTCCCACGACCTGCACGGGCTGGTCGCGTCGATGAGCCCGCTGGCCGTCGACCTGCTGAGCGGGGTGCTGCGACCGCTGCATTCGCGCGCGTGGAACGTGCAGGTCGACACCGCGGGCCTGGAGCGGCTGCGCGAGCTCAACCGCCGGTACGCGCTGGTGTTCCTGCCCAGCCACCGCTCCTACGTCGACCCGTTGCTGCTCGCCGACGTCCTCGCCGAGCACGACTTCCCCCGCAACCACGTGCTCAGCGGGGACAACCTCAACTTCTGGCCGTTCGGGCCGCTGGCCAAGCGGGCCGGGGTCGTGTTCATCCGGCGCACCTTCGGCGACGACGAGATCTACAAGCTGGCTGTCCGCCAGTACTTCGGCTACCTGTTGTCGAAGCGGTTCAACCTCGAGTGGTACATGGAGGGCGGCCGGTCGCGCACCGGCAAGCTGCGCCCGCCCCGGTACGGCCTGCTGGCCAACGTGGCCGAGGCGGTGGAGCGCGGCCGCGCCGAGGACGCCTACCTGGTGCCGGTGTCGATCACCTACGACCAGCTGCGCGAGGTGTCGGCGATGGCCGCCGAGCAGGTCGGCGTGCCGAAGAAGGGCGAGGGGCTCACCTGGCTGGCGAGCTACGCCAAGGCGCAGCTCTCGCCGATCGGGTCGGCCTACGTCCGCTTCGCCGAGCCGATCTCGCTGCGCGCCGCGCTGGCGGCCGGTGCCGCCGATCCGGGCGGCGAGGCGGGTCGCAGGCGGGCGCTGCAGAAGGTGGCGTTCGAGGTGGCGGTCGGGATCAACCGGGTCACTCCCGTCGTCGCGACGGCGCTGGTCACGCTCGCGTTGCTCGGTGTGCGGGACCGGGCGCTGACGCTGGGCCAGGTGCGCCGGGTGCTGCAGCCGGTGCAGGAGTACCTGGCCGAGCGGGACCTCATGGGCTCGGCGCAGAGCCTGGCCACCGACCGGGGGCTGCGCCGGGTGCTCGGCGCGCTGACCGAGTCGAAGGTGGTCACCACCTACTCCGGCGGCGAGGAGCCGGTCTACGCGATCGAGCGCGGATCGCACCTGGTCGCCGCCTTCTACCGCAACTCGGCCATCCACCACTTCGTCGACCGGGCGATCGCTGAGTGCGTGCTGCTCGCCCCGCCCGGCGAGCGGTTCGACCGTGCGCTCGCTCTGCGCGACCTGCTGAAGTTCGAGTTCTTCTTCCCCGACCGGGACGTCTTCCGCACCGAACTGGGCGCTGAGCTGGAACGGCTGGGTGCCGGCTGGGGCGAGCAGGACGCCGAAGCCGTCCTCGGGAGGGCCGGCTTCCTCATCGCCCCCCGGGTGCTGCGGTCGTTCCTCGACTCCCAGCTGGTGGTGGCCGAGCGGCTCGCCGTCCGCAACCCGCGCACCCCGGTCGTCGAGAAGGAGTTCCTCGACGAGTGCGGCGGCATCGGGCAGCAGATGCTGCTGCAGGGCCGGCTGCACGGGCCGGAGTCGCTGTCGCGGGAGCTGTTCGCGAGCGCGCTGAAGCTCGCCGCCAACCGCGACCTGGTCGACCCGGGCCGCGACGAGCTGCGGGAACGCCGCGAGGTGTTCCGCGACGAAGTGCGTGCGGCCGTGGCGGCGGTCGTGCGGATCGCCGAGATCGACGCGGTGCGGCTGCGGGAGGTGATGGACGGTGCCGCGTGACGGGGGACGGCAGCCGGAGGTCTGGGACGAGGCCCGGCTCGTCGCCGAGGTCCAGGCCGGTCCGCGGGGCCCGCAGATCGGAGCGTTCTTCGACTTCGACGGCACCCTGATCGACGGCTTCTCCTTGGCCGCGTTCGCCAAGCACCACCTGCGGTCCGGCTACATCAGCCCGGCCGACGCCGGGCGCATGCTGCTGATCGGGCTACGTGGGGTCACCACCGAAGCCGACTTCGAGCGGTTCTTCGTCACCGGCATGCGGGCCTGGGCCGGGCGCAGCGAAGACGAGCTCACCGAGCTGGGCGAGCGGCTGTTCGTGCAGGGCATCGCGGGCTCGCTCTACCCGGAGGCGTGGCGGCTGGTGGAGGCGCACCGCCGCGCAGGCCACACCGTGGTGCTGGCCTCGTCGGCCACCCGGTTCCAGGTGGAGCCCGCGGCGCGCGCGATGGGTGTCGAGCACGTCCTCGTCACGCCCGTCGAGTTCGAGAACGGGATCGCCACCGGACGGCCGGGCGGGCCGCCGCTGTGGCGCTCCGGCAAGGCCGCCGCCGTGAGGAAGTTCGCCGCCGAGCACGGCATCGACCTCGCCCGCAGCTACGCGTACTCCAACGGCACCGAGGACGAGCCGTTCCTGTCCGCGGTGGGCATCGCGCGGCCGGTGAACCCGGAGCCCGGCCTCGCCGCGGTCGCCGCTCAGCGGGGCTGGCCGATCGCCCGGTTCACCTCCCGCGGGCGCTCCGGGGCGCTGCGCCGGGTCGTGCGCACCGCGGCCGCTGCCGGCGGCATGATCGGCGGCTTCACCGCAGGGGCGCTGCTGGGGCTGCTCGGCGGCTCGCGCCGCGAGGGCGTCGATCTCGGCATCGCGCTGGCCGGCGACCTGGGCAGCGCGCTGGCCGGCGTCGAGCTGGACGTGCGCGGCGCCGAGCACCTGCGCACCCGCCCCGCGGTGTTCCTGTTCAACCACCAGAGCCAGCTCGACGTGGTGATCCTGGCGAAGCTGCTGCGGGGCGGGTTCACCGGCGTGGCGAAGAAGGAGGTCGCCACCATGCCGGGCTTCGGCCCGCTGTTCCGCTACGCCGACGTGGCCTTCGTCGACCGCGGCAACACCGAGCAGGCCAAGGCCGCGCTCGCGCCCGCGGTGGAGCGGCTGCGCGAGGGGATCTCGCTGGTCGTCGCACCGGAGGGCACCCGATCGCCCACCCCGGCGCTGGGCCCGTTCAAGAAGGGCGCGTTCCACGTCGCGATGCAGGCCGGGGTGCCGATCGTGCCGATCGTCATCCGCAACGCCGGCGAGCTGATGTGGCGCGGCGCCACCACGATCCGCGAGGGCACCGTGCAGGTCAGCGTGCTCCCGCCCGTGCCCACCGACGGCTGGCAGATCGCCGACCTCGACCGGCACGTCGCCGAGGTGCGCGAGATGTTCCGCCGCACGCTCGAAGACTGGGACGACACCGAGGTCACGGTCACGACCGGTCCCGACGGGCCCGTCGCGGCGGTCCCGGTGTGGCGCGCCGACCCGCAGATGTCCGCCCTGGAGACCGCCGTGTGGCGGGCCGAGGCTGCCGACGAGCGGTGGCGGGCCAACGTGACGCTGCTGGAGGTGCTCGACCGCGCACCCGAGTGGGAGCGGTTCGTCGCCGCGCACGAGTGGGCTTCGCGGATGGTGCCGAGGATCCGCCAGCGCGTGGTGGAGCCGCCGCTGGGCGTCGGGCCGCCCATGTGGGTCACCGTCGACGAGCTCGATCTCGACGCGCATGTGCAGCGCATCCGGCTGCCGGAGGGCGCGGGGGAGCGGGAGCTGCTCGACGCCGTGACCGCCTTCGCCGAACCACCGCTGCCGCGGGACCGGCCGCTGTGGCGCGCCGCGCTCGTGGAGGGCCTGCCCGACGGAGCGGCCGCGTACGTCGTGACGACCCACCACAGCGTCACCGACGGTATGGGCATCGTGCAGCTGCTCGGCATGCTGCACAGCCGCACCGCCGAGCACGACCCGCAGCGGCCCGAACCACCCGCCCCGGTCGCCGATCCGCCGCCTGCGCCGTCGGAACTGCTGGCCGAGCAGGTGGGCGAGGTCGCCCGGGGCGTGAGCGGGCTGGTCACGGCGCTGCCGCGCCTCCTGACCCGGCCGGTCCGCAAGCCGTTGGCCACCGTGACCGAATCGGTGTCGGCGGCGCGGACCGTCGGCGAGGCGATCGCTGGCCCGCACGGCGGCTCACCGCTGCTCGCGCAGCGCAGCGGGCACTGGCACCTGGAGACCCTCGACGTCGACCACGACGCGCTGCGGGCCGGGGCGCGGGCGGCCGGCGGCTCCGTCACCGATGGGTTCCTCGCGGCCCTGCTGGGCGCGCTGCGCCACTACCACCGTGAGCTCGGCGCGGCCGATGTGAGCTCGGTGCCGATCGGGCTGCCGCTGGGCCTGCGGCCGGAGGACGATCCGCAGTCCGGGCGGCTCACCGCGACCCGGTTCGACGCGCCGCTGGACCTCGTCGACGCCGCCGACCGGGTGCGCGCCGTGCGCCGGTTCGTGCTGGGCGCCCGGGCCGGAACGGCCGGGCCCGACGCGGCGCTCGCCCCGGCGCTGGCGTGGGTGCCCGGGCCGGTGCTCGGTGCGCTGTCGGGGCGGCTGACCCCGGTGAACGACGTGCAGGCCGCGACCGTCCCCGGCCTGGCGCATGCCGCGTACCTGGCGGGGGCGCGGATCACGCGCATGTACCCGTTCGGAGCGCTGATCGGCTGCGGCGCGGCGCTGACGATGGTCGTGCACGAGGGCGTGTGCTGCATCGGGCTGAACCTGGACCCCGCCGCGGTCACCGAACCCGAGGTGTTCGTCGGCGGGCTGCAGGCCGGGATCTCCGAGGTGATCGCGCTCGCCTGACCCCCGGCGGGCCGCGTCGAGAACGACCCTGACGTGATCGAGTCGGCCCGTTGATCACGGCACGTCGTTCTCGACGGGGCGCCCGCCGGGGGAAGATCTCGGCGTGACCGTGTTTCCTCTCGACGGGATCGTCGTGGTGTCCTGCGAACAGGCCGTCGCAGCACCGTTCGCCACCCGCCAGCTCGCCGAGCTGGGCGCTCGCGTGATCAAGATCGAGCGCCCGGGCAGCGGGGACTTCGCCCGCGCCTACGACACCACCGTCCACGGCCTCAGCAGCCACTTCGTGTGGCTGAACCGCTCGAAGGAGTCGCTGGTGCTCGATCTCAAGGCCGAGGTCGAGGTGATGTTCCGGCTCCTGGAGCGGGCCGACGTGTTCGTGCAGAACTTCGCGCCCGGCGCCGCCGAACGGCTCGGGCTCGGCGCCGACGCGCTGCGCGAGCGGTTCCCGCGGCTGATCACCTGCTCCATCTCCGGGTACGGGCCCGACGGGCCGTACCGCGACGCCAAGGCGTACGACCTGCTCGTGCAGGCCGAGACCGGGGTGATCGCGGTGACCGGCACCCCGGAGGAGCCGGCGAAGGCCGGCATCCCGGTCGCCGACATCGCCGCCGGCATGTACGCGTTCTCCGGCATCCTCGCCGCCCTCCACGAACGCCACCGCACCGGCACGGGTCGCCACGTCGAGATCAGCCTGTTCGACTCGCTCGTGGAGTGGATGGGCTTCCCGCTGCAGTACACCGCCGGATCCGGGACCGCGCCGAAGCGGGCCGGCACCAGCCACGCGGCCATCGCCCCGTACGGCGCCTTCGGCGTCGGCGACGGCGGCGAGGTCGTGCTCGGCGTGCAGAACGAACGCGAGTGGGCGTCCTTCTGCACCGAGGTGCTGCGCCGCCCCGAGCTGGCCACGGATCCGCGGTTCGCCACCGGCTCCGACCGGCTGGCCAACCGCCCGGCGCTGACCGAGGTGATCCACGCCGTGTTCGCCGAGCTCACCACGGATGAGGTCATCGCCCGGCTCGACGCGGCCCGCATCGCGCACGCCCACCGCCGCGAGGTCGCCGATGTGCTGGAGCACCCGCAGCTGCTGGCCCGCGGCCGCTGGACCGAGGTCGACTCCGAGGCCGGGCCGGTGCGCAGCCTGCGCCCGCCGCTGGAGCCCGCCCGGCTGGGGCCGATCCCGGCGCTCGGCGAGCACACCGAGGCGATCCGCCGCTGGCTCGACAGCTGAGTCACTCGCAGCCGATGCCGTCCTTGTCGGCGTCCAGGCGGTACGAGTCGGGGCCGATCACTCGCACCGGGTGGCCGATGTCCTTGCAGTCCAGGTCCGGGCCGTTCGGCAGGCACGGGTCGTAGCTGGGGTGGCAGCCGGAGCCGACCAGCGGCTGCGGCTTCGCGGCAGCGGTCTGCGGTGAACGCGTCGCGGGCGACGAGGACGGCTTCGGCGGGGCGGCCGCGGCCGCAGGCTTCGGTGCGGTCGTGCGGGGCGGTTGCACGCGCGGGGCAGGTGTGGCGCGTGGGGCAGGGGTGGCGCGTGGGGCAGGGGTGGCGCGTGGGGCCGCCGTCGGCGCGTCCGTGCAGGTCCGCGGGCCGTCGTCGGCGGCGCGCAGCCCCACCACGTAGGCGACGGAGGCGTCCCCGCCCTCGTACACGCCGGTGTGCGGGCGGGCGACCATGAGGACGGCGAAGTCGCGGCCGTCGGGCAGCGTCACGTAGCGCAGCAGCCGCCCGTACCGGTCGCGGTCGACGCCCGGCTCGGGCCGGATCGTGACGGTGGCGCCCTCGAGCAGGGCGGTCGCGTCGGCGGTGGCGGTCCGGCCGGGACCCGTGTCGCCTTCGCACGAGTCGATGCCCAGCACCCGCACCTTCCGGCCGTCGGTGAGGGTGAACGTGTCGCCGTCGTCGACGTGGTCGACCCGCACGGTCTCGGGGCCCGGCGCCGCAGTCGTCGTGGGGACGGGAGCTGCGGCCGGGAGCACGGGCGTGCTCGCGACGGGAGCGCTGCAGGCGGCGAGGGGGAGCAGGGACAGGACGATCAGGTGGCGCACACGCACCGGGGAGCCTCGCAAGACGTACGGACTACAGGGGAGCACGCCGGGAGTCGGGCCCGCCCCACCGGTCGTTAGCAGCTCCGCCGCAGAAGCCGAAGATCGGCGCAGCGGAAGACTCCACCCGGTGGCCGCACCGTTGCGCGGCTGGGCCGGTCACCAGGGCGACGGCCGGTAGTCCTTGAGGAAGCAGCCGTAGACGTCCTCACCCGCCTCGCCGCGCACGATCGGGTCGTAGACGCGCGCGGCCCCGTCCTCCAGGTCCAGCGGGGCGTGGAAGCCCTCCGCGGCCAGCCGGGCCTTCGTCGGGTGCGGGCGCTCGTCGGTGATCCAGCCGGTGTCGACGGAGGTCATCAGGATCCGGTCGGTCGCGAACATCTCCCCGGCGCTGGTGCGGGTGAGCATGTTCAGCGCGGCCTTCGCCATGTTCGTGTGCGGGTGGCCGGGGCCCTTGTAGCGGCGGGAGAACTGCCCCTCCATCGCCGAGACGTTCACGACGTACTTCCGGCGCGCCGGCGACGCCGCCAGCACCGGGCGCAGCTTGCTGACCAGTAGGAACGGTGCCGTCTGGTTGCACAGCTGCACCTCGAGCAGCTCCAGCGGGTCGATCTGGTGCACCACCCGGCTCCAGCTGTTCTCCGGCGAGGTGTCCGGCACCAGGCCGCCGGCGTCGACCTTCGCCTCGAGCGTCGGGGTGGCGGCGGTCAGCGCCAGCGCGGTCACCGCGTGCGGGGAGATGCCGGTGCTCTGCTCCAGCGCCGGCAGGCTCGCCGAGGCGAGGTGGCCGAACGTGATCGTTTCGACCAGCTCGGGTGCCGGTTCGCGTTCACCCGCCAGCAGCGCGGCGTAGGAGCCGGGCGGGCGGCGCACCGTCTGGGCGGCGTTGTTGATCAGGATGTCGAGCCGGCCGCGGCTCGCGACGTCGTCGGCCAGCGCCAGCACCTGGGCGGGGTCGCGCAGGTCGATGCCGACCACGCGCAGCCGGTGCAGCCAGTCGCCGCTGTCCGGGACCGCGGCGAACCGGCGCACCGCGTCGTTCGGGAAGCGGGTGGTGATCGTGGTGTGCGCGCCGTCGCGGAGCAGCCGCAGCGCGATGTACATGCCGATCTTCGCCCGACCGCCGGTGAGCAGCGCCCGACGCCCGGTCAGGTCCGTGCGGGCCGTCCGCTTCGCGTGGTGCAGCTCCGCGCAGCTCGGGCAGAGCTGGTGGTAGAAGGCGTCGACGACCGTGTAGCGCTCCTTGCACGTGTAGCAGGACCGCGCCTTGCGCAGCACGCCCGCGATCGGACCCGTGGCCCGGGCCTTGAGCGGCAGCCCGGCGGTCTCGTCGTCGATCCGGCCGGGGGCACCGGTGGCGGTGGCCTCGGTGACGGCCCGGTCGGCGGCCAGCACCTCGGCCCGCTTCGCCCGGCGCCGCTGCTTGCGCACGGCCTTGAAGATCCGGGCCGTCGCGCGCCGCACGGCCACCGCGTCGGGATGGTCCTCCGGCAGCTCCTCGACGGCGGCGAGCACAGCCAGGGTGGTGCGCAGATCGGCAGGATCGATGCCGGGACGGGTGCCCGGGTCGTGCGATGTCACGGCTGCCAGTCTCGCCGACGGGTTCGACGGGGACCTCGGGGAGGGCCATGGCCCTCGTGGTGCGGGCGAGGAGGGGAACGGTGGGAAAGCCGCTTGCTGCGCTCCCCTGGCGTGACGGCAACTCCTGCATGAGCGATCCAGCTCTCCAGCGCCCGGCCGCGTACCCCGATCTGCCCCACAGCACTCCACCGATCACCACCGGAAGGTGACCACGACCCCCGCGTCGGCCCTCGGAGGACCGACGCGGGGGTCGCGAGCACAGCACGAGCGGCCGTCGTCGAGGTGCGGGGGAGGGTGCGAGCACCGCGGTGCACCTCGACGACTCACCGGGCCGCGAGCACCGATCCGGTGCAGAGCGTCGTCGACGCGGGTCGAGCGCGCCGCGATCCGGCGACGAAGGAGCCGGGCGCGATCGACGCCGTGGCTTTCCTGCGACTCGTCCGGGCCGCGTCCCGATGCCTGGGACTCGAACGCCGAACTCGCCGGGTCGGGACGCGCGACTCGCCTTACGGAACGCGCGACTCGCTGGACCGGATGCCGCACTCGCCGGCCGAAGCGCGGGACTCGCTCGACCGGACGCGGGACTCGCGCCCCGGCGCGGGCCTACGGACCGGGCGCCTCTCCCAGCGGGTTCACCGGCCAGGCGTGCTTCGGGTAGCGGCCGCGCAGCTCCGCCCGGACCTGCGGGTACCCGGTCCGCCAGAACGACGCCAGGTCGCTCGTCACCGCCGCGGGCCGCCCGGCGGGGGAGAGCAGGTGCAGCACCAGCGGCAGCCGGCCGCCCGCGATCGTCGGCGTGGTCGTCACCCCGAGCAGTTCCTGCAGCTTCACGGCGAGCACCGGGGGATCGGTGGAGTAGTCCACCGCGAACCGGCGGCCCGACGGCAGGGCGATGCGCTCCGGCGCCAGCTCGTCGAGCCGCCCGGCCACCCGGGGATCGAGCAGCCCGCGCAGGATCGGTGCTGCGTCGATCTTCGCGAGGTCGGCGCGGGAGCGGGCGGTGGTGAGCGGCCCGGACCACCAGCGACCGGGATCCGCGAGGAGCGCCTCGTCGGACACGTCCGGCCACGGATCGCCGAGCACCCGGTGCAGCGTCGCGATCCGGTCGCGCAGCGAGCGGGCGTGCGGGGTCCAGTGCAGGAGCCCCAAGCCCTCGCTGCGCAGCCCGTCGAGCAGGGCGGCGCGCAGCCGCTCGGGATCGGGGCCGTCCAGGCGGCGCTCCTCCAGCACGATCGCGCCGAGCCTGCGCACCTGCCGGGCCACCACAGCGCCGCGCTCCCACGCCACTTCCTCGGCCGTCTCGACCAGCGCGGGCGCGGCGACCTCGGCCAGGTCGCGATCGGCCGCGGCGGCCAGCCGCACGGTGCCGTGCCGAGCACCCGGCGTCCGGTCGGCGACCGCCACGGCCAGCCACTCCTGCCCGGCCAGCGGGCTACCCGGCGCCAGCTCCACCGCGGTGCCACCGGCGAGCAGGTACACGTCCTCGGTCCCAGGGCGCCGCCGCGCCAGCCGCTCCGGGTGCGCCAGCGCCACCACCAGCGCCGCAGCCCGCCCCTCCGGGGCGCAACGAACGGCACTCTCGTCCACTCCTGGTGGACGAGAGTGCCGTTCGTTGCCTCCGGGGCCGGGGCGGGACCGCCGCAGAGCGCAGACCTGGCGCTCCAGCCTGCGCGCCTCCTCCCGCCACCGGCCACCCCGCCGACGCAGGCTGCGCAGCGCGGTGTCGACGTCGGCGGAGTCGGTCACCGCGTCGTCGTCGAGCCGCGCCACGACCTCCGCCGCCGTGCGCGCCCCGACCAGCTCAGCCCCGTCCAGCAGGGCCCGGCCCAGCCGGGGATGCAGGCCCAGCGCGGCGATCCGCCGGCCGCGCTCGGTGATCGAGTCACCAGCGAGCGCCCCGAGCGCGCGCAGCACCTCCTGCCCGGCGCGCAGCGGACCCTCCGGCGGTGGGTCCCACCAGGCCAGGCCCGATCCGTCCGGCGTGCCCCACTCGGCGAGAGCGAGCGCGAGCCGGGTCAGGTCGGCGGTGCGGATCTCCGGCTCCGGGAACCGGGGCAGCAGTTCGCCCTCCGGCCAGCACCGCAGCACCCGTCCCGGGCCCTCCCGCCCGGCCCGGCCCGCGCGCTGGTCGGCCACCGCCGCAGACACCCGCACCGTGACGAGGCCGGCCAGCCCGCGGCGGTGGTCCGTCCGCGGCACCCGCGCCAGGCCGCCGTCCACGACCGCCCGCACCCCGGGCACCGTCAGGCTCGACTCAGCCACTGCCGTCGCCAGCACGATCCGCTTCCGCGGGCCGGGCGTGAGCGCACGGTCCTGCTCCGCCGCGGGCAACCGGCCGTGCAGCGGCAGCACGTCGGCGTCGACGCCGGCCAGCGCGGCCTGCGTCCGGCGGATCTCCGCCGCCCCGGGCAGGAACGCCAGCACGTCACCCGGTCCGGCCAGCAGCGCCCGCACCGCGCGGGCCACGCACGCCTCGATCCGCTCACCGCGCAGCGGCGGCTGGTACCCGATCTCGACGGGGAACGCCGCGCCCGGCACCTCGATCACCGGGCCGTCGAGCAGCTCGGCGAGCCGGCTCGTCGCGACGGTCGCGGACGTGGCGAGCACCCGCAGGTCCGGCCGGAGCCCGGCGCGGGCGTCCAGCAGCAGCGCGAGCAGCAGGTCGGCGTCGAGGTGCCGCTCGTGGCACTCGTCGAGCACGACCGCGGTCACCCCCGAGAGCTCCGGGTCGGCGGCCAGCCTGCGCAGCAGCAACCCGGACGTGACGACCTCGACGCGGGTGCGGGCCGACGCCTTCCGGTCGCCGCGCACCGCGTAGCCGACGGTCTCCCCGACCGGCTCACCCAGCAGGGCGGCCATCCGCGCCGCGGCCGCTCGCGCCGCGAGCCGGCGCGGTTCGGCGACGAGCACCCGCCCGTCCTGCGCGGCCGCCAGCGCCAGCGGCACGAGCGTCGTCTTCCCGGTGCCGGGTGGCGCGACGAGCACGGCCGCCCCGGCCGCGTCGAGCTCACCGGCGATGTGCTCGAGGTGCGCACGGACCGGCAGATCGGGCAGCGCCGGCAGTCGCAGCGGTTGTGCCGTCACGGCTCCAACTCGGCCAGCTCGGCCCGCGCCCGCTCGGCCCGGGCCGCCGCGGCCTCGGCCGCCCGCGCCGACTCCTTCGCCCGCGCGGCCGCCGCTCGTGCTGCTGCCGCCGCCTCGCGCTCCCTCTCCCGCGCTGCCTCCAGCTCCCGCACCAGGTCGGCGACCACCTCCTGCGCGGCGGCGTGCGCGGACTCCGCGTCCTGCATCGCGGCGGTGTCCTCGTCGCGCCGCGCGGCGGCCGCGGCCTCGGCCTCCTCCGCCTCCTCGACGGCCCGGCGGCGCTCGGCCAGCTCCCGCTCCCTGCGCTCGCGCTCGGCCGGGTCCTCCTCCGGTTCGGGCTCCGGTCCCGGTTCCGGCGTCCGCGGCGTCGGGCGGGTCGCCCGCGTCGGGGTGACGTCGGGCTGGCCGACCGGGCCGAACCCGCTGTAGGCGATCGTGCGGGTCAGCTGCCCGGAGCGGACCTCGTCGGCGACGGTCGGATCGGCGAGCGCGGCATGCAGGATGTCCTGCAGCTCCCGCAGCACCGACTCGCCCGCCCGGTCACCCGCCTCGTACGCCAGCCGGCCCGCCTCCCGCGCCATCGCCGCGACCAGCCGGTTGCGCTGCGCGGACAGCGCCCGCAGCTGCGGCCCGTCGAGGTGCCGCTGCGCCTCGGCGAGATCGCCGCCGAGCGCGAGCAGCCCGTCGAGCTGCTCCCCGCGCTTGCGGGCCAGCAGGTTCGCCAGCCACGCGGCCTTCGTCGGCCGCCGCAGCCGCGCGATCGCCTTCGCGAGGTCCTTGTCGCCGGCCGCCTTCGCCTCCGCGACGGCGTCGTCGCGCGCGGGCACGAACTCGTCGGGACGCAGCTCGTAGAGCTGGTCGACGACCTCTTCGAGCGTCATGGCGATCGTCAGTGCTGCTGTCCGGCCAGCCGCTGCTGGATCGTCCGCTGCAGCTGCTGCAGCGAGGGCACGCTCAGCGTCTGCACCTGCCCCTCCAGCTGGCGCAGCAGCTGCGGGTCCGCCACCGCCTTCTCGCTGGACTGCAGCAGCACCGTGCCGGCTCCCGTGAAGTCGAACTGGCGCTCCTCGCCCGAGTTCTGGCCGAAGAAGCCCATGGCCGCGCCGAGGAAGCCCTGCATCCAGTTGGCGTCGTAGTGGTGCGACGGCGACGGGCAGTCCGCCCACCCCACCAGCGCGTCCGGGTCCACCCGGATCGGCGGTTCGGCGAAGATCACCGGCCCGGAGCTGGACGCCAGGAACTTCCCGGTGCCGATCAGCGTGAGGAACCCGGGCACGATCGACTGCTTCAGCTCCAGCGACGCATCGAACGCCAGCAGGTTCGCCGCGCGGATCGTGAGGTTGCCGTCGGTGAGGTCGTAGCTGTTGATGTCGTAGCCGCGGTCGCCGAGGATCAGGTGCCCCGAGCCGGTGGCCACCACCCAGTCGCGGGTGTAGAGCGGCGCCGAGAACCGGGCCGCCACCATGCCGGTCAGGTTCGCCGTCGTGAGCGGCTCGAACCGGATGCCCTGGCTGTGCGGCGCCGGGTAGTAGGCGATCATCCGCCCGGTCTGCATGAACAGCTGCCCGTCCAGCTTCACGCAGTACGCGTAGTGGTTGCCCGGGACGTTGTCGTTGTCCGGCAGCGTCGACGGGTTCAGCGGGGCCGGGGGTACTCCGTCGCTCATATCTTCTGCTCCGATGCCTGGACGTAGACGGTGCCGGTGCCGGTGCACTTGAGCTGGATCGCCTCGCCGGAGCCGCGGCCCACGGCGTCGCGCCAGCTCACCGACGCGGAGATGTCGACGTCGACGTGCCCCACGTGCGCGACGTAGGCCTGCGGGTCCACCGACACCGGGCCGGCCGGCCCGACCGGCACCGCGATCGTGCCGCCGTGCGAGACCACCGCGGCCGAACCGTAGCCGTGCAACTGGGTGGTGAACAGGCCCTGCCCGCTCACCGCGCCGCGCACCGCACCCCGGATGCCACCCTGCTGCCCGAGGAACACCACCGTCGACTGCAGCGCGGCGTCGTGGGCGAGCAGCCGGTCGGCTTCGACGGAGAGCGGACCGCTGCCGTCCAGCTCGATGATCGTGACGTACAGGCCCCGGTAGCCGTAGTAGACGGTGCCCTGGCCCTGAGCGACCATCATCGGCACCTGCTCGCCGGACACCATCCGCCCGGCGAACCCGCCGATCCCGCCGCTGCCCAGGTGCACGGGGGAGAAGGTGACGGCGCCGGTGTAGGCGAGCATCGCCCCGCGCCGGGCGAGCACCTCGCGGCCCGGCTCCACCGGCGCCGCGATCACCTTGCTGTTGACCGCCGAGAAACCCACGTCAGCGCTCCTCGGGCTGGATGTAGACGACGCCGTGGCCGTCGAAGCGCAGGGAGAACGCCTCGCCGCTGGACTCACCGATCAGGTTGCGCCACGACACGTCGGTGACGACGGTCTGGTTGAGCTGACCGCGGCTGGCGATGTATGCGTCCTTGTCGACCACCAGCGGGTACTGCGGGGTCACCTCCAGTGCGATCGGTGGCCCGCCCGCCGACAGCAGCGCCACGGTGCCGTACCCGGTCACCGACGTCGTGAACAGGCCCTGCCCCGAGGACATGCCGCGGAGCCCGGCGAACGCGACGTCCGTCGTGAGCTTGTCCGACAGGGCCAGGAGCTGCTCGGACTCGGCCTTCAGGGTGTCGCCGGCCAGCTCGATGATGATCACGTCCATCGCGTCCTTGGCGAACCAGACGGTACCGGTGCCCGAGCACGCCATCATCGACAGCGATTCGCCCGTCGCGCGCCGCTTGAGGCCGGCGAGGAGGCCGTCACCGCCGCCCATGCCGGCGTGCTTGAACTGCACCTGGCCGGTGTAGGCGACCATCGACCCCGTCGCCGCGCGGATCGTGTCGCCGGAGATGTCCACCGCCAGCATGCGGGGACTCTCGAGCCGGAACGACTGCATGTCCGCGATCCTGGCACACGAGCCGATCTCCCTCTCCCGATCACCCTGCTGATCGTCGGCGGGTTCTGCCAGCATCCGGGTCCTGCCAGCATCGCTGCGTGCGCGACGACGCAGAGCGGATCCAGCCGGCGACGATCGGGGGAATGGCGGGCCTGGCTCGCCGAGAACCACGCCCGCGGCAGCGGCGTCCGGCTCGTCACCTACAAGCGCTCCGCGGACGGGCCCACCCTCGGCTACGAGGAGTGCGTCGAGCAGGTGCTGTGCTTCGGCTGGGTCGACAGCACCGCGAAGCGGCTCGACGACGAGCGGAGGATGATCTGGTACGCCCCGCGCAGACGCGGTAGCGGCTGGGCGCGCACCACCAAGGCGCGGATCGAGCGGCTCACCGCTGCCGGGCTGATGACCCCGGCCGGGCAGGCCGTGGTCGACGCGGCGAAGGCGGACGGCAGCTGGACACTGCTCGACGGCGTCGAGGACCTCGTCGTGCCCCAGGACCTCGCCGATGCGCTGGCCGCGAACCCGCCCGCGCGGGAGCGCTTCGACGCGTTCCCGCCGTCGGTGCGCCGCGCGATCCTGCTCTGGATCGTCACCGCGAAACGGCCCGCCACCAGGGCCGCGCGGATCACCACGACGGCCGAGAAGGCCGCGCACGGGCTGACCCCACAGAGCGGAATTCCCGGAAATCCTTCCGGCCGGTGTCGAACGGGCCGGGGCGCGTTCGTGGACAGGGCGAGGGAGGGGCACCCCGCCGCTCCCCGCACCGCACCGGAGGTTCCCGTGACCACGACCGTTTCCGCCCCCACTGTTCGCACCGCCCCGTCGTTCGGCTCATTGCTGTTGACGGGCGCGGCCGCCACCGCCGGCGGGGCCGCCGCAGCCGTGCTCGTCGCCGCGGCAGGCCAGACCCTCGGCATCAGCACCGCCGTCGGCGGCGCTGAGATCCCGCTCTCCGGGTTCGCCGTGCTGACCGTCATCTGCTGCGTGATCGGGCTGGTCATCGCTGCGGCGCTGCGTCGTTTCGCCCGCAGCCCGCGCACCGCGTGGATCCGCACCACGGGCGCGCTGACCGTGCTGTCGTTCGTGCCCGACCTGATCGTCGCCGCCGCCGCGTCGACCCGGCTGCTGCTCATGCTGACGCACGTCGCCGCAGCTGCCATCGTGGTTCCCTCCGTCGCTCGACGCCTGCCCTGACCCGTTCGTCCCGACATCGAGGAGAAGCCGTGAACTACCTGCTGAGCGTCATCAACGACGAGTCCGTGCAGCTGTCCGACGCCGAGTTCCAGGAGATGCTCGCCCGCACCGGTGCGATCAACGACGAGATGAAGGAGCAGGGAGTCTGGGTGTTCGCCGGCGGGCTGCGGCCACCCGAGACCGCCACCGTGGTCCGTGCGCGCGACGGCGCCGTCACGACCACCGACGGGCCGTTCGTCGAGACCAAGGAGCACCTCGCCGGGTTCTGGGTGATCGAGGTGGCCGATCTCGACGCCGCGCTCGCGTGGGCCGAGAAGGCCACCACGGCCTGCCGCGCCCCCATCGAGGTCCGGCCCTTCGACGGGCTCGCCTGAGAGGAGTGATCGACGTGCGCTTCATGCTGGCCGTCCAGAACGACTGGAGCGTCCCCCTGCCCACCGGTGCCGAGTGGGACGAGTCCGTCGCCCGGGTGGAGGTGGTCAACGACGACATGCGGGCCCAGGGCGTCTGGGTGTTCGGCGGCGGGCTGACCGACCCGGACACCGCCACCGTGGTCCGCATCGAGAGCGGCGCCGTGACGATGACCGACGGCCCGTTCATCGAGACGAAGGAACAGCTCGGCGGTTTCTGGGTCATCGACGTCGCCGACCGGGCCGAGGCGCTCGAGTGGGCCCGGCGCTGCGCGGAGGCCTGTGCGGCGCCGATCGAGGTGCGCTCGTTCGACGAGCTCAGCCAGGGCTGATGCCCACCGATCTCGCGAGCGTCTACCGGGCCGAGTACGGCCGCTGCGTCGCCACCTTGACCCGCCTCCTCGGCGACATCTCGCTCGCCGAGGAGGCCGTCCAGGACGCGTTCACGATCGCGGTGCAGAAGTGGGCGGAGCTGCCGCCCAACCCGGGCGCCTGGATCGTCACCACCGCCCGCAACCGAGCCATCGACCGGATCCGCCGGGAGTCCACCCGCGAGGCACGCCACGTGCAGGCCCTGCTGCTGCACCGCGGCGACGACGAGCCCGAGGAGGTGGGACCGGTGCGCGACGACCAGCTGCGCCTGATCTTCACCTGTTGCCACCCCTCGCTGTCGCCGCTGGCGCAGACCGCGCTCACACTGCGGCTGCTCGGCGGGCTGGAGGTCCCCCAGATCGCCCGTGCCTACCTCGTGCCCGAGGCCACGATCTCGCAGCGGATCGTGCGGGCGAAGAAGAAGATCCGCGACGCCCGCATCCCGTACCGGGTCCCGACGGAGGCCGAGCTGCCCGCCCGGTTGCCGCCCGTGCTCACCGTGCTCTACCTGATCTTCAACGAGGGTTACACGGCATCGAGGGGCGAGCTCGTGCGGGCCGACCTGTGCCGGGAGGCGCTGCGGCTGGCCCGCGAACTCGCGTCGCTGATGCCGGACGAGCCCGAGGTGCTCGGGCTGCTCGCGCTCCTGCTGCTCAGCGAGGCCCGCCGACCGGCGCGCGTCGGGCCGTCGGGGGAGCTGGTGACGCTGGCCGAGCAGGACCGCTCGCTGTGGGATCGCGCGATGATCGCCGAGGGGCACGCGATCGTGCGCGAGTGCCTGCGCCGCAACCGGCCCGGCCCGTACCAGATCCAGGCCGCCATCAACGCTGTCCACACCGATGGGCCCACCACGGACTGGCGGCAGGTGCTGGCGCTGTACGACCAACTGCTGCAGTTCACACCGACCCCGATCGTCGCGCTGAACCGGGCCGTCGCCGTCGCCGAGGTGCACGGCCCGGAGGCGGCGCTGGCCGTCGTCGAAGAGCTGGAGCTGCCCGGCTACCACCTGCTGCCCGCTACGAAGGCTGAGCTGCTGGTGCGGCTCGGCCGGGTCGATGCGGCCCGGGCGGCGTACGCGGAGGCTGTCGCGCTCGCCGGGAACGACGCGGAGCGGGCGTTCCTGCAGAAGCGACTGGCCGAACTGAGCTGAGCCGCGCGGGATCGGCGAGTCCTGCGTTCGGGTCCCGCGAGTCGCGCACACGGCCCCACGTGTCCCGCGTTCGGTCTCGCGAGTCCCGCGGTTGGTCCGGCGGGTCGTGCACGCGGCGCGGCGAGTCGCGCGAATGGTCTCGCGAGTCCCGCACGCGGCGCGGCGAGTCCTGCGTTGGGGCGCGACCACGGAGTCCGGGCCCGCTGAGCACCGAGGACGGAGCTCGTGAGCTGCGCGTTCCCCGCACGGACTACACGACATCCGCACCGGGCACACCGGACGCGCAGCTCACCGGCCAGGGTGCGGGACTCGGACCGTTCGCGCGACTCGCCCGACGGGACGCGGGACTCGCCGCACGGCGCGATCCGGCCTCAGCTGGTGATGTCCTTCCGCGTGAACCGCCAGACCGCGAGCCCGCCGAGCACCGCGGCGTAGATCAGCGACGAGAAGACGCCGCGGGTCATCGTGTCCCAGTCGACGTCGGTGGCCAGCAGGTTCGCCCAGGCCGTGCCGTAGTGGGTGGGCAGGTAGTCGCGCAGTCCCTCCAGCGCGGTGATCTGGTCGAGGATCTGCGACACGATCGCCACCATCACGGTCCCGCCGACGGCGCCCAGCGGCGCATCGGTCGACACCGACAGCAGCAGCGCCAGCCCGGCCACCCAGCCCAGGTACAGGAACAGGTAGACCGCGCCGAGCAGCACCCGCCCCGCGCCCGTCCAGAACGACAGCGACTCGCCGGTGGGGCTGACGAGGTCACCGACGCCGTAGGCGATCGACCCCACCACCAGCGCGACGACCGGCAGCAGCACGATCGCCGCGAAGGACAGCACCGCGGCGACGATCGCCTTCTGCCGCACCAGCCTGGCCCGCGGGATCGGCGCGGCGAGCAGGTACCGCAGGCTCGACCACGACGCCTCCGCTGCCACGGTGTCGCCGAAGAACAACGCCACCACCACGACGAGCAGGAACGACGCCGAGGCGAACAGCGCGAACACGGCGAAGTTGCCGCCACTGCTCTTGGCCAGGTCGACGAGGTTGAGCGACCCGGACGGCGGCCCGGCCGGCGCCACGGTGAACGCGAACCACAGGATCACCGGCAGCGCCGCGATCAGCCCGAACGCCACCTGGGTGCGGCGGCGCAGCAGCTGGCGGCGCAGCTCCACCCGGATCGGCAGCGTGCGGTCCATCCGCACCGTCGGCTGCGTGGTCGTTCCGCTCACGGCGTGGTGTCCTCTCCGACGAGCTGCAGGAACGCGTCCTCGAGTCGGCGCCGCGGCCCGACCGCCGCGACGTCGACCCCCGCCCCGACCAACGCCCGGACCGCGGCCGCGCGCGGCATGCCGTTGAGCATCGCGTGCACCGCGCTGCCGTCCACGGCGACGTCACGGACCCCGTCGAGGGACGCGAGCACCTCGGCCGCGCGTTCCGGCGCGTCGACGGTGAACGACGCCGCACCGCCGCCCGCGATCACGTCCTCGACGCTGCCCGTCGCGACGACGACGCCGTGGTGCATGACGACGACGTGCGTACAGGTCTGCTCCACCTCGGCGAGCAGGTGGCTGGACACCAGCACGGTCCGCCCACCGGCGGCGTAGCGGCGCAGCACGTCGCGCATCGCGTGGATCTGCGGCGGGTCGAGTCCGTTGGTCGGTTCGTCGAGGACCAGCAGGTCGGGCAGCCCGAGCATGGCTTGGGCGATCGCGAGCCGCTGACGCATGCCCTGGCTGTACGTGCCGACGCGGCGGTGGATCGAGTCGCCCAGTCCGGCGATCTCCAGCGCTTCCTCGAGGTGCGCCTCGTCGGCGGGCCGCCCGGTCGCCGCCCAGTACAGCCGCAGGTTCTCCGTGCCGGACAGGTGCGGCAGGAACCCGGGCCCCTCGACGAACGCGCCGATGTCGGCCAGCACCGGTGCGCCGGGTCCCACGGGGGCGCCGAACGCGGTGATCCTGCCGGCGGTGGGCCGGATGAGGCCCATCAGCATGCGCAGCACGGTGGTCTTGCCGGCGCCGTTCGGGCCGAGCAGCCCCAGGACCATGCCGCGCTCGACGGTGAACGACACGTCCCGCACCGCCGTGAACCCGTTCTTGTACGTCTTGGCGAGCCCCTCGATGACCAGGGGTGGGGCGTGCGGGTCCGGTTCGACGTCGGCCGGACGGCGGCGCAGCCGGAACACCAGCCAGACGACGAGTACGACGGCCAGCACGATCCCGATCCCGATCGCCGGCCCGAGCGGCACGGTGTTGGGCGCGACCGAGCGGCCGGGCACCGTCGGGACGAGGAGCTCACCTTCGACACCGACCTGCCACACGGCAGGCGCCGTGCTGCCCGCGAAGCCCTGGTCGGTCGTGGAGAACGACACGAGCAGCTGGTTGCCCGCCTCGATCGGCGCGACCACCGCGGGCAGCGTGACCGTGACGCTCGCCGGGCCGGACTGGGGCACCGGTACCCGGACGGGGGCCACCGCACCGCCGAGCAGCGTGCGGGTGCCGTCCTGCGTGACCTCGTAGACCTTGCCGAACAGCACCGCTTCGTCGCCGGCGGGTTGGCCGGGGATCCGCGAGACGGTGAGCTTGACCCGCGGGGCCCCGGCGAGCAGCAGCTGCTGCTCCAGCGGCGCTGTGCGGAACTGCGCCGACTGCCCCGGCAGCTCGGAGGTCAGCGCGGCCACTCGGCCCGCGGCGTTGCCGAGCGCACCGCCCAGGCCGGGCAGCGACGTGAGCGCGGCCGGGTTGCCGCCCGCCGGGTTCAGCACCGGCTGCGGGTCGCCCTGCAGGTGCTGCCGCACCTCGGTGACGGGCGCCGCGCCGTCGATGCCCGGGTAGGCATCGGCGTGCACGGTGCGTCCGGTCGGGGTGGTGCTGCCGGCGCGGATCCCGCTCTGCACGGCGTAGCGGAACGTGCTCTGCTCGCCCTGCGGCGCCTTCCCGGCGAGGTGCTGGTCGAACCAGTCACCGATCCGCGCGCGGGTGGCGGCGTCGGGCTGGGCACCGTCGTGCCCACCGGCGAACCAGACCATCGACACCGGGGTGCCGTTGGCGGCGATCTGACGGGCGTTGGCGTCGGCGTGGTCGAGCCCGAACAGCGTGTCGGCCTCGCCCTGGACGAGCAGGGTGGGTGCGGTGATCCGGTCGGTGACCGATGCGGGGGAGGACAGTCGCAGCAGCTCGGTCAGCGCGGGGGAGGGGCGGCCGGTCGTCGCGGCCTCGGTGTAGCCGACGCAGATCTCCTCGCGGAACCGGCCGCAGGTCGCCGGGCCGGTCGGGGTGGCCCCGCCGCGCTGCGCCGGACCGAGCCCGGCGGAGAAGAACACCCCGGCCCAGCCGCGCTTGAACACCCCGTCCGGGGCGAACGCGGTGCGCGCGGGCGTGTCGACCGGCAGGTCCGTCGGCGTGGCCGCGTTCGGGAACAGGGCCTGGCCCAGGTCGTTCCAGGTGATCACCGGCGCGATCGCGTCGACGCGCTGGTCGTAGCCGGCCAGCAGCAGCGACAGCGCGCCGCCGTAGGAGCCGCCGGTGACGCCGACCCGCGGGTCGCCGGGGCCGTCCAGCCGGACCTCCGGCCGCTGCGCCAGCCAGTCGAGGAGCCGCTGCGCATCGGCGATCTCGTGGTCGGGCGAGTTCAGCCCGATCTTCCCGCCGCTCGCGCCGAAGCCGCGCGCCGACCACGTGAGCACGACGAAGCCGCGCGCGACCAGCTCGCGCGCGTCGGAGTCGACGGAGGTCTTGCTCCCGCCGAACCCGTGCGCGACCAGCACCGCCGGTGCCGGGGTCGTCTCCGGCAGGTAGAGGGTGGTGTCGAGCTCCACCGTCCCCTGTTCACCCGGGCCGGCGGGCACCTCGATGCGCTGCTCGGTCGCATTGGGCGGGGGAGCGGGGGCCGGCGAGGGGGTGGCGGTCGCGTACGCGGGCGCTGCGGAGAACGCCAGCACGCCGAGGGCGGCGGCGACCGCGAAGAGGACTCGGCGCACGCGATGAAAGGTATGCGACGGACGTCCGGTTCCGACCGGCCGACCTCAGAACTTTCTCAGCGTGTGGTGAGCAGCACGCGGGTCGTCCTCGACCGGCCACCTAGTCCTGCTCGGCCGCCCGCTTGCGCCGCTTGCCCTCGTGCATGGCCACCACGCGGGCGACCGGGATCGTGTGCCCCTCCTCGACCAGATCCGTCGGCAGCCGCCGCGGTTCGGGCATGCGCTCCCGCCACGGGTCGCGGTCGCCGAGCCGCTCCAGCGCGGTGTGGATGGTCAGCTGTGCGGGGACGACGTCGTCCAGCTCGGTCCAGTCCAGCGGGAACGACACCGGCACGCCGGGGCGGATCCGCGGGCTGTACGCGGCCGCGACGGTGGCCCCGTGCGCGCGGGTGGAGTCGAGGAAGACCTTGCCCTGCCGGTCCTCCTTGATGTAGGCGGTGGTGCCCGCGCCCGGGTCGATCCGCTCGGCCCGTCTCGCCAGCGCCCGGGTGGCGGCCGCGGCGTCGTCGGCGGAGGTGCCGGGCGCGAGCGGCACCACCACATGCAGCCCCTTCGATCCGCTGGTCTTCACCGCGCCCTGCAGCCCGGAGTCGGCCAGCGCCTGCTGCACCGCGCGAGCCGCTGCGACGACGTGGCCGAAGTCGTCGTCCGCCGGCGGGTCCAGGTCGAGCACCAGGTACTCCGGCCCCTCGGCGCCGATGCGGAACAGCGGCACGTGGTACTCGACGGCCCGCTGGTTGGCTAGCCACAGCAGGGTGCGCCGGTCGCCGCACACCGGGTAGGTGATCTCCCGCTTCGCGGCGAACGACCACACCGGTGTCGTCGGGATCCAGTCCGGCGCGTACGTGGGCAGGTTCTTCTGCATGAACGGCTCCTGCCCCACCCGCACCCGCATCACGGACAGCGGGCGGTCGGCGAGGCCGGGCAGGATCCGGTCCGCGACCGCGTCGAGGTAGTCGACGAGATCGCGCTTGGTGGCCCCAGCGCCGTCGAAGAGCGGCTGGTCGAGGTTGGACAGCTCGACGCCGTACCGCTCCTCCTTCGGCTGCCGGGCCGGGCTCATGCGGGTTCCTTGTGGTGCAGCTCCACGGACGCCAGCCTGCCGCCGGCGATCTCCGCCGTCATCCACGTGAACGTGGGTTGACGGCGCCGGTCGGTGGGCGAGCCGGGGTTGAGCAGCCGCATCCCGTTCGGCGCCGTGGAGTCGTACGGGATGTGGCTGTGCCCGAACACCAGCACGTCGACGTCCGGGAAGCGGCGGGCGCAGCGCTGCTCCCGGCCCTGCAGCGGGCCGGTCTCGTGCACCACCGCCAGCCGCACCCCGTCCAGCTCGGCCCGGGCGACCTCGGGCAGCCGCTCACGCAGCTCCGGGCCGTCGTTGTTGCCGTAGCAGCCGATCACTCGATCCGCGACGGCCTCGAGATCGTCGAGCAGGTCGGTGGTGACCCAGTCGCCGGCGTGCACCACGACGTCCACGGCGTCGATCACCTCCCACAGCTCGGTCGGCAGCGGCCGGGCGTGGGTGTCGGAGATGAGCAGCAGGTGCACGCCGCCCAGTATCGGTCCTGGATCAGCTGACGCCGACCAGGTCGACGACGAAGATGAGCGTCTCGCCGGGCTTGATCACCCCGCCGGCGCCGCGGTCGCCGTAGCCGAGGTGCGGCGGGATCACCAGCCGGCGCCGCCCGCCGACCTTCATGCCCTGCACCCCCTGGTCCCAGCCGGGGATGACGCGGCCGACGCCCAGCGGGAAGCGCAGCGTCTGGCCGCGGTTCCAGGAGGCGTCGAACTCCTCGCCGGTCGAGTGCGCCACGCCGACGTAGTGCACCTCGACCGTGCTGCCGGCGGTGGCCTCGGCGCCGTCGCCGACGGTGATGTCCTCGGTGATCAGGTCGGTCGGTGCGGGGCCGTCGTGCGGGTCGACGTCGGGACGGGTCAGGGTCACTGAAGTCACCTCCGGGTAAGGGGGCCCCAGGGTGCCAGACCCGCTGGCGCGGGGTAGACACGGGGACGTGCCAGAACCCGATCCCCGCCGGTGGAAGGCCCTCTGGGTGACGCTGACGGCGGGGTTCATGACCCTGCTCGACGTGAGCATCGTGTCGGTCGCGCTGCCGTCGATGCAGCAGGACCTCGGCGCGAGCCCCGCGGAGATCCAGTGGGTGGTCTCCGGCTACGCCCTCACGTTCGGGCTCGCGCTCGTCCCGTGCGGTCGGCTCGGCGACGCGCTGGGCAGGCGCACGATGTTCCTCGCGGCGCTGACGGTGTTCGTGCTGTGCAGCGCGGCAGCCGGAGCGGCCCCTTCGGTGTTCTGGCTGATCGTCGCCCGGCTCGCGCAAGGACTCGGGGCGGGCGCGCTCGCGCCGCAGAACTCCGGGCTCATCCAGCAGCTGTTCCGCGGGGCCGAGCGCGGCCGCGCGTTCGGGTTCTTCGGTGCCACGGTCGGCATCTCGACGGCGGTCGGTCCGCTCGCCGGCGGGCTCATCCTCGCGCTGGCCCACGGGCCCGGCGCGTGGCGCTGGATCTTCTTCGTGAACGTGCCGATCGGGATCGTCGCGCTCGTGCTGGCGGCCCGGCTGCTGCCGCGGGCCGCGGCCGGCCGGCGGGAGCACATCGATGTGGGTGGAGTGCTGCTGCTCGGCGCGACGGTGTTCACGGTGCTGCTGCCGCTGGTCCTGGCCTCGGCCGGGGGTGTGGCCCGGCTGTGGTGGCTGTTCCCGCTGGGTGCCGTGCTCGGCTGGTTGTTCGTGCAGTGGGAGCGCCGGGTGATCGCGCACGGCCGTCCGCCGCTGCTCAACCTGCGGCTGCTGCGCGGCACCCCGGGCTACGCCTCGGGCATCGCGCTGGGTTCGCTCTACTTCGTCGGGTTCTCCGGCATCTGGCTGGTGTTCGCGCTGTTCTTCCAGCACGGGCTCGGCTACACGCCGCTGGAGTCCGGCCTCGCGGTGACGCCGTTCGCGGTGGGCAGCGCCGTGTCGGCCGCGGTGGGCGGGCGGCTGGTCGCGCGGCTCGACCGGCTGCTCACGGTGCTCGGGCTGGGGCTGGTCGTGCTCGGCCTGACCGCAACAGCGGTGGTGCTGGCGCTGACCCCGGCCGGCGCTGCCGGAGCCGCCGCTGGGTTGCCCCTGCTCGTGGCCGGTGTCGGGGGCGGCTGGGTGATCTCCCCGAACACCACGATGACGCTGCGCAGTGTGCCGGTCGCGATGGCCGGCTCGGCGGGCGGGGCGCTGCAGACCGGGCAGCGGATCGGCGCCGCCATCGGCGGTGCGGCGCTCGCCGGCCTGTTCTACAGCGTGCTGGCGGCCAGCGGCGAGTCGTACCCGGTGGCGGTCGGGGCGGCGATCGGCGCGGCAGCCGTGGTGATCGCGCTCGCCTGGGTGATCGCGATCGCCGACTGGCGATCGGGACGGCGGGCGGCCGCGCACCCGGCGGAGCCGGTGCACGTGCCGGAGTGAGCGTTGCCTCCCGGCGGCGCATCGCGCCAGCGTGGTCGCACACCGACCGATCAACTCGGTCGCAGAACTGCTCGGCTGGCTGCCTGAGGGCTGGCCTGTACGTGCGCGTCCCAGGACTTCTGCGGGGCTTGTGTCTCGGGACACAGTTGCCTATCGTGATTGAACAGTCATTCAAGACGAATGAACGGTCATTCGATGGAGCAGCTGGGGCCAGAGGCGATCTCAGATGCAAGAGCGCAATGGCGGAGGCGGCAGATCGTCGACGCCGCCAGCCGGTTGCTGGAGCGCACCGACTTCCACTCGATGTCGATGCAGGAGCTCGCCAAGGAGGCGGGGGTCAGCGTCGGGCTGATCTACCAGTACGTGCCGAGCAAGGAGGACGTGCTTCTCCTCCTCTTCCTGGACATCCTCGAGGCCTACCGCCGAGAGGTGCCTGAGGCGATGGCCGGCGTCGAGGACCTGGTTGAACGGCTCGTCGCCGGGTTCCGGGCCTACAGCACGGTCATGGCGGAACGCAGGTTCCTCACCGTGCTCGGCTACCGGGAGAGCAAGTCATTGGACGTCGCTGGCAGGCGACGCACCCAGGAGCTAGAGGTCGAGACCATCGAGCTGCTTGCCGCCACGGTTCGGGAGGGCATCGAGGCGGGCATGTTCATCGAGGTCAATGCAGAACTGATCGCCTACGACCTCGTCGCGTTGGCCCAGAGCTGGGCGCTCAAGTATTGGTTCCTGCACAAGCGGTTCACCTTCGAGAGTTACGTGACACACCAGCTCCAGCTGTTTCTCACCGCGATCTTCACCGAGCAGGGGGCTCGGGAGTACCCGCAGTACGTGATCGGAGCGCCGATAACCGAGGAGTGACAACGATGTCTCACCGTGAGCTTTCTCGTCGCCAACTGCTGCGAGACGCAGGCAGATACGGCCTCGCCGTCGCTTCGCTCATGGGCGTTGGTGGCGCGCTCACCGCCTGCGCCGACTCACGCTCCACGGCGAGCTCCGGAGACATCACCGTGGGGCATTTGTTCTCGCGGACCGGCTCGGTCGCCGCAGTGGGTCAGGCCGCGGCGGGTGGTGTGCTGATGCGCATCGACGAGGCGAACGAATCTGGCGGGATCAAGTCCCTCGGTGGCGCCAAGATCAACCTGATCGAGGCGGACGACCAGTCGAAGCCGGAGGTGGCGGCCGGGGAACTCGCCCGACTCGCGGAACAGGGTGCACAGGTCTGCATTGGCAGTGTCGGCTCGCCGGCCATGCTACAGGCGACACAGGAGGCGGAGCGCCAGCAGGTGTCCATCGTGAACTCGGTCAGCGTGCTGGACCAGATCAACCAGCGCGGTTTCCGCTACACGTTCACCTCGTGTGGCAACTCTCAACGCTACACCGAGGACTTCGTCCTCAACACCAAGACCGTGCTGGACCAGGCGGGCTACCGGCCGAAGAAGGTCGGTGTGCTGTTCGAGTCGAACATCCAGGGTCCGTTCTACGCGGACGCGATGCGCAAGTTCTTCCCGCAGTACACCAAGTGGGACGTCTCCTACTACGATTACCCGCTGGACACAAACGACTTCGAACCACTGTTGCAGCGTCTGCGCGGTGACGGTGTCGATGTCGTGGTGCTCGCCTCCTACGCCAAGGACGGCGCGCTGATCCTGCAGTCGATGCAGACGATGCGCTACGACGTCGGACTGATCGCCGGGTGCATGGGCGGCCTGATCAGCCGAGAGTTCATCACTTCGGCCGGTGACGCCGCGGAAGGCTTCGTCGGTGAGTCGTACTGGGTGGAACACCTAAAGCTGCCCGGGCTGCAGGGATTCCTCGACAAGGCGAGGCAGGGGCAGTCCGGTCCGGTCGACCCGTTCACCGCATTGGGCTACGCGGCGGCCTCCGTCGTCGTCGACGCTCTCGAGCGCGCCGGTTCCACCGACAAGGCGAAGATTCACGAGGCCATCGCAGCGACCGATCTGAGTGCCGGGGAGAACGGGTTCATCGCGCCCGGCGGCGTCAAGTTCGATGCCACCGGCGCCAACTCCGCAATCCGAGGAGTCTATTATCAGATCAAGGACGGCCAGCAGCAAGCGGTGCTCCCGAAGGAGTTCGCCGTCACCGAACCGACCGTTCCGCACGCGACCTGGTAGGGAGCGCCGGAATGGTGCTGTTCTGGTCTGCATTGATCTCCGGGCTGCTCCTCGGCGGGTTGTACGCGCTGCTCGCGTCCGGGTTCCACTTGGCGCTCGGCGTGATCAACGTGGTCAACTTCGCCTATGGCACACTCGTGGTGAGCGGATCGTACGCCGCCCTGGTGCTCAACCGGTGGTTCGGGCTGGACCCGATCATCTCCGCAGTGCTGCTCACACCGGCCTTCTACCTAATCGGCCTCGGTCTGTGGCCGCTCTTGTTGAGGTGGTCAACGCACATGTTCCAGCTGATCACCACACTGGCCGTTGCGCTGATCCTGGAAGGGCTGCTGCTGACCTTCTTCGGCCCGGACGTCACCAGCGTTCACGCTCCGTACCGCGGCGCCGCAATCCACGTCGGTGAACTCTCCATCTCTGTACCCCGGCTCGCTATCGGGATAGCGGGCATGGCTCTGGTCGGGGCGCTTGGGATGTACCTGCACCGCACCTACGGGGGGCGTGCGATGCGCGCCATCGCTCAGAACGCCGCTGGAGCGGCGGTCGTCGGGGTGCCCATCAGGAGGATGTCGGCCCGGATCATCGGGCTGAGCACCGGTGTCGCCGGACTCGCCGGCGCACTAACCGCGATCTATCTCCCGTTCAGCCCATTCGATGGATTCGAGCTGTTGATCGTGGTGTTCATCGTTACCGCGCTGGGCGGCTTGGGCTCGCTCACCGGCCTCGTAGTCGCCGCGATGCTGGTCGCGCTCGTCGAAAGCTTCTCCCAGTCGTACCTGCCGGGCGTGGTCTACCAACCGCTCGTCTACCTGATGTTGATAGCGGTGCTGTGGTTGCGACCGGAAGGAATACTCGGGAAGGGCCGGGCGTAATGACCACCGCGACAGGGGGGCCGACGGCCACCGGGAAGCTCTCAGCCGGATCTGGTCGGCGTTGGGCAGGACCGTCGTTGTCTCGAATGCTCGACCACCAGCCGTGGTTGCGCTATCTCCAGCCGGTCGTGCTGCTGATCGTCGCCATCCTCGTGGCACAGGTGGTTCCGTCGCGCTATGCCAACGCCCTGGTGCTGTTCACGCTGTACGCCTACATCAGCATCTGCTGGAACTTCGTCGGCGGGCTCGCCGGCAAGCTTTCACTCGCCCACGGCGCGTTCTTCGGCCTCGGCGCATATATAAGTGCGGTCCTGTTCGTCGATCTTGGGGTCCCGCTCCTCGTTGGTGGGGTGATCGCCGCGGCGGTGGTCGCGATCTTCGCTTGGATCATGTCCGCGATTGCTTTCCGCCGAAGGATCGGCGCGCTGTACTTCGCCCTGCTGACCCTGGCATTCGCCTACGTCCTGCTGGAGCTGGTGCGCCAGTACGAGATCGCCTACAAGTTGCTCGGCGTGCATCTTCCGCTCGTCGACGATCCGTTGAATTTGATCTTCTTGAACAAGTTCAACTCCTTCTACATCGGCATGGTGATGGTGGCGATCGCTCTGGCAGTGTGGATCTGGGTGAGCAGGCATCGGTTCGGATACATGCTGGCCGCGATCCGCGAGGACGAGGAAGCGGCAAAGGCACTCGGTGTCAACGTGCCGTCGGTGCTCACCGTCACGATGGTCGCCACCGCAGCCGCGACCAGTTTCGCCGGCGTGCTCGCCGCGGGCTACCTGCTCTCCGTCGAGGCGAACTTCGTCATGTCCTTCGAGTGGATGAACATCGTCCTGGCTGTCACCCTCGTCGGCGGTCTGGGCAGGATGTACGGCCCTGTGGTCGGCGCGGCGTTCATCACGATCATCGGGGAGATCGTCCGGAGTCTGCCGCAGTCCATCGCTGCGGGCGGGATTTCCACCATTGTCTACGGGGCGCTCGTCCTGCTGGCGGCCACATTGCTGCCGTCCGGGATCGTCGGCATCGCCCGTCGGGATCGAGAGCTGGTGGTGCGCTGATGGCCCTCGTGGCCGAGAAGGTGTCCAAACGATACAGCGGGCTGCTCGCGCTTGATTCTGTGTCGCTCGAACTGCCTCCGGGGCGGATCCTGGCGCTGATCGGGCCCAACGGTGCGGGCAAGAGCACGATGTTCGAGGTGCTCAGCGGCATGCGCAAGGCGGACGGCGGCAAGGTCGTGCTCGACGGGACCGACGTCACCGAACTGCCGCCCTGGCAGCGATGTCGTCTCGGGATCGCCCGCACCTTCCAGGTCGTGCGTCCGCTCGCCGCCATGACTGTGCTGGACAACGTGAAGGTCGGTGCCTTCGTTCGACACCACGACGCGTCTGAAGCCGAGGCGGTGGCCCGAGAAGCACTGGAGCAAGTGGGGCTCGCCGACCGCGCTAGCCAGCTTGCGCGGTCGCTGACCCTGCTACAGCGCAAGCAGCTCGAAGTCGCCCGCGCGCTCGCCACCCAGCCGCGGTACCTGCTGCTGGACGAGTGTTTCGCCGGACTGCGCGCCGCGGAGCAGGACGTGAGCATGCAGCTGGTGCGCAGGCTAGCGGACCGGGGCCTCGGTCTGATCCTCGTCGAGCACTCAATGAGGATCGTCATGCGGCTCGCTGAAGAGGTGATGGTGTTGCACCACGGCAAGAAGCTCGCTCAGGGAACACCCGCACAGATCGCGAAGAACCCCGACGTGCGAGCCGCTTATCTGGGAGCGCGCGATGTTGTCGGTTGACGGGTTGGTCGTCGGGTACCAGAGCGGACCGGTGGTTCGCGGCGTGGAGCTCGACGTCTCCGCCGGCGAGTTCGTCGCGGTGATCGGCGCGAACGGCGCCGGAAAGAGCACGTTGCTGAACACGATCGCCGGTTTGCTGCCCCCGTGGGAAGGGCAGATCACGGTCGACGGCGAAGACGTGACCGGCGAGGACAGCGCCGACATGGTGCGCCGCGGGGTGGTGCTAGTTCCCGAAGGCAGGCAAATCTTCGGCAGGATGACGGTTGCGGAGAACCTGCGGCTCGGTGCGTACAGCCCGCGGTGCCGGGCCGATGCCGAGGCCAGTGAGCGGCGCGTCTACGAGCTGTTCCCTCGTCTTGCCGAACGGCGCGATCAGCTCGCCGCGACGATGAGCGGCGGCGAACAGCAGATGCTTGCACTCGGCAGGTCACTGATGGCGCAGCCCCGCCTCTTGCTGCTCGACGAGCCTTCGCTGGGGCTAGCGCCCGTCGCAGTCGACGTCATCTTCGCTGCGCTCGCCGAGCTACGTGGCGACCTCACCGTGGTGCTTGTGGAGCAGGACGCGTCCCGTGCGCTCGAGTTCTGCGACCGCGGTTTTGTCATGGAGCAGGGTGGGTTCACTCTGACCGGCGAGGCGCGTGCGCTGCTCGGTGACTCCCGGTTGATGTCCGCATACCTGGGAATGGAGGTGGGGCAGTGAGCACGGTGCACACCGCCATCGTCGGCCTCGGCTACACGGAGTTCATGAAGCGGTCCAATCGCAGCACGCTTTCTCTCGCCGAGGAGGCGTGCCGGAAGGCGATCGAGGACGCCGGACTGTCGTCCGAGGATGTCGACGGCGTGATCTCGTTCGCGATGAACGATTCTGCGCCGACTCAGGCGGTGGCGACGGCGCTCGGGCTGTCTGCGCCCGGCTGGATGCTCGACTGGCTGGGTGGCGGCAACGTCTCGGTGGCGGTGGTCGGTGCAGCGGACGCGGCGATCCGTGCCGGCCTGGCGACCACCGTCGTCGTCTACCGGGCGATGAACGGCCGCTCCGGCATGCGCCTCGGCGGTACCGGCCAGGAGATGACTGCCGACGGCTCCCGTCAGTACATGGCACCGCTCGGCTGGATGACCTATCCGCAACACGTGGCGATGTGGTGCCGCAGACACATGGAGCGCTACGGCACCAGCAAGGACGCGTTGGGCCGGATCGCCACTGTGACCCGCTCGCACGCCATCCGCAATCCGCGGGCGCAGCAGCGCAAACCGATGACCCTTGCCGACTACCACGGCAGCCCTCGCATCGTCGATCCCTTCAACCTCTACGACATCTGCCTGGAGACCGACGGCGCCTGTGCGGTGGTGGTGACTTCAGCGGAACGAGCACGATCGCTGCGCCATCGTCCGGTCGGTGTGCTGTCGGCCGCGTACGGTGGGCGCCAGTCGCCGGGCGTGGATCTGGACGACGACCTCGCCTGGCCGGACATGTCTGAGAACTTCACTGGCGCGATTCGCGAGCGGCTCTTCGGCCTGGCCGGTATCGGCCCGGACGACGTCGACGTCGCGGAGATTTACGACTGCTTCACCTACTCGGTCATCATGGCCCTGGAGGGTCTGGGATTCGCCAAGCCTGGCGAGGGCGGTGACTACGCCCAGGACCCGTCGACGTTGACGATGGAGTCGTCCATGCCGGTCAATACCCATGGCGGCCTATTGTCTGAGGCCTACATCCACGGATTGAACCACGTGGTCGAAGCCACGGAGCAACTGCGCGGCCAGGCCGGCGAGCGTCAGGTGCCAGACGCCGAGATCGCGCTGGTTACCGGTGGAGCGATGACGGTGGGCTCCGGACTGATCTTGGCAGCGCTTTGAGACTCGGTGCGTTCCTCCCTGCGTCGTTCCCACGCGGCGTGCCCCCGGCTCGTGAGGTGTGTGAGTACGCGGCGCTCGCCGAGGACCTCGGGTTCGACGCGCTATGGGCAGGTGATCATCTGCTGTGGCGGGCGCCGATGTTGGAACCGCTCACCACACTCGGATACTTGGCTGCCGCAACGAGTCAAATCCACCTCGGCATCAACGTCTATCTCGCGGGACTTCGTCCGCCCGTGCTGTCGGCGCGGATGCTGGGCAGCCTGTGGTGGCTCTCGGAGGGCCGGCTGGAGCTCGGCGTCGGAGTCGGCGGTGATCACGAGCCGGACTTCGAGGCGGTTGGCGTCTCGATTCGTCATCGAGGCAAGCTTCTGGACGAGGCGCTGTCGAGCATCCGCCGATGGTGGACCGGTGATGATCCGGGCCGTCGTGTCTCGCCTAGCCCCGAACGGAGTTGTCCGCTGTGGATCGGCGGGCGATCCGAGGCGGCGCTGCGCAGGGTCGTGGCTCAGCAAGCTGATGGTTTCACCGC
This sequence comes from Pseudonocardia thermophila, assembly GCF_900142365.1. Lineage (GTDB taxonomy): Bacteria > Actinomycetota > Actinomycetes > Mycobacteriales > Pseudonocardiaceae > Pseudonocardia > Pseudonocardia thermophila. Next base: position 147,507 of record NZ_FRAP01000009.1, on the reverse strand, counting down.
CCATCTGGTCACCGTGGAGCAGTTGGGCAAGGCGGCGGCGAGACTGCGGGAGATGTGTGAGGAGGCAGGAAGGCCGATGGCACGCGTCGCCGTCACCGTCATGGTCGATGTGCACGGCCGCGGTGGAGGCGATGGTGAGGAATTCCTACGAGCCCACTTCGGCGAGAACTCCGCGCGTCTGGCCAGGTTCCTCGTCTCCGGGTCGGAGGATGAGTGCGCTGAACGCCTCCGGGAGTACCTGCAGATCGCCGACCACCTCATCCTTCTGCCCGCGACGTTCGCGCCCGAGGCGGCACTTCCGAAACTCCGTAGGATCGTGGAGGTCGCATGATTGTGAATACCGAGTTTCCTCTGCCCGGCGTTCCACATCCCGTTTCGGACTTCGAGAGTGCGCCGTTCTGGCAGGGCCTGGCCGGCGGCAAACTGCTTGCGCCCCGCTGCACGCGCTGCGAGCGTTTCCACTTCCCGCCGCTTCCCGCGTGTCCGCACTGCGGAGATTCGACCTTGGATTGGCGTGAGCTGGTATCTACGCCGGTGGTGTACTCGTGGATCGTCGTGCATCGAGCGACTCGCCCGGAGATCCCCGTCCCTTACACCGTGGTGCTCGCCGAGTTCCCCGAAGGAATTCGCATTCCGGGCAACATGGCCGGTGATGCTTCGCCGTTGCTGCGAGCTGGCGCTCCGCTGAAGGTCAGCATTGCGTCTCGAGACGGCTTGCACGTGGTGGTGTACGACCGTGCGTGAGATCGACGGCATGACGGCGGTGGTCACCGGTGGTGGCGGTGCGATCGGTTCGGTCGCTGCCGAGACGCTCGTCGACCTCGGCGCCTACGTGGTGATCGTGGGCCGCGGTGAGGAGCGGCTGCGCCGCGTCGCCGACAAGCACCCCGGTCGAATTCATCCGTTCTCCATGGACATCGCGGACACCGAGGCGTGGGACGGGCTACGCCGATGGATCGAGGAACAGATGTCCGGTCCTGCACGGGTACTCGTCACCGCGGCTGGCCTCAACCATCGCGCGCCGTTCGTGGAATCGTCTCCCCAGCAGTGGGAGGAGATGTGGCGCACCAACGTGCTGGGTACGATGCTGGCCGCGCACACGCTGCTTCCCGGGATGTTGTCCGCAGGGTTCGGCCGGATGATCTTCGTGTCCTCGGCGGGCGCGCACATCGGCCTGACCGAGAGATCCGGCTACACTGCAACGAAAGGTGCGGTCGAAGCGTTCGCACGCAGCCTCGCCGCCGAGGTCGCGTTGGCCGGCGTCACCGTCAACTGCATCGCACCGGGTGTGGTGCCCACCGAGCTGAACCAGAAGTGGCTGGACTCCCGACCGGATATCCGCGATGCGATGTTGCGAGCTGTACCCGCCGGCAGGTTCGGTCACCCGGGCGAACTCGCTGCAGCGTTCCGGTTCCTCGTGCAGTCCGAATACAGTCAGGGAAGCACTGTGGTCGTGGACGGGGGATGGACGGCGGTATGAGTGACGAGTCTCTTATCCTGTCACTCCCCGAGCTGCTCGATCGACGAGCTGCCGAGCTCGGGGAGCGGACAGCTTTATGCTTCGAAGGGGATCGAATTTCGTATCGAGAGCTCGCGGAGCTGTCCTCGCGAGCTGCAGGGATGTTTCGCTCACGCGGGGTGAACGCGGGGGACCGCGTGGTCGTCCTGCTACGCAACGCAAGAGAGCTCCCGGTCGCGCTGGGAGCGTGCGCACGTCTCGAGGCGATACTGGTACCACTCAACCCACAGCATCGCGGTGACGTGCTTCGCTACATGGTTTCGCACGCTGAGCCTGCTGCAATGCTCGTCGACTCCTCCCTGCTCGACGGTTCGCAGCAGGCCGATGTTCGGGCGAGTGCGGTCAAGGCCAAACTGTTCGAGGCAGCCGAGTTCCTCACCTCGGTCAGCAGCTCGACGCCGTACCCCGGCACCGCGGATCCCTTTGCCCCCGGCGCGATCGTCTACACCTCCGGCACCACCGGTCGCTCGAAAGGAGCAATACTCAGTCAAGCGTTCCTGCTTCACGAGGCGGACGCCTATTTGAGCGCGGTCGAGCCGATCGAGCGCGACGTGTTCTGGACGACGCTGCCGCTGTTCCACACGAATGCGCTCTGCTTGAGTCTGCTGGGCGGATTGCTCGCCGGCCGACCGGTGGTGATCCGCAACCGGTTCAGTGCCAGCCGGTTCTGGGAGCAGGTGCGCGGAGATGGCGGCACCGTGGTCAACCTGCTCGGCGCGATGGTGCCGATCCTGCTGAAAACCCATCCCGATCCGGTCACTGATCATCCGGTCCGGCTCGCCGTCGGCGGCGGTGTGTCCGCGCCCGCGGTCGAGGCGTTCGAGAAGCGGTTCGGCGTACGCTTCATGGAGATCTACGGTCTGACCGAAACCGGGATGAACGCTGCGCGCTCACCCGGCAGCGGCGGTGTCGGTACGGTCGGCAAGGCGCTGCCGAGCTGGGAGATCCGCGTGGACGCCCCGGACGGCTCCGACGGCGAGATCCAGATCCGGGCACGTCGCCGCGGGGCGCTGTTCGACGGCTACTGGCGCGACGAGGAACGGACCGCGGCAGCGTTCACCGACGACGGGTTCTTCCGTACCGGCGATCTCGGCCGTTACGACACCGACGGCAATCTGTCCTTCCGGGGCCGGGCCAAGGACTGCATCAGGAGGCGTGGGGAGAACATCTCGCCGTCCGAGGTGGAGTACTCGGTCGCGCAGCACCCCGCGATCGCCGAGTGCGTCGCGGTGCCAGTCCCTTCCGAGCTCGCCGAAGACGAGGTGAAGCTGGTCTACGTCATCCACGGCGGGGCACAGGTGACTCCGCAGGAGCTGCACGAGTTCTGCAAGGAGCGGATGGCGCCGTTCATGGTGCCGCGTTACTGGGAGCGGCGCGACGTTCTGCCAAAGACCCCAACCCAGAAGGTCGAGCGACATCGGCTGCAGGGCCTCGGCCCCAACGTGCACGACATGGCCGGCAGGTAGGACGACCGCCGCATTCCGGTCGAGACGCGGACGGGGCTCGATGCGTCCGTAGCCGACCGCGGCCGTCACTCTCAAGCGCCCTTTGCTATCTGAAGTGACGTCCGTGGAAGAGTGGCCGCAGTCAGGATGCTGCGGGCCTCACCGCGGAGCCCGCGGCATGCGGTCCCTCCTCGATCCCCAGCGCCTGCTTGAGGAACTGCACCTGCAGCAGCAGGAGGTTCTCCGCCACCACCTCCTGCGGCGTCATGTGCGTCACCCCGGACAGCGGCAGCACGGTGTGCGGCCGGCCCGCCGCCATGAGCGCCGACGAGAGCCGCAGGGTGTGCGCGGCGACCACGTTGTCGTCCGCCAGCCCGTGGATCAGCATCAGCGGGCGGGTGAGCTTCGGTGCGTCCGCGATCAGCGATGAGCGGGCGTACGCGTCCGGGTCGCCGTCGGGGGTGCCGAGGTAGCGCTCGGTGTAGTGGGTGTCGTAGAGCGCCCAGTCGGTGACGGGCGCACCGGCGACGGCGGCGTGGAAGACGTCGGGTCGGCGCAGCACCGCGAGCGCCGCCAGGTACCCGCCGAACGACCAGCCGCGGATGCCCACCCGGCTCAGGTCGAGGTCCGGGTGCCGTTCGGCCAGCGCGTGCAGCGCCGCCACCTGGTCCTCCAGGACGGGCCCGGCGAGGTCGCCGTGCACGGCCCGCTCGAACCGCGGCCCCTTGCCGGGGGTGCCCCGCCCGTCCACGACGACGACGGCGAAGCCTTGCTCGGCGAACCACTGGCTGGTCAGGAACGCCCGCCGGGAGGCGACGACGCGCTGGGCGTGCGGCCCGCCGTAGGGGTCCATGAGCACGGGCAGCTTCGTGCCGGGCTCGTGCCACGACGGCAGCAGCAGCGCCGTGGGCAGGTCGCGCTCGGTGACCTTCGCGAGGGCGGGCGCGGGTTCGAGGCCGGGCAGGTCGGCGAGCGACGCCACGGTCCACGTCGCCGAACCCCGGTGCACGGTCGTGACGGTGGAGTCGCTGTCCAGCGTCGCCGCCGAGACGACGAGCGTGCCGCCGGCGAGCCGCCCGGTGTGCACGCCGGGCCCGCTGGTGCGTTCGACCAGTCCGTCGGGGCTCCACGTCCACAGCCCCACCGACGCCGGATCGGTGCCGGCGCGCAGCAGCACCACGTCCCCGTCGACGTCTGCGACGCCGCGGACCTGCAGCCCCTCCGGCGTGACCGGTTCGCCGTCGACGGTGAGCCGGCGGGTGTCGCCGCTCTCGTCGACGTCGAGCAGCGCGCCCGACGCCAGCCGGGCCGGCACACCCGGGATGATGTCGACCCACGCCGGGTCGGTGCGCTCGGTGAACAGCGTCGTCGCGCCGGTCGCCGGGTCGACGGTGAGGGTGCGCAGCGCCCGCTGGTCCCGCGGCTGGACCACGACGAGCAGGCCGTGCGCGTCCCACACGACGTCGACGAGGTACTCGTCGCGCTCGACGTCCCAGTCGATCGGCACCCGGCTGCCGTCGAGGCCGATGATCTCGGCCGTGACCCGCGCGTTGTTCGTGCCGGCGGCCGGGTAGGCGACGACGGTGGGGGTGCGGTCGGGGTTGGCGGGGTCGGCGATGTGCCAGCGCCGCACCCGGTTCTCGTCCACCCGCGCGACCACGAGCGCGCTGCCGTCGGGTGCCCACCAGAACCCGCGCATCCGCCCGATCTCCTCCGCGGCGGCGAAGTCGGCGAGCCCGTAGGTGATCCCCTCGCCCTCCGGCTCGGCGAGCGTGGTGGTGGTCCGCGCGGTGAGGTCGTGCACGTGCAGCGCGCCACCGCTGACGTAGGCGACGCAGCGGCCGCTCGGATCCGGTCGCGGGTCGATCACCGGGCCGGGCGTCTCGAGCTGCCGCGGCGACAGCCCCGCCGTGAACTCCGCGACGTACAGCTGCCCGCCGAGCGGGAAGGCCGCCATCGTGACCGGCCGGTCGGTGGCGTAGCCGACCACGCCGCCCGCCTGCTCGCGGGCGCGTTCCCGCCGTGCCTTCTCCTCCGGGGGCAGGTCGGCGTCAGAGGCGCGGCCGAGCTCGCCGGGATCGACGACGAGGCGTTCCTCACCGGTCTCGAGGTCAAGCGTCCACAGGCAGGTCACCGGGTCGGTGCCGCCCTTGCTGCGCAGGAACACCACGCGCCCCCCGTCCGGGGAGACGGTGAACGTCCGAGGGGCGCCGAGGGTGAAGCCACGGGTGCGGGCCTGGCGGCGGGGGAAGCTGTCGGTCACGGGGTGCAGTCTGCCCGCTCGCCCTGGCCGAACGGTGCGGTACCGGTCCTCGCACCGGTCATCTACGGTCCGGTCATGATCTTCCGCCGCCGGGCGGTCCTGGCGCTGTGCGCGTCGGTGCTGGCCGTCCTCGCCGCCTGCACCACGGCGGGCACGCCGACCGCGGCCGCGCCGGCCGACCCCGCTGCCGTCCCCGACGAACCGTTCGCGGCCGCGCTGACGCGGTTCGGCGGCGGGGTCCGCGGCGTCGTCGAGTTCGTCGATCTGCGCGCGGTCGCGACCGGCTCCGGGACGTGGTCGCAGCTGGTGAGCGGCGGCCGGTTGGGCCCGTACGCGCAGCAGCTGGCCGAACGGCTGCGCATCGACGTGCTCGGCGCCGACTGGACCGCCACCGCCTCCGCGGGCGGCCCGCTGATCACGCTGGTGGCGGGCGGGCAGGACGCGGCGGCGATCCGCACGGCGGCCGAGGCCGCCGGCTGGACCGGCGCCGACGTGCTCGCCCGCGATCTCGCCGTCGCCGAGCCGCTGACCGTGCAGGCCGCCACGATCCGGCCGATCGGCGCGGACGTGGTCGTCGGCGGTGCCCGCGCGCCGGTGGAGCTGGTCGACGGCCCCGGCCCGGCGCTGGCCGACGATCCGCAGGTCGCTGCGCTGCGCGACTGCCTCGGCCAGGGGCTCGCCGTGGTGATGCTGCACCGGCCGGAGCGTGGATCCGCCTACGCGGTCGGTGCCGCACCGGCCCCGGACGATCCCGCGGGCGCGGTGAGCACGGTCTGCGCGACCCACGAGACCCCGGCCGCGGCCACGGACCGGGCCGCCGCCGTCCGGGCCGATGCGGCGCCCGGCGCGGCGGCACCGTGGGGCGGTGCGCTCGTCGATCCGCAGGTGACGGAGCTGGGCGGCCCGGCGAACGTCGTTCGGCTGACCGGCCGCAACGCCGCCGACCGCCCGCCCACGTTCGTTGTCGGGCAGATGTCGCGGCAGGACCTGCCGGGCGGGATCCGTTGAGCCCGCAGCACTGATCACGCATCCTGATCGCGCAGCGTCGATCAGGGCACGCAGGGCACCTCGTCCGCGCTGATCACCCGCGCGGTCGTCGTGGGGATGGGGGTCATCGGCGCCGTGGGGGACGGGCTCACCGACGAGGTCGTCGTCGGTGCCGGCGCGCTCGTGACGGCGAGCGGCTCGGGCGCAGCCACCGTCGTCGCCGCGATCTCCGGTTCGTCGGACAGCAGAGCGGTGGCGAACTCGCGGACCGCGGTGCGGTCGATCTGCACGGCGATCCCGTCGGCGGGCGTGGGTAGGTCCGGGCGGCCGGTCGGGATCGTGTGCAGGGTGAGCTCGTCCATCTGCAGCGCCTGGACCTGCGCGACCACCTGCGGGATGTCCCAGCTGCTGTCGAGCACGACGTGGCGGGTCACGATCCCGACGAGCTCGGCGAGCCGGTCGGGATCGGTGAGTGCGCCGGTGGTGCGCAGCTGCTGGACGAGCCCGGCCAGGAACGCCTGCTGCCGGCCGATGCGGTCGAGATCACCGCCGGTGAGCCCGTGCCGCTGGCGCACGAACGCGAGCGCGGTCGCGCCGCTGACGGTCTGCCGGCCCGCCGGCAGGTCGAGCCCCGAGTAGCTGTCGCGGGCGGGTGCGGCGAGGCAGACGGGCACGCCGCCGAGCGCCTCGGTGAGCTCGACGAACCCGGCGAGGTTGATCTCGGCGAAGTGGTCGACGGTGACGCCGGTGAGGTTCTCCACCGTCTCGACGAGCACTGCGCGCCCCTTCTCGCGGGTGCGCCGGTCGAGCTCGGGGCCGGTCACGCCCTGGCGGGCCAGCTCCTGCTGGGCCTCGCGGACACCCCGCCAGTACGCCGAATTGATCTTGTGGGTGCCCCGGCCGCCGGCGATCGGCACGTACGAGTCGCGGGGGATGGACAGCGCGACCGGGGCTTTCGCCGGGTCGCCGGGCACGTGCAGCAGAATGATCGTGTCGGTGTGCAGCTGGCCCTCGTCGGGGCCCGCATGCATCTTGTCGAGCAGCTCGGCGGGCAGCGGGTTGCCGGACGCGTCGGTGCGCGCGTCGAGCCCGACGAGCAGCGCGGTGAACGACTCACCCGCGACGACCGGTGTCTGCGGCACGGTCGCGTCGCTGGTGACCAGGGCGTCCTGCACGCGGTGCTGGAGGGCCCAGGCCAGCCCGGCCACGACGAGAGCACTCGCGGAGGCCAGCGCGACGACGGTGCGCGCGATCGCGCGTACGGCACGCCGTCGACCCGGCATCCCCACGGCATCCCCCGGTCACCCGAAGCTGAAACGGTCTTACCCCCCGAGCGACCGCGGTGATCACCACAGTAGAGCGTCGAAGGGGCCGTGGACCAGCGGATGTCCGGGGATCACGGGGTGTGATCCTGCCCGCAGCCGGGTGGGTGGGACCGTCGAGCACGACGTCGCCGTGATCGACGAGGCCCGTCGATCACGGCAGTGCCGTTCTCGACGCGGGGACCTGCACGGCTCACCAGCCGCGCGCCCGCCACTCCCCGAGGTGCGGCCGCTCCTCGCCGAGCGTGGTGTCGTCCCCGTGGCCGGGGTAGACCCACGTCTCGTCGGGCAGCGCGGCGAAGATCCGCTCCTCGACGTCGTTGATCAGCGACGTGAAGTCCTCGGGCGAGTTGGTCTTGCCGACCCCGCCGGGGAAGAGGGAGTCGCCGGTGAACACGTGCGGTCGCTCGTCGTCGCGGTAGATCAGCGCGATCGAGCCCGGCGTGTGCCCGCGCAGGTGCACGACGTCGAGCGTGATCTCGCCGAACCGGACCTGGTCGCCGTGGTCCACCAGCTCATCGACCGGTACGGGCAACTCGGGCGCGTCGAGCGGGTGCGCGATCGTGCGCGCCTCGAACATGCCCTTCATCGCGCCGAGCGCCTGCCAGTGGTCGAAGTGCCGGTGGGTGGTGACGATGTGGCGCAGGTCGGGCCGCTTCGGCCCGGAGCCGATGGCGTCGACGAGGCGGTCGGGATCGTTCGCCGCGTCGATCAGCAGCGCCTCGCCGGTCGCGCGGCACACCAGCACGTACGCGTTGTTGTCCATGGGGCCGACCGAGACCTTCGTGATGCTCAGCGCATCGAGGTCGCGGCGGGCCGCGGGGCCACCGGGATCGGTGTGTCCGGTGTAGGCGATGACGTCCACACCCGCCACCATAGGCCCGCGTCAGCGCCTCAGCAGCACCCGGACCGTCTGCAGCGCGATCAGCAGGTCGAGCCCGAGCGACCAGCGCTGCGCGTACTCGTTGTCGGCCGCGGCCCGCTCCACGATCGACGTGTCGCCGCGCAGCCCGCGCACGACCGCCAGCCCGGTCAGCCCGACCGGCACCCGGTGGCGGTCGGCGTAGCCGGGCACGGTCGTGGAGAACCGGTCGACGAAGTACGGCCGCTCGGGCCGCGGCCCGACCAGGCTCATGTCGCCGACCAGCACGTTCCACAGCTGCGGCAGCTCGTCGAGCGAGGTGCGCCGGATGAACCGGCCGACCGGCCCGAGGCGGGCGTCGTGGTCGATGTTCCACCGCACATCGCCCTCGCCGGCCACCGGTCGCAGCGACCGCAGCTTGTAGAGCGTGAACACTTTCCCGTGCTGCCCGACCCGCTGCTGCCGGAACAGCACCCCGGGCCCGCTCTCCAGGCGCACCGCCAGGGCGAGCACCGCGAGGACCGGTGCGACCAGCACGAGCGCCACCAGCGCCACGACCACGTCGACGGCGCGCTTCACCGCCCGCGCCACCCGCCCCCCGCGGGGCGGCGCGGTCGCCGTGTGCAGCACCGGCAGCGGCACGGTCGCCGGTACCCCCGTCGGCGCCGGCACCGCCGCTGTCTCCTTCACCCCCGTGTCCACTCGTTCGAGGATGCTCCGCACACGGCCGGGAGACCTCCGTGTTTCCCCCTGACCGCTCAGCGATTCCTCAGGGATCCGCCCGGAGGGCGCGGGCGATCTCGCCCCACCGCTGCATGGGTGCGCCGGCGGCCACCGAGTCCACGGTCAGGTAGCTGACGATCCGGGCCGCGACTCCGCGGTAGCGCTCGCGCAGGGTGTCGGCGATCGAGTCCCACGGGCCGACCACGGCGAAGTGCTCGACCATCTCGTCGGTGATCGTCTCGCGCATGCCGTCGAGATCGCCCGCCTTGAGCAGCTCGTTGAGCCGGGCGGACGTGCCGGTGAAGCCGAGGTCGTCGAACTGGAACGCGTAGTTCTTCGTGGAGCCGTAGAAGGCGATCTGCTCGCGGGCCCGGCGCAGCAGCGGCGCCCGCTCCTCCGGGGTGTCCCCGGGCACGATGAACACCGGGACGATCAGGTCGACGTCGTCGGGGGAGCGGCCGGCCGAGGCAGCACCTTCGGCGACCGCGGGCAGCAGCCGGGTGCGCAGGTAGTGCACGGAGTGCAGGGGATGGACGTGGATGCCGTCAGCCACCGCCCCGGCCATCCGGCACATCCACGGCCCGACCGCGGAGACGTCGACCTTGATGTCGCCGTACTCGTGGCGGGGCGGGACGAAGCCGTGCGGCAGCAGCGTGAGCCGGTAGTACTCGCCCTCGTACGCGAGCCGCTCCCGGCCGGCGAACGCGGCGAAGCAGGCCCGCACCGCGTGCACGTAGTCGCGCAGCCGCGGGCCGGGCGGATCGAACGCGGACCCGTAGCGGCGCTCGACGTGCGCGCGCACCTGGGTACCCAGGCCGAGCCGGAACCGGCCGCGCGTCGCACCCGCGAGCTCCCACGCGGTGGCCGCGGCGATCATCGGGCTGCGCGGGAAGGCGACCGCGACGCCGGTCGCGTACTGCAGCTCCGGCGCCGCTGTGACGGCGGCCGAGATCGACATCCACGGCGTCAGGTCGGTCTCGGTGAACACGATCCCGGACAGGCCGGCGTCCTGCGCCGAGCGGGCCAGCTGCGCGATGTGCGCCCAGTCGCCCGGCGGCGTCATGAGGTCGAACTCCACGCGCCCGACGCTAACCGACGCACGACGGCCGCGCGGCGGGGTGCCGCACGGCCGTCGTGGTGGTGGGAGCGGTCAGTCGTTGGTGGGCGTGACCTCGCCCATCTCCACCCAGGCATCGCCGGGCAGGTCCTGGTAGTTCAGGTTCGGCTTCTTGGTGACCCAGCGGCCCATGTCGACGAAGAACTGCTGGGCGTGCGCGGTCTTGACGTGCTCGGCGCCGGCCTCGCTGTCGCGGAACACCTCGATGATCGCGTACTCGTACGGGTCGGTGCCGCTGCGGTAGTAGTCGAACGAGATGTTGCCCGGCTCTTCGCGCACCTTCCTGGTGTACTCGTCGATGCCGGCCAACCACTCGTCGTGCCGGTCGGGACGGATCTGAGCCTGGATGACGATGAGGATCATGGGCGCACCTCCACGGACGCGACGACAGTGGCCGTCCGGAGTCTTCCACGCCGCCGCGGGCGAGCCGATCTCAGATTGGTACAGCTCGGATCGGTGCGCCACCGCGCGTCGACGGGCTGCCGTCGCGGGCTCTGCTCGCTAAGGTCTCGGACCTGGAGCGCCCGCGAGGAGCTCCACTCCCGGTGCTGCTCGCAGGAGGACGCCCGTGTCGCCGCGCAACCCCCAGACGATCGCGTACCCGTCCCCGACCTCCCGGCCCCGCCGGCGCGGCCTCGAACCGCTGCCCCCGCACGTGATCGTGCTGTTCGGGGCGACCGGTGACCTGGCCAAGCGCAAACTGCTGCCGGGCCTGGCTTACCTCGCGGAGTCCGCGCTCGCGCCGGACGTGCGGGTCGTCGGCACGGCGGTCGAGGACCTGTCCGACGACGCCTTCCGCGATCTCGCCAAGGACGCGATGCGCAACTTCGGCGTCCACAAGCTGTCCGACGAGGCGTGGGAGCGGTTCGCCCAGAAGCTCACCTACGTCGGGATCGACGCGGGCCCGGAGGGGTTGTCCGCCGCCGTCGCCGCCGCGGAGGAGAAGCTCGGCGAGGACGTGCAGCGGCTGCACTACCTGTCGGTGCCCCCGAAGGCGGCGCAGGCGGTGATCGCGATGCTGCGCGACGCGAAGCTCGTCGAGCGGTCGCGGGTGGTGATGGAGAAGCCGTTCGGGCACGACCTGCGCAGCGCGATCGAGCTGAACGACTTCGTCCACGAGGTGTTCGACGAGTCGCAGATCTTCCGCATCGATCACTTCCTGGGCAAGGAGGCGGCGCAGAACATCCTCGCGTTCCGCTTCGCCAACGGCCTGTTCGAGCCCATCTGGAACCGCAACTTCATCGACCACGTCCAGATCGACATCCCCGAGCAGCTCGGGCTCGACCAGCGCGCCAACTTCTACGAGGCCACCGGCGCGTACAAGGACATGGTCGTCACCCACCTCATGCAGGTGATGGCGTTCGTCGCGATGGAGCCGCCGACCGCGCTCGAGCCGCGGGCGATCAGCGAGGAGAAGAACAAGGTCTTCCGCTCCCTGCTGCCGATCCATCCGCACGACGTCGTGCGCGGGCAGTACGTCGGCTACCGCGACGAGGACGGGGTCGCCCCCGACTCCGACACCGAGACGTTCATCGCGCTGCGCGTGGGTCTGGACAACTGGCGGTGGGCCGGGGTGCCGTTCTACCTGCGCACCGGTAAGCGGATGGCCGAGGGCATGCGGATCATCTCGATCGCGTTCAAGGAGGCCCCGCGCACGATGTTCCCGCCCGGTTCCGGGGTGGGGGAGGCCGGGCCGGACCACCTCACGTTCGACCTCGCCGACTCGTCACGGGTCTCGCTGTCGTTCTACGGCAAACGGCCCGGGCCCGGGTTCCGGCTGGAGAAGCTGTCGATGCAGTTCTCCACGCAGGAGACCGAGTCGGCCGCCGACGTGCTGGAGGCCTACGAGCGGCTGATCCTCGACGCGATGCGCGGCGACCACACGCTGTTCACCACGGCGGAGGGCATCGAGTCGCTGTGGGAGCGGTCGCAGCCGCTGCTCGACGACCCGCCGCCGGTGAAGCCGTACCCGCAGGGCACGTGGGGACCGAACGCGATCCACCAGCTCATCGCGCCGAACGCCTGGCGCCTGCCGTTCGAGCGGGGCTGGCGGGAGCGGAAGTAGGGCCCGATCACCGCCGCGGACGTTCCCCGCCCACCGCGGCGAACGGGCCCAGCGAGCCCGTGGCGTGCCCGGCGTGCACGACCATCAGCGGACGACCGGTCATCCCGAGGTCCGCCATGCGCAGCGCCATCGGGTGCACCCCGAGCTGCACCGACGAGTTGCCCCGGCCGATCGTGGCCGCGGAGACCCGCACCGGCATCGTGCCGCGCAGCAGCCGCCCGGCCTGCGCGCCGAACGCGGGCCGGCTCCACACCGGCAGGGTCAACGCGGTGCGCGGCGGCACCGGAACCCGCCCGGCGGTCAGCTCGGCCTCCATGACGAACTCCGGCCCGTCGTGCACCACCACCCGGGCCCGGCGGCCGTGGAACTCCAGCTCCGCCCGCATCATCCACTTCGGCAGGCCCCAGAGGTCCTGCCCGGCCTCGCAGGTGAACGCGCCGGTGACCGGCAGGTCGAGGACGTGCAGGCCCGCCTTCAGGCCCGGTCCGGTGACCAGCAACCCCACCCCGACCTCGTCGTACGTGCCCAGCTCCCACTCGTCGTAGTGCACGAGCAGCAGCACCGACAGCGCCCGGCCGCCCACGGTCCACGGTTCCAGCTCGGTGCCGCGCAGGTGCTCTGCAGCAGCGTCGGCGGGTGCGGCGTAGACCGCCACCGCGCTCTCCGCGTGGGTGATCGACACCGGCAGGGTGACCGTCCGCCCCTGGATGGTCCACGTGCAGTCGGAGAGCAGTTCGGCCATCCGGCCACGGTAGTGCGGCACTGCCCGCCGCGCGACCTCCGCTCGCCGAAGGATGTTGCGCTCTGCGCGGGGTGCGAGGACCGTGTGCCGGCATGCGTGACGAGAGCGTGGACGTGGTGGTGATCGGTGGCGGGATCGCCGGGCTCTCCGGGGCGTTGACGCTGGTCAGAGCGCGCCGGTCGGTACTGGTGCTCGACAGCGGCGAGCCGCGCGGCGCACCGGCCGCGGCTGTCCACGGGCTGCTGTCCCGCGACGGGGTGCCGCCCGCCGAGCTACTCGCCGAGGCCCGCTGCGAGACAGAGCGCTGCGGTGGGCGCGTCGTGCTCGATCCCGCCGTGGCCGCCCGCCGCTGCGGCGCCGGGTTCGTCGTCACGACGGCGGCCGGGCGCAGCGTCGGGGCGCGGCGGCTGCTCGTCACGACGGGGCTGGTCGACGAGCTCCCGGCCGTGCCCGGGCTGCGCGAACGTTGGGGCCGCGACGTGCTGCACTGCCCGTACTGCCACGGGTGGGAGGTGCGCGACCGGCGCATCGGTGTGCTCGGTTGCGCTGCCGGAGCCGTCGAGCAGGCCCTGCTGTTCCGGCAGTGGAGCCCCCGGATCGTGCTGTTCCTGCACACCGCGCCGGAGCCGTCCGACGAGGAGTGGGAGCAGCTCGCGGCGCGGCGGATCCAGGTCGTCGACGGGGAGGTGGCCGGGCTCGTCGTCGATCCGGCTGTGGACCGGGTCACCGCGGTGCGGCTCGTGTCCGGCCCCGAGGTGGCGGTGGATGCGCTGGCTGTGCGGCCGCGGTTCGTCGCCCGCGCCGGCCTGCTCGCCGCGCTCGGCCTGTCCGTCGTCGAGGACGCGACCGGCGTGCGGGTGCCCGCCGATCCGACCGGCGCCACGGCGGTGCCCGGGGTGTGGGTGGCCGGGAACGTCACCGATCTCACCGCGAACGCGGTCGTGTCCGCGGCCGCCGGCACCACCGCGGCCGCGCGGATCAACCACGATCTCGTGCTCGCCGACACCGCCGCCGCGGTGGCCGCGCGGGAGGATTTCTCCGCGGCCGCCGAGGCGGCGCTGTGCGAGCGGGTGCTGGGGGATCGCCGGCACGGGCTGACGCCGGCGTGACCGGCTACGGGCGCGAGGTCGCGTAGATGGCGTTGAGCGCCTGTCCCGGTGCCGGGGTCACCGTGACCTCGCCGAACCCGGCCTCGGCGAGCATGCGCCGCGCGGTCTGCTCGCCCCACGCGGCACCGAGCCCGGCCCCGCCCTCGGCCAGCGACACCGTCATGCAGTGCAGCGTGCTCAGCCCGTAGATCCACGGCGCGAACGGGTTGTCGAGGTTGTCGGCCACCGCGCTCTGCGCGTTGATGTCGACCATCACGAACTGTCCGCCCGGCACCAGTGCATCGTGCACCGCGGACAGGACGGCGGCCGGATCGACCTGGTCGTGGATCGCGTCGAAGGCGAACACGACGTCGAACGGCTCCTCCGGAGCGAGCTCGGCCACGTCCGCGACGGCGAACCGCACGTTCGCGAGTCCGCCGTCGGCGGCCTCCTGCTCCGCCCGCGCGATCGCGTCGGCGGACAAGTCGTAACCGACGAAGGTCGAGTGCGGGAACGCGGCGCCCAGCAGGCACAGCGCGTGCCCGGTGCCGCAACCGATGTCCGCGACCCGCGCCCCGGCGGCCAGCCGCTCGGGCAGTCCGGGCACCAGCGGCAGCCACACGTCGATCAGCAGCTCGTCCAGCGGCCGCCGGTTGAGCTGGTCCATCACCCCGGTGAACTCGGGCTGGAACGCGCTGTAGGGCACCCCGCCGCCGGTGCGGAACGCGTCGACGACCTTCTCCAGGTTGCGGCCGAGCAGCGTCACCATCGCGGCCATCGGCGCCACGTTCTTCGCCCCGCCGCCGGTGAGCGCGGCCGCGTGCTCCGGCGGGAGGGTGAACGTGTCGCCGTCCACGGCCATGATCCCGCCGGTGGCCATGGCGCCCAGCCACTCGCGCACGTACCGCTCGTCCAGCCCTGCCCGTTCGGCCAGCTCCACGGACGTCGCCGGGCCGGCCGCGGCCGCCTCGAACAGCCCGGTGCGGTGCCCGATGTCGATCATGTAGGCGAGCGAGGCGCTGGTGTAGAGGCCGAAGACGTGGCGCGCGAACTCGCGGACCTTGCGGCGGTCGGGTTCGGTCATGGGGTGATCATGCACAGAAATCGTTCAGAAGTCCGTGAAGGTGCAGTAGACGAAGGCGCCGGGCTTCTCGTCGGTCTCGGTCACGAGGACCTCACCGGTGTCGTTGTTGATGATCGTGCAGGTGAGGGTGGTGTCGCCCTTGGTCGAGATGGTGCCCGCAGCCACCTTCGGGTAGGCATCGGCTCCCCAGTCCGCGGTCGTGACGACCTCCGACCACGGGGCGGGCACGGACTGGCGGCGGACCTCGTCGCCCTTGCTGTCGTAGTACGTCAGCAGCGAGAGCTCGTAGTTGCCGTCGACTCGGAGTGTGAAGGAGCTCGGCCGCCCGCTCGGTGCGTGGCCGTGCGCTCGGTGTGGCCGGGGGTGATGCGGTCTCGGCCGAGATGGGCGCCGCGGCGGCGGAGGGCGAAGGCGTCGGGGCGGGTGCCGCGGCGTCGGTCGACACCTGCCTCGGGGCCAGCAGCCCAGCGCTCAGGACCGCACCGACCGCACCCGCCACCACCGCGATGCCGGCTGCTGCAGCCAGCAGCACACCGGTCCGCATCGGCTGCCGCGCCGGCTGCTCCGGGACGGCCAGCGTGAGCATCTGAGTGCCGCCAGGGGCGTGGGCGGCGGCCCGGTGCAGATCGGCCGCGAACGTGCGGGCATCGGGGTGCCGGTCGCGCGGGTCCTTGCTCATCGCGCGGGTGACGACCTCGTCCAGCGCAGGCGGGATGCCCGGGCGGCGCAGGCTGGGCCGCGGCGGCGGCTCGCCGAGGTGGGCGCGCATGAGGCTCGGCAGGCTCTGGCCGGGGAACGGCCGGTAGCCGGTCAGGCACTCGACCAGCACGCAGGCGAGTGAGTAGAGGTCCGACCGCGCGTCCGGCGGCCCGCCCGCGAACCGCTCCGGCGCCATGTACGCGAGCGTGCCGATGGTCGATCCGGTGGAGGTGAGGCCGGTGCCGTCGTCGGCGGTGCGGGCGATGCCGAAGTCGACGAGGTAGGCGAAGCCGTCCGGCGCTACCAGCACGTTGGACGGCTTCACGTCGCGGTGGACGATGCCGTGGTCGTGCGCGTCGGCCAGGGCCTCGGCGATCTGCCCGACGATCCCGACGGCCTGCGGAACGGGCAGCGGTCCGTCCGCGACGAGCTGGTCGAGGCTGCGGCCCTCGATCAGCCGCATGTCCAGGAACAGCCGGCCGTCGATCTCGCCGAAGTCGTGGATCGGCACGATGTGCGGGCTGCTCAGGCGGGCGACCGCGTAGGACTCGCGGCGGAAGCGCTCACGGAACCCCTCGTCGTGGGCCAGCGCGGGGGAGAGGAGCTTGAGGGCGACGGTCCGGTCGCGCCGGGTGTCGTAGGCCCGGTGGACCTCGCCCATGGCGCCGCGGCCGAGCAACCCGTCGAGCCGGTAAGGACCGATCATCCCCGTTGTCTGCCCGGCTGTGTCCGTCATCCCTCTCCTCGTCGTCGATCTTCCCGCGATCGTGGTCGCCGTCCGGGCCCCCACCGTTACCGGCTCGCCACCGCGCGCGACGAACCGCTTGACGAAACGAAACGTTGCGTTCAGTATCTGTCTCCGACCTCGAGGGGAGCACGACCAACGAGGAGGACCCGCCGATGCGTCGTCGTACGACGGTTGCTTCCCTGACCTGTGCACTGCTCGCCGTCGCGCTCGGACTCGCGGCCTGCGCCGAGCCCGGCCGGCCGGACGCCGAGGCGCCGATCGTCATCGCCGAGATCGTCGACAAGACCGGACCGGCCAAGGACTTCAACGACGCGGCCAACCCCGGCTACGACATGGCCGTCGAGGACATCAACAAGGCCGGGGGGATCGGTGGCCGCCGGCTGGAGGTCGTCCAGCTGGACGCGGCCTCCCAGCCCAACCGCGCCCCGCTGGTGCTCCGCGACGCCACCCGGTCCGGCGCCGTCGCCGTCCTCGGCCCCTACAGCAGCAACGCCGCCTTCGCCGCAGCTCCGCTCGCCGAGCAGCTCACGGTGCCGATCGTGCTGCCGACCTCGTCGGCGGCGTGGAAAGGGGAGTTCAACGGGTTCACCTTCCGGCTCACCCCGACCCTGGAGAAGGTCGTCCCCGAGTTCGTCGAGCACGTCCTCACCGCGCTGCAGGTGACCCGGGTGGGCGCCGTCGTCGACCAGGCGAACGAGGCGAGCGTGACCGAGGTGCGGCAGCTGGCCGAGGCACTGCCTGCCGGCGTGGCGCTGGAGCCGGCGCCGCAGGCGTTCCAGACGGGCGACACGGACTTCACCGCCCAGGTGTCGAACGTGCTCGCCGCCGACCCGGACGTCGTGTGGATCGGCGCCCAGGCGACCGAGGCCAGCCTGCTCATGAAGCAGTTCCGCTCCCGCGGCTTCACCGGGCGGTTCATCTCGAGCTCGACGCTGAACAACCCGGCGCTGTACGAGCAGTCCGGCGGCGCGGCGGACGGCCTCATCACCTTCCAGCCGGTGCAGGACTACGACCCAGCGGGCCCGAACAGCATCGTCACGAGCATGCGGGAGCGGCTCGGCCGCGCCCCCACCGGGACGATGCTGCAGGCCTACTCGGCCGTGCAGGTCCTGGCCGACGCCCTGGCGCGGGCGGCGGACCCGGGATCCGGCGCGAGCGTCGCCGAGGCGCTGGGCGAGACGCGCGGATTCGCCTCGCTGATGGGGCCGATCAGCTGGAACGGCAGCGGCGACAACCAGCACACGTTCTTCACCCCGCTGGAACTGACCGCAACGGGGTTCGCGGTGTGGAAGCCGGGGGTCTAGGCGGCCCATGTCAGAGACATCGGGAACGACATCGGGAACGACATCGGGAACGACATGGGCAACGACAGAGTCGGCATCGGGAACCCGCCTCGTGGTCGACGGGCTGAACGTCCGCTACGGCGGTGTGCACGCGGTCCGGGACGTGTCGCTGACCGCCCGGGCCGGCCGGATCACGGCCCTCCTCGGCCCGAACGGCGCCGGGAAGTCGTCGCTGCTGAACGCCGTCATGGGGCTCGTCCCCACCGACGGCGGGGAGATCGCGGTGACGGTGGACGGCGCGCCCCGATCCCTCACCGCCCGCTCCGCCCCCGCCCGGGCGCGGGCCGGCATCGCCCTCGTCCCGGAGGGGCGCGGCGTGTTCGGCACGATGACGGTGCAGGAGAACCTCGAGGTCGGCGGTTACCTCCTGCACGGCAGGCGGGCCCGCGCGGCGCGGGCGGCGGAGCTGCTCGACCAGTTCCCCCGCCTCGGCGAACGGCGGACGCATCCGGCGGCCGCGTTGTCCGGCGGCGAGCAGCAGATGCTCGCGATCGCCAGGGCGCTGATGACCAAGCCGCGGATCATGCTGCTCGACGAGCCCTCGCTGGGCCTCGCGCCGGTCGTCGTCCGGGACGTCGTCGAGATCATCCGCGGGATCGCCCGCGACGGGACGGTGGTGCTGCTCGTCGAGCAGAACTCGCACATGGCGCTCGAGCTCGCCGACCACGCGTACGTGCTCAGCGCCGGGCGACTCGTCTACGACGGCGACGCCGCGGGGCTGCGCGGCGCCGGCCAGCTCGCCGACCTGTACCTCGCCGCGCCGGGAGCCGGGTGATGGACGTCTTCTTCCAGGCGCTGTGGGGCGGCACGGTCGTCGGGGTCACCTACGCGGTGCTCGCCCTCGGATTCACCCTGATCTTCGGGGTGCTGGGCGTGCTGCAGTTCTCGCACCCGCAGATCTTCGTCGCGGGCGGGTTCGTCGGCTACGCCGTCCAGACGCTGGTCGGCGGCGGTCTTCCGGTCGTCCTCCCGGCGACGATGATCGCGTGCGCCGCGATCGGGCTGCTCGTCGAACGGGTCGCCATCCGGCCGCTGAAGCAGTCCTCGTTCCTCGCGCCGGCGATCGCGACGATCGCCGCCGGGATCGCGATCCAGAACATCGTGATCGTGGTGCGCGGGCCGGATCCGGTGTCGTTCCCGCCCCTCGTCCCGCCGGCCGACCTGCAGGTGGGCGGCGTGACGCTGCGCAGCGCGGAGATCTGCGCGCTGGTCGTCGGGGTGCTGGTCATGGCGGGCCTGCACCTGCTCATCCACTCCACCCGCTTCGGGCAGGCCATCCGGGCCACCGCGGACCGGCCGGACGTCGCCCGGTCGTTCGGCATCGACACGCGGCTGGTCTCCGTGACGACGATGGCGTTGGCCAGTGCGCTCGCCGGGGTGGCGGCCGTGCTGCTCGCCTCCGTCTACGGCACGCTCTCGCCGTTCATGGACACCTCGCTGGGGTTCAAGGGCCTGGTCATCATGGTCGTCGCCGGGCTCGCGAGCGTGTCGGGCAGCATGCTGTGCGGCGTCGCGCTCGGTGTGCTGGAGACCTTGCTCTCCCAGTACGTCTCGCCCGCGTACCGCGACGTCTTCGTGTGGGCGCTGCTGCTGGTCGTCCTCGTGGCGCGGCCGACCGGGATCTTCGGCCGCCGGGTCGTGACGAAGGTGTGACGGCGATGGACTACTACGAATACCTGGTGGCGCTGGCCGCGGTGAACGGGCTGATCGCCATCTCCTACCAGCACGTCCTCAGCAGCGGGATCATGCAGGCGTGCCAGGCGGCGCTCGTCGGCGTCGGCGCGTACGCCAGCGCGTTCGCCACGCGGGACTGGGACTGGCCGTTCCTGCCCTCCCTCCTGCTCGCCGCCGCCGTCACCGTGG
Source organism: Pseudonocardia thermophila (assembly GCF_900142365.1). Lineage (GTDB taxonomy): Bacteria > Actinomycetota > Actinomycetes > Mycobacteriales > Pseudonocardiaceae > Pseudonocardia > Pseudonocardia thermophila. Next base: position 127,637 of record NZ_FRAP01000009.1, on the reverse strand, counting down.
CGCTCGGTGTCCCGCTGTCGGTGCTGGCCTCGCGGCTCGGCGAGTTCTTCTTCGCCATCGCCACGCTCGGGTTCGCGCAGGTGCTCGTCGTCGTCCTCTACAACAGCGAGCAGGCGGGCGGAGCCGTCGGGTTCGTCGGCCAGCCCACCGCGACGACCGCCCCGGCGGCGCTCACCTTCTGCGGTGCCGCCCTCGCCCTGCTGGCGGTCCTGCAGAACTCGGGGTACGGGCACCGGTCCCGCGGCACCGCGGCGGACCCACTGGCCTGCTCGGCGCTGGGCATCGACGTGAACCGGCACCGGGTGGTGGTCTTCGCCCTCGGCAGTGCGCTCGCCGGTCTCGCCGGAGGTCTGTACGCGCACCTCGTCGGTGTGCTCGTGCCGGGCGAGCTCGGGTTCGCGGCGACGGTGACGCTGTTGGTCATGGTCGTGCTCGGCGGCATCACGACCCCGTTCGGGACCCTCCTCGGTGCGGTGGTGATCACCCTGCTGCCGGAGGTGTTGAGCGCCTCGGACAGCGTCCGGCTGCTGATCTACGCCGTCGTCGTCCTCGTGCTGATGATCGTGCGGCCGCGCGGGCTCGTGGGCCGCCGCCCGCTCCGTGCCCCCGCGATCGAGGCCGTCCCGGCCGCTGCGTCCGCGGTCGACCGCCCCGCCGGGCGGCTGGAGGTGTCCGGGATCGCCAAGGCGTTCGGCGGTCTGCAGGTGCTGCGCGACGTCGGAGTCGTGCTGACGCCGGGGGAGATCCACGGCGTGATCGGGCCGAACGGGGCCGGCAAGACGACGTTCCTCAACATCGTCTCCGGCCTGGAGACGCCCGACGCCGGCACCGTCGTGCTCGACGGGGTGCCCGCGACCACCGCCCCGCCGCACGCGCGCGCCCGCCTCGGAATCGCGCGCACCTTCCAGCACACCCGTCTGTTCCCGGAGCTGACCTGCTACGAGAACCTCCTGGTCGCGGCGGCGGCACCCGGCCGTAGCGGGCCGGTGCGCACACCCTGGGCGAGCCGCCGCGACGCCGCACGCCGGGCGGTCGCGATGCTGCACCGGTTCGGGCTCGCCGCCGTCGGCGACGTTCCGGCCGCTGCGCTGCCGTACGGTGTGCAGCGGCGGGTGGAGATCGCGCGCGCCCTCGTCACCCGGCCGCGGTTCCTGCTGCTGGACGAACCGTCGGCCGGCATCCCCGAGGAGGAGATCCCGGCCCTGGCGGCGCTGGTGCGTGAATTGGCCGACGACGGGATCGGTATCCTCATGATCGAGCACAACATTCCTCTGGTGCGGCAGCTGTGCGACAGCCTGTCGGTCATCAACGATGGAATCGTGGTCACGACAGGAAATGTCGAGGAGTGCCTGAGTCATCCGGCGACCGTCGCGGCGTACCTCGGGGTGCCGGAGGTCAGCGGTGCCTGAGATCACTCGTGAATCAGGTGGTGCAGCGATGCGGAATTCCCGGAGCTCGGCGAAGTCGAGCAGATTCGTGGGGGCGCGGGACCGCCCGAAGATCCTCGCTGCGACCATCGAACTGCTCAAGTCCAAGGGGTACGCCGCCGTCACGATCGAGGCCATCGCCAAGGCGACCGGTGTCAGCAAGGTCACGATCTACCGGTGGTGGCCGAACCGTGCCGCGGTCGTCATGGACGCGTTCCTGGAGTACAACTCGCTCAGCGTCCCCTTCGAGGACGCGGGCAGCGCCCGGGAGACGATCCGCAAGCAGATGTCGCGCGTCTCCGCCTTCTTCGCCGGCGTCGGCGGCGAGATGATGCGGGGCCTCATCGCCAACTGCCAGACTGACCCGGAGCTGGCCGAGGTCTTCCGCACGGATTTCCTCCAGATTCGCCATGAGGCTGGTGCTGCGGTGGTGAAGGCCGGTGTCGAGAACGGGGAACTGCGCCCCGACATCGACGTCCAGACGGTGCTCGACGCGCTCTACGCCCCGCTCTACCACCGGCTTCTGACCGGCCACGCGCCCATCGACGAAGAATTTCTCGACCGATTGGTGGACACTGTTTTCCGGGGAATCACCCGTAACGGCTGAGAATTCGGTCCCGTAAATCCGATTGGGGGACACTCATGTCTTCTCCGATCCCCGGCCGGGGAGTGATCGCCTGCCCGCTCACCCCGTTCGACTCGACGGGGCGCGTGCACCGCGCGACGTTCCGCCGCCAGCTCGAGTTCCTCGTCGACAACGGGGCGGCCGGCGTGTGCGTGTTCATGCACGCGGCCGAGTCGCTGTTGCTGACCGAGGCCGAGCGAGCGGAGATGCTCGACGACGCCGTCGCGACCCTCGCTGGGCGGGTGCCGATCCTGGTCCACGTCAGCAGCGCGTCCACGGCGCAGGCCCGCGACCGGGCCGCACGGGCGCACGAGCAGGGCGCCGACGGCGTCGTGTGCCTGCCGCCTTACCACGTCCACCTGGACGAGGTGGCGCTGGAACGGCACTTCGCGGCGGTGGCGGACGCGTCGCCGCTGCCCCTGGTCGTCTACTCCTACCCCGCGGCGGGCGCGCCGATCGGTCCCGAGCTCCTCGATCGGCTGCTGCAGAAGGTCCCGACCGTGCAGGGCATGAAGAACGCGGGCGGAGACGTCGCCGAGATGCTGCGCCTCGTGCACGTCGCCCGGGAGCGGCGCGAGGAGTTCTCGATCTTCCACGGCATCGAGTACCTGCTGCCGAACCTCGCGATGGGCGGCGCCGGCTGCTTCTCGATCACCGGCCTGGTCGCGCCGCGGCTCGTCCGGGAGCTGTGGCGGTCGGCCGTCGCCGCCGACCACGCGACCGCCCTGCAGCGCCAGCTCGAGGTGAGCGAACTGCTCCGCGCGCTGCTGCCGCTGTACCCGTCGACGATCAAGGCCGCTGCCGGGCTCATGGGCCGCGACGTCGGCCCGCCGCGGCCACCGCACCGGGAGCTGTGCGCGGGGGAGCTGGGTGCCCTGCGGCGAGCGCTCGACTCGCTGCCCGCGCTGCGCGGCGAGCTGCGCGGCTGGGAGCTGCAGCGCGCCGAGCAGGTGATGGCCCGATGAGCGCGAGCGACGTGGTGGAGGAGTACATCGCGCAGCTGAGCCGATGGGGCCGGTGGGGCCCCGACGACGAGCTGGGCGCCTTCAACTTCACCAGCGCCGAGACCGTCCGTGCCGCGGTCGCCGAGGTGCGCTCCGGTGAGGTGATCTCGTTGACCCTCCCCTACGACCAGCGCGGGCCGCAGCCCGGCGGGTTCCGCAGCAACCCGCAACTGATCACGACCGCCACCGGTACCGACCACGTCGCGGGGGCGCAGGAGCAGCTGCCGTGGGGCCCGGCGAAGGGATTCGGCTACGCCGATGACGTCGTCGTCATGCCGCTGCAGTGCGGCACGCAGTGGGACGCCCTCTCGCACATCTTCCACCGCGGGCAGATGTGGAACGGCTACAGCGCGGCCGAGCACTCCAGCGCCGGCGCGAAGCGCAACGGCATCGAGAGGTGGTGCGGCCGCATGGTCCTGCGGGGCGTCCTGCTCGACATCGCCCTGCTGCGGGGCGTGGCGGCGCTCGAACCCGGTTACGCCATCTCGGTCGCCGACCTGGAGGCGGCGGTGCAGGCGGAAGGGGTGGACGTCCGGCCCGGCGACGCCCTGCTCGTCCACACCGGGCACCTCGAGGCCCGCCGCAACCGGTGGGGCGACTACGCGGGCGGCCCCGCCCCCGGGCTGTCGCTGCACACCGCGCCGTGGCTCGCCGAACGGGAGATCGCCGCGATCGCGACCGACACCTGGGGGGTGGAGGTCCGGCCCAACGAGGTGGACCGGTTCCAGCCGCTGCACACCGTCGCGCTCGTCCACCTGGGGATCGCCTTCGGCGAGATGTTCGACCTCAGCCGGCTCGCGGCGGCCTGCCGGGCCGAGGGGCGCTGGAGCTTCCTGCTCGTCGCCGAGCCGCTCCCGATCACCGGCGCCGTGGGCTCCCCGGTCGCCGCCATCGCTGTTCGATGAGGGGGAATGGGATGAAAGCCGTCGTCGTCAGCCGGTTCGGTGGGCCGGAGGTCCTCGCCGTCGAGGAGCAGGCGGAGCCTCGCCCGGGCCCCGGCGAGATCACCATCGCGGTGCGCTACGCCGGGGTCGGCTTCGTCGACACCCTGTTCCGCAGCGGGCACTTCCGGTTCCTGGCCCCTCCGTTCACGCCGGGGATCGAGGTCGCCGGTGACGTGCTGGAGATCGGTGAGGACGTGACCGGCCTGGAGCCGGGGCAAGGCGTGGCCGCGCTGCTGAACGACTTCTTCCGCGGCGGCCGCGCCGGCGGCTACGCCGAGGTCGTCGCGGCGCGCGCCGACCTCGTCACTCCGCTGCCGGCCGAGATGGATCCCGCCGACGCCGCCGCGTTGCTGGCCAACGGCGTCACGGCGTGGATCGCGCTCACCGACGTCGCGCGGCTCGCGCCGTCCGACACCGTGGTGGTGCTCGGGGTCTCCGGCGGGGTCGGCGGGCAGGCGGCGCGGATCGCCCGCGCATCCGGGGCCGCGCGCGTGATCGGGATCGTCGGCTCACCGGAGCGGGCCGAGCTCGCGACGGTGAACGGCTGCGACGAGGTCCTGGTCGCCGGGGACGGGGCTGGACCTGACCCGCTCGCGCCCGACGTCGTCTTCGACCCGGTCGGGGGAGATCTCCGCCGGAGACTGATCGGCAGGCTCGCGCCGTTCGGCCGCTACGTCGTCGTCGGGAACGCCAGCGGCGACGACATCGAGGTCTCCACCGACGGGCTCTGGCACGCGTCCGCCACCGTGACCGGGTTCAGCCTCGGCGGCATCGCCCACCTGCGCCCCGGACTCGTGCGGGACGCGATGGCCGCGGTCCTGGACCGGCAGGCGAAGGGAGAGCTCGGTGAACTGACCCACACGGTGCTCGACATGGCGGAGGCGGCCACCGCGCACCGCTGGCTCGCGGAGCGCAGCGGGCCGGGGAAGGTGGTGCTGGCGGTCCGTCCGTAGGAGAGCGTTCGTCGCGGCGGGGGTGGGCACTAGGGTTCGGGCGAGAGATCACGAGCACGAGCGGTTCCTCCCCCACGTCCGCGGGCGGGGCTGTGGTGCAGGAAGCGGAGGGACCGCATGACCGACTCGTCCGAGCTGGCCGCGCTGGTACGCGAGGTCGAGCAGCACGCGGCCGAGGCCGGCTGGGACCGCCCAGCGCAGCTGTTCGCCGTCGTGCCCACCGCGGCGCTGCTCGCGGCCCAGCCACACCTGGCCGCGCACCTCGACGCCCGCTCCGCGTTCACCCCCATCGCGCAGGACGCGTTGCCCTCGCCGGACCTCGCGGCGGCACTGGCGTCGATCATGTGGCCGGACGAGGTGGCCGGCTGCGCCGTCGTCCAGGAGATCATGCTGGCCCCGCCGGACGCCGATCCCGACGGCGAGCCGACCCGGGAGGCCGGCTACCGGGAGGCCCGGCTCGTCGCCGCGGTCCTGCGCGACGGGCCCAGCGCGTGCGCGCTGCGCCTGCGCGACCCGCGCTCGGACGCGGAGGAGCAGCTGATCGAGGCGGCTGATCTCGCGCCGAACCTCGTGGGGGCGCTGCGCGAGACGTTCGCGCCGGCATGAGCGGCGGACGGCGGACGGTCGGCGGTTCACGTGGCCGTCGATGAGCCGCTCCTCGCCGCAGCCGTGCGCCGGCTCGGGCTGCGAACGGCGAGCGCGGCCGGGCGATCTCACCCTGCGCCGGTAGCTTCCGCGCGCGGCCCTCGCCCGAAGCCGTGGACAGCCTCTTCAGCGCCGGCTGGGGGCGTGGGCTGGGAGGGCGGCCTCACGACATGCGCGACAGCGACATCGCAGAGATCGACATCGCAGAGATCTGAGCACAGCGAGCGGCGTCCGCCTCGGCGCTGCAGCGTCACACCTCGGGCCCGGAGGACCGTGCTTCCACCGCGGGCCATTCCTTGACAGGGAGTGCGGCGGGCTTGCCCTGGTCGTCGAGCGCGTTTCCGGCGAAGGAGCTGACCCGGGTCGGGGCGATGCCCGGAGCCACCGAACGATCCGCGTTCCGGTGCGGGCAACGAGGACGACGTGGCCGGTGCTCGTCCGCCCGCAGAGTGCTCCGTGCCAGAGGCCGCGAACCTCCGGGCGATCCGGTCGTTGCCGGGATCGGGAAGGCTCCGCAGCTGCTCGCCGGTGGACCCGTCGTGCGCGACCAGCGTCGCCCCTGGTCCGGTCCGGCTGCAGACGATGACCGATTGTTCGTCGTAGGCGCACGGAATCCGGTTGCGAGGGCTGATCGACAGGTCCCGGCGACCGTGCATCGCCGCCCGGGCTTCGCCGTTCGCGGGTTCGAGGAAGAGCAGCTCGTCCGCCCGCTGCCGTAGTCGGTTCGGGCCGGCACGAACAGGCTGGGGCGGGCTTGGAGGGTCGACACGCTGGCCGATCGGTCGGCGGCCGTCCAGCGCTCTTCGCCGGCGATCATGGCCACCGCCGGTGGCCGGGACCCATCAGCGGATCGCCGCCGATGGTCGATCCGGTCCCCGGGATCGTGGTGTCGATCGCGGCTTCTGCGAGGTAGCGGGCACGCCGCCGCAGCACCCTACGGATCTCGGGGTCGATGCCCGTCGTGGACGTCTGATCGGTGCCGTGGTCGTAGGTCACGATCGCCGCGTCCTCCGACGCCGCGACCACTCGCGTGATCACGGGGCCGGTGTGCGAACCAAGCTGCGCGTCCGAGACGGCGACGAGCAGGGACCAGGCCGGTTCGCCGGACGCCGCATCCACGGCCAGGACGGAGACGCCGCTTCGGCCTGCTGGTGTCGAACGCTGAGCGGGTCCGCGCGGACGGCTCCGGCAGTCGCCGTTGCGCTGCTGTCGGCGATCTGGCCGCCGACGACCGTGTCGCTGGTGCCGGGGCCGCAGCTGGTGAGAGCCGGCGCGAGTGCTGTGCAGGCCACTGAGACGCGGATTCGCCGCATGCACGTCCCCGTCGACGAGCTGGGGCGGAGGGAGCTGAGCCGCGATCGCGGTGCGGGCGGGATCGGAGGATCCGCGCCGCGGGGTACGGGATCACCCGGCGGCCGGCGGCGTCAGGCCGGTAGCTCCCAGGTGTGCACCGGCTGGTTGGCGTGCATGTGCTCCACGTACCGCTCCAGCATCGCGTGCAGGGCCGGGACGCGCTCCAACCCGCGCTCCTGCAGCGCCTGCACGGTGCGGACCTGCCACGCCGCGCCGTTGATCCCGGTGAGGCAGCGCTGCTCGATGATCCCGAGGAGGCGTTCGCGATCGGCGTCGGCCACCCCGAACGCGGCGAGGCCCTCGTGCGCGAGGGGGAGCAGGCGCCGCAGCACCAGCTCCGTCGCCGGCACCTGGCCGACGCCCGGCCAGTACAGCTCCGCGTCGATGCCGTCGCGGGCACCCGCGTGGAAGTTCTCCTCCGCCGCGTGGAAGCTCATCTGCGTCCACACCGGGCGGGTCGACGTCGCGAGGGTGCGGACGAGCCCGTAGTAGAACGCGGCGTTGGCCAGCGCGTCGACGACGGTGGGACCGGCCGGCAGCACCCGGTTCTCCACGCGCAGGTGCGGGGTCGCCGCGTCCCCGCTGCCGACGACGGCGTAGATCGGCCGGTTCCAGCGGTAGATGGTGCCGTTGTGCAGCGCCAGCTCGGCCATCTCCGGGATCTCGCCGGCGGCCAGCTGCTCGATCGGGTCCTCCGGCTCGCAGATCGGCAGCAGCGCGGGGAAGTAGCGGGCGTTCTCCTCGAACAGATCGAACACCGACGTCACCCAGCGCTCTCCGAACCACACCCGCGGGCGCACCCCCTGCTCCTTCAGCTCCTCGGAGCGGGTGTCGGTGACCTGCTCGAACAGCGGGATGCGGGTCTCGCGCCACAGCTGCATCCCGAACAGGAACGGGGAGTTCGCGCCGACCGCGAGCTGGGCCCCGGCGATCGCCTGGGCGGCGTTCCAGTACGACGCGAACTCCGCCGGACTGACCTGCAGGTGCAGCTGCACGCTGGTGCACGCCGCCTCGGGGGTGATCGAGTCGGTGTAGGTGGACAGCGATTCCACCCCGCGGATCGACAGGTGCATGTCCTCGCCGCGGGCCGCGAGGATCTGCTCGTTGAGCAGCGCGTAGCGGGGGTTCTTCGACAACGAGTCGATCTTCACGTGGCGCGGCATCAGCGTGGGCAGCACGCCGATCATCACCATCCGCCCGCCCGAAGTGCGCGCCCGCTCGTCCGCCGAGTTCAGGCTCGCCCGCACCTCCTCCTCCAGGTCGGCGAAGGCCGGGCCGCCGAGCTCGCGCGGCGCCACGTTGATCTCGATGTTGAACTGGGCGATCTCGGTCTGGAACGCCGGGTCGGCGATGCTGGCGAGCACCTCGGCGTTGACGTTGGCCGGTTCGCCGGCGTCGTCGACGAGGTTGAGCTCGATCTCCAGGCCGGTCATCGGACGTTCGAAGTCGAACTTGGCCTCGCGCAGCATCACGGTGAGCGCGTCGAGGCTGCGGCGGATCTTGTCGCGGAACCGGCGGCGGTCCGCCCGAGTGAACTCGCGGTGATCCACGTCACGGCCCATCGCGTCATCGTGGAGAAACCGGGGGTCCGGGGCAAGGGATCGACGCATCCGCGATCGCGGCCTGGGATACCGTGCGGGCCGTCGGCTCACGAGAGGTCGGTCATGAGCGGTCGCTGGCTGCCAGGATGGCCGGAGGAGTTCTCCGGCAGGCTGCCCATTGCCAGCGACGTGAGCGCGGCGCTGGGCATCGATCCGCTGGCGGTGCTGCTGCGGTCCACGGCGGCCATGGCGCTGACGACGCTGCGCGGCCGGGAGTCGACGGTCACCGCCGGGTCGCTGCGGGTGCGCGGGGTGCTCGAGGAGCTGACCGTGGGGCCCGACCGGCGCGGCGAGCTGGGCCGCCTCGGCGAGGTGCGGCTGGCCGCCCGCGACGTCACGTCCCCCGGCGTCCCGCGGCTGCGCCGGGTGGTCCTCTCCGCCCGCGACGCGCGGCTGCGGCCGGCGCTGCCGGTCGTCGAGCTGGTCGCCACGCCGGTCCTCGTCGAGGTCGAGATCGATCCGGCGGACCTGCCGATGCGCCGGCGGATGCGGCTCGCCGTCGACCCGGCCGGGATCGCGACGCTGCACCTCGGCCGCATCGACCGCGTCCGGTTGGAGGTGGTGCTGCGCCGCACCGCGCGGACCGTGACGGTGGGAGCGCGGGCGCTGCGGGTGTTCGCCCTGCGCATCCCGCTGCCGGGGCGGGTGATGCGGCGGCGGATCGCGATCGACCGGCTGCCGCAGGGTGTGCGGCTGACCGGGGTGCGCACCGGTGTCGGGGTGGTGCGGGTGTCCGCCGTGCTCGACCGGTGGAGCACCCCGATCACCGCGTCGGCGCTCGGCGACGTGGCCGCGGCGCTGGCTGCGGGGGCGACCGAGCTGGTGCTGCCCTGCGGCCGGGCTAGCGAGAGGTGAACTCCGGCGGGCCGTACGCCCGCACCGGCGGCGGGGTACCCGGGTAGCGCTCCACCTCCACCAGCGCGTGCTGGCCCGTGCAGCCCTGGCCCAGCGACGACGTGCCGCGGTCGCGGGTGAGCACGTTCGGGTTGCCGTTCGCGCACGTGCCGTCGGGCAGCGGGTCGTACCACGCCCCGGTGGGCAGCACGACCACGCCGCGGCGGACACCGTCGGAGATGCGGGCCCCGGCGAGGCAGGCGCCGCGGTCGTTGAACACCCGCACGACGTCGCCGTCGGAGATGCCGCGGACGGCCGCGTCCTGCGGGTGCAGGGTGATCGCGGCGCGCCCGGCGACCTTCGTGCGGGCGCTCTGCGGGCCGAAGTCCAGCTGGCTGTGCAGCTGCCCGCGCGGCTGGTGGGCGATCAGGTGCAGCGGATACCGCTGCGCCAAGGGGGAACCGAGCCACTCCTCGGGCTCGATCCACGTCGGATGGCCGGGGCAGTCGGCGTCGCCGAACCCGGCGATCCGCTCCGAGTACAGCTCGATCCGCCCGCTCGGTGTGCGCAGCGGGCGGCCGTCGGGATCGGCGCGGAACGCGACGAGGAAGGCCCGGTCGGCGGGCTGCGCCGGCAGGGCGATCACGTCACCGGCGAAGAACTCCTCGGCGTCGGGCAGGTCGATCCCCAGCTTGCGCCGTGTCGTGTCGGCCCAGCCGGTGTAGAGGTGGACGAGCCACTCGCGGGCGGTCCGGCCCTCGGTGAACTCCTCCTCGACGCCGAGCACCCGAGCGAGGTCGGCGAAGACCTCGAAGTCGTCGCGCGCCTCGCCGTACGGGGCGGTGATCGGGTGCATGGGCACGATGTGCCGGTCGGTGGAGGCGGCGCCGATGTCGGTGCGCTCCAGCGGGGTGGTCACCGGCACGACGATGTCGGCGTGCTTGGCCATCGGCGTCCAGAACGGCTCGTGCACCACCACGGTCTCCGCCCGGCCCAGCGCCCGCCGCAGCCGGTTGAGGTCCTGGTGGTGGTGGAACGGGTTGCCGCCCGCCCAGTACACCAGTGCGATGTCCGGGTAGGTCAGCGTGCGCCCGTCGAAGCGGAACGGCTCACCGGGGTGCAGCAGCATGTCGGCGACCCGCGCGACCGGGATGCACTCCGCGACGGGGTTCTGGCCCTGCGGCACCCGGGGCATGCGGGTGCCGGCGCCGCGGATGCCGACGTCGCCCATCGAGCCGTAGCCGTGCCCGAAGCCCTGCCCGGGCAGCCCGATCCTGCCCAGGACCGCGGCGAGCGCCAGCCCGGCCCACGGCACCTGCTCGCCGTGCTCCGTGCGCTGCAGCGACCAGGTCACCGTGACCAACGTGCGCCGGGCCGCCATGCGCCGGGCCAGTGCGCGGATCTCGTCCGCCGCAACCTCGCACAGCGGCTCCGCCCACTCCGGTGGGGTGGTGGCGACGTAGGCCTCCAGCACGTCGGCGCCGGTGCAGTACCGCTGCAGGAACCCGCGATCGGCGAGCCCCTCGGCGAACAGCACGTGCATCAGCGCCAGCATCAGCGCGACGTCCGAGGCCGGGCGCACCGGCAGCCAGCGGGCGCCGCGGATGTCGGGGGTGTCCTCGTGCAGCGGGCTGATCGCGATCACCTCGACCCCGGCCGCGTCGAGCGCCCGGAGGTGCCCGGGCACGGCGTGCTCGGTGATCCCGCCCGACGCGACGAAGGTGTTCTTCCGCGGGATCCCGCCGAACGCGACGATCAGTTCGGTGTGCTCGACGATGACCGGCCAGTCGGTGAGGCCCGCGGTGACCGGGACGTCGGGGCCCACCACGTGCGGCATGATCACCGCGGAGGCGCCGAAGCTGTAGTTGTGCACGGAGCGGACGAAACCGCCGAGGCAGTTGAGGAACCGGTGCACCTGGCTCTGAGCGTGGTGGAAGCGTCCCGCGCTGGCCCAGCCGTACGAGCCGCCGAACACGCCCTGCGGGCCGCGCTCGGCGTAGACCCGGCGCAGCTCGCCGGCCAGCAGCTCGATCAGCTCCGGCCACTCCACCTCGACGAACGGTTCGCGGCCGCGGGCGTCCGACGGGCCCGGCCCGTTCCGCAGCCAGCCCGCGCGGACGGCCGGGCGGGCGATCCGCACGGCCGGGTCGCGCATCGCCGGGATGTTGTGCAGAAGGGGAGAGGGAGCCGGGTCGGCGGGGTGCGGCCGCACCTGCACGCCCGATTCCGTGTCGCGGGCGAGGAACGTGCCCCAGTGGGTGCTGCTCGGGACGAACGCGGCGCCGGTCACAGCACCATCCTCGCCCACCGCGCGGCGGGTGCGGGTGCACCGTGACGATCGGCTCGGGGCGCGGGACTGCGACTGGGCGATTCGACCGCCCCGGACGGCGTGTCCGCGCCCCTAGAATCCGTTCGATGTCCGTAGATCCCGCGGTCGACGCACTCGATCTCGCCCTGTTGACCGCGCTCAAGGAGAACCCCAGGGTCGGGGTGCTCGAGCTGTCGCGGATCCTGCACGTCGCCCGGGCCACCATCGCGGCTCGGCTGCAGCGACTGGAGCAGCGGGGCATCGTCACCGGCTACGGACCGGACATCGATCTCGCCCAGGCCGGTTACCCGGTGCAGGCGTTCGTCACGCTGGAGATCGCGCAGGGCTCCCTCGACGACGTGGCAGCCGATCTCGCCGCCGTGCCCGGGGTGCTGGAGGCGTACGCCACCACGGGTTCCGGCGACGTGCTGTGCAAGATCGCGGCGGTGTCGCACAGCGACCTGCAGGCCACCCTCGTGGAGCTCACCAGGGCCCGCTCCGTCGTCCGCTCCACCAGCGTCATCGTGCTCTCCACGCTCGTGGAACCGCGCACGCTGCCGCTGCTCGCATCGCGTTTGCGGACCACCGGGACCCGGGCGCCCGCCTACCGCGACGGCTGACGTCCCGGCCGCGACGGACCGTGCCACCATGGTCGCGTGGCGCAGGAGACCGAGGGCGGGCGGAAGCCGGAGATCCGGATCGGCGACGCCGAGCGACGCGCCGTCGACGCTCGGCTCCAGAAGGCGCAAGCCGAGGGCCGGATCACCCTCGTCGAGTACGACGAGCGAGCAGCGCGCTGCTGGGCCGCGCGCACCCAGGCCGAACTCGACGAGCTCACCGCGGACCTGCCGCCCGAACCCGTCAGCGCGTCGGAGGAACCCGTGAAGGTCGAGCCCGAACGCACGGAGGGGCAGCAGGGCGTGCTCGCCCGCATCGGCAACGCGATCGGCAGCGTCGCGGTGCTCGCCCTGCTCGGCTACGCGGCGGTGACCATCCTCGGTGCGGACGACGGCGCCGCGATCTTCGGCAACCTCAGTGTCTCCGTCCCGCCCGGCCAGCAGCGGGTCGAGGTCGGCATGCTCTTCGGCAACGCCGAGGTCGTCGTGCCCGACGGCGTACGGGCGCGCACCACCGGCACCGTCCTGTTCGGCAACCGCGTGTGCGAGGAGGCGTGCAGCCCGTCCGCCGCGAACGCCCCCACCGTCGTGGTGGACGCGACCGGCGCGTTCGGCAGCGTCCGCGTGCTCACCGAGTCGGAGAAGCGCGCGCACGCGGCCGATCGGGCCGGTGCCCGGTCGGACCGCGACGACGACTGAGCGGCGCCGATCCGATCCGCTCAGTGGACCAGCTTGAGCCCGACCACGCAGCCGACGATGCCGAGCAGGAGCAAGATCTTCACCAGTGACACCGGCTCAGCCCCCGTCGCCATCCCGTAGGCCACGGTGAGCGCGGCGCCGATGCCGACCCACACCGCGTACGAGGTACCGACCGGTAGCTCGCGCATCGCGTAGGCGAGCCCCGCCATGCTGCCGATGATCGCGACGAGGAAGACCACCGACGGCCAGAGCCGGGTGAACCCCTCCGAGCGGCTGAGCGCGACGGCCCACACGGCCTCGAGCACACCGGACAGGACCAGCACGATCCAGGACACGGCACACCTTCCATGAGCGCCGTCGTGTCGCACACCGGGTACGGCGCCCGCTCGTCCGGGAGGTCCGCAGCGGACCTCCCGGAGATCATCGCACCGCGGCGGGGGCGGGCACCGGGACGGGCGTGAGCACCGGCGCGGGAGGCGTCGCGCCGGCCAGGACCGGCGGATCGGCGCCGATCCCGGTCACCGCGAACTCGGTGGTCGTGAGCCCCTTGCCACCGACCCACGGCTCGAACCCGGCCTGGACGCTGGTCATGTACCACTCCGGCGGCAGCTTGCCGCGGGCCGTCGCGTCCTTCGCGAACGCCATCAGGTCGAGGTCGTCCACGCGGTCGATCGGCTCGACCCGCACGTACGACAGCACGTCGGCGCCGTTCTCACCTTCCCAGACCTCCCACTCGGCCCCGTCGACAGTCGCGGTGCCGGTGCGTTCCCCGATCGGGGCGGGCCCGGTGGTGCGCAGCCAGATCATCAGCTCCAGGCCGGTGACGGTGTCGTTCCGCCGCGGGGTGGGGTCGAACCAGATGTCGTAGGCCGCCACCCACGTCCCGTCCTCGGGAGCCTGGATCGCGAACGTGCTGGTCACCGGGCCGAGGTCCTGGACAGCGCGGGGGAGCACCGTCCCGGCCGTGCACGTGCCGTAGTGGCAGCCGGCGAAGATCGACGGGTACGCGGCCGGCATGGACGAGTTGTGGTGGGCGCCCTCGGTGACCTCGAAACCGACGTCGAAGGCGCGCACGCACTGGGGCTCGTCCGAACCCCAGACGTTGTTCTGCACCTCGTAGCGGCCGTCGGCGACCGGTGTGGAGCCGAACTTCTCGCACACCACGTCCCCGGGTGCCGCGCTCGCGGGGGCCGAGGCGACGGTCAGCAGCGCGAGCACGGTGCAGGCGAAGGTCAGCAGCGTTCGGCGCACCCGATCATGCTGGGGGCGGCGGGGCCGGCGGGGTGGGCACGACGCGCCGAGGAGTGCGTCACGATCAGGCGAACCGGTGGCGAGCCGGCGAACGCAGGGCCCGAGCCACGACCCCGTCCTGCGTGGGCCCGCCCTACGTGCGGGGCTGGCCGTAGCCGCGCAGCAGCTCCCCGACGCGGGCGATCTCCTCCGGCGGCAGCAGCCGGGGCGTCCCGGCCAGCTGCGCCTGGTGCCACAGCCGGCACAGCCACTCCAGCAGCACGGCCCGGTCGTACGCCTTCGCCAGGTCCGGTCCGATGGTGGTGGCGCCGTGGTTGGCGTGCAGCACCGCGGACCCCGTCGCCAGTGCGGCGACAGCGTGCGCCGCCAGTTGCGGCGTGCCGTACGTGGCGTAGGGCGCGACCGGCACCCGGCCCCCGAGCTCGGCGATCATGTAGTGGATCGGCGGGAGCTCGTCGACCAGGGTGGACACCGCGGTCGCGTAGAGCGGATGGGTGTGCACTACTGCACCCGCGTCCGTGGCCGCGTAGATCGCCGTGTGCATCGGCGCCTCGGAGGACGGGACCGGTCCGGGTCCGACGGTGCGCCCTTCGAGATCGATCACGCAGATCTGTTCGGGCGTCAGCTCCGGGTACGGCACGCCGGACGGGGTGATCGCGATGCGGTCGCCCATCCGCACCGAGATGTTCCCGGACGTGCCCAGCGTGAGCCCGTCGTCCGCCATGCGCCGGCACCGGTCGACGATCGCGGTCCGCGCTGCGTCGAGGAGATCCGCGTGGTCGTCTCCGCCGCCGAACCGGTGATCGGCCCGGTGATCAGCGCGGTGATCAGCGCGGTGATCGGTCATGGGCTCAGCCTGCCATCGGGCGGTTGTGGATGATCGCGCGGTCGATGGGCGTGACCTCGCTGAGGTCGCCGCCGGTCGGGCGCACCGGGCGCATGATCGGGGCGGTCCGCGCTGCCTCCGCTCACCCATGGCTCAGCCCACCGCCGTCCAGGTGGCGGGACGGCGGGCCACCGCGAACGCCGCGGCGACGTCGGCCCGGTTCCACACTGCGGGAAGCCTCCGCAGAGTGCTGACGAGCTCGGTGGCCGTGCACACGATGATCCCGCGCGGGGCGGCCTGCTCCCACAACAGGGCACCCACGAGCGCGACCACCGGCAGCACCGGCACCGGCGTGCCCAGCGCCACCGACAGGGCCTCGGCCGCGCGGCAGGCCTCGGCGCGCGCGGTGCCGAGGTGACGACCACGCGCCCGCCGACCAGCACCGTCTCGCCGTCCACGACGACCCGGCCCTCGGGATGGTGGTGGGTGTTGATCACGACCACGCCCGGCGGGCCGAGCACGAGATGATCGATGTCGCGGATCCGCCCGCCCACCTCACCGAGCGGCACGGAGTGCAGGACCCGCCAGCGCGGTTCCCGGCCGAACGCGCGGCCCAGCAGCCGGTCGAGCGTCGGTGCTCGGGCGAGCCGGGACAGGACCTCGGCGACCGCGACCTCCCCGTCGGCACCGAGGCGCCAGCTGCGGTCGGCACCCGGGCCCTCGGCCAGGCGGCGCCGAGCCGCCTCGTGAGCGACGTGGATGCCGGGCGGGGTGGCGGCGAGGTCGGTGGTCAAGCCGGTGGTCAGGACTGCGGGACGGGCGATCGGGAGGTTCGGCATGGCTGCATGGTTGCGGAGACCCCCGACAGGGATGGGCGGGCGCCGCCCGTCGTAGCCTCGGGAGGCGGGCAGCGCTGATCAGCTCCCTCGAGACGGAGGTGTCGGCAGGTGATCGAGGTCCCTCGGCCCGAGCATCCGCGCCCGACGGCGGTGCGCCCGCTGTGGCGCTGCTTGAACGGGCGCTGGGAGTTCGAGATCGACCAGGGCGACTCCGGGCTCGAGCGCGGGCTGCTCCACCGGCCGCTGAGCGGAGAGATCCTCGTGCCGTTCGCGCCGGAGTCGGCCGCCTCGGGGGTTGGCGTGACCGACTTCCTCGAGGCGGTCTGGTACGCCCGCGACGTCGAGATCCCGGCCGAGTGGACCGGACACCGGGTGCTGCTGCACTTCGGCGCCGTCGACCACGACGCCACTGTGTGGGCCGACGGCGTGGAGGTGACGCGCCACCGCGGCGGGTTCTCGTCGTTCACCGCCGACCTGGGGGAGCGGGCCGGGCAGACCGTGCGGATCGTCGTGCGGGCCCGCGACAGCCGGCACGGGGTGCAGGCCCGCGGCAAGCAGTCCACGCGGTACGCCAACGCGGACTGCCACTACACCCGCACGACCGGGATCTGGCAGACGGTCTGGCTGGAGGCGGTCCCGCCGCTGCACGTGCGGAGCCTGCGGATCACGCCGAACCTGGCGGCCGGCTCGGTCACCGTCGCCGCCCCGTTGAGCGCGAACCGGCCGGGGCACCGGCTCGTGGTCACGCTCGCCGACGACGCCGGACCGGTCGCGTCCGCCGAGTCGCGTGCCGACCTGGACCTGACCCCGACCGTCACGGTGATCGTGCCGCCGGAGCGGCTGCGGCCCTGGTCACCGCGCGACCCGCACCTCTACGACGTCACGGTGCGGCTCGTCGGCGCCGCGGGCGAGGTGATCGACGAAGTGCGCAGCTACACCGGCATCCGTTCGGTCGCCATCGACGGCAAGCGGCTGCTGCTCAACGGTGAGCCGGTGTTCCAGCGGCTCGTCCTCGACCAGGGCTGGTGGCCGGACACGTTGATGACCGCGCCGTCCGACGAGGCGCTCGTCCGGGACATCGAGCTGGCGCAGGCCGCCGGGTTCAACGGGGCCCGCCTGCACCAGAAGGTGTTCGAGGAGCGGTTCCTCTACCACGCCGACCGCCTCGGCTACCTCGTGTGGGGCGAGTTCGGCGACTGGGGCGCTGCGGGGCACGGGCCGGCCGGGGACAACCAGCAGCCGACCGCGTCGTACGTGACGCAGTGGCTGGAAGTGCTGGCCCGCGACCACAACCACCCGGCGATCGTCGGGTGGTGCCCCCTCAACGAGACCTACCAGGTGCTGCACGACCGCATCACCGTGCTCGACGACGTCACGCGCGCGATGTTCCTGGCCGCGAAGCTGGCCGACCCGACCCGGCCGGTGATCGACGCGTCCGGGTACTCGCACCGCGTCGCTGAAACAGACGTCTACGACGCCCACCTGTACGAGCAGGACCCGGCGCGGTTCGCCGAGCTGGTCGAGGGCCTCGCCGAGGACGCGCCGTTCGTCAACACCCACGAGGACCGCAGCATCTCCCTGCCGTACGCCGGGCAGCCGTACTTCATCTCGGAGTTCGGCGGGATCTGGTGGGACCCGGACGCCGCCCGCGACCCCGGTGCCGGCGCGGACCGGGAGCGGTCGTGGGGCTACGGCGACCGCGTGCGCGACGAGGAGGAGTGGCACGAGCGCTTCGCCGGGCTGACCGGGGTGCTGCTCGCCGATCCGGACATGTTCGGCTACTGCTACACCCAGCTCACCGACGTCATGCAGGAGCGCAACGGCATCTACCGGTTCGACCGCACGCCCAAGCTGGACGTCGAGCGGGTGCGGGCGGCCCAGCTGCGGCCTGCGGCGAGCGAGGCCCGGCGGCCGGAGGGCTGAGCCGGGCCGGCCCGGCTCCGGGCGCGCTGCGAATCCCGCACACCGTCTCGCGAGTCGCGCGTTTCGTCCGGCGAGTCCGGCACTCCAGCCGGCGAGTTCTGCGATTTGCCCGCTGAGTTCGGCGTCGCACACCCGGCGAGCCCGTACTCGCTCGGCCCGGCACAGCGGCCATGGGCCGCCGGAACGCGCAGGTCGTACGGCCGAACGGGGGACTCGACGGCAGGAGGCGATGCTCGCCGAACCGCACGACTCGACTCACGGAGCGCGGGGCCGGCGGGCAAGACGCGGCACTGGCTGTGCTGTGTGCGCGACTCGCTGGCCGAAACGCGCGACTCGCCGGGCGAGCTGCGGGACTCGCGTACCCGCCTGCGTCTCCACGACCCCCACCGCGGAGCAGGTGATCCACACTGCGGGGGAGTTCCGCCCTCGCCAGGACGCCGTAGGGTCGTCGCCGATGGACCCGCTGCTCCCCACCGATCCGCGCACCATCGGCCCGTTCCGGGTCGACGGGCGGATCGGCGCCGGGGGCATGGGACAGGTCTATCGCGGCACCGACCCCCACGGCCGCCGGGTCGCGATCAAGGTCGCGCACGCCGAGCTGGTCACCGACGCGAAGTTCCGCGAGCGGTTCCGCCGCGAGATCCGCATGGCTTCGGCGATCCCGCCGTGGTTCACCGCCGCGGTGCTCGCCGCCGATCCCGACGCCTCGCCGCCGTGGCTGGCCACGGCGTTCGTCGACGGCCCGTCGCTGGAGGACCGGGTCCGCGAGGGCGGGCCGCTCCCGTCCGCCCAGGCCACGCAGCTGGGGGCACGGCTGGCCGCCGGGCTCGCCATCGTCCACGCCACCGGCCTGGTCCACCGCGACCTCAAGCCGTCCAACGTGATCCTCTCCTCAGACGGCCCCCGGCTGATCGACTTCGGCATCGCCCGCGGTCTGTTCCCCGCGGGGCTCACCGGCACCGGGCACCTCATGGGCACCCCGTCGTTCATGTCGCCGGAACAGGCGGCGGGCGCCCGCGACGTCGGCCCGCCGTCCGATGTGTTCGCCCTCGGCACCCTCCTCGTCTACGCCGCCACCGGCGCCTCTCCGTTCGACGCCCCGACGGTCGCCGGCACGATCTACAAGATCGTCAACACCACGCCGGACCTCTCCGCCCTGCCCGAGCCGCTCCGCTCGACCGTGCAGCGCTGCCTCGTCCGCGATCCCGCCGCCCGCCCGACCGCTGTCCAGGTCCGCGACGCACTCGGCGGCGCCGCGTTCGAGCCGCCCCCGTCGGTGACGGTGCCGCTGGTCCGCCGTCCGGCCCCACCCGAGCCGCCCCCCGAGCGAACCCGTGCGCCCGACCCGCCGCCGCAGCGCCGCCGCACCTGGCTGATCGCGGTCGCCGCCCTGCTCGCCATCGTCGTGGCCGGCGCAGTCCTGGCGCTGCGCGGCTCGGCCGGCCCGGCCCCGGTCGACGCCCGACCCGGCACCGACGCCGTCGTGTTCCGCAGCCCGTCGGGCAACATCGGCTGCCGCATCGCCGCCGGAGAGGCCCGCTGCGACGTCGGCGAACACACCTGGACGGTGCCCGCCCGCCCCGCCGACTGCACCGGCGCCTGGGCGGCCGGTGCAGTCGTCACCGGTGACGCACCCGGCGCGCTGACCTGCGCCACCGACGCCATCGGCTTCGACGGCGCCGTCCTGGGCTACGGCGAGGCGGTGCGGCTCGACGCACTGACGTGCGTGAGCCGTCCGTCCGGCGTGCGCTGCGAGAACGCCGCCACCCTGCACGGGTTCACGGTCTCGCGCACCACCTTCGAACTGTTCTAGCTCGAGATCCGGTGGGTCACCCGCCCCGCCACCGTGGTGAGCAGCACCTCCGTCGCCCGCAGATCCGGGCTGACCGTGAGATCGCCGGTCACGACGGTGAGATCGGCGACGTCCCCCTCGGTCAGCGCCGCCCGGCCCCCGCACGACGCCGCCACCGCCACCGCCAGCGGCAGCGCCTGCTCGGGGTGCCACGGTGGGCGCTCGTCGTCGGTGCGCGTGACCGCCGACGCGATCCCGTCCCACGGGTCCAGCGGCGCGACGGGCGCGTCGGAGCCGAACAGGAGCGTCACCCCGGTCGCGTGCAGGCTCGCGTACGGGTACGCGTGCGCGGTGCGGTCGGCCCACCACCGGTCGGCGACGTCGCGGTCGTCCGGCTGGTGCGCGGGCTGCACGCTCGCGGTGATCCCGAGCTCCGCGAACCGCGCGACGTCGCGGGGGCGCACCAGCTGCGCATGCTCGATGCGCCCCCGGGTGCCGACGGCGGCGAACGCGTCCAGCGCGACCGCGGCCGCGGCGTCCCCGATCGCGTGCACGGCCGAGCTGATCCCGTGCGCTGCCGCGTGAGCGATCAGCGACGTGAGCTCGGGCAGCGGCAGCGCCAGATGGCCGCGGGAGTCCGTGCCCGGGTACGGCGTGCAGCACCACGCCGTGCGGGTGTTGAGCGACCCGTCGACGAACAGCTTCAACGGCCCCACCGTCACCAGCGGGTCGGTCAGCACGTGGCCGGTGCGGTGCCCGCGGGCGATCGCGGTGTCGAGCAGGTGCCGGGAGATCACGCAGCCCACCCGCGTGGCGAGCGGCCGCTGTTCCGCCCGCCGGACCCAGTCCGCGGCGGTGTCGCCGTACTCGAAGTCGTCGATCGCGGTCACCCCGCGCGCGGCTGCCGCAGCGAGCGCGTCGTGCACCCAGGCGTCGGTGGTGGCGGTGTCGGGCGCGGGCAGCGCCGCCGTGGCGCGGTAGCAGTCCTCCTCGACGAGCACACCGGTCGGGTGGTCGAGCCCGATCGCGACGAGCGCGGCGGGGGAGAGCCACAACGTGTGCAGGTCCTGGCTGGTCAGAGCCACCGGGCGGTCGGGGAGCGCCGCGGCCAGCAGGTCCTTGTGCGGCTCGTCGGGCCACAGCGCGTCGCGGAACCCGCTGCCGATGACGAAGTCCGTGCCGGGCCCCGCGGCCGCCGCCACCCGGGCCACCGCGTCGGCGGCGGAGCGGGCACCGTCCAGCGGGATGCGCCGGCGCGCGGACGCCCACTGCCCGAGGTGGACGTGCGCGTCGCGCAACCCCGGCAGGATCGTGCCGCCGTCGCCGTCGAACACCTCGGCAGCGCCGGACGCCCCGGTGCCGGCCGGCCGGATCGCGGTGATCACCCCGCCGTCCGCCCCGCCGCCCACCCTGTCGTCCACCTCGACGTCGACGACCGGTCCGCCCGGCCCGTTGCGGACGTTCCTGATCAGCACCAGGCGAGGTTAGACAGTGCGTCAGCGCACCGTGCAGGCCCGCTCCGCCTCCGCGGTGAGCTCTACCCGGCCGTCGGTCGCGCACAGTCCGCGCATCAGGCCGCTGCGCAGGATCTTCGCCGACGGCACGGTCAGCTCCACCGCCTGCAGATCGACCAGCATCTGCGAGTACGCGACGGACATGAGCCGCGTGCCGCACTTCGCCGTCATCTCCCGCGGCGCGTTCGAGGCCAGCACCCGCTGCAGCGCCTCCGCGCCCGCGACGAAGTCGGTCTCGGCCTGGCGCAGCGCCGCGACCAGCGAGTCGGTGATCGCGGTGCGGGCGGCGTCGCAGTCGCGCTTCTCCTGCTGCTCGGCCCGCACCGCCTGCGCCTCGGCGGTGTTCGCGGTGGGGGTGCCCTCGATCGCCCGGGCGCAGCCGCCCGATACCGCGGCGGCCAGCACTGCCGCGAGGACGGCTCGCGCGACCGGTTGGGCGGAGCGGGACGATCCGGCGGTGAACATGCGCAGAACCTACGACCCGAACGAGTGACGCGCCTGCGTATGCCTACGGGCGTCGAGGTGCTGCTGCACCCAGTCGGCGACGTCACCCCGGCGGAGCGCGACGGCCAGCAGATCGGGGAACGCGTCCGGGGTGCAGGCGAACACCGGGATGCCCAGCCCGGCCAGCGCCGCGGCGTTCTCCTTGTCGGAGACCGGCGCCCCGTCGTCGGACAGCGCGAGCAGCACCAGCACCTGCACCCCCGCGGCGTGCAGCGCGGCGATGCGGCGCAGCATCTGCTCCTCGTCCCCGCCCTCGAACAGATCGGTGACCAGAACGAACAGCGTGTCGCGGGGCTTGGTGATCAGCTCGGCGCAGTACGCGACGGCCAGGTTGATGTCGGTACCGCCGCCCAGCTGCGTGCCGAACAGCAGCTCGACCGGATCGTCGAGGCGGTCGGACAGGTCCACGACCGCGGTGTCGAACACCACCAACGACGTCCGCAGGGTACGGATCGTCGCCAGCACCGCGCCGAACACCGCCGCGTACACCACGGAGGTGGCCATCGACCCGGACTGGTCGATCGCGAGTACGACCTCCCGCTCCAGCGCCTGTCGGCGACGCGGGTACCCGATCAGCCGCTCCGGCACCACCGTGCGGTGCTCGGGCAGGTAGTTCCGCAGGTTCGCCATCACCGTGGCGCCCAGGTCGATGTCCGACGGGCGGGGCCGGCGGGTGCGGGCGGCCCGGTCGAGCGCACCGCTCACCGCCGAGCGGGTGCGCTCGGCGATCCGCCGCTCGATCTCCTCGACGACGCGCGCCACCACCTGGCGGGCCGTCTCCCGCGTGGTCTCCGGCATCACCCGGTTCAGGCTCAGCAGGGTGCTCGCCAGGTGCACGTCCGGCTTCATCGCCGAGAGCAGCTCAGGTTCGAGCAGCAACCGGTGCAGGCCCAGCCGGTCGATCGCGTCGCGCTGCATCACCTGCACCACCGTCGACGGGAAGTAGGTGCGGATGTCGCCCAGCCAACGCGCCACCGACGGCGCGGACCGGCCGAGGCCACCCCTGCGGCGCTCAGCCGGGTCATCGCCGGAGAAGTCCTCGCCCGCGTCGGGTTCGGGCCGGTCGTAGAGGGCACCGAGGGCCTCGTCGATGCGGACGTCCTCGGGGCCGAGACCAGGGCCCTCTCCGAGCATCGGTCCGGTCGCCTCCCCGGCGTCGGCCTCGGTTCCGGCGCCGGGCTCGTCCTCGAGCCCCAGCTGCTCCTCCGTGCCGGGCCCGAGGAGCAGCCGCCACCGCCGTTTCCGCTCGGTCACCGCGCACCTCTCAGCAACGCCGCCACTGCGGCGACGGCCGGTGCGGCGCGGCGATCGTCCACCGCCTCGTCCGCCGGGCCCGCCTGCCTGCCGTCGAGCGCGCCCACCGCGCGCGCCACCTCCTCCCGCTCGGCCCGGGAGTACTGGCCGAACGTGCGGCGCAGCAGCGGCAGCACCACCACGAAGTCCTCCTCCGCCAGACCCGTCACCCACTCGTCGATCAGTGCGACGAGCTCCTGATCGTGGGCCAGCAGCAGCCCGCCGCCGGACAGCAGCCCCTCCACCCACGCGGCCTGCGCCGCCGGTGGCACGCCGATCGACAGCTGGGCGGACAGCCGTCGCGCCACCTCGTCGTGGCCGAGCACGCCGCCGTCGGCGAGCAGCCGCACGATCCGCCCGGCGAGCAGGCCGTGCACGTCGCGGCGATCGACGAGGCCGCGCAGCGCGGCGGTCCAGCGGGCGAGGTCCTCCCGCTCGTTGAACAGGGCCAGCGCGGCGTGGACCCCGTCGACGGCGGTGCGCATCTCGCGAGCCGCGTCTTCGCCGAGCCCGGTGACCGCCGCCGGTAGTCCCGCACAGATCCGCACGAGCAACGCCTCGACGATCCCGCGCAGCGCCGCGGTGTCGGTGCCGCGCACGTCGCCGTAGCGCTGCGCCCGCACCAGCGGCGGCAGCGCGGTCATCAGGTGCACGACGTCGACGTCCAGCGCGGCCTTCTCGTCGAGCGTCCGCAGCACGTCGGGCAGCGCCTCGGGCAGGTCGGTGAGCAGCACCTTCTCAACGGTGCGGGTGACCTCCACCAGGTCGGTGGCGGTCGCGGCGTCGTGGACGAGCCGGGCTGCGGCCGCACCCGCGACCGTGGTGCCGAACCGAGCCGCGTCGATCACCGCGACCGCCAGTTCCGGCCGCCAGCGCACGTCCCACGTCTCCCGGAACGTGCCGGTCGAGGCCACATCGTCCGCGGCGGGCGTGCCCCAGTCGATCCCCAGCACGGCGAGCCGGTGCAGCAGCTGGGAGCGGCCGCGGTCGGTGTCGCGGCGCAGGTCCAGCGCCAGCCTGCGGCCCACCGGCTCGCGCTTGAGCCGCAGCTTGCGCGCCTGCGCGACGAGGTCCACCTCCAGCGGCACGGCGGGGGTGTCCTGGGGCACCGAGCCCAGCCGCTCGCCGACCACCAGGTCGTTCGTCACGTACCGCAGCGGCACCGGATCGCCCTCGCACAGCACGGCCAGCGCGGCCTCCTGCACCTCCGCCAGCCCGGGCAGCGAACGGCCGCGCAGCGCGGCGAGCGCCTCCGCCAGCCGCACCGCCTCGATCACGTGCGCGGACGACACCGGCAGGTCCCGTTCCCGCAGCACCGCCGCCACCTTCGTGAACCACCGCGCCACCGGCTCGTCGGGCGCGGTGAACAGGTGGTCGTACCAGCCGGGGGAGTCGACGCCCGCCCCGTAGCCCGACGACGACGCGAGCCGCGCGTGCGTGAACGGAACCCAGGTCAACGCGGCCTTGCGCTTCGGCAGACCGCGCAGGATCCGGGTGTCGGCGGCCGCGGGCGGCAGCGGCTCGGCCAGCGCCGGGCCGTGCCAGGCGCCGCACACGACGGCGACCGGACCGTCGACCTCCTTCAGCACGGCGCGCAGCGTGCGCCGCATGTACGCCTCGCGCCGCTGCTCCCACACGTCCTCCTCGGGCGCGTCGCGGCGCAGCTCGGTCATCGCCTCCAGCAGCGTCGGGAACGGCGACTCGGCGTCGAGGGTGCGCGATTCGACGACCGCGTCCCACCAGCGTTCGGGATCGTCGTGGCCGGCGGCCCTGGCCAGCTCGGCGATCGGGTCGACGGGCCGGGCCCGCCGCCGCGGGGGCGGTTCGGTGACCCGCGCCAGCACCGACGCCGACGGCAGGTCGCAGAACCGCACCCCCACATCGTGCGCGAGTGCCCAGCGCAGCGCCTGCCACTCCGGGGAGAACCCGGCGAACGGCCAGAACACCGACGTCTGCGGTGCGTCCGGCGCGTAGGCCAGTAGTGCCACCGGAGGCGCCATGCCCTCGGCCGCGGCGAGGTGCGCGATCGGGTCGGCGTCGGCCGGACCCTCGATCACCACGGCGGCGGGCTGCAACCGATCCAGCTCGGCCAGCACCGAGCGGGCCGAACCGGGTCCGTGGTGGCGGACGCCGAGGACCACGATCCGGCTCACTCGTCGTCCCGGCAGGCCCGGTAGAAGTCGCCCCAGCCCTCCCGCTCGCGCACCACGGCCTCCAGGTACTCCGTCCACGCCACCTGGTCGCCGACCGGGTCCTTCACGACCGCACCGCGGATGCCGGAGGCCACGTCAGCGGCCCGCAGGACGCCGTCGCCGAAGTGCGTGGCCAGGGCCATGCCGCTGGTCACGACGGAGATCGCCTCGGCCGTCGAGAGCGTGCCCGACGGCGACTTGATCGCCGTGCGGCCGTCGGCCGTGGCGCCGGAGCGCAGCTCGCGGAACACCCGCACGACCCGGCGGATCTCCTCCATCGCCGACGGCACCGGCGGCAGCTCCAGCGATGCGCCCAGCTCCGCGACCCGGCGGGCGACGATCTCGACCTCCTGGTCCTCGGTGGCGGGCAGCGGCAGCACGACCGTGTTGAAGCGGCGGCGCAGCGCCGAGGACAGCTCGTTGACGCCGCGGTCGCGGTCGTTCGCGGTGGCGATCACCGTGAAGCCCTTCACCGCCTGCACCTGGGTGCCCAGCTCGGGGATCGGCAGGGTCTTCTCCGACAGGATCGTGATCAGCGCGTCCTGGACCTCGGACGGGATGCGGGTCAACTCCTCGACGCGGGCGACGCGGCCCTCCGCCATCGCGGTGAGGATCGGCGACGGCACCAGCGCCTCCCGACTAGGGCCCTCGGCGAGCAGCCGTGCGTAGTTCCAGCCGTAGCGGATCGCGTCCTCCGACGTTCCGGACGTGCCCTGCACGAGCAGCGTCGAGTCACCCGACACGGCCGCAGCCAGGTGCTCGGACACCCACGTCTTCGCGGTGCCGGGCACGCCGAGCAGCAGCAGCGCCCGGTCGGTGGCCAGGGTGGCGACGGCAACCTCCATCAGCCGCCGCGGGCCCACGTACTTCGGGGTGATCACGGTGCCGTCGGGGAGCGTGGTGCCGAGCAGGTAGTCGACGACGGCGCGGGGCGAGAGCCGCCACGACGGGGGTCGGGGCCGGTCGTCCTGCGCGGCGAGCGCGGCTAGCTCGTCCGCGTAGGCCTGCTCGGCGTGCGGGCGAAGCAGATCGGTGCTGGTCACGAGGGGTCAACCTTCGGTTCGGATCGCTCGGTGAGTTCGTGCTGGAACGTCCGCCGCACCTGCAGCACGGCAGCCAGGCCGCGCAGCGTGGCCGGCCACACGGTCATCTCGGGTGCCCGGCGGGACAACGCCTCGACGGTGTCGGCGACGTCGGCGGGCAGCCCGGGGCCGGCCAGCCGGACCAGCTCGCGGTGGGCGAGCGTGACCGGTTCGCCGTACGAGAGCGCAGCGGCCAGCCGGGCGAGCACGACGTCGGCGAGGACGTCCGGCCAGGGGGCCGGGCAGTTGGCCAGCTCGGCCAGGTGCAGCTGGCCCGGGTCGGTGCGCAGCAGGCGCGCGACGCGCTCGGCCCGCTCGTGCGGGGGCAGGGCGGCGGCCAGCTCGTCGTCGGGCACCCAGACGGACAGCAGGAACGCCGGGCCGCGGGTGTCCGCCCGCGGGGGATCGGCCAGCAGCGCGTCGATCCAGTGCCGATCGCCCTCGCGGCGGACAGCGATCCGCCAGCCGGCGTGCACCTCGAGGGCGAGATCGCCGGTGGCGGCGCGGGTGAGAGCGGCGGGATCGTGGTCGCGCCACGCTGCGAGCGGAGCCCGGGCGATCACCTGAAGCAGCCACCACACCGGCGGGGAGAGCTCCACGCCCCGCGGAGGCTGTTCGGTGACGCCGTCGCGGCCCAGCTGCGGGGTCCACTCGGTCGGCGGATCGGGATCGAGCTCGAGGCCGCGCTCGCCGCGGCGCACCCGCAGCGCCGCCCGGGCACGCTCGGCCGCGCGGCGCGCGAACTCGCTGTCGGGCAGCAGCGCGAGCAGGTCCGCCGCGGTGGCCCGCACCGCGCCCGCGCGGTCGTCCAGCGCCGCCTCGAGGAACGGTTCGTCGGCGGGGGAGAGGCCGGTGCGCAGCGTCGCGATGAACGCCGCGCGGTCGTCGCCGGTCTCCTCCGCCCAGGCGGCGGCGAGCAGCTCGCGGGCAGCGGCCGGATCGGCGGAGCGCAGAGCGGCCAGGTGGGCACGTCGGGCGGCGCGGGTGCCGGTGGCCCACACCTGCGGATCGGCCGGGTCAGCGGGACGGTCGGCGAGCCAGGCCCAGTCCCCGCGGAACCGGGCCAGCCAGCGGCCGCGCCGCCCGCAGACCTGTGCCGCGAGCGGCCGCAGATCGGGCCCGTGCGTGGCCGCGTCGAGCAGGGCGGGCAGGTCCGGCGGCGGCACGATCCGGCCCGCGTCGGCGGTGGCCTGCAGCAGCGCCGCCGTGATGAGCTCGTCGGTATCGGTCAGCCGCCGCACGAGGATGCGAGCGGCCCGGGCGGGGAGTTCGGGCGCGTCCTCCGGTCCCGCCGGCTCCGGCGGCTCGGCGGTGGGCGGGGGCGGGATCCGCCCGGCCCGGCGCCGGACGTCGAGCAGCGCGGCGGCGTCGAGCAGTGCGGCCGCGGGCTCCTCGGCGGAGACGGCGTCGACGTGGTCGGCGGCGGCGCCGGGCAGCTGGGTGACGGCGACGGGCCGGGTGCCGGTGCCCACCGTCGCCGCGGCGACCAGTTCGTCCCAGGTGGTCACCACCACCCCCACCGGCGCGCGGGTTCCGGCTCGGTGCCGAGCCGGACGGCGCGGTCGCCGTGCCAGCAGGTGAGCGGGCGCAGGGCGCTGCCCGTCCACTCCCCGGCCACGGGCACGGGCTCGCCACCGGACGTGGCGACGAGCGGCCAGATGTCCACCCCGGACAGCTCCAGCGGCAGTGCGCCGTCGCCGCTGTGCAGCTCCCACCCGGACCCGGACACCGGTACGCCGGTCAGCACCGCGGGCCACTCCACCAGCCACGGGTCCTCGGCGAGCGCGGCGGCGTAGTCGTCGAGGAACGCACCCACGTCGCCGGCTTCCGGGGCGCCGGCGCGACCGAGGTCGCCGTGCCGGACGCCGACCAGGGCGCGCAGCGGCTGGCCGGGGTAGAAGTGCAGGTCGGCGTCGAGGACGGTGCCGGGCAGCAGCACCGCGTCGGGGTGCGACGAGAGGCTGGTGCCGCCCGCGGCGAACAGCAGGACGAGCGCCCACCGTCCGGTGTCGGCGCCGCGCAGCCACACCCGGCGCGTCTCGACCCTGCCGTCCGCGCTGTCGCGGATCGCGTGCACCACCCACCGGTCGCGCACGCCCTGCCGGGCGAGCACCTCGTCCCGGGTCACCGTGTACCCGACGCGGGAGCGCACGGTGGCCGCCCGCTCGGGCGGCAGCGCCTCGATCCGGTGGTAGGCGCGCACCAGCAGACGCAGCCGGGCGTACTCAGCGAGCAGCCGGGCGGGCCAGCCCGACCCGGACGCCGGAGTGCCCGCGCTGCGGCGCACCAGGTTCGCCGCTCCCGGGGCCTGCGCGTCGACCAGACGGGCCGCCATCCGCTCGACGCCCGCGTCGCCGGCGGTCTGCGCGAGGCCGGTGCGGACCCGGTCGCGCAGCCAGCGGTCCAGCTCGGCGAGGCCGTCGCAGACCCGCCGGTGCCGCTCGGCCGCCCGTTTGGCCGCGGCCGCCTCGTCGCGCTGTCGGGGCCGCTCACCGGACGCGGCAGCGTCGCGGGCGCGCAGCCAGTCGGCCGCGAACGGCGGCACGGCCGGGTCGTCCGGCACGAGCTGCCGCGACCAGAGCAGCAGCAGCGCCAGCGCGTGCTTGCACGGGGTCTTCCCCGCTGTCTTCCCCGCCTTCTTCTGCGCTGCGCACGTACAGGTGAACGCCGGACCCTCCAGGTCGACGGCGACCCGGCGAGCACTGCGCCCCGTGCCGTACACGCCCCACACGACGCGGTCGCCCGCGCCGTAGGCCTGCCACCGGGTGGGGTCGGTGGCGCCGATCGCCTGCCGTATCGACCCGCGGTCGGGCGCGAGCGCCGCCACCCGGTCCGTGCCCCACCGTTCCCGCACGCCCGCACGGTATCCGGCGGGCCGGACGGTTCCGGGAGGCGACCGGCTCGTCAGGCGGAGATCCGCTGGGGGAGCTGCTCCGGCACCTGGTCGAGCAGGTACACGGGGTGCCCGGCGGGGTCGAGGAAGCTCGCCCAGTGACCGCCCGGGATGGCCCGGGGCTTCGCGACGAACGTCAGCCGGTCCCGGTGCTCGGCGTAGAAGCGCTCGACGCTGTCGACGAGGAACGCCGGTCCGGGTTGTTCGCCCGCGACCCGTGGCCCGACCATGAACTGCACGTTCGTCCCGGGGATGGTGAAGGCGACGGTGTGGTCGCCGTGGCGCCACGCCTCGGTCCAGCCGAGCGTGTCGCGGTAGAACGACAGGGCCTCCTCGACGTCGGGGACCGGGTTGTAGGTGAATGCGAGCCGCACGGCACCTCCAATGTCGGGGACAACACTGTCGCATGCGCCCGAACGGGTGAGAACACCGGCCCGCCCGTTCGCTGCCCGGCGCGTTCTCTATTACGAACGGGTTACGGCAAGTGGGTGGTGCGGGACCTCGCCCCTGTGGGCGTTGAGCCAGGCGGGTGGTCGCGGGGGTCAGCCGGTGACGCGCCGTGTCCGCAGCACGCGGAACCCGTGCCGGCTCGTCAGCCGCTCGGTGGGCCAACCGCTCTCGGTGAGCCAGCGCTGCAGCGAGTCCGAGCCGAGGTTCTTCTGCACCACCATGATCGCCGCACCGCGCTCGGTCAGCCGGGCCAGCCAGCGCAGCAGCAGCTCGTGCAGCGCCTGCTTGCCGATGCGGATCGGCGGGTTCGACCAGATCGCGGCGAACCGCACCTCCTCCGGCACGTCCTCGACCACCCGCACGTTGCGCAGCCCGGCCGCCTCGGCGTTGGCGGCGCACAGCTCCCGCGCCCGTTCGTTGACGTCCACCGCCCACACGGTCGCACGCGGGCACCGCACAGCCAGCGTCAGCGCGATCGGCCCGTACCCGCAGCCGAGGTCGAGCAGGTGTCCGGTCATCGGCGGCGGGGGAGCGTGCTCCAGCAGCACGGCCGTGCCCTTGTCCAGCCCGTCGCGGGCGAACACCCCGGCCGCGGTGGCCAGCTCCAGCTCCCGCGACCCCACGGTGAGCCGCACCGAGCCCAGCGGCCCGGCGGGCCCGGTGGGCGACTCGAAGTAGTGGGTCACGAGTCCGGGAGGCTAGCAAGATCGCGTCCAGGTCGGCGTCCGCGCTGCTCGCACGGCAGCACGGTCGACCTGGACCGATCGTGGACCGGCGGCGGTCCGGCGCCGTCCGGCTCGCCGGTCCGCCCTCCGACACGCGGATGGCGACCCGGATCCGGATCACCGTCCGCGAGGTGGACGCGGTCATGAGGTGTAGTGCCCGGCGTACTCCTCCCTCAGCTTGTACTTCAGGACCTTGCCGCCGACGGTCTCCGGGAGCTGGTCGGTGAAGACCACCGACTTCGGGGTCTCGAAGCCCGCCAGGTGCTCGCGGCAGTGCGCGATCAGCTCCTCCTCCGTGACCGACGCGCCCTCGGCCGGGACCACCACCGCCGTGACGGCCTCGCCCCACCGCTCGTGCGGCAGCCCCACGACCGCGGCGCGGGCGACGCCCGGGTGCCGCAGGAGCACGGCCTCGACCCGCTGGGAGGAGACGTTCTCGCCGCCGGTCTTCACGATGTCCTTGTACCGGTCGACCATGATCCGCAGGCCGTGCTCGTCGACCTGGGCGGAGTCGCCGGAGTGGAACCAGCCGCCGCGGAACGCCTCGGCCGTGGCCTGCGGGTTGCGGTAGTAGCCGGCGGTGATGATCGGAGAGCGGTAGACGGCCTCGCCGGGCACCCCGCGCACCGGCTCGCCCAGCTCGTCGACCACGTCGGAGGCCAGCAGCGGGCTCGGCACGCCGACGTAGTTGACCGCGGGCGCGGTGGTGCGGTGCACCTCCGGCCACTTCGTGGGCCAGAACCGGTGGCAGGCGATCGCCTCGGTCTGGCCGAAGATCCCGAGCGTCATGAACTGCGGACCGATCCGCTTCTCCAGGCCGGTCAGCAGATCGGGCGCGAGCGCGCCCCACCCGTAGACGAGCATCGTCAGCGACGAGACGTCCAGCTCCGGCCGCGCGTCGAGGGTGTCCGCGAGGGCCGAGACGAACTGCGGCGAGCCGGCCCACAGCGCCGTGGCGCGCTCGAGCGCGATCGCCTCCGCGACGGCGTCCGGGGCCGGCTTGCGGCCCAGCACGATCGAGCCGCCGGACAGGAAGGCGGAGAAGGTGAAGATCTGGTCGCCGACGTGGTAGATCATCGGCAGGAACGTGGCGACCTTCAGATCGCACTCGTGGCGCACCCCGCGCGAGAGCGAGAGCGCGAAGTTCAGCGCAGCCAGGTACGTCGAGCTGTGCGTGACCATCGCGCCCTTCGGCATCGACGTGGTGCCGGAAGTGAACAGCAGTTCCCATACGTCGTCGCCGTGGATCTCGACGTCGGGCTCGGTCTCCGGCTGTCCAGCGAGCAGCTCGCTGAACGTCGGGCCCAGTGTGCCGCCGACCTGCACGAACGCGGCCACCTCCAGCCCGGCGGCGGTGAACGTCTGCTCGGCTCGCGGCCACAGCTCGGCGTCGACGATCGCGAGCTTCGGTTCGGTCAGCTCGATCAGGTGCGTGACGACGTCGGGGGCGAGTGCCGGGTTGAGCGGTACCGCGACCATCCCGGCCTTCGCGATGCCGATCTTGGTCAGGAACGCCTCGACCGAGTTCTCGCAGAACAGCAGCACGCGGTCGCCCGGCTCCAGTCCCCGCGCGGCCAGTGCGTGGGCGAGCTGGTTGCACAGCGCGTCGGCCTGCCGGTTCGTGACACGAGCGAACTGCGGTTCACCGAAGGCCCCGGGTGCGCCGGCGATGGCGGTCTGGTCCGGGTAGCTCCACGTGAGGCGCTCGAACACGTCCCCGACGGACGTGCGTTCCCAACGGTGCACGGCCCGGCGGCCGCGCAAGGTGGTGACGTCGAACTCGACGGCGTTGTCCATGCCCTACAGCATGGGTGACACCGATCACGCGGACAAGACCTGAGTCAATTGAAATTCACTTGGCGAGGGTTCGATGCCGAGGCAGCCGTGCGCCATGGTGTCCAGGAGCGAGGCGAGCCGCTCCGGGGGGAGACCGCTGCGGAAGAACAGGGTCGACTGGATCGCGCCGATGGCCGCGTGCACGGCGACCCGCAGTTCCGGGTCGGTCAGGTCGCGGCGCAGCGGGGCGAGGGTGTGCACCCAGTCCTCGACGTAGTGCCGCTGCGCCCGGCGCAGCCGCCGCCGCGCCTCCTCGGGGAGGTTCTGCTGCTCGCGGTGGTAGACCGCGAGGATCGACCGATGTTCGATCGCCACCGTGATGTGGTCTCTGACCAGGGCGGACATCGTCGTGTGATCGTCGGTTCCGGCCGCGATGACCTCGTCGGTCCCGCGCTGCAGACGGGCCATCCCCTCCTCGAGGAGGACGACGAGGATCTCGTCCTTCGAGGCGAAGTGCCGGTAGATGCCCGAGCCGACGATGCCGGCCTCGGCCCCGATCTCGGCCATGCCGACGTTGTGGAACCCGCGGGCCGCGGTCAGCCGGGCCGCCGCCTCGAGGATGCGGGCTCTGCGCTCGGGATCACGTCGTCTGGTCGAAGAGGGTCGTGCCACCTGGTCATCATCGCAGGCGCCGGTTATGCTCGCCTCTAGTGAATGAAAAATCACTTGTGAGAGGTACGGCGGGTGGACTTCCACGAGAGCGACGAGCACCGCGATCTGCGGGCCGCGGTCGCCGCGATCGCGAAGCGCTTCGGTCCCGACTACTACGTGGAGCACGCGCGCTCCAGAACCCCGTGCACCGAGCTGTGGAAGGCGTTGGGTGACGCCGGGTTCATCGGCGTCTCGGTCCCCGAGGAGTACGGCGGGGGCGGTGGCGGGCTCGTCGAGCTGTCCATGGTGTGCGAGGAGATCGCCGCCCAGGGCACGCCCCTGCTGCTCCTGCTGGTGTCCGCGGCCATCTCCGCGGAGGTGATCGCCGACTTCGGCAGCGAAGAGCTGAAGAAGCGCTGGCTGCCCGGCCTGGCCGCCGGCTCCACCAAGGTGGTCTTCGCGATCACCGAGCCGGACGCGGGCTCCAACACCCACAAGCTCACGACCACCGCCCGCCGGGTCGGCGACGAGTGGGTCGTCACCGGCACCAAGCACTACATCTCCGGCGTCGACGAGGCGGAGGCGCTGCTGCTCGTCGCGCGCACCGGCTCCACCGACGACGGCACCGCGGCGCTGTCGCTGTTCGTCGTGCCGACCGACGCCCCGGGCCTGGTCGCGACCCCGCTGCCGGTCGACGTGATGCTGCCGGAGAAGCAGTTCGTGCTGCACTTCGACGACGTGCGGCTGCCCGCGACCGCGCTGGTGGGGGAGGAGGGCGCCGGGTTCCGCCAGGTGTTCCGCGGCCTCAACCCAGAGCGCATCACCGGTGCCGCGCTCTGCGTCGGCGTCGCCCGGCACGTGCTCGCGCAGGCCGCCCGGTACGCGCAGGAACGCCAGGTGTGGGGCCGCCCGATCGGCACCCACCAGGGCGTGGCGCACCCACTGGCCAAGGCCCGCATCGAGACGGAGCTGGCCGCGCTCATGATCCGCAAGGCCGCGTGGCTGCACGACCGTGGCGAGCCGGCGGGCGAGGCGTCGAACATGGCCAAGTACGCCGCCGCCGAGGCCGCGCTCGCAGCCGTCGACGCGGCCGTGCAGACCCACGGCGGCAACGGCCTGGCCAGCGAGTACGGGCTGCTGCCGTACTGGGGTCTCGCCCGCTTGCTGCGGATCGCGCCGGTCAACCGGGAGATGATCCTCAACCACGTCGCCCAGCACGGTCTGGGCCTGCCGCGCAGCTACTGAATCCCCGTCTCCCCCGAGCAGCGGAGCTCAGCATTGACCACGAACCTGATCCACCGCGTCAACGTCGGTGACTCGCTCACCCGCTCGGCCGCCGCCCGCCCGGCGCAGATCGCGATCGTCGACGGCGACCGCGAGTGGACCTACGCCGAGTTCAACGCGTGGGTGAACCGGATCTGCCACGGCCTGGTCGCCCGCGGCTACACCCGCGGCGACGCGACCGGTGGCGAGAACGTCGCCTCGATCGAGGTCGAGAAAGCCGTGTACGCGGCGTCGGCGGAGCTCGGCGACCCGGTCGCCGAGGCAGTTGTGGTCGGGCTGCCGCACGAACGGTGGAGCGAGGCGATCACCGCTGTCGTGGTGCCCGGGCCCGGTGCCACGATCGACGAGTCGGAGCTGCTCGCCGCGCTGAAGAAGCGGCTGGACGGGTACAAGGTGCCCAAGTCGGTGATCGTCGTCGACGAGCTGCCCCGCACCTCCACCGGAAAGATCCAGAAGAACGTCGTGCGCGACACCTTCGCGAACCACTACGGAGCCTGAATGCCCGTCCTCACCTCGAAGGTCGACACGTCGGACGAGGAGTTCGTCGCCAACCGCGCCTACCAGCTGGAGCTGATCGACCAGCTGAACGCCGAGCTGGAGAAGGTGATCGCCGGTGGCGGCGAGGTCTACACCGAGCGCCACCGCAAGCGCGGCAAGCTGCCCGTCCGCGAGCGGCTGGAACTGCTGCTCGATCCCGACAGCCCGTTCCTGGAGCTGTCCCCGCTCGCCGCGTGGGGGAGCGAGTTCGCCGTCGGCGGGTCGGTGCTCACCGGCATCGGCGTCGTCTGCGGCGTCGAGTGCATGATCATCGGGCACGACCCGACGGTGCGCGGCGGCGCGATGAACCCGTACTCGTTGAAGAAGACGCTGCGCGCGCTGGAGATCGCGCGGGTCAACCGGCTGCCGGTGATCAACCTCGTCGAGTCCGGTGGTGCCGATCTGCCCACCCAGCTCGATCTGTTCGTCCCGGCCGGGCGGATCTTCCACGAGCTGACGGAGCTGTCGGCGCTGGGTATCCCGACGATCGCGCTGGTCTTCGGCAACGCCACAGCAGGCGGCGCGTACGTGCCCGGCATGTGCGACTACGCCGTGCTCGTCGACAAGGGTGCCAAGGTGTTCCTGGGCGGCCCGCCGCTGGTCAAGATGGCCACCGGCGAGGACGCCGACGACGAGGAGCTG
Source organism: Pseudonocardia thermophila (assembly GCF_900142365.1). Taxonomy (GTDB): domain Bacteria; phylum Actinomycetota; class Actinomycetes; order Mycobacteriales; family Pseudonocardiaceae; genus Pseudonocardia; species Pseudonocardia thermophila. The sequence goes on along the minus strand of NZ_FRAP01000009.1, from coordinate 92,453 downwards.
GGGGGTGCCGAGATGCACAGCCGCGTCTCGGGGCTCTCGGACTACTTCGCCACCGATGAGCTGGACGCGCTGCGGCTCGGCCGGAACATCGTCAAGCGGCTCAACTGGCGCAAGCTCGGGCCGCCGCCGGGCCCGGTGCGCGAACCCCGCTACGACCCGGAGGAGATCCTCGGCATCGTCTCCCGCGACGTGAAGGTTCCGTTCGACCCCCGGGAGATCATCGCGCGGGTCGTCGACGACTCCGACTTCGACGAGTACAAGCCGCTCTACGGCACCTCGTTGGTCACCGGCTGGGCGCAGATCCACGGCTACCCGGTCGGCATCCTGGCCAACCACCGCGGCGTGCTGTTCAGCGAGGAGGCGAAGAAGGCCAGCGAGTTCATCCTGCTGGCCAACCAGACCGACACGCCGCTGGTGTTCCTGCAGAACACCACCGGCTACATGGTCGGCAAGCAGTACGAGCAGGGCGGCATCATCAAGGACGGCGCCAAGATGATCAATGCCGTCACCAACAGCGCCGTCCCGCACATCACGATCAACATGGCCAGCTCGTTCGGGGCCGGCAACTACGGCATGTCCGGGCGGGCCTACGACCCGCGGCTGATGTTCGCCTGGCCCGGTGCCAAGCTCGCGGTGATGGGGGCGACCCAGCTCGCCGGGGTGCTCTCGATCGTGGGCCGGGCCTCGGCGAAGAGCCAGGGCAAGCCGTTCGACGAGGAGGCCGACCGCAAGCGCACCGCCGCCATCGAGGCGCAGATCGAGAAGGAGTCGCACTCGTTCGCCGTCACCGCTCGGCTCTACGACGACGGGATCGTCGACCCGCGCGACACCCGCACCGTGCTGGGCATGTCGCTGTCGGCCGTGCACTCCCAGACCGTCGCCGGCCGCCGCGGCTTCGGCGTCTTCAGGATGTGAGCGAATGATCGACAAGCTGCTCGTGGCCAACCGCGGGGAGATCGCCGCCCGCGTCATGCGCACCGCGCACCGGCTGGGCATCGCGACGGTCGCGGTGTTCTCCGATCCCGACGCCGACGCGCCGTTCGTCGCGCTCGCCGACGAGGCCGTCCGGCTGCCCGGCGCCACGCCCGCGGAGACCTACCTGCGCGGCGACAAGATCATCGAAGCGGCCCGGCTGACCGGCGCCGACGCCGTCCACCCCGGCTACGGGTTCCTCTCCGAGAACGCCGGGTTCGCCCGCGACTGCGCGGCGGCGGGGATCACGTTCGTCGGCCCGACGCCCGAGGTCATCGCGTCGATGGGCGCGAAGACCGAGGCCAAGGCGCGCATGGCGGCCGCCGGGGTGCCGGTCCTGCCCGGCGCCACGATCACCGACGACACCGACCTGGTCGCCACCGCGGAGGAGATCGGCTACCCGCTGCTGGTGAAGGCGGCGTTCGGTGGCGGTGGGCGCGGCATGCGCGTCGTGCACGGGCCCGACGAGCTGCAGACCGCCGTCGAGGCCGCCCGGCGCGAGGCCGCCGCCGCGTTCGGTGACGGCACCGTGTTCCTGGAGCGGTTCGTCGTCGATCCCCGCCACGTCGAGGTGCAGATCCTCGGCGACACCCACGGCAACGTCGTGCACCTGTTCGAGCGGGAGTGCTCGATCCAGCGTCGTTACCAGAAGATCGTCGAGGAGGCGCCGTCCCCGGCCGTCGACGAGGCGCTGCGCAAGGAACTGGGCAGCGCGGCGGTGGCCGCGGCGACCGCGATCGGCTACACCGGCGCCGGCACCGTCGAGTTCGTGCTCGCCTCGGACGGCACGTTCGGGTTCCTCGAGGTCAACACCCGGCTGCAGGTGGAGCACCCGGTCACCGAACTGATCACCGGGCTGGACCTGGTGGAGCTGCAGCTGCGGATCGCCGAGGGCGAACCGCTGCCGCCGTCGGTGACCGAGGCGCGCATCGACGGGCACGCGATCGAGGTCCGGCTCTACGCCGAGGATGTGGCGGCCGGGTTCCTGCCCGCCACCGGCACCCTGCACACGTTCGCGATCGACGGCGACGTGCGCGTCGACGCCGGCGTCACCTCCGGCTCGGCCGTGAGCCCGCACTACGACCCCATGCTGGCCAAGGTGATCGCGCACGGCGCCACCCGCGCCGACGCCGTCCGCGCGCTCACCCGGGCGCTCGCCACCGCGCGCATCCACGGGGTCACCACCAACCGCGACCTGCTCGTCGGCATCCTGCGCGAACCGGAGTTCCGTGCCGGGAGGACCGACACCGGGTACCTGACCCGGCACGATCCCGCCGCGCTCTGCGCTGCGCCGGACCCGGTGCCGTTCGCGGTGGCGGCCGCGCTCGCCGCGCAGGCCCGCAACCGGGCCGAGGCGCGCGTCCTCACCTCGATCCCGTCCGGCTACCGCAACGTCGGCGGGGTGCCCCAGAGGATCGCGTTCGCCCGTGGTGACGAGCAGCTCGACGTCCGCTACCGGGTGCGGCCGTTCTCCGCGACCGTGAACGGTGCACCGGTCGACGCCCGGCTGGTCTCGGCCACGCCCGACGAGGTGGTGCTGGAGATCGGTGGGATCCGCAGGCGGTACACGGTCCGGCGGGCCGACGGCACCGCCTACGTCGACGGGCCGGACGGCTCGGTCGCGCTGGTCGAGGTGCCGCGGTTCCCGGACCCGACGACCACGCTCGCGGCCGGCTCGCTGGTCGCCCCGATGCCCGGCACGGTCGTGCGCGTGCTGGCCGAGCCGGGGACGACCGTCGAGCTCGGACAGCCGCTGGTCGTGCTGGAGGCGATGAAGATGGAGCACACCGTCGCCGCTCCCGTGGCCGGGGTGCTCGCGGAACTGCACGTGGACGCCGGCACCCAGGTCGACACGGGCCAGGTGCTGGCCGTGGTGGAGGAAACCTGACACCGAAGGCAAGGAGGCCCGGTGAACATCGCCACCCTGTTGCGTCGAGCCGCCGCCGACCACGCCGACCGCGTGGCCCTGCGGCTCGACGACATCGAGATCACCTACGCACAGTACGCCGACCAGGCGGCCCGGTTCGCCGCCCACCTGCGCGCCGAGGGCGTGCAGCCCGGCCAGCGGGTGGGCGCCTACCTGCCGAACTGCCTGGAGTACCTGATCGCGTTCCTCGGGGTCTGGCAGGCGGGCGGCATCGCGGTGCCGCTGAACTACCTGTTCCCCGATGCGGCGCTCAAGCACGCGATCCTCGACTCCGGCGTGACGCACCTGCTGGTGCAGCCCTCCGACGCCGACCGCGTCAAGGCGCTGCTCGGCGACGCCTGCCCGGTGCTGCTGACCACCGGCGCCGGCGGCAGCTTCGCCGCGGCCGTGGCGGCGCAGCAGCCGTTCGACGGTGTCGTGCCGCGGCTCGACGGCGATGAGGCGCTGATCATGTACACGTCCGGGTCGACGGGCGTGCCGAAGGGCGTGCGGCAGACCCACCGCAACACCCTCGCGCACTGCGACGCCGTCATCGACCACTACCAGCTGACCGCCGATGACCACGTGCTCAACTGCATGCCGCTGTTCCACGTCGGCGGGCTGCAGCTGTCCAGCTTGACGCTGCTGCTGCGCGGCGGCCAGATCACGTTCATGCCGAAGTGGGACGTGACGCGCTGGCTGGAGCTGGCGCAGACGCTGCGGCCCACCTTCGGCGGGCTGATCTCGACGATGATGATCGACGTCGGCAACCGGACCGTCCAGAACCCGGTGGTGCTCGACTCGTTCCGCATCTGCATGTTCGGCGGGTCCCGCACGCCGACGGCCGCGATCGAGCGGCTCGCCGCCGGCACCGGCATCCAGGGCACCGAGATCTACGGCCAGACCGAGCAGAGCGGGCTCGTCGTCACCTACGCGCCGGGGGAGCAGCGGCGGCCGAACTCGATGGGCCGCCCGCTGGAGCAGATCGTGCAGACCCGGCTCGTACCGCCGGGCGGTGGCCCCGACATCCGACCCGGCGACGAGGGCGTGGGTGAACTGTGGGTGCGCGGCGACGCCGTCACGCTCGGCTACTGGAACCTCGACCTGCCCGAGAAGTGGGCGACCGACGAGACCGGCACCTGGCTGCGCACCGGCGACCTCATGTCGATCGACGCCGACGGCTACCTGTACTACGTCGACCGGATCGACGACATGATCGTCTCCGGCGGGGAGAACATCTTCCCGCAGATGGTGGAGGAGCACCTGGCCGACTGCTCGCTCATCGCCGAGGTCGCCGTCATCGGCACCCCGCACGAGCGGTGGGTGGAGCAGGTGACCGCGATCGTCGTCCCCAACCGCGAGGGGGTGACGGCCGCCGACATCGAGGCCTACTGCGCGACCAACCCCAACCTGCGCGGCATGCACCGGCCCAAGCGCATCGAGATCGTCGACGAGCTGCCGCGCACCGGTTCCGGCAAGTTGAACCGCCCCGAGCTGAAGAAACGGTTCCGATGAGCGAGCAGGTGGTGACGTACGAGGTCGTCGACGGCGTCGCGTGGCTGACGATCAACCGGCCCGAGGCCCGCAACGCGCTGTCCGAGCCGGTCCGCGAGGGCCTCTGGGAGGGCGTGCACCGCTTCAACGCCGACGACTCCGCGAGCGTGCTGGTGCTGACCGGAGCCGGGGACAAGGCGTTCTGCGCGGGCGGTGACCTCAAGGAGATGGCGGAGACGGCGCTCGAGGTGCCGCCGCCGGACTTCGTGCCGCAGTTCGGCCGCAACGTCGAGGTCGTCAAGCCGACGATCGCGGCGGTCAACGGCGTGGCCTTCGCCGGCGGGTTCCTGCTGGCCCAGCAGTGCGATCTCGTGGTGGCCGCCGAGCACGCGACGTTCGCGGTGAGCGAGGTGAAGGTGGGCCGCGGCTCGCCGTGGGCGGCACCGCTGTCGTGGCTGGTGCCGCCGCGGCTGGCCATGGAGATCCTGCTGACCGGCGACCCGATCGACGCTCGCCGCGCCGAGGCGCTCGGCCTGGTCAACCACGTCGTACCGGCCGCGGAGCTGCGCGACCACGCGCAGCGCCTGGCGCAGCGGATCGCGAAGAACGCGCCGCTGTCGGTGCGGGCCGCCAAGGCCACCGTCTACCTCTCGCGGCCCGACGTCTACGACCGGGCGGAGGAGATCTGGGAACCGGTGTACCGCTCCACCGACGCGCAGGAGGGGCCTGCCGCGTTCCGGGAGAAGCGCGCGCCCGTCTGGAAGGGGGTCTAGTGGCCGTCTCGATGGAGGTGCTGGCCGACGACCTGGCGGCCGAGACCGCGGTGCTGCGGGACGTCCTCGCCCCGCTGGCGGAGGCCGACTGGCGCCGGCCCACCCCGGCCGCGGGCTGGTCGGTGACCGACCAGGTGTCGCACCTGGCGTACTTCGACGACGTCGCCGTCCAGGCAGCCACCGATCCCGACGCCTTCGCCAGGACCGTCGAGGAGCTGGTCGGCGACGGGGTCATCGACCCGGATGCGATCGCGGCGCGGTACCGGCACCTGTCCGGTGCGCAGCTGCTGGCCTGGTTCGACCGATCACGCGCGGGGCTGTTGGCGGCGTTCCGGCAGCTCGACCCGGCCAAGCGGGTGCCGTGGTTCGGCCCGTCCATGAGCGCGGCCTCGTCGCTCACCGCGCGGATCATGGAGACCTGGGCGCACGGTCAGGACGTCGCCGACGCGTTCGGCGTCACCCGCGAGCCCACCGACCGGCTGCGGCACGTCGCGCACATCGGCATCGGTGCGCGCGCCTACAGCTACCAGGTCAACGGAAAGGAACCGCCCACCACGCCGATCCGCGTGACGCTGAACGCTCCGTCCGGAGCCGTCTGGACCTGGGGACCGGAGGACGCGGAGAACACCGTGACCGGCCCGGCGCTGGACTTCTGCCTGGTGGTCACCCAGCGCCGCCACATCGACGACGTCTCGCTCGTCGTCGAGGGGCCGGTCGCGGCGGAGTGGATGGCGATCGCACAGGCCTTCGCCGGTCCCGCCGGGACCGGCCGCAAGCCGGGGGAGTTCGCATGACGCGACCGGTGATCATCGGCAACTGCTCGGGCTTCTACGGCGACCGCCTCGCCGCTGCGCGGGAGATGGTCGAGGGCGGCCCGATCGACGTGCTGTGCGGGGACTACCTCGCCGAGCTGACCATGCTCATCCTGGCCAAGGCGCAGGCCAAGGACCCGGCGCTCGGCTACGCCACCACGTTCCTGCGGCAGGTCGAGGAGGTCCTCGGCACCTGCCTGGAGCGCGGCATCAAGATCGTGTCCAACGCGGGCGGGCTGAACCCGGCCGGGCTCGCGGCGGCGATCCGCGACGTCGCGGCGAAGCTGGGGCTCTCGGCGAAGGTCGCGCACGTCGAGGGCGATGACCTGCGCGGCAACCTCGACGCGATCACCCCGCCCGTGGAGGGCAAGCCGGTCTCCGCCAACGCCTACCTCGGCGGCTGGGGGATCGCCGAGGCGCTCGCGGCCGGGGCGGACGTCGTCGTGACCGGGCGGGTCACGGACGCGTCGCTGGCCGTCGGGCCTGCGGCGTGGTGGCACGGCTGGGCCCGCGACGAGTTCGACGCGCTCGCCGGCGCCGTCGTGGCCGGGCACGTGATCGAGTGCGGCCCGCAGGCGACCGGTGGCAACTACCCGTTCCTCGACGAGATCACCGACCGCCGCTACCCGGGCTTCCCGATCGCCGAGGTGGCCGCCGACGGCTCGTCGGTGATCACGAAGCACCCGGGCACCGGCGGGCTCGTGTCCGTCGGCACGGTGACCGCGCAGTTGCTCTACGAGCTGCAGGGACCCGCCTACCTCGGGCCCGACGTCACCACGCACTTCGACACGATCACGCTCACGCAGGAGGGCGAGCACCGGGTGCGGATCTCCGGGGTGCGCGGCAGCGCCCCGCCGCCGACGCTGAAGGTGGCGCTCAACGAGGCGGGCGGCTACCGCAACACGATGACGCTGGTGCTCACCGGGCTGGACATCGAGGCCAAGGCGGCGCACGCCGAGGCGCTGCTGTTCGACATCCTCGGCGGCAAGGACCGCTTCACCGAGGTCGACGTGCGGCTGCTGCGCTTCGACCGGCCCGACGCTCCGACCAACGAGCAGGCCACCGCGCACCTGCGGGTGACCGTGAAGGACCCGGACCCGCGCAAGGTCGGCCGCGCCTTCTCCAACGCGACGATGGAGCTGGCGCTGGGCGGATACGCCGGGTTCCACACCACCACACCGCCCACCGCGGAGAGCGCGTTCGGGGTGTACCGGCCGGCGAGCGTGCCGCGCTCGGCGGTGCAGCACGTGGTGGTGCACGCCGACGGCACGCGCACGGTGGTGACGGACCCGCCCACGGCCGATGCTGCCGGGGTGGAGGGCAACGAACGGCCCTTTCGTCCACCCCGAGTGGACGAAAGGGCCGTTCGTCCAGACCTGGTCCCGGACCCCGAGCCCGTGGCCGGACCGACCCGGCGGGTCCCGCTCGGCACGGTGTGCGGCGCGCGGTCGGGGGACAAGGGCGGCGACGCGAACATCGGCGTCTGGACCCGGGACCCCGCCGCCTACCCGTGGCTGCGCGGGTTCCTCACCCCGGACCGGGTGCGCGAGCTGCTCGGCCCGGAAACCGCCGAACTGGACATCGAGGTGCACGAGCTGCCGAACCTCAACGCGGTCAACGTGATCGTGCACGGGCTGCTGGGGGCGGGCGTGGCCAGCTCGACCAGGCCCGACCCGCAGGCCAAGGGGCTGGGGGAGTACCTGCGCAGCCGGGTCGTGGAGATACCGGAAGCGCTCCTCGGCTGAGCTGGTGCCGGTGGACGCGATTCACCTCAACAGCGCCTCGGCCTCGTACCCCCGGACCGACCCACCGCTCCTGACCGAGCACCACCGGAAGGTGGCCACGGCGCTCGCGCGTCGACGACGGCGGGCAGGTGCCTAGCGGCCCACAGCGGAACGATACGGGGCCGTGAGCTGCGGAGGAGCCACCGTCGACGCGGGGAGTGCACGAGCCGCGATCCGGCGACGAAGGAACCGCGCACAATCAGCACTGCGGCTCTCCGCGGTTCCCGGGCCCTAGCTCTGCGGCTCGAGCGCCGGCAGCAGCAGCTCGGCCAGGAACACCTCGAGCTCCACCGGCGGCGGGGTGAGGATCAGCGACACCGTCGTGCGCACCAGCCACTGCGCCAGCACCCCGGGATCGCGCTGGGCGATCGTCCCCGCCGCCGCGGCGGCCTCGAGCAGCGGCCGCAGCACCCCGGTGACCAGCTCGATCAGCGCCGCGCCGTCCCGGGTCACGTAGGTGCCGATCAGCTCGGGCTCGTCGGCGAGCACCTTCGCCAGCACCGGGTGCTCGCGCGCGCGGCGCACGACCTCGGCCATGAGGTCGACGACCGTCCGCGGGCCGACCGGTCCGTCGATCCAGCCGCTCAGGGAGGTGAGCAGGCGGTGCGCGTCGCGGATCAGCAGCAGCATCGCCTGCCGCTCCACCGTGCCGACCTGCCGGTACACGGTGGTGCGGTTGACGCCGAGCTCGCGGGCGACGTCCTGCACCGACGTCCGGCGCACCCCGTAGCGGGCGAAGCAGCGCGCGGTGGCGTCGAGGTAGGGATCGAGCGACGCGGGGGGTACCGGCGGTAACACGGGCATCGCGGCCTCTCCTCGCGTGTGCAACACTGCAACAGATCAGTCGCTTTGTTGCAGCGTAGCCGAGGGGGACACCGTGCGGGACTTCACCGACAAGGTCGCCGTGATCACCGGCGCCGGGTCCGGGATCGGGCGGGCGCTGGCCGTCGCCCTCGCCGGCCGGGGTGCGCGGCTCGCGCTGTCCGACGTCGATGCCGTCCGGCTCGCCGACACGGTCGCGACCTGCGAGAAGCTCGGCGCGAAGGCCGTCGGCCACGAGCTGGACGTGGCCGACCGGACCGCGCTCCTCGCCCACGCCGATGCGGTGGTGACCGAGTTCGGCCAGGTCAACCTGGTCGTCAACAACGCCGGGGTCGCGCTCATGGCCACCGTCGAGGAGATGTCCTGGGAGGACCTCGACTGGCTGATGGGCGTCAACTTCTGGGGCGTCGTGCACGGCACGAAGGCCTTCCTGCCGCACCTCATCGCCTCCGGCGAGGGCCACCTGGTGAACGTCTCCAGCGTGTTCGGCCTGATCGGGGTGCCCACCCAGAGCGCCTACAACGCGGCCAAGTTCGCCGTGCGCGGGTTCACCGAGGCGCTGCGCGAGGAGATGCTCATCGCCGGGCACCCGGTGGGCGTCAGCTGCGTGCACCCGGGCGGCATCGACACGAACATCGCCCGCTCCGCCCGTAAGCCCGCCGGCATGGACGACGAGGAGGCGGCGCGCAGCTTCCGTCGGATCGCCCGCACCTCGCCCGAGGACGCCGCCAAGACGATCATCCGCGGGATCGAGCGCAACTCCCCGCGGATCCTCATCGGGCTGGACGCGCGCGCGATCGACCTGCTGCCGCGCGTGCTCGGCTCGGCCTACCAGCGGTTGATCGCCACGGGCTCGCGGCTGACGAAGCGCTACGGCGTCGACCTCGGCTGATCACGGAAGGCATCCCCGCGGTGGTGGCCGGGACGCAACGAACGGCACTCTCGTCCACCCGGAGTGGACGAGAGTGCCGTTCGTTGCGCTTCGGCCCGGCCCGTCGTTGCGCTTCGGCCCGGCCCGCACCCACCACGGCGCCGGGCCGCGCCGGCATCCGTGCGCCAGCCTCCACCGCCGCGGCCGCGCCTGCCATCATCCCGACGTGGCTCGGTGGTGGCGGGTCGGCGGCGCCCGGCCGGCGGGGGCGGAGGCCCTCGGTGTGCTCGGCGTCGGCCGCCGCATCGCCGACGAGCTGCGCGCCGGGATCGGCGGGCCCGGCGCGCCGTCGGCGGTGCGCCGGCTGCGCCGCCTGCTCGGCGTGCGGACGGTGGGGCTCGTCGGCCTCGGCGGTGAGGAGGTGTGGTCCGGCAACGGCCTGGACCCGCGGGTGGTCCAGGAGATGGTCGCGACCGTCCTGCGCACCGACAACCGCGCCAAGGGGCCGGACGGGCTGGTCGCGCTGCCGCTGCACACCCGCGACGAGGTGGCCGGCGCGCTCGTCGTCACCGCCGACGGACTGGACCGCGCCGCGCTGGACGAAGCCGCGGCGTGGGTGGGCGAGGCGCTGGAACGGGCCCGGCTGGAGCGCTCGGCCGAGATCGCCGAGCGGGCCGAGCTACGGGCGCTGCGCGCGGAGATCTCCCCGCACTTCGTGTACAACTCGCTCACCGCTATCGCGTCGTTCGTCGAGTCGGACCCGGAACGAGCAAGGGAGCTCATGCTCGACTTCGCCGAGTACACCCGCCACAGCCTCGCCCGCGGCGGCGACTACACGACCGTCGCGGGCGAGTTCGCCGCGATCGAGGCCTACCTGGCGCTGGCCAGGGCGGTGCTCGGGGACCGGCTGAAGGTTCAGCTGCGCATCGCCCCGGAGATCCTGCCGGTCGCGCTGCCGTACCTGGCGCTGCAGCCGCTGGTGGAGAACGCCGTCAAGCACGGGGTCGAGGCGACCCCAGAGGGCGGGCTCGTGCAGGTGAACGGGGTAGCCGAGGGCAACGAGGCCATCCTCACCGTCGAGGACGACGGGCCGGGCATGGATCCGCAGCACGCCGCCGACGTCCTCGCCGGCCGCGGCGACCCGAACAGCGTCGGACTGCTGAACGTCGATCGGCGGCTGCGCACGGTGTTCGGTCCGGGTTACGGTCTGGTCATCGAGACGGCCGAGGGTGCCGGGACGAAGGTGCTGGTGCGGGTGCCGCGGTTCCAGCCGGGGGTGGTGGCGTGACCGGCCGTCTCGGGTGCAGGACCTGGATCGAGGAGCGCGGACAGTGACGTCGAGCGGGGGGTGGCGGGTGCTCGCCGTCGACGACGTGGAGCCCGCGGTGGGGGAGCTGCGCCGCATGCTCGACGCGGCGCCCGAGATCGGCTCGGTGCGCACCGCCACCGACGCGGTGACCGCGCTGAAGCTGATCCAGGCCGAGCCGCTGGACGTCGTGTTCCTCGACATCTCGATGCCCGGCATGGGCGGGATGGAGCTGGCGTCGCTGCTCTCCCGCATGCAGGACCCGCCGGTCGTGGTGTTCGTGACCGCCTACGAGGAGCACGCTGCCGACGCCTTCGGCATCGGCGCCGCCGACTACCTGCTCAAACCGGTGCGCCCGGAGCGGCTGCGGGCTGCGCTGGAGCGGGTGCGGCGCTTCATCGACACGCCTGCCCCACCCGCGAAGCCCGCTGTCGACTCGCTCGCCGCCGTGCCGGTGGAGCTCGCCGGGCGCACCCGGTTCATCCGCCGCGACGACGTGCGCTACGTCGAGGCGCAGGGTGACTACGTGCGCCTGCACACGCCGTCCGGCGCGCACCTGGTGCGCATCCCGATCTCGCGGCTGGAGGAGCTGTGGGCGAGCGCGTCGTTCGTCCGCGTGCACCGCAGCTACCTGCTGGCCGTGCCGGCGGTGCGGGAGCTGCGCAGCGACCTGTCCGGTGGCCTGCTCGCCCACACCGACGTCGGTGACGTCCCGGTGAGCCGTCGCCACGCACGGGAGCTGCGCGAGGTGCTGCTCGACGCGGCCACCCGAGGCGTCTTCGACGGGGGCGGCTCGTGACCCGGCAGCGGCGCGTGGTCGTGACCAGCCCGCAGACCCGGGTCGCACTCGCGCGCCGGCGGCTCGGGCACACCGCGCTGCCGCCGCACCTGGCCCCCGGCGATCTGGAACGGGCTCGGCGCATCCACCGCGAGCAGCTGCGCTGGGCGCTCGTAGCGGTGGCGCTGCTGTGCGCGGTCATCGTGGGCATCCCGCTGCTGCTCGCCGCCTTCCCCGGCCTCGACGACGTGCGCGTGTTCGGGGTTCCGCTGTCCTGGCTGGCGGTGGGGGTGCTGCCGTACCCGCTGCTGATCGCGCTCTCCCGCTGGCAGCTGCGCCGGGCGGAGCGCATCGAACGGGCACCGTGATCGCCGCGGGCACGGGCTCCGCCCCGATGGTGGTCACCGCCCTCATGCTGGTGGTGATCGCGACGCTGCTGATCGGGGCCCGCGGCGTGGCGATCCGGTCGACGTCGGACTTCCTCGTGGCGTCGCGGCGGCTCTCGCCCACGGTGAACGCGGCAGCGGTGTCGGGGGAGTACCTCTCGGCGGCGTCGTTCCTCGGCGTGGCCGGGCTCGTCGTCAAGGACGGCATCGGTGCGCTGTGGTACCCGGTCGGGTTCACCGCGGGCTACGTCCTCATGCTCGCCCTGGTGGCGGCCCCGATGCGGCGGACCGGTGCGCTCACCGTGCCCGACTTCGCCCAGGCCCGGCTCGGCTCGCCCGGGCTGCGCAGACTGTGCGCGGTCGCGGTGATCGCGATCGCGGTGCTGTACCTGGTGCCGCAGTTCAAGGCGGCGGGGCTGCTGCTCAACCTGGTCGGCGGCACTCCGTACTGGGTCGGCGTGGTGGTCGCCGGGGCCGCCGTGTCGATCACGCTCGCGCTGGGCGGGATGCGCGCGGCCACCTACGTGCAGGCGTTCCAGTTCGCGCTGAAGATGGTGCTGTTCACCGTGCCGGCGATCTGGCTGCTCGTGCACGTCGGCGCGGAGACCCGCTCGTCGGCGCTCACCCCGGTCGAGTTCACGACGTTCGCCCAGGAGACCCCCGTCGAGTTCCGGCTCGACACCCGGCTCACGATCACCGAGCCGACCACCGTCGCCGTCGACGGGCAGCCGCCGCAGGTGCTCGCTCCCGGCGACTACACCGCACGCACCGGCAGCACGTGGAGGTTCGCCGCGGGCAGCGACGTCCCGGACGTCGCGGGCGCGGTCGCGCCGGGCGGCGAGAGCTGGACCCGACCGCTGCTCGACCCGTCCGGGGCCGGGTTCCCGTTGCTCGCGACGCTGTCGGTCCTGGTGGCCACCGTGCTGGGCACGATGGGCCTGCCGCACATCGTCGTGCGCTTCCACACCAGCGCCGACGGGTGGGGTGCGCGCCGCACCGCGGCCATCACCGTGGCGATGCTGTCGGCGTTCTACCTGTTCCCCGCCGTGTACGGGCTGCTGGGCGCGGCACTGCTGCCGGAGCTGTTCCTCACCGGAGGCACCGACACGGTCGTGGTCGCCCTGCCGTCGCGGGTGGACACCGGCTGGGCCGGCCAGCTGGTCACCGCGATGCTCACCGCCGGTGCGTTCGCGGCGTTCCTCGCGACCTCGCTCGGCCTGCTGCTGGCGCTGTCAGGTGCGGTCTCGCACGACTTGATGAGCACGGCGGCGCCGGTGCGGCGGCTGCGGTTCACCACGCTCGCCGCGGCCCTGGTCGTCGTCGCGCTCGCGCTGCCGGCCGCGCACCTGGACATCTCGGTGCTGGTCACCTCCGCGTTCGCGGTCGCGGCCTCGACCTTCTGCCCACTGCTGGTGCTGGGGCTGTGGTGGTCCGGCCTCACCGCCCGTGGGGCGGCCGCCGGCATGGTCGTCGGGCTGCTCGCCTCGGCCGGGGTGATCGTCGTCGGCCTGCTGGCGTCGCCGCCGCCCGGCCTGGTGTCGGTGCTGCTCGGTCAGCCCGCGCTGTGGTCGGTCCCGCTGGCCTTCGCCACGATGGTGCTCGTCTCCCTGCGCGGCACTGCCCCGGCCTGGGCGCCCGCCGCGATGCTGCGGCTGCACCTCGACGAGCGCCGCGCGCGCAACCGTTCGTCGTAGCTGTCGACCGTTCGTCGACCGTTCGTCGCGGCACTGGTCGATGTGTCGCGCGCCACTACCGGGCGTGACCGCGGTCACCGGATCCTCTGCACCTGATCACCGCGTCTGCACCGTGAGTCAGCGGCCGAATGCGAGGAGGCATCTCGGATGAGCACCCCTCTGGGAAGGTCGGAGGCGGCCGGACCGCCGACCGGAGCGCCCGACTGGGAGAAGGCGCAGGCCGAACCGGAGTTCCAGGAGCTGCGCCGCCGTCTGCGCAGCTTCGTGTTCCCGGTGTCGGGGCTGTTCCTGGCCTGGTACCTGCTGTACGTGCTGCTGTCGGTCTACGCACCCGGCTTCATGTCCACCAAGATCGGCGGCAACTTCAACATCGGCCTGCTGATGGGCCTTCTGCAGTTCGTCACGACGTTCGCGATCACCTGGTGGTACGTGCGGTGGGCCAACCGGCGCTTCGACCCGCTCGCCCGTTCGATCCGTGAGGAGCTGGAGCAGCGGTGATCACGACCAACCTCGCCCAGAGCGCGCTCGAGACCGCCAGCAACCCGCTCCTGAACACCGCGATCTTCACCGTCTTCGTGGTGGTGACGCTCGCGATCGTCGTGCGGGTGAACCGCAGGCGCACCGAGACGACCGGCGACTTCTACACCGCCGGGTCCGCGTTCAGCGGCCGCCAGAACGGCATCGCGATCTCCGGCGACTACCTGTCGGCCGCGTCGTTCCTCGGCATCGCCGGTGCCATCGCCCTCAACGGCTACGACGGCTTCCTCTACTCGATCGGATTCCTCGTCGCCTGGCTCGTCGCGCTGCTGCTGGTGGCCGAGCTGCTGCGCAACACCGGCCGCTACACGATGGGCGACGTGCTGGCGTTCCGCATGCGGCAGAAGCCGGTGCGCGCCGCCGCGGCCACGTCGACGCTGGTCGTGTCGTTCTTCTACCTGCTCGCCCAGATGGCCGGTGCCGGTGGCCTGGTGGCCCTGCTGCTCAACGTGACCAGCGGCTTCGGCCAGGCCGTCGTCATCGCGATCGTGGGCGTGCTGATGATCGCCTACGTCCTGATCGGCGGTATGCGCGGCACCACCTGGGTGCAGATCATCAAGGCGGTGCTGCTCATCGCCGGCGCGCTGCTGATGACCCTGTGGGTGCTGGCGCTGGTCGGGTTCAACTTCTCCGGCCTGCTCGGCGAGGCCGTCGCCAACAGCAGCAAGCTGGGTGAGCAGTTGCTCAACCCGGGTAACCAGTACAAGAACCCGATCGACTTCATCTCGCTGTCGCTGGCCCTGGTGCTGGGCACCGCCGGCTTGCCGCACATCCTGATGCGCTTCTACACCGTGCCCACCGCGCAGGAGGCCCGCCGCTCGGTGAGCTGGGCGGTCGCCCTGATCGGGCTGTTCTACCTGTTCACGCTGGTGCTCGGGTACGGCGCGGCGGCGCTCGTCGGCGCGGACGTGATCCGCTCCGCCCCGGGCGCGGCGAACTCCGCGGCGCCGCTCCTGGCCGCGCACCTCGGCGGCACCCTGCTGCTGGGCCTGATCTCCGCGGTCGCGTTCGCGACGATCCTCGCGGTCGTCGCCGGCCTGACGATCACCGCCTCGGCGTCGTTCGCGCACGACATCTACACCAACGTGCTCAAGAGCGGCGAGGCGAGCCCGCAGCAGGAGGTCAAGGTCGCGCGGATGACGGCCGTCGTGATCGGCGTGCTGGCCATCGTCGGCGGCATCCTCGCCAACGGGCAGAACGTCGCGTTCCTCGTGGCGCTCGCGTTCGCCGTGGCGGCCTCGGCGAACCTGCCGACGATCCTGTACTCGCTGTTCTGGAAGCGGTTCAACACCACCGGTGCCCAGTGGAGCATCTACGGCGGTCTGATCAGCACGATCGTGCTGATCGTCTTCTCGCCGGTGGTGTCGGGCAAGCCGGTCGATCCGGCCACCGGCAAGAGCGCCTCGATGCTGCAGGGCGTCGACTTCCACTGGTTCCCGCTCGACAACCCGGGCATCGTCTCGATCCCGCTGTCGTTCCTGCTTGGCTACCTCGGCACCGTGCTGAGCAGTCGCCGTGACCCGGCCGACCCGCAGAAGTACGCCGAGATGGAGGTCCGCTCCCTCACCGGAGTGGGCGTCGAGAAGGCCGTGACGCACTAGGGGGGAGCGCACGGCCGCGGTGCCCGCCGTCCCGCAACCGGGGCGGCGGGCACCCCCCTTTCTGGTCCCAGATGCCTCGAGAATGACGTTGTGGTGATCAACAAGCGCCTCTCTGATCGCCACAACGTCGTTCTCAACGCGAGGTTGTGTACCCCGGGGTCACGGGTGCCCTCCCGCCACCCGCGACGCCCGCGGCGGCTGGCAGGGATCAGGCCGGTACCACCTCGATCCATCCGCGCACGACCTCGGGTGTCACCGAGCCGACCAGCTCGGGATGATCGCTCGACACGTGGCGCAGGACCTGCGCGACGATCTGCTCCTCGTCCTCGTGCCGGGCGGCGTAGCCGCATTCGCAGCTGACCTGGTTCATCGTGTGCTCCCCTCTGCGTCCGCCCCGGTGCTTCCCCTCGGGGCCGCACCATGGTGCTCGCCCGGGGCTGTCGTGGCGTTGCCGCGGCGTTGTCGAAACCTTGTCGCCGTCTCCGTGCCGCTGCCTCCGTGTCGCTGTCTCCGTGCCGCTGTCTCCGTGCCGCTGTCTCCGTGCCGCTGTCTCCGTGTCGCCGCCTCTCGTCGCCGCCTCTCGTCGCCGTCTCCTCGTCTCCGGGCTCAGAGCAGGTCGGCGTGCACCGCGGCCGCGACCGGGCCAGGAGCGGTACCCAGCTCGGCGCGCAGCACCGCCTGCAGCTCGGCGTACACCCCGAGTGCGGCGGCCCGGTCGCCCCGCGCGGCGAGGGCGCGCATGAGCAGGCAGTACCCGGTCTCGGCGAGCGGCTGGGACGCGATGAGCCGGCGGGCGCTGCGCTCGGCGCTGGCCAGCTCGGTGGGGCCCAGGTGCAGGCAGGCCTCGGCGTAGCAGGCGAGGGCGCGGTCGTGGTCGTGGGCGAGCTCGCGGCGGCGCTCGTCGATCCACGGGTGGTCGAGATCGGCGAGGAACTCCCGCTGGAGCACGAACAGCGTGCTCAGCGCCTGCGTCCAGGCCCGCCGCCAGTCCCGGCGCGCAGCGGCTGCGTCGGCCTCGTGCAGGGCCGCGGCGGCCACGGCGGTGTCGACGACCGCGTCCGGGGCAAGCACGAGCTGCAGGTTCTGCCGGCCGCGGATCTCGATCGGCGCGAGCGCCGCGCGGGCCTTCGACAGCAGCGCGGCGAACCCGGCGGGCGCCGACGGCCCCGGCTCGGCCGGGTGCCACAACAGGTCGATCAGCCGGCTCCGGTCGGCCCCGCGCGGGTGCGCCGCCAGGTACGCCACGAGCATCCGTCCCCGGCGGCCCGGCAGATCGGCCGTGATCGACCGGCCGTCGACGACCACCGCGAAGCCGCCGTGCAACTGGACCCGGACCACGCTGCAGGATTTCGGCGGGGCAGGGGAGAAGTCAACCCGGGAATCCGCGTCGAGAACGAAGCCATGGTGATCAAGAAGGCTTGTTGATCACCATGACTTCGTTCTCGACGCCGGACCCTACCGCTTGTCCGCACCCCCGTTGCGGTGCGACCGTGGAGCGCATGGCAGCGAAGCCGTTCGCGTCGTCGCAGGATCTCGCCGAGAAGCAGCAGACCCTGGAGGTGCTCGCCGACGGGGTGTACGCGCTGACCGCCGAGGGTGATCCGAACGTCGGGGCGATCGAGGGCGAGGACTTCCTCGTCTGCATCGAGGCGCTCGCGACGCCCGTCGCCGCCCGCAAGTGGCTGGCCAGACTCCGCGAGCACACCGACAAACCCGTCCGCTACCTGGTGCTCTCGCACTACCACGCGGTGCGCGTGCTGGGCGCGTCGGCGTTCGACGCGGACGTGATCGTCGCGCACGAGAACACCCGTGCGCTGATCGCCGAGCGCGGGGAGGCCGACTGGGCGTCGGAGTTCGCGCGGATGCCGCGGCTGGCCGAGGAACCCGCGTCGGTGCCGGGGTTGACCTGGCCGACACTGACGTTCTCCGACCGGCTCACGATCGACCTCGGCGGCGACCGCGGCGATCTCGTGCTGCAGTACTGCGGGCGCGGGCACACCGAGGGCGACATCGTGGCGTGGCTGCCGAAGCAGCGGATCCTGTTCGCCGGCGACCTGGTGGAGGCGCAAGCGGCGCTCTACACCGGTGACGCGTTCCACCGGGAGTGGGCGGGCGGCACCCTCGACGCGGTCGCCGCACTCGGTGCCGAGGCGCTGGTCGGCGGGCGCGGCGCCACCTGTCGGGGCCGGGACGAGGTGGCCGCCGCGATCGCGCAGACCCGGCACTTCCTCCGTACCCTGATCACCGAGACCCAGGCCGTCATCGACGAGGGCGGCACCCTCGCCGACGCGTTCGCCGCCTGCCACGCCGCCCTGCACGAGCAGTACGGGCACTGGCCGATCTTCGAGCACTGCCTGCCGTTCGACGTGTCCCGGGTGTGGGACGAGCTGCACGGGATCGAGCGGCCGGTGATCTGGACGACCGAGCGCGACCAGGAGGTCTGGGCGCAGCTCCAGGGCAGCTGATGGTCCCGGTGGTGATCGTCGGTGCCGGTCCGGTCGGCACCACCGCCGCACTGCTGCTCGCCCGCTGGGGCGTGCCGTCGATCGTCCTGGACGCGCTGCCCGGCCGGGACCGGGTCGGGTCGAAGTCGATCTGCCAGCACCGCGACGTCCTCGACATCTGGGCGGCGGTCGGCGTGGGTGAGCAGGTCGCTGCGGAGGGCCTGACCTGGACGACCGCGCGCACCTACCACCGCGGCACGGAGCTGTTCAGCACCACGTTCGCCGACCGCGGCCGCTCCCCGTTCCCGCCGTTCGTGAACATCTCCCAGGCCCGCACCGAGGAGCTGCTCGACGCCGCCGTCGCCGCCCAGCCGCTGGTGGACGTGCGCTGGGGGCACCGGGTGACCGCGATCGAGCAGGACGCCGACGGGGTCACCGTGCGGTGCGGCGACGAGGAGCTGCGTGCGGAGTACGCGCTGCTGTGCGCGGGCGGGCGCTGCGGCGAGCTGCGCGACCAGCTCGGCGTCGGCTTCCCCGGCCGCTCGTTCGACGACCGGTTCCTCATCGCCGACCTGCGCACCGACCTGCCCGGCTGGTCGCACGAGCGGCGGTTCTTCTTCGACCCGGTCTGGAACCCCGGCCGACAGGTGTTGGTGCACCCGTGCCCGGACCGGATGTTCCGCATCGACTGGCAGGTGCCCGCCGACTACGACCTGGCCGCCGAACGGGAGTCGGGTGCGCTGGACGCGCGGGTGCGGCAGATCATCGGCGACCGGCCGTACGAACTGGTGTGGACATCGGTGTACCGGTTCCACTCCCGCTGCGCGACCCGGTTCCGGGTGGGCAGGGTGCTGCTGGCCGGCGACGCCGCGCACCTGTACTCACCGTTCGGGGCGCGCGGGATGAACTCCGGCGTCGCCGACGCCGAGAACGCCGCGTGGAAGCTGGCGTGGGTGCTGCGCGGGCTGGCAGAGCCGGAGCTGCTGGAGAGCTACCACGTCGAACGGCACGCGGCAGCGCAGGAGAACCTGCAGGTCACCAGCGCGACGATGGACTTCCTCGTCCCGCCGGACGCCGATCGGGCGGCGTTCCGGGCCGACGTGCTGGCGCGGGCGGTGACCGATCCGGCTGCGCGGGCGCAGGTCGACTCGGGCCGGTTGTACGAACCGTTCTGGTACGTCGACTCGCCGCTGACCACACCCGATCCGCAGCGGCCGTTCCGGGGCAGGCCGCCGCGCGGGAGCGTGCCGGACCCAGGGCCGGGGGTGCTGGTGCCCGACGTGCCGGTGGGGAGCACCCGGCTGCGCGCGCTGGCCCGGGACGGGTTCCTGCTGATCGGCGGGTCCGCGCCCGGGTGCGCGTCGCTGCCCCTGGAGGGCGAGGTGGCCGAGGTGCTCGGCGCCCGGCCCGGCGAGGTGTGGGTGGTGCGGCCGGACGCGTACGTGGCCGCGGTCGTCCCGCAGGAGCAGGTGCCGGCCGCGCTGGCCCGGGCCGTGGGTGGGGCCGTGGACCGGACGCGGACCGCGGTCGGCTGAGGTGCCCTGCGCCGAGAACGAAGTCACTGCGGACTGAATCGATTCGAATTCGCCGCAACGTCGTTCTCGACGCAGGAGACCCTCAGGACTTCAGCCAGCTCGCCGCCGTCTGCCGGCTGATCCCGAGCGCCCGGGCCATCGCCGCGGTCTCCAGCCCGGCGGCCGCGCCCTCGGCGAGCAGCGCCTTCTGCTCGGCCTGCAGCCGCTCCAGCTCCGCGGCCGTGGCGCGCATGCGCTCCAGCAGCGCGTGCGCCTCCGGCGTGGCCGAGGCACGGGAGCGGCCGACCCCCGGGCGCGGGAACGAGCGCACCGCGTCGGCGTCCCAGCGGCGCGGCCCGGCACCGGGCAGCGGGGCCGGGGCCTGGCCGCGGGAGACGTAGGCCAGCCACGTGCCCGGCTTGACCCCCCAGGCGGCTGCGCATTCAGCGGCTGTCCAGGTCTCGCCCACGGTGCAGGATGGTCGCATGCCCTACTACCGCAGCGTTGGCGAGATCCCACCGAAGCGGCACACCCAGTACCGGACACCCTCCGGCGGCCTGTACTACGAGGAGCTGATGGGGGAGGAGGGCTTCTCCTCCGACTCCGCCCTGCTCTACCACCGCGGCATCCCCTCGGCGGTGGTGGATGCGCAACCGTGGGAGCTGCCCGACCAGGCCCTCACCGAGAACCGCCCCCTGCTGCCTCGGCACCTGCGGCTGCATGAGCTGTTCCCCGGCGCGGAGGGCAAGCGCGCCGATGCGGTGACGGGTCGCCGGTTGGTCCTGGGCAACGCCGACGTGCGCATCTCCTACGTCGTCGCGGGCGAGGCGTCCCCGCTGTACCGGAACGCAGTCGGCGACGAGTGCGTCTACGTCGAGGCGGGCACCGCGACCGTCGAGACGGTCTTCGGGGTGCTCGCGGCGCGGCAGGGCGACTACGTGCTGCTGCCGCGGTCGACGACGCACCGCTGGGTGCCGACCGGTGACGAGCCGCTGCGGCTGTACGTCATCGAGGCGAACTCCCACATCGCGCCGCCGAGCCGGTACCTGTCCCGCTACGGCCAGTTCCTGGAGCACGCCCCGTACTGCGAGCGGGACCTGCACGGCCCCACCGAACCGTTCCTCGTCGAAGGCGAGGACGTGGAGGTGCTGGTCAAGCACCGCGGCGCGCGCGGGATCACCGGCACCCGCTACGTGCTGCCGACGCACCCGTTCGACGTGGTCGGCTGGGACGGGTGCCTGTACCCGTACACGTTCAACGTCGCCGACTTCGAACCGATCACCGGCCGCGTCCACCAGCCGCCGCCGGTGCACCAGGTCTTCGAGGGCACCAACTTCGTGATCTGCAACTTCGTGCCGCGCAAGGTCGACTACCACCCGCTGGCGGTGCCGGTGCCGTACTACCACTCCAACGTCGACTCCGACGAGGTCATGTTCTACTGCGGCGGCGACTACGAGGCTCGCAAGGGCTCCGGCATCGGGCAGGGCTCGATCAGCCTGCACCCCGGCGGGCACACCCACGGCCCGCAGCCGGGCGCGGTCGAACGGGCGCTCGGCGCGGAGTTCTTCGACGAGCTGGCGGTCATGGTCGACACCTTCCGTCCGCTGGAGCTGGGTGAAGGTGCGTTCGCCTCGGAAGACCCGGACTACGCGTGGACGTGGGCGCGGCGATGACGTTCGGGGTGTTCTCCCTCGCCGACGGCCGCAGGCGCATCGGGGTGCGGGCCGGTGAAGAGGTGCTCGATGCGGCCGCGGCGCTCCCGCGGTTCGCCGACCTGCTCTCTGCACCCGTCCTCAACCCGCTGCTCGCCGCCGGGCCGGACACCTGGGCCGCGGTGCGCGAGGCCGCCCACGACGCGCTGGACCGGGCCGAGCACCGCGTCGCACTCGCCGACGCCACCCTGCACCTGCCGATCGAGGTCGCCGACTACGTCGACTTCTTCTCCAACGAGCACCACGCCCGCAACGCCGGCGAGATCTTCCGCCCCGGGCAGGACCCGCTGCCGACCAACTGGAAGCACATCCCGATCGGCTACCACGGCCGGGCGGGCTCGATCGTCGTGTCCGGCACCCCGATCGTGCGGCCGTGCGGGATGCGCCGCAGCTCGGCCGGGCCGGTCTACGGGCCGTCGCGACGGTTGGACATCGAGGCCGAGCTCGGGTTCGTCGTCGGCGTCGGGTCGCCGCTGGGCAGCCGCGTGCCGGTCACGGAGTTCGCCGAGCGCGTGTTCGGGGTGTTCCTGCTCAACGACTGGTCCGCGCGCGACCTGCAGGCGTTCGAGACCGTCCCGCTCGGCCCGTTCCTCGGCAAGTCGTTCGCGACGTCAGTCTCGCCGTGGGTGGTGCCGCTGGCCGACCTCTCGGCGGCCCGCGTCGACCCGCCCGCCCGTGATCCCGAACCCGCCGATTACCTGAGCGACGCCGAGCCGTGGGGCCTCGACATCACGATGGAGGTGCGCCTCAACGGGCACGTGATCAGCCGCCCGCCGGTGCGGGAGAACTACTGGACCGGGGCCCAGCAGCTCGCCCACATGACCGTCAACGGGGCCCCGAGCCGCACCGGTGACGTCTACGGCTCCGGCACCGTCTCCGGCCCCGAGCGGGAGCAGCGCGGTTGCCTGCTGGAGCTGTCGTGGGGCGGCAAGGAGCCGATCACCCTCCCCGACGGCAGCACCCGCACGTTCCTCGAGGACGGCGACGAGGTCGTCATCTCCGCGACGGCGCCGGGACCGGACGGATCGGTGGTCGATCTCGGCGCGGTCGCGGGGACGGTGCTGCCGGCGCGCACCGGGTGATCCGAGCGGGATCGGACCCCGAGCCGGTCCCCGCGCGCACTGACGCCTGGCTCAGGGCCTGGCCTCGAACACCAGGTTGAACGGCGTCTCGGCGACGCGGCGGAAGCGGGTGAACCCGGCCTCGGTGCAGACCTGGCGGATGGCGGTCTCGCCCGCCTGCGCTCCCAGCGCGTAGCCGCCGGGCTGCGAGAGCGCGTTCGGCACGCACAGGAAGCTGGAGAACGAGTAGTAGACCCGCCCGACCGGGTTGAGGTTCTCGGCGACCGAGTCGCTCGCGGCCGGTTCCACGATCATCCACGTGCCGTCGGGGGCGAGCGCCTCTCGCACGTGCCGGGCCGCGCCGACCGGGTCGCCCATGTCGTGCAGGCAGTCGAACGAGGTCACCAGGTCGTAGCCGGTTCCGCCGAACGTCTGGGCCGAGGCGACCTCGAAGGTCACGCGGGTGCTCACCCCGGCGTCGGCGGCCCGTTTGCGCGCCAACTCGATCGACCCGGCGTGGTAGTCCGAGCCCGCGATGCGCGACGCCGGGAAGGCGGTGGCCATGAGCACGCTGGAGGCGCCCAGCCCGCATCCGATGTCGGCGACCCGGGCGCCGGCCGTCAGCTTGGCGGTCACGCCGTCGAGCGCGGGGATCCAGCTGTCGACGAGGTTCGCGACGTAGCCGGGTCGGAAGAACAGCTCGCAGCCGGAGAACACGTCGTCGTCGTGGGTGTGCCAGCCCACTCCCGCCCCGGTGCGGAACGCGTCGGTGATCTGTTCCTCGGCCTTCAGGGTGCCCAGGGCCAGCACGAACGCGCCCGGGAGGTAGACGGGACCGTCGGGGTTCGCCAGCGCGAACGCCTGCTCCTCCGAGAGCGAGAACGTGTCCGTCGCAGCGTCGTGGCCGACGTAGCCGCCCGCGGCCTGGCCGCGCAGCCACTCGGTGAGGTAGCGCTGGTCGCACCCGGTGCGTTCGGCGAGCTCGGCCGCCGTCGCCGGGCCCTGCGCCAGCGCCCGGTACAGCCCCAGTCGGTGCCCGACGACGACGTTGCCCGCCGCCATCGTGGCGCCGAGGTCGGCGGCGAACCGGTCGATGAAGTCCATGAGTTTGTCGGTGTCGACGGCCATCGGTTCCTCCCGGGTCGTGTGCTGGTCGGCGCAGGGTCCGTCCGGCCGTTGCGCCGCCGTTGCAACGCGACTGCAATGGGGCGCTCGACGCTGTCGTCGTGCAGGAGGACCGTCGTGCAGGAGGACCGGATGCGGCAGACGCACGGCACCACGAGCCGCGGGATCGCCTGGGCCGTGCACGGCAGCGGCACGCCCGCGGTGTTCCTCACCGCGCCCTGGGCGGTGATCCACTCAGGGATGTGGAAGGCCCAGGTGCCCTACCTCGCCCGGCACCACCGCGTGATCACCGCCGACCCGCTGGGCAACGGCCGGTCGCGGCGCAGCGCTGACCCCGCCGAGCACACCGTCGACGCGCTGGTCGGCGATCTGATCGACGTGCTCGATGCGACCGGCACGCAGCGAGCGGTGCTGGTCGGGCACTGCACAGCCGCGTTCCGCGCGCTGATGGCCGCGGGCCGGCACCCGGACCGGGTGCTCGGCGTCGTCCTGCTCGACCCGAACGTGAAGGCGCTCGCACCGGAGCTGCCCGCCCGGGCCGTCCACTCGCGCACCGAGCCGCTGGACACCGACGAGGGCTGGGCGAAGGACAACCACCACTACTGGCGCCGCGACTACCGCGGGTTCCTGGAGTTCTTCTTCGCGGAGCTGGTCACCGAGCCGCACATGCACAAGGTGGTGGAGGACTGCGTCGCCTGGGGCCTGCAGACCACGCCCGAGGTGCTGATCGCCACTCAGCTCGCCGGCGGCCCGGCCGCCTCGGTGGAGGAGGTCCACGCCGTCGTCGCCGCCGTCACCTGCCCGGCGTTGGTGATCAACTCGCGGGACGACCGGTGCATCCCGCCGGAACGCGGCCGCGCGCTGGCCGACCTGCTCGGTGCCGATCTGCTGGAGCTGCCCGACGCCGGGCACCTGGCGATGGCGACCCGCCCGGTCGTGGTCAACCGTGCACTGCACGCCTTCGCGTCCCGGTTCGCACCTGCCCCGCCGCCGCGCCGGCGGTGGCGGGGACCGCGGGCGCTCATGGTCAGCTCACCCATCGGGCTCGGGCACACCCGCCGCGACCTCGCCATCGCCCGCGAACTGCGGGCGCTGCATCCCGGACTGACGATCGACTGGCTCGCCCAGCCACCGGTCGACGCGGTCGTCGCGGCGGCCGGGGAGCGGGTGCACCCGGCCAGCCGGCACCTCGCCGCGGAGAGCGTGCACATCGAGGCCGAGGCGGGGGAGCACGACGTGCGGGTCTTCGAGGCCCTGCGCCGCATGGACGCCGTCCTCGTCGCCAACTTCCACGTCTTCGACGACGTCCTCGACGAGGGCTACGACCTGGTCGTCGCGGACGAGGGCTGGGAGGTGGACCACTTCTGGCACGAGAACCCCGATCGGAAGCGCAGCGCCTACGCCTGGCTCACCGACTTCGTCGGCTGGCTCCCGATGCCGGCCGGTGGTGACCGCGAGGCCCTGCTGACGGCCGATCTCAACGCGCGCACGCTCGACCACGTGGCCCGGCTGCCGCACGTCCGCGACCGCGCGGTGTTCATCGGTGAACCCGTCGACGTGCTCGACGCCCCGTTCGGCCCGGGATGCCGTCGATCCGGGAGTGGACCCGCGAGCACTACGCGTTCAGCGGCTACGTCACCGGGTTCGTCCCCCCCCGCCGACCGGGAGGAGCTGCGGGCCGAGCTGGGCTACCGGGCCGACGAGCAGATCTGTCTGGTCACCGCGGGTGGATCGGGCGTGGGCGCGCACCTGCTGCGCCGGGTCGCCGCGGCGCACCCGCAGATCCGCCGTGCCGTCCCCGGGCTCCGCATGATCGTCGTGACCGGGCCGCGCACCGATCCCGCGGCGATCGGTGCGCCCCCTGGCGTCGAGGTCCGCGGCTTCGTGCCCGACCTGCACCGCCACCTCGCGGCCTGCGACGTCGCCGTCGTGCAGGGTGGGCTGGCCACCACCATGGAGCTGACGGCGGCCGGTCGCCCGTTCGTCTACGTTCCCCTCGGCAACCACTTCGAACAGCAGATCCACGTCCGCCACCGGCTGCAGCGCCATCGCGCGGGTCGCTGCGTCCGCTACCCGGACGCGACCCCGGACCGGCTCGCGGACGCGATCACCGCCGAGCTCGCGCGGACCCCGGACTACCTGCCCGTCCCCACCGACGGTGCCCGGCGCGCGGCGGAGCTGATCGCCGAGCTGCTGTGACGCCAACGGTGGACGATCAGGCCGCGGCCAGGTCCTCGGCCCGGGCGACGACGCCGGGCATGCCGTGGATCGCGCCCAGCCGGGCGCACTCTGCCAGCAGACCGGCGGGATCGGCTCCGCACACCAGCGCGGCCTCGGCGGCGACCAGGCCGGCGTGCGCGACCACGGGACGCCAGTCCCGGCGCCGGGCCGCCGCGAGCAGCGGCGCCAGCACGGTGCGGGCCCGGTCCGGATCACCGGCGGCGAGCCACCCCCGCGCCACCCCGCAGTAGGCGTCGAGGCCGACGAACCACGCGTGCTCGCCGATCCGGGCGACGAGGGCGTCCGCATCGGCGAGCACCGCGTGGTCCTGCGGTGTCAGGGCGGCGAGTGGGCCGAGGCAGCGCAGCAGGTACGCGCTGGCGCCGTGCCGGCTCGCCCGCTCCCGCGCTGCCCGGAGGACGCGCACCGCCTCGGCGGTCTCGCCCCGCTCGGCCAGCGTGGCGCCCAGCAGCGCGTCGGCGTCGGCGATGTACCAGGGATGGGCCGTCTGCTCGGCGAGGCGGGCCGCCCGGCGCCCGTGCTCCTCGGCCTCGTCGAGCCGGCCTCGCAGCCGGGCGATCCAGCCGAGGTGAGCGACGAACCAGGACGCGGTCACCGGGTTGCGGCTGCGCCGGTTGATCTCCAGCGCCTCGTCGACGCAGGCCAGCGCGGCCGACCAATCGGCCGCGGCGATCGCCGGGAACGCCGACTCGAACACCGCCCACTGCAGCAGCTCGAAGTTCCGGGTGCGCCGCAGCAGCGGCACGAGCTCGGCCAGCACGGCGCGGAGCTCGGTCATGTCGCCGACGTAGGCGTGCGCGTTCTTCAGCCCGTCCAGCGCCGCGGCGAGCGCGTCGTCGGACGCGGCGGCGCGGGCCGCGCGGACCGCCCGCCGCCCCTGCTCCAGCGCGTCGCCGAACCGCAGGTCGTTGGTCGCCAGCACGGCCAGCCACCCCCGCAGACCCGCCTCGACGGCCCGGTCGCCGAGCCGCACGGCGATCGCGAGCCCCTCGGCGAGGTGCGCGACGCACTCGCTCATCGCCGCGCCGCCGGCGAGCAACGGATGGCCGCCGAGCGCCCGCAGCGCGTGCATCTGGGTTCGTTCGTCGCCGATGCCGCGGACCGTGGCGAGGGCGGCGCGGTGGTCGGCGGCGGCGTCGGCGAACCGGCCCGCCGCCTCGCGGGCCCGCCCGCGCAGCAGGTGCGCACGGGCCACCAGCTCGGCCGAGTCAGCGAGGCGGGCCTGGTCGAGCGCGCTGCCGAGGAGGGCGTCGGCGTCGGGCAGGGCGTAGCGCAGCAGCGCGCGCTCACCGGCCGTCAGCAGGGCCCGCGCTGCGCGTGGCCGGTCACCGACGGCCGCGGCGTGCGCGGCGACGGCTTCCGGTGAGTTCGTGAGCAGGTCGGCCGCTCGCCGGTGGTGGGCGACGCGCACGGGCTCGGCCGTCGTCGCGTAGAGCACCTCCTGGACCAGGTCGTTCACGAACTCGTAGCTGCGGCCGGACACGACGAGCAGCCGCGCCTGCACCGCCTGCTCGCACCGCTTCAGCGCGGTGTGCTCGGGCAGGCCGAGCACGGCGGCGACGACGGCCGGGTCGACGGCGGCGCCCAGCACGGCACCGGCCCGCAGCAGGTCCTCGATCTCGGGTCCGGCGCGGCGCACCCGGGCGAGGACGGCCGACTGCAGGGTGGCGGGCACCGCGGTGTCGCCGGAGCGCAGGCCGCGCAGCGTCTCGACGACGAACAACGGGTGACCGCCGGTGCGCTGCAGGATCTGCCCGGCCAGCCGAGCGTGTCCGGCGGCCGCGGCGAGCTCGCCCACCGCGGCCGCGGTGAGCGGCCCCAGCTCGATCCGCCGTCCCCGCGGGCCGAGCATGTCCAGCGCCGCGGCGCCCTCCTCGGAGCGCACCGCGACGACGACGAGGGCCCGGCACCGATCCGCCCGCCGCGCCAGGTAGTGCACGAGCTCGACGGTCGTCAGCCCGGCGTGCTGCAGGTCGTCGAGGGTGAGGAGGAGGGGACGGCGCCGGGACAACCCCCGCACCGCGTGGGTCACGGCCTCGAACGTACGCCGCAGGTCGTCGACCGAACCGTCGCGGCCGCCGGTCGCGGGTCCCAGGACGTCCTGCAGGACGGGCATCAGCTCGGCCAGATCGGTGGCGTACGGCCCGGCCAGGTCGCGCAGGTCCGCCGGGGGCAGTGCGGCCAGCGGTGGACCGAGGGCGTCGACCACGGGCTGCAGGAACAGGGAGCGCTCCGCGGTGTAGCACCGCGCACCCGCGACCAGCCCGCCGTCCGTGGTCACCCGCTCGGTGAGCTCCTCGAGCAGACGGGTCTTGCCGATGCCTGCTTCGCCGCACACCAGGATCAGGCTCGGACGACCGGTGGCGGCGTCGGACCAGGCCCGGTCCAGCGCGGCGAGCTCGGCGGCGCGCCCGACCACGCCGCTGCGGCGGGGGCCGGCCGCGGGCGCGGCCGGCTCGCTCACCGGTTGCCCGCGCAGCACCGCCAGGTGCACCGCCTGCGTGCGCGGATCGGGATCGGTCCCCAGCTCGGTGGCGAGCACCTCCCGCAACCGCGTGTACGCGGCCAGCGCGGCACCCGGGGCACCCGCGGCGAGGTGGGCCGACATGAGCAGCCGGCAGGCCGGCTCGTCCAGCCGGTCGGCGCGCACAGCTGCCTCGGCGGCGGCGATCGCGGCGTCCGAGTCCCCGGTGGCGAGGGCCGCGGCCGCGGCCGTGTGGCGCGCGGTGCGCAGCAGCGCCGCCGCTTCGGCCCGCACCGCGGCGACCCAGTCGCTGTCCGGCTCCCCGGGGAGGACCTCACCGGCCTCCAACAGCGCGATCGCCCGTTCGGCGGCGACCGCGGCCGGGCCCGGCGCGGCCGGCAGCCCGATCCGGGCGGTGGCGACGAGCCGTGCCGCAGTCCCGAGATCGGTCTCGACGTCGCCGAGCCGGTACCCGGTCCGGTCCCCGAGGACCACATCAGCTCCGAGCGCGGCGCGCAGCCTGCTCACCAGGGTGGCGACGTTCTCGGCCGGGCGGCGCGGCGGGGTGTCGCCCCAGAGCACCTCGACGATGCGCGGGACCCCCACCGTCCGGCCCCGCTCCGCGGCCAGCAGCAGCAACAGGCGCCGAGCCTTGCGGCTGCCGAGGGCGCCGCCGGGACCGGCCGCGGTGCCGAACGGCGGGCCGATCAGCCGAAGTGACACCTCGCCCATCCGGCCAGCGTCCTCGCGCACGGCGACGGTGGCCAGGGGCCGAACGGCGGCACGAGACCCGCCCACCGCCGGTCGGTATGGTGCGGCGATGGAGCGCAGGGAGGCCGGCGACCTGCCCGGATACATCCCGCCGATGCTCGCGACCGCGGCGAAGCGCCCGCCGCAGGGGCCCGGGTGGACGTTCGAGTTCAAGTGGGACGGGATCCGCGCCGTGGTCGCCGTCGCGGGGGAGCGGTGGCGGGCGCACAGCCGCAACGGCAACGACATCAGTGGCGGTTACCCGGAGCTGGCTGTGCTGCCCGAGCTGGTCGAGGGCCGGGTGCTCGTGCTGGACGGGGAGCTGGTGGTCCTCGACGCGGGTGGGCGGCCGGACTTCGGGCTCCTGCAGCACCGCATGCACATGCGCCCGCCGACACCGGACCTGCTCGCGCAGCTGCCGGTGCTCTACTACCCGTTCGACCTGCTCGTCCTCGACGGCGAGCGGATCACCGGCGCACCCTACGCGGAGCGCCGTGCCGCCCTGGCGGAGCTGGGGCCGGCCGCGCCCGGACGGGTCGTGGTGCCGCCGAACGTGGAGGGGCTACCCGCAGACCAGGTGCTGGAGGTGGCGCGCAGGCACGGCCTGGAGGGCGTCGTCGCGAAGCGGACCGCGTCCCGCTACGAGCCGGGCCGCCGCTCGCCGGCGTGGGTCAAGACCGCGTTGGTGCAGACCCACGAGGTCGTGGTCGTCGGGTGGCGGCCGGGGAAGGGGCGGAGGGCGAACGGGATCGGCGCACTGCTGCTCGCCGGCAACGGCCCGGACGGGCTGCGCTACCTCGGCGACGTCGGCACCGGGTTCACCGACCGCATGCTCGACGAGCTGGCCGCTCTGCTCGCCCCGCTACGGATCCCCGCGCCCGCGGTGGAGCGCATCCCGCGCGAGTTCGCCCGCGGCGCGGTATGGGTGCAGCCGGTGACGGTGGGGGAGGTGGAGTTCCGCAACTGGACCCACGACGGGCGGCTGCGGCACGCGGCCTGGCGGGGGCTGCGGCCGGACAAGGAGCCGGACGAGGTGACGGTGCCCTGATCGTGCTCGGGCTCCCATCTCCACGAACGCCGCTTTCGTGAGGAATGCTGCGCACGGAAGTGCCGTTCGTGGAGATGCGGGCTGGGCTTTCCGGGTGACCTGCCGCTACCCGGTCCACGGGCCCGTGATCGCGAACGTGGTGCCCGGCGTGTAGACGTTCACGAACAGCGTGCTGCCGTCCGGGGAGAACGTGACGCCGGCGAACTCGCCGTAGCCGTCGTCGACCTCCTGCCGGTTGCGCGCGAAGGGGTAGACCTCGCCCGCCCGGTCCACGCCGTAGACGTGCTGGCCGCCCGCGCCGTCCTCGCACACCATCAGCCCGCCGTACGGGGAGATCGCGATGTTGTCGGGGGACTCGCCGGGCAGCTCCAGCTCGGCGTCCGAGCCGAAGCGGATCTCCAGCACCAGCGCGTTCGCCGCCGGGTCGTAGCGCCACACCTGCCCGTGGTGCGACGCGGCCGCGCCCTCCCCGCTGCGCGCGTAGCTGGACACGACGTAGGCGCCGCCGTTGCCCCAGTACGCGCCCTCCAGCTTCTGGGCGCGGGTGATGCGCTCGGCGTGGTCCTGCATCCGGGTCGGTGTGCCCTCCGCCAGCGGGTCGGGCACCGGCACCCACTGGACGCCCTCGAGGACGGTCCCGGGTTCGGTCACCTCAGACAGGTCGGCGACGTCCGGCACCCGCAGCGCCTCCAGCCGCCCACCGGCCAGCAGGCTGCCCCGCCCGCGCAGCGGCCGGTCCGGCAGGTACCGGTAGATCAGCCCGAACGGGCCGGACGCGTCCTCGGTCTGGTAGACGATCCCGGTGCGCGGATCGACGGCGACCGCCTCGTGCCGGAACCGGCCCATCGCGGTGATCGGGCGCGGCTCGCGGTTGGCGGCCATGTCGAACGGATCGACCTCGAACACGAACCCGTGATCGCGCTCGTACCCGTCGTCGCCGGCGCGGCCCTCGCTCTCTTCGCAGGTCAGCCATGTGCCCCACGGCGTCGGCCCGCCCGCGCAGTTCACCGCGGTGCCCGCGAGGGCGACCCGTTCGCTCTGCACCGACCGGTTCGCGTCCAGGCCCAGCACCGTGCAGCCGCCCTTGGCGCCCGGGTCGTAGACCAGCCCCTCCACGCGGGGCACCGTGGTCGGGCTGTCGGGCTTGTTCTCGTGGTTGCGGACCAGCGCGAGCCGCCCGTCGGAGGAGGCGAACGCGGCCATGCCGTCGAACCGGCCGGGCACCCTCCCCTCGCCCGAGCGCAGCTGCTCGCCCTCCCGGCTCAGCACCGTGTAGCGGAAGCCCTCCGGCAGGTCGAGCAGACCCTCCGGGTCGCGCACCAGCGGCCCGTACCCGCCGCGCGGGGCCGTCGGCGACGGCGCGACCGGGCCGGGGTCGGGACCGCCCTCGGGGCCGCGGGCCGGCCCGGGTGCGCACCCCGCGAACAGCGCCGAGACGCTCCCCGTGACCGCGATCCCCAGCACCGCGCGCCTGCTGATCCCGGACATCCCGCCCCCTCCCTCAGACATCGGGTTCAACGCCCGACGAGCGCTGCGGTCGCGGCCCTTCGGCGAGGTGCGCCGAGTCAGAACGAGACCGCGGGGACCTGCTCGTGGCGCGCGTTCTCGGCGAGCATGGCGCGCAGCTGCCCGACGAGCCACTCGACGAGCTGGTCGCGCGGCACGGACCGGTCCTGCTGCCAGCTGACCGTGGCGCTCTCGGCGAGCGCGACCCAGCCGCGGACCGTCATCAGGAACAGCGGCGACGGGGCCGGGACCCCGCTGCGCTCCACGACCAGCCGCACGATCTGCTCGCGCACCCCGTCGACGAGTGCGGCCGTGTCCCCGCTCGCCACCACCGAGCCGCTGCGCAGCAGCGCCACGTACGCCTTCGCGTGCTTCTCGGCGACGTCGAGGAAGGCGTTGACGGCCGACCGCAGCTGGTCGAGCGGAGTGGCGCCGACCGGGTCGGCGATGCTCGCCCCGAGCTCCCGCACGATCGCCGACAGCGCCGCCACCCGCAGCTCCTCGATGCCGGAGAAGTAGCGGTAGAACAGCGCGCGCGACACGTCGGCCGCCCGCGTGATCTCGCGGACACCCACCTGCTCGGGCCCCACCGTGGCGAACAGCTCGAGCGTGGCTTCGATGAGGTGCTCGCGCCGGCGCTGCGGCGACATCCGGCGGGGTGGGTGGGCGACCATGACGATGATCGTCGCACCGCGGCGGGCGGAAGCCGACCATCTCCGGGCGTGTCCGGTGCGCGATGCGTCACCATCGGGTCACCGCGCGTGGACCCGGGGTAAGGGCTTTCTGCCCCTCGCGACACTGCCGCGTGACCCGCGTCACCCCGATCCTGGACATCGACACGGACGACGAGGGTCGACGACATCGGAGCAGGTCATGAGCGTGGCGACGGAGACGCTGACCGGACGCGACCGGGCCATCCTGCGGGCGGTCGCCGCGGGCCACGCCGAGCTGGGCGCGGGCTCGGTCCTCTACGTCGACGGCCGCTACTGCAGCGACCAGATCGCCGCCTGGCGCCTGACCGCCGCCGGTCTCATCCGCGCGGCCGAGGGCGCGACCGGCGAGCGGGTCCCCGCGGTGCTGGTGGGCTCCTTCTCGTGAACGCACCCCGCGTCGAGAACGAAGTCGTGGTGATCGAAAAGCCCTCTTGATCACCACAGGTTCGTTCTCGACGCGGTGCGGGCTTCGGGGTTCAGGCGTCCCGCAGGTCCTTCACCCGCTGGAGCTTGCCGACGGAGCGCTCCAGGGTGTCCGGGTCGACGATCTCGCACCCGACCGTCACCCCGATCGTCTGCTTCACCGCCTCGACGACCTCCGCGGCCGCGGCCGCGCGGCGCTCGGCGGGCGCGTCCGGGCGGGCCTCCACCCGCACGGTGAGCGCGTCGAGCCGCCCCTCCTTGTGCCGGACGAGCTGGAAGTGCGGGGAGAGCCCCGCGGTCCGCAGCACGATCTCCTCGATCTGGGTGGGGAAGAGGTTCACCCCGCGCAGGATGATCATGTCGTCGCTGCGGCCGGTGACCTTCTGCATCCGCCGCATCGCCGGGCGCGCGGTGCCCGGCAGGAGCCGGGTGAGGTCGCGCGTGCGGTACCGGATGATCGGCAGCGCCTCCTTGGTCAGCGAGGTGAACAGCAGCTCGCCCTCCTCGCCGTCCGGCACGGGCTCGCCGGTCTCGGGGTCGACGACCTCCGGGTAGAAGTGGTCCTCCCAGATGTGCAGCCCGTCCTTCGTCTCGACGCACTCCTGCGACACACCCGGCCCCATCACCTCCGACAGCCCGTAGATGTCGACGGCGTGCATGCCGGTGCGCTCCTCGATCTCGCGGCGCATCTCCTCGGTCCACGGCTCCGCGCCGAACACCCCGACCTTCAGCGACGTCGAGCGCGGATCGACGCCCTGGTGCTCCAGCTCGTCCAGGATCGTCAGCATGTACGTGGGCGTGCACAGGATCGCGTCCGGGGCGAAGTCGCGGATCAGCTGCACCTGCCGCGGGGTCATACCGCCCGAGATCGGCACGGTCGTCGCCCCGAGCGCCTCGATGCCGTAGTGCGCGCCGAGCCCACCGGTGAACAGCCCGTACCCGTAGGCGTTGTGCACGATGTGCCCCGGCCGCACCCCGGCGGCGCGCAGCGACCGGGCCATCAGCCCGGCCCAGTTGGCGATGTCGCTCTCCGTGTAGCCGACGACGGTCGGCCGCCCCGTCGTCCCCGACGAGGCGTGCACGCGCCGCACCTGCTCCCGCGGCACCGCGAACAGGCCGAACGGGTAGTTGTCCCGCAGATCGGCCTTCGTCGTGGTGGGGAACTTCGCGAGGTCGGAGAGCTCGCGGCAGTCGTCGGGATGGACGCCGGCGGTGTCGAACGCCTTCCGGTAGTGCGGAACGTTCTCGTAGGCGTGCCGCAACGTCCACTGCAGCCGCTGAAGCTGCAGCGCGCGCAGCTCGTCGACCGACATGCGCTCGGCCGGGTCAAGGGTGTCCGGTGCGGGCGGCTCCCCGAGTCGCGTCACTGCTGGGCTCCCTTCTTCTTCGCGACCAGCGTCAGCACGTCGTAGCGGGCGACCGACGTGCCGTCCTGGCGGGTGACGTCGGCGTCCCAGCGGACCTCGCCGTAGTCGGCGGTGTCGCGCGGGGTGATCTGCTTGCAGGTGAGCGTGACCGTCAGCGCGTCCCCGAACTTCACGGGCGAGAGGAAGCGCAGGTCGTCCACGCCGAAGTTGGCCAGCACCGGGCCCGGGTCAGGGTCGACGAACAGGCCCGCGGCCAGCGAGACGACCAGGTAGCCGTGCGCGACCCGCTCGCCGAACAGCGGGTTCTTCGCCGCGGCCTCGGCGTCCATGTGGGCGTAGAACGTGTCGCCGGTGAACTCGGCGAAGTGCTCGACGTCCTCCTGGGTGACGACGCGCGGCCCGGCGACGATCGTGTCGCCGATCTTGAGCTCGCTGAGGTCCTTGCGGAACGGGTGGACGTCGGTGACGGTGCGTGCCGAGCCCGGCACCCAGCGCCCGGTGATCGCGGTGAGCGTATCGGGGTCGGCCTGCACCGCGGTGCGCTGCATGTGGTGCAGGACCCCGCGCAGGCCGCCCAGCTCCTCGCCGCCGCCCGCGCGGCCCGGGCCGCCGTGCACCAGCTGGGGCAGGGGAGCGCCGTGCCCGGTGGACTCCTGCGCGTCGGCCTGGGTGAGCACCAGCACCCGGCCGTGGTACGGCGCCACACCCAGCACGACTTCGCGGGCGAACGCGCGGTCGCCGGTGACGACCGAGCCGGCGAGGCTGCCCCGGCCGCGGGCGGCGTAGTCGATCAGCTGCTCGGTCGCGGTGTACGGCAGGACCGTCGAGACCGGTCCGAACGCCTCCACCTCGTGCGGCTCGGCCCGTTCCGGGTCGCCGACCAGCAGCACCGGCGCCTGGTACGCGCCCGGACCGTCGGGTGCGGTGCCCTCGTAGGCGATGCGACCGGCGGCGGCGAGCGCCTTGATGCTGCGCCGCACCTCCTCGCGCTGCTCCAGACTCGCCAGCGCCCCGATGGGGGTCTCGGCCAGCTTCGCCGCCGCGGCCTCGACGACCGCGTCGACCCACTGCTCCGGCACGAACGCCCGGCGGATCGCGGTGCACTTCTGCCCGGCCTTCACCGTCATCTCGGTCACCAGCTGGCCGACGTAGAGATCGAACTCGGGCGTGCCGGGGCCGGCGTCGGGACCGAGCGCGGAGAAGTTCAGCGAGTCGGCCTCCGCGGAGAACCGCACGGCGTTGCGGACGATCACCGGATGCGCCCGCAGGGTGGCTGCGGTCGCCGCCGAGCCGGTGAACGCGACGAGGTCTTGACCGGTCAAGTGGTCGAACGCGTCGCCGAGCGAACCGGCGACGAACTGCCATGCGCCCTCCGGCAGGATCCCCGATTCGACGATCAGCTCGGTGAGCTTCGCGGTCAGGTACGCGGTGGGGCTGGCGGGCTTGACGACGCTCGGCATCCCGGCGAGGAACGCGGGGGCGAACTTCTCCAGCGGCCCCCACACAGGGAAGTTGAACGCGTTGACCTGCACCGCGACCCCGCGCAGGGGGGTGGCGACGTGCTGGGCGACGAACGTGCCGCCGCGCCCCGCCGGCACCACCGGGCCCTCGACGTAGACGGTGTCGTTGGGCAGCTCGCGGCGGCCCAGCGAGGCGTAGGCGTACAGCACGCCGATGCCGCCGTCGACGTCGAACCGGGAGTCGTTCTCGGTGGCGCCGGTGTGGGCGGACACCGCGTAGAGCTCTCCCCGGCGCTCTTTGAGGTAGCCGGCGAGCTGCTTCAGCAGCGCTGCACGCTGGTGGAAGGTGAGCGCGCGCAGCGCCGGTCCGCCGACCCGGCGGCCGTAGTCGAGCATCGCGGCGAAGTCGATGCCCGCCGAGGAGATGTGGGCGATCTCCTCGCCGGTGGTCGCGTCGTGGAGCGGGCGGCCTTCGTCGGTGGGGGTGTGCCACGCCCCGGTGACGTAGCTGCGCAACGCTGCGGACAAGGTGGGCCTCCAATGGCTCGACCGACCATTCGTTCGGGAACCTACCAGTGCGCTGCGTCACACGGAACAGCCCGGTGCGGCACGGGCAGCACCGGGCGTCCGGACGGCTGCGCGCCGATCGGGTGGTCCGCGGGAATCCGATAACGCCGCTGCCCCGTTCGGCGAGGCCTTCCGGTCGCCGAGGGGCGGCCATGAGTCGGGGAGGGATCATGAGCACAGCCGTCGGAACGGTGCCGGAGCTACGTGCAGCGATGCGGGGAGAGGTCGTCGTGCCGGGCGATCCGGGCTACGACGAGGCGCG
This sequence comes from Pseudonocardia thermophila, assembly GCF_900142365.1. Taxonomy (GTDB): domain Bacteria; phylum Actinomycetota; class Actinomycetes; order Mycobacteriales; family Pseudonocardiaceae; genus Pseudonocardia; species Pseudonocardia thermophila. The sequence continues at coordinate 56,060 of NZ_FRAP01000009.1, read as the reverse complement.
GAAGGTGTGGAACGCGGACATCGACAGGAGCCCCGCCGTCATCGCCCGGTGCGCCACCACGGACGACGTGGCCACCGCGGTCGCCTTCGGTCAACTGGCGGGCCTGGAGATCGCCGTGCGGTCGGGCGCGCACAACGTCGCAGGGCGCTGCACGTGCGACGACGGGGTGATGATCGACCTCAGCGGGATGCGCACCGTGCAGGTCGATCCCGAGACGCGCAGGGCGCGGGTGCAGGCCGGGGCGCTGCTGGGGGATCTGGACGCCGCGACCCAGGAGCACGGCCTCGCTGTGCCGCTCGGGGCGATCAGCCACACCGGCGTCGGGGGACTGACGCTCGGCGGCGGCATGGGGTGGTTGACCCGCCGGTTCGGGCTCGCGATCGACAACCTGGAGTCCGCCGAGATCGTCGTGGCCGACGGGCGCGTGCTGCGGGCGTCGCGCGCTGAGCACCCGGACCTGTTCTGGGCGATCCGTGGCGGCGGCGGGAACTTCGGGGTGGTCACCGAGTTCGAGTTCCGGCTGCACGAGGTCGGGCCGATGATCGACTTCGGGCTGTTCTTCTGGCCGGTCGAGCAGGGCGTCGAGGCGCTGCGGCTCATGCGCGACGTCGTCGGCGGGCTGCCGCGCACGCTGAACGCGTTCATCGCCTTCACGAACGCGCCACCTGCCCCGTTCGTGCCGCAGGAGCACCACATGCGACCCGGGTACGCGCTGGTGCTGGCCGGGTTCGGCGACTCGGCCGAGCACGCCCGGGTCGCCGGACGGCTGCGGGCGGCGCTGCCCCCGCTGTTCGACTTCTGCACGCCTCTGCCGTACACGGAACTGCAGAAGGTCTTCGACGAGGGCACCGCGTGGGGCTACCACGCCTACGAGAAGACGATCGAGATCGACGACTTCACCGATCCGGTGATCGACGTGCTGGTCGAGCGGCTGCCGCAGAAGGCGTCCCCGCTCACCGTGCTGATCGCCTACCGCCTCGACGCCGCCTACACGGAGGTCGGCGAGGACGAGACCGCGTTCGGCGGTCGTCGCGAACCGCGCTGCGAGTTGTTCCTGTTCCCGATCTGCCCCGACCCGGACACCCTGGTCGCCGACCGAGCGTGGGCGCGCGGGTTGTGGGACGCGCTGCGTCCGCTGAGCCGCAGCATCGGCGGGTACGTCAACTCGATGTCCGGTGACGTGGAGGAGGAGCGCGTGCTGGCCGCGTACGGGCGGGAGAAGCTGGATCGGTTGGCGCAGATCAAGGCGGTGTACGACCCGGGCAACGTCTTCCGCAACAACGTGAACATCAAGCCCGTCTGACGGCCGCGGCCGGGCGCGCCGTGCGCCCGCCCCGGTCGCGCGAGTCTCGCGTCCCGTCGGGCGACCTCCGCGTCCAATCCGGGCGAGTCCCGCACCCGGCGCCGCGAGTCTCGCGTCCGGCACCACGAATCCCGCTGTGCGTTATGTGACTCGTGCGTGCGGTGCGGCGAGTCCTGCGTCGCAAGCGGCGAGGTGCGCGTTCGGTCCGGCCGATGTGCAGGACTCGCCCGACCGATCGCGGGACTCGCTCGCCCGCACGCGCGACTCGCCGGGCGGAACGCGCGACTCGCCGGGCGGAACACGGGACTCGCCGGGCGGAACGCGGGACGCGCGAGCCTGGCCGCGCGTGTTCGAACGCGACCGATCGTTCGGTCGGCCGCTACGCTGCGCTCCATGGGTGATGACAAGGTCGCAGAACCGGCCGTCGCGGCGGACCCGGCTCCCGCCGTGCTGCTGGCCAGGGACGAGGTCGATCCCGCGGTGGCGGTGCTGACCCTCAACCGCCCCGACACCTACAACGCGCTCACCCTCGAGCTGAAGACCGCGCTGCTGGCCGCGATCCGTGAGCTGGAGACCCAGGTGGACGTGCGTGCGCTGGTGCTCATCGGTGCGGGCCGGGCGTTCTGCGTCGGCCAGGACCTCAAGGAGCACGCCGCTGCGCTGGAGGCCGGTCCGGCCGCGGCGTTCGCCACGGTCGAGCAGCACTACAACCCGATCGTCTCCGGGCTGGTCGACCTGGCCTTCCCGGTGGTCGCGGCGATCAACGGGTCGTGCGTCGGGGCGGGGCTCGGGTTCGCGCTGGCCTGCGACCTGCGCATCGCCGCCGCGGGCGCGAAGTTCTCGACCGCATTCGCCGGCATCGGGCTCACCGCCGACTCCGGCCTGTCCGCGACGCTGGCGCACGCGGTCGGCGTGGCCCGAGCGACCGACCTGCTCATGCTCAACGAGTCGTTCACCGCCGAGGAGGCCGCGAACTGGGGGCTGGTCCGCCAGGTCGTCCCGGCCGACGAGCTGCAGTCGGCGGCGCTCGACCTCGCCCGCCGGCTCGCGGCCGGGCCGACGAAGGCCTACGTCGAGATCAAGCGAGCGGTGCGCCGCGGGGCCATCTCCGCGCTGCCCGACGTGCTGGAGGCCGAGTGGGCTGCGCAGACCCGGCTGGGCGCCACGAAGGACCACCAGCGGGCGGTGGCGGACTTCCTCGCCAAGCGCACCCCCACGTTCACCGGTTCGTGAGGCACGGCATGACGACGAGCACGGGCCGCCGCCCGCGCCGCCCGGCCAACGGGCCGGGCTCGCTGCTCGAGGTGTGCGTCCTCGAGTTCACCACCCGCGGCTACGACGCCACCAGCATGGAGGACCTCTCCCGCGCCGCGGGCATCACGAAGTCGTCGTTCTACCACCACTTCCCCAGCAAGGAGGCCCTGTTGCGGGCCGGGCTGGAGGTGGCGCTCAACGGGTTGTTCTCCGTGCTCGACGAGCCCGGCGCGAAGACCGGCACCCCCGTGCAGCGGCTGCGGCACATCGTCACCTCGCAGGTGGCGGTGCTGCAGCGGGAGCTGCCGTACGTGCGGCTGCTGCTGCGGGTGCGCGGCAACACCGAGACCGAGCGGTGGGCGCTGGAACGTCGCCGCGCCTACGACGCCCACATCGCGGGCCTGGTCCGGGAGGCGATGGAGGCGGGGGAGCTGCGCGCCGACGTCGACCCGACGCTGGCCGCGCGGTTGCTGTCCGGCCTGGTGAACTCCGTGGCCGAGTGGTACCGGCCTGGGCATCCGCGCAGCGCCGAGCTGCCGCAGCAGGTCGCCGACGCCGCGTTCTCAGGCATCCTGCCCGCGCCCTGACCAGCGCAACCACCTAGCCACTTGCGGACTTGCAACCCGTGCGGCATCCTCAAACCGAACGAACATTCGGTCGAGGAGGACCCCGTGGACGACCTGCAGGCGCAGTTCGACGCGACGATCGCCGCGGACCAGCGCATCGAGCCGCGGGACTGGATGCCCGAGGGCTACCGCCGCACGCTCATCCGTCAGATCGCCCAGCACGCCCACTCCGAGATCATCGGCATGCAGCCGGAGGGCAACTGGATCCTGCGCGCGCCCACCCTGCGCCGGAAGGCGATCCTCCTGGCCAAGGTCCAGGACGAGGCGGGCCACGGGCTCTACCTGTACTCCGCGGCCGAGACCCTCGGCGCCGACCGCGCCGAGCTCACCGAGCTGCTGCTCGCCGGCAAGCAGAAGTACTCCTCGATCTTCAACTACCCGACGCTCTCCTACGCCGACGTCGGCGTGATCGGCTGGCTCGTCGACGGAGCCGCGATCTGCAACCAGGTACCGCTGTGCCGCTGCTCCTACGGCCCCTACGCACGGGCGATGATCCGCATCTGCAAGGAGGAGTCGTTCCACCAGCGGCAGGGCTACGAGCTGCTGATGGCGATGATGCAGGGCACCGACGAGCAGCGGGCCATGGTGCAGGAGTCCGTGAACCGCTGGTGGTGGCCGTCGCTGATGATGTTCGGCCCGCCCGACTCCGATTCGCCGAACACCCAGCAGTCGATGGCCTGGAAGATCAAGCGGCACAGCAACGACGAGCTGCGCCAGCGGTTCGTCGACATGACGGTGCCGCAGGCCGAGGCCCTCGGCGTCACGCTGCCCGACCCGGACCTGCGCTGGAACCCCGAGCGCGGCCACTACGACTTCGGCGAGATCGACTGGTCCGAGTTCAAGGCCGTGCTCGCCGGCGCCGGACCGTGCAACGCCCAGCGGCTCGCGCACCGCCGTCGCGCCCACGAGAACGGCGCCTGGGTGCGGGAGGCCGCGGCCGCGTACGCGGAGAAGCACGCGCGCAAGCAGGAGGTGGCGGCGTGAGCAGGCGGGACTGGCCGCTGTACGAGGTGTTCGTGCGCAGCAAGCGCGGCCTCAACCACGTGCACGTCGGCTCGCTGCACGCCGCCGACGACGAGATGGCGCTGCGCAGCGCCCGCGACATCTACACCCGCCGCAACGAGGGCGTGAGCATCTGGGTCGTCCGCTCCGACGCGATCACCGCGTCGAGCCCGGACGAGAAGGACCCGTTCTTCGCCCCGGCCGGCGACAAGGTCTACCGGCACCCGACCTTCTACACGATCCCGGAAGGGGTGCCGAACCTGTGACCGTCTTCGACGCGCTCTCCGATGCTCGCGACGAGCACGGTCAGTGGGCCTTCGGCACCGGCATCGAGGACGTCGCCACCGAGATCACCGCGCCCGTCCCCGACGGTGTGGACGCCGCCGACCTCGCCGAGTACTGCCTGATGCTCGGTGACGACGCGCTCGTCTGCGGCCACCGGATCTCCGAGTGGGTGTCGAACGCGCCCGAGCTGGAGGAGGAGGTGGCGCTCGCCAACACCGCGCTCGACCTCATCGGCCAGGCCCGCCTCCTGCTGTCCCGCGCCGCCCACCTCGGTGCCGGCGCCGACGAGGACGAGCTGGCCTTCCAGCGCAACGAGGACCGGTTCCGCAACGTCGCGCTCGCCGAGCTCACCGACGACGGCGACTTCGGCCACGCGATCGCTCGTCTGCTGCTGTTCTCCTCGTGGCGGCTGGCGCTGCTGCAGCGGCTGCTCGGCTCGCGTGACCCGGTGCTGGCCGCCGTCGCCGAGAAGGGCGTCAAGGAGGTCGCCTACCACCGCGACTACGCCGCCCGCTGGACACTGCGCCTCGGCGACGGCACCGAGCAGTCGCACCGGCGCATGCAGGCCGCACTGGACACCGTGTGGCCCTACGTCGAGGAGCTCTACCGCGTCTCCGACGTCGAGGAGCGCCTGATCGCCGCCGGTGTCGCGGCGAACCCCGCCGAGACCCGCGCCGACGTAGACGCCGTCCTCGACGAGCTGCTGCCGCAGGCCACCCTCACCCGGCCGGATCGCCCGCCGCGCGGCACGGTCCGCGGCCGCGCCGGCCGGCAGGGCGTGCACACCGAGCAGCTGGGCCACATGCTCGCCGTGATGCAGAGCCTGGCCCGCCAGCACCCGGGGGCGAAGTGGTGAACCGGACGACACCGGTCCGCTCGCGCGCCTGGGAGATCGCGGCTGCGGTGCGCGACCCCGAGATGCCCATGCTGACGCTCGCCGATCTGGGCGTGCTGCGCGACGTGACCGAGGACGGCGACCGGGTCACCGTCACGATCACCCCGACCTACTCCGGCTGCCCCGCGCTCACCGAGATGCGCGCCGACCTGCAGCGCAGCCTCACCGCCGCCGGGTACCGCGACGTCGAGGTGCGCACGGTGCTCTCCCCGGCCTGGTCCACCGACTGGATCACCGAGGACGGCCGCCGCGCGCTCGCCGAGCACGGCGTCGCCCCGCCCGGCCCCGCTCCGCGCCGCGGCGGACCGGTGCCGCTCACCCTGCTCCCGCCGTCCGACGTGGTGCGCTGCCCGCGGTGCGGATCACCCGCCACCGAGGAGACCTCGCGGTTCGGCCCCACCGCCTGCACGGCGCTGCGCCGCTGCACTGCGTGCCGCGAACCGTTCCAGCACATGAAGGAGCTGTGAGTGGCCCGCTTCCACAAGCTCACGGTGGCCGACGTCGAGCGGCTGTGCGACGACGCCGTCGCCGTCACCTTCGCGGTGCCCGACGACCTGCGCACCGAGTTCGCGTTCCGGCCCGGCCAGTACCTGACGCTGCGGCTGGTCGTCGACGGTGTGGAGGAGCGGAGGTCGTACTCGATCTGCGCACCGGCCGGGGCCGCTCCGCGCGTCGGCGTGCGGCGGGTGGACGGCGGCCTGTTCTCCGAGTGGCTGGTCGACCGCCTGCAGCCCGGCGACACCGTCGAGGTCGCTCCGCCCGCGGGCCAGTTCACCCCGGACCTGACCCGGCCCGGCCACCACGGCATGATCGCCGCCGGCTCGGGCATCACCCCGGTGCTGTCGATCGCCGCGACCGTCCTGGCGAACCCGGAGTCGGCCGTCACCCTCATCTACGGCAACCGCCGCACCGACACGGTGATGTTCGCCGAGGAGCTCGCCGACCTGAAGAACCTGCACGGCCCCCGGCTGCAGCTCATCCACGTCCTGTCCCGCGAGCCGATGGCCGCGGAGATCTTCTCCGGCCGGCTCGACGCCGACCGCCTCGGTCGCATCCTCGACCACCTCGTGCTCGTCGATGACGTCGACGAGTGGTGGCTGTGCGGCCCGTACGGCATGACCACGGGCGCGCAGGAGGTGCTGCGCGCCCGCGGGGTCGCCAAGGAGCGGGTCCACCGCGAGCTGTTCTACGTCGACGAGCCACCGCCCGCGGTGCACCGCGCGGAAGCCACCGTGTCGGGGGAGACCAGCGAGGTCACCGTCGTGCTCGACGGCCGGTCCACCACGCTCACCCTGCCGCGGGCCGAGACCGTGCTCGACGCCGCCCAGAAGGTGCGCGCCGACCTGCCGTTCGCCTGCAAGGGCGGGGTGTGCGGCACCTGCCGGGCCCGCGTGCGCGAGGGTGAGGTCCAGATGCGGCGCAACTTCGCGCTGGAGGACGACGAGATCGCGGCCGGCTTCGTGCTCACCTGCCAGAGCCACCCGGTCACGGCGTCGGTGACGGTCGACTACGACGCCTGACTAGGCTCGCCGCATGCCCGACACGCAGTACGAGGACCTGCTGCGCCTGGTGCTGGACACGGGTGCCCGCAAGTCCGACCGCACCGGCACGGGCACGCGTTCGATCTTCGGTCACCAGCTGCGTTACCGGCTCGCCGACGGGTACCCGCTGATCACGACCAAGAAGGTCGCGTTCCGGTCGATGGCCTACGAGCTGCTGTGGTTCCTGCGCGGCGACGGCAACGCCACCTGGCTGCAGCAGAACGGCGTCACGATATGGGACGAGTGGGCCGGACCCGACGGCGATCTCGGCCCGATCTACGGCGTGCAGTGGCGCTCGTGGCCCACCCCGAGCGGCGCGCACGTCGACCAGATCGAGCAGGTCCTGCGCACGCTGCGGGAGGACCCGGACTCGCGGCGGATGGTCGTGTCGGCCTGGAACGTCGCCGATCTGCCGCGGATGGCGCTGGCGCCCTGCCACGCGCTGTTCCAGTTCTACGTCGCGGACGGGGAGCTGTCCTGCCAGCTCTACCAGCGCAGCGCGGACCTGTTCCTCGGCGTGCCGTTCAACATCGCCAGCTACGCGCTGCTCACGCACATGATCGCCGACCAGGTCGGGCTGCGCGTCGGCGAGTTCATCTGGACCGGCGGCGACTGCCACATCTACGACAACCACGTCGAGCAGGTGCGCACCCAGCTGGCCCGCGAGCCGCGGCCGTTCCCGACGCTGCGGCTCAAGCCCGCCGAGAGCCTGTTCGACTACACCTTCGAGCACTTCGTCCTCGAGGACTACGACCCGCACCCGGCCATCCCCGCGCCGGTCGCGGTCTGACCGGCGTGATCGGGCTGATCTGGGCGCAGTCGGCGAACGGGGTCATCGGCCGCGGCGGCACCCTGCCCTGGCACCTGCCCGAGGACCTCGCCCACTTCAAGGCGGTGACCGCCGGCGCGACCGTCGTCATGGGCCGGCGCACGTGGGAGTCGCTGCCGCCGCGGTTGCGACCGCTGCCCGGGCGGCGCAACCTGGTGCTCTCCCGAACACCGCAGGACGGCGCCGAGACCTTCCCCGATCTCGACGCCGCCCTCGCCGCCGCCACCGGCGACGTGTGGGTGATCGGCGGCGCGTCGGTCTACGCGGCGGCGCTCCCGCTTGCCGACCGCATCGAGGTGACCGAGATCCGTGAGGTGTTCGACGGCGACACCTACGCTCCGGAGGTCGGCCGCCCGCCGGACGTGGTGGGGGAGTGGCAGGAGTCCACGACCGGTCTGCAGTACCGGTTCCTCAGCTGGCGCACCTCCGTCACGACGCGGCGCTGAGCAACGGGTCGACGGCGAGAGCGGCCGCGCGCTGCTCCAGCAGCCGGCGCAGCGCGTCGGACTCCTGCTGGATCGCGGCGAGGTGGGTCGGGTCGGCGACGGCGAGGGCTGCGGCCGTGGCCCGGTCGAGCGCCGCGATCGCCGCACCGCCTGCGTACAGCTGCTGGTACAGCTCTTCGTAGGCCTGCTCGTAGGCGGCCTTGAACCGCGCGTTCGCCAGGAACCGCTCCTTGAGCGGGTGGCTCATCATCATCGGTCCGCGACCACCCGGCTGGGCACCGGTTCGGGGCCCACCGCCCCGTGGTTCGCCGGGGAACCGCCCACCTGGAGCGGCACCGGCCGGGGGCACTCCGCCCGCCTGGGGCGGGGCGCCCGTGCCGCCGGGACCGCGCACGCCGCCCGGGTCGATCGCGTCGTTCGGGCCCGCCGTCGCGTTCCCGCTGAACGCGAGGTTGAGGTCCCACGTGACGACCTCGAACGTCCGCCGGTCCAGGTCGTACCAGAGGTAGTAGTTGCGGCCCGGCCCGGACATGTCGTCGACGTTCAGCAGCAGGTTCTGCGTGGCCAGGTAGCGGGCGAGCGACTCGATGTCGACGTGTTCGCCCAGCTCGGCGGTGAACTCCTCGTCCGACGCGGACGCCACCCACTTGATCAGGTTGATCACCGGTTGCAGGTCCTGGCTGCCGACCCGGTTGATCTGCTCGAAGTCGTCCCGGTACTCGGTAGGGTCGTCGCCCTGGTCGGTGAACGAGCTCGAGGCGCGGCTCTTGTAGAGCACCCCGGTCGCGCCGAACCGCTCGGTCCAGGCCTCGTCCGGGTGCTCGATGACCAGCCGGGTGGTCGCCGGGCGGTCGTTGACCACGAAGCGGGCGTACGCGAACTGCTGGCCGACCTGGCCGGACTCGTTCACCAGCGACAGCGCGACGGCCTCGTTGAGCGCGACCGTGGAGCTCGCGCTCGCCGGGCGCACCGCGATCTCGCTGCGGCCCTGGTAGCGGCGACCCTCGACGAACTCGTCGAAGCTGATCAGCCAGGGCAGGTGCTCCGGTTCCTCGGCGGAGAGCGCGATGCCGCCGGGCCCGCGGAACCCGCCACCACCGGCGTCGGGTGGTGGCGCGGCCCCCTCGGGCGGTCGGCCGCCGCGGAACGGCACGGCGCCCGGCCCGCGCTGCTCGGTGGGATCGGCGTTCGGGTCGCGCAGCGACATCAGGGTGGAGTTGCCCTTGAGGCGCACGCCGACGCTGTCGATCCGCACTCCGTCGACGACGAGCTCGGCCGCCAGGTAGGCCTTCTCGCCCTCGTCGTACCACTCCTGGAGGATCCGCTCGTAGTCCTCGTCGCTGAACGTCAGCCGGATCTCGTGGGCCACGGACGCGTCGAACAGGTCGCGGGTCCCGGCGATGTCCTGCGTGACGACCGGGGGCGCGTAGCGGTCGTCGCCGGTGACGTACGGGACGACCCGGCTCGACCCGAACACCCCCGTCGTGACCACGAGGAGCGCGACGAACAGCGCCAGCGGCCGCCAGTGCTGGCGCAGCTTGACCGGCAGTCGGTGCACCCACCGCCGCTCCGGCGGCGGTGGGGTGTCCGTCGAGGTCGTCACAGGTCCGTCTGGTCGTATCCGGTCAGGACGGCCACGCGCTGGCCCGCGTTGTGCTCGCGCAGCGCCGCGACCAGGTCACCGGGGCTGACGCCCTTCTTCAGCCGCACCGTGTAGAACAGCTCCGTCAGCGCGCCGCCGCGGATCGACTCCGTGCTGACCAGCTCGAACTCCGTGGTGCAGCGGATGAGGACGTCGGCGATCACCGCGGTGCGGTCGTGGTCCGGCGGCACCTGCACCTTGACCACCTGTCGCTGCACGTTCAGGCGGAACAGGTCGAACCGGTGCATCAGCAGGATGACCAGGCAGATGGCGATCGTGGCGGTGACGGCCAGCAGGTAGAAGCGGGTGCCGCAGGCCATGCCGACACCCATGACGAGGAAGATGAACCCGACGTCGCGGGTCTCCTTGATCGCGTTGCGGAACCGCACCACCGACAGCGCGCCGACCAGCGCGAACGCCCTGGCGATGTTCGAGCCGACCACGAGCATGATCAGCGCGATCAGCATGCCCAGGACGACCAGCGTCTGGACGTAGGACTGGCTGTAGGAGATGTTGCGGTGGGTCGCCCGGTAGGTCCAGGCGATCAGCAGGCTCAGGACCAGGGCGAGGCCCAGCGCGGCGGCGACGTCGAACGCGCTGAACGTGCCCGACAGGTCCTCGAACTGGAACGGGTTCATGACGGTGCGGCGCTCCTCGGCACGGCGGTGGTCGGGGCTTCGAGGTCGAGGTCCTCGGGGATGTGGAAGGCGGACCGGGGCGCCTTGCCGAAGGCCTCGATCGTCTGGCAGTACTTCGAGATCCGCACGACCTGGAGGTTGAGCGCGGCGGTCAGGTCGGTGACCCAGTACGGCACGCGCTCGTCGGCCTTGATCTCCATGACCGCCAGGTGCGGCGGGATCGTGAAGCGGTCCTCGGCGTCGGCACCGAGGTGGAAGTCGCGGTCGCGGCCGCGGACGCGGTGGTCGAGCGTGACCCGCAGGCCGAGGTCGATTCCCCGGCCGACGAACGGTTCGCGCTGGTAGGCGGTGGTCGCGATCGGGCGCAGGTCGTTCTCGACGATCAGGCCGAGCACCTCGTCGAGGAACGCGCGCTGGCGCGGATCGTGCGGGATCTCCTCGCGGCCGTCGCACAGCCTGCGGGCGAGGTGGTAGGGCATCCCGACGCGGCGCTTCTGCGTGACCCGGTTGACCCGTTGCTTGATCTCGACGTACACCGGGGAGTCGTCGGTGATCGTCGATCGGTCGCCGTAGTGGCGGATGCGCAGCTTGCGGCGGAACCGCAGGCCCTCGATCTTCTCCCAGTAGAACCTCAGAGCGATCGAGTCGTAGTACAGGGAGATCACGTCGTAGCCACCGCGGTGGGCGTGCCGGTCGGCGTCCATCCGCTGCCGCAGGTGCTCGCGGACCTCGGGGACCCGGGACTCGGGAACGAGGTACTTGAGCTCGTAGCGGTTGAACGCGTGCAGCGGGGTAGGCGCCCGCAGTGCGGTGGACCGGTCGGCCGGCACCGGGGTCTGCGTCGGCGCGGCCGTGGGCGCGTCCGCCGGCGCCGCGGACGGGCGGCCGGAGCGGGACGCGCGTGATCGACGCCGGAACGGGGGCATCGCCGTGCGCACTCCTCACCGTCGGCCCGTGCGGGCCGACCTCGTTCACCGGGGTTCGGCGACGCGCTGCCCCGCGGTCAGGTGCGCGTCAGCCCGAGGCTCAGGTTCCCCGGCGCCCGGATCGGCGCGCAACGACATGATCACCCTTCATACGAACTGCACAGGTACGTCGGGTCGGTGCGATGCCGCGACGAGGGGCGCCCGCCGAGCCGGGGGAACGCCGTTCGGCGCCCGAGCGCCGAGGACGGGCGCCGAACCGAGCACGGAGAGTGTCCGGAGCCTTATGCTCCGCCTTCATGGCCCGGTACTTCGATGTGCACCCCGTCGATCCGCAGCGCCGCGCGATCGGTCAGGTCGTCGACCTGATCCGGGACGGCGGCCTCGTCGCCTATCCGACCGACTCCTGCTACGCCCTCGGCTGCCAGCTCGGCAACGCGAAGGGCCTGGAACGGATCCGCGAGATCCGCCAGCTCGACGACCGGCACCACTTCACGCTCGTCTGCCGGGACTTCGCCCAGCTCGGCCACTTCGTGGTCGTGTCGAACTCGGTGTTCCGGCTGGTGAAGGCGTCGACACCGGGGCAGTACACGTTCATCCTGCCGGCCACGAAGGAGGTGCCGAGGCGGCTGCTGCACCCGAAGAAGAAGACGGTCGGCGTGCGCATCCCCGATCATGCGGTGGTGCGGGCGCTGCTGGAGACGCTCGGCGAGCCGCTGCTGTCGTCGACGCTGCTGCTTCCGGACCACGAAGAGCCGCTCACCCAGGGGTGGGAGATCAAGGAGGAGCTCGACCACCTCGTCGACGCCGTGATCGACTCGGGGGAGTGCGGCACCGAGCCGACCACCGTCGTCGACCTGTCGGGTGACGAGCCGGAGATCGTCCGGGTGGGGGCGGGGGACCCGAGCCGGTTCCAGTAGGCCGTCAGGTCAGCACCTCGCTCGCCACCCGTTCGAAGGCCCCGACCAGCGCGTCGCTGTCGGGGCCGAACATGCACTGCGTCAGCAGCAGCGCGGTGGTGCCGCGGCGCAGATCGGTGAACCAGTACGTGCCGGTGCCGCCGGCCCACCCGATGCGGGACTGCCCGTAGACGGACAGGCCGAAGCCCCAGCCGCGCTCGCCGAGGATCACCGAGCCCTTCTGCGCGGGGGTGAGCTGGTCGGTGGTCATCTCCGCGAACAGCTGAGGCGGCAGCAGGTCACCGCCGCTACGGGCGAGTACACCGGTGAACGCGAGCAGGTCCGCCGCGGTCGACACGAGTCCTCCGGAGGCGCGCGGGAACGCCGGTGGGCGGCTCCACGCACCGTCCGCCGGGTCCACCACGACCAGGCCGTCCGGGCCGCGCTCGTACAGCGGCGGCAGGCCGGCCGCGTGGAACGCCGTGCGCGTCATGCCGAGCGGGATGAACACGCGCTCGGCGAGCAGCTCGGGGAGGGGCGTGCCCGTGGCGCGGGCGTGCAGCACCCCGAGGACGTCGGAGCCGGTGTCGTAGGTCCAGCGGGCGCCGGGCTGGTGCAGCAGCGGCAGCGTGGCGAGGCGGGCGAGCCACTCGTCGGGCCCGAACGGGACGGGCGGCAGCGGCGGTCCGATCCGTAGCTCCAGCTCGGCGGCCGCCCGGACGATCGGGGCGTCCGGGCGCAGGGCGGGATCGATGCCGAACCCCCAGGTCAGCGTGAGCAGGTCGCGCAGGGTGATCGCGCGGTCGGCGGGCACGGTGTCGTCGAGCGGCCCGTCGGGGCGGTTCAGGACGCGCCGATCGGCCAGCTCGGGGAGCAGGTCGGTGATCGGGTCGTCGAGGTCGAGCACGCCGTCGGCGACCAGCACCAGGGCCGCCGTGGCCACGATCGGCTTGGAGAGCGAGGCGATGCGGACGACGGTGTCGGGCGAGTAGCCGCCCTGGGCGTCGACCGCGATCTCGGTGCCGCGGGCCAGCGCGACCACCGCGGGCTGCCCGTGCGCCGCCACGACGGCGCGCAGCGGTGAGATGTCCATGACGTTTCGACCGCGAATCCTGCACGAACTCATCGCCGCCCTACGATGGCCGTATGGCCCGCCTCGACTACGACCAGCTCAACAGCACGATCCGGTACGCCATGTGGTCGGTGTTCCGGGCCCGGCCCGGGGTACTGGGGGAGGACCGCGCCGACACCGCCGCCGAGTTCTCCGCCTTCCTCGACGCCCTGGCCGGCAAGGGCGTGGTCGTCCGCGGCGTCTACGACGTCGCCGGCATGCGGGCCGACGCCGACTACATGATCTGGTGGCACGCCGACAACATCGAGGCGCTGCAGGCCGCGTACTCCGATCTGCGCCGCACCACCGCGCTCGGCCGCGCGAGCGAGGCCGTGTGGAGCGCGGCGGCGCTGCACCGGCCCGCGGAGTTCAACAAGAGCCACATCCCAGCGTTCCTGGCGGGCGAGGAACCGAAGGGCTACGTCTGCGTCTACCCGTTCGTGCGCTCCTACGACTGGTACCTGCTGCCGGACGACGAGCGGCGCCAGATGCTCGTCGAGCACGGCAAGGCGGGCCGCGGCTACCCGGACGTGCGCGCCAACACCGTGCCGGCGTTCGCGCTCGGCGACTACGAGTGGATCCTCGCGTTCGAGTCCGACAAGCTCGACCGCATCGTCGACCTCATGCGCGACCTGCGGGCCACGGAGGCGCGCCGGCACGTCCGGCACGAGATCCCGTTCTTCACCGGGCCGCGGGTCGAGCCCGGGGCGCTGGTGGCGACGCTTCCGTGACGTGCCGCGTCGAGAACGACGTTGCCGTGATCAACAGGGTGTCGTGATCACGCGGGTCGTCCTCGACGCTCGGCGCCCAGCTCCTCCGGCACCAGTCGCGGCGACGTCGAGCTGCGCAGCAGCGCGGATCGGCGCCGATCCGGCTGCGGCGGTGGAGGCGCCGACCGAGCCCGACGCACCTGCGCTGCTCGCCGGGTTTCGCGCGGCCATCCCGCACCGGACCTCATCGAGGTCGAGGTCGATCTGCGCCGTCGCGCCGCTGCCGGCAGGGTGCCGGAGCTTCGCGCCGCCGGAGCGCTGCGCCTCCTCGGCGTCCGGTCGACCAGCGCAGCAGCCGCACTGCGCTCGCGCAGGCGCCGGGGAGCTGCGCCACGAGCTCAGCCACCACGTCGCCGGGTGCTCGGCTCTGGCGGAGCGCCTGGGCGCCACGCTGCTCACGGCGGATGCCCGCCTGGCTCGAGCACCGGGCCCGCCGTGCGCGGCCGAGCTGGTCAGCCCTCCTTCGGCACCAGCCGCAGCGAGATCGAGTTGATGCAGTACCGCAGGTCGGTGGGGGTGGGGTAGCCCTCGCCCTCGAAGACGTGCCCGAGGTGGCTGTGGCAGGCCGCGCAGATGACCTCGGTGCGCTTCATGCCCAGGCTGTAGTCGGGCCGTTCGATCACCGCGTCCCCGGCCAGCGGGGTGAAGAACGACGGCCAGCCGCAGTGGGAGTCGAACTTCGCGTCGCTGCGGAACAGCTCGGCTCCGCAGGCCCGGCAGGTGTAGATCCCCTCGGTCTTGGTGTCGACGTACTCGCCGGTGAACGGGCGCTCGGTGCCGGCCCGGCGCAGCACCTCGTACTCGGCGGGGGTCAGCTGGGCCCGCCACTCCTCCTCGGTCTTGACGACCTTCGCGGCAGGTTCGGTGTCCATGCTCCCAGCCTACGGACCCGGCGGCCCGGGCACAGGCCGTCACCAGAACGTCGTGATCACGAAGGTCAGCGCGTCCCACACCACCCACGCCACGATCGCCAGCAGCAGGGCGCAGACCAGCACGGCGGTGCCGCGCCGCCACCCGCTGGCCCGGTTGGCGGAGTCGGCGAACCGGCTGACCCCGTGCAGGTAGCCCTCGACGGTGTACTCGGGCCGGTCGTCGGCCATCCGGTCCAGGTGCGCGGCGAACGCCTGCGCCTCGGGATCGTCGGGATCCAGCCCGAGCAGCTCGTCGTCGAACCGGCGCGACCGGGCACCGCGGTCCGGGTCGCGGCGCTCGATCATGCGGGCAGTGTACGGCCGGCGCGGTAGCGTGCACCCCGTGGCGAAGACACCGGCGGCAACGGTGACGGCCGGGGAGCGCGAGGTGCGCGTGACCAACCCCGACCGCGTCATCTACGAGGCAACCGACCGCACGCCGGCGGTTACGAAGCTGCAGGTCTGCGAGTACTTCGTCAAGGTCGCCGACGCGCTGATGCGCACGATCCGCGACCGGCCCACCGCCATGGAGCGCTGGCCGAACGGCTACCGGGAGGGCATGCGGCTGTCCACCGGCCACGGCGACGACGGCGACGGCTTCTACCAGAAGCGGCTGCCCAAGGGCGCGCCCGACTGGATCGAGACCGTCCGCATCGCCTTCCCCTCGGGCCGCACCGCCGAGGAGCTGTGCCCCACCGAGCCGGCTGCGCTCGTGTGGGCGGCGCAGATGGGCACGCTGACCCTCCACCCGTGGCCGGTGCGGCGCCCCGACGTCGATCACCCCGACGAGCTGCGCCTCGACCTCGACCCGCAACCCGGCGTCACCTTCACCGACGTCCGGCGTGTCGCGCTCGTCGCCCGGGAGCTGCTGGAGGAGCTGGGCCTGCGCGGCTACCCGAAGACGAGCGGCAGCCGCGGCATCCACATCTACGTGCGGATCGAGCCGAGGCACACCTTCGAGGACGTCCGCCACGCAGCGATCGGGTTCGGCCGCGAGCTGGAGCGCCGCGACGGCGGGGTCACCACGGCGTGGTGGAAGGAGGAGCGCGGCGAGCGGGTGTTCCTCGACTTCAACCAGAACAACCGCGACCGCACGATCGCCAGCGCGTGGAGCCCGCGAGCCCGGCCGGGTGCCCCGGTGAGCATGCCGCTGACGTGGGACCGGCTGGCCGAGCTCACCGATCCGCGCGAGTTCACCGTGTTCAGCGCCCCCGAGCTGCTCGAGTCCCACGGTGACCCGTGGGCCGACATGGACGAGCACCCCAGCCCGCTGGAGCCGCTGCTGCACCTGTGGGAGACCCTGCCCGGCGGCGAGATGCCCTTCCCGCCCGACTACCCGAAGATGCCCGGCGAGCCCCCGCGCGTGCAGCCGTCGAAGAAGGTGGCCGCGCACTGGGACGAGCACGGCAACCGCATCGCCGACCGCTGACGCCCGGATCGTCCGTTCTGAGGAAACGGGAAGGATCGCGCCGGGCCCGATCGGTAGCGTCGTCTGCGTCACACCGCTGCGAGGGTCGGGGGACCGAGATGACGCAGGCAGCGCCGCAGATGCCGATCTACATGCAGCGCGACGGCATCGAACCCGTCGCTGCGCTGCGCAGGATCCGCGAGGACGAGCGGGTCCTGCGGCTCGGGAACCCGTACGGGATCGACGCCTTCCTCGTCACCCGGTACGACGACGTCCGCGAGGTGCTCACCGATCCCGCCCGGTTCTCCAACCGGCGCCCGGCCCGGCTCGCCGAGTTCGACGACCGGTCGCCGGAGGAGGTCGCGCAAGCCCGGGCGGGCAACCTGCTCGCGATGGACCCGCCCGAGCAGCACCGGCTGCGGCGGATGCTCGCGCCCGAGTTCACGGTGCGCCGCATCCGGCGGCTGGAGCCGCGCATCGCCGAGGTCGTCGACGACCACCTCGACGCGATGGAGCAGGCCGGCGCCCCGGCCGAACTGGTGAGCGCGTTCGCGCTGCCGCTCCCGTCGCTGGTGATCTGCGAGCTGCTCGGGGTGCCGTACGTCGACCGCGCCGGGTTCCAGGCGCGCACGTCCCGCCAGCTCGACATGTCCCTGCCGCCGCGGGAACGAACGGCGCTGGCTCACGAGAGCCGCATCTACATGGACGGCCTGGTCACCGCGGCCCGCACTGATCCCGGCGACGATCTGATCGGCATGCTCGTGCGCGAGCACGGTGCGGAGCTGACCCAGGACGAGCTGGTCGGCATCGCGAACCTGCTCCTGGAGGCCGGGCACGAGACCACGTCGAACATGCTGGGGCTCGGCACGTTCGCGCTGCTGCAGCACCCCGACCAGCTCGCGATCGTCCGGGACGAGCCGGACGCCGTCGGACCGGCCGTCGAGGAGCTGCTGCGGTGGCTGTCGATCGTGCACAGCGGCCTGCCGCGCTTCGCGGTCGCCGACACCGAGATCGGCGGGGTGGCGATCCCGGCCGGCGCGATGATCATCCTGTCGCTACCCGCGGCCGACCGCGATCCCGCGTTCGTCGACGACCCCGACCGCCTCGACGTGCGCCGCGGCGCCATCGGCCACGTCGCGTTCGGCCACGGGGTGCATCACTGCCTCGGCGCCCCGCTCGCCCGCGTGGAGATGACCATCGCGTTCCCGGCGTTGGTGCGGCGCTTCCCACGGCTCGCGCTCGCCGGCGATCCCGCCGACGCCCCGTTCCGGGCGTTCCACTTCGTCTTCGGGCTGGAGCGGCTGGAAGTGACCTGGTGAGGCTCGCGCCGGCGGGCCGCTCCGGGGCGAGTCCCTGCGTTCCGGCCGGCGAGACCCGCGAACGGTCGGGCGAAGTCGTGTCGAGAACGAGGTTGTGGCGATTTCGGATCGATTCAGTCCATCACAACCTCGTTCTCGACGCGGACTCGACCGTGTCACTCGGGTGCCCGTGCGCACGTCACGCTGTACGGGATGCGAAACTCGCCGGCCGCTACGCGCGACTCGCGCGACCGTTCGGGCGACTCGCGCGACCGGGTGCGGGACTCGCGGCACCGAACGCGGGAGTCACGGCACCCCGGCCGTGATCACGCTGCACCCAGCACCGCCGCCACCCCGGGCAACTGCGTCCGGTACTCCGCCAGCAGCTGCTCCGCCACTCCCACCGAGTCGACGAGCGGGTGGCCGGCGAACGCGCGCAGGGCCAGGTCGGCCGAGCCGGTCACCGCGGCCTCGATCGTGTCCTGCTCGACAGCCTTCACCTGCTGCATCAGCCCGAGCATCCCCAACGGGAGCGGGCGGGTGGCCAGGGGGGTGACGCCGTGCGGCCCGACGAGGCAGGGCACCTCCACCACCGCTTCGGGCGGCATCCCGGGCACCGCGGAGCCGTTGCGGACGTTCAGGATCAGCGTGGTGGGCGGGCCGCCGGAGAGGGCCCGCATGAGCGCGACCGCAACTTGCTGGTACCCGCCCGTCTCGACGTCGACGGCGTCGCGTTCCCCGGCCCCGGCGGCTTCGCGGCTCTCCGCCATGTAGCTGGCGTCCCGTTCGGCGCGGGTCGCCGTCCACAGCTCCCACGCCGAGGCCGGGTCGGCGGCTGCTGCGGCGTAGAACCGTTCCTGCTGCTCGCACAGGTACTCGCCGCGGGTCTGCGGCGCCGAGCGGATCGCGGCCACCGCCTCCCGGTTCCGGTAGAAGTAGTACAGGTACTCGTTGGGCAGCGCCCCGAGAGCGCGGACCCACGCTGGACCGAGCAACCGCGCCTCCTCGATCCGGGTGAGGCGGGCGTCGTCCGCGAGCAGTTCCGGCAGCCGGTCGACGCCGTCGACGGACAGCCCGCGCAGCCAGCCGAGGTGGTTGAGCCCCACGTAGTCGGGCACGACCGGGCCGCTGATCCCGAGTGCGCGGGCGGCCCGCGCCGCCAGGCCGACGGGGGAGTCGCAGATCCCGACGACCCGGTCGCCGAGCACCCGCTGCATCGCCTCCGTGATCATCCCGGCCGGGTTGGTGAACGAGATGACCCACGCGCCGGGCGCCAGCGCCGCGACCCGCCGCGCGACGTCCAGTGCGACCGGCACCGTCCGCAACCCGTAGGCGATCCCGCCCGGACCGACCGTCTCCTGGCCGAGCACGCCGAGCTCCAGCGCCACCCGCTCGTCGATCGTGCGGCCGGCGAGTCCGTCCACCCGCACCGCCGAGAAGACGAACCGGGCGCCGGCCAGCGCGTCGTCGAGATCGGTCGTCGTCCGCACGGGCGGGCCCGGCCGCCCGGCGAGCACCGCGCCGATGGCGGCGAGCCGCCGCGCGTCGACGTCGTGCAGCACGACTTCCGACACCCCGCAGTCGGCGGTCAGCGCCCCGTGCACGAGCGGTACCCGGAACCCGCCGCCGCCCAGGATCGTGAGCTTCATGCGTGCCGCACCGAGCGGAACGCGGCGAGCGCGGAGGCGAGGCAGTCGGATGGCTCGCCGTCCGCCGCGTCGGTCACGAGGACGTCGACCGCGTCCGGCCCGCAGACGGGGGAGACCCCGGTCCCGGGGAACTTCCCGCGGTCGGCGAGCAGCGCCGTCCGCTCAGCCGCCGCGATCATCGTCTGCTTCACCGGCACCTCCACCAGCGTCGTGTCCATCACCGTGCCGTCCGGCCGCACCCCGCTGGCCCCGAGGAACAGCCAGCGCGCCCGCACCTCGCGCAGCGCCTGCTCGGTGAGGCTCCCGACGAACGACAGGTGGTTGCGCCGCAGCACCCCGCCCAGCACGAGCAGGTCGACGTCGTCGGCGTCGCGCAGCACGTCGACCACCGCGAGGCTGGAGGTGATCACGGTGACCCGCCGGTCGCGCAGGCGCGCCGCCAGCCGCGCGGTCGTCGTGCCGATGTCGATCAGCACGACGTCGCCGTCCTGCACGAGCTCGGCGGCGCAGCGCGCGATCCGCTCCTTCGCCTCCGCCGCGGCGTCCGCGACGGACACCGTGCCAGCCGGGTGGCCGACCGCGTGGTCACCGTCGCCGGACGGCCGGGGGCAGGGCAGCGCCCCGCCGTGCACCCGGCGCAGGGCGCCGCTGGCCTCGAGGGCCTGCAGGTCGCGGCGGATCGTGGACGGGCTCACGTTCAGCCCGCAGGCGAGCGTCTCCACCGAGACGATGCCGGACGACTGCACGATCCTGAGGATCTCGCTGTGCCGGCTGGCTGGGAGCACGTGAGCACCGTAGCGCATCTGTGCGCATTCCTGCGTGTTCTTGCGCGCATCGGTTGATTTCCGCGCAGCCGAGGGGCACTGTGGCGGAACCGGACATCCTGCACGTGAGAGTGAGATCCCGACGTGAGCGACACCGTGAGCGGCGCAGCGGCACCCGCCGATGCGGATCCGTTCGCCGCGCCCCACGACCCCATGTCGTGGGACCCGCTCGCCGAGCTGCGAGCACCGGGCGATCCCGCGATCGACGTGCTGATGTCGGGCACGGTGTTCCTCGACATCGTGTTCACCGGCCTGCCCCACCCGCCGAAGCCCGGCACCGAGGTGTGGGCGGCCGGCATGGCGTCCTGCCCCGGCGGGATCGCCAACCTCGCCGTCGCCGCGTCCCGGCTCGGCCTGCGCACCAGCCTCGCCGCCGGCTTCGGCGACGACGTCTACGCCGACTTCTGCTGGCGCACCCTCGAGGACCAGGAACGCGTCGACCTCTCCCGGTCCAGGAGGTTCGCCGGCTGGCACTCCCCGGTCACGGTCTCGATGGCCGTCGACCGGGACCGGTCCATGGTCACCCATGGGCACGAGCTGCCCATCTCCACGGCCGAGCTGGTCGGGGACCCGCCGCCGGCGCGCGCGGTGCTGACCACGATCGGCGAACGCTCTGCGGACGCGCTGCTGCCCGACTGGGTCGGCCCCGCCCGCGAGCGCGGTGCGATGGTCTTCGCCGACGCCGGCTGGGACCCGACCGGTGCCTGGGACCCGGCCCTGCTCGCCTCGCTCTCCGGCTGCGACGCGTTCCTGCCCAACGACGTCGAGGCCCGTGCCTACACCCGCACCGACACTCCGCAGGAGGCGGTGCGGGCGCTGGCCCGGCACGTCCCGCTCGCCGTGGTCACCTGCGGCGCCGACGGCGCGATCGCGCTGGACGCCTCGACCGGTGAGGAGGTCGCGGTGCCCGCCCTGCCCGTCGACGCGCTCGACCCGACCGGCGCGGGCGACGTGTTCGGCGCGGCGTTCGTCGTCGGCACCCTCGCCGGCTGGCCGCTCACCCACCGGCTGCTGTTCGCCGGCCTGGCGGCGGCGCTGGCCGTGCACGAGTTCGGTGGCTCGCTCGCCGCGCCCGGCTGGGGCGACATCCGCGACTGGTGGTTCGGTGTGCGGGCCCGGGCTGCGGCCGGCGATCCGGACGCGCAGTGCCTGCGCAACCGCTACGGCTTCCTCGACGACGTCGTGCCGACCACCCACGTGTGCGGAGTGCGTCGGGCGGCCGCAACGATCGCGCGCCAGGCCGATCTGACCCGCCCGGCCTGACTCAGGGGCCGTGGGCGGGGTGCGGCTCCCCGTCCACCTCGACCGCGTGCCAGACGCCGCCGACGCCGTCCCCCTCCACGTCACCGGGCGCGGCGTCCCCGGCGTAGCGGTAGAGCGGCCAGCCGTTCAGCGTGAGCTGCTGGGTGCCGTCCGGCCGGCCGACGGTTCCGACCTGCTCGGCGGGCACCCCGGTCAGCCTCGGCAGCCCGTCGCCGAGCACCGGTGGCCACTGCTTCGCGCACTCCCCGGTGCACGTCGACCGCGACGGGTCGGCACTGTCCTGGTCGAACCGGTAGACCGTGTACCCGTCGACGGTGACGACGGAGCCGAGCGCCGTGACTGCGGTCGCGAGTCCCGTCGTGACCCGCTGCGGGACCGCGCCGGAGATGGGCGGGGCCTCGCGCGCGGGCACGGTCTGCAGCGTCGAGCCGCACGCCGCCGTCACGAGCAGCAGCCCGAGCGCGGTGGCGGCACCGCCGACGATCCCGCCGATGATCCCGCCGGTCCGTGGGTGCGGTGCCCGATGACGATGACGAGACATGGCTGGGCAGCTTTCGCGGGGGTGATGGAGTGCAGGAGAGCGGAAGCCGGGTCGCATCCCGCGTCGGGGGGCGGAATTGGCGCGGGCTGCGACCCGACCCCGAAGAGTAAGGATCTTCTGCCGCCCGGGTTGCCGGTCTGAGGGGGGTCGCCGCCGCACGGCCGCCGGAACGCGCCGGACGGACGTCGATTCGACCGCTCGGAGCAGCGATCCGGAGCCGAACGCCGAGCTCTGCTCTCAGGAACCGCGATCTGCCGCTCGTCCGCTCGAACGCGCCGTCTCCCCGGCCGTCGCCCGTTCACCGTACGACGACCGGTCGGTCACTGTGGGTGGATCGATGAACGAGCGTGGGGCGCGGGACGACCGACCGCGGCGGTTCGCTTCCTGAGACCTGCGTTGTTGCGTTCGGAGCAATCGCTGGTCCGGACGGATCAACGATCGACCGCTCGTCGCGTCTCGGGCGGCTTCGGGCTTACGGGGCTCTCAGGTTCGCAACCCCCCTCGGAAAACCGCTCATACGGTCGGCCACATGAGCTCGCCACCCCTCGGCGCGTCCGCCGACCCCCAGGCACAGCAGGACCAGTGGGTCCGCGTCGCCTGGCTCGCGGCGCTCGGCGTCGTGATCGCCGGGCCGGCGCTGCTGTGGCTGGCGGTGTCCCCGCCGGCCCCGCTGTGGACCCGGCTGTCGGACGTCACCGGGTTCTTCGCCCTGACCGCGCTGGTCTGCGCGGTGATCGTGCCCAGCCGCATCCGGTCGCTGAACCGGGCGTTCGGCATCGAGAGCGTGATCGAGGTGCACCGCTTCCTCGGCATCTCGACAGCGGTGCTGACGCTGGTCCACATCGCCTTCGTCGTGGCGCTGGACCCGGCCAACCTCGGCCTGTTCCACCTGCCGACCGCGCCCGACCGGGCCATCGCGGCGACGCTGTCGACGCTGTCGCTGCTGGCGCTCACCGGCGCGGCGGCACTGCGGAAGCGGTTGCGCATCCCGTACGACGTGTGGCGGTTCACCCACATCGGGCTCGCCGGGTTCGCGACCATCACCGGGGCGCTGCACGTGTGGTGGCTCGATCACTCCATCCGCAACATCGCGATGTTCTGCGTGTTCGCGCTGCTGCTGGTGGCCGTCGCGGGCGTCGTGCTCTACCGGTGGGTGTGGCGCTCCCTGCTCGACCCCACCACCGAGTTCCTCGTGCGCGAGGTGCGGCCCGAGAGCCCCACCGTCTCCACGCTGGTCCTGCAGCCGCGGCACCCGGGCATCGGCGGCGGCTGGGAGTTCGCGCCCGGTCAGTTCGCCTGGATCCGGCTGCGGCGCAGCATCACCGCCGAGGAGCACCCGTTCACGATCGCCTCCAGCGCGCACGACGGCAGCACCGAGTTCACGATCCGCCACGCCGGTGACTTCACGAGCGCCATCCGGGCTCTGCCCCCCGGGAGCCCGGTCTGGGTCGACGGCCCGCACGGCGCGTTCACCAGCGACATCGGCGCGTGCAGCGGGTTCGTCCTGATCGCGGGCGGCGTGGGCATCACCCCGATGATGAGCATGCTGCGCACCGCGGCCGACCGCGGCGACCGGCGCCCCTACCGGCTGATCGTGGTCGCGAGCTCACCGGAGGACCTGCTGTTCCGCGAGGAGCTCGGGTTCCTGCGCGCCACCCTGGATCTCGAGGTCACCGAGGTGCTGCGCCGGCCGCGTGAGGGCTGGGACGGCCCCATCGGCGGGCTCAGCGTCGGGCTGTTCGCGATGGTGCTGCGCACCGTCGACCGGCCCGACGACCTCGACTACTTCATCTGCGGCCCGCCCGGGCTCGTGAACGACGCGCTCGACGTGCTCGATGCGCTCGACGTCGCGCCCGCGCGCGTGCACACCGAGCTGTTCGACTTCGTCTGACCACACGTCCGAGCCGGAGACCCCCCGTACCGGCTCGAACCTCCGGGACGCTCCCCCGCCGCCCCGCTCCCTGCAAGAGAGGTTTCCCCCGAATGCTCCGCCGGATCCCCTGGTTCCTGCGCGTCTCCGTCCTCGTCGCCGTGGTGCTCGCCGTTTCGGTGTCGGTGTTCCAGTCGTGGGTCACCGGTGTCCCCGGCACCGGCGGCTGGACCCAGACCCAGTGGGGACCCCTCGGCCCCGCGGACCGCGACCTGCTCGTGAAGGTCCGGCTCGCCGGCCTCTGGGAGGCTCCGACCGGCCAGCAGGCAGCCCAGCAGGCCAGCTCGGAGGAGGTGCGCGAGCTGGGTGCCTTCCTCGCCGTCGAGCACGCCCGGCTCGACGAGATCGTCCGCCGCGAGGCCGACCAGCTGGGCGTGCTGCTGCCGACGCAGCCCAACGCGCAGCAGCAGGCCTGGATGAAGGAGATCTCCGCGGCCACCGGCACCGACTACGACCGGGTCTTCGTGCAGCGGCTGCGCGAGGCGCACGGCGGCGTGCTGCCGTTCATCACCGAGGTTCGGGTCAGCACCCGCAACGACAAGGTCCGCGCCTTCGCCGACACCGCGAGCGAGTTCGTGCGCCGCCACATCGAGCACATCGAGGCCACCGGCCTCGTCGACTACTCCCAGCTGCCCGACCCGCCCTCGCCCGGCCTGTTCTCCGGTGACCGCACCGCGGGCGACCTGATCGTCCCGATCCTCGTGTTCGCCGCCCTGCTGCTCGCGGCGATCGGCCTGGTCGTGGGACTGCGCCGGCGTGCCCTCTCCAAGCCGACCCGGGTCGTCGCCTCGGCACCGGCCGCCGGCCCGTCCGCGGCCACCGCCTCCGTCCCGGCCGGGGCGATCCCCAGGTCGACGATCGCCGCGCGGCCCGGTGAGAACAGCGGTGCCCACCGCATCCCCGGGGCTCGCACCGGCGCCCACGCGGTGATCACCGA
This sequence comes from Pseudonocardia thermophila, assembly GCF_900142365.1. Classification (GTDB taxonomy): domain Bacteria; phylum Actinomycetota; class Actinomycetes; order Mycobacteriales; family Pseudonocardiaceae; genus Pseudonocardia; species Pseudonocardia thermophila. The sequence goes on along the minus strand of NZ_FRAP01000009.1, from coordinate 31,135 downwards.
GCCCGCCGGACGGGCCACCCGCACCGCGGCCCGGCACGGTGCCACCGCCGTGCTCGACCACGAGGTGCAGGACGCCGCCTCCACCCACACCGCCACCACCCACACTGCCACCACCCACAGCGCAACTGCCCACACCGCAACGGCCGTCTCGAACACCGGGCCCCACCGCTTCCCCCGCGTCACCCCGCCCGGCGAGACCACCGGTCCCCGCCGCGCGCACCGGCGTGCGTCGACCGTCGAGAGCACCGGGCCCCGGCACGCCGCGGTCCGTCGCTAGTCCCCGTCCCCGACTGAATCGGATCCCGACCGAACACCGATCCCCGACCGAGCCCCGACCAGTCCCGGCCGGCGCCCCTGCTCCCCGCAGCCGCTCCCCGCGAACCGCGCCGGCCACCGGTGGTCGACCGTCCACCGGCCGTTCCCGACCCCGATCGGAAACCGACCATGTCCGACAAGCCTGACCGTCCGATTCCTGACACGAACCCCGACACCACTCCCGGTCTCGGTCCCGACCGGACCGACCTCGCCCGGGCGATCGCGCGCCAGCGGTCCGGGCGGCGCATCGTCGCCGTCGCCGCGACGGTCCTGGCCGCGGCCCTCGTGACGGCCGCGTGCGGCACCGCAGACGCCTCCCCGCGCAGCGACCGCTCCGCCGCCGCCGGCTACTCCGTGAGCGGCGGTCACGCCGGCCACGGCTCCGCCGCCGGCAGCACCGACACCGACGCCGACCAGACCGACGGTGAGGAGACCGGCGACGACGCGGAGGCGGCGACCGGCCGGAACAACGGGCGCGGCAACGGTGACCGCACAGACGGTGACCGCAGCGGTGATCGGAACGGCGATCGGCCCGACCGGAACAACGGCGACCGGGGCAAGGACCGCGGAAACCAGAACGCCGGCAACAACAACGGCAACGGCAACAACAACGGCAGCGGCAACGGCAACAACAACAACGGCCTCGACGTCCTCGGCCGCGACTGCTCCACGAGCGACCTGCCCCCGCACACCGGTTTCCAGGTCTCCCCGGCCTGCGTCGACACCGCGTTCGGTGAGGTCGCCGCGGCCGACAAGAGCCCGTCGCTGCTGATCACCGAGGCTCCGACCGAGGTGAAGGTCGGCGAGTCGTTCACGCTGAAGGTCTCCACCCGCAACCTCGTGCGTGACCGGTTCCTCGGCGCCGCGGCCGGCGGCTACTACCTGGAGAGCTCGTTCCTGGACGACAACGGCATCCAGCGCGGCCACTTCCACACCGCCTGCCGCGTGCTCCCGTCGCTGGACGAGGCGCCCGACTCGGCGCCCGACCCGGAGTTCTTCCTCGCCACCCAGGACAACAAGGGCGGCGCCGGCGTCGACACCGTCGAGATCGAGGTCCCCGGCATCGACGAGGCCGGTGTCGTGCAGTGCACCTCGTGGGCCGGTGACGGGTCGCACCGCATCCCGATGATGCAGCGCGCCAACCAGACCCCCGCCGTCGACTCCGTCCGCATCACGGTGAAGTGAGGCCGGCCAGCATGTCCGTCGAGTCGATCGCCACCACCCACCCCGCAGAACCGCAGTCGCCCGAGGCGGCGGCCGCCGCCGCGCTGGCCCCGATGGTCGAGGTGTGGTTCCAGATGCTCGTCGACCACGTGCCCGACGCCGATCGCAACTGCACCGCCTGCACGCACGGCGGCACCGGCGCCCGGCACACCCCGTGGCCGTGCGCCCTGCGCACCGTCGCCGAAGCCGCGCGGCAGGAGTTCACGCAGGTCAGCGTGCCCTCCCCGCGCAAACCGCTGGACGACACCATCGGCCGCCCGGCCGGGCGGCGCCGCCGGCTGCGCAGCCCGCACGGCGTCACCCGCATGCTGACGGCCCGCGAGCAGGAGTACCTGCAGCTCGCCGCCGACGGCTACGACGATGCCCGGATCGCCGCCGAACTCGGCGTCCCGGAGCGCACGGTCGCCACCAGCATCCGGCGGCTGGCCCGCACCCTCGGCGTCCCCGACCGCACCGCGCTGCTCGTGCTGGCACTGCGCGAAGGGGTGATCGCCTGACCATGGCCCGCGATCGGCGACACTGACCACCATGACGGGCGGCGTTGCGGTGGTCACGGGTGCGGGTTCGGGAATCGGTCGCGCGGTGGCGCGGGCGCTGCTGGGCGCGGGATACCGCGTCGCGCTGTCCGGCCGCCGCGCGGCCCCGCTCGAGGAGACCGCGCAGGGCCACCCCGACGCGCTCGTCGTGCCGACCGACGTCACCGACCCGCAGTCGGTCGCAGAGCTGTTCCGCGCCGTCAAGGTGCGCTGGGGTCGAGTCGATCTGCTGTTCAACAACGCGGGCACGTTCGGCCCGGTCGGGACGGTCGACGAGATCGACGTCGCCGAGTGGCAGGCGGCGGTCGCGACGAACCTGACCGGGTCGTTCCTGTGCGCACGGGAGGCGTTCGCCGCCATGCGCGCCCAGGACCCGCAGGGCGGGCGGATCATCAACAACGGCTCGATCTCCGCGCAGGCCCCGCGGCCGCTGAGCGCGGCGTACACCGCGACCAAGCACGCGATCACCGGGCTGACGAAGTCGCTGTCGCTGGACGGGCGACCGTTCGGCATCGCCTGCGGGCAGATCGACATCGGCAACGCCCTCACCGAGATGACCTCCGGGATCGCCACCGGCGCCCGGCAGGCCGACGGCAGCATCCGCGCCGAACCCACGTTCGACGTCAAGCACGTCGCCGACGCGGTGCTCTACATGGCCGGGCTGCCGCTCGAGGCGAACGTGCAGTTCATGACCGTCATGGCCACGACGATGCCGCTCATCGGCCGCGGATAGCGGTTGTCCGGCGATCGGGGGTGGCTACCCTTGTCGCCACCACGATCGGGGAGTGGGCATGCGGGGGGATGCGCCGGACGAACGTCGGATCGCCGCCGAGATCGAGGAGCGGGTGCGAAGCGGACGGCTGGGACCGGGAGACCGGCTGACGGTCGGTCCGGGGCTCGCCGCCCGGTTCGGCATGGACGTCGCACTGCTGCGCTCGGCGGTGCGCGTGCTCGAGGACAGCGGGCTGATCCGGCTCGTGCCGGGCGAGCCCGACGAGGTCGAGATCCTGCCGTTCAGCACCACCGCGCTGCGGCGCGCCATCGCCCGGCTCGCCGCGATGGAGACGCTCGGGCTGGCCGATCTCGTCCGGTTCCGCATCCTGCTGGAGGGCTGGGCGTACCAGTTGGCGGCGCGGCGGGCGAGTCCCGCCGACCTGGCCGAGCTGGACGAGGCGCTCGCGGCGATGGCCGCGGCCGTGCCCGAGGGTCCCGCGGCGTTCGCCGTCGCCGACGTCGCGTTCCACCGCGTGATGGCGCGGGCGAGCGGCGACGAGATGCTGCAGGTCTGCCACGAGGCTGTCCGCGACGTCGTCACGGGGCTGATCTCGCACCGGCTGACCACCGCGGGCGGGCGGCCGGAGCTGCTCGTCAAGGCGCTGGACCTGCACGTCGATCTGCTCGCGGCCGTCCGCGCCGGTGATGGGGAGGCGGCGTCGCGGCTGGCCCGCCGGTCGATGCGCGTCTACCTCTCGGCGATGGCCGACGAGGGGGAGCGGGCCCGCCCGGCGCTGGTGGCGCCGCTGGCCACCACGTCGGCGGACGACGTGCTGGAGCTGCTCGACGTGGCCGCCGACACCGGTGCGCCGCTGTGGCTGAACGGCGGGTGGGCCGTGGACGCTCTGCTGGGGGCGCAGACCCGCCAGCACGGCGACGTCGACGTCGTGGTGCCGGTCGAGCACGCGGCCGGGCTGGTCGTGGCGCTGGCCGAACGCGGATACGCGGCTCGCCCGGGCGCCCGCGCGGAGAACATCGTGCTCGGCGATCCGCGCGGCCGGGCCGTGGACGTGCACGTCGTGGAGCTCGACGAGCACGGCAACGGCTGGCACGGGCCCACCGAGGTGTACCCGGCGGCGGCGCTGACCGGGGCCGCCGGGACGATCGCCGGCCGCGCGGTGCGCTGCATCGCGCCGCAGTGGCTGGTGCAGTTCCACACCGGTTACCGCGTCGACGTCGACGACTGGCACGACGTGGCGGCGCTGTGCGACCGGTTCGACCTGCCGGTGCCACCCGACTACGCCCGGTTCCGGGCGAGCGGCCACCGGGAGGGGCTGCGTCGCCCGCCGCGGTCGTGAGGTAGACCGGACGGGTGCAGGAGGCAGGTACGGATCGCCCGGCCGACGTCGCGATCGTCGGAGCGGGCCCGGCCGGATCCGCCGCGGCCCTGCGCGTGCTGGCGCTGCGTCCCGATGCGGAGGTGCTGCTGCTCGACGCCGCGGCGTTCCCGCGGGACAAGACGTGCGGGGACGGCATCTCGGCGCACGTGCTGGAGCTGATCGGGCGGCTCGGTGTGCCCGTGGCGGACTGGGCCGGTCCGCCGGTGCCGGGGATGCGGCTGACCAGCCCGGGTGGGCGGGTCGTGGCCCGGCGCTGCGCCCGGCCGAACCGGGTGGTGCCGCGGGCGGAGTTCGACGCGCGGCTGGTCGCGGCGGCCACCGGGGCCGGGGCCCGGCTGGTGCAGCATCGGGTGCGGTCGATGCAGGTCCTGGCCGATCGCGTCGTGCTCGACGATCGGTGGTCCGCGCGGGTGGTCATCGGCGCCGACGGGGCGAACTCGACGATCCGCAGGTTGCTCGGCGCCCCGCCCAGCCCGGCGACGACGGTCGCGGTGGCGGTGCGCGGCTACGCGCAGGGCGTCGTCGACCCGGAAGCGCTGGTGATCGAGTTCACCCGCGGCTCCAGACCGGCTTACGCGTGGGCGTTCCCGCTGCCCGATGGTCGTTCCAACGTCGGGTTCGGGGTGTTCGGTCGCCGCGCCGGCGGCTCCCGGGCCGACCTGCTGGCCGAGCTGGCCCGTCTGCTTCCCGACCACCAGCCGGACCCGGGCACGGTGCGCGGCCACCAGCTGCCGCTGTCCACCGGTCCGCGCTGGCACCCCGACGGGCGGGTCCTGCTCGCCGGGGACGCCGCGTCGCTGGTGAACCCGCTGACCGGCGAGGGGATCTACGACGCCGTCGCCTCCGGTGCGCTGGCCGGTGAGGCCGCGCTGCACGGCGCGGGAGCCGGTGCCGCGCACCGCGCCGCGATGAAGGCGGCGTTCGGCCGGCACCACCGGCACACCGCGCTGCTCGCCCGGCTCGTGCCCCGGCCGTGGTTCCTCGACGCGGCGGTGGCCGCGGCGGCCCGGTACCAGAGCGTGTTCGACTCGGCTGTCGACCTAGGCTTGGGGCCGGGGACCGCGTCCCGTGCAGATCTCGTGCGCGTGGCGTCGAGTGCGCTGACCCTCGGTCGGGGAAGAGCGCTGACCTGACTACCCGGGAGTGTGACGAGTCGGATACGCAGAGTGCATGAACCCTGTGATGGCGCGCACAGTCATGTAGGCCAATCGGGCAGTATCTGCGCCGTTGTCGCAGGTGTCTCGTTGAACCCGATGACAGAGCGATCCGATCACCCGGTCTCGAGGGGGGAACGCGATGGACGACGAACAGCTCAGCGGTCGGCGCGCCGTACGCGGTACACCCTCCTCTGAACCGGTCATCACGGAGGAGCGTCCGGACGTGTCCATCGGCCACGACGCCGCCGTCGACGACGACGTCGCCGGCAGCGTCGACCACAGCGTCGGCCACAGGGTCGACCACGGCGTCGACGAGGGAGTCGGCGCAGTCGGCAACGGTCCCGACACCGGTCACAACCACGGTCTCGGCGACGACCTCGAGAGCGGTTTCGACGGTGGCCCGGCCACCGGCCGTCCCGAGAGCCACCACGACATCCGGCCCGACGGCGGCCCGCCGCCCGGCCACACCTCAGCCGGGCCCGGCTTCAGTCCCGGCCCGATCGATCTCGACTGGTACACCCGCCGCCGGCTCGCCGCGCAGGCCGCGGCCGATGCCGCGGAAGCGGCCGCCGCGGACGCCGCGAGCCGGGCCGCCGCGGCCATCAAGGCCGCCGCGCGGGCGGCCGAGGAGGCCGAGGCCGCGGCCGATGCCGCTGCCCGGGCCGCCGAGGAGGCAGCCGCCGCCGCAGAGGCGGAGGCCAGGGCACACGCCGTCCACCGGTCGGTGCCACCGCCGCCGCTGCGGCCCGCCGACGGTCCCGCCGCGAACGGCGGCGCCATCGGCGCGGCGCACGGTGCGATCAACGGCACTGGAACCGGCACTGGAAACGGCGCTGGAAACGGCGCTGCGAACGGTTACGCGAACGGACACTCGGGGCCCACGGGGAAGGGGCTCCCGGGTGACGGGCGCGGCGCCGACGCCGCAGCGGCCGAGGGGCGGCCCGCCGAGCACCACATCGAGTACCACCCGCTGGGGGAGCAGCCGCAGCCCGCGTGGCCGACCCACTCGGCCGAGCGGGACGACACCACGGTCATGGCGGCGCTGCGCAGCGGTGGCCGCCGGCACCGCCGCGACGACGACGGTGCGGTCGAGCCGGAAGCGGCGGCCGAGGTCACCGCGGTGGTCCCGCCCACCCGCGAGGGCCGGGCAGCGCGCCGGCGGGCGCAGGAGGCCGCGGCAGCGGTGGCCCACGAGGCGTCGAGGGACCCGGTCACCGACGCGATCGACGTCACGGAGCTGCGGGCCGCCGGCCAGCAGCCCGCCGCCCGCGCGCCGGAGGACGCCACCCAGGTGGTCACCGGGATGGCGCGCACGGGCTCCGACGAGTTCGACGACGGTGCCCGTGACCGGTCCCGTGACGACGCCGCGGAGCGCAGCTCCGCCCGGGAGAGCGACGGTCCGCGCCACGCCATCGTCAGCCGGGACGACGACGAGGAGGGCGAGGAGGAGTCGTCCTGGCTGGGTAAGCCCGTCGTCTACGCGATCGGCGGGGTGCTCCTGATCATCGGGCTCGTCGCGGCCCTGATCGTGGTGCTCGGCGGCGGGGGCGGTACCCAGACCCCGGCCGCCGCGGCCGGCGCTCCGGCGGCGCCCCCGGCTCCGGCGGCGCCCGCTGCCGCGGACCCCGCCCCGGCCGACCCGAGCAGCCCGAAGGCGGTCGCCTTCCTCGAGGCCCTGCGCAAGGAGGGCATCACCACCAGCCGGTCGGGAGTGTCTGAGACCCAGGCCGCCGTCGAGATCTGCAAGAAGCTCGAGGAGGGCGTGGCCAAGACGACCGTGGCCAAGTCCGTGCCCACCCAGCTGCCCACGGTCGCCCGCAAGCAGGCGCCGGTCTTCGTGGACCTGGTCGAGAAGCACCTCTGCTGAGGGAGACCTCATCGAGAACGAAGTTGTGGTGATCGAATCGGCTCTTTGATCACCACAGCTTCGTTCTCGACGTGACGGGGCCGGGGCCGATCCACCTCACGGCGGGCAGAGCGTCCCGTCCGGGGGCAGCAGGCCGTTCACGAGCATTCCCGTCACCACGTCCGAGACGCAGGCCGTGCGCGGGAACGCCCCCGTCCCCGCCCCCTGCCAGCTCACGAACACCCCGCCCGGCAGCTGCTGGGCGAGGTGGCGGGCGCCCTCGAGGGTGCTGCGCGGGTCCGCCGCGGTGCCGATGACGAGCATCGGCGGCGTCCCGGCCGGGATACCGGGGCCCATCGGCCGGCCGGTCGGCCACGGCGCGCACAGCACGACCTGCAGCGCCATCGCCCCGCCGAACAGCGGGTGAGCCTGCCGCATCCGCGCGGCGAACTCGGCGGCCTGCGCGGGCGCGAGCCGGCGCTGGGTGTCGTTGCAGGCCGTGGCCAGGGTTCCGTCGAACGTGCCGCGAGGGCCGAGGGCCCGGTCGAGCGTCGCCAGCAGCGGCACCGGATCGCCTGCATCGGCGGCGGCGAGCGCCGACGCCAGGTCCGGCCAGTTCCGCGGCTCCACCAGCGCGGTGCGCAGCGCGTACAGGGCGGTGCCCGCGGTGAGCCGGTCACCGATGGGGGAAGCCAGCGGGCGGGCGTCCAGCCGCTGCATCAGCGCGGTGACCCGAGTCCGCGGATCGGGGCCGAGCGGGCAGTCCGCGCCGCCCGTGCACGCGGTCGCGAACGCGTCGAACGCGGCCTCGGTGGCCCGGGCACGGGAGTCGGTGAGGTCCGGGTCGTCCAGTCCGGGCTGCGGTGGTCCGTCGAGCACCACCCGGCCGACGTGCGCGGGCGCGGAACGGGCCCACTCCAGGACGGCGGCGGCCCCGTCGCCCACCCCGATCGCCGACAGCTGCCGGACCCCGAGCCCGTGCCGCAGCTCCTCCAGGTCGGAGCCCGTGGACGCCGACCGATAGCTCGCCAGCCCGCTGTCGACGTCGATCGTGCACTGCTGCACGAGGTCGCGGGCCCGCTCGAGCAACCGGTCCAGGCTCGCCTCATCCACCGCGGTCGGCGACGCGTCCACGAGTGCGGCGCGCGTGGTGTCCGGGGCGCAGTCGAGGTTGTCGTAGCCTGCGCCGCGCCGGTCGATCCCGACCAGGTCGTACGCCTCCAGCAGCTCCACGGGCACCTGCCCGGCGAGGATCGCCGCGAACCGCGCGGTCGGCTCGGCCGCCGAGTCCCCGACGACGGCCAGCGGCGGCTTCGTCCCGGGCCGGCCGGTGCCGATGCGCAGCACCTGCAGCTGCGTGATCGACAACGGGGCGTCCGGGTCGATCGGCACCTCGATCATGCCGCAGTCGATGCGCAGCCCGCGGTCCGCCGGTAGCGGGTCGCGCAGGGTCAGCTGCAGCTCGTCGGTGCAGTCGACGAAGTCGATCGTCGACGTCCCGGGCGCGGGGCTGGGCAGCGGCGCGGATCCGGTCGGTGGGCCCGGCGCGGGCGGGCCCGGCGCGATCCGCTCGTCGCCGCGCACGGCCACCGGTGGCCGGACCGAAGGGCCCACGGTGCACGCCGCGACCAGCGCCGCGGCGAGCAGCGTGACGAGCCCGACCAGCGTACCGCGCAAAGCGGGCGGCCGTTGCCTCACCTGCTCCTCCACGTACCCGTCCGCGCAAGGGGGTCCCTGCCGCACCCAAGCTTCGCGCACCGGGGGTGTGGGCGCCGTCAGGTGACGCGCGGGGGAGGGGGCGGGTTGTCCAGCTCCAGCCGCACCGCCACCGGTAGCGCCGGGAGCCCCAGCGCCTCCTTGGCCGGGGCGAGGACGCGAGTCTGCAACGCCTCCAGCACGTCGGCGACGTGGCTGTCGTCGGCCAGCCACAGCGTGACCCGCAGCGCGGGCGCCCGCGTGGTGCCCACGACCCGCGCACGGGCCTTGCCGACCCCGGGCAGCCCCAGCGCCTGCTCGGCAACCGCGTCGCCGATCGCGCTCGCCAGCACGACGATCTCGGTGTCGCCGCCGGCCTCGACCGGCAGGTCGGGGTGCGGTTCGGGACGCACCGCCCGGGCCGCCCACACCAGCCCGAGCACGGTCAGCACGATCCCGGACGCGATGGCGATCAGCCGCGCCGCCATCGGGTTGGCCGTCATCCAGTCGACGATCATCGGGTCGAGCACCGGTCGTGCGGCCCGGCCGACGCCGAAGACCCCGTTCGACAGCAGCACCACCGCGACCCCGGCGGCGATCAGCAGCAGTCCGACGACGACGGCCACCACCCGGTCGCCGACGTAGGAGCGGGCCACCGCGGCGCGGGAGCGCCTGCGCAGCGCCGGGTCGACCGGCACCCGCTTCGGCGGGTCGCCGCCGGGATCGAGCGTGTTCGCGGTCGGCTCGGAGGTCATCGCGGTCCCCTCAGCTCGGCCAGCCGCACGCGGACGCGGGGCCGCCGGGTCAGCGGCACGTCGTCCAGCAGCGCGGCGACGGTGCCCTCCACGGACGAGCGCAGCGCCGCCCCCACCTCGCCGTCCGGGTCGCCCCAGCCGGTCGCGGTGACGGTGATCCGTCCCTTCGAGGCCGTGACCGCCGCACTCGCCACGTCGTCGGACCGGCGCACCCGCTGCCCGACCAGCCGGGCCAGCACCCGCGGCGACATCGTCACCGTCATGTCGGCGCGGGGCGCGATCACCGTGATGTCGGAGCGGCGCGCGAAGAGCCCGAGCAGCACCAGCAGGAGCCCGACGACGGCGATCCCGAACCCGGTCCCCAGCACGGCCGGGTCGGCCCAGGTCGTCGCCTCCAGCGCGGACTTCCAGTCCGGCCACGGCACGAGCACCCCGGTGGCCTCGCCGGGCCGGGTCCAGCCGACGATCACCTCGATCGCCAGCAGCACACCCGCCGCGGCGAGGGCGAGGCCCAGCACCGGGGCGAGCAGCCGCAGCAGCACGCGCATCAGGTGTCTCCTCGGGTCGGGGTCACTGCAGGCGGGCGGGCGCGGGCCGGGCCGGGGCGCCGCGCAGCCCGGCCACGGTGACGGCGAACGAGCGGACCTTGTGGCCGGTGATGCGGACGAGCTCAGCGTCGACCGCCCGCCGCACCTCGGCCACCACGGAGCGGATGTCCGCCGGGTAGCGCAGCGTCACCTCCAGCCGCACGTCGACCGCTGTCGGATCGCCGTTGCCGGGCAGGACGCGGGCTCTGGCCCCCGACTCGCCGACGTCGATCCCGGCCACCCGCCGTTCCTGGCGCAGCGTGCCGGGCACCTGGTCGGCGGCGTACTCGACGACCTTGCGGAGCACGATCGGGTCGATGTCGAGCGCTCCGCGGTCGGCCGGATCGGGCAGCTCGGTCACCGGTCCCGACCGCGGCCCAGCAGGCCGGACAGGTCGACGTCGCCGTCGAGCACCCGGCCGACGACCAGCCCGACGATGCCCAAGAGCAGCGCGATGAGGAAACCGATCAGGCCCCCGGCAGCGGCGGCGACGCCGAGGGCGAGGCCGGCGAGGAGACCGGTCTGGGTGGCGTTCATGTCAGCAGCTCCTAGCGGACACGGGGTGGATCATTCGGTTCTGCGGGCGGCCCGCTGCTTGCGCACCGTACGGATCAGGGCGATCGCGACCCGCATGGGGAACGGGTGGTGCACCGGGGTGAACTCGACGGGGCGGTCGTAGCGGGGATCGTCTTCGGCGTCCGCCGCGGTGGCCGGTCCGCCGGGCCGGGACTCGGCGAACCGCGCCAGGCCCGCGACGAACTCGTCCGGGTCGCCGCCGCGGTCGGGATGGTGCTCGCGCACGAACGCGCGGAACTCCGCCCGCCAGCGGGCCTCCTCGCCCGGATCGTCCACGGCGCCACTCCCGGCATCGCTCACGGTGCCTCCCGCACGTCGGCCACGGTCACGTCGACCGGTCGGTCGCCGCACACTCCCGCCACGGCCGCGCGCACGTCGACGACGACGTCCGGGATCGGCCGGTCCAGCCCGACCACCAGGCCCACCTCGACCGGCTCGGAGGGCCGGCCGATCCGCACCCCGGCGAGCCGCCGGCCGGGCAGGTAGGTCAGCACATCGCCGTAGGCGCCGGGGTGCAGCGCGACGACCCCGGGCACCCGGATGACCGCGGCCGCCACGCGCTCGGCGAGCTCGGCCGGATCAGGTGCGGGGGATGCGGGGTCGGGCCCTGCCATCCGGGCTCACTCCACGCGGGCGCTGGCGACGGCGGGCGCGTCGTCCTGGCCGTCGACCTCGGGCAGGTGGATGTCGTTGACGGCGATGTTGACCTCGATGACCTCCAGGCCGGTCATCCGCTCGACGGCGGTGATCACGTTGCGGCGCACCGCCCGGGCCAGCTCGACGATCGACGCTCCGTACTCGACGACGATGTCCAGGTCGATCGCGGCCTGCTTCTCGCCGACCTCGACCGCGACGCCGGCGATGTTGGCCGCGCCGGTGCCGCCGCCGGGGATCCGCTCACGGATCGCGCCGAACGCGCGCGAGACCCCGCCGCCCATCGCGTACACGCCGGAGATCTCCCGCGCGGCGATGCCGGCGATCTTCTGCACCACCGAGGCCGCGATGGTGGTCTTGCCCTGCGCGGTGTCGTCGGCGAGCCGCGCCGGCGAGGACGCGGTCCCGGACGGCGTCGACACCGTGGGGGCCGCGCTCGCCTGGGGGGTTCCAGCACTCTCGGTCATGTCCGCTCACTTCCTCGTTCTCGAGTTCTGACGTGGGTGGGACGCGCATCCCCGGCGTCCCTCACTCCTTGTCACCCGTTCGGCGGATCAAGGCGACGATAGCGGAGCAGGAGCGTGCCGTCGTCGTCGCGAAGGACCCCGACCAGGTCGAGTGTGCGCGTCGTGGCCGGGCCCCGCGCGATGCGGCCCGCGGTGCCGCTGGTCGCCAGCGGGGCGACCGTCAGGCACAGCTCGTCGACGGCCCCGGCGGCGAGGAAGTCGCCGAACAGCGCCGGGCCGCCCTCCAGGAGCACCCGGTGCAGCCCGCGCCGCCCCAGCTCGCCCAGCAGGCACTGAGGGGTCAGCTCAGGCAGCAGCACGACGTCGCCCCCCGCGGCGGCGATCGCGGCCCGCCGCTCCTGCGGCGCGGCCGCGGTGGTCAGCACGATCGGCGGCACCACCGTGTCGGTGAACAGCCGCGACGCGGGATCGAGGTGCGCACTCGCGGTGACGACGGCGATCGGTGGGGGGTGCTCCCGGCCCGGCCCGGTGCGGCGCGCGCCTCCGTAGCCCTCGGTGCGCACGGTGCCCGCGCCGACCAGCACGACGTCGCACAACTCCCGCAGCAGCGCGAAGACCGTGTTGTCGGCGGGGGTGTGCAGCCCACCGGACCGGCCGTCGACCGCCACCGCGCCGTCGACCGAGGCGATGAAGTTCGCCCGCACGTAGGGTGCCGCGAGCTCCTCGGGGTAGGCGTAGGCGGCGGCCAGGTCGAGTCCGGTCGACGGACCGGGCGGCCACAACGCGATCACGGCCCCATCCCATCACGGTCCGCGGTGGCGTGGTTGCAGGCAGGGCCGGACCGATGCCGGAACGTGGGCCAGATCGTATGGGATCGTAGGCGAGGCTCACCTATGGTGAGGTCCGCGGAGGTGAGCGATCGGAGGACGGGATGACCAGTGGCGCGCCGCCGGCGGCCGCGGTCGTGCGGTCCGCTCCGCGGCCCCCGGTGCCGACCAGCATGCGGCGGCGCCGCCTCGTGGCCCTGGCCGGGCTGCTCGTGCTGCTGGTGGGCTGCTGCTTCGCCAGCGTCGCGGTCGGGGCGAAGGAGATCGGCATCGGTGACGTGTGGCGGGCGTTCGTCGCCTACACCGGCACCGAGAACGACATCGTGATCCGATCGCTGCGGGTGCCGCGCACGATCGTGGGCGTGCTGGCCGGGGCCGCGCTCGGGCTGGCCGGCGCGCTGATCCAGGGGCACACCCGCAACCCGCTCGCCGACCCCGGTCTGCTCGGCGTCAACGCCGGGGCCGCGCTTGTCGTGGTGATCGGCATCTACGTCTTCGGCGTCACCAGCCTGCTCGGGTACGTGTGGTTCGCGTTCGCCGGTGCGTTCGCGGCGGCCGTGGCGGTGTTCGTGCTCGGGTCCATGGGCCGCGGCGGGCCCACTCCGGTGACGCTCGCGCTGGCCGGAGCCGCGGTCACCGCCATGCTCGGCGCGTTCACGTCCGCGATCGTCCTGGTCGACGTCCAGACGCTCGACGCGTACCGGTTCTGGGCCGTCGGCGCGCTCGCCGGGCGGGACGCGGCGGTGGCCGCCCAGGTGGCGCCGTTCATCGGCGCCGGCACGCTCATCGCGTTCGCGAGCGCTCCGGCGCTCAACGCGCTGGCGCTGGGCGACGACGTAGCCACCTCGCTCGGGCACGACGTGCGCCGCACCCGGTTCGTCGGGGTCGTCGCGATCACCCTGCTCGCCGGGGCCGCCACCGCTGCCTGCGGACCCATCGCGTTCGTCGGGCTGGTGGTGCCGCACGTGGCCCGATCGTTCACCGGCCCCGACTTCCGCTGGCTGCTGCCGGTGTCGGCGCTGCTCGGCGCGGTCCTGCTGCTCGTCGCCGACGTCGTCGGCCGCGTCGTCGTGCGTCCGGCCGAGCTGCAGGTGGGCATCGTGCTGGCGCTCGTCGGCGGCCCGTTCTTCGTGTGGCTGGTGCGGCGGCGGAAGATGGTGCAGGTCTGATGGCGCTCGCGGTGTCGCTCCCGCCGGCCCGGGTCCCGGGCCGGCGCGCGCTGCGGATCGGGCCGGTCTCGCTCGTCTGGCGGCCCCGCGTGGCGCTCGTCGGCCTCGCCGGGGTCGCCGTGCTCGTGCTCGGGCTCGCGCTCAACGTCGGCATCGGCGAGGTCCGGATCTCCGTGCCGGACGTGCTGATCACCCTGCTCGGCGGGGGTGATCCCGGGCAGCGGTTCATCGTCGTCGGGCTGCGGCTGCCCCGCTCGCTCACCGGCGCCCTGGTGGGGGCCGCGCTGGCTGGGGCTGGCGCGATCACCCAGGCGATCGTACGGAACCCGCTGGCCAGCCCCGACGTCATCGGGTTCACCGCGGGCGCCAGCGCCGCCGCGGTGTTCGTGATCGTGCTCGGCGCCGGGTTCGGCTCGGTCGGGTTCACGGCGAGCGTGGTCGGGCTGCCGCTCGCGGCGCTGATCGGCGGGCTGCTGTCGGCGTTCGCGATCTACGCGCTGGCCTGGCGCAAGGGTGTGCAGGGCTTCCGGCTGGTCCTGGTCGGGATCGGCATCAACGCCATGCTCATCGCGGTCGTCGAGTGGTTGCTCGTCATCGCGCAGGTCACCGACGCCGCCCGCGCCTACACCTGGATCAACGGCAGCCTCAACGGCCGCGGCTGGGAGCACGTCGTCCCGGTGGCGGTGGCGCTCGCGGTGCTCGTGCCGGCGGCGCTCGTGCTCGCGCACGTCCTCGGCGCGCTGCAGCTGTCCGACGACAGCGCCCGCGGCCTGGGCATCCCCGTCGACAAGGCGCGCACCCTGCTGCTGCTCACCGCGGTCGGGCTGTGCTCGGTGGCCACCGCGTCGGCCGGGCCGCTGGCGTTCGTGGCGCTGGTGGCGCCGCAGATCGCGCAGCGCGCCGTCGGGGCCGCCCGTCCACCGATCACGATCTCGCTGATCTTCGGCGCGGCGCTCACCGTGATCGCCGATCTGCTGGCCCGCACCGCGTTCGGCGCCGAGCTGCCCGTCGGCATCGTCACGGCGGTCATCGGCGCGCCCTACCTGCTCTACCTGATCGCCCGCCAGGGACGGAGAACCCGCGCATGACGCTCGACCCCACGGTGCGGCCGGACGTGACGACGCAGGACACGGTGCGACTGCGCGCCGAGGGCGTCCGCCTCGGCTACGGCGACCGGCTCGTCGTCGACGGCCTCGATCTCGACGTCGTCGAGGGCACGGTCACCGCTGTGATCGGGCCCAACGGCTGCGGCAAGTCGACGCTGCTGCGTGCGCTGGGCCGCCTGCTGCGGCCCCGAGGCGGCCAGGTGCTGCTCGACGGCCGGCGCATCGACTCGGTGCCCACCAAGGAGGTGGCGAAGGTGCTCGGGCTGCTGCCGCAGAGCCCGTCCGCCCCCGAGGGGCTCACCGTCGCCGACCTGGTGGCCCGCGGCCGGCACCCGCACCAGGCCTGGTACCGGCAGTGGTCGGCCGACGACGAGGCCGCGGTGCTGCAGGCCATCGAGTGGACCGGCATCGCCGACCTGGCCGACCGGCCCGTCGACGAGCTGTCCGGTGGTCAGCGGCAGCGGGCGTGGATCTCCATGGCGCTCGCCCAGGGCACCGACCTGCTGCTGCTCGACGAACCCACCACGTTCCTCGACCTCGCCCACCAGGTGGAGGTCCTGGAGCTGGTGGCGCGGCTGAACGTCGAGTTCGGCCGCACCGTCGTGATGGTGCTGCACGACCTCAACCTGGCCGCCCGCTACGCCGAGCGGCTGGTCACGATGAAGGACGGGCGCATCGTCGCGCAAGGCGCGCCTGCCGAGGTCATGACCGAGGAGATGCTCGCCGACGTGTTCGGCCTCGCCGCCCGGGTGATCCCGGACCCGGTCGCGGGCACCCCGCTCGTCGTCCCGATCGGGTCCAGGGTGACCTGACGCGACCCGCGGTCGTGCCCGATCCGGGTGCGGGACGGCCGCTGCCCGTGCCGGCGGGCCGCGCACCCGGATAGTCTTCGCCGGCCGGATCCCGACCGGCGCCATGAGAGGGTGGCTGGGAGGTGGCCAGCATGGGAGACACGGTGCTCGAGCACGACGGGCCGTTCACCGAGCGCGACTACCTCGCGCTCGCGCCCCGCGACGGGCACGTCGAGCTGGTCGAGGGCACGCTGCTCGTCGGTCCGGTGAACAGCGCTGAGCACGGCACCGCGGTCGCGGCCGTGCGCGCAGCGCTGGAGAAGGCGCTGCCCGAGGGGCTGCGGGTGGTGGAGACCACGCCGCTGCGGCTCGGGCACGACTGCGTGCTGGTGCCCGATCTCGTGATCGCCCGAGACGTTCCAGTGGAGCGCGCGGAGTCGGCGGAGTCATCGGAGTCCTCGGGCGGCGAGCCGGCCTCCGAGGAGCCCGCGCAGGTGGAGACCGGGCCGGAGGTGCTGGACTGCGCCGACGTCCTGATCGTCGTCGACGTCGTGGACCGCACGCACGGCATCACCCAGCGCTCGTTCAAGCCGCAGCTCTACGCGCGCAGCCGCATCCCCTACGCGGTGCTCGTCGACTCCGCGGCGCCGGAGGCCGCGGCCAGCATGCTGATCAGCGGCCGCTACCACGAGTTCGCCCGGGCCGGGGCGGGGGAGCGGCTGGTGCTCGAGGAGCCGTTCCGCGTCGAGATCGATCTCACCTCCCTCTCCGGACAGGGTGATCAGTAGGCTCCGCCGGCATGAAGAAGTCGGTGCGCGAGACGTTCCGCGTGGGTGCCGACGCGGACCTCTCCGCGATCGACTCGAAGGGCAGGCCGATCGGGCCGCGGGACAAGGCGGCGGCCGCCGAGGCCGTGCGTGACCTCGGGATGCGCCTCGACGCGCTCCAGGAGGCGCTCACCGCGGAGGCGTCCGGCGGGGGACCGCGGTCGGTGCTGCTGGTGCTGCAGGGCATGGACACCGCGGGCAAGGGCGGCGTCGTCCGCCACGTCGCCGGCCTGGTGAACCCGCAGGGGCTCGCGATCGCGTCGTTCAAGGAGCCCACAGCGGAGGAGCTCGCCCGCGACTTCCTGTGGCGCATCCGCGAGCGCGTGCCGCGGCCCGGCCAGATCGGCGTGTTCGACCGCTCGCACTACGAGGACGTGCTGGTCGCCCGCGTCGACCGGCTCGTGCCGGAGGAGGTGTGGCGGGCCCGCTACGACGCGATCAACGCGTTCGAGGCCGAGCTGGACAGCCAAGGCGTGACGATCGTCAAGTGCATGCTGCACATCTCGCCGGAGAAGCAGGCCGAGCGGCTGCTCGAACGCCTCGACGACCCGGCGAAGCGCTGGAAGTACAACCCGCACGACGTCGACACCCGGCTCAAGTGGCCGCAGTACATGCAGGCCTACACCGACGCGCTGCGCTTCTGCAGCACCGACGCCGCGCCCTGGTACGTCATCCCGTCGGACCGCAAGTGGTACCGCAACTGGGCCGTCGCTGCGCTGCTGGCCGAGACGCTCACGGCGATGGGGCCGCGGTTCCCGGAGCCGGACTTCGACCTGGAGGCGGAGAAGGCACGGGTCAAGGCCGCGGTGGTCTAAGGGGTCAGTGCACCGCCGGGTGCGGGTCTCGACCGGCCGTGCGCAGGAACCGGTCCCGCCACGACACGTCGTCCGGCATCGGCAGCGGCTCCCCGGCGAACCAGCCCTCCGCCAGCCACCGACCGGCATCGGGCGCGGTCTGCTCCCACATCGCCCTGGCCAGGCTCTCCGGGAAGGGGCAGGCCCGCGAGCCGAGCCACATCGCCACGTCGTGGGCGAGCCAGCAGCGCAGCACGTCGAGCTGCCAGAGGTACTCCTCGGTCGTGCGGTCGCCGCCCGGGACGTGCACGATCGCCGCACCGTCGACGACCTTGCCGACCGCGGAGCACGCGACCGCGCAGGCGCGCAGCAGGGACTCCTGCGGGTCGGGCCCCAGCGGGTCCGTCGCGGGCTCCGGGACGGCGTTCGCCCCGGCGAGCACATCGGGCAGGGCGAGCTGCTCGCGGACGTGGTCGACGACGGCCTGGCGCATCGTGCGCCGCCGCGCCGCCGGATGCCCGGGGACGGCGACCGTGGGCGGCAGCATGATCCGCCAGTCGTCCCCGCGGATGCGGCCGAGCACCTCGACCAGCATCTCCTCGGCCTCCACGAACAGCTCCGCCGCCCGGATCATCGCGCCTCCTCGCCCGGTCGCGGTGAGCGTGGCACGTGGCGGGCGCGCCTGACGTGTCGCTTTGAGACGGATCCGGATCAAGCAGGGATGATCAAGCGCAGGATCTCCCAGGCCACGGCGCCGCTCAGCGCGGCAGCGGGCAGCGTCAGCACCCACGCGACGGCGATCTGCCCGCCGACGCCCCACCGCACCGCCGACAGCCGCTTCGTGGCCCCGACCCCGAGGATCGACGAGGTGATCGTCTGGGTGGTGGAGATCGGCGCGGCGAACGCGAACGCCGTCGTGTAGAGCACCGCGGAGGCCGTGAGTTCGGCGGCGAACCCGCGCGGCGGGTCCAGGTCGATGATCCGCCTGCCCAGTGTGCGCATGATCCGCCAGCCGCCGGAGTAGGTACCCAGCGACAGCGCTCCGGCGGAGATCACGACGACCCACCACGGGATCTCGAAGCCCTCGTGGTAGCCGCCGACCACCAGCGCCAGCACGATCACGCCCATCGTCTTCTGGGCGTCCTGCAGGCCGTGCCCGAGCGCCATGGCCGCGGCGGACGCGGTCTGGGCGATGCGGAACCCCCGCGACAGCGGGGTCGGCCGCGCGCGCCGGAACAGCCACAGGATGACCAGCATCAGCAGCCCGGCCAGCACGAACCCGACGACGGGGGAGAGGATCATCGGGATCACGACCTTGTCGACGACCCCGTTCCACTGCACCGTACCCGCCGAGGCGAGCGCGGCGCCCACGAGGCCGCCGATCAGGGCGTGCGAGGACGACGACGGCAGCCCCAGCCACCAGGTGATGATGTTCCAGGTGATCGCGCCGACGAGCGCGGCCAGCACCACGGTGAGCCCCGACACCCCGCTGGGCGCCGCGATGATGCCGCTGCCGACGGTGGAGGCGACCTCGGTGCCGAGGAATGCCCCGATGAGGTTCATCACGGCCGCCATGATCAGCGCCGTGCGCGGGGCGAGCGCTCGCGTGGCCACCGAGGTGGCGATGGCGTTCGCGGCGTCGTGGAAGCCGTTGGTGTAGTCGAACACCAGCGCGACGACGATCACCAGGATGATCGCGAACAGCTCCACGGGTCAGCTTTCCTTGACCGCGATGCTCTCGACGGTGTTGGCCACCGTCTCGAAGGCATCGGCGGCGTTCTCCAGGATCTCGACGATCTCCTTGTGCTTGAGCACGGTGAGCACGTCGAGCGGGGTCGTACCCTCCGCAGGCGCGAGCAGGTCGCCGAGCAGGTCGCGGTAGAGGGCGTCGGCCTCGTCCTCGAGGGAGTTGACGTGGATCCAGTACTCCCGCAGCTTGGCCATCTTCTCGAGCTTCGGCATGGCCTCCGCGGTGGCCGCCGCCGCGCGCTGCAGTACCCCCACCTGCTGGGCGACGCCCTTGGGCAGCGCGTCGATCCGGTAGAGCACGATCCGGTCGGCCGCCTCCTCCATCTCGTCGAGCACGTCGTCGAGGGAGGAGGCCAACCGGTAGATGTCCTCGCGGTCGAACGGGGTCACGAAGGTCCGGTTGAGCTTGACCATGATCTCGTGGGTGACCTCGTCACCCGTGTGCTCGGCGTCCTTGACCCGGGCCGCCAGTTCGGCCCGCGCGGCGGGCTCGGCCGCGACCAGCTCGGCCAGGAGGTCCGCCGCGGCGGCGATGTTCTCGGCTGCTCTGGTGAAGAGCGGATAGAAGCCGCGTTCATGTGGCGTCAACCGGAAGGCCATGCGGCCTTCATACCTGGTCGGCCCATCAGCGGTCCTATCCACCCACCAGAGAGCGACCGATGATCTCCTTCATGATTTCGTTGGTGCCCCCGTAGATGGACTGGACGCGGGCGTCCAGGAACGCCTTGGCGATGGGGTACTCCAGCATGTAGCCGTAGCCGCCGTGCAGCTGCACACAGCGGTCGACGACCCGCTTGAGCGTGTCCGACGCCCACCACTTGGCCTTCGCCGCGTCCTCGGCGGAGAGCCGGCCCTGGACGTGCTCGAGGATGCAGCGGTCGACGAACGCCCGTGTGACGGATGCCTCGGTGGCCATCTCGGCCAGCTCGAACCGGGTGTTCTGGAACGCCGCGATCGGCTTGCCGAAGGCCGTGCGCTGCGTGGTGTAGTCGAGTGTGATCTTCAGCGCCTGCTCGATCCCGGCGGCCGCGGCGACGGCGATCGACAACCGCTCCTGCGGCAGGTTCTCCATCAGGTAGAAGAAGCCCTTGCCCACCTCGCCGAGCACGTTCTCGGCCGGCACGCGCACGTCGGTGAACGACAGCTCGGCGGTGTCCTGGGCCCTGAGCCCCACCTTCTTCAGCCGCCTGCCGCGCTCGAAGCCGGGCATGCCGCGCTCCACGACGAGCAGGCTGAAGCCGCGGGCGCCCGCGTCCGGGTCGGTGCGGGCGACGACGATCACCAGGTCGGACAGGATGCCGTTGGTGATGAACGTCTTGGCGCCGTTGAGGACCCAGTCGGAGCCGTCCCGCCGGGCGATCGTCTGGATGCCCTGCAGGTCGGAGCCGGTGCCCGGCTCGGTCATCGCGATCGCGGTGATGATCTCGCCGGAGCAGAAGCCGGGCAGCCAGCGCTCCTTCTGCTCCTCGGTGCCCAGGCGCAGCAGGTAGGGGGCGACGACGTCGTTCTGCAGCGGGAAGCCGGGCCCGGTGATGCCCGCCGCCACCAGCTCCTCGTTGAGCACGACGTTGTAGCGGAAGTCCGCGACGCCGCCACCGCCGTACTGCTCGGGCACGTCGGTGCCCAGCAGCCCGGCCCTGCCCGCCGCGCGCCACACGTCCCGGCTGACCTGGCCCTCTTCCTCCCACCGCTCGTGGTGGGGGAGGACCTCCTTGGCGATGAACGTGCGGGCGAGATCGCGGAAGGCCTCGTGCTCGGCGTCGAAGATGGTCCGCTCCATGGCGGCGAGTCTCACACGGGGCCGTCGCCCGCGGAAGACTTACCGTCACGATTGATTGTTTCTCTGTGGGCCGAGCGGTGTAACGTAGTGGTCACCTGGAGCGACCCAATAGCACACAGCCCCGTGGCATCGGTTTCGGGGGTCGGGGCTGTGCGCCGGTCCACGTGAGGAACGGGTGCGGGCCTGCTGGGGAGCGAGGCCCGGACTCAACCGTGGACGGCCCGGCACCTCGCGGGCTGGGGAGCGACGCGAGGTGCCGGCTTCCTCGGCGTGATCTCGGTGGCGTGATCTCGGCGCGATCGCGCCCTACGTCGACCGCGGTGGTCGCCTTCGTGAGGTGTTCGGTCGGGTGCGGCTCGACGACTGCGGTGCTCGGGGCGCGAGTTCGGGGTCGTGGGTCGGGAGTCAGCGTGCGGGTGTGGACCTGATCGCCGCGGCCTCGAACGTGGTGCGCAAGGTCCGCGGCGGGGTCGCCGATCTGCGGCGCATGCCGCGCGACCCGATCGCCGACCGCGACGGCGACGCACCGGGGCAGAGCCGGTCCGTGCTCCACCGCTACCGGCCGATCGAGGGCGTCGAACCGCTGGACGCACCGCCGGTGCTGCTCGTCCCGCCGCTGGGCGCCCCCGACTTCGCCTACGACCTGCGCCGCGGCTGCTCGCTCGTCGAGCACCTGCTCGGCGCCGGGCGCG
This sequence comes from Pseudonocardia thermophila, assembly GCF_900142365.1. Lineage (GTDB taxonomy): Bacteria > Actinomycetota > Actinomycetes > Mycobacteriales > Pseudonocardiaceae > Pseudonocardia > Pseudonocardia thermophila. The sequence goes on along the minus strand of NZ_FRAP01000009.1, from coordinate 9,474 downwards.
CGGTGTACCTCGTCGACTACGGCGGGCTGACGTTCGCCGACCGGCGGCGCGGCATCGAGAGCTGGGTCGACGGGGTCGTGCCGTGGGCGGTGCGGGAGACCGCCCGTGACTCCGCCGAGCGCGGCGGCGCGGGCGAGGTCCACCTGATCGGGTGGTCCTTGGGCGGCATCTTCTGCCTGCTCGCGCTCGCCGCCGCCCGCAGCGCTGGCGCCCCGCTGCCGGTGCGCGCCCTCGTCGAGATCGCGAGCCCCGTCGACATCGCGGCGGTGCCGCTGGTGGCGCCCGTGCGGCCGGTCGCGGCGGTCACCGGCGGCCGCGTCGTCTCCGCGGTCTACCGGGCGATCGGGTCGTTCCCCTCGCCGATCGTGAGCGCGGCCTTCCGGGTGGTCGCGTTCGACAAGGTCGTCACCAAGCCGCTCACGCAGCTCTCGCTCATCGACGACGCCGACGGCCTGGCCCAGATCGAGGCCGTCGAGCACCTGATGAACCACATGCACGCCTACCCGGGCCGGGTGTTCGGCCAGATCTACCACCTGCTGCTGCGCAACAACGACCTCGCCGACGGCCGGCTGGCGCTCGCCGGGCGCACCATCACGCTCGCCGCGATCGCCGAGCCGGTCCTGGTGATCGCCGGCACCGAGGACGTGATCGCGCCGCTCAAGGCGGTGCAGAAGGTCGTCGAGCTGCTCACCGCCAGCCCCGACGTCCGCTTCACCACCGCCCCCGGTGGCCATCTCGGCGTCCTCACCGGTCGCCGCGCCCGCACCACGACCTGGCCCGCGATCGACGCCTTCCTCACCGAGCACGGCTGAACGTCGCTCGCGTGACGGCCGGATGTCCCACCCGGACATAAGGGGCGACCTGGGGGAATGCCCTGTGCAGGGCCCGATCCGCGGACTAGCGTCGGCAATCATGACCCTGACCGACCTGCCGGCCGCGCGGCTGGTGCCGCGCGCCGCCCACGACGCAGCCGTCGCCGAGCTGCAGCGTCAGTACCGGGCCGTGCCGCCCGGTACACCGGTGCGACTGGGCAAGCCGACGTCGAACCTGTTCCGGTTCTCCTCCGCCGCCGGCGCCCGCCTGATCGACGTCTCCGCCCTCACCGGCGTGCTCGACGTCGACCCGGTCGCGGGCACGGCCGAGGTCCAGGGCATGGCCACCTACGAGACGATCGTCGCGGCCACGCTCGCGCGCGGGGTGATGCCGCTCGTCGTCCCGCAGCTCAAGACGATCACCCTGGGCGGCGCGGTCACCGGGCTGGGCATCGAGTCCACCTCGTTCCGGCACGGGCTGCCGCACGAGTCGGTCCGCGAGATGGACGTGCTCACCCCGGCGGGCGAGCTGGTCACCGTCACCCGCGACGGCGAGCACGCCGACCTGTTCCGCGGCTTCCCCAACTCCTACGGCACCCTCGGCTACGCCCTGCGGATCGTCATCGACGTGATGCCGGTGCAGCCGTACGTGGCGCTGGAGCACCGGCGGATCGGCTCCGGTGAGCTGTCCGCGGCGATCAGCGAGGTCTGCGCCGACCCGGCCACCGACTTCGTCGACGGCACGGTGTTCGGCCCCGACGAGAACTACCTCACGATCGGCCGGTTCACCACCGATCCCGGGCCGGGGACCAGCGACTACACCGGCCAGCGGATCTTCTACACGTCGATCCGCGAGCGCACCCACGACGTGCTCACCGTGCACGACTACATCTGGCGCTGGGACACCGACTGGTTCTGGTGCTCGCGCGCGTTCGGCGTCCAGCATCCGCTCGTGCGCCGGTTCTGGCCGCGCCGCTACCGCCGCTCCGACGTCTACCGCCGCCTCGTCGCCCTCGACCGCCGCTACGGGTTCACCGCGAAGGCGCACCGGGTCCTCGGCAAGCCGCAGGACGAGCTGGTGATCCAGGACGTCGAGATCCCCGTTGCCCGGCTGCGCGAGTTCCTCGACACGTTCCACGCCGACATCGGCATCCGCCCGGTCTGGCTGTGCCCGCTCGCCCTGCGCGACGATCGCCCGTGGCCGCTGTACCCGCTCACGCCCGGCGAGCTGTACGTCAACGTCGGGTTCTGGTCGGCCGTGCCGCAGGCGCCCGGCGATCCCGAGGCGCACAACCGCCGCGTCGAGGAGCTGGTGGCGCAGCTGGGCGGGCACAAGTCGCTCTACTCGACCGTGCACTACGACGAGCAGGAGTTCTGGGAGCACTACAACGGACCCGCTTACCGGGCCCTCAAGGACCGGTACGACCCGGGTGGTCGCGCGCCGGATCTCTACGCAAAGGTCAGGAGGTAGTGACGATGCTGGTCGCCGACATCATCTCCGATGTCATCGGACCGGACCTGCCGGTGCGGGTCGTCGCCTACGACGGCAGCAAGGTCGGCCCCGACAGCTCCGAGGTCACCCTGCGGGTCATCAGCCCGAGCGCGCTCGCCCGGCTCGCCACGGCACCGGCCACGCTCGGCCTCGCCCGCGCGTACGTCTCCGGCGAGATCGAGGTCGACGGCGAGATGTACCAGCTGCTCGACGCGATGGCCGACCTGACGATCAACGGGCTGACCCGTGCCCAGCAGATCGATCTGGCGCGCAAGATGCTGCCGATCTGGGCCAAGCACCGCCGCCCGATCCCCGACCTGGAGTACCGGCCCAAGGGGCGGTTGCACTCGCTGCGGCGCGATCACCGGGCCATCTCCCATCACTACGACGTCTCCAACCGGTTCTACGAGTGGGTCCTCGGCCCGTCGATGACCTACACGTGCGCGGTGTTCCCGACCGCGGACGCGACGCTGGAGGAGGCGCAGGCGGCCAAGCACGAGCTGGTCGTGCAGAAGCTCGGGCTGAAGTCCGGGATGCGGTTGCTCGACGTCGGCTGCGGCTGGGGCGGGATGGTCATGCACGCCGCCAAGGAGCACGGCGTGAAGGCGCTGGGCGTGACCCTGTCGAAGAACCAGGCCGACTGGGCGCAGCAGAAGATCGAGGAGCTGGGGCTGTCGAAGCTCGCCGAGGTGCGCCACCTCGACTACCGGCAGACCCCCGAATCGCAGTTCGACGCGATCAGCTCCATCGGCCTGACCGAGCACATCGGCCGCGACCAGCTCAGCCGGTACTTCTCGTCGCTGCACGCGCGGCTGCGACCGGGCGGGCGGCTGCTCAACCACTGCATCACCCAGCCCCGCACGCCGCGGCGGAAGAAGGTCGACCCGTTCATCGGACGCTACGTGTTCCCGGACGGTCAGCTGGAGCCGATCGGCCTGCTCATCAGCGAGATGAACGACGCCGGCTTCGAGATCCGCCACGAGGAGAACCTGCGCGAGCACTACGCGCTGACCCTCAAGGCCTGGTGCGAGAACCTCGAGGAGCACTGGGACGAGGCCGTGGCCGAGGTCGGGCTGGGCCGGGCGAAGGTGTGGCGGCTGTACATGGCCGCGTCGCGGGTCGGGTTCGAGCGCGACAACATCCAGCTCCACCAGGTGCTCGGGGTGAAGCTCGCGGCGCAGGGCGGGTCCGGGTTCCCCCTGCGGGGGTGGTGAGGAGGAGGATCTCTCGAGTGCCCGACCGGCTCTCGCCCCTCGACGCCTCGTTCTTGTTCGCCGAGGACCGCACGACCGCCATGCACATCGGCGGTGTGATGACGTTCGAGCAGCCCGCCGGCGGGCCGTTCGACGTCGGTGCGTTCACCGACTTGATCGAGCAGCGGCTGCACCTGGTACCGCGGTACCGGCAGAAGGTGCGCATGGTGCCTGGCGGGCTCGGGCTGCCGGTGTGGGTCGATGATCCCGACTTCGACATCCACTACCACGTGCGGCACTCGGCGCTGCCCGCGCCGGGCACCGACGCGGTGCTGCGGGAACTGGTCGGCAGGCTGCTGGTGCGCCACCTCGACCGCAGCCGCCCGCTGTGGGAGGTCAACATCGTCGAGGGGCTGACCGGCGGCCGGTTCGCCGTGGTCACCAAGACCCACCACGCGATGGTCGACGGCCTCGCGTCGATGGACATCGGCGCGGCGCTGCTCGACCTGACCCCGGCGCCCCGGCCCACCCCGGCCCCGCCGTGGCGCCCGGAGCCGGAGCCGAGCGCGCTGGCGCTCGCCGCCGGGGCCGCCGTCGACCTGCTGCGGCGGCCGTGGAGCGCGATCGAACGGGCCGGTGAGGCGGCCGCGCGGGTCGTCACCGACGCCCGGTCCACCGCGGACTCGGTGGCCCGCACGGTCGGGGGCGTCCTGTCCACCGGCCGGCGTGCAGCGTCCGCCCGGCCCGTCGGTGCGCTCAACGCCGCCACCGGCCAGCAGCGCCGCTACGGCACCCTGCGCACGACGCTCGCCGATCACCGGAAGGTGCGCAAGGCGCACGGCGGCACCGTCAACGACGTCATCCTCGCCGTCGTCACCGGCGGACTGCGCCGGCTCTTGATCCGGCGCGGGGAACCGCTGACCGAATCGACGCAGGTGCGCGCCATGGTGCCGGTGAGCGTGCGGGCCCGGGCCCGCGAGACCGGCACGATCGGGCCGGCGGGCAACAGCATCTCCGCCTACCTCGTCGATCTCCCGGTCGCGGTGACCGACCCGGTCGAGCGCCTGGGGATCCTCAGCGCCGCGATGGAGGAGCACAAGCGCGGCGGGCAGGCGGTCGGCGCGGCGACGCTGATGGGGCTGGTCGGGCTCGCCCCGCCGGTGCTGCACAGCCTCGGCGTGCGCATGGCTAGCCGGTACTCGGACAACTTCTACAACGTCCTGGTCACCAACGTGCCCGGACCGCCCCGCCCGCTCTACGCCATGGGCGCGCGGATGCTGGAGATGTACCCGGTGGTGCCGCTGGGCGGCCGGCAGGCGGTGGCCGTCGGGATCACCTCCTACGACGGGCACGTGCACTACGGGCTCACCGCCGACCGCGACGCGATGCCCGACGTCGACGAGGTCGCCGACGACCTCGCGGAGTCGCTGGCCGAGCTGGTGGAGCGCTCCGACTGACGGTTCGGCCGGGTGCGCCCCGCCGCGTCGAGAACGAGGTTGTGACGGGTTGAATCGTTTCGAGATCGCGCCAACGTCGTTCTCGACGCAGCCTGGTCGGTCCGGTCAGGCCGTTGCGAGCACCGTCCGGGCGGCCGCGCCGGCCTGCCGGCCGTACCCGGCGCCGAACAGCACGGCGTGCACCAGCAGCGGGAAGAGCTGGTGCAGCGGCACCCGCTCGCGCCAGCCGTCGGCGAGCGGGGTCGTCTCGTGGTAGGCGCGCAGCACCGCGTCGAGGTAGGGGAAACCGAACAGGGCGAGCATCGCGAGATCGGTCTCCCGGTGGCCGCCGTGCGCGGCCGGGTCGATCAGCGTGCCGCCCTCCGCGGTCCACAGGACGTTGCCCGACCAGAGATCGCCGTGCAGTCGGGCGGGCGGTTCGGGCGGGCCGGCGAGCTCGGCGATGCGCTCGCACACCTGCTCGACGGCCGCGGTGTCAGCCGCGCCGATGCTGCCGGCGTCACGGGCGGCGCGCAGGTAGGGCAGCACCCGGTCGCGCACGTACCACTGCGGCCACGCGGGGGCTGGTTCGTTGCGCATCGGGGCGCGCCCGATCGTCGCCTCCGCCGGCCCGCCCGGCGGGGGAGCGCCGAACGCCGGGGCCCCGGCGGCGTGCAGGTAGGCCAGCTGGCGGCCGAAGCGCTCGGCAGCGGCGGGATCGGCGCCGACCTCGTCGAGCCGGGCCAGCACCAGCCGGTCGGGATGCACCTCGAGGACCGGCACCACCGGTGGCCCGCCGGGGACGACCAGCCACGCCAGGCCGGCTGCCTCGGCGCGCACGTCCCCGTGCTTCACGACCACGCGGTCGGCGGACATCGTCACACCTGCGAGCGCACGTGCTCGAGCAGGCCGGGCACCGCGGCCTTGATCATCGCCAGGACGTCGGCGAACCCGTCCGGGCCGCCGTAGTACGGGTCCGGCACGTCCCCGTCGTTCTGCCCGGGCTCGAACGAGCGCAGCAGCCGCACCCGCTCCGGCTCGGGGACCCGCTGCTGCAGCGCGCGGCGGTGCCCGTTGTCGAGGGCGACGATCAGGTCGGCTCCCAGCGCCTCGGCGTCGACCTGCTGGGCGACGTGGTCGGTGGGGTAGCCCTCCGCAGCGAGGATGGCGGCGGCCCGCTCGTCCATGGGCTCCCCGACGTGCCAGGCGCCGGTGCCGGCGCTCGTCACCCGCACCTTCTCGGCCAGCCCGGCCTCCTCCAGCGCCGCGGCGAACACCTTCTCGGCCATGGGGGAGCGGCAGATGTTGCCGGAACAGACGAACACGACATGCACGTCGGCCACCGTAGGCCGTCCGGACGCGGTGCATCCGGCCGTGGCGGGGTGGCCCCGGTCACTGCCGGGGTCCACCCGCTGCGCCGAGAACGACGTTGTGGCGAAAATCGAATCGATTCAGTCCGCAGCATCGTCGTTCTCGACGAGACCACCCGGTCCGGCCTCCACCCGGGTGAGCTCCTCCTCCACCCGGGTGAGCTCCTCCTCGGCCCGGGGCGTGGTCCCCGGCACCGGACGCGGCGCACCACCGCCGAGCGCCCTCGACGGTGGCGCGTGCCCGGGCCCGGTCGCCAACGGGACGCGCGCCATCCGGGCGGCCTCGATCGCGAGGCGGGTCTTCCCGACCCGGCCGACCCGGCCAGCCCGACGAGCGTGACGAGGGGATGCTCCGCGATCGCGGTGATCAGCTCCGCCAGCTCGGCCGCCCGGCCGAGCAGCGGCCCGCCCGGTACCGGGACGGGGAGCGGATCGAGCCGCGGTCCTGCCGCAGCACCTGCGATCGAGCTAGCCCGTCAGCTCGGCACACTCCCCGAATCCGAACAGCAGCGCATCGCCGCGGCAGGTCCGCCGTACCGACTGCGATCGAGCACTCAGTCCGCGGCGTCCGGACGTGCTGTCCGGCGCATCTCCGCGTCCACCCCCGAGCAGGCCGCCAAGTCCATCAGGGCGCTGTTCAGCCCTGAGGAGCTCGCTGAGCTGATCCGTCTGCTCACCTCCCCACAAGACTGACGTCCGGGGCCTGGGGTCCGGAATCCGACCCCCAGGCCCCGCTGCGCTGGGGCGATGAGCGGCGTTTACGCGAGCTCCTGAGTCGTCCCGTCAACACAAGTGGCTCACCTACCGTTCGGCAAGCGGACACAGGGACCGACGGGACGGATGGAAACGGCAGGAGCGACCAGAGCAGCGGCATCCGCACGACCTCCTGCACGCACGACCAGGTGTGGGCGGCGTGCAACGGCGTTGCCGACCACGTTCGCTTACCGATCTGGGTCATGCAGGTGACCGGCAGACTCGCTCGTCTGCCTTCAGTGCGCGGTGAGACTGGATGCAGATCGCCGCAGCCGACGGACCCCTCAATCTTGGGAGCCGCAGGCGCGCGCCGAGACGGCCAGCGACATGCCCTCGCCGGCGTGGTCGTCGACCGCCGCCAAGGGTGAGAGCAGTGGACACATGCGAGCTCGCACTGCGGGTCACACCGTGGTCCGCCGACGACAATCACGACCTCGACGCACACTGAGAAGATCTTCATCATCAGATGAATTAGCGCCGGCGTTGCCTCGCCGCGAGCACCGTGGAGCAGCCCCAGCGGCGGTTGGCAAGCGCATGCGCGTGCGACGTGGAGGCCCCAGCTCCAGGCCGCGAGGCGATCGTTCCTCGCTGACCTATCTGCCCGTGCGCCACAACGCCACCCCGCATCCGGGGGGCGTGGTGTGGCCCGGCATCGGTGCTGATGGCTCCCGCGAAGTCCTCGACATGGACTGTCTGCGACAGCAGGGACGAAGCCTCTGGCGCGCCGTCCTCACCCCGGGTTCAGGCAGCGGGACCTGCACGACGTGCCGGTCGTCTCCGGTCGGTGTCTCGGGCTGGTCAACGCGGCTCGCGATGCTTGAGCATCGTCGGTCAGCGATGTGTCCAGAGCGGGCGGGCGAGGAGTACAGATGCGTGGTCGGCGCGGACGGTTCTGCGCGGGTTCGTGTGAGCGGCCTATCGGTCAAAGCGCATGAGATCGAGAGCGAAGCTCACGTATTGCTCGGCGACCTGCTCGGGGCTGAGAGGGCCGTCGGAGCGCCACCAGGTCGGTAGCGCTGTGCACATGGTGACGGCGGCGCGGGCGGCCTCATGGGGGTGGTCGGTGCGGAAGCGGCCCTGACGGACGGCTGCTTCGACCTCGTGGTCGACCATGCGTTGCTGGATGGTGCGCAGCTGTGCGATCTTGCGCCGGTTGCCGGCGTCGAAGCTGCGCATCTCGCTTGCGCCGACGAAGCCGAGCTCGCGCCGGTGGGTGTGGAACAGGGCGAGGTGCTCGATGAGCAGGCTGAACCGTTCGACCGGGTCGCGTCCCTCGTTCCTGGCGGCGCGTGCGCGGGCGAGCAACTCGGTCATGGTGAGGTCGAGGATGGTGAGCAGCATCTGCTGCTTGCTGGTGTAGTAGTGGTAGATCCCGGAGACGGACAGGCCGCACCGCGCAGCGATTCCTCGCACTGTTGCACCGTGGTAGCCGATCTCGAGGATCTCGTCGAGTGCGGCGCGTAGAACAGGGTCGAAGTTGAGGGGCTCGTAGTGGCGCCAGTGCGTGATCTCCGGTACCGCTGGCGTCTTCTCGGCCCGCGGTGCCGGGCGTGGCTCTTCGGCTTGCCGCACTGAGGGCAGCGATCCGGGCTCCACGACGATGTCGAGGATCTCCTGCACGGTCAGGCCGAGGGCGTCGGCGATGAGTGCCAGCCGGCTGACGCTGAGGCCGGTCTGTCCGTTCTCGATCTGACTCAGCGTCGCCGCGCTCACCCCGATCGCGTGGGCAAGAAGGCGCTGGGTGAAGCCCTTCGTCCGCCGGGCGGCCCGCACCTGAGCGCCGAGGGATTCGTCGGCCGATCCTGCCTTGTCAGTCGTCGTCATGGCACCGCTCCCGCGTCGGACTTTAGGAATTCTAAACTTAGCCGATCGGCTCTCCCTCTTTGAGAGGTATTGACTCCCAGGCAGATCCTCTGCCACGTTCTAAACATTGAACCGTGCGATCGCTCGGACGCTGAGCGTTGGTTCACCGTGTGGGAGACGACGGGAGGAGACGACGATGTCCGACGCCCCGGCGATGCGCGAGCTGCTCGGTGACGACGCGCCGACCAACTGGGGTAGGTGGGGCCCCGACGACGAGCTGGGTTGCCTGAACTACCTCGACGCGAAGGAAGTGCTGCGCGGGGCGCAGCACATCCGCAGCGGGGAGGTGTTCACGCTGCAGATCCAGATGGGTCGTACCGATGGGCCGGGGGATCCGTTGTGGCCCGGCCGGACGGGCATGGAGCGGCAGAACATCCTCGATGAGGGCAGTTGGGACGGCGGCGATGCGCCCCAGTTCCCGGGTGGGCTGCACTACGCCGACGACACCGCGAAGCTCTTTCTGCAGGGTTCCACGCAGTACGACGCGCTCGGCCACGTCTGGTACGACGGCAAGCTCTGGAACGGCTACGACGCCCGCACCACGGTCGGTGGGAT
>NZ_FRAP01000022.1 GCF_900142365.1 Pseudonocardia thermophila | reverse complement strand
CTCAGACACACCCACCTCGCCCGGAGGCCCTCCCCTCGTTCAAGCCGACACGCCGTCGAGCACTGACAACAACGTCCTGAGTCACTACAGCTAGCGCGCGGCGGCGCGAAGGAGGTCGCTAGAGGGAGATCGTCGCCCAGACCGTCTTGCGGGTCGGTCGGCGGTGCACACCCCATCGGCCGAGGACGTTGACGACCTGGAGGCCGCGGCCGCGGTTGCCGCCGAGCCGGGACACCCCGAGCGTGAGCGCGGCGTCCGGGGCTGCGTCCTCGACCTCGACGGTGAACCGGGTGGCGCTCACCCGCAGTCGCACGACCCGCGGCCCGGGCGCGTGCTCGATGGCGTTGCTGGCCAGCTCCGTGGCGACGAGCTGCGCGTCGGCCAGCGCGTCCGCGTCGGCCACGACGTGCGTGCGGATCCAGCGGCGCAGCCCGGCGAGCGACTCCGGTCCGCCGAGGTCCTGCTCGAGGTGCACCGGATCGAAGCGGGGCACCTCACTGCCCGGCCCCACGGATCCGACTGGGTCCACACTCGGGGTTCGCCGTGCGACCCGCAGCCGTTACACGCCGTGTGACCTGCGGCGCAGTACTCGGCGTCGATGACGCGATCGTGATCACGGCGGATCCCCGTAACGCCGCACGGGGCAGACCGCGACAGGCTCACGTGCACGACCGCGAGAAGACCCCGACCCTCGTCGCGCTCGACCCGCCCACGCTCCCCGCGGGCGATCTCCTCCCACCGGCCGACCCGCCGCTGCTGGACCCGCCGCCGTTCCCCGAACCGCGCCGGTCCACGGGCGGCCGGCTCGCGCGGCTCTGCTCCCGGCTCCGCCGGCGCCGATGAGCGCGGGGCCTCGAAATCACCGACGACGGATGCGAACATATGTTCGTGCCCGAGCCTCGAGCGGGGCGTAGCCCTACACCGATCCTGCACGCCGATCTCGACGCGTTCTACGCGTCGGTGGAGCAGCGCGATGATCCGCGGCTGCGCGGCCGGCCGGTGATCGTCGGCGGCGGGGTGGTGCTCGCCTGCAGCTACGAGGCCAAGCGGTGCGGGGTGCTCACCGCGATGGGCGGGCGACAGGCGAAGCGACTGTGCCCGGACGCCGTCGTGGTACCGCCGCGGATGTCGGCGTACTCGGCCGCGAGCAAGGCCGTGTTCGCGATCTTCCGCGACACCACGCCCCTCGTCGAAGGAATCTCCATCGACGAGGCGTTCCTCGACGTGGGAGGTCTGTGGCGGATCGCGGGCTCCCCCGTCGACATCGCGGCTCAGCTGCGCCGGCGGATCCGCGACGAGGTCGGCCTGCCGATCACGGTCGGCGTGGCGCGCACGAAGTTCCTGGCGAAGGTCGCGAGCGGTGTGGCGAAGCCGGACGGGCTGCTGCACGTGCCGGCCGACCGCGAGCTGCAGTTCCTGCACCCGCTCCCGGTGGAGAAGCTGTGGGGCGTCGGGCCGGTCACGGCCGCGAAGCTGCACGCCCTGGGCGTACGGACGGTCGGCGAGGCGGCCGCGCTCGGCGAGGGCCCGCTCGTCGGTCTGGTCGGCAAGGCCGAGGGCCACAAGCTGCACGCGCTGTCGCACAACCGCGATCCGCGGGCCGTCGACCCCGGGCGGCGGCGTCGGTCGATCGGCTCCCAGCGGGCCCTCGGCCGTCGCCCGCGCAGCCCCGAGGAGCTCGACGCGATCCTCGTGGGCACGGTCGACCGGCTCGGCCGCCGCTTGCGCGGGGCGCACCGCGTGTGCCGCACGGTGGTGCTGCGGCTGCGGTTCGCCGACTTCAGCCGCGCCACCCGCTCGCGGACGCTGGCCGCGCCGACCGCGCACACACCCACGATCCTCGCCGCGGCTCGCCGCCTGCTGGCGGCGGAGCTGCCGCGGATCGCCGCGGACGGGATCACCCTGCTCGGCCTGTCGCTCACCAACCTCGCGCCCGACGAGCCGTGCCAGCTCACCCTGCCGCTCACCGTGCGCGATCCCGGCGTGGACGAGACGGCGCTCGACGGCGCGCTCGACGCCCTGCGTGACCGGTTCGGATCTCGGTCGGTCACCCGGGCCGCACTGCTCGGGCGGGACGAAGGGATCTCCGTCCCCTTGCTGCCCGATTGACCGTCACAGGAGGTGCGCGTCCGACAAGGCGCCTGGTGTCGCCCGATCGCGTGATCTCTGCGATGCTACGCGAATCCGACCACGTCCTGTGTGGATGGTCGGACGGGGGATCACACGAATGGGGGGACTCATGGATTCGTATGCCGACGCGGTCCGGCAGGGCACGCCCGAGGCGTACTACCCGGCACTGCGCGAGGCCGGCGGGATCGTCTACGACGTGGAGCGCAACATGTACGTCGTCGGCGACTACGCCGGCGCGCGGCAGGCGCTGTCCGACCCGGACGGCACCAGCTTCCTCAAGGACCTCGCGGTCGTGCCGTGGTGGCTGTTCACGCCGCACGCCAACCCGGCGGCGGCCGAGGTGATGGGCACGTTCACCGGCTACCCGGGGGCGATCGTCGGCGAGGTCGGGCAGCGCCACCTCGACCGGCGGCGGATCGTCGGCGCCGCGATGAACCAGGCCGCCACCGGGCTGCGCAACACCCGGATCATCGACGAGACCGTCGCGCGCCACGTCGACCGGGCCCGCACCTGGGCCCGATCCGTTCCAGGGGAACCGTTCGACCTGCAGGCAGACCTGATCGAGCCGGTCGCTCTCGATCTCCTGGGGCAGCGGCTCGACCTGCCCCGGGAGATGAAGGATCTCGTCGCCGCCACCGCTACCGCGCAGGCCGACTTCACCTGGCCCGCCGACCCGCCGCCGTACGAGGACCAGCCCGACCTCGCGAAGAGCCTCATCGCCATGCGGGACATGTGCGCCGACCTGATCGACGACCACCTCGCCGGGGCGTCCCGGCCGGACAGCGCTACCGCACACCTCGTTCGCGCCGTCGGCGCCGGCCGGCTGACCAGGGAGGAGGCGATCGCGAACCTGTTCGGGCTGGTCAACGCCAGCTACGCGACCACGGCCGGGACGGTGACGCGCTACCTCGATCACCTGCTGCGCAGCGGGGGCTGGGCCGCCGTCGATCCGGCGTCCCCGCGGTTCGCGCACGAGGTGGCGCAGGGGTTGGCCGTCTGGACGGGGGTGCACGGCTGGATGCGGCGGACCGCGGACGGCGGGGCTCGGCTCGCGGACGGGCGTCGCCTGGAGCGGGGAGCCGCCTACGTCCTCGTCCTCATCGAGGCGGCCAATCAGGATCCTGGTCGTGGGGACGAGGTGCTGTTGAGCTTCAGCCCGGCCGGGCAGCATCGGTGCCTCAGGGAGAACGAGGCTGTGCGGACCGCGGTCTCGATCGTCTCCGCGCTGCGGGCCGTGTTCCCCCGGATCCGGGTGCACGGGGAACCGGAGCGGCGGGCGAACCTCGCGTTCCGGACGCAGGCTCATCTCTCGGTACTGCTGGATGCGTAGCTGCTGAGGGGTGCTGAGGCCGCGCGGTCCCCCAGGGAGGTGGGGATCGCGCGGCCCTTCCTCGTAGCGCGAGTCGCGCGTTCGGTCCCGCGAGTCCGGCGCTCGGGCCGGCGAGTCCTGCGGAGCGGTCGGCTGACCATGCGGTCCGGCCGAAGCGGCGCGTCGCGGGCCTCGGGGTGTGGTGGATCGCGCTCTGCTCCTCCGTCGCACAGCACTGGATCGCGCGCGATCGCGGTGGTCACCTTCCGGCAGTGCTCGCTTCGGCGCGGTGGCGCAGTCCGGGATGCGCCCACGGACGTCCGTCGAAGCACGGCGGCGAACCTGAGAACCCGATTGGTTCTTCGGCCTAGCGCGTTAGACCGATAAGTGCAATCCGGGACCGCTCGGCGCGCCGGACGGTCCGAGCGGTCCGCAGCGTCCTCAGGTTGGCAACCCGCGGCTGGGGTGCTCTGGGAGATTCGCCTCGTGACCGAGCCCGCTCCCCCTCCCCCTGGGGCTCTGGTCAGCTCCCCCGTCCCCGACCCCGGACCGGTGGTCACCCGATGAGCACTCCCGTGATCGCTCCGCCCACGGCCGGCGCCACCGCCCTGCCGATCCGCCCTGCGGCACCCGTGCTGCCCGAGGGAGCCCGGATCACGCAGCTGCGGATCGACGGGATGACGTGCGGGGCGTGCGCGACCCGGATCGAGCAGATCCTCGGGGCGCTGCGCGGGGTCTCGGCGGAGGTCAACTACGCGACCGGTACCGCGACCGTCGTCCACCCGGCGACGGTGAGCGCGGAGGTCCTGATCGCGGTCGTCGAGGACGCCGGGTACACCGCCGTCCCGATCCCCGAACCCGGTCCGGCCGCTGCCGACGGGGTCGATGCGGCGGTGGCGGCCCGCCTCATCGTCGGCAGCGGCCGGGCCGTTGCCAGTGCGGCACTGGCAGTGCCGGTGCTGGTGCTGTCGCTGGTGCCCGCCGTCCAGTTCCCGTTCTGGCAGTGGGTGGCGCTGGCGCTGTCGCTGCCGGTGGTGCTGTGGGGTGCCTGGCCGGTGCACCGCGCCGCGGCGGCGGAGGTCCGGCGGTGCACGGTGAGCCGGGACCTGCTGGTGTCGCTCGGCACCGGCGCCGCGCTGGCGTGGGCCGTCGCCGCGGCGATCACCGGTGGGACGGCGCACGTCGGGGCCGCCGCCGGGATCACCGCGATCGTGCTGGCCGGGCGCTGCTGGGAGGACCGGGTCCGGCGGCGCGCCGGAGCCGAGGTGCGGGCGCTCACCGGGCTCGTGCCCACCCAGGCCACCCTGCTCGGTGCCGACGGGCCGGTGCGGGTGTTGCCGGCCGACCAGGTGGCGGCGGGCGATCTCGTGTACGTGGCCGACGCCGAGCGGATCCCCGTGGACGGTCTCGTCGTCGACGGAGCGGCGCTCGTCGACGCGGGCGGACTCGGTGGCGCGCCGGTCCCGGTGCAGCTCGAGTCCGAGGTGCACGCCGGGGGTGTGGTCCGCGGCGGTGAACTGATCGTGCGGGCCTCCCGGGCCGGTGCGGCCACCCGGCTCGCCCGGACGATCGCGCAGCTGCGGGCGGCGCTGTCCCGCCGGTCCGCGGCGCAGCGGCGGGCCGACCGCGTGGGCACGGCGCTCGTGCCGATCGTCCTCCTGCTCGCCGCCGGTACGGGCGCGGTCTGGCTCGTCGTCGGGGCCTCGGTGGCGACGGCGGTGGGCGCGGCGGTCGCGGTACTGGTCGCCACGTGCCCGGCGGCGTTCGGGCTCGCCACTGCGATGACGGTGCTCGCCGCCACCGGCCGGGCGGCCCGCGTGGGTGCCCTGCCGGGACCGCGGGCGTGGCAGTCCGCCCGCCGGGTCGACACCGTGCTGCTGCCCAAGACCGGTGTGCTCACCAGCGGCGAGCCCGAGGTCGTCGCCGTCACGATCGTCGAGGGTGCGGACGGCGTCGATGGACCCGGCACCGCACTGGCCGACGTGCTCGCCGTCGCCGGGGCGGTCGAGGCGGCCGGCGCGCACCCGCTCGCTCGGGCCATCACCGCGTACGCCGCGGAGCGCGTGCCCTTCTGGCCCGCGGTGCGCGACGCCGCCGCGCTCCCCGGCGGCGTGTCCGGGGAGACCGGGGCCCGAACGGTCCTGGTCGGCAGCCCCGCGTTCGTCCGCGAGCACGACGCCGCCGTGCCCGATGCGCTCGAGCACGCGATCGCCGACGCTGCCGCGCGGGCGCAGACGCCGGTCGTCGTCGCCTGGGACGGGCAGGCGCGCGCGGTCCTGGCCCTCACCGACCCCGTCCGGCCGGCCGCCACGACCGCCATCGCCCGGTTCCGCGCGCTGGGGCTGGAGCCGGTGCTCGTCAGCGGCGACGCCGAGGGCGTGGCCGCGGCCGTGGCCGCGGAGGTGGGCATCACCCGCGTGCTCGCCGAGCAGCGGCCCGAGGCGAAGGTCGAGCTGGTGCGGGCGCTGCGGGCCGAGGGGCACGGGGTCGCCGTCCTGGGCGACGGCGAGCACGACGCCCCGGTGCTCGCCGCGGCCGACATCGCCATCACCCTGCCCTCCGGCGCCGGCTGCGCGGCCGAGGGCTCCCCCGCCCAACCCGATCTCGGGGCCGCCGCCGAGGCGATCGCGCTCTCCGGTCGCGCCGGCTCCGCGCTGCGCACCATCCTCGCCGGCGCCGCCGGGTACCACGGGGTCGCGCTGCCGCTCGCCGCCGCTGGGCTACTGCCCCCGGTGCTCGCCGCCGCCGCGTCGGTGGCCGCCTCACTGGCCGCCGCCGACTGCGCCCTGCGGCTGCGTCGCGGCTAGGTGATCCGCTCCGGGTGCGTGTAGACGTTCATGCTCCCGCCGCGGACGAACCCGGCCAGCGTGATCCCGGCGTCGTCGGCCAGCTCCACCGCCAGCGACGACGGCGCCGACACGGCCGACAGCACCGGCACCCCGGCCATCGCCGCCTTCTGCACCAGCTCGAACGACGCCCGCCCGGACACCTGCAGCACGCAGCCCCGGGCCGGCACCCGGCCGTGCAGCAGCGCCCACCCGAGGACCTTGTCGACGGCGTTGTGCCGGCCCACGTCCTCGCGGGCGACGAGCAGCTCGCCGTCGGCGTCGAACAGGCCCGCGGCGTGCAGGCCGCCGGTGGAGTCGAACACCTTCTGCGCGGCGCGCAGCCGGTCCGGCAACTCGGCGATCGTGGCAGCCGGGATGCGCAGATCGCCGTCGAGCACGGGGAACGCGGTCTTGGTGCGGACCGCGTCCAGCGACGCCTTCCCGCACACCCCGCACGACGACGTCGTGTAGAAGTTGCGCTCCAGCGACGCCGACGGCGGCGCGACCGACGGTGCCAGCGCCACGTCCAGCACGTTGTAGGTGTTGCGGCCGGTGTCGTCGACCGAGTCGCAGTAGCGGGCCGTGGCCACGTCGTCCAGCGAGGTGATCACGCCCTCGGTGAGCAGGAACCCGTGGGCCAGCTCGACGTCGTGGCCCGGGGTGCGCATGGTGACCGACAGCGGGGCACCGGCCACCCGCAGCTCCATCGGTTCCTCGGCCGCGAGGGTGTCCGGCCGGGTGGTGCGCCTCCCGCCCGGAGCGATCCACACGACCCGCCGCCGCGCCGTCAGCCGTCCCATGTGCTCACCGTACGTCCGCCGGTCACCCTCCGCCGCGCAGCCGCTGCGCCGCCGCCACGACCACGGGATCGGTGACGGTCCCGGCGTCGACCTCGGCCAGCAGCGCGCGGCGCATCCGGGGCTCCCAGAACATCCGGATGTGCTCGGCGACCGCGGCCGCGGCCTGGTCGAGCGGCTTGTGCCGGAACTGGGCGGCGATGTCGCCGGCGAGGCGGACCGGCGGCGGAACCGTACCGGTCATTCGCCCGCCACCGGGACCGCGGCCAGCCCCGCCTCCGCGCCCCTGCCGCTGGTGATCAGCTCCACCTGCACGGCCGTGACCTTGTACTCCGGGCAGTTCGTGGCCCAGTCGGAGTGCTCGGTCGTCACCACGTTCGCTCCTGTGACGGGATGGTGGAAGGTCGTGTAGCAGACCCCGACCGGCATCCGGTCGGAGATCACCGCGCGCAGCGTGGTCTGCCCGACCCGACTGGACAGCCGCACCACGTCGCCGTCGGAGATGCCGCGCACCTCCGCGTCGTGCGGGTGCAGCTCCAGCACGTCCTCCGGGTGCCAGACGGTGTTGGCCGTCCGGCGGGTCTGCGCACCCACGTTGTACTGCGTGAGGATCCGGCCGGTGGTCAGGATCAGCGGGTACTTGCGGGTGCTGCGCTCCGGCGTGGGCACGTACGGCGTCTCGATGAACTTGCCCTTGCCGCGCACGAACCCGTCCACGTGCATGATCGGCGTGCCCAGCGGGGCCTTCTCGTTGCACGGCCACTGCACGCTGCCCACCTCGTCGAGCTTGGCGAAGCTGACCCCGGCGAAGGTGGGGGTGGTGAGCGCGATCTCGTCCATGATCTCGCTCGGGTGCGAGTACCGCATCGGGTAGCCCATGGCCTGGGCGACCTCGCAGACGATCTCCCACTCGTGCTTGCCGGTGCGCGGTGCCATCACCGGGCGGACCCGGTTGATCCGCCGCTCGGCGTTGGTGAACGTGCCGTCCTTCTCCAGGAACGACGTGCCCGGCAGCAGCACGTGCGCGAACTTGGAGGTCTCGTTGAGGAACAGGTCCTGCACGACGACCAGGTCCATCGCGGCGAGCGCGGCGTGCACGTGCTGGGTGTTCGGATCGGACTGGGCGATGTCCTCACCCTGCACGTAGAGCGCGCGGAACGTGCCGTCCAGGGCCGCGTCGAACATGTTCGGGATCCGCAGCCCGGGCTCGTCGAGGATGGAGACGCCCCACAGCTCGTTGTAGATGTCGCGCACCGACTCGTCGCCGACGTGCCGGTAACCGGGCAGCTCGTGCGGGAACGAACCCATGTCGCACGAGCCCTGCACGTTGTTCTGGCCGCGCAGCGGGTTCACCCCGACGCCGGAGCGGCCGATGTTGCCGGTGGCCATGGCCAGGTTGGCCAAGCCCATCACCATCGTGGAGCCCTGGCTGTGCTCGGTGACGCCCAGTCCGTAGTAGATCGCGGCGTTCCCGCCGGTGGCGTAGAGCCGGGCGGCGGCGCGCACGTCGGCGGCCGGCACCCCGGTCTCGGCCTCGACGGCCTCCGGGCTGTTCTCCGGCCGGGCGATGAACTCGGCCCACTCCTCGAAGCCCTCACAGCGCTCCGCGACGAACTCCTCGTCGACCAGCCCCTCGGTGACCACGACGTGCGCCATCGCGTTGATGATCGCGACGTTCGTGCCCGGGGCGAGCGCGAGGTGGTGGTCGGCCCGGATGTGCGGCGAGCGCACCATGTCGATGCGCCGCGGGTCGATCACGATCAGCCTCGCGCCCTCGCGCAGCCGGCGCTTCATCCGCGAGGCGAACACCGGGTGGCCGTCGGTCGGGTTCGCCCCGATGATCATGATGACGTCCGCGTCGGCGACCGACTTGAAGTCCTGCGTGCCCGCCGACGTGCCGAACGTCTGCTTGAGCCCGTAGCCGGTGGGCGAGTGGCAGACCCGCGCACAGGTGTCGACGTTGTTGTTGCCGAACGCCGCCCGCACCATCTTCTGGACGACGTAGACCTCCTCGTTGGTGCAGCGGGAGGAAGTGATCGCACCGATCGCGCCGGGCCCGTGCTCGGCCTGGATCTCACGCAGCCGCCGAGCCACGAACGAGATCGCCTCATCCCAGGTGGCTTCGCGCCATTCGTCGGCGATCGACTCGCGCATCAGCGGGGTGAGGACGCGGTCGGGATGGGTCGCGTAGCCGAACGCGAAACGGCCCTTCACGCAGCTGTGGCCCTCGTTGGCGCCGCCGTCCTTGTACGGGACCATGCGCACCAGCTCGTCACCGCGCAGCTCGGCCTTGAACGAGCAGCCGACGCCGCAGTACGCGCAGGTCGTGATCACGGTGCGGGTGGGCATGCCGAGATCGACGACGCTCTTCTCCTGCAGCGTCGCGGTGGGGCAGGCCTGCACGCAGGCGCCGCAGGAGACGCACTCCGACGAGAGGAAGTCGGTGCCGCCGGGGCTGACCTTCGAGTCGAAGCCGCGGCCCTCGATCGTCAGCGCGAGGGTGCCCTGCACCTCGTCGCACGCCCGCACGCAGCGGGAGCAGACGATGCACTTGGACGCCTCGAACTGGAAGTACGGGTTGGAGGTGTCGGTGGGCAGGTCCATGTGGTTGGCGCCGGCGTCCACGCCGGAGCCGTAGCGGACCTCGCGCAGCCCGGTCACCCCGGCCATGTCCTGCAGCTCGCAGTCACCGTTGGCGGAGCAGGTCAGGCAGTCCAGCGGGTGGTCGGAGATGTACAGCTCCATGACTCCGCGGCGCAGCTTCGCCAGCCGCTCGGTCTGGGTGCGCACCACCATCCCGTCGGTGCACGGCGTGGTGCACGACGCCGGGGTGCCCTTCACGCCGTCGATCTCGACGAGGCAGAGCCGGCAGGAGCCGAACGCTTCCAGCGAGTCGGTGGCGCACAGCTTCGGCACGTCGATGCCGGCTTCCTTCGCCGCCCGCATCACCGACGTGCCCGGGGGGACCGTGACCGGGACGCCGTCGACGGTCACCTCCACGGTCGCCGCTCCCGGCCGAGCCGGGGTGCCGTAGTCGGGTTCCTTGAGCAGGCTCATCGGAAGTCCTCCGCGAAGTGCTGCACCGCGCTGCGGACCGGCATGGGGGTCAGTCCGCCCATCGCGCACAGCGAGCCGTCGGTCATCAGCGTGCAGAGATCGTCGAGCAGCACCAGGTTCTTCTCCCGGTCCTGACCGGCGCGGATCTTGTCGATCGTCTCGACGCCGCGGACGGCGCCGATGCGGCAGGGCGTGCACTTCCCGCACGACTCCTCCGCACAGAACTCGAACGCGAACCGAGCCATCGCGGCCATGTCCACCGTGTCGTCGAACACGACGATGCCGCCGTGCCCCACCATCGCCCCGGCCTGGGCGAACGCCTCGTAGTCCAGCGGCAGGTCGAACTGGGACACCGGCAGGTACGCGCCCAGCGGGCCGCCGACCTGCACCGCGCGCACCGGGCGGCCGCTGGCGGTGCCGCCGCCGAAGTCGTTGACCAGCTCGCCGAGCGTGACGCCGAAGGCGGTCTCGACGATGCCCCCGCGGGCGACGTTTCCAGCCAGCTGGAACACGCTCGTGCCGCGGGAGCGCCCGACCCCCAGCTCGGCGTAGGCGGCCGCGCCGTGCGCGAGGATCCACGGCACGGCGGCCAGCGACAGCACGTTGTTGACGACCGTGGGCCGGCCGAAGAGCCCCTGGATCGCGGGGATCGGCGGCTTCGCGCGCACCTGCCCGCGCCTGCCCTCGAGGCTCTCCAGCATCGAGGTCTCCTCGCCGCAGATGTAGGCACCGGCTCCGACGCGCACGTGCAGGTCGAAGGAGAGCTCGGAGCCGAGGACGCGCTCGCCGAGCCAGCCCCGCTCCCGGGCCGCGGCGATCGCGGCGCGCATCGTCGCGATCGCGTCCGGGTACTCGGAGCGGATGTAGATGTAGCCCTCGCGCGCCCCGACGGCGTGCGCGGCGATCGTCATGCCCTCGATGAGGGTGAACGGATCACCCTCCATGAGCATGCGGTCGGCGAAGGTGCCGGAGTCGCCCTCGTCGGCGTTGCAGCAGACGAACTTCAGCTCCGACTCGGCGTCGAGCACGGTCCTCCACTTGATGCCGGTCGGGAACCCTGCGCCGCCGCGGCCGCGCAGGCCCGACTCGGTGACGGCGCCGACGACCTCAGCCGGGGGCAGCGCCAGCGCGGCGCGCAGCCCGGCGTTGCCGCCGTGGGCCTCGTGGTCGTCCGGGGAGAGCGGGTCGACCACGCCGACCCGGGCGAACGTCAGCCGCTGCTGGCGGCGCATCCACTCCAGCTCCTCCACCAGGCCCAGACCCGGCGCGGTGCCGTCGAGCAGGCCGGCGGCGACCAGCCCGTCGACGTCTTCGGGGGCGACCGGCCCGTAGCCGACGCGGCCGTCCGGCGTCTCGACCTCGACGAGCGGCTCCAGCCACAGCATCCCGCGCGACCCGGTGCGCACGACCTCGCCGCCCGCGCGCTCCAGCAGCGCAGCCACCTCGTCGGCGCCGACCGAGCGAGCCGCCGAGTCGCGGGGCACGAACACGCGGGTCATCGCAGCTCCCCCAGCAGCGCGTCGAAGCGTGGCGGGCTGACCCGGCCGTGCAACCGCTCGCCCACCTGCACTGCGGGGCCGAGCGCGCAGTTGCCCAGGCAGAACACCTCGTCGAGGGTCACCGCGCCGTCCGGGGTGGTCTCACCGAACTCGACACCCAGCTGCCGCTTGGCGTGCTCGACGAGCGCGTTCGCGCCGCGGGCCTGGCAGGCCTCCGCGCGGCAGATGCGGACCGTGGTGCGGCCGGGCGGCGTGGAGCGGAAGTCCTTGTAGAAGGTGACGACGCCGTGCACCTCCGCGATCGACAGGTTCAGCCCGTCGGCGATCACCGGGATCACGTCGCGGGGGATGCAGCCCAGCTTCTCCTGCACCGCGTGCAGGACCGGCAGCAGCGGCCCACGTTCCGATCCGTGCTCCGCCAGCGCCGCCCGGGCGCACTCCTCCGCAGCGGTGCGAGGAGGCGTCACGCTCGTCATTGCTCCACTGTCCCAAGCGGAACTGCGCAGGTCAAAGCGCGGGTGCCGATGGTTCGATAAGCGTCGCCTATGAAGGTTCGCCTACGTAACGCGCGACCAGCGCGTCCAGCTGGGTGCGGAGATCGAGCCGCCGCGCGACGTCCACGAGAGCGCGCGCGAGCATGGGCTCCGGTTCCCGTTCGGTGAGCACCAGACCCACCCGGTGCAGCCGCCGCGGCGCCACCATCGGGATCACCCGCAGGCCCTCCGGCACCCCGAACATGTGCAGCCAGGTGTGCGCGATCACGGTCGACCAGCGGCGCGTGGCGACGTGGGCGTAGAGCACCGAGATCGTGTCCGCCTCCACCTGCGGCAGAACGGTCACACCGGCCTCCGTGCAGTTGCGGTCGATGATCCGGCGGTTCTGCATCACCGGCGACAGCAGGCACATCGGGAGGTCCACCAGCTCGGCCCAGCCGATCTCGGACCGGTCCGCGAACGGGCCGTCGGCCGGGGTGAGCAGCAGGTAGCGCTCCCCGTACAGCGGGATCGTGCGGACCGCCCCCAGCGGCTCCCCGTCGACGTAGGTCATGCCGACGTCGAGCTCGAACTCGGCGAGCCCGTGCACGATCTCCCGGCTGGACAACGACTCGATCGACACCGTCACCTGGGGGTGGCGATCGCAGAACGGCGCGGTGAGCAGCGAGGTCACCGTCAGCGCGGTCGGGATCGCCCCGATGCGCAGGGTGCCCGTGAGGCCCCCGCGCATGCTGCGCAGGTCCGCGCGCAGCGCACCCGCGTCGGAGACGATCCGCTGCGCCCACGCGACCGCCCGCTCCCCCTCCGGCGTGAACCCCTCGAAGCTGCGGCCCCGGCGCACGATCTGCACGCCCAGCTCGGCCTCCAGCCTGCGGATCCCCTCCGACAGCGCGGGCTGGGAGACGTGGCAGGCCGCGGCGGCGCGGCCGAAGTGGCGTTCCCGCGCCAGCGCGGCGAGGTACTCCAGGCGGCGCAGCAACATCCGATGATCCTAGGAGCGTCCCCACTACAGCGGCAGCACGCAGGACGGGGCCGGGACCGGGGTCGACCCGATCAGCTTCGCCCGGCCGGTGGCCTGGTCCAGGGCCAGGGCGGTGACCTCGTCGGAGTGCTCGCACGCCACGAGCACGTGATCGCCGACGGCGGCGAAGTGCCGCGGCCACGCGCCGCCGACCGGGGAGTCGGCGAGGTGCACCGGTCCGTCGGCGCCGACGCGGAACACCGAGAGGACGTCGGCCCCGCGCACCGCGACGACCAGCAGCTCCCCCACCACCGCGACGTGCGACGGCTGGTTGCGGCCGCCCGGGGGCGGCGGCGTTCCCGTCGCCGGGACCCGGACCACCACCGTGCCGTCGCGGACGAGGACGAGGCCGTCGTCCAGCTCGGTCGACACCGCCACGGTGCCGTCGGCGAGCACGGCCAGGTGCCGGGGCCCGGATCCCGCGGGCATCCGGACCGGCTCGGCCTCCCGCTCCCCGGCCTCGTCCCGGAACCGGCGCAGCAGGTCCGCACCCAGGTCCGCCACCCACAGCTCGGTGTCGACGGCGGTGGTGCTGTGCGCGTGCGGGCCCTCCTGCCGGTCCGCGTCGGGCCCCGATCCGGCGCCCGGCAGCCGCCGCGGCGATCCGGCGAAGCGGCCGTCGGGGCCGAGCGGGACCACCGCGGCGGTGCCGTCGCCGTAGTTCGCGACCCACAGATGCGCGCCGGCGACCAGGGCGTGGCACGGGTACGAGCCAGCGGAGGGGAGCGTGGCGAGCAGCTCGCCGGTCGGTGCGAACGCCGACACCGCGCCGTGCTCGACCTCCGCGACGGCGTAGCGCACCCCGGTGGCCGGGTGGGCGGCGACGAACGACGGCGCCGGTGCGGTGATCACCTGCCGGACGGCGTCGAGCCGGGTGCCGGTGAACCTGGTCTCGAACACCGCGTCGGCGTAGGTGCCGAGCAGGACGGTGCTCACCACAGTGGTCACACCAACCCCAGTTCCCGTGCGCGCAGCGCCGCCTGGGTGCGGTCGCGGGCGCCCAGCTTCGTCAGCACGTTCGTCACGTGGTTCTTCACCGTCCCTTCGGCGAGGAACAGCTGGGCGGCGATCTCCCGGTTGCTGCGTCCCTGCGCGAGCAGCCGCACCACCTCCAGCTCGCGCTCCGACAGTGGGGTGACCAGCGGCTGCGGCCGGGGTGCCGCGTCCGGGTCGTCGGGCAGGCCCGCGATGCGGGCGACGACCTTCGCCGCGACCGACGGCTGCAGCACCGACTCGCCGCGAGCGGCCGCCTGCACCGCCTCGACCAGCCGCGCCGAGCTGACGTCCTTCAGCAGGTAACCGACGGCGCCGGCGCGCAGGGCGGCGAACACCTCGGCGTCGTCGTCGAACGTGGTCAGCGCCAGCACCCGCACATCCGGCTGCTCGGCGCGCATCCTGCGGGTCGCTGCGATGCCGTCGAGCACGGGCATGCGCAGGTCCATCAGCACCACGTCCGGCCGCAGCTCGGCGGCCCGCTCGAGCGCCTCGGCGCCGTTGCCGGCCTCGCCGACCACCTCGACGCCCTCGGCGACGTCGAGCAGCACGGACAGCGCCTCGCGGAAGAGCGCCTGGTCGTCGACGAGCAGGACGCGCACACTCATCCGGGCACCGCCATGCGCAGCGTCGTGCCGGATCCGGGTTCCGAGCGGTGCTCGAGCGTGCCGCCCAGCGCCTCGGCCCGCTCCCGCAGCCCGACGAGCCCGTAGCCGGGTTCGCCGCCGACAGTGCCGCGGCCCTCGTCGTGCACCTCGACGGTCACGGTGCCGGGTGCGGTGAAGTCCAGCCGGACGCTGGCCGCGTCGGCACCGGAGTGCTTGCGCACGTTCGTGAGCCCCTCCTGGACGGCCCGGTAGAGCGCCTCGCTGCGCTCGGGGGCGAGCTCGCGGACGGTGCCGGCCAGCTCCAGTCCGGTCGTGATCCCGGCCGCGGACGCCTCGGCGACCAGTTCCACCACGGCCTCGGGCAGAGGCGCCCGCTCCCGCGGCTCGCGCAGCGCGGCGATCGACCGACGCACCTCGCCCAGCGCCTCCCCGGTCTGCTGCTGGGCCTTGGCCAGCACGGCGTCGGCGCGGGCCGGGTCGGCCGAGAGCACGGCGCGCGCGGCCTGCACCTGCATCTGGACCACCGTGAGGTGGTGGCCGAGCCCGTCGTGGATGTCGCGGGCGACCCGGTTGCGCTCGCGCGTGGTCGCGAGCTCCTCAGCCTGGCGGGCGTAGCCGCGCAACTGCCGATGGGCCTCAGCCAGCTCCGTGCGCGCCTGCTGTTCCCGCTGGTAGAGCAGGACGATCACGAGCGTGAACGCGCCGGCGAGGACGGTGCCCGCCGCGGCGCGCAACCCGGCGCCCAGGTCCATCCCGATGTGCATGAGCGGGGCGATCAGCACGATCACCACCGCGGGCACGACCCCCAGCAGCTGCACGGTCTGCGCCACCAGCACGCAGATCAGCAGCGTCGAGCCGGTGCCGGGTTCGAGGCCGAACGCGGCGTAGGAGATCGCGAGCTGCCACACCACGAACGCGATCGCCCACACCCGCCGGTGCCGGTTCGTGTCGAGCCACAGGTAGCCGGCGATGGCCACGACCGTGTACAGCAGGCCGACGCCGGTCGCGTACAGGGCGTCGGGACCCGCGGTGGCCTCGAAGGCGTACGTCAGGAACGCCGCGAGGGTCAGCGCGGCGAGGGGTCGTCTCACGGCGCCAGCCTGGAACGCCGAGCTGGAGTGGTCAACGCAGAACAGGCCGGCGGTTCCGCATGCAAGCAAGCAGCACTGTGGATCCAGCAGCACTGTGGATCCAGCAGCGCTGTCAGTCCAGCAGCACGGACCGCAGGTCCAGCCGGTGGAGCACGCGGTCGGCGGCCTCTGGGTCGGTGCCGGGCTCCCGCCGGGCGGCGAGCACCTCGGCCCGGGCAGCGGCCAGCGCCTCGGCCTGCACCCGCGTGAGCAGGTCCCGCGCCTTCTTGACGGTGGCGAGCCGGGCCCGGTCCTCCTCGGTCTCCGGGTCCCCGCGCAGCAACCCGCCGAAGCGGGCGAACCGGTTGTCCAGAGCCTCCGCCAGCTCGGGCGGTGCCTCGGCGCGGAACTCGGCCAGCGTGCGCAGCGCCGCCTCCCGGGCCCGCCGGGTGATCTCCCGCTCGGCCTGCTCCTCGGCGTCGGCGTCGCCCGCGATCCCGAGCGCCTTGACCAGCACGGGCAGGGTGAACCCGGGCACGAGCAGCGTCGCGACGAGCACGGTGCAGGCGATCAGGACGATCTCGACGCGGGCGGGGAACTCGCTGCCGTCGGCCAGCGCGTGCGGGATCGACAGGGCCAGTGCGAGGGTCGCGAGCCCGCGCATCCCGCACCAGGTCAGCACGACGGCCTCGCGGCCGGTGCGCGGAGCGCCGGTCGCGTCGATCGGCCGCGAGCGGATCGCCACCAGCGCGCCGGCCATCCACACGGCCCGCACCGCGAACACCACGGCGACCACCACGAGCGCGTGCAGCAGCATCTCGCCGAGCCGCTCGCCCGCGGCGTCGACGACCCCGCGCAGCTCCAGCCCGATCAGTCCGAACGCGATCCCGGTGACGAGCAGCTCCACGACGCTCCAGAACGACCGCTGCACCAGGCGCTCGGCCGACTCGTCGGGGCCGACGGAGGAGCGCAGCTGAAGCGCGAGCACGACCACGGCGACGACGCCCGAGGCGTGCACCTCCTCGGCCGCGACGTACACCGCGAAGGGCAGGACGAGGGTGAGCGCGCTGCGCCCGACGGTGTCGTCGACCCGGTCCATCAGCCGGCGGGCGAGCAGGCCACCACGATCCCGAGGACGATCGCGCCGAGCGCGCCTGCCACGAACGACAGGATCAGCTCGCCCCCGACGAGCGTGTGCCGCTCCACGGTGGCGAGCACGGCGGCCTGGAAGACGACCAGCGCCGTCGCGTCGTTGAACAGGCCCTCGGCCTGCAACACCGACAGCAGCCGCCGCGGGATCCGCACGCGCCCGGCGACCGCCTCGACCGCGACCGGGTCCGGCGGCGCGACCATCGCGCCGAGCGCCACCGCAGCGGTCAGCCCGATGCCGGGCACGAGCAGCCACGCCGCGCCCGCCACCGCCGCGATCGTGGCCACCACCAGCGCGACGGCCAGCAGCACGATCGTCCGCCAGCGGGCCCGGAACATCGCCCACGACGTGCGCTGCGCCGTCGCGTAGAGCAGCGGCGGCAGGAACAGGGGCAGGATCAGCTCGGGATCGAGGTCCACGCCGTCGGGCAGACCTGGGATCACCGCCACCGCCGCGCCGAGCAGGACCATGAGCGCGGGCCACGGCAGCCGCAGCCGGTCCCCGATGCCCACGAGCACCACCGCGCCGAGCATCAGCCCGACGACGAGAACCATCGCCTCCATCTGCCCATGATCGGGCGCATCCAGCACCGGCCGTTCGGCGGGGTACCTACCGGACCGGCGACTCCACCAAAGGGGTCACCCGGGATAACGCGTCTGTTGCGACACCCCATGTACTTGCGTTGTTGGTGTAGCTTCCGCCTGTTGATCACCGGCCGATCACGCGCGGTTGCCAGATTCGCGAGGCGCCGGTGACCGGCGGTCGATCATGAGGAGGTCAGCCGTTGTCGGTGTCCGCGGCGCGGCCGGGCCACGCACCGATGGGTGAGGTCCCCGCTACGGAAGCGCAGCCGAGACGACGTCGGTTCGGGCCCCGCGAACGCCACGACTTCTGGGTCTTCCTGGCGCTCGCCGGGCCGAACATCCTGCTGATCCTGATCTTCAGCTACCGGCCCGTGCTGCAGAACATCCAGTACTCGATGCTCAACTGGACGCTCGGGTCGGCCAGCGCCACCTGGGTCGGCATCGGCAACTACGTCGAGTTCTTCACCTCGCCGAACACGCTGGACATCCTGCGCGTCACCGCGATCTTCACGGTGGCGACGGTCGGTGGGTCGATGGTCCTCGGGCTGATCATCGCGCTCGCGCTCAACCGGCCGGTCCGCGGCGTCGGGCTGGCCAGGGCGGCGGTGTTCGCGCCCTACGTGCTCTCCGGCGTCGGCGTCGGGCTCGTGTGGCTGTTCATCTTCGACCCGGCCATCGGGATCCTCGGGGTGATCCTGCGGGCGATCGGGCTCCCGGGGCCGGAGTGGTTCCGCGACCCGAACCTCACCCTCGCGATGGTGATCATCGTCTACGTCTGGAAGAACATGGGCTACGCCGCCGTGATCTACCTCGCGGGGCTGCAGGCGATCCCCCGGGACCTGCTGGAGGCCGCCGCGCTCGACGGGGCGTCGAGCTGGCGCACGTTCTGGTCGGTGGTGTGGCCGCTGCTCTCCCCGATCACGTTCTTCCTGCTGATCACGAGCGTGCTCGCCTCGCTGCAGGCCTTCGACATCATCCAGATCATGACCCCGCTGGGGAACGGCACCACCACCCTGATCTACGAGGTCTACCTGCAGGCGTTCGGCCAGTTCAACCGGGCGGGCTACTCCGCGACCGTCGCCGTGGTGCTGTTCGTGCTGCTGGTCGTCCTCACCATCGTGCAGCTGCGGTACGTGGAGAGGCGGGTGCACTACGCATGACGGTCACGCTCCCGAAGCCCGCCCCGCCGCAGGGGCACCCGCTGTCCCCGCGCAACCTGTGGTCGGCTGCGCTCAGCTCGTACGTCGCGATCGTCGTGGTGGTGCTGATCGTCGCGCTGCCGCTGCTGTGGATGGTGCTGTCGTCGTTCAAGTCACCCGCCGAGCTGATCACGACGACGCCGACGCTGTTCCCGGAGTCGTTCGCGCCGACCAACTACGTCGAGGCCGCCAAGCGCATCCCGCTGGTCCGGCTGTTCTTCAACTCGGTGCTGGTCACCGTCATCGGGGCGGGCATCAAGGTGCTGCTGGCGATCATGACCGCGTACGCGCTGGTGTACGTGAAGTTCCCGTTCAAGAACGTGATCTTCGCGGGCATCCTCGTGACGCTCATGGTGCCGCCGCAGGTGTCGATGCTGCCGAACTTCCTGCTGATCAGCCAGCTCGGCGGGGTCAACACCTACTGGGGGATCATCCTGCCCGGGCTGGGCACCGGGTTCGGCACGTTCCTGCTGCGCCAGCAGTTCCTGTCGATCCCGAAGTCGCTCACCGAGGCAGCCGAGATCGACGGCGCCGGCCACTGGCGCAGGCTGTGGCAGATCGTCGTGCCGGTGTCCGCGCCGACGATCGCCACCGTCGCGCTGGTCAGCATCGTCTTCGAGTGGAACGACTACCTCTGGCCACTGATCATCATCACCGACCCGTCGATGATGACGCTGCCCGTGGGGCTCAACACGCTGCGCAACAGCGAGGCCAGCGCGCTCGGTTATCCCCTGCTCATGGCGGGCTCGGTCGCGATCATCGTGCCCGTCCTCATCGTCTTCGTCGCACTCCAGCGCTACATCATCGCCGGGCTCACCCAGGGCGCGGTCAAGGATTAGGGGGAACGACAATGACCGGTTCGATCCGCATGCCCGAACTCGACCGTCGGGGGTTCCTGCGCCTGACGGGCATGGCCGGGGCCGCGGCAGCCGTCGCGGCCTGCGGCGGTCCCACGGTCACCGCGCCGGGCAGCGGCCCGGCGGCCGTCGAGCAGGTCGACTTCACCGGGGTCACCCCGGCCAAGACGATCACCTTCTGGAGCAACAACCCCGGTAGCTCCGGCCCCGTCACCCAACAGATCATCGACGCCTACGAGGCGGCCAACCCGGGGATGAAGGTCAACCTCGTCAACGCCGGGCAGAACTACGAGGAGATCGCGCAGAAGTTCCAGACCGCCCAGACCGGCGGCCAGGTGCCCGACCTCGTCGTGCTGTCGGACGTGTGGTGGTTCCGCTACTACATGCAGCGCTCGATCATCCCGCTGGACTCGGTCATCGAGGCGGTCGGCATCGACCTCAGCGACTACCGCGAGGTCCTGGTGAAGGACTACCAGTACAACGGTGCGCAGTGGGCGATCCCGTGGGCGCGCTCGACCCCGCTCTTCTACTACAACAAGAACCACTGGCAGGCCGCCGGCCTCCCCGACCGGGCGCCGACCACGTGGCAGGAGTTCGCCGAGTGGGCGCCGCGGCTGCAAGCAGCCGATACGGGTGCGCAGCACGCGTTCCAGATGCCCGCGCTCGCCGACTACGCGGGCTGGACGTTCCAGAACAACCTGTGGGGCGAGGGCGGCGGCTGGAGCCGCGATTTCGAGGTCATCTGCGACTCGCCCGAGTCGGTCTCGGCGCTGGAGTTCCTCAAGCAGGCCGCCGCGCCCGGCGGCTGGGCGGGCGTCTCGGCGAAGGACCAGGCCAACGACCTGTCCGCGGGCGCCGTCTCAGCCACGGTGAGCTCCACCGGCTCGCTCGCGGGTGTGCTGCGGACCGCGCAGTTCCCGGTCGGCGTCGGGTTCCTGCCCGGCGGTTCCAAGGTCGACAAGCCGGTGTGCCCGACGGGCGGCGCCGGGCTGGGCATCCCGAAGAACATCCCGAAGGAGAACCAGCTCGCCGCGGCCCAGTTCATCAAGTTCCTCACCTCACCGGAGAACTGCATCCTGTTCTCGCAGGAGACCGGGTACCTGCCGATCCGCAACTCGGCGAACATCGACGAGCTGGTCACCAAGACCCCGCAGGCGAAGGTCGCGATCGACCAGCTGGCCGTCACCCGGCCGCAGGACAACGCCCGCGTCTTCTTCCCCGGCGGCGACGGTGAGATGGCCAAGGCCGCGGCGAAGATCCTCAACGAGCAGGCCGACGTCACCGAGACCATGCAGGCGCTCAAGGCCACGCTGAACAACATCTACGAGACGCAGGTCAAGCCGAACCTGTGAGCCCAGGAGGCCGGGCCGGCCCGCACGTTCGGAGGGTCCCCGCGCCCGCCGCCGGACCTCACCACTGGACAACGAACGGCACTTTCGTCCACTCGGAGTGGACGAAAGTGCCGTTCGTTGCGTACCCGGAGGGGTGCGCACACCGCATCCGGGTGGGCACGGAGGGTGCCGTTCGGCGCTTCGTCCTCACCTGTCGCCCGATGACGCTCCATCCCGGCCCGCTGCGGCGTACAGTCCCTTCCGTCCATGGGAAAGGGTGTCGGGGAAATGCGTGGCGGGGATCTGGTCATCCGGCTGATCGGACGCATGTGCACCTCCATGTGGGGCTTCACGCCCGACGTCATCCCGGCCATGGTGGCCGAGATGGGCGCGGCGCGGGCGGTGATGTGGTTCGCCGCGAACTTCCCGCGCTTCCTGGTCACGCTGTACGTGCTCGGCCCGATCCGCACCCACCTCGCGGCACTGACGATCTCGCTCTACAACGGCTGCACGTACTGCGCCTACGGTCGGGCGCACGCCCTGGAGCTGATCTACCTGCGGGACGAGGGGCGGCTGTTCCCCGTCGACGCCCGCACGCTGGCGTCGTGGCGCGACCTGTCCCGCCGGGAGCTCACCGTGCGGCTGCGCGGGCTGCTGGAGGAGTCCGGCCTGCACGCCGAGGTCATCTGGGTGGAGCGCACGCTCGCGCTGGTGGCGGGCGACACCGGCCCGATGAACGCCACCGAGGCGCGGATCGCGCACCTGTGCCGCATGGTCGGCACGATGAACCGCATCGCGCTGGCCACCGGCGTCCAGCCGGACGGGGCGCACGACGCGGTGAACAAGGACGACGCCCTCAAGGCGCGGCTGGCGCAGCTGCAGTCGGCGAACCGGTGAGCCTCACGGCTGCAGCGCGATGAACAGGAACGACGCGAACAACAGCAGGTGGATCGCGCCCTGCAGCACGATCGCGGTGCCCTGCAGGACGGTCAGCGAGCCGATGAGGGCCGTGAGCGCGAGCAGCACCACCTCGGTGCCGGACAGACCCAGCAGCAGCGGGTTCTCGAACAACAGCGACGTCACGGCGATCGCGGGGATCGTCAGGCCGATGCTGGCCAACGCCGAGCCGTAGGCGAGGTTGAAGCTGGTCTGCAGCCGGTCCCGCCCGGCCGCCCTGGCCGCGGCGAGCGTCTCCGGCAGCAGCACGAGCAGCGCGATCGCCACACCGACGACCGTCAGCGGCGCCCCGATGGCCCGCACCCCCTCCTCGATCGTCGGCGAGATGGTCTTCGCCAGCCCGACCACCGCCACCAGCGACGCGACCAGCAGGCCGAGGCTGATCAGCGCCGTCCGGTTCGACGGCGGATCGACGTGGCCGTCGTGGTCGAGATCGTCGGCCGAGTCCGGGTCGTCGTCGACGGGGAGGAAGTAGTCGCGGTGGCGCACCGTCTGCACGAACACGTACACGCCGAACAGCACGAGCGAGACGATCGCGGCGAACACCAGCTGGGACGCGGAGAACGTCGGACCCTCCGACGTCGTGGTGAACGTCGGCAGCACCAGGCACAGCGTCGCGAGCGTCACGACGGCCGCGAGCGCCCCGCTGGAGCCCTCAGCCTGGAACGACACCACGTGGTGGCGGATACCGCCGATGAGCAGGCACAGCCCGACGATGCCGTTGCAGGTGATCATCACGGCGGCGAAGACGGTGTCTCTGGCGAGCGAAGCCGCCTCCTCGCCGCCGGACGCGCTGATCGACAGGATCAGCCCCACCTCGATCACCGTCACGGCGACGGCGAGGATCAGCGACCCGAACGGCTCCCCCACCCGGTGCGCGACCACCTCGGCGTGGTGCACGGCGATCAGCACCGCCGCCACCAGCACGATCGCCACCACCGCCACGGCCCAACCGGGCAGCTCCATGCCGAAGGCGATCACCAGAGCGACCAGCGCGGCGATCGGGGTGGCGACGGTCCGGAGCGTCAGCGGTGCGTGCACGCCGCCAAGGCTGTCACACGTCGATCACGAATCGGTCGAATCGGGCGATCAGATGGTGCCCGGGCGCGTCACTCGCCGCGCACCATCCGCCGCAGTCTCGGCAGCCGCTCGGCAACCGCCCGCTCCGCGCCCCGGGCGGTGGGCTCGTAGTAGTTCCTCCCGACGAGATCGTCCGGCGGGTACTGCTGGGCGAGCACGCCGGACGGGTCCAGCAGCGGGTGGCGGTAGCCGATCGCGTTGCCGAGCTTCTGCGCCCCGGCGTAGTGCCCGTCGCGCAGGTGCGGCGGCACCGGTCCGACCGCCCCGGCCCGCACGTCGGCCATGGCCTTGTCGATCGCCTGGATCACCGAACCGGACTTCGGCGCGGTGGCCAGGTGCAGGGTGGCCTGAGCGAGCGCGAGCCGGCACTCCGGCATGCCGACCAGTTGGACGACCTGCGCAGCGGCGGTCGCGACCAGCAGCGCCGTGGGATCGGCCATGCCGATGTCCTCGCTCGCGTGGATCATCAGCCGGCGCGCGATGAACCGCGGGTCCTCCCCCGCCACCAGCATCCGGGCGAGGTAGTGCAGAGCGGCGTCCGGGTCCGAGCCGCGGATCGACTTGATGAACGCGCTGATGACGTCGTAGTGCTGGTCGCCCTGCCGGTCGTAGCGCACCGCGGCCTCGGTGACCGCGCGCTCCACCGCCTCGACGTCGAGGGTGGTGCCGTCCGTGCCCGCGACGCCGTCCGCGGCGGCCTCCAGCGCGGTGAGCGCCCGGCGGGCGTCACCGGCGGCCAGCCGGACCAGCGCGTCCTCGGCATCGGGGCGCAGCTCGACAGCGCCGGCCAGGCCGCGCTCGTCGGTCACGGCGCGGCGCAACAGCACCCGGATGTCGTCGTCCGACAACGGCTGCAGCTGCAGGACCAGCGAGCGCGACAGCAGCGCCGAGACGACCGAGAACGACGGGTTCTCCGTGGTCGCGCCGACCAGCAGCACGATGCGGTCCTCCACGGCGCCCAGCAGCGCATCCTGCTGCGTCTTGGAGAACCGGTGCACCTCGTCGATGAACAACACGGTGACCTGACCGGACCGATCGCGGCGACGCCGCGCGTCGTCGATCACCGCACGCAGGTCCTTCACCCCGGAGGAGAGCGCCGACAGCGCAACGAAGTGCCGGCCCTCACCGGCGAGCAGCTGCGCGATCGTGGTCTTCCCGGTGCCGGGCGGTCCGTAGAGCAGCACCGACGCCGCCGTGCCGCCCTCGACGAGCCTGCGCAGCGGGGCACCGGGCCGCAGCAGGTGCGCCTGGCCGACGACCTCGTCGAGGGTGCGCGGGCGCATGCGCGCGGCCAGCGGCGCCGTCGCGCCGGGCTGGTCCACGCCTGCTGCGGTCGGCGGCGCCTCGTCGATGTCGAACAAGCCGTCGGGATCCATGCGACCAGCCTGCCAGGGCGGAGATCGTGCCCCGCCCCGACTCCAAATGTCCATATCGTGGGAATCGGTTTCGCATATCGGGACCACGCGTTGCATCATCGGGTTGTCCGACACCCCGGACCCCGTTCTCCGCCCTGCCGATCCAGGACGAGCCCCACCCGCCCTGACGACAGGTGCCTCCGCATGACACTGCTCTCCACCCGGGCCCGGGCCGTCCGCGCCTCGGCCATCCGCGACCTGCTCACCCTGACCGCGCGGCCCGACGTGCTCAGCCTCGCCGGTGGCCTGCCCGCCGCCGACCTGATGCCGCGCGAGCGGATCGCCGCCGCGACCGCCCGCGCCCTCACCGATCCCGCACACCTGCAGTACAGCCCCACGACCGGCACCGACGCCCTGCGCGCCGTCCTCGCCGCGCACGAGAGCGAGCGGCTCGGCCGGCCCGTCCCCGCCGACCGGACGGTGGTGACGACCGGTTCGCAGCAGGCGCTCGACCTGCTCGCACGCACCCTCCTCGACCCCGGTGACCCGGTGGTCGTCGAGGATCCCGGCTACGTCGGCGCGCTGCAGGTGCTGCAGGCCGCAGGCGCCGAGCTGCACCCCGTCCCGCTCGACGAGGACGGGATGTGCGTCGACGTGCTGGCCGACCGGCTCGCCGCCGGGCTGCGGCCGCGTCTGGTGCACACCGTGTCGAGCTTCCACAATCCGCGCGGGGTCACGCTCGCGCCGGAGCGCCGCCGGGTGCTGGCCGGGCTCGCCGACCGGTACGGGTTCCTCGTCGTCGAGGACGATCCGTACGGGCTGCTCGCGTTCGACGGCCGGCCGCCGCGGCCCGTCGCCGCGCACGGTGAGCGGGTGGTGCGGCTGGGCTCGACCTCGAAGGTGCTCGCCCCGGCGCTGCGGGTGGGCTGGCTGACCGGCCCCGCCGAGGTCTGCGCCGGGGTCGAGCGACTCAAGCAGCTCACCGACCTGTGCACCTCCTCGCTCACCCAGGCGATCACCGCCGAGCTGCTCGCCGACACCGCGTGGTTCGCCCGTCACGTGGCACGCGTCCGCACCGCCACCGCCGAGCGGGCCGCCGCGTTCACCGCGGCCGTCGCAGAACTCCTGCCGGGCGTCGAGTCCACCTCACCCACCGGTGGGATGTTCTGCTGGCTGACCTTCCCCGACGGCACCGACACGGCCGAGCTGCTGCCCCGCGCCCTGACCGCAGGGGTGGGGTACGTGCCGGGCGCCGCCTTCGCCGTCCGGGAGGACGTTTCCGCAGGTGGGCACGCCGCCGAGGCGCGCTGCTGCTTCGCGACCTACCCGCCGGGCACGGTCCGCGAGGCTGTGCGGCGGCTCGCCTCCGTCGTGCCGGTCGCTGCGACGTAGGGTCGTTGTCGTGCGGCAGATCCTCGAACTGCTGGAGCGCGACGCCCAGCTCTCCCCCGACACCATCGCGACGATGCTCGACAAGCCCGTCGAGGAGGTACGGGCGGCGATCGCGAACGCGGAGGCGTCCGGCGCGATCCGGCGCTACCGTGCCGTGATCGACTGGGACAAGGTCGACGAAGACCCCACCAGCGAGGAGGTCACGGCGTTCATCGACGTGTCGCTCACCCCGGCCCGCGGGGTCGGGTTCGACGACGTCGCCGAGCGCATCGCCCGCTTCGAGGAAGTCCGCAGCGTCTACCTGGTGTCGGGCACGCAGGACCTGCGCGCGACCGTCACCGGCCGCAGCATCCGCGCCGTCTCCGACTTCGTGTCGCAGAAGCTGTCCACCATCGACCGGGTCCGCTCGACCGCCACGCACTTCGTGCTGCGCACCTACAAGCGCGACGGGGTCGCGTTCACCCCGATCGAGCCCGACCACCGGCTGCGGGTGACGCCCTGATGCGCCCGCTCAACGACGTCATCTCCGCCTGTCCGCCGTCGGGCATCCGGCGGTTCTTCGACATCGCCTCGGAGATGGACGACGTCATCTCCCTCGGGGTCGGCGAACCGGACTTCGTCACCCCGTGGCGGGTGCGCGAGGCCGGCATCTACGCCCTGGAGCACGGCTACACCACCTACACGTCGAACGCCGGGCTGCCCGAGCTGCGCCAGCTCATCTGCGAGGGGCTGAAGCAGCGCTACGGCGCCGACTACTCCTGGCAGGACGAGTGCCTCATCACCACCGGGGTGTCCGAGGGCCTCGACCTCACCCTGCGGGTGCTGCTCAACCCCGGCGACGAGGTGATCGTGCCGGAGCCGTGCTACGTCGCCTACGAGCCGTGCGTCGCGTTCGCCGGCGGCACCCCGGTGCGGGTGGCGACCCGATGGGAGGACGGCTTCGCCATCGACCCGGCCGCGATCGAGGGCGCGATCACCCCGCGCACGAAGGCGGTGCTGCTCGGATCGCCGGCCAACCCCACCGGTGCGGTGCAGCCGCGGGAGGCCCTCGAAGGGCTCGTGCGGCTGGCCGAGGAGCACGATCTCTACCTCGTCTCCGACGAGATCTACGACCGACTCACCTACGTCGGCACCCACACCTGCCTGGGCGCGCTGCCCGGGGCGCGGGAGCGCACGGTGGTGCTCGGCGGGTTCTCGAAGGCCCAGGCCATGACCGGTTGGCGGGTCGGGTGGATCTGCGCGCCGCAGCCGGTGGCCGAGCTCGCCGTGCGGGTGCACCAGTACACGATGCTGTGTGCGCCGCACATCTCCCAGCTCGCCGCCGTGGAGGCGCTCGCCCACGCCGACGACGAGGTCACCGCGATGGTCGCCGACTACGACCGGCGGCGGCGCGTGTTCGTCAAGGGTCTGCGGGAGACCGGGCTGGAGTGCCCCGAGCCGCAGGGGGCGTTCTACGCCTTCCCGTCGATCCGGTCGTCGGGCCTGGACTCCGAGACGTTCGCCGAGAAGCTGCTGCACGCCGAGCACGTCGCGGTCGTGCCGGGCAGCGTGTTCGGCCCGTCGGGCGAGGGGCACGTGCGCTGCTCGTACGCGACGGCGCTGCCGCTGCTGGAGGAGGCGCTGGTGCGGATCGACCGCTTCCTCCGGTCGCTCTGACCGCCGGGTGCACCGGCGAGCGCGACGGCGTTCCCCGACGGTAGCGCTTCGAGCTCGAACCGGATGTGACCGCCGCCCTGCGCCGGGCCGCCCAGCGGGCGGACGCGACCCTGAGCGGCCTGGTGCAGGCCGCGTGGGGCGTGGTGCTGAACGCAGTCACGGCCAGGACACCGTCGTCTTCGGCATGGTCGTCGCCGGCTGGCCCGCCGATCTCGACGGTGTCGAGGAAGCCGTCGGCCTCTTCCTCACCACGATCCCCACCCCGGTCGCGCTCGGCGCCGACCCGACCCGCGGCGATCTCGCCCGCCAGGTGCAGCGACCCAACACCGGCTGCTCGAGCACCGTCCGTGCCGCTCACCGATCTGCACCGCGTCACCGGACACAGCCCGTCGTGCGACGCCCGCGCACCGGTCGCGCGCAGTTCGACCGCCGGTAGTCGGACGTCGACGCAGCGCAGTCTTCGCGCGCCGTTCACAGCCCTGCAATGCGCGCCGGCCACGCTGTCACGGCATGGACGACACCGCGCACCCCGCACCTCCTGAAGCACCCTGCGGCACCACGGCGGACGCTGGCCGCTGCCCGCTCTGCGCCCGCCTCCGCACCCCGGCCGACGTGGCCGGACTCGAGTGGAGCAGCCAGCACGAGGTCGACGGCAGCATCACCTGGATCTGCCCGACCTGCACCCGCGCCCAGCTGTGGCGCATCGAGGCGCTGCTCGCCGTGGCCAGCCCGACGGCGCCGGTCGCGCCCACCGCGCTGCGTCCGGCCGCCTGAGCCGGCGATGTGCACGGCCCCGGGCGGGCGGAGGGGTACGCCCGGGATCACGCCAGGGAGCGGAACGCCGGGAAGACCGGCAAGGTGCCCGGGGTGTCCGGGTAGCGGCGGCCGAGCGCGTCGGCCACCGCCGTGCCGAGCTCGGCCGAGGCCGGGCGCACGTCGGTGGCCATCCGCGCGACCTGCCTCCAGTAGTGCGAGAGCGCCGTGCTGATCCGCGGCGAGCGGGTGGCGTCGGCGCCCACAGTCACGTCCCGCACACGGATCCGGGGCAGCAGCCACCAGGTGCAGAGCCACACCCACAGCAGCTGCGCATCGAGCAACCGCTCCTCCAGGTGCTCCGGGTCGTCGAGTTCGGGCCACACCGGGGCGATCTCGCTCCGCCACGCCTCGAGCATCGCCTCGGCCATCCCGTCGGGCAGCGCGAACGACGCCTCACATCCCGGGAAGGGCACCCGGAAGTAGGCCGCGTCCAGCGCCACGTCGCGGAAGCACCCCCACTCGAAGTCGACGAACCGCACACCCCGGCTGGTGACCAGGTTGTTGTCCGGGCAGGTGTCGGCGGGGCTGAAGGCCCGGTAGCGGGTGCTGCCGAGCAGCCGCACCGTCTCCCGCGCCTCGGCCACCGCCTCGGCCGGCACCGTGACGCCCAGATCCTGCGCCAGCACCTTCGGCAGCTCGGCGAGCGCGACCCGGGCGTCCTCGGCCACCGGGTCACGCCAGGCCCGCTCCCCGAGCCGGCGCAGCAGCGCCCCGAAGTCGTTCTCCCGCCCGGCGGTGGCGGCCTGCATCCGGCCCAGCGCCCGCGCCCACGAGAGCAGGCACCGCTTCGCCGAGTCCGGGTCCGGGCCGAACAGCTTGTCCGCGAGGGTGGAGCTGCGGCCGAGGTCCTCCAGCACGAGCAGCCGCGCCTGCTGGTCGTACGCGATGAGCACCGGGCTCGGCCGGGCGTCCGCCGGCAGCGCCGTGAACAGCTGGCAGCTGGCGACCTCGTAGTGGAACGGATCGGGCCGGTTCGGGTCCGGATCGCCGAGGTAGTGCTTCACCACGAGGGTGCGCGGCAGCGAGAAGGGGTTGCGCGCGACCCGCGCCCTCGCGACGACCGAACGGTCGCTGCCCCCGAGGTCCTCCGGATCAGCCAGCACCACCTTGGCGCCAGCGCGGCGGGTGAGAAGCCGTTCACCCGCTGCCAGTGCCGCCAGCACGGGCCGCGGAAACCCGGCGAGGTCGCGAGCCATCGGGCCGACCCTACCGTGAACGTGTCCCGAGCACGGGGTGGCTCCCACCCGCGCAGCCGCCCACTCGGGTGGGCCCGCCCGCGGCGCGCACTCAGAGCAGGCTCAGCTGCTCCCCGGCGACGACGGTGGGTACGAGCTGCTCGGGCGGGCGCAGCTCGCGAACCTGTTTTCGCCGGTCCAGGCCGTGCCGGCGCAACAGCGGCGCGACCCGCGCGGCCAGCATCCGCCGGTAGTCGGGATCGACGTACGCGCCGCGGCGGTACAGGTGCGCGTACGGCTCGACCAGTTCGGCGTGCTCCTGTTCCAGCCAGCGCAGGAACCATTCCCGAGTTCCCGGACGCAGGTGCAGGGCGAGCACCGTGGCCCCGCTGGCGCCGGCCGCTGCGATCCGGCCGAGCACCGCGTCGAGCGCCTCCTCCGAGTCCGTGAGCAGCGGCAGCACCGGTGCCACCATGACCCCGCAGTCGAACCCGGCGTCGGTGATGCGGCGGACCAGGTCCAGCCGCGCGGCCGGGGACGGAGCCCCGGGTTCGAGGCTCTCCTGAAGGGCCCGGTCGAGCAGCGCGACCGACACCCCGAGGCCGACGGGCACGTCGGCGGAAGCCGCCACCAGGTCCGGGAGATCACGCTGGAGCACGGTGCCCTTGGTGAGGATCGAGAACGGGGTGCCCGACCGCGCCAGCGCCCGGATGATCCCCGGCATGAGCCGGTAGCGGCCCTCCGCCCGCTGGTACGGGTCGGTGTTGGTGCCGAGCGCGACCTGCTCACGTCGCCAGCGCGGGGACCGCAGCTCCTTCTCCAGCACCCTGGCGACGTTCGTCTTCACGACGATCTGGGTGTCGAAGTCGGCACCGGCATCGAGGTCGAGGTAGGTGTGCGAGTTGCGGGCGAAGCAGTTGTGGCTGATCACCCCCTCGGCCACGAAGTCGCCCGTGCCCGTGGTGATGTCGTACATCGTCATCTCGCGGCCGGTGGCCCGGATCTCGACCACGTCGAGCTCCGGCCCGCCCTCGACCGGTGCGCCGGCGAGCCGCCGCCGGGCGCCGACCGCCGGGTCGACGCAGTGGACCAGCCGCATGAGCTCCGGGACCCCGCCGGCGAGGCGCACCGCTCGGGACCGGCCCGCGAGCTCGACGACGAAGCCGAAGCCGAGCCGGTGCAGCGCGCCGGCGACCCGGCCGAGGACCTCCTCGTCCTCGTGCTCGATCCGCAGCTCGCCGCCGGACACGCTGCCGCGGGCATCGACGCAGCCGGCGAGGAACCCGGCGCACCAGTCGTCGTCGGGATCCAGCGGCCAGCGCGCGATCCCCTCGGGGTCCGGCCGTTGCGCCCGGCGGGCCGGGGCGACCAGCACCATGCGACCGGCCTCGACCCCGGCGACCACCGGCCGAGTGGGCGCGGCCTCCGCGACGGCCGTGTAGTGGTGCGCGCGGCCGAGCGCCTCCAGCGCCAGCCGCTCGGACGGGAACACGGCCGGCCCATCGGAGCGGACGAGCCCGCAGAGGTACCCGCGCCGGTAGGCGGCCGGGTGCGCTCCTCCACCGCGCCCGGAGACGAGGTCGGCGACGAGCCAGCCGAGACCGAGGAGGCGGCTGCCGGCGCGCAGGTGGGGGCGCCGCCCCGACCGGCACCAGCCGGGCGCGACGTGCCGCCAGCCACGGTCGGTGAGGAACCGGTGCTCCCCGCTCGTCACGAGTGCGGTGCCGTCGGCGAGCCGCACGGTGTGGGCCGGCCTGCGGGTCGCCCAGTGAGCGAGCACCGGGGTCGGGACGTACCGCCGGGCCCCGGGCCGCGCGGGATCCGGCTCCGTGCCGAGCACGACGTCGCCCACGCGCAGCTCGGCGATGGGCCGCACACCACCGTCGGCGAGCAGGACGCGTGTGGCCCCGGCCAGGCAGTACACGCACGCGTGCGAGCAGCCCCGGTACGGGTTCACCGTCCAGGTGAACGGCATCCGGGAGGTGCCCGGCACGCGGTTGAGCGCCGAGCGCGCCTCGACCTCGTGGAAGGTGATGCCGGCGAACTCCGGGGGCCGCACCGTGCGCAGGAGCCCGCGCAGGCCGGGGAGCGCGGGCATGTCACCCACGCCGTCGTCGAGAACTTGCTGGCCGCTCCACCGCATAGGTGTAGTCGAACACACGTTCGAGCAGAGTGCAAGCGGGAACCCGATGCCGGCCGGCGACCCCGCGGCTCCGGTGGCCCCCTCCGCCCGACCCGGCCTCCTCGACCGGTTGACAGGATGTGCCCGTGGACGGGCCGGATCCGCAACGGTCGTCCCGGCCCCACCCGGGCCCGGACGGGCCTTCGTCGACCCCTCGGCACGCCGCCCGGCCGGAACCGGGCCGCGGGACGGCCCGGCCGCCGCACCAGCCTCCGCGTCGAGCGCTGCACGAGCCGCCGCCCGCGACCGGTGGTGGCCGCCACCTCCGCGCGGACGAACGCCCGGATGCGGAGTCGTCACCGGAGTTCTACCCGGGCCCGCCGACAACGCGCGCGACGCGACGGACGGACGGCGGCGCGGCTCCGCGGTCGCGCCGGCGGACGCCCGCGGGAGTCCCCGCCGAACACCCGGACCCCGGCGCGGCGGCCACCGGAGACCGGCGGCGCGTCGCCGGGGGCCCACCGCGCGGGCGTAGGCGGGCGGTTGCCGCGCCCGCCCCCGATCGTCACCGCGGTGGGGTGCACGGTCACGGGCACGGCCACGCACCGGCCGCGCCGGCCGGGCGGCGGGTCCGGCTCGCGATCGCGGCGCTCCTGGTGCCGTGCGCACTGGCCACGCTGATCGGTGTGGTGCTGCTGTGGCCGGGCGGTGCCGGGCACAGCGAGCCCGTCGGCGCCGAGGAGCCGGTGCGGGCCACGGTGGTCGCCGCGACCGCTTCGGACTGCGTGGCGGGGTCCGGCGACGGTGCCTGCGCGGGGATCACGGTCCGCACCGCGGACGGGCCGGTGCCCGGTCAGGACCTCCTGCTGGTTGTACCGATCGAACCGGGCACGCCGCGGTTCGCGGTCGGCGACGAGGTGGTGCTGGGCTGGTCGGGGGCGGACCCGAACAACCCGGGTTCGTACCGCATCGCGGACTTCCAGCGCTCGGAGCCGCTGTGGTGGCTGGCCGCGCTGTTCGCGGTGGCCGTGCTGCTGCTCGGCCGGTGGCGGGGGCTCGCCGCGCTGGTAGCGCTGGGGCTGAGCTTCGTGGTGCTGCTGGCGTTCGTGCTGCCGGCGATCCTCGCCGGGCGGGATCCGTTGTCCGTAGCGATCGTCGGGTCGGGCCTGATCATGTTCCTGGTCCTGTACCTGACGCACGGGTTCTCCGCGCGCACGTCGACGGCGGTGCTCGGCACGCTGCTCTCGCTCGCGCTGATCGGCGGGCTGGGTGCGGCGTTCTCCGCCGCGGCCCGGTTGACCGGGCTCGACGATCAGACCACCACCCTCATCGCCTCGCTCGGCACCGGGGTGGACGCGCGGGGGCTGCTGCTGGCCGGGGTGGTGATCGGCGCGCTGGGCGTGCTCGACGACGTCACGGTGACCCAGACCAGCGCGGTGTGGGAGCTGCACGCGGTCGACCCCGCCATGGGGACGCGCCGGCTGTTCGCCGCCGCGATGCGGATCGGCCGAGACCACGTCGCCTCGGCGGTGAACACGCTCGTGCTGGCCTACGCGGGTGCGTCGCTGCCGCTGATGCTGCTGTTCACGCTCTCCGGCCAGCCGCTGGAGGTCATCGCGACGCAGCAGGACGTGGCGACGGAGATCGTGCGCACGCTGGTCGGCAGCATCGGGCTGGTCGCGTCGGTGCCGATCACGACCGGGATCGCCGCGCTGGTGGTGGGGCGCCCGTCAGCCCGCTGAGCGGGCCACCAGGCCGGCCTCCCCGCCGCCGTCCACGTCGACCAGGATCTCCAACCCGGAGAACGCGGCCCTCAGCTCCCCCGCGGGCGCGCGGAACGGGCCGGGGCCGACGCCGACCTCGGACAGCACGGTCACGACCAGCAGACCGCCCGGGGCGAGCACCGCCGTGAGCTGCGGGTACAGGCGCGGATCGCGGAACCGCTGGCACACGACCACGTCGTAGGGGCCGGTGCACCGCGGCGGGAGGCCGTCGTCGAGATCGTGCTCGATCGTGCGCACGCCGGGGGCCGCCGCGGCAGCCAGGCCGACGGCGGACACGTCCACCGCGTCGACCTCGAAGCCGCGGGCCGCCAGCCAGCGCGCGACGGCTCCGCGGCCGCAGGCGACGTCGAGGGCCCGGCCACCGGGCGGGAGCAGGTGCTCGCGACCGCGCAGCAGGTCCGGCGGGTGCGGCCCGGCGTCGTCCGCGGCGGCGTGGCGGGCGTTCCAGCGTTCGGCGTCGCTGCGCACGTGGGCGACGATAGCCGCGGGCGACCGGTG
Organism: Pseudonocardia thermophila; assembly: GCF_900142365.1. Lineage (GTDB taxonomy): Bacteria > Actinomycetota > Actinomycetes > Mycobacteriales > Pseudonocardiaceae > Pseudonocardia > Pseudonocardia thermophila. Next base: position 97,729 of record NZ_FRAP01000022.1, on the reverse strand, counting down.
TCAGGCCAGCCGGTTGACGATCTCGTCGACGACGGAGTCCAGCGCGACGGTGTCCTGGTCGCCCGAACTGAGGTCCTTGAGCCCGACGGTGCCGGCGTCCAGGTCGCGGTCGCCGAGGACCAGCGCGTAGCGGGCGCCGGAGCGGTCCGCCGCCTTCATACCGGCCTTCATGCTGCGGCCCCCGTACGCCATGTCGACGCGCACCCCGGCCTTCCGCAGCGCGGCCGCGAGCTGCACCAGCTTGCGCCGGGCACCGTCGCCCAGCGGCACGCCGAACACCTCGACGCGGGCCGTCGACCACGGCTCGACGCCCTCGGCGCGGCATGCCAGCAGCACCCGGTCCACCCCGATCCCGTAGCCGATCCCGGCGAGGTCGGCACCGCCGAGCAGGGACATCAGCCCGTCGTAGTGGCCGCCGCCGCCGATCGCCGACTGCGCACCGAGACCCGGGTGCACGAACTCGAACGTCGTCTTCGTGTAGTAGTCCAGCCCGCGGACCAGGCGCGGGTTCTCCACGTAGCGGATGCCGAGATCGTCCAGGTGCTGCTTGACCGCGGTGTGGTGCTCCTTGGCCGCGGTGGACAGGTGGTCGATCAGCAGCGGTGCGTCGGCGACCATCCTGCGCACCTCGGGCCGCTTGTCGTCGAGCACCCGCAGCGGGTTGACCGCGACCCGCTCCTGAGTGGCCTCGTCCAGCGGCAGCTTGCGCAGGAAGTCCTGCAGCAGCTCACGGTAGGCCGGGCGGCACTCCGCGTCGCCCAGCGAGTTGATCTCCAGTGTGTAGTCGCGCAGGCCGAGCGCGCGGAACCCCTCGTCGGCCATCGCGATGACCTCGGCGTCCAGCGCCGGGTCGTCCACGCCGATCGCCTCCGCGCCGACCGTGTAGAACTGCCGGTACCGGCCCGCCTGCGGCCGCTCGTAGCGGAACAGCGGCCCGGCGTAGCGCACCTTCACCGGCAGCCCGGCCTTGTCCAGGCCGTGCTCGATGACCGCGCGCACGACACCGGCGGTGCCCTCCGGCCGCAGCGTCACGGAGCGGTCGCCGCGGTCGGTGAAGGTGTACATCTCCTTCGTGACGACGTCGGTGGACTCCCCCACCCCGCGGGCGAACAGCTGGGTGTCCTCGAACACCGGCAGCTCGATCAGGGCGTAGCCGGCCCGGTCGGCCGCGGCGATCAGCGTGCGCATCACGTGCTCGAAGGCGATCGACTCCGGCGGCACGTACTCCAGCACGCCCTTGGGGGCGGCGAACCGTCCGGCGCCCGGGGCGCCACTGTCACGGCCGGTCACAGTCCGATCCTCCGATCCAGCTGCACGGCGGGCGCGTCGGTAGGCACGTCGTCCTCGTGCAGGTCCTGCAGATAGGGGTTGGCCGCGCGTTCCCGCCCGACCGTGGTGGCGGCACCGTGCCCGGGCAGCACGACGGTGTCGTCGCGGCGCGACAGGAACACCTTGCGCAGCGACCCGCGCATGGCCGCCATGTCACCACCGGGCAGGTCGGTGCGGCCGATCGAGCCGGCGAACAGGGTGTCACCGGCGAAGACGATCTCGACACCGTCCTCGGTGGCGCTGGAGAACACCACCGAACCCGGGGTGTGCCCGGGTGCGTGCTCGACCCGCACGGAGAGCCCGGCGAGATCGAGCTCGGCACCGTCGGTCAGCTCGCGCACGTCCGCCGGCTCGCGGAACACGATCCGGCCGCCGAAGACGGCTGTCGCCTGGCGGGACATGCCCTTGGCCGGATCGGCGAGCAGCTCCCGGTCGCCGGGATGGATCCAGGCCGGGATGTCGTGGCCGTCGCAGACCGGGGCGACGCTGAACGTGTGGTCGAGGTGCCCGTGGGTCAGCAGCACGGCCACCGGGGTGAGCCGGTGGCGGGCCAGGGTCTCCTCGAGCGGGTCGACGGCGTGCTGGCCGGGATCCACCACGACGCACGGCCCACCGGCGGCGGGTGCGACGACGTAGCAGTTCGTCCGGAACGAACCTGCGGGGAATCCGGCCACGAGCACCTGTCCAGCCTAGGCTGCGCGGGCTCGCAGGCCTCGGCCCGGTGCCCGGGCCTGCTCGGCTCGATCGCTATCCTCCGGGCCCGTGGCCACCAACCAGATGCGTCGTGAAGCGGCGAAGCGCAAGCTCGAGCGGCAACGGCAGCGACGGATCGAGCGGGCCCGCAGACGCAAGCGGATCGCTGCGATCACCTCTGCAGCCGTCGTCGTGGTGGTGGTCATCGCCGTCGTCATCCTGACGACGCTCCCGTCCGGCCAGGAGGATCCCGGCACCACCGGCGACACGACCACGGCCGCGCTGGGCAACTGCACGTTCACCCCGGACGGGGAGGCCCCGGCGAAGCCCGCGCCCGTCCCGGTGAGCGGGCAGGTGGCGACCACCGGCACCCAGGCCGTCCAGATGCAGACCTCGGCCGGCCCGATCGGCCTCACCCTCGACCGCTCGACCGGCCCGTGCGCGGTCGAGAGCTTCATCAACCTGACCCAGGTCGGCTACTTCGACGACACCCCGTGCCACCGGCTCACCACCGAGGGCATCAAGGTGCTGCAGTGCGGCGACCCGACCGGGCAGGGCACCGGCGGCCCGGGATACACGATCAACGACGAGCCGCCGACGCACCTGCCGCCCGGCCCGACCGCCGGCACCGCCACGTACCCGCGCGGCACCCTCGCGATGGCGAAGACGGCCGCCCCGAACTCGGGCGGCAGCCAGTTCTTCCTGGTCTACGAGGACTCGCCGCTGCCGCCGGACTACACGGTCTTCGGCACGGTCGACGAGGCCGGCCTCGCCACGCTGGACAAGATCGCCGCGGCGGGCGACGACGGCAGCAACGGACCGGGCGACGGCCGGCCCACCACGCAGGTGACGATCGAGAAGGTCAGCCTGATCTGAGGCTGCGGACCGAGGCTGTCGGACCGAGGCTGCGGACCGAGGCCAGGGTGCCGCTCAGCTCGCGCTGGTGATCCGGTAGACGTCGTAGACGCCCTCGACGTTCCGCACCGCCTGCAGCACGTGCCCGAGGTGCTTCGGGTCGCCCATCTCGAAGGAGAACCGGGAGACCGCGACCCGGTCCCGCGAGGTGGTGACCGACGCCGAGAGGATGTTGACCTTCTCGTCGGCGAGCACCTTCGTGATGTCGGAGAGCAGGCGGTGTCGGTCGAGGGCCTCCACCTGGATGCCGACCAGGAACACCGAACCCGGCGACACCGACCAGCGCACGTCGACCAGGCGCTCCTCGCGCTTCTTCAGGTCGGCCGCGTTGGTGCAGTCGGTGCGGTGCACGCTGATCACTCCGCCGCGGGTGACGAACCCGAGGATCTCGTCCCCGGGCACAGGCGTGCAGCAGCGCGCCAGCTTGGTGTACACGTCCGCCATCGAGCTCTGGCCGTTGTTGACCGAGCCGTCGGCGTCCACCACGACGCCGGAGTCCGGCGCCGCCCGGCGCTGCCGCACCGTGGACGGGGTGGAGCGCTCGGCGAGGTCCTCCTCGACCTCCTCCTCGCCGCCGAGCAGCGCGACCAGCCGCTGCACGACGTGCCGCGCAGACACGTGCCCCTCCCCCACGGCGGCGTACAGCCCGGACACGTCCGGGTAGCGCAGCTCGCGGGCCAGCGCGGCGACCGCGTCGGCGGAGACCAGCCGCTGCAGCGGCATCGATGTGCGCCGCGCCTCCTTGGCGATGGCCTCCTTGCCGGCCTCGATGGCCTCCTCGCGCCGCTCCTTCGCGAACCACTGGCGGATCTTCGTCTTCGCCCGGGGCGACGCGACGAACGACAGCCAGTCCCGGCTCGGCCCGGCGTCGGGGGCCTTCGACGTGAAGATCTCGACGACGTCGCCGGACTCGAGCTTGCGCTCCAGCGCGACGAGCTTGCCGTTGACCCGGCTGCCGATGCAGCGGTGCCCCACCTCGGTGTGCACCGCGTACGCGAAGTCCACGGGGGTGGAGCCGGCCGGGAGCGTGACGACGTCACCCTTCGGCGTGAACACGAAGATCTGCGGCGCGGCGAGGTCGAACCGCAGCGAGTCGAGGAAGTCCGACGGGTTCGCGGCCTCGCGCTGCCAGTCGAGCAGCTGGCGCATCCACGACATCTCGTCGATCTCGACGGTTCCGGTGGACGGTCCGTTGTTGCCGCGCAGCTCCTTGTACCGCCAGTGCGCCGCGATGCCGTACTCGGCCGTGCGGTGCATCTCGTGGGTGCGGATCTGCACCTCGAGCGGTTTCCCGTCCGGCCCGATGACGGTGGTGTGCAGCGACTGGTAGACGCCGTAGCGGGGCTGGGCGATGTAGTCCTTGAACCGGCCCGGCATCGGCTGCCACAGCGCGTGCACCATGCCCATGGCCGCGTAGCAGTCGCGCACCTCGTCGACCAGCACGCGGACGCCGACCAGGTCGTGGATGTCGTCGAAGTCGCGCCCCTTGACGATCATCTTGCGGTAGATCGAGTAGTAGTGCTTGGGGCGCCCCTCGACCTTCGCGTTGATCCGCGCGGAGTCGAGCTGCTGGGTGAGCTCGTCGATGACCTGCTTGAGGTAGGTGTCGCGGGACGGCGCCCGGGTGGCCACCAGGCGCATGATCTCGGAGTACTTCTTCGGGTGCAGGATCGCGAACGAGCGGTCCTCCAGCTCCCACTTGATCGTCGCCATCCCGAGGCGGTGCGCCAGCGGGGCCATCACCTCGAGCGTCTCGCGCGCCTTCTTCGCCTGCTTCTCCGGCGGCAGGAAGCGCATGGTGCGCATGTTGTGCAGCCGGTCGGCCAGCTTGATGACCAGCACCCGGGGGTCACGGGCCATCGCGACGATCATCTTGCGGATCGTCTCGGCCTCCGCGGCCTGGCCGAACTCGACCTTGTCCAGCTTCGTGACGCCGTCGACCAGGTGCGCGACCTCGTCGCCGAACTCGGCGCGCAGCGCCGCGAGCGGGTAACCGGTGTCCTCCACCGTGTCGTGCAGCAGCGCCGCGACGAGCGTGGTGGTGTCCATGCCCAGCTCGGCCAGGATCGTGGCCACGGCGAGCGGGTGGGTGATGTAGGGATCGCCGGACTTGCGCTTCTGCCCGGCGTGCTTCTCGGCGGCCACGTCGTAGGCGCGCTGCAGGAAGGCCAGATCAGCCTTCGGGTGCATCGACCGGTGCACGGTCGCCAGCGGCTCCAGCTCGGGCGCAACCGCGGCGACGCGCTGCGGGGTCATCCGGCGGGCGATCCGCGCCCGGACACGCCGCGTCGCGGAGGGGCGGGCCTGCGGAGCCGGGCTCAGGGACTGGTCGTCCGTGTCGGACACGGGCGCACCGGTGTGGGGAACCCCGGTCATCGGCATGCCACCCTCACGTCACCCAGGATAGTCCGCCCGGCCAGGGGCGCGAGGGCAGGACGCGAACGGTGCGTCAGACGGTCAGCAGAGCGTGGACGGGCACGTCGCCGAGCCGCTCGCGCCCGCCGAGCCCGTCGATCTCCAGCAGCACGCCGAACCCGATCACTCGACCGCCGGCCGACGCCACCAGGTCGCACGCCGCGGCCGCGGTCCCGCCGGTGGCCAGCACGTCGTCGACGAGGAAGACGTCCGTGCCGGGCTCGACGGTGTCAGCCGGCAGTTCCAGCGTCGCCGTGCCGTACTCCAGCTGGTAGGTGCGCGATGCGGCCACCTTCGGGAGCTTGCCGGCCTTGCGCACCGGCACCACTCCCAGACCGGCGACCAGCGCGGCCGCCGAGCCGAGCAGGAACCCGCGCGCCTCGATGCCGGCCACCAGCCGGGCCGCGCCGACGAGCGAAGCCAGCTCCGTGGCGACGGTGGTGAACGCCTCCGCGTCGGCGAGCACCGGGGTGATGTCGCGGAACAGCACCCCCGGCTGCGGATGATCGGGCACGTCCCGGACCAGGCCCCGCACCCGCACTAGATCGGGATCGAGCTCGCTCACCGGCGCCGCTTCCCGGTCGGGCGAGCGGCTGCCCTGCTGCCTGGACGCTGCCGCTGGGCCCGCGCCGGCACGCCGGCCGCCGCGGCCATGGCCCGCTCCCGCCGCGCGGCGGTCTCCTCGTCGACGGGCAGTGCCTCGGTCGGCGGCTCGGCGTCGTCCGCAGCAGCCGGGTTCGACCCGGCGGCACTGCTCCCGGCGGCCTGCTCGGCCCGCTTGCGCCGCTTGGCCAGCACCTTCGCGGTGTGGTCGCGGTAGCGCTTGTCGCGCATCTTCAGGTCGACCAGCAACGGGGTGGCCAACAGGATCGACGAGAGCACGCCGGCGATGATGCCGACCATCTGCACGAGGGCCAGATCGGCGAGCGTGCCGACGCCGAGCAGGCCGACGCCGACCACCAGCAGCCCCAGCACCGGCAGCACCGCGATCAACGAGGTGTTGATCGAGCGCATCAGCGTCTGGTTGACCGCGAGGTTGGCCGCCTCGGCGTACGTGCGGCGGGTGAGACTGAGCAGCCCGCGGGTGTTCTCCTTGACCTTGTCGAACACGACGACCGTGTCGTACAGCGAGAACCCGAGGATCGTCAGCAGGCCGATGACCGTGGCCGGGGTGACCTCGAACCCGACGAGCGAGTAGACCCCCGCCGTGACGACGACGTCGTGCAGGAGCGCGACGATCGCCGCGACCGCCATGGCGCGCTCGAAGTAGAGCGCGAGGAACAGCGTCACCAGCACCAGGAACACGCCCAGCGCGATCAGCGCCTGGCGGGTGATCTCCCCGCCCCACGTGCCGGAGACGGCCGAGTCGCTGATCACCGCCGGGTCGGGCTCCCCGTTCGCACCGATCGGGCGGAACTTCTCGAACAGCGCCTCCCGCAGGCTGATCAGCTCCGCGTCGGTGAGCGTCTGCGCCTTGATCTGGATCGTCGCGGTGTCGCCGGTGCCGACCGACTGCACCGCGTCGGGCTCGCGGCCGAGGGTCTCCTCGAACACCGCCCGCACGGTCTCCACCTCGGCCGGAGCGGCCTGCGTCCGCGCGGGGAACTGGACCTGGCTGCCGCCGGTGAAGTCGATGCCGAGGTTGAACCCCTTGACGACGATCGATGCGACGCAGATCAGGATCAGGACGCTGAACCCGATGTACCAGGTCTTCCGCTTGCCGACGATGTCGAAGGCGCCGGTCCCCGTGTAGAGCCGGCTGAAGACGCCCTGCTCGGCCGCTGCGTTCGGCGTGCTCATGTCAGGCCCCCTTCGAGCTGCCGACGCGGGCGAGCTTCCGCTTCTCGGCACCGATCTTCGCCACGGAGCCCAGGCCGGACAGCGCCGGGCTGGAGAACACCCGCGAGTTCGACGCGAGCGCGACGAGCGGGTGCGTCACCAGGAACACGACGATCAGGTCGAGGACGGTGGACATGCCGAGCGTGAACGCGAACCCGCGGACCTGCCCGACCGCGAGGACGTACAGCACGCCGGCCGCCAGGAACATGACGACGTCGGCCGACAGGATCGTCCGGCGCGCCCGCACCCAGGCCCGCGGGACGGCCGAGCGGAACGTGCGGCCCTCGCGGACCTCGTCCTTCAACCGTTCGAAGAAGATCACGAACGAGTCCGCCGTGATGCCGATGGCCACGATGAACCCGGCGACGCCGGCGAGGTCGAGGGTGAACCCGACCCAGCGGCCGAGCAGCACCAGCACCGCGTAGACGAGCACCGCCGACAGGATCAGCGACAGGACCGTCAGCACGCCGAGGACCCGGTAGTAGATCAGGCAGTAGAGGAACACCAGCGCCAGCCCGATCGCGCCGGCGATGAGCCCGGCCTCCAGCGAGGCCAGGCCCAGCGTCGCGGACACGGTCTGCGCGTCGGAGGCCTCGAACGACAGCGGCAGCGACCCGTACCGCAGGATGCCCGCCAGTTCGGTGGCCGACTTCTGCGTGAAGTCGCCGGAGATCTGCGTGTTGCCGAAGATCGCGCTCTCGATCCGGGGTGCGGAGACCACCTCGCCGTCGAGGGTGAACGCGACCGCGTTGCCGACGTTGGCCGCGGTGTAGGCGGCCCACTTCTCGGCACCCTCGGGCTTGAAGGTGAGGTTGATGATCCAGCGGAGCCCGTTGGGGTCCTGCTGCGCCTGCGCGGTGTCGATGTCGGTGCCCTGCGGCAGCGGCAGCGCCGACGGATCGGTCGGGTCCGGGCCCAGCAGGTACTTCGTGGTGCCCTCCCGGTCGCAGGTGATGAGCGGGAGGTTCGGGTCGTCGAAGCCGCGCAGCGGGTCATCGGCCGGGCAGACGAACGAGTCGAAGGTCGCCTGCAGCACCGCCGGGTCGGTGCTCTGCCGGGTCGCCTTCGCCTCGCGCAGCGCCTCGGCCGCGCGCGGGTCGACGGGCTCGTTCCCGTCCGGCGGCGGGGCCGGGTCCTGCAGCGGCCGGTCGTACGACACCGGGGTGACCTGCAGCGACTGCCCCGCGCCCTGCGGCTGGCCGGACTCCGGGGTGGGTGCTGCGGGCGCGGGCGTCGGCGTGGCCTGCTCGCCACCCGGCGCGGGAGCACCGGGATCGGTCGGCGTGGTCGCGAGCGGGACGACCGGCGCCGCGTTCAGCACCGCCCGGAACCGCACCTGCGCGGTCTGGCCGAGCGAGCGGGCGCGCTCGCCGTCCTGGCCCGGCACGGTGATGGTGATGTTGCTCCCGTCCAGCACGACCTCTGCGCCCTGCACGCCGAGCCCGTTCACCCGCTGGTCGATGATCTGCTGCGCCTGGACGAGCTGGTCCCGCGGCGGGAGGCCGCCGTCGGCGGTGCGTGCCTGCAGGTTGACGCGCGTGCCGCCTTGCAGGTCGATCCCGAGTTTCGGGTAGGGGTTGCGGTCACCGGTGAAGAACACCAGTGCGTACAAGGCCGCCATGAGGGCCACGAACACCGCGAGGTAGCGCCAGGGGCGGATCTGCCCCGGGGTGGTTGCCACTGATCGCCACTGCCTTCGTTGCTGATGGTTCCGGACTCGCCGGCCGCACCGGGGCGGCCGCAGCTGCGCTGGGGCCTAGTTGTCGTTCTTCTCCAGCGACGGCTTCTCCAGCGACGGCGCGTCGCTCGCCTCGCCGGTGGTCTCGGCCTCGTGGGTCTCGGCGTGCTCCTCGGTGACCTTCTGCCGGATCGCGCCCCGCAGCCAGGTGGTGACGACGCCGTCGGCGATCTCCAGGTCGACCGTCTCCTCGTACGACGCGTCGACCACGGTGCCCCGCACCCCGGCGATCGTGATGACCACGTCACCCTCGGTGAGCGAGTTCTGCATGGTCTGCATCTCGGTCATCTGCTTGCGCTGTTTGCGCGCCTGCAGGAACAGCGGCACGAGCAGCACCAGGAACAGCAGGGGCAGGAACAGTGAGATGTCCATGGTCTCCGTAGTCTCCGCACGTCGGAAGCCACCAGAGTCTGCCAGCTCCCGGTTCAGAACAACGCGGCAGGTCCACCGGCGGGGCTGCCCGGCGGCGGAGTGGCCCCGAGATGGGCCCAGGCCGCCGCGGTCGCCACCCGGCCCCGCGGGGTGCGGGCCAGCATCCCGGCTCTCACCAGGTACGGCTCGCAGACCTCCTCGACGGTACTCGGTTCCTCGCCCACCGCGACGGCGAGCGTCGAGATGCCGACCGGGCCGCCGTTGAAGCTGCGCACCAGCGCGCTGAGCACGGCCCGGTCGAGCCGGTCGAGGCCGAGCTCGTCGACGTCGTAGACGGCCAGCGCGGCGCGGGCGACGCTGCGGGTCACCGCGCCGTCCGCGCGGACCTCGGCGTAGTCGCGGACCCGGCGCAGCAGCCGGTTCGCGATGCGCGGGGTGCCGCGGCTGCGGGCGGCGATCTCCGCGGCGCCGTCGGGGCGCAGGTCGATGCCGAGGATCTTGGCCGCGCGGCGCAGGACCTTCTCCAGGTCCTCCGGCTCGTAGAACTCCATGTGGGCGGTGAAGCCGAACCGGTCGCGCAGCGGCCCGGTCAGCGCCCCTGCCCGGGTGGTCGCACCGACCAGCGTGAACGGCGCGATGTCCAGCGGGATGGACGTCGCTCCCGGCCCCTTGCCCACCACGATGTCGACGCGGAAGTCCTCCATCGCGAGGTAGAGCATCTCCTCGGCGGGCCGGGCGATGCGGTGGATCTCGTCGATGAACAGCACGTCGCCGGGCGAGAGGTTGGACAGCATCGCGGCCAGGTCGCCGGGGCGTTCCAGGGCCGGGCCGCTGGTGAGCCGGATCTGCGCGCCCAGCTCGGCAGCGATGATCATCGACAGGCTGGTCTTGCCCAGCCCGGGCGGGCCGGACAGCAGCACGTGGTCGGGCGGGGTGCCGCGCCGCCGCGCCCCCTCCAGCACCAGCTCCAGCTGCTCGCGCACCCGCGGCTGCCCGACGAACTCGGCGAGCGTCTTCGGCCGCAGCGATGCCTCGACCAGCAGGTCGTCCGGTTCGGGTTCAGGGGACAACGACAGCTCGTCGCTCACCGCAACACCCTCCCGCACGTGCGCCGCGTCGAGAACGAACTCGTGGTGATCAACAGGGCCTTTCGATCACCATAGGTTCGTTCTCGACGCGGGAGGCCATCGGGGGCCGTCACCGAGTGTGGCCAGGCTGGGACGGAGACCGTCATCGGTTGCGGCCCAGGCGGGACAGCGCTGCGCGCAGCAGCGTGCTCGCGTCGGCATCGGCGTTCTCGGCCAGCACCGCGGCGACGGCCTGCTCTGCCGGCTTGACCGGGAACCCGAGCCCGACGAGCGCCTCGACGACCTCGGGGCTCGTCCCGGCCGCGCCGCCCGGCGCCGCCGCGGGAGCCGCTCGGGCCGGCTCGACCTTGTCGCGCAGCTCCAGCACCAGCCGCTCGGCGCCCTTGCGGCCGATGCCGGGGACGCGGGTGAGCGCGGCGATGTCACCCTCGGACAGCGCGCGGCGCAACGAGTCGGGATCGAGCACGGCGATCGTGGCCAGCGCGATGCGCGGCCCGATCCCGCTGACCGTCTGCAGCAGCAGGAACAGGTCGCGTTCCTCGTGGTCGGCGAACCCGTACAGCGTCAGCGAGTCCTCGCGCACGACGAGCGTGGTCGCGAGCTCGGCCTGCTCGCCGCGACGCAGCGTGGCCAGGGTGTTCGGGGTCGCCTGGATCGCGTAGCCGAGCCCGCCGACGTCGATGACGACGTGGTCGAGGCCGATCTCCAGCACCTCGCCGCGCACCGAGTTGATCATGTCCGTCCCTTCGCCACGGCCGCGAGCCGCGCCTTGTGCGCCTTCGCCAGCTCGTCGGAGCGAGCCTTCGCCGCCGCCATCCGCTCCAGCATCGGGGCACGCCAGCAGTGGCAGATGGCCAGGGCCAGCGCATCGGCGGCGTCGGCCGGGCGGGGCTTGTCGGTGAGTCGGAGCAGACGGGTCACCATGGCGGTGACCTGAGCCTTGTCGGCGCGCCCCTGCCCGGTCACGGCCGCCTTGACCTCGCTGGGGGTGTGGAAGGCCACCGGGATGCCGGCCTGTGCCGCCATCAGCGCGACCACACCGCTGGCCTGCGCGGTGCCCATCGCCGTGCGGACGTTGTGCTGGCTGAACACCCGCTCGATCGCGACCACGTCGGGCCGGTGGCGAGCGATCCACGCCGCGACCTCGGTGGCGACGACGTGCAGCCGCTGCTCCAGCGGCGCGTCGACCGGGGTCCGCACGACCCCCACGTCGACCGCCTTCACCGTGCGGCCGCCGCTGCCGTCGACCACCCCGAGCCCGCACCGGGTCAGCCCGGGGTCGACGCCCAGCACCCGCACAGGTTCCCCTTCCAGCGAACAGTCGTTCGAGCGGAAGGCTACCGGTGCCGTCGCGCGATGCAACGAGGGCGCGCCGAGACACCGCCGCGCCGGGCTACGGTCGCGTTGTGGATCCGGTTCCCGTGCAGGTCGTAGCACTGCTCGTCGCGCCGGTCCACGCGTACGCAGGGCGCCCCGATGACGGCCCGGCGGCCGATCCGACCAGCGGCGCCGTCGCGCGGGTGCGGGTGCGCGCCCAGCACGGCATCGAGGGCGATCGCTACGCGGGCGCGGCGGCGCACCGGACCGCCGCGGTCACCGTGATCTCCGCCGACGCGCTCGACGCGGTGGCGGCCGAGCTGGGCGTCGCGCCGTTCGATCCGCTCGCGGCGCGGCGGAACATCGTGGTGCGCGGCCCGGTCGACGTCGACGCGCTGGCCCGCCGGTGCAGCCACGAGCACGGTGCGGTGTTCGCGCTCGACACCGGTGCCGGCCCGGTCCGGTTCCAGGCACATCGCCCAGCCAGCCCGTGCCGGTGGATGGACGTCGTCCTCGCCGACGGGGCGTGGCGGGCGATGCGCGGACGCGGGGGCGTGCGCTGCACCCCCCTCGACGACGGTGTGCTCACCGTCGGACCCGGCGTGTTCACGCTCCTTGAGCCACCTGGTTGAGCGATGCCAGCTACCCGTTCGGCCGAACGGTCGAGCACGGGTGGGGGTAGGGATGTGTCACCGCGTGGCACCTACCGCCCGAAGGTGTGGGCACCCTAACGTCGCGGCCCATGCGGATCGGGACACTCGTGGCAGGCGTGCTCGTGATGGCGGCGGGGTTCGGTCTCGTCGCGCTCGTGATCGGCTGGCCGGCCCTCGTCGTCGGCGCGCCGCTGGTGTTCGGCGGGCTGGTGGTCGTGCTCGTGACCTACCTGACGCGGACTCTGCACCAGGGCCGCCGGTACGGCTACGCGCACGGGGACCAGGACTGGACGTGGGACGGTCCCGACGCCGCGACGTACGAGGGTCCCGACGACCCGTGGCGCGGTCACCGGTCCCTGCAGGACGAGGACACCCTCGACGCGGACGAGTGGCCGCCCGCGAGCGCCGACGGGCACCGGTACGACCCCGGCTCGTGGAGCGAGAGCAGCTCGTCCTGGAGCGACAGCAGCACGAGCAGCGGTCCGAGCGGCGACAGCGGCTCATCGAGCGACAGCGGATCGTCCGGGAGCTCGGACTGAGCCGACCGCGGTGACGGCCCCGCTCTCAGTGGGCGGCGTCGTCCCAGCTGCGGCCGAAGCCCACCGACACCTCGAGCGGCACCTTCAGATCCGCCGCCGCGGCCATCTCCCGCCGCACCAGCTGCTCGACGGCCTCGTGCTCGCCCTCCGCGACCTCCAGCACCAGCTCGTCGTGCACCTGCAGCAGCATCCTGCTGCGCAACCCCTCCGCCGCCAGCGCGCGGTGCACGTTGAGCATCGCCACCTTGATGATGTCGGCGGCGCTGCCCTGGATGGGCGCGTTGAGCGCCATCCGCTCGGCCATCTCCCGGCGCTGCCGGTTGTCGCTGGTGAGATCGGGCAGGTAGCGACGCCGGCCGCGGATCGTGGCGGTGTAGCCCTCCTTGCGCGCGACGTCGACGACGCTGCGCAGGTAGTCGCGGACCCCGCCGAAGACCTTGAAGTAGTCCTCCATCAGGGCCTTGGCCTCATCGGTGGAGATCCGCAGCTGGTTGGACAGCCCGAACGCCGACAGCCCGTAGGCCAGGCCGTAGTTCATCGCCTTGATCTTCGCCCGCTGCGCGGGGGTGACCTGGTCGGTCGGCACCCCGAACACCCTCGCCGCGGTGTCGGCGTGGAAGTCCTGGTGCGACCGGAACGCCTCGATCAGCGCCTCGTCGTCGGACAGGTGCGCCATGATCCGCATCTCGATCTGGCTGTAGTCCGCGGTCATCAGCTCCGCGTAGCCCTCGCCGACGACGAACTTGTCGCGGATCCGTCGGCCCGCCGCGGTGCGGATCGGGACGTTCTGCAGGTTCGGCTCGGTGGACGACAACCGCCCGGTGGCCGCGATCGTCTGGCTGTAGGTGGTGTGGATCCGCCCGTCCGGCGCGACCGACTTGAGCAGCCCCTCGATGGTGACCTTCAGCCGGGTGGCGTCCCGGTGAGCCAGCAGGTGCTGCAGGAACGGGTGCTCGGTCTGCTCGTACAGCGTCTGCAGCGCATCGGCGTCGGTGGTGTAGCCGGTCTTGGTGCGCTTGGTCTTCGGCATGCCGAGCTCGTCGAACAGCACCACCTGCAGCTGCTTCGGCGAGCCGAGGTTGATCTCCTTGCCGATCACCGCGTACGCCGCCTGCGCCGCCTCGCGGACCTGGGCGGCGAACTCGGCCTCCAGCTCCTGAAGCGCGGGCACGTCGACGGCGATGCCGGCCGCCTCCAGGTCGGCCAGGACGTACTGCAGCGGCAGCTCGAGCTCCGCCAGCAGCTCGGTGCCGCCCTTCGCGGCCAGCTCGGCGTCGAGCGCGTCCGCCAGCTCGGCCACGGCGGACGCGGCCACCATCTGTCCGTCGGCGACGGCCTTGTCCGCCTCCTCCTCGCCGCCGAGCAGCGACAGCTGCCCGTCCTGCGGCTCGCCGTCCACGACCAGCTCCCGCCGCAGGTGTCGCAGGGTCAGGTCGGCCAGGTCGAACGTGCGCTGGCCGGGCCGCGACAGGTACGCCGCGAGCGCGGTGTCGCTGGTGAGCCCGCGCAGGGTCCAGCCGCGGCCGCGCAGCGCGTGCAGCGCCGCCTTCGCGTCGTGCGCCGCCTTCGGCACCCCCGGGTCGGCGAGCCACTCCGCGAGCGCCTGCTCGTCGTCCGGGGTCAGCGTGGTGACGTCGATGTACGCCGCCTGCGGGACCCCGGCCTTCGCCCCGGCCGCCCGCGCCTCCACGGTGGGTTCGCCGGTGGCCAGCGCGATGCCCGACAGATCGGCGTCGACGGCACCACCGGTGACGCCGGAGAAGGAGAGGCCGACGCGGCGGCCGTCACGCGCGTGCGCGTCGAGCCAGGCCCGCACGGTGCCGGCCGCCAGGGTGCCGCCCTGCACCTGGATGCCGCCCTCCGCCTCCGGCTCGGCGCTCTGCAGCGTGGCGAACAGCCGCTCGCGCAGGACGCGGAACTCCAGCTCGTCGAACAGCCGGTGCACCGCGTCGCGGTCCCACGGCCGGACCTCGAGGTCCTCCGGCTCGACGTCGAGGGGGACGTCGCGCACCAGCTCGGTGAGCTGCCGGTTGAGCAGCACGTTCGCCAGGTGGGCGCGCAGCGTGTCACCCGCCTTGCCCTTCACCTCGTCCACGCGGTCGGCCAGTTCGGCGAGCGAGCCGAACTCGCGGATCCACTTCGCCGCGGTCTTCTCCCCCACGCCGGGCATGCTCGGCAGGTTGTCGCTGGGGTCGCCGCGCAGCGCGGCGAAGTCCGGGTACTGCGCCGGGGTCAGCCCGTAGCGCTCCATCACCGCCGCCGGGTCGATCCGGCCCAGCTCCGACACGCCGCGGGTCGGGTAGAGCACCGTGATGTTGTCGGTGACGAGCTGGAACGCGTCCCGGTCGCCGGTGGTGATGCGGACCTCGAAGCCCCTGGCCTCCGCCTTCGTGGCGAGCGTGGCGATGAGGTCGTCGGCCTCGTAGCCCTCCACGCCGAACCACGGGATCCGCAGCGCGCCCAGCACCTCCTTGATGAGGTCGACCTGGCCGCGGAAGTCGTCGGGCGTGGTGGTGCGGTTGGCCTTGTACTCCGCGTAGCGCTCCGCGCGGAACGTCTTGCGCGACACGTCGAAGCACACCGCCAGGTGCGTGGGCTGCTCGTCGCGGAGCAGGTTGATCAGCATCGACGTGAAGCCGTACACCGCGTTCGTGGTCTGCCCGGTGCCGGTGCGGAAGTTCTCCGCGGGCAGCGCGTAGAACGCGCGGTAGGCCAGGGAGTGGCCGTCGAGCAGCAGCAACCGCCGTCCCGTCGACGGCGGTGCGGCGGAGGACGTGGCGGAGGTGGCTGTGGCGGGGCTCATCGTCGGCGAGTCTAGGGCCGGGCACCGACGGTTCCGCCGCCGCCGTCGGCGGCCCGGGCCGCCTACCGATCCGCCGCGGCGGCCGGGAACCGGCCGGCCCCCCCATCCGTTGCCGAGGTGGACCGATGGCCCGGTATGTCCCGATATGCTGCCGCGGCCAACGCAGGGACCAGGGGGGAACGCGTCCCCCGCGAAGAGATTCGGAGCAGTGATGGGCGTCAGCCTCACCAAGGGTGGAAACGTCAGCCTGACCAAGGAGGCCCCGGGCCTCACCAACGTCGTGGTCGGTCTGGGCTGGGACGTGCGCACCACGACCGGCACCGACTTCGACCTCGACGCGTCGGCGATCCTGGTGGGCGAGAACGGCAAGGTCATCTCGGACAAGCACTTCGTCTTCTTCAACAACCTGACCAGCCCGGACGGCATGGTCGAGCACACCGGCGACAACCTCACCGGTGAGGGCGAGGGCGACGACGAGCAGATCAAGGTCAACCTCGCCGGGCTCGGCCCGGAGGTGGCGAAGGTCGTCTTCCCGGTCAGCATCTACGACGCCGATGCCCGCCAGCAGAACTTCGGTCAGGTCCGCAACGCCTTCATCCGCGTCGTCAACGCCGCCGACCAGAAGGAGATCACCCGCTACGACCTCACCGAGGACGCCTCGACCGAGACCGCCATGGTGTTCGGCGAGCTCTACCGGAACGGCTCGGAGTGGAAGTTCCGCGCCGTCGGCCAGGGTTACGCGTCCGGCCTGGCGGGTATCGCCCGCGACTACGGCGTCAACGTCTGAGGTCCTCCGTCGTGGCCATCGACTACACGAAGCGTCCAGCACAGGGGCAGGGCGCCGCGCCGCAGGGCGGCGGGGTGTCGCTGTCCAAGGTCACGCTGACGAAGTCGGCCCCCAGCGTCTCGCTCACCAAGCAGGGCGCGACGGGCGGGCAGATGCGCGTCAACCTGCAGTGGAGCTCCGGCCAGCCGCAGAAGAAGGGCCTGTTCAGCAGGCTGACCGGGGGCAGCGGGGCGATCGACCTCGACCTGGCCTGCCTGTGGGAGTTCGCCGACGGCAGCAAGGGTGTGGTGCAGGCGCTGGGCAACGCGTTCCAGGCCCCGTACCACGGTGCGCCGATCATCCGGCTCGACGGGGACGACCGCTCCGGGGCGTCGGCCGACGGCGAGAACATGTTCATCGACCTGTCCCGGGTGAACGAGATCCGCCGGATCCTCGTGTTCGCCTACATCTACGAGGGCGTGCCGAACTGGGCCAGCGCCGACGGGGTGGTCACCCTCTACCCCGCCGCCGGGCCGCAGATCGAGGTGCGCCTCGACGAGTCCGACCCCAGCGCGCCGACCTGCGCCATCGCGATGCTGGAGAACCGCGGCGGCGAGCTCGTCGTGCAGCGGGAGGTCCGCTACATCCGCGGCGGGCAGGCCGATCTGGACCGGGCGTACGGCTGGGGAATGAGGTGGACCCCAGGGCGCAAGTAGGTAGTAACCCCATTCCCCGGGCTCCGGGGCGTCGCCACGCTGAGTGACATCAGTTCGTCCATCCGCACAGGCTCGTGTCACATCGGGGTGACGCCGCACCAGGAGGGGTTTCCGTGCGCCATTTCGGCCATCTCGGCCCGTCGGCCGAGGAGTCGCTGTTCGAGCTGCCGCCCGAGGAGTTCCACCGCGACAGCGGTGCGGACTTCCTCGCGGTGGCGCTCGGCGCGACCCTGTACATGCCGGCGGACCGGCCCACGCTGCCGGCCGACATCACCAAGCAGGCCGCCGCCGGCGTCACGTCGGTGGTGGTCTGCCTCGAGGACGCCATCGCCGACGAACAGGTGGCGGCCGCCGAGGACAACCTGGTCGCGACCCTCACCGAGTTCGCCGACCTGGGCACCCCGCTGCCGCTGCTGTTCGTCCGCGTGCGCGATCCGCAGCAGATCCCGTCGCTCGTCCGCCGGCTCGGATCGGCGGCGGGTGTGGTCGACGGGTTCGTGCTGCCGAAGTTCACCGCCACCGGCGGTGTCGAGTACCTGCACGCCGTCGACCGCGCCGACCGCGTGGTCGGCCGCATGTTCTACGTGATGCCGGTGGTCGAGTCGGGGGCGGCGCTCTACGCCGAGACCCGCGTCGACGAGCTGACCCGGATGCGCGCGGTGCTGCACCGCGACCGGGAACGGGTCCTCGCGGTCCGGATCGGGGCCACCGACCTGTGCTCGTACTTCGGGCTGCGCCGCTCCCCCGACGTGTCGATATACGACATCAAGGTGGTCGCCGACCTGATCGCCGACGTCGTGAACGTCTTCGGCCGGGTCGACGGCAGCGGGTTCGCCGTGAGCGGCCCGGTGTGGGAGTACTTCACCGACGTCGAGCGCCTGTTCAAGCCGCAGCTGCGGGCCACCCCGTTCCACGAGCACGACGTCCCCGAGCTGCGCGGGCACCTGCTCTCCCGCGCCCTGGACGGACTCATCAGGGAGGTCCAGCTCGACCGGGCCAACGGCCTGACCGGCAAGACCACCATCCACCCCAGCCACGTCGCGGTCGTCAACGCGCTGTCCGTCGTGCCGTGGGAGGAGTACCGGGACGCCATGGACGTGCTCGGCGCCGGCCGAGCGAGCGGGGTCATGTCGTCGGAGAAGCGCAACAAGATGAACGAGATCCGCCCGCACACCGCGTGGGCCCGCGCCACCGCGGACCGCGCCCGCGCGTTCGGGGTCGCCCGTGAGGGCGTGTCCTTCGTCGATCTGCTGGCCGCCGGGATGGGCCGGTGACCGCCACCGCCGAGCCCGTGCTCGAGCGGCTCGCCGTCCGCCTGCATCCGGCCCACCCCGGCGGCCCCGACCCGAGCACGCTGCTCGGCCTCGCGGTGCGCTACAACCCGAAGCGGGCCCAGCTGCTGGTCTCCCGGGTGCTCGGCAAGCACGTGCCCACCGATCCGCGGATCGTGCGCGCGGCCGGGCAGCTGCTCGGCGCGCGGGTGGCCGACGTGCTGGCCGGGCGGGAGCCGCGGGAGCTGCCGTGGCCGCTGCTCGCCGCGGCGCTCGACGGCGGTGCCGACGATGCCGCCGCCGCGGCGGCCGTGCTGGCCCGCTGCGCGCTCGACGCCGTGAGCCCGACCGACGCGCTCGTGCTGGGCTTCGCCGAGACCGCCACCGCGCTCGGGCACACCGTCGCGGAGGCACTGGTCGCCGATTACCTGCACTCCACCCGCCGCCCGGTGCCCGGGTTCGCGCCGGTCGGCGGCTTCACCGAGGAGCACTCGCACGCCACCGAGCACATGCTGCTGCCCGCCGGCACGGCGCTGCTGCGCGGGGACCGGCCCCTGGTGCTCGTCGACGACGAGCTGTCCACCGGCCGCACCGCGCTGAACACGATCGCCGCGCTGCACGCGATCGCCCCGCGGCAGCGGTACGTCGTGGCGTCGCTGGTCGATGTGCGCGGCGCGGACACCGCACTCGCCGACGGGGTCGCGGCGCTCGGCGCCGACCTCGACGTGGTCTGCCTCGCCCGCGCCCACGTCGAACTCCCCGCCGATCTCGCTGAGCGCGCCGACGGGATCCGCGCGGGCGCCGTGCCGCCGACCGGGCCGCAGGGCGGCGGCTCCGGCCGGCCCGCGGAGCGCGTGCTGCTCACCGACCTCGGGTGGCCGGCCGGGCTGCCGGTGGGTGGTCGGCACGGGTTCCGGGACGCCGATCACGCGCTGCTCGATGCGGTGCTCCCCCGGATCGCGCGCCGCGTGGCTGCGATCGCGGGGCTCGGGCCGCAGGACCGGACGCTGGTGCTGGGCACCGAGGAACTGATGGCGGTGCCGCTGCGGCTCGCCCAGACCCTCGCCGACGACGGCGCCGCCGTCGCGTTCTCCACCACCACCCGCTCCCCCGCGGTGGTCGTCGACGAGCCGGGGTACGCGCTGCGCAGCGGCATCACGTTCCCCGCGCACGACGACCCGGCCGACGGTCCCGGCCCGCGCTACGCCTACAACGTGGCGGGCGACTGGCAGCACGTGCTCGTCGTCGTCGATCCACCCGCGGACACGCCCGAGCTGCGGACCGGGCTGCTCGCCGCGCTCGCCGGTGCCGTCCCGTCCGCCCGGATCACGGTGGTGGTCACCCCATGAGCTTCCCGCCCGTGCTGCGCGGGCCCGCGTTCGGCAGCTACGCACCGGACGAGGTCGGCTGGCTGCTCACCGATCTGTCCGACGTCCCCCTGGAGGCGCCGACCGAGGAGCGCGAGGAGGCGGTGCAGTCCGGCGGTGCGCACTACGCCGAGTCGCTGCCGCAGGAGTTCCAGCCCGACGAGTCCTACCTGCAGCTGTACCACCGGGCGCTGGCGACGTCGGCCGGCCGGATCGCGCACGCCGTCGGCACCGTGGCCGAGCTGATCCTCGCCGAGCGGGGCCGCGACGTCGTCCTGGTGTCGCTGGCCCGAGCGGGTACCCCGGTCGGGGTGCTGCTGCGCCGCTGGGCCGCGGCCCGGCACGGCCTCGACCTCCCGCACTACGCGGTGTCGATCGTGCGCGGCCGCGGCATCGACCCGGTCGCGATGGCGTGGCTGGCGGCGCACCACGACCCGGCGACCGTGGTGTTCGTCGACGGCTGGACCGGCAAGGGCGCGATCACCCGTGAGCTGGCCGCTGCGCTGGCGGGCAGTCCGTTCGACCCCACGCTCGCCGTGCTCGCCGATCCGGGTCGGTGCACGCCGGTCTTCGGCACCCGGGAGGACTGGCTGATCCCGTCGGCGTGCCTGAACTCGACGGTGTCCGGGCTGGTCTCGCGCACGGTGCTCAACGACCGGCTGATCAAGCCCGGGATGTTCCACGGCGCGAAGTTCTACGCCGAGCTGGCCGCCGCGGACGTGTCGAACGCGTTCCTCGACACGGTCACTGCCGCGTTCGACCAGGTGGGCCCGACTCCGCCACCGGCCGACCGCACCGTCGACCACGCGGGGTGGGCCGCCGTCGACCGGATCGTCGACGAGTACGGCATCGGCGACCCGAACCTCGTGAAACCCGGCGTCGGGGAGACCACGCGGGTGCTGCTGCGCCGGGTGCCGTGGCGGGTGCTGGTGCGGGCCGGGGCGCCCGCCGACGACCTCGCGCACGTCCTGCTGCTCGCCGAGCAGCGGGGGGTGCCGGTCGAGGAGGTCGCCGAACTGCCCTACAGCTGCATCGGGCTGATCCACCCGCGCTACACCCGCGGCGCCACCGGGGCCGACGGGTACGCGGTGACGGGCCGGGCACGGTGAGCGCAGGGTGAGCACCGTCGCCTGCGTCGACCTGGACCGCACGCTCATCTACTCGGCGAACGCGCTGGACCTGCAGGTCCCGGACGAGCGAGCACCGCGGTTGCTGTGCGTGGAGGTCCACGAGGGGATGCCGCTGTCGTTCATGTTCGAGGAGGCGGCGGCCGAGCTGGAGAAGCTGGCCGCCGAGGTCACGCTCGTGCCGGCGACCACGCGGACCCCGCAGCAGTACGCCCGCGTGCACCTGCCCGGCCCGCCGCCGCGCTTCGCGATCGCGAGCAACGGGGCGCACCTGCTCGTCGACGGCGAGCCCGACCCGGCGTGGACGGCGGCCGTGCAGGAGCGGCTGGCCGGGTGCGCGCCGCTGCCGGAGGTGCGGGCGCGGCTGGCGGAGGTGTCCGGTCCGTTCGTGCTGAAGCTGCGCACGGCGGGCCCCGACGACGGGCCGGGGTTCGTGTACGCCGTCGTGGACCGGGACGCGCTGCCGCCCGGCTGGGTCGCCGATCTGGCCGAGTGGTGTGTGCCCCACGGGTGGCGGGTGTCACTGCAGGGCCGCAAGGTCTACGCGGTGCCGCAGCCGATCACCAAGTCCGCTGCCGCGCGTGAGGTGCTGGCCCGCTGCGGCGCGACCCGGCTGATCGCGGCCGGGGACTCGCTGCTCGACGCCGACCTGCTCGAGGCCGCCGACGCCGCCGTCCGTCCCGCGCACGGCGAGCTGGCCGACACGGGATGGACTCGCCCGCACGTCGCCGTCACCGCGGCGACCGGCGGCCGGGCGGGCGCGGAGATCGTGGCGTGGCTGCGTGCGCACGCCGCGCCGCCCATGACCGACGACTGACCCAGGTCGGCCACATCAGGTCGGCCACATCACGAGGAAGGGGTGCCACCGATGGCACTGTGGGACCAGCTCAAGGCACGGGTGGCCGACATGACCGCCCAGACCAAGACCCAGGTCGGCAGGTTCAAGAGCAAGGAGTTCGCCAACGCCTCGATGGCGATGTGTGCGCTCATCGCGGCCGCCGACGGGCACATCGACGACGAGGAGAAGCGCAAGACCGGCGCGTTCATCCAGAGCAACGACGTGCTGTCGGTGTTCGAGGCGAGCGAGCTGCTGGAGAAGTTCAACTGGTACGCCTCGAAGCTGCAGTCCGACTTCGAGTTCGGCAAGGTCGAGGCCATCGCCACCATCGGCAAGCTGCGCAACAAGCCTGAGCAGGCCCGCGCGGTGATCCAGGTGGGGATCATCATCGGCGGCGCCGACGGCAACTTCGACAAGGACGAGCAGCAGGCCGTGCGCGAGGCGTGCAACGCCGTGGGGATCAACCCGGCCGAGTTCGACCTCTGAGGTTGCTCTCTGAGCCCGCCGAAACCCCACGAACGGCACTTCCGTGAGCAGCATTCCTTGCGGAAGTGCCGTTCGTGGCGTGTGCGGGGGGGCGATCAGAGGTGGGCCGCGGTGGCCGGGAGGAGGTCCTGGAAGGTCCGTCCCGAGGCGACGGCCCCGATCGCGGTCATGGACCAGCCCGCCCCGTCCCTGCTGACCTTCGCCATGATCTGCGCGTTGTGCGGGCCGGAGCCGGACAGGTCGTAGCGGGCCAGCTCCTCCCCCGTCGTCTCGTCGACCAGGCGGCAGAAGGCGTTCTCGATCTGCGAGAAGTCCTGCCCGGTGAACGAGTTGACGGTGAACACGATCTGGCTGACCGCGGGCGAGAGCCGCTGCAGGTCGACGATGATCGACTCGTCGTCGCCCTCGCCCTCACCGGTGAGGTTGTCGCCGGTGTGCTGCACCGCGCCGTCCTTGCTCTGCAGCTGGCGGAACCACACCGCGTCGAGGAGGCGGCGCTGGTCGTCGAAGAGCAGGGCGGACGCGTCCAGGTCGATCTGCTGCGCGCGCCTGCCGAACAGCCCGCGCTTCTTCACCGCGTCCCAGCCCAGGCCCATCCGCACCCGGGTGAGCGTCCCGCCGCCGCGTTTCGCGAGCGAGACCTTCTGCCCCTTGACCAGACTGACCGACATCGACGCCCCTCTGCTCGGATCGGTGTTGCGTGCTCAGTGCTCGTGCGAGGCCGCGGCGATCTCGTCGACGGTGTGCCGGGTCTCGATGCCCTGGGCTTCCAGCCTCCGGTTGCGCAGGACGCTGGAGAGGAACGCCGCGCCGATGAACGCGACCCCGATGAGGCCGGTGATGATCTCGTTGACGTGGTATCCGATCCCGATCAGCAGGATCACCGACAGCGCGCCGATGGCCCAGTGGGCGCCGTGCTCGAGGTAGACGTAGTCGGCGAGGGTGCCCTTGCGGACCAGGTACACCGTCAGCGACCGCACGAACATGGCACCGATCAGGCCGAGGCCCAGCGCGATGAGGATCGGGTCGGTGGTGATCGCGAACGCGCCGATCACGCCGTCGAAGGAGAACGCGGCGTCGAGGACCTCGAGGTAGAGGAACAGGAAGAACCCGGCCTTGCCGGTGGCCTTGGCCAGCCCCGACGGGCCGCTGCGGCCCGCGGCCTCCTCGGCCTCGACCTGGGCCTCGTGCTCGTGCTCCATGCGCGACTCGAAGTAGTCACCGAGCCCGTTGACCAGCAGGTAGGTGACCATGCCCAGGGCACCGGACAGCAGCACGGCGCCGGGGTTCTCCGCCAGGGTCTCGGCGAGCACGGCCAGCACGACCAGCGTGATGACGATCGACAGCCGGCTCAGCTGACCGATGCGCGCGAGGGGTGCCTCGAGCCACTGCAGCCACTTGATCTCCCGGTCGTCGAACACCCAGTCGAGGAACAGCATGAACAGGAAGACGCCGCCGAACGCGGCGATGTCCGGGTAAGCCTCGTTCAGCAGGTGCGCGTACGAGGTCGGGTCGCTCTCCGGCCGCTTCTCCAGCGCCAGCGTGAGCGCCTCCGCGGGGTTCAGGTCCGCGGTGATGCCGACGATGAGCAGCGGGAAGACCAGCCGCATGCCGAAGACGGCGATCAGCACGCCGACGGTCAGGAAGATCCGCTGCCACCAGGCGTCCATCCGCTCCAGGACGGTGGCGTTGACGACCGCGTTGTCGAACGACAGCGAGACCTCGAGGATGCCGAGGATCGCCGCGAGGATGAGGCCGGGCAGACCTCCGTAGATGAAGGCCACGACCAAGGCCGCAGCCGTGACGGCGTAGGACCAGCCGAAGATCCGAAGGTGCATGCCTCTGTTCCCTGCTTTCCCCGACGGTCCGTCCCCCGTCGGTTACCCCCAAGTCACCACCGTCACCGGCGGTCCGCCGCCACCGTAGTACCTCGGGCCTCTGCTGATCACGGCGACGTCCGGTTTCGACCGGATCATCCCTTCCGTATGAGGGACCAACGCAGCTGGGGTCAGCCGGGTTCCGAGAGGACCTCTGCGGACCGGGGCCCGCCGCGTGACGTGGCGCTCACGCCGTACACCGGAACCGGGCCCGCGGGCGCCCCGCCGTCCTCGATCGCGGTGTCGTGGGTGCGGCCGACGACCCGCCAGCCGCCGTCGGGCCGCCGGCAGCGGACGCGGTACTCGGTGCCGCCGTCGTCACCGGGTGCGGCGGTCCAGCTGATCCGGACCGCCCCGTCCGCCGTGCGGGTGGCCACGACCCCGGACGGGGCGGGTGGCCCGGCGGGCACAGGGGGCGGCGCGGGGGACCGCGCAGCTGCCGGCCCGGGCCGCGACTCGTCCGATCGCGTCTCCGCCGAGCTGCGGCCGCCCTGGACGGCCGCCACCGCGTACACCGGCGGTTCCACCCCTGGCGGGGCGCCGCCGTCCTCGATCGACGTGTCCGGCACCCGGCCGATGACGCGCCACGCGCCGTCCGGAGCCTGCCGGCGCACCCGGTAGGTGACCCCCGGGGTGGGCGACGGCGCCCACAGCACCAGCACGTCGCCGCGGCCGTCGCGGACCGCGTTCACCCACGCCGGGGCCTCGATCGGGACGGTGTCGAGCGCGGTCAGGGCGCCCACGTGGTCGGCGCACACGGCCAGCGCCCGCTCCAGCATCGCCGGCCGGTCGGCCACGGGCCCGGCCTCGGCCGCGGCGACGATCCGGTCGGCCTCCTCGACGGCGGCGCGGGCGCGGCGGCGCAGCTCCTCGGCGTCAGCGGGCAGCCCCAGGTCGGATGCGGTGCGGGCGAGGTGGTCGAGGTGGTCGAGCACCTCCACGAACCGGCGGGCCTCCGCAGCGGCGCCGGCTGCCCGCGCCCGCACCCTGGCCTCGGCGAGGACCGACTCCACCTCGTCGGCGACCGCCCGCACCGGGGTCGTGCCGTTCGTGCCCGCGCAGCGACGGGCCTCCGCGACGTGCCGCTCGGCCTCGACGGGCCGCCCGGCGCGCAACGCCGCCCTGGCGGCCTTCAGCGGCTCCTCCCAGGACGGCTGCCGGGGCGGTTCGGGCCTCGGGGCGGGTTCGGGCGTCCGCCCCGGCTGCTCGACCGTGGTGGCGAGCTCGGCCGCGATCGACGCCAGCAGGTCGGTGGCGCGGCGCCGGTCGAGCCCGCGCGCCATCGCCTCCTCCACGAGGTGCGCGTGGTCCTCGGCGACCAGCCTGTCCTCCACGAGGACCGCGGCGCGCACCCGCGGCACCAGGTACTCGCGCACGTCCAGCGCGACCGTGTCCAGGTAGGCCGCGACAGCGTCGGGGCCGGGCTCGATCAGCTCGGCCACGTGCACGAGCAGCTCGTCGAGCACTGCGCGCAGCCGGTCCGGCGGGAGTTCCCGGGCCCGGGCGCGGAAGGCCGCGGCGGTGGCCCCGATCTCGGCGGCGGACGCCTCCGGGCCCAGCCCGAGCAGCGCGAGCAGCGTGGGCGGGGCCGGGGCTTCGGTGAGCCGGCCGAACTCGTCGAGCAGGGCGCGGACCTGGCGACGCCGCTCGGGTCCGATCACCGGCTCCGCGGCGGCGGGCCCCGCCGGGTCGATCACCGGGTGACGGCGTAGCCGGGCGGCCACCTCGGCCGGCGTGAGCCCGGTCAGCGCGCCGACCTCATCGAGCCCGGGGATCTTGTCGCGGGGCACCCCGCCGTAGCGGTCGACGAGGCGAGCGATGGCGGCGTCGAGCAGCTCGTAGCGGGCGGCGTCGCGCTGGCGGCGCTGCTCGCGGACCCGCATCGCGGCCGTCCGGCGGGCGGCGGCGTCGCGCAGCTCAGCGCTGCGGGCGGCGTGCGTCTCCACCAGCAGGGCGACCAGGACGCGGTACTTGGGGTGATCGCGCTGGCGCTGCCAGAACCCCCACACCTCGTCGATGCGCGCGGCGACCTGGACGTCGGTCAGCTCCTCGGCCAGCTCCAGCGGCAGGTCGTACAGCTCGAACGGGTCGGACGCCTCCGGCCCGCCGCGCTTCTCCACGGCGGCGAGCACGCGCTTGCGGTAGTCGTTCGGGTCGAACGGCGGTAGGTCACCCACGGCGGCGCAGCTTCCCCAGCTGGGCACGCTCGCGGGCCACCTCCGCCTGCGAGAGCGTCGCGCCGGTCGTGGCCGCGAGTTCCAGGGGGATGCCGGCCTCGACGTGGAAGGCGAACACGTGCAGCACGCCGTCGAAGCCCATCTCGAACGTCACCTGCACCTCGCTGCCCTCGCCGAAGCCGGGCGGGATGCCGGTGATCCGGCCATTGATGAGGACCTTCGCGTCCTCGACGCGGTCGGACTCCACCTGACCCTGCTGCTCGACGACGGTGATGTTGATGGCCTCCTGGTCGCTGCGGACGGTGCCGAAGGAGCGGCGGGCCCGGATCGGCAGCCGGTCGTTGCGGTGCACCAGCCAGGTGGGCTCCAGCCGGCCGGTGAACGAGTTGACCGCGAGCACGCCGAACCCGCGCGACACCACCGTGTCGACCTGGATCTCCACCGCGCGGCGCACCTGCGCGAGCGGCACCCCGTACGCGTCGGCGACACGGCGGCAGGCGGCGTCCAGGTCTGCGGGGAGGGCCTCGTCCAGACCGGCGCCGTCGCGGAGCCGGCCGCGGCTGCGCAGGTCGTCCCCGACCATGCGCTCCAGCTCCTTCTTCTCCCCGTACAGCGCGGCGCCGCGGGCGACCGCGAGATCGGGATCGTGCAGCTCGGGGGTACCGCGGAACGAGCCGGCCAGCTCACGGGTGATCGCCGCGGCGACCGCGGGCATGCGCGAAGAGCCCCCGACCAGCAGCACCCGGTCCACCACCGGCACCCCGCGGCGAGCGGCCTCGGCGAGGCAGGCCTTGGTGAGGTCGATGGTGCGGCGCAGCAGCGGCGCGGTCAGCTCCTCCAGCTCGGCACGGGTGACGGTGATCGTCGAGCGGGCCCCGTCGTGGGTGACCACGACGTCGGTGGACTCCACCTCGGAGAGCTGGTGCTTGGCCCGCTCCGCGGCCAGGACCAGCGCCTGCGCGCCCGCCGAGTCGTCGAGCGGATCCTCGGCGTCGGGGTTCTCGGCGCAGAACCGCCGCGACAGGTGCAGCGCCAGCCGCTCATCCCAGTCGGCACCGCCGAGCTGGTGGTCGCCCTCCACGGCCAGCACGGAGATCCGCCGATCGGCCAGCTCGATGACGGTGGCGTCGAACGTGCCGCCGCCCAGGTCGTAGACCAGGACGGTCTCGGGGCTGTCACCCTTGGTCAGGTCGGGGCCACCATCGAGCCGGCCGAACCCGTAGGCGAGGGCGGCCGCGATCGGCTCGGACAGCACGTCGACGACGTCGAGATCGGCGTAGGTGCCGGCGAGCACCGTGGCGCGCCGCTCCTCGTCGCCGAAGTACGCCGGCACCGTGATCACCACGGACTTCACCGGGTCGCCGCAGAACTCGGCGTCGGCGACCAGGCTCTTGAGGATCAGCGACGACACCGCCGGGGCCGACCAGGCCTTCCCGTGCGCCACGAACCGCCACTCGGCGTCGCCCATCCGGCGTTTGACCAGCGAGCACACGTGCTCGGGATCCAGCCGCGCCTCCCGGCGGGCGCCCTCGCCCACGACGTGCTCACCGGCGGAGGCGAACAGCACCACCGACGGGGTCGTCGGTGATCCGGACAGCCCGGTGAGGACCTGCGGACGACCGTCCGCGCCGGTCCGCGCGATCGCGGAGTTGGTCGTTCCGAGGTCGATTCCGTGGACGGCCACGCGGCGAGCGTAGCGATAGCGTGGTGA
This sequence comes from Pseudonocardia thermophila, assembly GCF_900142365.1. Classification (GTDB taxonomy): domain Bacteria; phylum Actinomycetota; class Actinomycetes; order Mycobacteriales; family Pseudonocardiaceae; genus Pseudonocardia; species Pseudonocardia thermophila. The sequence goes on along the minus strand of NZ_FRAP01000022.1, from coordinate 69,692 downwards.
TCGTGACGGACCCTTCCCTGCGGGAGATCGCCGACAAAGTCGACGACGTCGCGCGCCTGGTCCAGCGCCAGTCCGCGACGATCGCGCAGCTCGCCGACGCACGCGGCGCGGCGGGCCCGGACGTGCCGCTGCTGGTCGAGCTGCACGCGCTGCGCGGGGATGCGCTGGCCTGCGCGGCGACCGCCCGCTCGAAGCGCGAACGCTCGGCGTTCGCCGCCATCGCCGGTGGGCTGGAGCGGCTCATCGCCGGTCGCGGGGGCAGCGTCGTGGCGCCGGAGCCGGGAGACGCGTTCAGCGCGGCGACGATGGAGGCCGCCGAGATCGTGCCGACCGACGACGCGGCCCTGGATCGCACGGTGGCGAAGGTGCTGGAGGAAGGGCTGCAGGTCGGGCAGCGATCGGTGCGCCCGGCGCGGGTGGCGGTGCACAGAGCGGGCTCGACCGGTACTGCGGGAGGGCCGCAGTGTTGAACGCGCTCTGCTCCTTCGTGTTGATGCCGCTCGGCTCCGTCGTCGCCGGAGCGCGGGCTCGCGCGCTCCTGGAGTCGACGACGCGCGCGAGCAGTGTCGGACTGCGCTGTTGTCACCGTCCGGTAGTGCACGGTCAGGCACCGGGGTCCAGCCGGGGGTACCCGGCCGAGGCTCCTCGAGGTGCGCGGGAGGCGTCGAAGCCGGGGCCAACATGGTGCTGCTGACTGCGCCCGGCCCTGTTGATCGCGCCGGCCTCCTCCGTCGCCGGGTCGCGTGTCGACGACGTGCGCGAGCGCCGTGGTCAGCGTCCGGTCGTACTCGGTGAGGAGCGGTGAGACAGCCGGGGGTGGTGAGACGGGGACGCCGTGGAGGCGGATCGCGTCTGAAGGAGCTTCCTCCCCGCCAGGAGACGGCGGGAGAGCGGCTCTCCCGCCACGATCTCAGCCGGGCACCGAGACCTCAGCCGGCGACCTCGGCCATGACCTCGTCGGACACGTCGAAGTTGGCCCAGACGTTCTGCACCTCGTCCGAGTCCTCGAGCGCCTCGATCAGCCGGAACACCTTCTTGGCTGCCTCCGCATCGAGCTGCACCGACACCGACGGCAGGAACGTGGGGTCGGCCGAGTCGTACTCGATCCCGTTCTCCTGCAGCGCGGTGCGCACCGCGACGAGGTCACCGGGCTCGGAGATGATCTCGAAGGACTCGCCCAGGTCGTTGACCTCCTCAGCGCCCGCGTCGAGCACGGCGGCGAGGATGTCGTCCTCGGTGAGCCCGTTCTTGGGCACGATCACGACACCCTTGCGGCTGAACAGGTACGACACCGAACCGGGGTCGGCCATCGTCCCGCCGTTGCGGTTCATCGCCGTGCGGACCTCGGTGGCGGCCCGGTTGCGGTTGTCGGTCAGGCACTCGATCAGCAGCGCGACCCCGTTGGGGCCGTAGCCCTCGTAGGTGATCGACTGGTAGTCGGCGCCACCCGCGTCGATCCCCGCGCCGCGCTTGACCGCGCGCTCGATGTTGTCGTTGGGGACCGAGCTCTTCTTCGCCTTCTGGATGGCGTCGTACAGCGTGGGGTTGCCCTCGGGATCACCACCGCCGGTGCGGGCAGCCACCTCGATGTTCTTGATCAGCTTCGCGAACATCTTGCCTCGGCGGGCGTCGATCACAGCCTTCTTGTGCTTCGTCGTCGCCCACTTCGAGTGGCCACTCATCCACTACCCCTTGCTGCTCTGCTGCGCACAACCTGCTCGATGTTACCGATGTGGGTCGCGGCCGATGAACGCGAGCAGCTTGGTCTGCACGTCGGCGTCGTCGGGGACGGGGACGGGGACGCGCGGCCCGTACTGCCCCGAGGAGCGCATGAGCCCCTCGATCGGTTCCATCCCGGCCAGCAGCTCGGCACAGTACTCGGGGTCGAGCCGCTCGTCCTGGCCGGTGCCCCTGGCCAGGTCCCAGGTGTGCATGAAGACGTCGGCGGTGTAGAAGCGGTCGATCGCGACGGCGAGCGGCAGCTCGTCGGGGACCACAGGGTGGGCGAAGCGCCGATCGGTGATGGCCGGGTCGTCGAGCACCGCCTGGACGGCCGCGGCGTGTCCCGCCCACGCCGCGACCGGGTCCACGGCCGGGTCCGGGACCTGCGGCAGCGCCACGTCGCAGCCGGCGGCGAGGAAGCCGGGCAACCAGCCGACGAGGTGGGCGACCACGTCGCGCGCGGTCCAGCCGGCGACGGGCGCCGGCGCGTCCCAGTCCCGGGTGCCGCGCACCCGGTCGGTGAACGCACCGGCGACCGCGCGGTGGCGCTCCGCGGGCCTTAACCCGCGGAGGGAGACGTCACACGGCACCGTCCGCCACCAGCTTGTCGAGCTTGGCGTAGCCGTCGTTGACGCCGACCTCCATGCCGCTGCGCAGCCAAGCGTCGCGACCCTCGAAGCTGTCGCACAGCGACGTGGCGTGCAGGAGGGTGCGCCCGTTGCCCAGGTCCTCGAAGCGCAGCGTCTCCAGGGAGACCTCGTCAGGCATGCCCTCCCAGGTGAAGGTCTGCACGATCCGGTCGGGGCGCACGGTGTGGAAGCAGCCGCGGAAGGCGAACTCGCCCTCGAGCACGGAGACGTAGCGGAAGCTGCCGCCGTCGCGGGCGTCCCAGTGCTCGAGCCGGGTGGTGGTGCCGTTCGGGCCGATCCAGCGGACGAACAGGTCCGGGTCGGTGTGGGCGCGGAAGAGCTGCTGCGGGGTGGCGGCGAACTCCCGGCGGATGTGGATGATCGGGACGGTGGGGTCCGCCTCGATGGTGGCCTCGGGAGACACGATCTGCTGGCTCATGCCTTCTTCTCCTCGTTCGTGGAGTCGGGTTCGTCGTTCATCTCGGCGAGCACGGCGTCGAGGCGCCGGTAGCGTTCCTCGGCGGCTCGGCGGTAGCGCTCGATCCAGGCGGTCATCAGGTCGAACACCTCGGCTTCCAGGTGGACGGGACTGCGGTGCCCCGGTCCGGTCCGAGTCACCACGCCCGCCTGTTCGAGCACCTTCAGGTGCTTGGACACCGCCTGCACGCTGACGTCGTACGGAGCCGCGAGCCGGCTGACCGTGGTGTCCCCGACGGCAAGCCGAGCCACCATGTCACGCCGGATCGGATCCGCCAACGCCGCGAACACGCGCGACAGCCGGTCACTCATCCAATCTCAACCTTTCGGTTGACGATGAGGTTAGACGCCGCTCGCTGCGATCGTCAACCCTTTGGTTTAAATTTCCTGATCAGGCGGCAGCAGCGCGCTCCCGCACCAGGTCCACGAACAGCCCGTGCACCCGGCCGTCACCGGTCAGCTCCGGGTGGAACGACGTGCCCAGCACCGCACCCTGGCGCACCGCGACCGCGCGCCCCTTCACCGACGCGAGCACCTCCACGCCCGGCCCGACCTCCTCGACCCACGGTGCCCGGATGAACACCGCCCGCACCGGTCCCCCGGGCACGCCGGTGACGTCCAGCTCGACCTCGAACGAGTCGACCTGGCGGCCGAAGGCGTTGCGCCGCACCACCACGTCGAGCCCACCGAGCTGGTGCTGGTCGGGCCGCCCGTCGCGGACCTCGCGGGCGAGCAGGATCAGCCCCGCGCACGAGCCGTACGCGGGCATGCCCGCCGCGATCCGCGCCCGCAGCGGTTCCAGCAGGTCGAAGGTCTCCAGCAGCCGGCTCATCGTGGTGGACTCGCCACCGGGCAGCACCAGCCCGTCGACCGCGTCCAGCTCGCTGCGGCGGCGCACCGGTACCGCGCGCGCACCCGCCGCGGTCAGCGCCGCGAGGTGCTCGCGGACATCCCCTTGCAAGGCCAGCACACCGATCGTCGACACCGGACGATCGTAGTGCGCGGGTGGGGTCGCAGCGGCGCTGGTCAGGCGCTCGTCACAGCCCCGGTGGCGACGTTGCGCACCGCCTCGGCCACCGCGGGCGCGAGCGAGGCGTCGAAGACGCTCGGCACGATGAACGACGCGTTGGGCTCAGCGACGACGTCGGCGATCGCGTTCGACGCCGCGAGGAGCATCGCGTCGGTGATGTCGGTGGCGTGCGCGTCGAGCAGGCCGCGGAACACCCCGGGGAAGGCCAGCACGTTGTTGATCTGGTTCGGGTAGTCCGACCGGCCGGTGGCCACGACCGCGGCGTGCTGCAGCGCGACCGCCGGGTCGACCTCCGGGTCGGGGTTGGCCAGCGCGAACACGATCGCGTCCGGGGCCATCGTGGCCAGCTCCTCGGCACCGAACAGGTTCGGCGCCGACACCCCGATGAACACGTCCGCCCCGACCAGCGCGTCGGCGAGGGTGCCCCGCACGTTCTCGGTGTTGGTGTTCTCGGCCATCCACGTGAGGTTCTCGTCGAGGCCGGGCCGACCGCGGTAGACGATCCCGGCGACGTCGACGGCGATCAGCTCACCCGGCGCCGCCGAGCCCTCCTTCGACTTGAGCAGCCGGATGATCGCCGAGCCCGCCGCGCCGACCCCGCACACGACCACCTTGCAGTCGCTGGCCTTCTTGCCGACCACCCGCAGCGCGTTGCGCAGCGCCGCCAGCACGACGACGGCGGTGCCGTGCTGGTCGTCGTGGAAGACGGGGATGTCGAGCAGCTCGCGCAGCCGCCGCTCGATCTCGAAGCAGCGGGGTGCGGCGATGTCCTCCAGGTTGATGCCGCCGTACGCGGGGGCGAGCACCTGAACGGTCCGGATGATCTCCTCGGTGTCCTGGGTGTCGAGGCACACCGGCCACGCGTCGACCCCGGCGAACCGCTTGAACAGCGCCGCCTTCCCCTCCATCACGGGCATCGCGGCGGCGGCGCCGATGTTGCCCAGGCCGAGCACCGCGGAGCCGTCGGTGACGACGGCGACGGTGTTGCGCTTGATCGTGAGCCGGCGAGCGTCGGCGGGGTTGGCCGCGATCGCCTGGCACACCCGCGCCACGCCCGGGGTGTAGGCGCGGGAGAGATCGTCGCGGTTGCGCAGGCTCACCTTCGAGGCGACCTCCAGCTTGCCGCCGAGGTGCACCAGGAACGTCCGGTCCGACACCTTGCGCACCCGCACGCCGGGCAGCGCCTCGAGCGCATCGGTGATCTCCTGCACGTGCGCTTCGTTCAGCGCGTTGCAGCTGATGTCGACGACCATCGTGGAGGTGTGGGACTCCACGACGTCGAACGCGGTGACGACGCCGCCGACGCGGCCGACGGCCATCGTGAGGTCTCCCGCAGCGCTGGCGGAGGCGGGCACCTCGACCCGCGCGGTGATCGCGTATCCAGGACCGGGAACGGGCACGGCGGAACCCTACTCGGACGGGTGGCGGGCCGAGCATTCCGTTCGTTGTGACCATGACTGCACTCCCGCCCGCCCGTCCTGCGGTTGTGCCGACCCCGGCAGCGGGTGTGAGATGGACCACTCCCTCCGAACGCAACGACGCGGAGAGACGAGGAGGTGGTCCCCATGGCCGGCAGAGCAGCAACGGGATCGCGGCGCGGCGCTGTCCTCGGCAGAGCCGTCACCGATCCCTCTCGGATCCGCAACGTGGCGCTGGTCGGGCCGTCCGGCGCCGGGAAGACGACCCTGATCGAGGCCCTGCTCGTGCACACCGGAGTGCTGAGCAGAGCGGGCACGATCGCCGACGGCACCACCGTCTGCGACCACGACCCGGCAGCGGTGCGCCAGCACCGGTCGGTGGCGCTGGCCGTCGCCCCGATCACCCACGACGAGCTGCGCATCAACCTCATCGACACCCCCGGCTACGGTGACTTCGTCGGGGAGCTGCGGGCCGGGCTGCGCGCGGCGGACGCGGCGCTGTTCGTGGTCCCGGCCGACGCCGCGAGCGCGGGCGGGATCGACCCGGTCACCGTCGGGCAGTGGGCCGAGTGCGCGCGGGTCGGGATGCCGCGCGCGGTCGTGATCGCCCGCTGCGACCACCAGCGCGCCGACATCGAGGCCACGACGGCGGCCTGCCAGGAGGCGTTCGGTGCCGGCGTTGCCCCGCTCTACCTGCCGTTGTTCGACGGCGGCTCGCTCACCGGGCTGTACGGGCTGATCTCGCGGACCCCGGCCGACCGCGCCCCCGCGCACGCCGACGACGCCCGGGCCGCCCTCGTCGAGGGCATCATCGAGCAGTCCGAGGACGAGGCGCTCATGGAGCGCTACCTCGCGGGCGAGGAGATCGACCAGCGCACGCTCATCGCAGATCTGGAGACGGCGGTCGTCCGGGGCGGCTTCCACCCGGTCATCCCGGTGTGCGCGTCGAGCGGGGTCGGGATGGACGCGCTGCTGGAGGTCATCGCGGGCGGGTTCCCCTCCCCGCTGGAGCGGCCGCTGCCGAAGGTCACCGGCATCGACGGCTCGCCGCGCCCGCAGCTCACGGCGGATCCGAACGGCCCGCTCGCGGCCGAGGTGGTGCACACCTCGGCGGACGCCTACGTCGGGCGCGTGTCGCTGATCCGGGTCTTCTCCGGCACGCTGCGGCCGGACACCGCGATCCACGTCAGCGGGCACCACGCCCGGATACCCGAGCAGCGCGCGGGCGAGGCGCTGCCCGAGGGACACGACGAGGACGAGCGCATCGCGCACGTCTACACCGCGTCGGGGGCCGAGCTGACCGAGGTCGACGCCTGCGTGGCCGGTGACATCTGCGCGCTGACCAAGCTGGCCGGCGCCGAGACCGGCGACACCGTGTCCGCCGCGTCCGATCCGCTGCTGCTGTCCTGCTGGGACCTGCCCGAGCCGCTGTTCCCGGTCGCCGTGGTCCCCGCGACCCGCGGCGGCGAGGACGCGCTGGTCAAGGCCCTGTCCCGGGTCGTGGCCGCGGATCCGGCGCTGCGCATGGAGCGCAACGCGGAGACCCGTCAGACCGTGCTGTGGACGATGGGCGAGGCGCATGCCGACGTCGTGCTCTCCCGGCTGCGCGCGGCCGGGGCCGAGGTGGCGACCGAGGACGTGCGGGTGCCGCTGCGGGTGACCCTGCGCGAGCCGGGCCGGGTGACCGGGCGGCACGTCAAGCAGTCCGGCGGTCACGGCCAGTACGCGGTGTGCCACGTCGAGTTCGAGCCGCTGCCGCGCGGCAGCGGGTTCCAGTTCGAGTCGAGGGTCGTCGGTGGGGCGGTGCCGACCCAGTACGTGCCGAGCGTCGAGCGCGGCATCCGCACCCAGCTCGAACGCGGGCTCGGCGAAGGGGACGCGCAGTACCCCGTCGTCGACGTGCGGGCCGTGCTGGTCGACGGGAAGGCGCACAGCGTCGACTCATCCGACGCGGCGTTCCAGACCGCAGGGGCGCTGGCACTGCGCGAGGCCGCCGCCGTGTGCGGCACGGTGGTGCTCGAGCCGCTGGACGAGATCGCGGTGACGGTGCCGGACGAGTTCCTGGGCACCGTGCTCGGGGATCTGTCGTCCCGCCGCGGGCGGGTGCTGGGCACGGACGCCGGCGGGGACGTCCCGGCCGGGTACACGTGCGTGCGGGCCGAGGTGCCGCAGACCGAGCTGCTGCGCTACGCCGTCGACCTGAGGTCGATGACCAGCGGCGCGGCCACGTTCACCCGCACCTTCGCCCGGTACGAGCCGATGCCCACCTGAGGCCCCGCTTCCCCGGTGCGTCGAGGACGGCCTCGTGGTGATCGACGAGCGCTGTTGATCACCACGGGTCCGTCGTCGGCGCGGGGACCCGAGCGCTGAGGTAGCGTGCAGGTGGTGTCGACGGTGGCGCGGCTGTGGACCGCGGTGTTCGTGGTCGCCTTCGGCACCAACGTGCCCACTCCGCTGCTGCTGGTCTACCGCGACGAGCTCGGCCTCTCCTCCGACGCGCTGACCGGCGCCTTCGGTGTCTACGCCGCCGGGCTCGTGCCCGCGCTGCTGCTGGCCGGGCCGGCGTCGGACCGGTTCGGCCGGCGCCCGGTGGTCGTCCCGTTCGTCGTGCTCTCCGCGCTCACGTCGCTGCTGTTCCTGGGCGCCGGGTCGTCGGTGGAGCTGCTGTTCGTGTGCCGCTGGCTGCAGGGCGCGGTGTCCGGGGTGGTGTTCAGCGTCGGCACCGCGTGGCTGGCGGAGCTCGTCGACGATCCCCCACGCGCGGCGCGGCGCACCACCGCGGCGCTGAGCGCCGGCTGGGCGCTCGGCCCGTGCCTGTCCGGAGTGCTGGCGCAGTGGCTGCCGTGGCCGACCGCGCTGCCGTACCTGGTGCACGTCGCGCTCATGATCGTCGGGCTGGTGCTGATCCCCCGGGTGCCGGAGACCCTCGCGCCCGAGGATCGGCGCCGCGGTCGCTGGGTGGACCTGGGGGTGCCGAAGCCGGCGCGGGTGCCGTTCGCGCTCGTCGTGGTGCCGATCGCGATCGGGGTGTTCACGTTCCCCGCCACCGCGGTGACCGTGCTGCCGCTGCTGCTCACCCCGGCGATGCCCGAGATCGCGGTCGCGATCACCGGGTTCGTCGCCGGTGTGACGCTGCTGACCGGAACCCTCGCCCCGCCGTTGGCGCGCAGGCTGGGCACGGCCGCCGGACCGGCCGGGTTCGGCATCGGCGCGGCCGGGTTCGGGCTCGCCCTGCTCGGCGTGGCCCTGCACGCGTGGCCGGTGCTGATCCCGACGGCGGTCCTGCTCGGCCTGGCGTACGGGCTGTGCCTCACCGGCGGGCTGACGATGGTCGGCGAGCTGGCGGACCCGACCGCCCGCGGGGCGGTGACCGCCACCTTCTACGCCTGCGCCTACCTCGGGTTCGCGGTGCCGCTGCTGCTGTCGGTGATCGGCGGCGCCGACGCCGGCGCGCTCGGCTTCGTCGCCCCGCTGACCGGGCTGACCGTGCTCGTGGCCGTGGTGGCGGCCGTGCTGGCGACGCCGCGGGCGCGGGCCGCGGTCGGCCGGGTCAGCAGGGTCGGCTGAGCCCGCGCTCGGCCACTCCGGCGATCGTGCGGGCCATCACCGCGAAGACGAACCCGTGGGCGGGCAGCTGCGCGTACCAGTAGAGCCGCCCGGCCGGACCGTCCGGGATGAAGGTGGTGCGCTGGACGTAGCGGCTGCCGGTGCCGTCCGGTTCGGCCCGCATCTCCAGCCGCGCGACGCCGGGCAGCTTCGACTCGGCCCGCAGCCGCAGCATCCGGCCCTCGTCGACGGCCTCGACGCGCCACCAGTCGAGGGCCGCGCCGGGGGCCAGCCGCTCGGGCCGGGTGCGCCGTGCGCCGACGCCGCCGAGCAGCGCGTCGAGCGCGCCGCGCAGCTCCCACACCCCGGGCAGCGTGTACCAGCCGGTCCGCCCGCCTATGCTGCTGATCACCCGCCACAGCTCGGCGGCGGGCGCGGCGACCGGCTCGATCCGCTCCGACACCAGCTCGGGCCCCGCCGGGTCGGCGGGCATCGACCCGGCCGCGCCCTCGCCGGCGAGCGCGCGGCGCACCGCCACCCGGTACGGCGTCGGCCCGCCGGACGGTGGCGGTGTGGGCGGTTCCCCGCGGCAGACCAGGTCGTGCGCCATCGACTCCAGCAGCGGTCCGGCGAGGTGGCGGTCGACCGGCGTCATCGCCGCCACGAGCCGAGCGGCCACCGCCCGCGGCATCGGCAGCGGGACCGGCACCCCGACCAGCGGTAGCCCGGCCTCCTCGGCGTAGCCGGTGAGCATCTCGCGGTAGGAGAGGACATCGGGGCCGCCGACGTCGAACACGGTGCTGATCCGCGGCGGCAGCTGCAGGCACGCCACGAGGTGGTGCAGCACGTCGTCGATCGCGATCGGTTGGACGAGGTGGTCGGCGGCGGCAGGCAGCGGCAGCAGCGGCCCCGAGGCGGCGAGGTGGCGGATCATCTCGAAGCTCGCCGATCCGGTGCCGACCACGACTCCGGCCTGCAGGACCGCCGTCGGCACGCCGGACTCCAGGAACGCCCGGCCGACCTCGTGCCGCGACGCGAGGTGCGCCGACGCCGGGCCGGTCGCGGGCTGCAGGCCGCCGAGGTAGACGATGCGGACGACCCCGGCCGCGCCGGCCGCGCGGGCGCACGTCGCGGCCGCGGCGAGATCGCGCTCGCGGAACTCGTCGCGGCCGGTCGCGTCCATCATGTGGACCAGGTAGAAGACGGCGTCCACGCCGGAGCAGGCCGCGGCCACGGCTGCCGGATCGGTCACGTCGCCGACGTTCACCTGCACCGCGGCTCCCCACGGCCGGGCGGCGACCCGGCGGGCGTCCCGGGCGAGGACCCGCACGTCGTGGCCGGCGGCGAGGAGGCGGGGGACGAGGCGGGCGCCGACGTAGCCGGTCGCGCCGATCACGAGGCAGTGCACGCCCCCCAGCGTTCCCCAAGGGCGCGATCAGGGCACGCCGAGCAGCCGCAGGCCCGCGGTCGTGGCCGCGGCGAGCACCACGACCAGCACGAACGGCACCCGCCACCAGGCGGCCACCAGCCCGACAGCGACCCCGGCCGGGCGCGCCCAGCCGGCGAACCCGCCGTCGGCGCTGAGCGCTGCGGTGGCGGCGAGCGCGACGAGCAGCGCGGTTGCGCCGAGATCGAGCAGCCGCTCGACGTGGGCGGGCACCGTCATCCGGCCGCGCAGGACGATCCCGGCGAGCCGCAGCAGGTACGTCCCGGCGGCGAGGGCGACGACAGCTGCCCAGGTCATCGCGCTTCCTCCGGTGCGGCGCGCCCAGCCACCAGCAGCCCGGCGAGCCCCAGCAGTACGGGCACGCCGGCGGGCAGGAACGGTGTGGCAGCCAGGGCCGCGGTGACCGCGACCAGGGCGACCCGCTGCGTCTCGGGATGCCGCAGCTGCCCGAGCAGCAGGGCCCCGAGCGCGGCGGGGAAAGCGGCGTCGACGCCGAGCACCTCCGGATCCGGCACGGCCGCGCCGATCAGCATCCCGCCGATCGCGCACACGTTCCACACCACGAACGCCAGCAGCCCGCTCAGCCAGAACGCCCGCCGGGCGCGCGGGCCGGTACCGCGCGCCTTCGCGAACGCGACCGATTCGTCGATCATGAAGTGGGCGCCGATCAGCCGGGCCGGCCAGCGGTCGGCGATCACCGGCGCCATCGCCAGGCCGAAGGGCAGATGACGGGCGTTGAGCAGGAGCCCGCCGAGCACCGCCGGCACCACTCCCCCGCCCGCGGACAGGACCGCGACCAGCAGGAACTGCGATCCGCCCGCGAAGACCAGCACGGAGAGCGCGACGGTGAGCACCGGCGGCACCCCCGCGGCCGCGGCGAGCGCCCCGAACGAGACGCCGACCAGCCCGATGGCAGCGGCCAGCGCCAGCGCGTCGCGGAGATCGGGACCGAGCAGTGTTCGTTGAATCGGCCGCACGTTCGACAGAATGAACCCGACTCATCTGTTCGTCAACCCGAACACGTAGACCGCCACGCCGAACGCCGGGTCGGCGCAGCGTTGTCGGTACCGCCGTGCACACTGCGCGCATGAGTACGGCCACCGCTCTGTCCGAGAAGGAGATCGAGGAGGTCCGCGCCGAGCTGGCGGCCGGCAGGTCGGTCACGGTGTGGTTCACCGAAGCCGCCGTCGGGATGCCGGTGGGCGGCTCGGCCAAGATCGTGTCGATCGGCGACCCGGCGGTGGGCGAGTTCATCCAGGTCCGGCCCACGGGGTCACGCGACGAGCTGTTCTGCTCCCCGGCTGAGCTCACCCGCACCCGCCCGCCGCGGCGGCGGGCGGGTGCGAAGGCGGAGGTGCCGCGGCCGCGGGAGGCGTCGGGCACCACCGAGCCGGCCCGTCCGGCGCGGAGCAGGCCGCGCGCGGTCGCCGCGGCGGCGCCGGCCACGGCGAAGACGGCGACCGAGGATCCCGCGACGGACAAGACGGGTGCGGGGAGACCGGTGGCAGAGAAGACGGTGGCGGAGAAGACGGTGGCGCGGTCGGCTGACGGGGCCTCGACGACGCCGGCTGCCAGGACCACTCCGCTGATCAGCGAGAAGACGCCGAAGCCCGCGAAGCGGCGCAGCAGCAAGGAGACGACCGTGCCGGACATCACCGTTGTGCTGCAGCCGACGAGCGACGGCGAGTGGACGGCGTCGGTGGTCCGTGGCTCGCGCACCGTGGTGAAGCCGACCCCGGTGCCGCCTGCCGACATCGCGAAGGCGGCCCGCTGCCTGCCGCCCGCGATCGGGGACGCGGTCGACTCCGCGCTGGCCGCGGCACGCGCCCGCCAGCAGGAGCGGGTGGCGATGCTGCAGGCCGAGCTGGAGGCGGCCCGGCAGGCCCTGCAGGAGCTGGGCGGATAAGTTGTTCGGCGGATCGTACGTGCGTTCCCTGCACTGAACGCCGGTCGGAGGGAGTTCCCGTGCAGCGCGCCGCACCGCTGGAGACCATCGCCGCCGCCGTGCGCCGCGAGCGGGAGCGGCTGGGTCTCTCGCTGACGGAGCTCGCCCGGCGGGCCGGGGTGGCCAAGTCGACGTTGTCGCAGCTCGAGGCCGGCACCGGCAACCCGAGCGTGGAGACGCTGTGGGCGCTGGCCGTGGAGCTGGGCGTGCCGTTCAGCCGCCTGGTGGATCCGCCGGCCGATCCGGTGCAGGTCATCCGGGCCGGTGAGGGGTACATCGTGCACTCCGAGCAGGCCCCGTTCGCCGCGGTGCTGCTCTCCACGTGCCCGCCGGGGGCCCGGCGTGATCTGCACATCCTGCAGGCCGAGCCCGGCGGCACCCGCGCCGCGCACGCCCACATCGCCGGCACCACCGAGCACCTGATCGTGATCACCGGTCGGTGGCTGGCCGGGCCGGAGGCGGAACCGGTGGAGCTGAACGTGGGCGACTACATCCGCTTCCGCGGCGATCGGCCGCACCGCTACGAAGCCCTGGAGCCGGGCAGCACCGCCGTGCTCGTCATGGAGCACGTCTGAGGTTCGCCGAGATCACGGACGGCGCTCCCCGGGTTCCCACGGGGAGCGCCGTCCGTGATCGGTCAGTTCTGGTCGGGCCCACCCTCGGCGATGCGCCCGCCCTCGGCGTTCTCACCGGCCGGGTACTGGCGCACCCAGTCGATCTCCATGCTCGACGGGGTGACGGGGTCACCGTCGCCGAAGTAGTCCAGCTGCAGGCACAGGTGCATCGGCTCACTCGGGACGAGCGCCGGATCGGTGGTCTCGAACCAGCGCTTGCCGTCGACGTAGGCGGTCACCCGGGTCGGGGTCCACTCGACCGCCCAGTTGTGCCACTGGGTCGCGTCGATCTTCGTGACGGCGACGTCCTGCGCGCCCTCCGCGTTGTGCACGGCGGCGATGGCGGTGCCGCGGTCCGGGTCCTGCAGCTCCAGGAAGTCGATCTCGGCGCCGCTGTCCGAGTCGGGCCAGAGCATGAGGACGGCGTGGTAGTTCGGGTCACCGACCGGGATCCGTGCCCGCACCTCCCACCGGCCGAAGAGCTGCCCGGGCCCCAGGGCCAGGCCACCGGTGGTGCCGCCCGCGTCGCCGGAGATGGTGAGCAGGCCGTCGAGGAGGTTCAGCGCATCGGGCGTGCGGGTGCCGCGGCCGCCGTCCCCGGAGCCGGAGTACGCCGTCCAGCCCTGGGCCGCGGAGAGCGTGTCCTCGACCGAGGTGAAGTCCACGCTCCGTACCGGGTTGCCCCAGCCCAGCAGGCTCGCTGCGCTCGTCGGGTCGACGCAGCCCTCCGGCGAGCCGGTCGTGCCGGCGACCGGGTCGCCTCCTGCCGGGGCCGGCGTGGCGCCCGCGGCACCGGCGGGGTCGGCCGCCGGTGCCGCGGCAGGGTCGTCCGCCGGGTTGCTCGCGCCGGGCAGGGCGCCCTGCAGAGTGCCGAGGGGATCGGCACCGGAGACGGGCAGGGACGGGACCGCGGCACCGGCGAGCGGGGCCGGGCTCGGCACCGGTGCAGCCGGGTCGGTGCGGGTCGGGTCGGTCCCGGAGGGGCTGGTGCCGGTCGGTGCCGGTGCCGCCGGGTCAGTACCCGCGGGCGCGGCTGCAGGGCCACCGCCGGCCGGTGCTGAGACGGGATCGGCGCCGGCCGGGACCGCCGGGTTCAGCCCCGTTGGCACGCCGAGGGCCGGGGCCGGCTCGCCACCGGCAGGAGCGGGTGCACCGGGCTCGCCGCCGGCCGGCGCCGCGGGTGCGGCGCTGTGGTCGCCGCCCGCCGGGGTCGGCGCAGCGGGGTCAGCGCCGGTGGGCGCAGGCGCAGCCGGTGCGCCGCTCGCGGGCGCTGCTGCCGGGTCGTTGCCCGCTGGGCCGGTGCCGGTCGGCGCAGCAGCCGGGTCGGAGCCGGTCGGCACCGGGTTCAGCCCGGTCGGCACGCCGAGGTTCGGGACCGGGGCGGGCGCAGGCGGTTCGGCACCGGCGGGGTCGGGCTCGGCCGGCGCAGGTGCCGGCGGCTCGCCACCGGCGGGCGGCGACGCCGCTGGGTCATCGCCGGCCGGAGCCGGGGTCACCGGGTCGCCACCCACCGGGTCGGACGCGGGGTCAGCGCCGGTGGGCGCCGGAGCGGCGGGGCCACCACCGGCAGGAGCCGGGGCCGCCGGGTCGCCGCCTCCTGGAGCGGCGGGGTTCAGTCCCGTGGGCACGCCGAGGGACGGCACCGCGGGCTCGGGTCCGACCGGCGCCGGGCTGCTCGGCGCGCCACCGGTGGGCTCGCCGCCCGCGGGGTGCGAGCCGGTGGGCTCGGCACCGGCGGGGTCGGCGCCGGGCGCAGGGGCGGCGGGCTCGACTCCCGTGGGTACCGGAGCTGCAGGCACGGGCACCGCGGGCGCGCTGCCGGTCGGGTCTCCCCCAGCCGGCGTCGGTGCGGCCGGGTCGACACCGGCGGGCGCCGGGGCCGGCGGGTTCAGCGCAGCCGGCACACGGGGGTCGGGCACCTGCGGGCCCGCCGGATCGCCGCCGGTCGGGCCGGCTCCGGCGGGTGGCGCGGCGGGATCCCCACCCGCCGGAGCCGGAGCGGACGGACCAGCCGGCTCGGCGGGCACAGTCGGGCCGGAACCAATCGGGTCAGTGCTGAGCGGAGGCGGCACCGGCAGGCTCGGCAGCACCGGCGCTGGCGGCGCCGCACCGGTCGGCTCGGCGCCCGCGTGCTGGGGGTCGGCCGGGTGCGCCCCGGCCGGGACGGGGTTCAGCGCGACCGGCAGCCCCGCGGACGGGCCGGGCTCGTCACCTGCCGGCGCACCACCAGCGGGCGGCTGAGCCGGCGCAACGGCCGCTGCCGGCCCGGTGCCGGTGGGGCCAGGCACTGCCGGCTCGGTGGCTGCGGGCTCAGGAGCGGCCGGAGCCGGTGCCGCGGCCGGCTCGGATGCACCGCCGGTCGGGTCGTCGCCGGGGATCGGCGCGGAGCCGGCCGGCGGGCTGCTCGGCACCGCCGGCGCGGGCTGCGGGACGGAACCTGCCGGAGACGAACCCGCCGAAGACGAACCAGGCGAAGACGAACCAGGCGAAGACGAACCAGGCGAAGACGAACCAGGTGAGGTGGAACCGGCGGGCACGGCCGCCGCCGGTGCCGAGCCACCGGGAGCCACCGGCGTCCCGCCCGCCGGGGCGCCCGGCAGCAGCGACGCCGGGTCCGGCACCGGGATCGACGGGAGCGCCGGCACGGCCACACCCAGTCCGGTCGAGGCCCCGCCGGGGGTGTCCCCGCTCGGCGAGGGCTCAGTGCCGGCGCCCGTGCCAGAGGCCGGCTCCACCGTGCACGTGGTGGGCACGGCCCGTCGGTCCTCGGCCATCGCCACGCCCGGCCCGCTGATCAACGCCAGCGCCAGCACGCTCCCGATGGTCACGGTCCGCTTCATGCGTCACTCCGCCTCCAGCTCTGCCGCACACGATCGAGGCGGACAGTAGGCGGAAATCGCTACTCCGAGCGGCCGTGTCACCGCACCAGGCGACCGTGGCAAACGGGCGAATCACCGTCGGTCTCGGACACGCCGAACGATCCGTCGCGAACATCACGCTCCGCGACGGATCGGATCACCAGCCGCGACCCGCGTAGCGCTGCTCGGCGGGCAGCTCGGAGATGTTGATACCGACCATCGCCTCGCCGAGGCCGCGCGACACCTTGGCGATCACGCCCGGGTCGTCGTAGAACGTGGTGGCCTTGACGATGGCCTCGGCGCGCCGCGCCGGGTCGCCGGACTTGAAGATCCCCGAGCCGACGAACACGCCCTCGGCACCGAGCTGCATCATCATCGCCGCGTCGGCCGGCGTCGCGATGCCGCCCGCTGTGAACAGCACGACGGGCAGCTTCTGGGTGCGCGCCACCTCGGCGACCAGCTCGACGGGCGCCCGCAGCTCCTTGGCGGCGGCGTACAGCTCGGCCTCGTCCAGGGTGGCGAGGCGACGGATGTCGGCGCGGATCTGGCGCATGTGCCGGGTGGCCTCGACGACGTTGCCGGTGCCGGCCTCGCCCTTGGACCGGATCATCGCGGCCCCCTCGGAGATCCGTCGCAGCGCCTCCCCGAGGTTCGTCGCGCCGCACACGAACGGCACGGTGAACGCCCACTTGTCGATGTGGTGGGTCTCGTCGGCCGGGGTGAGGACCTCGGACTCGTCGATGTAGTCGACGCCGATCTCCTGCAGCACCTGCGCCTCGACGAAGTGCCCGATGCGGGCCTTCGCCATGACCGGGATCGAGACGGCGTCGATGATCGAGGCGATCATGTCCGGGTCGCTCATGCGGGCGACGCCGCCCTGGGCGCGGATGTCCGCGGGCACCCGCTCCAGCGCCATGACGGCGACGGCGCCGGCGTCCTCGGCGATCTTGGCCTGCTCCGGCGTCACCACGTCCATGATCACGCCGCCTTTGAGCATCTCCGCCATCCCGCGCTTGACGCGGGCGGTGCCCAGCTGAGGAGCGTTCGGTTGGGCAACGGCTTCGGAAACGGGCTGGTCGGACGACACGGCAGTACCTCTCGACGGAACGGGAAGTGTTGTCCCGGTCAGGTTAGGTCCGCTCGGGTGCTCCGACGGGTGTCATCCGGATTGCACCGAGCTCGGCCTCGGAGTGCTCCGGGTCGGCGATCTCGAAGTAGCGTGGCAGCGGGGCGCGGCCCGCCAGGTGCAGCCAGCGGACCAGCCGCTGCGAGCGCAGGCCGAGGGTGTCGCGGACGGCGTCGTTGTGCACCCGCCGGGCCAGCGCGAGCATCTGCTCCGCGTCGGCCAGCTCGTAGCGCAGCTCCGGCGGGAGCGTGGTGCGGTCCAGCTCGGCGAGCGCCCAGCCGAGCGCGTTGGCCGCGGCCTCGCGGGCGGCCCAGCTGCCCGCCGGCATCGGGGCGTCGATCCCGGCGCGGCGGGCCACCTCGACGCGCCGGACCAGGGCCGCGTCGAGGGCCGCGCGGGCTGCGTCGAGCCTGCGGTGCAGCCGGTCGAGCCGCCGCATGCGTGCTGCGGCGGTCAGCACGACCCAGGTCAGCCAGACGGCGACGAGCGCGATCACCCACACCGCGGTGCTGCTCACGATGCCTCCCGGAGCCGACGTGGATCGGCGGCGATGGCCGCCCGGTAGACCTGCACGACCCGGGCCGCGACCGTCGGCCACGCGAACGCGGCCGCCCGGGCGCGGCCCGCCTCGGCCAGCGCCGCCCGCCGCGCGGGATCCCCGAGGAGGTCGTCGAGCGCCGAAGCCAGCGCCGCCGCGTCGCCGGGCGGCACCAGCACCCCGTTGCCGGCGAGGACGGCGGCGAAGCCGTCCAGGTCCGACGCGACGACGGGGGCGCCCGCGGCCATCGCCTCGGTCAGCACCATGCCGAAGCTCTCCCCGCCCAGGTTGGGGGCGCAGAACACGTCCATGGCACGCAGTGCACGGGCCTTGGTGGCGTCGTCGACGGCACCGAGCGCGGTCACCGGGACACCGGCGTCGGCCAGTGCCGCCGGGTCCCCCGGACCGACGACGAGCAGCCGCACGTCCGGGCGGGTGCGGGCGAGCCTGCGGCAGGCGTCGAGCAGCACCGGCATGCCCTTGCGGGGTTCCTCGAAGCGGCCGAGGAACCCGATCGTCGGGCGCGGGACGTCGAGCGGCTCCGCGGTGGCCAGCCCGGCCACGTCGACCCCGTTCGGGATCTCCACGGCGTCGCCGCCGAGGTGCTCGACCTGCACCCGCCGCGCGGTCGCCGACACCGCGATCCGCGCGGTGACGCGCTCCATCAGCGGCTGCGCCACCCCGACGAGCGCGCGCAGCGCTCGGGAGCGGTCGGTGGCGGTGTGGAAGGTCGCCACCACCGGGCCGTCGGCCAGGGTCAGCGCCAGCGCGGACAGGCTCAGCGTGGTCGGCTCGTGCAGGTGCAGCACGTCGAACCGGTGCTCGGCCAGCCAGCGCCGCACCCGCGCGTAGGAGAGGGGGCCGAACGCGACCCGGGCCACCGAGCCGTTGTACGGCAGGCCGAGCGCTCGGCCGGCCGACGTCACGAAGTCCGGGACGGGCCCGGCGCCGGGGGCGAGCACGGCCGCCTCGTGCCCCAGCTCGCGCAGCGCGTTCGCCAGGCCCAGGACGTGCGCCTGCACCCCGCCGGGGACGTCGAGGGAGTACGGGCAGACGAGCCCGATCCGCAGAGCTCCGGTCACGCCGCGACCCCCGCGCCGGCGCCCTCGGCGACACGCTCCACGTCGGCCGTCCAGACCGGCTGCAGGGCGTGCCAGTCCTCCGGCTTGGCCCGCAGCAGCGCGCAGAAGACGTCGGCGAGCGCCTGCACGGCGGCGGGCACCGCGCCCCGGTCCGCGACCGGCACCGGCTCGGCGACGGTGACTGCCCAGCCGTCCGGGGCGAACCGCGGGCAGACCGGCAGGAGCAGCGCCCCGGTCAGCGCAGCGAGCCGCGCGGGTCCGGCGGGCAGCCGGGCCGGCGCCCCGAGCAGGTCGACCGGCACCCCGCCGCCGGTCACGTCGCGGTCGGCCACCAAGCACACCACTCCCCCGCCGCGCAGCCGCCCGGTCAGCGCCCGGTGCGCGGCCGTGCTGTCGCCGGCCGCGACGACCTCCATGCCCAGCTGCCGGCGGTAGCCGACGAACCGCCGGTAGACCGCCTCGGGTCGCAGCCTCTCGGCGACGGTGGTGAACACCGGCTCGCGCCCGCTCTGCCGCAACTGCTCGACCAGCCAGGCGCCCGCGGCGTCCCAGTTGCCGCTGTGCGGCAGCGCGACGACCGTCGGTGTGCCGTCAGCGATCGCCGCCAGCAGCGCCGGTAGGCCGGGGCCGGTCATGCGGGTGCGCGCGTGGATGCGCGGCACGTCCGGCGCGGACAGGCGGAACACCTCGCTCCAGTAGCGCCCGTAGCTGCGCATCCCGGCGACGACGAGGGCGTCCAGCTGATCGGGTGCGGCGTCGGGGACGAGGCGGGCGAGGTTCGCCCGCAGCTGAGCGGGCCCCGCGCCGCCCCGACGGGCCACCCAGCCGGCGCCGGCCTCGAACGCCCGGCGGGCCAGCGGTTCGGGCACGGCGCGGACCATGCGCCACCCGGCCGCGTACTGCAGGTCCGCGAGGCGCGCTGCGGCCTGCCCGACGCTCACGGGCCGGTCTCTCCCGGATCGAGCGACACCGGGGGCTTCGCCCGCGAGTTCCGCCGCGCCGACCACAGCCGCTGCACCATCGTCCACAGCGACCCGGCGGCCAGGAGCCACAGCGCCACCGGCAGCGCGTACGGGACGCCGAAGCCGGTCAAGCCGGTGCCGAGCAGCGCCAGCACCAGTCGCTCGGCGCGTTCGACGATCCCGCCGTCCACCTCGACGCCCACGCCCTCGGCGCGGGCCTTGATGTACGACACGAGCTGGCCGGTGACCAGGCAGATCAGGGCCGCCACACCGGTCGCGCGATCGCCGGCGACCACGAACGACCACCAGATCAGACCGCCGAACAGGGCGGCGTCGGCCAGCCGGTCGCAGGCCGAGTCGAGGATCGCGCCGAACGGGGTGCCGCCGGTCGCGCCCGCCCGGGCCATCGCGCCGTCGATCAGGTCGAACAGCACGAAGAGGGCCACCACGAACGTGCCGGCCAGGAACTGCCCCCGCGGCATGAACCACAGCGCCGCCACGATGGTGCCCAGCGTGCCCACCACGGTGACCGTGTCCGGACCGACCCCGCGCGCGACGAGCCAGCGGCCGATCGGGTCGGCCACGCGGTTGACGTGCTTGCGCGCGTGGACGTTGAGCATGGACTCCTGCCTGTCGGACCGATACCCACCCAGCCTATCGCCGGTCGGACCACGCCTGCGCGAGCACCGACCGGGTCTCGCCGAGCAGCTGCGGGATCACCTTGGTCTGCCCGACGACGGCGATGAAGTTCGCGTCGCCGCCCCATCTCGGCACCACGTGCTGGTGGAGGTGATCGGCGAGTGAGCCACCCGCCGCCGTGCCGAGGTTCAGCCCGACGTTGAACGCGTGCGGGGCCGAGACGGTCTTGAGCGCGCGGATCGCCTGCTGGGTGAAGGCCATCAGCTCCGACGACTCCTCGTCGGTGAGGTCCTCCAGCTCCGCCACGTGCCGGTAGGGCACCACCATGAGGTGCCCGGGGTTGTACGGGTGCAGGTTGAGCACCGCGTAGACGGCCGCGCCGCGCGCGACCATCAGCCCCTCCTCGTCGTCCAGCGACGGGATGCGGCAGAACGGGCAGCCCTCGTTCCCGGCGTCCTTGATGTAGGCGAGCCGGTGCGGGGTCCACAGCCGCTGGAAGCCGTCCGGGGTGCCGACACCGTCGCGGGGCTCCAGGTACGGACCCGTTCCTGTGCCCCGCTCGTCGTTCATGGTCGCGAATCCTAGTGAGTGACCCGCGGGCCGCTGCGGGGGCGCACGGATCCCTGCGCCACGGGTCGATCGGCCCGCCGGCGCGGGTCCGATCGGCCTACGCCGCGCGCTCGGCGGCCGCGTCGGCGACCACCCGGAACACCGGGTGATCGGCGGCGACTCGGGCGAACTCCGCCAACGGCGCACACCGGTCGACGGCGACGTGCGGGCGTGCGCCCGGGGCGACCGCCAGGTAGCGGCGCAGGATCGGCGCTCGCTCGGTCACCGGCACCTCCACCAGGCGCACGCGCTCCCGGCGGCCGTGGCGCAGGACCGCACGACCACCGGCGGCGCGCACGTTGCGGACCCAGTTCGTGGACTCGCCGAGCATGGCCACGAGGTAGCGCTCGCCCTCGTGCTCGGCGACCACGAGCGGTGCGGAGACGACCCGGCCGCTGCGCCGGCCCACGACCTCCAGCGTGACCCACTCCGCCGGGGCGAGCAGACCCGTGCCGTGCTGCACCTTCGCGACCGCGTTCAGGACCCTGGCCACTGCGTTGGGCCGGCCTGCGGGGTACATCCAGCGCTTCAGCCGGTGGAGCAGCTGGGTCGGCCCGGATGGCGCCATGCAGTCCTCCTTCCGGTTTGAGACATAGGATATCGTGTCTCAAAAATGAGGCGAGGAGCTGTGGCAGACGACCGTCCGAGAACGCCTTCGCCGGGTGCGCCGTCGCCCGGTGCACATCCGCTCAGGCCCCGGCGGCCGCGGCTCGGCGACGCGGAGACGGCGCGACGGATGCTGCGCGCCGCGACGGAGATGGTGGGGCGCACCGGGCTGACGGTGAGCCTGGAACACCTGAGCTTCGAGGACGTGATCCGCGAGGCCGGGGTCGCCCGCAGCGCCGCCTACCGGCGCTGGCCGTACAAGGAGATGTTCTTCGGCGACCTGCTCAAGGAGCTGGCCCGCGCCGTCGAGCTGGCCGAGGTGGCGGGGCGCGAGTCCGATGCACTGGTCCGGCGGGTGATCGCCGACCGGCTCGACTGGCTCGGCACGCCCGCGGGCCGCCGCCGGCTGCTGGTCGACGTGCTCCGGCTGGGCGGTGAGCACGACTTCGCCGTACTGGCCGACTCCCCCGCGTGGCGCTCCTACCTGGCCCTGCACGCGACCGTCCAGAGCCTGCCGCCGGGAGAGCTGCGTGATGACGTCGCTTCTGCGCTGGCCGAGTCCGAGCGCGGGTTCCTCGAGCGGGTCGCCACCAGCTGGGAGCGGTGGGCGGGGCTGCTCGGCCACCGCATCCGCCCCGGCCTGGGCGTCACCCCCGCGACGGTCGCGACCCTGGCGAGCGCGTCGCTGCGCGGTCTGACCCTGATGGCGGCGATCACGCCGGACGCGGTGCGGGAACCGGTCACGGCGGACCCGTTCGGGACCGGCCCGGCGCAGTGGAACCTCGCCGCACTGGGGGCCGCGAGCGTGGCCGCCATCGTCTTCGAGGAGGACCCGACGATCACCTGGGACGAGTCACGGGCCGCCGCCGTCCGCGCCGCGCTCGACGACGAACCGCCTCGCCGGCGTGGTCAGACCGGCGAGGCGGGCGGAACCTGATCAGCCGCCGAACGCCTCGGCGGTGGGGCTGGCGTTCTCCCGGCGGGCGATCCATCCGGTGACCAGCTCGACCGCCTCGGCGACGGGCACACCGTTGCGCTGGCTGCCGTCGCGGAAACGGAAGCTCACCGCGCCGGCCTCGACGTCGCGGGCGCCGGCCAGTACCAGGAACGGCACCTTCTGCAGAGTGTGGGTGCGGATCTTCTTCTGCATGCGGTCGTCGCTCTTGTCGACCTCGATCCGCACGCCCCGGGCCCGCAGCAGCGCCGCGAACTCCTCGACGGCCGGGATCTGCTCGGCGGTCACCGGGATCGCGACGGCCTGCACCGGGGCCAGCCACGCCGGGAACGCTCCCGCGTAGTGCTCGGTGAGCACCCCGAAGAACCGCTCGATCGAGCCGAACAGCGCCCGGTGGATCATGATCGGCTGCTGGCGGGAGCCGTCGGCCGCGGTGTACTCCAGCCCGAACAGGCCCGGCTCCATGAGGTCGACCTGGATGGTCGACAGCTGCCAGGTGCGCCCGATCGCGTCCTTGGCCTGCACACTGATCTTCGGGGCGTAGAACGCGGCGCCGCCCGGGTCGAGCACCAGCTCCAGGCCGGACGCCTCGGCGGCCTCGCGCAGCGCGTCGGTGGCCTTCTCCCAGTCCTCGTCGCTGCCGATGGACTTCTCCGGGTCCCGGGTCGACAGCTCCAGGTAGAAGTCGTCGAGCCCGTAGTCGCGCAGCAGGTCCAGCACGAACGTGAGCAGCGAGCGGATCTCGTCCTGCATCTGCTCGCGCGTGCAGTAGATGTGCGCGTCGTCCTGGGTGAACCCGCGCGCCCGGGTCAGGCCGTGCACCACGCCGGACTTCTCGTAGCGGTAGACCGAGCCGAACTCGAACATCCGCAGCGGCAGCTCGCGGTAGGACCGCCCGCGCGACCGGTAGATGAGGTTGTGCATCGGGCAGTTCATCGGCTTCAGGTAGTAGTCCTGAGCCGGTTTCCGCAGCTCCCCGTCCTTGCCGTACTCGGCGTCGAGCTGCATGGGCGGGAACATGCCGTCGGCGTACCAGTGCAGGTGGCCCGACGTCTCGAACAGCTGCGCCTTGGTGATGTGCGGGGTGTTGACGAAGACGTACCCGGCCTCCTCGTGGCGGCGGCGGGCGTAGTCCTCCATCTCCTTGCGGATCACTCCGCCCTTGGGGTGGAACACCGGGAGCCCGGAGCCGATCTCATCGGGGAACGAGAACAGGTCCAGCTCGGCACCCAAGCGGCGGTGGTCGCGCTTCTCGGCCTCCAGCAGCCGGTCGAGGTAGAGATCGAGCTGCTCGACCGACTCCCACGCCGTGCCGTAGATGCGCTGCAGCATCGGGTTCTTCTCGCTGCCGCGCCAGTACGCCGCGGCGCTGCGCATCAGCTTGAAGGCCGGGATGTACTTCGTCGTCGGCACGTGCGGGCCGCGGCACAGGTCGGACCAGACGACCTCGCCGGTGTGCGCGTGGACGTTGTCGTACGCGGTCAGCTCGCCACTGCCGTCGACCTCGACGACGTCGTCGCCCGGGTTGCCCTTGAGCTCGATCAGCTCGAGCTTGTACGGCTCGTCGGCGAGCTCCTTGCGGGCGTCGTCGAGGGAGGCGTAGCGGCGGCGGGAGAACCGCTGCCCGGACTTGATGATCTTCTTCATGGCCGACTCGAGCGCCGAGAGGTCCTCGGGCGTGAACGGCCGGGCCACGTCGAAGTCGTAGTAGAAGCCGTCCTTGACCGGCGGGCCGATGCCCAGCTTCGCTTCGGGGAACAGCTGCTGGACGGCCTGTGCGAGCACGTGCGCGGCGGAGTGGCGGATGACGCTGCGGCCGTCCTCGGTGTCGGCCGCGACCGGTTCGACCTCGACGTCGGTGTCCGGGACCCAGGAAAGGTCGCGCAGCTTGCCGTCAGCGTCCCTGACGACCACGACGGCGCTCGGCCCGCTCGACGGCAGGCCGGCCTCGCGGACGGCGGCCCCGGCCGTCGTCCCGGCCGGCACCCGGACGCGAGCGGACGCGGGACGGGTTGCGGGCGCGGACACGGAAGGCCTCCACTGTGGTGTCGTCTCGAGGTGCCACCGCTCCTCTGCGACGGAACGGTGCCCGTCGATGCTAGAGGGGCTGCGCCGCGCGGCCGAACCGGGTTCTGCCCACCGGTCCCTCGGCTCGACCGTGAGGTCAGACCGAGGGCCTCGGGGGCAGCGCGGAGGGCGGGGCCGGGCGCCGCTGCGCCTGGGCCGGCAGGGCGGGCTCGCCCGGCGGTGGGCTGCTCGGCGCGACCGGCGGCCGAGCGGTCGCACCCTGGTGCGGTCCGGGTCCGGCCAGGCCCTCGTCGAGCTGCGAGAGCGCCGGCAGCTGCGGGCCCCGGGCCGTGCCGGCCCGGGGCGCAGCCGGGAAGGTGCGAGACGGCGCCCGCAGTACGGGGCGCTCCTCCACTACGCCTGGTACCCAGGCGCCGTCCCGCGGCCTGAGGCTCACCGTCGGACCGGCGGTGAGCGCAGCGGCCGACACCGCCCCCAGCCGGCGCCGCACGCGGCGCAGCACCCGGGGCGGGCCGTCGACCAGGATCGACAGCGCGAGCCGGTCGCCGTGCGGGTCGGCGATCCGGCGCACCACGAGGTGCCGGCGCGGGCCCCGGTTGACGGTGAGCTCGGCGTCGATCGCCGGGTCACCCCCGGTCTCCGGTGGCGTAGTCACCATACCCACTACGGGGCTGCATGCGAGGCGCATCAGCTCACCGTGGAGGGCGCCGACTTCCTCACACTCGGTCAGCGGTTGACCCGTCGCGCCGAGCACCATGCCGCTGTCGATGTCCACCAGGAGCGCGGCCCGCACAGCGGGATCACCGGCGAGCGGGCCCAGCACGGCGGCGAGCCCGTCCGTCCGCACGTTGACCGCATGCCGGTGCCGCGCCATCGGTTCCTCCGGATGCGGCTCAGCGCTGGATGTTCGCCGGGAAGAACCCGGCGTTCTCCGGCATCGGCGGCCGGGCGGGCGCGGGCACCGCCATGTAGAACGACTGCTCGATCACCCGCAGGTCGCGCCGCGCCATCGCCAGGTTGGCCTGCGCCCGGTTGAGCACCAGGTAGATGAACAGCTTCTCGTCGGTGCCGCCGCCGCGGACCGGCCGGATCAGGTGGTACTGGGTGTCCAGGGTGATCAGGATGTCCTCGATCCCCTCGCGCAGTCCCAGCTTCTGCATGACCTCCAGCTTCGTGCGCACCACGTCGCTGTTGCCGGGCGCGGCGACGTCCAGGTCGAACTCGGGGCTGCCGCCGCGCGAGCCCAGCGTCATGCCGCTCTCGAAGTCCACGACGGCGACCGCGAACGCTCCCTTGATGTTCGCGGCCATGTCGAGGCAGTGGTCGATGTTGCTCATGTCGGTGGTTTCCTCCCCCGCCGTGCACGAAACCGGCGGAACGGGTCGATGAATCCCCGGGAACGGGGTGGGAGTCGGGACGACTCGGCCGTCGCGCACCACGGAACGACGTGGCGGAGTCGCATAGTGGAAAACGGTGCCCCGGAAACGTCCGGAACGTGCGCCGCTGGACTGCGGATCGTCGCCGTGGATCGTCACAGCGAATCGTCACGACGCGATCGTCGCAACGCAATCGCCACAGCGGATCATCACAGTGAATCGTCCCAGCGAATCATCACAGCCTGCGCAGCGCCTGCAGCACCCGGTCGAGCGTGCGCGTGTCGGTGTGCCACCGGGCACCCGCGGGCAGAACGGCGTCGGTGGCGGCTTTGCGCGGCTGCGGCGACGGGGGTGGCCGCGGCACCGGCAGAGCCAGCGGCTGTCGGCGGGGCAGCGCGCCGACGGCAGCCGGCACCTGGCGCGCAGCCTCCTGCCGCGCCGGCGCCTCCGGGTGCCGCTGGGCGGGCAGCCGTGCCGGTCGATCAGAGGTGGTCGAGCCGCCGCCCGACGGGGCGGTGGCCGGCCTGGCGGTGGCGAGCCCGCGCCGGGCGAGCGCGAGGTTGCCCCGCTTGCGGTCGACCCGCAGGTACACCAGGAGCGGTTGGTCGGCGTCCGCCTCCAGCGGTCGCACGAGGTGGTAGGCGGCCTGCGTGGTGACGATCAGGTCGTCGAGCTCGTCGCTGCCGCTGCGGCGCAGGAACACCTCGGCTCCCGCACCCCACCCGAGGACTGCGAGCGACGTCTCGGACTGCGCACCGGATTGCAGTCCGGCTTCCTCCAGGACCTTTCCCTGCACGGGGTCGGCGACACAACAGTATTCCGCCCCGGTGTGCGCGAGGAGGTCACGGAGGAGTTCGCCGAACATCGGTCGGGAGAATGCCAGGACGCCGTGGCGCAACGCACATTGACCCTTTTGCCGCGACACGCCGGATTGCCGGAATTGCCGGGTCGGTCCTTCGGCGGACGGCGGCGCGTCTGCTCGGTCGCGATCTTCGACGGCGACGGTGCGCCGTTCGGCACAGCCGAGCGGGCCCCGCACCGGCCCGGGAACGAGTTGTGCAGGTCACAGCACTGGCTGTCGGTGCACGGATGGGCACTCTCCGCATCACCGCGCGGGAGGGTGCCCGACGCGGTACGCAGCGTCGCTGCAGATCCGGAACCGGAGCACGTCGACATCGGCCGGTCGGTGGCGGCACCGACGGCCCGACCGGCGCACCTGCGAGCCGATCGGCCGCACCGCCGGGCCGCACGCCGGGCCGCCGCGCATCGAGGGAAGATCGGCGGCCCCTCCGTTGTTCGTCTCGACGTGGTGCCGCTCTCCGTGCTCGATCTCGTCCCCGTCGGATCCGGCGCGTCCGCCACGGACGCCCTCGCCGCGAGCACCGCGCTCGCCCGGCGGGTCGACGAACTGGGCTACCAGCGGTACTGGCTGGCCGAGCACCACGGGATGCCGGGCATCGCGAGCTCCGCGCCAGCGGTGATCATCGCGCACATCGCCGCAGCCACCACCCGCATCCGCGTCGGGTCGGGCGGGGTGATGCTGCCCAACCACCAGCCGCTGGTGGTCGCCGAGCAGTTCGGCATCCTCGACGCGCTGCACCCCGGCCGGATCGATCTCGGCATCGGCCGGGCACCGGGCACGGACCAGCGCACCGCCCGCGCGCTGCGCCGCGGCACCTCGCCGCTGGGCGCCGACGACTTCCCCGACCAGCTGGTGGAGCTGGTCTCCTACTTCCGCGGGGACGGGCCCGTGCTGGCCGTGCCCGCGACGGGGGCACAGCCGGCCATCTGGCTGCTGGGCTCCAGCGACTACAGCGCGCAGGTCGCGGGCATGCTCGGGCTGCCGTTCGCGTTCGCCCACCACTTCGCCGCGGAGAACACGATCCCCGCGCTCACGCTCTACCGGGAGCGGTTCCAGCCGTCGGCGGTGCTGCAGCAGCCGTACGCGATGATCGCGGCCGCCGTGTTCGCCGCCGAGACCGACGAGGAAGCCCGCCGGCTGGCGCTGCCCAGCGCGATCCAGTTCCTCCAGTTGCGCAAGGGCAACCCCGGGCTGCTGCCGTCCCCTGAGGAGGCCGCCGCGCACGAGCTGTCCGACTTCGAGCGGGCGTTCGTCGAGGACCGGATGAGCCAGCAGATCATCGGTTCCCCCGACACCGTCCGCGAGGGGGTCACGGAGCTGCTCGAGCGCACCGAGGCCGACGAGCTGATGATCGTCACGGCGATGCACGGCGCGGCCGACCGCATCCGCTCGTACGAAATCGTGCACGAAGCGCTCGTCGGCGCGCCGGTCTGATGCTGCCCTCGGCCGGGGCCGGTGGCCAGAATGGCGGGATGGCCGATCCCTACGCCGCGTTCCGCGCCGCCGTCGAGGCCCGGGAAGTCCCGGCCGCCGTCGCCCTGTTCCGCCAGGACGCGGTGTTCCATTCGCCGGTCGTGCACAAGCCCTACCGCGGCCGCTCGGCGCTGCAGGCGATCCTGTCCGCCGTCCTGCAGGTCTTCGAGGACTTCCGCTACACCGCCGAGTACGCCGGCCCCGACGGGCACGTGCTGCGGTTCGCCGCCCGCGTCGGCGACCGCGAGCTCGAGGGCGTCGACATCCTGCGCGCTGAGGGCGGCGAGCTGTCCGCGCTGACCGTCCTCGTCCGCCCGTACTCGGCAGCGACGGCGCTCCGCGAACGGATGGCGGCGCTGCTCACCTGAGGGCGTGTCGTCCGATCACTGCTCCATTCGGCGGAGCGTGACTCACACACCGTCGCCGTAGCGCACCGCCGCTCGGCGAGCCGGGCACGACGCGCACCGCCTTCGGGTGATCTCGGTGGATGCGCCACATCGGCGTCGCCGCGCGGCCGTTGGTCGGGTCGCAGGGCCGGGGTGGATCCGCGGTTGGCGAGACGACCGAGCGGAGGTGACGGATGACGCGGGCGAACGACGCACGCACCCGCAGCGTCCCGACCCGAGCCGGGTCGCCCGCCGATCACCCGACCCACCCGAGCCTGCCCGAGATCCCGCGCGTCGTCCCCGGTCCCCGGCCGGCCGGGGAGAACGTGCAGCGCTCCGCTCCCCAGACCGGTTCGCTGCCCGGTCCGCCGATCCCCCGTCTCCCGCGGATCGCCGCGCAGCGGACCTCTGCGCGGCCGCGCACCCCCGAGCCCGGCCGCACGGCCGCCGCCGGTCCGGACACCACCCGGGCCGGCGGCCGGCCGCAGAGCACGGCCTCGAGACGGGCGCAGGACGACCCGCGCAAGCTGGTGTGCCCGGCCCAGCGCGGCAGCAGGCGGCACGCCGCCGAGTCCGGCGGGCACGGCACGTGGCGGCCGCAGGCGGGCCCCTCGGAGGGGGAGCCGCGCCACCGCGCCGATCAGAAGGCCGGCCACAAGTCCGACCAGACGGCCGGCGCCGACCGCCGACCCGCCGCGTGGGCGGTGCTGGAGCGCCGGTCGGCCCCCGCCCCGGAACGCACGCCCCGCGAGAAGCGCCGCCGCACCCTCCAGGCGGTGCTGCTGTCGGTGGCCGGGCTGTTCGTGTCGCCGCTGGTGGCGTTCGGCGCCGGGTACCTGTTCTTCCCGATCCCCAACCCGGACGACGCGGTGAACAACCAGGTCGCGCTGGTGTCGTACGCCGACGGCAGCCAGCTGACCCGGCTCGTGCCCGAGGCCGGCAACCGCACGAAGGTCGGCCTCGACGCAGTGCCCGAGCACGTGCGCCACGCCGTGCTCGCCGCCGAGGACCGCACGTTCTACTCCAACCCCGGCTTCGACCTGTCCGGGATCGCCCGCGCCGCCTGGAACCAGCTGCGCGGCGGCACCGGCGGGGGCTCGACGATCACTCAGCAGTTCGTCAAGAACGCCCTGGTCGGCGACGACCAGACGCTCTGGCGCAAGTACAAGGAGCTCGTCCTGTCGGTGAAGCTCTCCCAGCAGCGCACGAAGGACGAGATCCTCGCCGACTACCTCAACGCGATCTACTTCGGCCGCGGCGCCTACGGCATCCAGTCGGCCAGCCAGGCCTACTTCGGCAAGGACGTCGGGCAGCTCACCCCCGAGGAGGGCGCTCTGCTCGCCGGGGTCATCCAGTCCCCGGCGCGGTGGGATCCGGCGCTCAACCCGGAGCGGGCCGTGCAGCGCTGGAGCTTCGTGCTCGACGGCATGGTGGCGCAGGGCTGGATGAGCCCGCAGCAGCGCGAAGCCGCTCAGTTCCCGGTGACCGTGCCGCGGACGACCGCCAAGGGCATCGGCGTGCCGGCGGACAGCACCGGCCACATCGTCACCGCCGTCAGCCGGGAGCTGGCCGAGCTGGGCATCTCCGAGCAGGACCTCGCCCAGGGCGGGCTGCGGATCACGACCACGATCGACCCGGCGCGCCAGCGGGACGCCGTCGCGGCTGCGCAGAGGGCGCTGGCCGGGCAGCCGGACGACCTGCGCACCGCGATGGTCGCGATCGACCCGGCGACCGGCGCGATCCTCGCCTACTACGGCGGCGAGAACGGGCACGGTCTCGACTACGCCCGCGCGCAGCGCCTGGCCGGATCGACGTTCAAGCCGTTCGTGGTGCTGGCCGGGCTGCTGCACGACCCGCCGATCGGGCTCGGCGAGACGTTCGACGGCGCCGCGCGGCCGGGACTGCGCAACGCGCCGGGCGCCGAGTGCCTCCGCTGCGACCTCAAGCAGGCGATGACGGTGTCGAACAACGTCGTGTTCGCCTCGCTGGCCCGCAGGGTCGGCCCGGACGCGGTCGCCGACGCGGCCCGCGCCGCCGGCATCACCAGCCCGCTGGACGACCCGGACGAGGGCATCGCGCTGGGCAACAAGGAGGTCTCCGCGCTCGACCTGGCCTCGGCGTACGCGACGCTCGCAGCGGGCGGCGTCTGGCGGCCGCCGCACCTGGTGCAGTCCGTCGTCCGCGCCGACGGCACCGTCCTCTACGAGGCCGTGACGCGCGGGGAGCAGCGGTTCACCGAACGAGTGGCCCGCAACGTCACCGAGACGATGCTCGACGTCGCCCCCACCGACGGGCTGGCGCTGCCCGGCGGGCGGCCCGTCGCCGCGAAGACCGGCACGGTGCAGTCCCGCTTCCCCGGCCAGAACAACGACGCCTGGATGGCCGGCTACACCCCGGCGCTGGCCGCGGCGGTGTGGATGGGCACCGACCGGAACGATCCGATCCGCACCGCCGATGGGACACCCGTGGAGGGCAAGAGCCTGCCCGGCGAGGTGTGGCGGGCGTTCATGGCCGAGGCGCACGACCACCTGCCGGTCACCCACTTCACGCCGTTCCGGCCGATCGGTGAGCCGCCCCGCGACCGGCGCGAGACCGCGCCCGCCGCCACGGCCACCACCGGGGCCGCGCCGTCCCGCACCACCCTGCCGGGCACCGCGTCGGCCACCTCGTCCCCGGCGTCCGCCCCCGCCGGGACGGGCCCGGCCGGGACGTCGCCGGCCACCCCCACCGCCGCCACCACGACCGGCCCGTCGGCCGATCCCACGGCCTCGGCCGACGGTTCCGAGGAGGACGCCGCGGACGGCTCCGCCGAGCTGGAGGAGTGACCGTCCGTCCGGCCCTGTGGTCAGGGCGTGGAACGGCGCTACGGTGGGAGGATGCGGCGCGGTCGAGGACATCAGGGGCACCTGTGACCGACACGTCCACGGACCCGTTCGAGGTGGTCGCCTGGCCAGCTGAGCGGCGCCTGGTCCTGTACGTGCCGGCCATCGAGGCGGCGACCTCCGTGACGTCGATGGCGGAGGCGCAGGACGCCGCGCGCTCGCTCATCGCCGATCTCACGGGCTTGCCCGAGGAGTCGATCTCCTGCGACATCCGCCTCCGCCGTTCCCCCGGGATGCTCGGCGGCTCCACCCCCCTCGCCTGATCCGCCCTCGCCCGGCTCGACGGCGCACCTCAGAGGGGCACGTCGTCGAGCACGTCGGGGCCCAGGACGAGATCGGCGCGGTCCCTGGTCGCCTCGATCAGTGCGGCGTTCGGGTCGTCGACGGCGGCGACCCAGGCTTCGGCCGCGGCCGGTGGCTTGCCGAACGCGACGTGCCGGGCGATCAGCCGCTCCCGCCGCACGGCCGGGTCGGGTGCGCAGAACCACACCTCGTCCAGCAGCGTGGCGACCTCCGGCCAGCGGCCGCGCTGCAGCAGCAGGTAGTTGCCCTCGGTGACGACGAGCCGGGTGCCCCGCGGCACCGCGATCGCCCCGGCGATCGGCTGCTCCAGCTCCCGCTCGAACGCCGGCGCGTACACGACGTCGTCCGTACCGGCCCGCAGCCGGCGCAGCAGCGCGACGTAGCCGCCGACGTCGAACGTGTCCTCGGCGCCCTTCGCGTTCCGCCTGCCCAGCGCGTCGAGCACGACGTCGGCGAGGTGGAAGCCGTCCATCGGGACGTGCACCGCGCACGGCACGGCCCGCGCCAGCGCCGCGGCCAGGGTGGACTTGCCGGCTCCCGGGCTCCCGGTGATGCCGAGGACGGCGGGGGGCGCGCGCTCGGTCAGCGCCGCAGCCCGCGCCACGAGGCCGTCGAACCCGCGCCGCACGGCCGGATCCTAGGTTCCGCGGCCGCAGCGGTGTCATCCTGGGTCGATGGAGCGGGCCGAGTACCGGGCTGAGTACGTCGACGCGCGCCCGCACCCGGCACTGGCCGGGCTGGTCCGCCGCTACGTCGGGTACGTCGAGCACTCCACGACGCCGGTGCGCCGCCGCCAGGCGCCGGTCGGCGCGCTCACGTTGATCATTTCGTTCGGGCCGCCGCTGCGGATGCTCGGCCCGGCCGGGCCGAGCGCGCCCGGCTCGTTCCTCGCGGGGCTGCACGACGCGGTGGTGCTCACCGAGTTCGTGGGCCTGCAGCGCGGTGTGCAGGTCGATCTCACCCCGCTGGGCGGGTACACGCTGCTGGGCCGGCCGATGGACGAGCTGGTCAACCGCGCCCCGGCCCTCGACGAGCTGGCCGTGCCGGAGCTGGCCCGTCTGCCGGAGCGGCTCGCGGAGGACCCCGGCTGGCCGCAGCGGTTCGCCCGGGTCGACGCGGCCCTGCTCGGGCTGCTCGCCGCCGCACCGCGCCTGCCCGATCCCGAGGTGCGCTGGGCGTGGCAGCGGCTGCAGCGCACCGGCGGCGCGGCCGGAGTCGCGGAGCTCGCCGACGGCACCGGGTGGAGCCGCCGCCACCTGCTGACCCGGTTCCGCGCACAGGTCGGGCTCGCCCCGAAGGCCGCGGCGCGGGTGGTGCGGTTCGAACGCGCGGTACGGCTGCTCGTGCCGGCGCTCACCGCCGGTCCGGCCGACCGCGCCGATCGGACCGACCGCTCGATCGCCGACGTCGCCGCCCGCTGCGGCTACGCCGACCACGCCCACCTCACCCGCGAGTTCCGCGCGCTCGCCGGGGTGCCCCCGACCGCGTACGTCGCGGAGTGGCAGGCCGCCGTTCCCATTCCTTCAAGCCAGGTCGCCGCCGCGGACCTACGGTCGCCGGCATGAGCATCCATCCCGCCCTGCGCTACGACGACCCCGAGGCGGCGATCGAGTTCCTGGTCTCCGCGCTGGGGTTCACCGAGAAGTCCGTGACGACCGGCGACGACGGCGCGATCGCCCACGCGGAGCTGGCCTGGGGATCCGGCGACGACGAGGGCGTCGTCATGCTCGGCACGCGCACCGGCGACTCGCCGTTCGACACCGGCAAGGCCGTCCTCTACCTGGCCGTCACCCCCGGCACCGCGGTCGATCCGCTCTACGAGCGCGCCGTCGCGGCAGGGGCGACCGTGGTCCAGGAACCGGTCGACCAGCCCTACGGGTCGCGCGAGTTCGCCGTGGCCGATCCCGAGGGCAACGTCTGGTCCGTCGGCACCTATCGCCCGTCATGACCGCGACCACGCAGAACCGCACCGGGGACCGCAACCGGGTCCTCGGGATGCTGTGGGGGTTCTTCCCGGCCCAGGTGCTGCGCACGGCAGCCGCGCTGGGCCTGCCCGAGCTGATGGTCGAGCCGCGCACCGCCGCCGAGCTGGCCCGGCTCGCCGACACCGATCCGGGTGCCACGCACCGGCTGCTGACCGCGATGGTGGGGCTGCGGCTCGCCACCCGCGACGGCGCCGGTCGCTTCGCACTCACCGCGGACGGGGAGCTGCTGCGCCCCGGCTCGCCCGGCGGGCTGGGCGGGCTCGCGCAGCTGTTCTGCGGGGACGCCACCTGGCGGGCCTGGGGCGAGCTGCCCGCGAGCGTCCGCGGCGGCGACCCCGCGCTGCCGCGGATCACCGGCTCGTCGACGTTCGACGCGATCGCCGCCGATCCGCTGTTGCGCGCGGTGTTCACCGAGGCGATGGCCGAGGGCACCCGCATGGTGGCCGCCGACGTGGCCGCCGCCTGCGATCTCGACGGCGTCCGCACCCTCGTGGACGTCGGCGGCGGGAACGGCACCCTGCTGGCGGCGTTCCTCGCCGCGCATCCGGGGCTGCACGGGATCCTGTTCGACCTGCCCGACGGCATCGGCGACGCCGCCCGTGTGCTCCCGCCCGGGGCGGAGATCGTCACCGGGGACGTGTTCGAGGCGGTCCCAGCGGCCGACGCGCACGTGCTCAAGAGCGTTCTGCACGACTGGCCGGACGAGCGCGCGGTCGCCGTGCTGCGGTCGGTGCGGGCCGCGATGCCCGAGCGCGGGAGGCTGTTCGTCGTGGAGCCGACGCTGCCCGCCGATCCGGCCGCGCTGCCCGATGCGTACGTGACGCTGATGAGCGATCTGAACATGCTCGTCTGCACGGGTGGCCGGGAACGCACGTCGGCGGAGTTCGCCGAGCTGCTGGCCGCGGCCGGGCTCGTCCTCACCGACGAGCGGCCGCTGCCGCCGCCCAGCTCGTACAGGGTGCTGCGGGCGGTCCCGGCGTGAGCCCCGATCCGCTGCCCCGGCTGCGCGAGCTGTGCCTCGCGCTGCCGGAGACGACGGAGAAGATCAGCCACGGCGAGCCCACGTGGTTCGTGCGCAAGGCGTTCGTCGTGTACTCCGACCACCACCACGGCGACCCGCGGACCGCGTTCTGGTGCGCGGCGCCGCCAGGCGCACAGGAGGCGCTGGTCGCAGCCCGACCGCAGGTGTACTTCCGCCCGCCCTACGTCGGGCACCGCGGATGGCTGGGCGTGAACCTCGACGCCCTCGGCACCGGCGAGCTGGACTGGGCCGAGATCGCCGAGGTGGTGACCGACGCCTACCGCGAGGTCGCGCCGAAGAAGCTGATCGCCCTGCTCGACGCCCGGTGATCGCCTACGCTCGCACCGTGCAGCTCCCCACCGTCGAGGTTCCCGGCGGCCGCGTCGAGTACGCCGACATCCCCGGCCGCCCCGATCTCCCGCCGCTGCTGTTCCTGCACGAAGGCCTCGGCTCGGTCGGGCTGTGGCGCGGGTTCCACGAGGACGTCGCCGCGGCGACCGGGCGGCGCACCGTCGCGTACTCGCGGCTCGGGCACGGCTGGTCGGACCTGCCGCCCGCGAAGCGCACGACGACGTTCATGCACGAGGAGGCGCGCACGGTCGTGCCCGCCCTGCGCGAAGCGCTCGGGCTGGAGCGGCCCGCGCTCATCGGGCACAGCGACGGGGCGTCCATCGCGCTGCTGCACGCGGCGATCGCCGATGTGTCGGCATTGGTGGTGATCGCGCCGCACGTGTTCGTCGAGGAGGTCGGGCTGGCCGGCATCGCGCAGGCCCGCGCCGAGTTCGAGGAGGGCGACCTGCGCCGGAGGATGGCTCGCCACCACCGCGATCCCGACGTCACCTTCGCCAACTGGTGCGACGTCTGGCGGGACCCGGCGTTCCGCGACTGGGACCTGCGCCCCGACATCGCGGCGATCACCTGCCCGATCCTTGCGGTGCAGGGCACCGAGGACCGCTACGGCACGGTCGCGCACGTCGAGGCGATCCGCGACACCGTCCGGAGCACGGACGTCGAGCTGCTGATCCTCGGCGGCGGGCACGCACCGCACCTGGAGCACCGCGAGCGGGTCCGGGACGCGATCGTCGCCCGCCTCGACGGCCGATGAGTCAGGCGCGTGCCGACCAGCCCGTCCAGGCGGTCGGCTCGACCGCGACGACCGCGGTGAAGGTGGCGCGCGCGTACTGCGGGTACTTGGCGCGCAGCGCGGTCGCCGCCCCGGCGAGCACCGGGCCGTCCTCGTGGACGGTGGCCCGGCCGTCGACCCGCACCCACCACAGCTGCGACCAGTCCTCGGCGTAGCGGTCGACGAGCAGCGCCACCCGCGGATCGCGGTCGACGTCGGCGAGCCGGGCCAGCCGGCGGCCCGACTTCGGTTTCACGTCGTCGATCCCCACGAAGACCCGTTCTCCCACCACGGCGAACGTGACCGGCACCAGCCGCGGGGTGCCGTCCGCCCGCAGCGTCGCCATCCGCGCCACCGGTGCGTCGGTGAACCGCTTGCGCAGCTCCGCCGGATCCATCCCGGGCACTGCGCACCTCCTTCCCCAAGGTCCCCGTACGCGTCGAGAACGAACTTGCGGTGATCGAACAGCCTTGTTGATCACCCTATGTTCGTTCTCGACGCAGGGACGGGGTGGCTCAGGCGGGCACCGAGACCGTCACGGAGAGCAGCTGCGCCTCCCGAGCTGCCTTGCGCTCGTGCTCGGCGAAGCTCGGCGCCGTGCAGA
Organism: Pseudonocardia thermophila; assembly: GCF_900142365.1. Taxonomy (GTDB): domain Bacteria; phylum Actinomycetota; class Actinomycetes; order Mycobacteriales; family Pseudonocardiaceae; genus Pseudonocardia; species Pseudonocardia thermophila. Next base: position 33,446 of record NZ_FRAP01000022.1, on the reverse strand, counting down.
GGAACAGAGTGCGGCCGTCCTCACCGCCGAGCGCGCACGCGTAGACGCCGGTCCCGACGTCCACGGTGTCGACGATCTTCCCGTCGAGCACGCGGGCGGCGCGCTGCCCGAACGCGTCGGCGAACCAGACCCCGCCCTCGGAGTCTCCCGCGGCGCCGTCCGGGCCCACCTTGGTGTGGGACAGCAGGGTCTGCAGGTCCGTGCCCGCGGGCGGCAGCTCGTCGAACACCGCGAAGTCGCGGCGCGGACCGAGCGAGCCGTCCTCGGCGACGTCGAACGCGCTGATCCGGTTGCCCATCGTCTCGTTGACGACGAGCGTGTCGCCCAGCAGCACCATCCCGTTGGGGAACCACAGGTCCCGCGCGGCCACGGTGACCGTGCCGTCGGGATCGACCCGCACCAGGTCGGCGAGCTCGGGATCAGCACCGGCCATCAGGTCGAAACCGAAGTTCCCGGCGTACGCGCGGCCCTGCGGGTCGACGAGCATGTCGTTGAGGTGGCCGCCGCAGTACTCGGCGAGGTCGGCGTGCACGACGAGGCTGCCGTCGGCCTCTCTGCGCAGGATGCGGCGGTCCTTCATCGACACGACGAGCAGCCGCCCGTCGGGCAGCCAGCCGAGGCCGGACGGCTGGTTGGGCACCTCGGCCTCGACGCGCACGTCGGAGCCGTCAGCACGTGCGGACACGACCTGCCCGGTGTAGAAGTCGGACACCCAGATGCGGCCCTCGTGCCAACGGGGACCCTCCAGGAACGTGTAGCCCTCGAGCACAACGTTGGGTTCGGAAGACATACCCCGACAATAGCGTTGACGGGGAGCAATTACTTGAGAGTTCAAATCTGGAGGCTCCATGCCCGCCGTGACCGTCCCGGACATCACCGTGCTCCCCCGAGTTCCCGAGCCGGGTGAGGCGGCGATCGAGCGCGCCGTCCGTTCGGTGACCACCGCCCCTTCCGGGTACGAGGGCGAGGGCTTCCCCGTGCGGCGCGCCTTCGCCGGCATCGACCTGCGCGACCTCGACCCGTTCCTGATGATGGACCAGATGGGTGAGGTCGAGTACGCCCCCGGCGAGCCGAAGGGCACGCCGTGGCATCCGCACCGCGGCTTCGAGACCGTCACCTACATCATCGACGGCACCTTCGAGCACCAGGACAGCCACGGCGGCGGCGGCACGATCACCGACGGCGACACGCAGTGGATGACTGCGGGCAGCGGCCTGCTGCACATCGAGCGCCCGCCGGAGGCGCTGGTCGCCAGCGGTGGTCTGTTCCACGGGCTGCAGCTGTGGGTGAACCTGCCGCAGGAGCACAAGTGGCTGCCGCCGAAGTACCAGGACCTGCGCGGCCACGAGTCCGCGCTGCTCTCCTCCCCCGACGGCGGGGTGCTGCTGCGGCTGATCGCCGGTGAGCTGGCCGGGCACACCGGGCCCGGCACGACGTTCACCCCGATCACGATGATCCACGCGACGCTCGCGCCCGGAGCCGGCCTGCGGCTGCCGTGGCGGCGCGACTTCAACGCCCTGGTCTACGTCCTGTCCGGCGCCGGGACCGCCGGCGCCGAGCGCGCGCCGATCCGCACCGGCCAGGCCGTCCTGTACGGAGCGGGCGACGCGATCACCGTCGCCGCCGACGCCGAGCAGGAGTCGCGGCTGTCCGCCATGGACGTCGTGATCCTCGGCGGCGCCCCGATCCGCGAGCCGATCGCGTGGTACGGCCCGTTCGTCATGAACACGAAGGCCGAGCTGCTGCAGGCCTTCGACGACTACCAGAAGGGCAAGCTCGGCGTCGTGCCCGCGACGAGCGTGCCGCACGGCTCCGCGGGAGGAGACGCCTGATGGCCACCACAGCAGGAACCGTCGTCGCCGATGCGCCGGAGCGCTCGCGCTACGAGATCAGCGTCGACGGGGAGCGGGCGGGGTTCGTCGTCTACCAGCTGGCGCCCGACCACATCGCGTTCGTGCACACCGAGATCGACGCGGCGCACGCCGGGAAGGGCCTGGCCGGGGTGCTCGTGCGGCACGCGCTCGACGACGCACGCGCCCGCGGCCTGCGGGTCGTGGCGGTCTGCCCGTACGTGAAGTCCTGGATCGAGAAGCACCCCGACTACCAGGACCTCACCGAGCAGCACTGATCTGGAGCAGCGCACACCTGAGCAGCACTGACCCGGCCAGCAGTGACGGTTCGGGGCCCGGCGGTTCCGTCGGGCCCCGCCCGTAGCCTGGGCGCGTGCTCGTCGTCCATGCCCTGTGGTCCCCCGGCCGGGGCCTGCTGCTGTGGGGTGAGGACGGCGAACGGCCGGCTACCACGTCGAGCCGGGCGCTGCGCTCCGCACGCCCGCACCCGTTCGCGGTGCCGGTCGCGGAGCTCGTCGCGCTCCACCCGGGCAAGCCGGCCACCGCCACGCTGATGCTGCCGTCGCGCACATCGGGGCCGCTGGCGTCGCCGGAGCTGGTCCGATCCCGGCCCGCCCCACCCGTGCGCACCCCGCCGCAGCTGCGGCCGTGGTCGGTGCCCGCGCTGCTGGTCGATCCGGCGGAGCTGGCCGATCCGGTGGAGGACGTCCGCTACGGCGCCACCGTCGCGCACCTGCGCGCCCTGGCCGACCTGGCCGCCGATCTCGCCGCCCGCGGGCGGGTGCTGCCCACCGTCCGCACGGGCCCCGACGGGCCCGTGGCGCGCTGGCGGCCGGTCGTGCAGGGGCTGGATGCGGTGGCCTTCGACGCGCTGGTGGAGGCGCTGCCGCCGGCGGGCCGCGCCGAGCGCACCGCGCTGCCCGGCCGCCCGTTCACCGGTGCCGATCCGCGCGAGCTGCTCACCGACGCGCTGGAGGCGCTGGTCGACACCGAGGTGCGCGACCGGCTGGCGCGGGCCGATCCGTCGGTGCGGCTCGATCCGCCGGGCCGCGGCCCGGTGCAGGCCTGGCTCGCCGCCCTGCAGCGGGTCGATCCGCGGCTGGACCTGCCGCCGCGGGACCTCGCGGCGCTCGCCGAGGCGGTCACCGTGTGGGACGAGGTCGGCGACGCCGAACCGGTCGAGGGCCGGCTGTGCGTGCGGCTCGCTGAGGTGTCCACGCTGCACGATCCCAGTGATCCCGGCCCGGATCCCGACGACCAGACCGGCGACGGCACCCGGTGGCAGCTGCAGTTCCTGCTGCAGTCCGCGCAGGACCCGAGCCTGCTGGTGCCGGCGGAGCAGGTGTGGTCGGGCCAGGCCGACCGGCTGCTGGCCGGCCCGCAGGAGCTGCTGCTCGCCGAGCTGGGCCGGGCCGCCGTCGTGGTGCCGTGGCTAGCACCCGCGCTGCGCCAGCCGCGCCCGAGCGTCCACGACCTCACCGTGGCGGAGGCGGCCGAGTTCCTCACCACGTCCGCGGCGCTGCTGATGGAGGCCGGGTTCGGGGTGCAGCTGCCGGCCAGCTGGGACGGCGGGCGCCGGCTCGGGCTGCGGCTGTCGGCGCGCAGCACCCCCACCGAGCGGGTCGTCACCCGCGGCGGCCTCGGCCGGGAGGAGCTGGCCGCGTTCCGCTGGTCGCTCGCCGTCGGCGACGAGGAGCTGTCCGAGGAGGAGCTGGCCGAGCTGGTCGCTGCGAAGGCGCCGCTGGTGCGGCTGCGCGGCAAGTGGGTCAGCGTCGATCCCGAACGACTGCGCGCCGGGCTGGAGTTCCTGCGCCGCGAGGCGAACCGGCCGAAGGCGACGGTGCCGACCGCCGCCGAGCTGCTCGCCCTGGCCCACCGGCTGCCCGAGGAGTGGACAGCGTCCGGCGAGGTGCCGCTGCCGGTCGTCGACGTGCGAGCGGAGGGATGGATCGGTGACCTCCTGGCCGGGGGGGCCGACCGGGCGATCACCCCGGTCGAGCCGCCCCCGTCGTTCCGCGCCGTGCTGCGCCCCTACCAGCAGCGCGGCGTGGCCTGGCTGGCGTTCCTGTCCTCGCTCGGGCTGGGCGCGTGCCTGGCCGACGACATGGGCCTCGGCAAGACCGTGCAGCTGCTGGCGCTGGAGGCCACCGAACGCGCGGCCGGGGCGTGCGGGCCCACGCTCCTCGTCTGCCCGATGTCGCTGGTCGGCACCTGGCAGCAGGAGGCCGCGAAGTTCGCCCCCGATCTGCGCGTCTACGCCCACCACGGCACGGGCCGGCTGCACGGTGACGAACTGGCCGCCGAGCTGGAACGGGCCGATCTCGTCATCACCACCTACGGCACCGCTGCGCGCGACGCCGACGAACTGTCCGGGTTCGCCTGGCGCCGCCTGGTGCTGGACGAGGCCCAGGCGATCAAGAACCCGCACGCCGCGCCGTCCCGGGCGGTGCGCCGGTTCGATGCCGAGCACCGGGTCGCGCTCACCGGGACCCCGGTGGAGAACCGGCTCTCCGAGCTGTGGTCGGTCATGGACGTGCTCAACCCGGTCCTGCTGGGCAGCGCCGAGCGGTTCCGGAAGCGGTTCGCCATCCCCGTCGAGCGGCACGGCGACCAGGAGTCGGCCGGGCTGCTGCGCCGCATCACCCAGCCGTACCTGCTGCGGCGGGTGAAGACCGATCCGTCGATCATCGACGACCTGCCGGAGAAGATCGAGATCACCCAGTACTACCGACTGACCCGGGAGCAGGCCTCGCTCTACCGCACGATCGTCGACGACATGATGGAGCTGATCGAGGACTCCGAGGGCATCCAGCGTCGCGGCAACGTGCTGGCCGCGATGACCAAGCTCAAGCAGGTCTGCAACCACCCGGCGCACCTGCTGCACGACGGGTCCCCGATCGGCAGGCGCAGCGGCAAGATCGTGCGCCTGGAGGAGCTGCTCACCGAGATCCTCGCGGAGGGCGACCGGGTGCTGTGCTTCACCCAGTTCGCCGAGTTCGGCCACATGCTGGTGCCGCACCTGTCGGCGCGGTTCGACACCGAGGTCGCGTTCCTGCACGGCGGGGTGCCCAAGGCGCGCCGCGACCAGATGGTGCAGCGGTTCCAGTCCGGCGACGGGCCGCCGATCATGCTGCTGTCGCTGAAGGCGGGCGGCACCGGGCTCACCCTCACCGCCGCCAACCACGTCATGCACCTCGACCGCTGGTGGAACCCGGCGGTGGAGAACCAGGCCACCGACCGCGCGTTCCGCATCGGGCAGAAGCGGTCGGTGCAGGTGCGCAAGTTCGTCTGCCAGGGCACCGTCGAAGAACGCATCGACGCGCTCATCACCAAGAAGAAGGCGCTGGCCGGGATGGTCGTCGGCGACGGGGAGAACTGGCTGACCGAGCTGTCCACCGACACCCTGCGCGAGCTGTTCGAGCTCGGCGAGGACGCCGTCGACGACGGGGAGGGGGCGGACGATGCCTGACCGCGACGGCCGCCCCTGGTGGATGGAGGACCGGCCGAGCCGGCCGCGCCCGGTCGAGAACGGCATCCAGATCACCGCCACCCGCGGCCCGGTGGCCCGCACCTGGTGGTCGCAGCGCTTCCTGCAGGTGCTGGAGTCGCTCGGGGTGGGCGGCCGGCTCGCCCGCGGGCGGACCTACGCCCGGCAGGGGCAGATCGTCACATTCGACATCGCGCCCGGCAGCGTCCTCGCGCAGGTGCAGGGCACCCGGTCCCGCCCGTACGCGGTACGGATCGGGCTGCCGACGTTCGGCAAGACGGAGTGGAACCAGATCGTGCAGGCCCTCGCCGACGACGCCTCCTACACGGCGGCCCTGCTCAACGGGGAGCTTCCGCACCAGATCGAGGAGTTGTTCACCGAGGTCGGCTCGGCGCTGTTCCCGACCTCGATCCGGGATCTCGCGATGGACTGCACGTGCCCCGACACGGCGGTTCCGTGCAAGCACCTGGCCGCGGTCTGCTACGTGCTGGCCGAGCGGTTCGACGCCGATCCGTTCCTGATCCTGCTGCTGCGCGGGCGGGAGCGCGAAGACCTGCTCGACGAGCTGCGCCGCCGTCGCGCCACCCCGCAGTCGGCCCCGGCGGATGGCCGGGCCCCGCTGGATGAGCTGATGGACCGGTTCTACGCGGCCGGGGACGCGCCGGGGCTGGGCAGACCGCCGCTCACCGGCCCGCGCACCAGCCCGGACGCCCTGCTCGACCAGGTACCGAGCTTCCCGATCACCGTCCACGACCAGGACGTGCGGGAGCTGCTCAGGCCGCTCTACCGAGCCTTGCCCGACGCGGGCGGCTGACCGGTCGGTGGACCCCGGTGTCCCCCGATCGACCGACACCGGTGTCGTCCACCGGATCGGCCGGTCGCCCGACGGCGCGGGCGCGGTGATCGCGCGACGGTGGTGGGTACGGGGAGACACCCGTGCCACCACGCAGGGAGAAGTCCGATGACCTCGACCACCCGCAGTGTCGTTCTCGTCCTGGCCGGTGTGCTGCTCGCAGCCGGCATCGTCGCGGGCCTCGTCGTCGGGCTCGTCGGGTGACCGCCACGCTTCTCTGTGCGCGCGCAACAACCCTGATGGGCGGATGACGCGCCCGTCCATGATCGAGGACGATGCGCGCATGACCAGAGCCGACCCGCAGCTGCAGGCCACGGTGCTCGAGCACGCGCGCCGGGGCGTTCAGCTGCAGATCGTGCTGCGGGCGCTGCTCCTGCTGTTCTTCGCCGCGACCGTGTTCGCGGTGCCGCCCGGCCGTGGCCTGCTGGCCTGCGCGATCGTCGTTGCGGCCTACGCGGTGTGGGTGGTCGCCTTCACGGTGTGGTTCCGCGGCGGCGGGACGACCGCGGTGCGGTTCGCCTGGCTCGCCCTGTTCGTCGATCTCGCTGTGCTCACCACGCTGGCGCTGCTCACCGACCTGCTCGCTCCCGAGAGCTGGACGGGTTCGGTGCTCGCCGCCGCGTTCGGCCTCATCCCCGTGCTCGCCGCGACCCAGCTCGCCCCCGGAGTGTGCGCCGCGGTCGTCGGGCCGACCGTGCTGTTGTCGTTCGTCGCGGGCGTCATCACCCAGGAGGCGAACGCCGAGCCGTGGTCGTCGCTGCTGCTGCGGCACGTGCTGCTGGCCGGGGTCGGGGCGGGCTGCGTCGGGCTCTCCCGCATCCAGCGCTCCCGCGTCACCACCATCGCCGGCCTGCTGCGCGACCGCGCCCGGCTCGTCGACGAGCTGTCCGACCTGGAGACCCGGGAGCGCCGCGACCTGGCCGAGAGCCTCCACGACGGCGCGCTGCAGTACGTCCTCGCCGCCAGACAGGACGCGGAGGACGCCCGCGACACCGGCGACCCGGCCGCGTTCGACCGGCTCGACGAGGCACTGGCGACGTCCTCGAAGCTGCTGCGGTCGACCGTCTCGCAGCTGCATCCCGCCGTGCTGGAACGCGCCGGCCTGGCCGCCGCGTTGCAGGATCTCGCGACCACGACGGGATCGCGAGCCGGCTTCACCGCGAACGTCGAGGTCCGCGACTGGCCCGAGCGCTCCCCCGTCGACGCGCTGGTCTACCGCACCGCCCGCGAGCTCATCACGAACGTCGCCAAGCACGCGCGGGCCTCGACGCTCGACGTGGTGCTCGACGGCACGGGCGATCCGCTGCGCTTGACCGTCACCGACGGCGGCGTCGGCATCCCCGACGGCGCCGCGGACCACTCCCTCGCCGAGGGGCACATCGGCCTGCCCTCGCACGCGGTGCGCGTCGAGGCGGCCGGGGGCCGGCTCACCGTGCAGCGCGGCCCGGCCGGCGGGACGGTCGCGATCCTCGAGGTGCCCCGTCCGGCCTGACGCCCGTCGCGGGCTGGTCGGCGCCGGCCGCCCGCCGCTGCGGTTCCCTGATGGGGGCGTCCGCGCGATCCTCCACGTCGAGAACGACGTTGTGGCGGTTCGAACCGTTTCCAATGCGCCAGGACGTCGTTCTCGACGCGGTCGGGCCGCCTGGCCTGCGGGTCCACCGATCGGTGGACAGCAGCGTCACCCGGGGAACCGGCCGGGCGACCGACGGATCCGGGCGGCGCGGCGGAGCACTCTTCCCTCAACGCACGGAGCACCCGGGAACACCGACCCGGCCCACCACAGGAGGACGCCATGAGCACCACCACCGCCACCCCGCACCCGACCACCTACGCCGCCCGCCCCGCCGCCGACCGCGGGCTGGACGAGCCCACCGCGATCGTCCGCGAATACACCTACCCCGACCAGTACCGCTACCCGGCCCCGAACCGCTTCGAGATCGACAACGTCGCCCGGGACGTGCCCGAGCCCGGCGATCTGGACCCGGTCAAGCTGTGGACCGGCGGCATCGCCACCGCCGTCGTCGCCGCCCTGATCGGCCTGGTCGGCGCGCTGGTCGTGCAGGCCGTCACCACTTCCGCGCTGCACCTGCCCGCCGCGGCCATCGGCGAGCACACCACGATCCTGCTGTGCACCCTGGCCGCCCTCGGCGCGCTCGCCGCCACCGGCCTGGCGCACCTGCTGGTCGTGTCGACGCCGCGGCCGCTGGCCTACCTCGGCTGGATCGTCGGGCTGGCCACCACCGCCGCCACCGTGCTGCCGTTCCTGACGATCCCCGCGCTCCCGCTGGCCGCCGCCACCGCCGTCATCCACCTGGTGATCGGCCTGGCCATCGGCAGCCTCGTCGCCGGGGCGGTCGCCGGATCCCGGCGCTGAGCCCACCACCGACCGATCCCCCTGCGGACATCCGCAGGGGGATCTGCGTGTGTCGGGATCATCCGAGGAGACCGGTCATTCGAGGAGACCGGTCATTCGAGCAGGCCGCGGCGCATCGCCTCGGCCACCGCGGCGGCCCGGTCGGACACCCCGAGCTTCTCGTAGAGGCGCTGCGTGTGGGTCTTGACGGTGCTCACCCCGATGAACAGCTCCGCCGCCACCTGCGGCACCGACAGACCACGGGCGAACGCCTGCAGCACCTGGCGTTCCCGCTCCGAGAGCACCGGGCCGTTGTTCTGGGCCCGCATGCGGATCTCACCCGCCAGGCCGGCGGCGAGATCGGGCGGCACGACGGTGCGGCCGCGGGCGACGTCCAGCACGGCCTGCACGATCTCCGAGCGCTTGGAGTCCTTGGCGAGGTACCCGGCCGCGCCCGCCTCGATCGCCTGGAACACGATCGCGCTCTCGGTGTGCGCGGACAGCAGCAGCACCCGCGTGGGCAGCCCGTCCCGCACCACCGCGTGCACGACGCCGAGGCCGTCGATCTCGGGCATCTCGTGGTCGACGAGCGCGACGTCCGGCTCGTGCTCGCGCACGGCCTCCAGCGCCTCGCGGCCGTTCTCGGCCTCGGCGACGACGTCGATGCGTCCGCTCGTGACCAGCCCACGGGTCACGCCGTCGCGGAAGAACGGGTGGTCGTCCGCGACGACGACGCGCACCTTCGCCTGGTCCACGGCGGCAGCATATGCGCGCCGAACCGCGACCGGGAGCAGACCCGCGCAGGTAGTGTCAGCCGAGTGAAGGTGCGCATCGGGATCGGTGCGATCCCGCTGGCCGACGGCCCCGGCCCCGGCCCCGAGCTGGCCGTGCTCGTCGACGAGCTGGAGGCGCGCGGGATCGACTCGCTGTGGCTGTCCGACTCGCCGTCCACCGGGGCGATCGACCCGCTGGTGGGGATGGCGTACGCGCTCGCCCGCACGTCGCGGCTGAAGGTCGGGACCGGGGTGATCGTGCTGCCCGGGCGCAACCCCGCGACGGTGGCGGCCGCGTTGGCGTCGCTCGCGGCCCTCGCGCCCGGGCGGGTGCTGCCCGCGTTCGGGGTCCGGCCCGCGCGGGAGCCCGAGCGCACCCTGTTCCCCGTCGCCGACGGCACCCGGCCCGCCGTGTTCGACGAGGCGATGGTGGTGCTGCGGCGGCTGCTCACCGAGCCGGCGGTGACGCACCACGGCCGGTTCTTCGACCTCACCGACGCGTCGATCGTGCCCTTGCCGCAGAAGCCCCTCGACCTGTGGCTGGCCGGGCGGGCCCCGGTCGGGCTGCGCCGAGCGGGCCGCCTCGGTGACGGCTGGCTGGGCAGCCTCGTCACCCCGGAGGAGGCCGCGGAGGCCCGGGAGACCATCGCGGCGGAGGCAGCCCGCGTGGGCCGGCGCATCGATCCCGACCACTACGGCACGAACATCGCCGTCCGCACCCCGGAGGTGACCGAGGCCGGGGCCGCGGCCGCGCTGGCCGCCGTCGCCAGGCGCCGATCCGACATCGACCCGGCGGCGCTGGTGGCGCGGGACTGGGCGCACGCGCGGGAGCTGGTGCGGCAGTACGTGGCCGCGGGCCTGACGAAGTTCGTGGTGCGGCCGGCTGCGCCGGTGCCGTCGTGGGCGGGGTTCCTCGACGCGTTCGCCGGGGAGCTGGCCGGGCTGGAGGACGAGCTCTCGAGCTGATCCCGGCTCGCCCCACGGCCGGGGCGCGGTGCACGATGGCCGGACCCGACCGGTCCGCGAAAGGTGCACACGATGGCGTGGGACTTCTCCACCGAGCCCGAGTTCGAGGAGAAGCTCGACTGGATGCGCGCGTTCGTGCGCGAGGAGATCATCCCGCTGGAGACGCTCGATCTCGACCGTGAGACGTTCGACCGGATCACCGCCCCGCTCAAGGAGCAGGTGAAGGAGCAGGGCCTGTGGGCCGCGCACCTACCGCCCGAGCTGGGCGGCGGCGGATTCGGGCAGGTCAAGCTGGGGTTGATGCACGAGATCCTCGGTCAGTGCAGTTTCGCCCCCGGGATCTTCGGCAACCAGGCGCCGGACTCCGGCAACGCGGAGCTGCTGGCCATCGGCGGCACACCCGAGCAGAAGGAGCGCTGGCTGTACCCGCTGCTGCGCGGGGAGCTGCGCAGCTGCTTCTCCATGACCGAGCCGGGCGCCGGAGCCGATCCCACGCTGCTGAAGACGCGGGCGGTGCGGGACGGCGACGACTGGGTGATCAACGGGCACAAGTGGTTCTCGTCGAACGCCTCGCACGCCGACTTCCTCATCGTCATGGCCGTGACCGACCCGGACGTGTCGCCGTACCAGGGCTCGTCGATGTTCGTGGTGCCCGCCGACACCCCCGGCGTCGAGATCGTCCGGGACATCCCCGTCATGGACCACCCGACGATCGGCGCCGCGCTGCACGCCGGGCACGCCGAGGTGATCTACCGGGACGTGCGGGTGCCGGTGGAGAACCTCATCGGCAACCCGGGTGACGGGTTCCGGCTCGCCCAGCAACGGCTGGGCCCGGGCCGGATCCACCACGCGATGCGCTGGCTGGGGCAGTCGAAGCGAGCGTTCGACATGCTGTGCGAGCGGGCGGTGAGCCGCTACACGCACGGCTCGGTGCTCGCCGACAAGCAGATGGTGCAGGACTGGGTGGCCACGTCCGCGGCCGAGATGCAGGCCGCCCGGCTGATGACGCTGCACGCGGCGTGGACGATGGACCAGGTCGGCGCCGCGAACGCCCGCGTCGAGATCGCCATGATCAAGTACTGGGGCGCGCGGGTGCTGCACGACGTCATCGACCGGGCGATCCAGGTCCACGGCTCGCTCGGATTCTCCGGTGACCTGCCCTTGGAGCAGATGTACCGCGCGGCCCGCGCCGCACGGATCTACGACGGCCCCGACGAGGTGCACAAGGCGACGGTCGCCACACGGATCCTGCGGGGTTACCGCCCGGTCGACGTCCCCACGGAGCACATCCCGACCCGCCGCGAGGCGGCCCGCCGGAAGTTCGCGGAGTACCTCGACGCGGCCACGGCCAACCTCTGACACCGCGAGTTGCGGCTTTCCGCCGGCGAGTCGCGAAGCCATGGACGGTGAGTCGCGGAAGCTGTGCCGGCGAATCGGGGGCTCCCTGACGTCGAGTCGGCAACGCCGCTGGCGAGTTACCCCGTCGAGTCAGGCGAGTTCCCCCATCGAGGCGCGCGAGTTGCCCCGCCGAGGCAGGCGAGTTGCCCCGCCGAGGCAGGCGAGTTGCCCCGACGGGCTCGTCGAGATCTCCCCCACGGACGCGCGAGCTCCCGAACGGGAGCGCGAGTTCTCCCGAGTGGCCGGGCGAGGTCGCCGTTCAGGTCAACCGTTCGGGGGCCCGCCAGACCGAACAGGAGACATCGCCGGTTCTCCAGGGAATCACCGGTCTGCTCGGAGAACTCGCGGGCCCGCTCCGGGCAGCTCGTCCACCCCGTCGGGGCAACTCACCCATCTCGATGGGGCAACTCGCCCACCCCATCGGGGCAACTCGCGTCACGGGAACCGCGACTCGCGTGCCCGGCTTCCCCGACTCGCCGCTCGGAGAACCACGACTCGCCGTGAGGGTTTCCGCGACTCACCGGCGCGGACACCGCAAACCGCGCAGCGGGCGTCAGGAGCGGTGCTGCTCCACCCGCTCGTGGAGCCGGTTGCGGATCTCCTCCGGCGTGTACGCCCGGCGTTTGCGCTCGCCCCTGGCCACGACGACGCCGGTCGCGGCCACCCCGGCGAGGCCGGCGAGCCCGACGAGTTTCCACAGGCGCATGTCGTTAACCTACCGCCGTGCGGCGCCATGCGACGTCGATCTCCCTGGATGAGGCCTGCGACCTCACCCGCACCGGCGACATCTGGATCTTCCGCGGCCACAGCCTTCCCGACCGCGCCGTCCGCAGCCTCACGAACGCGCCCGTGAACCACGTGGGCATGGCGATCGTCGTCGACGACCTGCCTCCCCTGATGTGGCACGCCGAGCTGGGCAAGGGCCTGCTCGATCTCTGGTCGGGCTCGCACCAGCGCGGGGTGCAGCTGCACGACCTGCGCGCCGCCGTGCTCCAGTGGGGCCACCGCTACAAACAGCGGGCGTGGCTGCGCCAGCTGCAGGGCGAGGTCACGCCCGAGATGGAGGACGCCGCGCTGCAGACGGTCGCCCGGCTCGACGGCACCCCGTTCCCGTCGTCGGCCCGGCTCGCCGCCCGCTGGCTCCGCGGCCGCGTACCGCAGATCAACCTCCTGCGCCGGCGCCGCAGCGAGGACGACACCGATCCCGCGGCCGGCCTGGAGACGGCGTACTGCGCCGAGGTCGTCGCCGTGACCTACGAGGAGATGGGCATCCTGCCGGTGCGGCACCGCGCCAACTGGTACGACCCCGGCCGGTTCTGGAGCGGCGACGATCTCCACCTCACCGGCGGTTTCCGGCTGGGCGGCGAGATCGAGATCGGGCTCCCTCCGGAGTAGCCGTCACCGTCCCGGCCAGCGCGGCGGCCGCTTCTCCCGGAAGGCCGCCACACCCTCCTTCGCGTCCTCGGACGCCTTGACGATCTCCGTCGCTCGCTCGGTGGCCGCCCACCCCGGCTCATCGAGCACGGCCTCGACCTCCGCCACCACGGCCAGTGTCTCGGCCAGCGCCACCGGCGAGTGCTCGGCGATCACGGCCGCCAGCTCGAGGGCGCCCTCGACCGCCTTCCCCGACTCGACGAGCCGGTTCACCAGCCCCAGCGACCACGCCCGCTCGGCCGCCAGCGGCTCACCGGTCAGCAGCATCTCCAGCGCGATGTTGCGGGGCAGCGCCCGTGGGGCCCGGAACAGCGCACCGCAGTTGGCCACCAGCCCCCGCGCGGTCTCCGGCAGCGCGAACCGGGCGTCCCGCGCTGCGACCACGAGATCGCAGGCCAGCACGATCTCGAACCCGCCGCCGTACGCGAGCCCGTCCACGGCCGCGATCAACGGCGTGCGGCGGGCGCGCCGCACCACCCCGTAGTTACCGCCGCGCGGCGTGGGCTCGCCGGGCCCGTCGACGAGGTCGGTCCCGGCGGAGAACGCGACCGGCGTCCCGGCGATCACCCCGACCCGCAGCGCCGGATCGTCGTCGAGCTCGTTCAGCGCCGCGTCGAGCGCGGCCGTCGTGGCGGCGTCGATCGCGTTGCGCTTCTCGGGCCGGTCGATCGTGACCAGCAGGACGTTGCCGCGCCGCTCCGTGGAGACCGTCATGATCCTCAGACACTAGCCACACCCGCGTTGCCCGGCGACGCCCCGGTTCCTAGGCTCCGGGCATGATCCGCCGCGCGGTTGCCCTGGTGGCCGTGTTCGCCGCGGGCGCGGGCGCGGTGCGGGTGCGCCAGGCCTCCCGCGGGCTCCCCGAGGCGATGGGGGCGCCGGCCGAAGTCCTGCGCGCCGCGGCGGAGCGCTCCCCGTTCGCCCGCGGCGGCCGGTTCCATAACACCGAGCCCGCCGTGCTCGTCGACCCGGCGCGGGTGCTCACCGCCTTCGCGCAGCGCCGCCGCCGGGGGAGGCCGCCCAGGCCGGTCCCGCTGGTCACCGACCCGGTGCCGCGCACAGCCGACCCGCTGGCCGTTACCTGGTTCGGGCATTCCAGCGTGCTGCTCGAGATCGACGGGAGACGAGTGCTCACCGATCCGATGTGGGCGGAACGCGCGTCGCCCTCGCCCACGGTGGGCCCGCGGCGCCTGCACCCGCCGCCGCTGCCGCTTTCCGCACTTCCCGCCGTCGACGCGGTGGTCATCTCACACGACCATTACGACCACCTAGATCTGCCGACGATACGGGAGCTGACCGCCGCGATGTCCGCACCGTTCGTCGTTCCCGTCGGGATCGGCGCGCATCTGCGGTTCTGGGGCGTGCCCGACGACCGGATCGTGGAACTCGACTGGGGTCAGCACGTCCGGATCGGTGAACTGGCCCTGCACGCCACACCGGCCCGGCACTTCTCCGGTCGCGGCCTGACCCGCAACACCACGCAATGGGCGTCCTGGGTCGTGGAGGGCCCGGCGCACCGGGTGTTCTTCGGCGGCGATACCGGTTACACCTCGGCGTTCTCCGAAATCGGCGCCCGGTTCGCCCCCTTCGACCTCACGATCCTGCCGATCGGCGCGTACGCCGACCTGTGGCCGGACGTGCACATGACGCCCGAGGAGGCGCTCCGGGCGCATCTCGATCTCGTTCAGGGCGGCGCGGCACCGCTGCTCCCCGTGCACTGGGGCACGTTCGATCTCGCCTGGCACGAATGGGCGGAACCGGTCGAGCGCCTGACCCGGGCCGCTGATGAGACCGGCACCAGGATCTGCGTGCCCCGCCCGGGCGCCCGGATCACGCCGGACTCGGCACCGGAGCTCGACCGTTGGTGGGCGGCAATCACCTGATTACGGGATCCGGAAGTCGCAGGTGCGCATCGACACACCATCGAGAACACCCCGGGTTCGACAGAATGCGCATCCCTGCTCTATTCTCGCGACCGGGAAAGAGTCCGGCTCCGGGCCATGCCGCGAAATCTGCGACCCTCACCGGGGGTCGTTCGGCATACCCGGGCTCATTGGGAAGGCACGGAGATGGCGAAGAAGACCACGGTCACACTGATCGACGACCTGGACGGTTCCGAGGCCGTCGAGCAGGTGGAGTTCGCGGTCGACGGCCGCACCTACGAGATCGACCTCTCGGAGGCGAATAGCAAGCGGCTGCGCGAGCTCCTGGCCCCGTTCATCTCGGCGGCGCGGCGCGTGGGCAGCGGGCGCCGTTCTGCGGCCGGCAGCGGCCGTTCCACCAGCGACCGCGTGCAGAACCAGGCGATCCGTGAATGGGCGCAGAAGAACGGGTTCGCCGTGTCCGACCGCGGCCGTCTGCCCGCGAACGTGATCGAGGCCTACCACAAGGCGCACTGATCCAGCGCGCAGCGCTGACGCAGAAAGCGGCCGGCCCGCCCCGGTTGTCGGGGCGGGCCGGCCGTTCGGTTTCTCGCGCGCTCACCGCGGGGCCATGCGGATCGCGCCGTCGAGGCGGATCGTCTCCCCGTTGAGCATCGGGTTCGCGATGATGTGCGCCGCCAGCGCCGCGTACTCGGCGGGCTGGCCCAGCCGCGACGGGTGCGGCACCTGCTTGCCGAGCGACTGGCGCACCTCCTCGCCGAGGCTCGCCAGCAGCGGGGTCTCGAACAGGCCCGGCGCGATCGTCACGACGCGGATCTGCGCGCTGGCCAGGTCACGCGCGATCGGCAGCGTCATGCCGACCACGCCGCCCTTCGACGCCGAGTAGGCCGCCTGCCCGATCTGGCCCTCGAAGGCGGCGACGGACGCGGTGTTGATGATGACGCCGCGGTCGCCGTCGAGCGGCTCGTTGGCCAGCATCCGCTCCGCGGCCAGCCGGATCACGTTGAACGTGCCGATCAGGTTGATCTCGATGACCCGGGTGAACAGGTCCAGCGGGAACGGGCCGTTCTTGCCGACGGTCTTGTGCGCCGGGCCGATGCCCGCGCAGTTCACCGCCGCACGCAGGGTGCCCAGCTCGGCCGCCTTGTCGAGAGCCGCCTTGACGGCGTCCTCGTCCCGGACGTCGGCCGGCGCGAACACCGCCGCGTCGCCGATCTCCTCGGCCCGCTCGGCGCCCGCCGAGGTCGGCAGGTCGACGAGCACGACCTTCGCGCCGGCCTTGGCCAGGGTCTGCGCGGTGGCCAGGCCGAGTCCTGATGCTCCACCGGTGATGAGTGCGACGCCGCCGTTGATGTCCAACCTCGTCCTCCTCCGTGCGAGGGGTGCAAACCGTCAGTCGTGACTGTTCATACCATCACACCGACGCTTCGCCGTCATCGGCGCCGACCAGCTCGAGCGCGATCGCGCGCGCCACGGCGCGCCGCTCCTCCGGAGTGCCGGGCAGCTCATCCTTGGCGAAGTTGCCGAAGTTGACCGCAACCAGCGCCAACCGCATCTTGAGCAGGGTCTCCAGCGACGGCTCGGGGCCGGCGAGCAGATCGACCAGCACGGCGACGCGCTGACGCATCTCCCCGCCGGGCGCGAGCCCCTTCAACACGGTCTGGTTCTCCTGGAGGAACCGAAGCACGTGAGGATCGATCCCCGCCTCGGCGAGCCGTGCGCAGTAGCGCTCGATCAAGCCCCGGCTGCGAGCCGGCCCCGGCGGCTGCGATCGACCCCACTCGATCAGCTCGTCGAGCACGCGGAGCTGGTCGTCGAACAGGCTCGCAACGATCTCTTCCTTGGTGCGGAAGTGGTAGTAGACCGCGGCCTTCGTGACACCGAGCCGCTCGGCGATCTCCCGCAGCGAGGTCCGGTCGTAGCCCTGCTCGGCGAACAGCTCCATCGCCACAGCCCGGATCTGCTGACGAGTGTCCGTGCGGCGTTCGTCCTTGCGTTCGCCCCCTGCCGCGGGGCCTGTGCTCGTCACCACGTCCTCCCTGACGCCAACTAGCTTGACGGCCGGCAAGTAAGACTCCTAGCCTGTCGACAGGTCAGATACTAGCCGGCCGGCAAGTAATCGGTCGTCGGGGAAACGATGGACACACCGACCAGGTCGCGGCGCGAGGTCTACATCGCACTGAGCGGCCTCATGATCGCGATGCTGCTCGCCATGCTCGACAACACGATCGTCGGCACCGCGATGCCGACGATCGTCGGCGAGCTCGGCGGCCTCGCCCACCTGTCGTGGGTGGTCACCGCGTACGCGCTGGCCACCGCCGTCACCACTCCGGTCTGGGCCAAGCTGGGTGATCTCCACGGCCGCAAGGGCGTCTTCATGGCCGCGATCGTCGTGTTCCTGGTCGGCTCCGCGCTCACCGGGACGGCCGGCGACATGGGCCAGCTGATCGCGTTCCGCGCCGTGCAGGGCGTCGGGGCGGGCGGCCTGATGGTCAACTCGATGGCGATCATCGGCGACCTGGTCCCGCCCCGCGAGCGGGGCCGCTACCAGGGCTTGATGGCCGCTGTCATGCCGGTCGCGTTCATCGGCGGCCCGCTGATCGGCGGCGGGCTCACCGACACCTTGAGCTGGCGGTGGGCCTTCTACATCAACATCCCGCTCGGGATCGTCGCGCTGATCGTCACGTGGTTCACGATGAAGCTGCCGCGGGTGCGCCGGGAGGCGCGCATCGACTGGGCGGGCGCCGGGCTGCTCGGCGTCGCGGTCGCGGCGCTCACGCTGCTGACCAGCTGGGGCGGCAGCACCTACGCGTGGGACTCGTGGCAGATCATCGGCCTGGCCGCGCTCACGATCGTCGCGGGCGCGTCGTTCGTGGTGGTGGAGCGCAGGCAGGCCGAGCCGATCCTGTCGCTCGCGCTGTTCCGCGACCGCAGCTTCTCCGCCGCGACGGCGCTGTCGTTCCTGACCGGCTTCGCGATGTTCGGCGCGGTGACCTTCCTGCCGCAGTTCCAGCAGATCGTGCAGGGCGCGTCCGCGACCAGCAGTGGGCTGCTGCTGCTGCCGATGATGGCGGGCATGCTCACCACGTCGCTGATCGGTGGGCAGATCGTGACCCGCACCGGCCGCTACCGGTGGCAGATCGTCGCCGGATCGGTCGTGATGACGTTCGGACTGGCGCTGTTCTCGACGATGGGGCCGGGCACGTCGCACCTGACCAGCTCGGTGTTCATGGTCGTGCTCGGGATCGGCATGGGACTGCTGATGCAGACGACGATGCTCGTGGTGCAGAACAGCGTGCCCATGAGCGAGCTCGGGGCGGCGAGCGGCGCGGCCACCCTGTTCCGCACCGTCGGCGGCTCGCTCGGGGTGTCGCTCCTCGGGGCGTTCTACGCGCGGCACCTGGAGGGCACGCTCACCGAGCGGCTGGGCGCCGCGGCCGGGTCCGAGGTCTCGGGCGGGGAGATCACCCCGGCGATGCTCGACGGGCTGCCGACCCCTGTGCGGGACGCGTTCACCGCGGCCGTCAGCAACGGCGTGACCACCGCGTTCCTCGTCGCCGCCGGGGTCGCCGTGATCGCGATCGCGGCTGCGCTCCTCATCCGGGAGACCCCGCTGCGCACCAGCAACCGGTCCGAGCGCGCGCTGGCCGGCTGACGTCCGGCGTCAGGCCGTGCGGGTGGCGTAGCGGTGGCGGCCCAGCGCCGCCACCGCGGCGACCGGCACGGCGACCAGCGCGGAGACGGTGAACAGCGGCCCGAACGCCCCAGCCTCCGCGAACGGGGCCGCCACGCCGGCGCCGATCGCGCTGCCGAGGAAGAGGCTGGTCGCGAACAGCGCAACGGCCGTCGCCCGCTCCTGCGGCACCATGTCCGTCGCCCAGGTCTGCAGGGTGGTGTGCAAGAACGCCCACGACGCCCCGACGAGCAGGCCGGCGACCGCGAGGGTGACCAGGTTCAGGCCGAGCACCGGCACGGCCCACGCCGCGACGAGGCACACGCCGCCGATGGCCGCCATGCCCGCTGGTGGGATCCGCGGCACGAGCGCGCGCACGACCCGGGAGAACCCGAGCGCACCGACCCCGTACGCGGCGGCGATCAGTCCGGCGACACCGGCCGACCACCCCAGCGACTGGGCGGCCGGCGCGAGGTAGGTGAGCACGCCCAGCACGACCGCGCCCTCGACCAGCGCGATCGCCAGCACGAGGACGCCCCACCGGTTGCGCAGCACCCGGCCGATCGAACGCAGCGGGCTGCCGGTGGCAGGTTCGCGCTCCGGCTCGGGCAGCCGGGCCAGCGCGACCCACAGCACACCGGCCGCGGCGGCAGTCAGCGCCGGCACGGATCGCCAGCCGACGAGATCAGCGAGCATCCCCGCCCCGACGGTGGACAGCGCGATGCCCAGCGCCGAGGCGGACAGGATCTCGGACACCGGCTGCTGACGAGTCTCCGCGGGCCAGACGTCCCCGACGTAGACGAGGGTGGACGGGATGACCGCGGCGAAGCAGGCTCCGGCGATGACCCGGCCCACGCCCAGGACGACGATGTTCGGGGCGAGCACGGACACGACACCCGCGAGCGCGGCCCCGAGCAGCGCGACGCGCATGACCCGCACCCGCCCGATCCGGTCGCTGATCATGCCCCACACCGGCTGCATCAGCCCGTACGCCAGGTAGTAACCACTGGCCACGGCTGCGGCCGCGACGAGCGGGACCTGCAGGTCGAGGCCGATCGCCACCAGCAGCGGGGCGATGGCGAACCGGTCGACGTTGCTCGTGAAGGTGGACAGCTGCAGGAGCCGCAGCCGGCCGCGCTCCCCGGTGACCAGCGGTGGCGCCATTCCGCCATCATCCGGGGTCGCGATGCGCCCGGCCGAGGCGCAGGGGTGTGCTTCTCCGCACAGCCCCCAGCTGGCTCACGCCATTCTCGACGAACGGCACTTTCGCCAGCACCATTCCTCACGAAAGTGCCGTTCGTGGCGATTCACCGATCAACTGTCAGGAACCGAACGGTTCGAACCCGAAAGCTGTTCTCGATCCCGACTGACCTCGATCTCGAAGCTGTGGCCGGCCACTCCCCGCCCTTCGTCGAGCCTCACCCGACCTGGTCGTCAGGGTGCGGACTACCTTCGTGGGCATGACCGATCGCGACGATCCCGAGGAGTTCCGCGCACTCGCGCACGCCGTCGTCGACTGGATCGCCGACTACCGCGCCGGGATCGCCGCGCACCCGGTCCAGCCGCAGGTCGAGCCGGGCTCCGTCCGCGCGGCGCTCAGCCCGCTCCCCGAGCGGCCGCAGCCGTTCGACGCCCTGCTCGCCGAGCTCGACCGCGTCGTCGTGCCAGCGACGACGCACTGGCAGTCACCGTCGTTCTTCGGCTACTTCCCGGCCAACGCATCGCTGCACTCCGTGCTCGGCGACATGCTCTCCACCGGGCTCGGGTCCCAGGGCATGATGTGGGCGACCTCCCCGGCGTGCACCGAGACCGAGCAGCACCTGGTGGACGAGCTGGCCGGCGCGCTCGGGCTGCCGGAGACGTTCACCTTCACCGGTGGCGGGGGCGGCACGATCGAGGACTCCGCGTCGTCGTCCGCGCTGGTCGCGCTGCTGGCCGCCCTGCACCGCGCCGATCCGGGCTGGCAGACCGACGGCGTCCGCGGCGACGAACGCATCTACGTCTCGGCCGAGACCCACTCGTCCCTGGCGAAGGCGGTGCGGGTGGCCGGGCTCGGATCGAAAGCTCTGGTGGTCGTCGATCCCGAACCGGGCGGGCACGCCCTCTCGCCGGACGCACTCGCCGCTGCCATGTCCGCCGACGCGGGAGCAGGTCTGCGTCCGGTGCTGGTCTGCCCAACGATCGGCACCACCGGCACCGGCACGATCGACCCGGTGCGCCGCATCGCGGAGGTCGCCCGCGAGCACGGGGCGTGGGTGCACGTCGACGCCGCGTGGGCCGGGGTGGCCGCGCTCTGCCCCGAGCACCGCAGCGTGCTGGACGGCGTCGAGCTCGTCGACTCGTTCTGCACCGACGCACACAAGTGGCTGCTCACCGCCCTCGACGCGTCGCTGCTGTGGGTGCAGGACGGGTCCGCGCTGCCGGCCGCGCTGTCGCTCACCCCCGAGTACCTGCGCAATCCCGCGTCGGAGTCCGGAGCGGTCGTCGACTACCGCGACTGGCAGGTGCCACTGGGCAGGCGGTTCCGGGCCCTCAAGCTGCGCGCGGTGATCCACGCGCGCGGTCTGGAGGGGCTGCGCGCCCACCTGCGCGGTCACATCGCGCTCGCCGAGGAGTTCGCCGGGTGGGTGACCGCCGATCCGCGGTTCACCCTCGCCGTGCCGCGGTCGCTGAGCCTCGTCTGCCTGCGGGTCGTGACGGGCCGCGGCTCGGAGGCCGACGACGCGGCCACCCGCCAGGTGCTCGAGCGGGTCAACGCGTCCGGGTCGGCGTTCGTCTCCCACACCGTCGTCGACGGGCGCTACGTCATCCGGGTGGCGATCGGTGCCGTCACGACCGGTCCCGAGCACGTCACGGCCCTGTGGGACCAGCTCTGCGCCGCGGCGGACGCCGTGCTGGCCGAGTCGCGGTCCTGATCACACACCGTGTGACGTAGCTCCCGATCCCGCGGTCTCCGTCCGGAGCGCCGTGCTACCGTCCGCGCCAGGTCATGAGTGCCAGCGCCAAGCCCCGGCTAGCTGGCCGGCAACCCTCCTCCGCGGTGGGGTGCTCCGGGTGACGACCAGGCCGCACGCGACCGCGTGCCGGCAAGCGCGGACCCCTCTCGCGGGTCCCCGGACCGGGAGACCGTCATGTCTTCTGCTCTCGCCAGCCTGCCCGCCGTCCTCGGTGCCGACCTGCAGGTCCCGCTCGTCACGGGTGAGTGCGTCGGCTACGCCAACCTCGACCACGCCGCCAGCGCGCCGGCGCTGGCCGCCGTGGCCGAGCACGTCGCCGAGGTGATCCCGTTCTCGGCGAGCGTGCACCGCGGCGCGGGGTACGCCTCGCAGGTCTGCACCTCGTTGCTCGAGACGGCTCGGGCCACGATCGGCCGCTTCCTCGGCGCCCGCGCCGACGACGCCGTCGTGTTCACCCGCTCCACCACCGACGCGCTGAACCTGCTGGCCACCGCGGTGCCCGGCCGGGTCCTGTGCCTCGACGTGGAGCACCACGCCAACCTGCTCCCCTGGCGCGACGTCCGCCGCGTACCAGCCGCGGCGACCATCGAGCAGACCCTCACCGACCTCGCCACCGCCCTGGCCGAGGAGGAGTTCGCGCTGGTCGCCGTGACCGGTGCGTCCAACGTGACGGGTGAGGCGCTGCCGATCGCCGACGTCGTGGCGCTCGCCCGCGCCGCGGGCGCGCGGGTCGCGCTCGACGCCGCCCAGCTCGCCCCGCACCGCCGCGTCGACATCGCCGCGTGGGGCGTCGACTACGTGGCGATCTCCGGGCACAAGCTCTACGCACCGTACGGCGCAGGTGTGCTGGCCGGGCGCGCGGACTGGCTCGACGCCGCCCCGCCGTTCCTCGCCGGCGGTGGCGCGACCCTCGCCGTCGACACCTGCACCGTCCGGTGGGCGAGCGGCGCGCAGCGCCACGAGGCCGGCAGCCCGAACGTCGTCGGTGCCGCGGCGCTCGCGCAGGCCTGCCGCACGCTCGCCCCCGTGCTGACGGACGCGGCGCCGGAGCACGAGCGAGTGCTGTCGGAGCGGCTGTCCGCCGGCCTCGCCGAGATCCCCGGCGTCACCGAGCTGTCGATCTGGAGCGACTCGACCGACAAGGTCGGCGTGCACGCCTTCACCGTCGCCGACCGCCCCGCCGGGTACGTGGCGGCGTACCTGTCGGCCGAGCACGGCATCGGCGTGCGCGACGGCAAGTTCTGCGCGCACCCGCTGCTCGATCGGCTCAACCCGGGCTCCGGCGCGGCCCTGCGCGCGAGCTTCGGCCTCGGCACCACGACCGAGCACATCGACCGGCTCGTCGAAGCGCTGGACACCCTCGTCCGCCGCGGGTCCCGCTGGACCTACGCCCCGGTCGACGGCCGCTGGGCGCCCACGCCCGACCCGCGCCCGCGGGACCCGTTCGGCGTCGGCGCGGCCTGAGCCACGCGATCCCAGCCGCGGGCGGTCGCGACAGCCGTGGCCGATGGGGCCGGCGAGGCTGCTGAGGCCGAAGCGGGGCGGGCGGGCCCGCGGTGCAAGAAGGCAACGAACGGCACTTTCGTCCACTCCGGGTGGACGAGAGTGCCGTTCGTTGCGACTGAGGCGAGATGGGGCGGGGGCAGGGCCCCGGGCGAACGACCTCACGAGGGCTCCAGAGCGGAACCTGGCAGGGATCCGGTCGCACAGCTTCGAGATCACCTCCAGATCCCCGGAACCGCACCGGCAGCACCCGATCTACCCCTCTCCCGCATCCGGCACCACCGGGATGTGCTGCCGCAGCAGCACCCGGCTGCCCCGGTCGTCGAACCGGATCAGCACCGACTCGACCATGGTCGTCATCAGCGAGATCCCCCGCGACGCGTTCGCCGCCGTCTCCGGCACCCGCTGGGTGTGCTCCGCCGGGGCCCGCCACCGCCCGTGGTCGACGATCTCGATCGACAGCGTGCCCGGCTCGGTCCACAGCGTCAGCTCCACCCGCCCGGACTCCCCCGGCCCGTACGCG
Source organism: Pseudonocardia thermophila (assembly GCF_900142365.1). GTDB lineage: Bacteria > Actinomycetota > Actinomycetes > Mycobacteriales > Pseudonocardiaceae > Pseudonocardia > Pseudonocardia thermophila. Next base: position 9,793 of record NZ_FRAP01000022.1, on the reverse strand, counting down.
TGCTCGACGGCGTTGGACACGGCCTCGTCCACGGCCAGCACCACGTCCGCGGTCTCCTCCTCGGTGAGGCGCAGCGGGGCGAGCCAGTCCGCGAGCTGGTGGCGGATCACCGAGAGCTGCTCGGGATCCGCTGGCCAGCTGCGGTGGACGAACTCGACGTGCCCGGATGCGTTCATGGGCCTGTGTTCCCGGGACGGTGCCGGAGCGAAACGCCGCTCACCGCGGGCGGACGCCCGTTCACATGATCACCAGTCGGCCGCGCCCCGCATCGACGTCGGCGCCGGGTCGAGGCCCAGCCTGGTCCGGGCCGCGGTGAGGTCGAGGGTGCGCTCGTAGCCGAGGTGGCTCACTGCGTACCGGGACAGCCGCAGCTCCCGCTCGGGCCCGGCCACCAGCTCCGCGACGGCTGCCGCGGCCCACACGATCGGGGTCGGAACGGACCGGATCCGCACGTCGAGCCCGCGCTCGGCGAACAGCTCCATGAGCGCGTCGGCGAGCACGACCGGTTCGGCGTCCCCCACGTTGTAGACGCCCTCCGGCCCGGTGCAGCCCAGCAGCGCCGCCTCCGCCAGCGTGCCGACCGCGGTCAGCGTGTGCCGGCTGCGGCCGCCACCGGGGAGCAGCAGCGTGCGGCCCCGCACCGCGGAGAGGACCCGGGGCAGCAGGGTCCGGTCGCGGGGTCCGTACACCGCGTGCGGTCGCAGCACCACGGTGTTCGGCCGCCGGGCGAGCAGCCGTTCCGCGGCCGCCTTCGAGGCGGCGTACGCCGTCAGGTACCGCCGCACGGGCGCCGCGTCCTCGCTCACCTGCACGGTCGGCGTGAACGGGTCGTACACGCTCGCGGTCGAGACGTGCACCAACCGCGCACCGGGGAAGCTCGCCATGACGTTGCGGGTGCCGAGCAGGTTCACCCGCCAGATCGGCGCCGGATCGCCGTGGTCGGTCACGGCCGCGGCGCAGTGCACCACCGCGGCGACGTCCGGCGGATCGGTGAGCGGCCCCGCGCCGATGTCCCACTCGCGGCGGGTCAGCGCGTGCACCCGCCAGCCCCGGTCGTGCGCGGCGGCCACGACCGCCCTGCCCACGAACCCGGCTGCGCCGATCACCGCGATGCGCACCGCCTCGCCACCTCCGCCCGATCCGGTTTGCGGGTGCGCCCGACGGTGGGGATCCCGTCGAGCACGACGATGTCGTCCGGCAGCGCTCCGGCGTCCATCACCTCGGGCAGCCGCTCCCGCACCCGCGGCACGACGTCGTCCGCGCCTGGCTCCGGCACCACCGCCAGCACCACCCGCTCGTCCCCGATCTCGTCCGGGACCCCGACGAGCACGGCGTCCGCCACCCCCGGCAGCCGCGCGATCGCCGGCTCGTAGAGCCCCGGATAGATGTTGACGCGCCCGCGGATGATCATGTCCGTGGCGCGGCCGAGCAGCACGATCCGCCCGTCGTCCAGCCGGGCGAGATCACCGGTCGCGTGCTCGGACAGCACCGGTCCGCCCAGGTACGCGCGGGCCAGGTTCGGACCCCTCACCAGCAGCTCCCCACCCGGCCCGACGCGGGCGGACACCCCGGGCAGCGGCGCTCCGACGAGATCGCCGCTGCCGGTGTGCGCCAGCTTCTCCGCGGCCGTCGCGATCGCGACCGGGAGGATCTCCGTCATCCCGTAGACCGCCAGGAACTCCACGTCCGGCCACGCCGCCGTCGCCCGCTCCAGCAGCGACGGCAGCACCGGTGCGGCCCCGAGCAGCACCTGCTGCAGCCCCGCCGGGCTGGCCCCGGTGTCGAGCAGCGCGGCGAGATCGGCCGGCACGAGGAACGTGTGCGTGGCCCCGGCCAGGCCCCGCGCGATCTGCTCGGGCGCCGCACCGGGAGCGAACCCGTGCGGCGGAAGGCTCCAGTGCCCGCCCCCGACGAGCGCAGGCAGGCCGAGCAGGAACTGGTCGGTGTGCACCCGCGTGCCCGGGCCCAACGCGCACCGTGCCGCCAGCACCTCCAGCGCCGCGCCGAGCGAGCCGCGGGTGTGCACGACCGCCCGCGGCGCCGCCGTCGTCCCCGAGGTGAAGACGACGACTGCGTCCTGGTCCGGCGCGTCCGCCACGGAGAACGACGGCCCCGGCCGCTGCAGCTCCGACAGGGCCAGCGCACCCCGCGGCACGCCGGGCAGCCACCGCCCGGCCCGGACGTGCTGCACGGGCAGCGCCCCGTAATCGGGCAGCAGCAGGCCACGCCGGCGCGCCAGCGTCCGCAGCGGCGGATGCCCGGCCGCGTACAGCACCGACTCGGCCGCCGCCCACCCCGGCGCCGCGAGCTCGGTGCGGCGCGCGAACAGCTCCGGTCCGGCACCCGGGTCGACGAACACGACGGTGGCCCCCGCCGCCACCGCGCCCAGCGCCAGCACCACCGCATCCGGGGACGGCCGCACCGAGAACAGCATCCGCTCCCTCGGCGCGAGGCCGGCCACCCGCAGCCGCGCCGCCACCGCCCGGATCCGCCCCGCCAGCTCGGCGTGGGTGAGCGTGTGCCCGTCCGGCCCCGTCAGCGCGGGCTCGACCGGCCACCGCGCGCCGGCCTCCAGCACCGCTGTCACGACATCCCGCACGCGCGCCTCCGCACCAGCAGCTCCCGGTACCCGGGGATCAGCACTCGCCGCGCCACCCGCCGCCGGACGATCTCCAGCGGGGCCGCCGTCACCAGCACGTCGAGCAGCGCGCGGATCTCGGCCAGCGCGAGCGGCATGCCGAGGCAGAAGTGCGGCCCCGCACCGAACCACAGCCCGGCCACCTGCTGCGCCGGCCGTCGCTGCGGGTCGAACCGCCGATCGCCGCCCTGCGCCGCGGACACGGTCGCGATCACCACTCGCTCCCCCGGCCGCACCGCCGTCCCGCCGATCCGCGCGGGCGCGGTGACGCTGCGCAGCATCACCGGCGACGGCACGGTCACCCGAAGGCCTTCCGCGATCACTGCGTCCGTCCACGACGGATCGGCGGCCAGCCGCTCCAGCCAGCCCGACCCGGCCGCGAGCGCGGCCAGCCGCGGCACGTACGACACGAGCGTCTCGGTGCCGGTCAGCGCGAACGCCGCCACCGCGCCGAGGGCCTCCTCCTCGGTGAGTCCCAGCTCCCGCATCCGTCCCGGCACGGTGGCCGGATCACCGGCCCGGTAGGCCGTCACCGCCGGCCCGGTCAGCCGCGCGAGCGCCGCCCGGCCCTGCGCGACCTGCTGCGCGGTGAGCCGCGGCCGGGCGAGCTGCACCACGCCGGTGATCGCGGAGGCCGCTGCGAACGCCTCCGCCGCCCGCAGCGGGTCCAGCCCGACCAGCTCGGCGATCACCGCGCCGGCCAACCGCTTCGCCGCCGCCACCACGTCGACGGCCCGGCCCGCGGCCAGCTCCGCCCGCAGCTCGCCGAGCTGCGGCGCCGCGACCCGCGCGCACAGCTCACCCACCGCCCGCGGCGTGAACAGCCCGGACAGCGTCCGCCGCAACCGCGCGTGCGCTCTTCCCTCCATGTTCAGCAGCACCGACGGCCCCACCACCGGCGTCCAGAGATCCGCCGGGGACCCCGGCCCGGTCTTGGTGAACCGCTCGGTGTCGAGCAGCACCTCCCGGGCCAGCGCCGCGTCGCTCACCACCACGCCGACGCGCGGCACCCGCACCACTGGCCCGAGCCGCGCGATCCCGCGCACCAGCGGGTACGTGACCGGGTGGGCGCCCAGCCACACCCGAAGCTCCGGGTCGGGCCTCACCGGATGTCCACGTGCTCGGGCCGGTAACGGTGATCGGCGTACCAGGCCAGCGTCCGGCGCAAGCCCCACGCCTGCACCCGCCGCGACGAGCCGCGCACCACGACATCGCGCCGGTGGCCGTACGCGTCGGTGAGCAGCCGGACGGCGTTGACCAGGGCTCGATCCTCGTGCAGGTCCTGGATGCGGGTGCGCGGGAACCCGCCGGACCGCAGGTACAGGTCGGCGGTGATCGCCAGGTTGCAACCGGGCACCATCAGGTACGGGCCGCGCGCCCCGGGTAGCCGGTTGCCGGGCCGGATCCGTCCGAACGCCGCCGCAACCGCGACCGCGCCCACCAGAACCCCGCGCTGCCACGCGGCCAGTCCCTCGTCCGACCGGGGCAGCAGCCGGCCCGCGACCAGCTCCAGCCCGTCGGCGAACGCCGCTCGGATCCGCGCCGTCCAGTCCGGGGCGGGCACGCAGTCGGCGTCGGTGCGGGCCAGCAGCGTGGCGCCGGCCGCGATCGCGTGCCGCATGCCGGTGTCCGCGGCCGCGCCGGTGCCCCGCTGCGGCTCGTGGATCAGCGTGACCCACGGCCGGTCCGCGGCGAACGCGCGCACGACGTCCGGCGTCGCGTCGGTCGAGGCGTTGTCGACGACGACGAGCCGGAAGTCCCGGTCGACCTGCGCGTCCAGCGCGGCCAGCGTCGTGGGCAGCGCCTTCTCCTCGTCGAACGCCGGCACGACGACGGCGAGGCTCACAGCCGGACCACCATGATCCCCAGCGAGACCCCGCCGGCGAGGCCGACCAGCGCCACCAGGTCCCCGGGGCCGGCCCGGCCCAGCTCGATCGCCGTCACCAGCTGCACCGGCAGGCTCGCCGAGGCCATGTTGCCGTGCTCGCCCACGGTCACGACCAGCTTCTCCGGCGGCACCCCCGCCCGCTCGGCGAACACGTCGAGGTAGGGCCGCGACACCTGGTGCACGCACACCACCGCCAGGTCTGCCCAGGTCAGGCCGAGCCCGGCGAGGGTGTGGTCGAGCACAGCGGTGCCGAGCCCGAGGAAGGCCTTCTTCAGCCGCCCGGCGTCCATCGCGAAGTACGTGTGCTCGACGTCGCGGGGATGCGCCGATCCGCCGGTGCCGAGCGTGCCGGCCCGCCAGTGCTGCGAGTCGGCGGTGAACGCGCTGGCCAGGATCCCGTCCCCGGCCGTGACGAGCAGAGCCGCACCGGCGTCGGAGAGCGTGTAGCCCGCGAACGAGCGCAGGAACGTTGCGAGATCGGGCACCTGCCACCGCACGGCCCGCGACGGCGCCTCCCCGCTGGCCACCACCACCCGCCGGTAGCGGCCGGTGCCGATCAGCGCGTCAGCGACCTCCAGCCCGTTGAGGACGCTGTTGCAGGCGTTCTTCACGTCCATCACCGGGCAGCGCAGCTCCAGCTTCTCGGCCACGATGTGCGCCGTCGCCGGCTCCACCATGTCCTGGCTCGCTGACGCGAACAGCAGCAGGTCGACGTCCTCCACCGCGGTGCCGGTGTCGGCCAGCAGCTTGCGCGCCGCCGCGACCGCGAGGTCCGACGCCTGCTCGTCGTCGGCCATCACGTGCCGCGCGGTGATGCCGGTCAGCCGGGCCACGATGCCGTCCGGCGGCCGGTACGGGCCGATCCTCTGCTCCAGCTCCACGCCGGTCATGAGTCGTTCGGGCAGGTGGACCGCCACCCCGCCGATGCGTGCCATGACCGGACCCTAAACAGCCGAACCCGGTCACCGGCTCGGCAGATCTACTGGAGTGCCACCCGGATCACCTCCGCCGACTCGGCCAGCACCGCCTCCGCCGCGGTCTTCCCGGTGGCCGCCAGGTAGGCGTCCACGATCCGGTTGCCCGCTGCGTAGCCGGCGCCGGTGGGCAGTCCGACCGGGGTGGCGCCGAACCGCTCGGCGTGGGAGTCGCCGTGCACCCACGCCACGAAGTTCTGCATACCGGTCGTCCCCAGCCCGCTCACCACCGTGGCGAACGCGGCGTCGTCACCGAGTGCCGCCACGCCGATCCGGGCCCGGCCCAGCTCGTCGCCGTAGAGCTGGCGGGCGAACGCGTCGGCCAGCCCTTCGGAGACGACGTGCTCCCCCACCGTCACCGTCGCGGGGTTCCAGAAGTCCGGGCGGGTCGTGTAGCGCAGGTTGTGGTTGAGCTCGTGCACCGCGGTGGCCTCGATGCGCTCGAGGTTCTCCGGGTACGGCCACAGGTTGATCCAGATGTAGCCGGAGACGCTGCCGTTCGCGCTCATCCCGAGGCCCGGGCCCATGAGGTGCTCGTCCCCGGGGTCGGCGAGGCTGAGCAGCACGACGAGATCGGGGACCACCACCTCGGGCACCGCCTCCCGCTGCACCGCCACCGCCTCGTCGAGCGCGCGGGCGATGCGCCCCCACGCGTCGGCGGCGCGCAGCTCCTCCAGCGCGGCCAGGCAGTGCTCCTCGTCGCGGTCGATCGGGAAGCCGCCGCTCATGGCGTGCATCTGCACCAGATCGACCTCGCCGGGGAAGTACCGGTACATGCCCTTCGCCGGCTCGATCATCTTCCGGAGCAGATCGGGGCGGTCGGGCTGCGGAGCGGCGAGGATCTCCCGCATCGCCGCGTAGGTGTCCAGGACCTCGATCGTCATGCCGGCGACCGTAGAGGCTGACGCAGCGTCAACCACAACCCGAAATCGGCCGCACCGACCGCAGCCGGACGATCCCCGGCGCCGCCGACGCCCGCAGGAACGCCGACGTAGCCGGATCGGGTAGCTCGACGGCGACGTCCGGGGCGATGCGGTACGGGCGGGCCAGCAGGAGCCCACCGAGGGTGCGGCGCAGCCGCGACATCTCCGCGCGCACGGTCACCAGGTGGTCCCGGTCGCCGTAGAGCGCGGTGGACAGCGCACCGGCGTCCATGCCGCGCGGCCCGGCGAACGCGAGCAGCGTGAGCACCTCGGCGTGCCGCGCGGAGAGCGGATGCACCCAGCGCTGCGCGCCGTCGACGATCGCGCGCGGTGGCCGCCCGTCGAGGTCGAGCGAGAGCCGCAGCCCGCTCGACGACCCGTTCGACCCGGCCCCGCGCAGCAGCCAGCCGCCCGGCACCGGCTCGGGCAGCAGCACACCCACGCCGTGCACCGCGACCGGCCGATCCGCCCGCGGCACGGCCACCCGGTCGATGCTCGGCATCCCGGTCACGGCGGCGACCCAGCCGTGGTCGTCCACGACGAGCCCGGGCCCGGACAGCCGCGACAGCAGCGGCGCGGCCACCGATCGCAGCGCGTCCAGCCGGCGCTCGTGGTGGCGCCACAGGCTCGCCTCGGCCAGCTTCACCGCGGTGCCGACCAGCGCGACGGTCGTGGGGTGCACGGTCTCGGCCGGCCCGCTCACGTCGACGACGCCGAGCAGCTCGCCGGTGCGCGGATCGTGGACGGGGCAGGCCGTGCAGGTCCACGCGTGGTGGGTGCGGACGAAGTGCTCCGCCCCGAACATCTGCACCGGTGCGTCCTCGGCGAGCGCGACGCCGATCGCGTTGCTCCCGACCGCGCCCTCCGACCACGCCGCACCCTCGGTGAACCCGAGCCGATCGGCGCGGTGCCGCACCGGCGCACAGCCCTCCCGCCACAGCAGGACGCCGTCGGCGTCGGTGATGACCATGATGTGCCGGGCGTCGTCGGCGACCGAGGTCAGCGCCGCCCGCAGCTCGGGCAGCACCGGCTGCAGCGGCGAGGTCTCGCGGCGCCGCTCCACCTCGTCCGGCCCGACCGGCCCGGGCGGCGTTTCCTGGTCGGGATCGACCCCCAGGGCGCGCACCCGCTCCCAGGACCGCGCCACTGGTCCGCGGAGATCTCCGGGCGGGCGGTCGCCCGACAGCAGGGCGTCGTGGATCCGCTGCAGCATCCGGGCATGTCGGCGCACGTCGGTACCGGGGCGAACCGCGCAGACTCCCTCGTCCATCCCCGCCAGACTAGGCACTGGATGTGGTGCGCACCATAGCGGCTGCCCGGGCGGTCAGGCCCGCGTCGGGACCTCCTCCGCCGGGGCCCGCCGTCTCGCGCGCGGCGTTCCGAGCAGCACCCCGCCGACGATCACGACCGCTGCGGCGAGCTCGACGACCGATGGTCGCTCAGCCAGCAGCAGCGCCGACATCCCCATCCCGACGACCGGCACCAGCAGCGAGTACGGCGCTACGACCCCGGCCGGGTGACGCCGCATGAGGCTGTTCCAGATGCCGCTCCCGACGATCGTGCCGATGACGACCAGGTAGGCGAACCCGGCCAGTCCGGGCAGCGCGTCGGGGCCGGTCAGCGCCGCGACCGCGGTGGGGAGAGCGTCCGGGCCCTCCATGAGGAACGAGAGCGCGTAGAGCGGGATCGGCGGCACCAGCGACATCCACAGCAGCAGGTGCATCGGGTTGGTTGCGGGGGTGCGCAGCGCGAGCCGGCTGGTGAGGTTGCCCAGCGCCCAGCCGAGCGCGGCGAGCACGGTGAGCAGCACCGGCAGCAGTGCCGCGGACTGCGCCCGCGCCACGGCGATCGCGACCAGCCCCGCGACGGCCAGCGCGATGCCCGCCGCCTGCCGCCGCCCGACCTGCTCACGCAGCAGCAGCGCACCCAGCAGCACCGTGAACGGCGCCGACGCCTGCAGCACCAGCGATGCGAGCCCCGGCGGCATGCCGATGTCCATGGCGATGAACAGGAAGCCGAACTGCACGACGCCGAAGCCCAGGCCGTAGGCGATCAACCAGCGCAGCGGCACCCGCGGACGGGGCACCAGGATCACCGTCGGGACGGCGATCACCGCGAACCGCAGCGCCCCGAGGAGCAGCGGCGGGAAGAGATCCAGGGTCTGGTGGATGGCGAGGAAGTTGCAGCCCCACAGCACGGCGACGGTCGCGGCGAGGGCGCGATCACGCAAGCTCACGGTGCCAGCCTGAGCAGGACGATTCTGTAAGACCATCGAATAGATATGAAGCAATCGTTCAGTAGGACTTAAGAGACCTCACGCGGGTGATCCGGGCGCGCAGCTGCCGCTGCAGCAGCACCGGATGCAGGTGGAAGACGACGGCCGCGAGCCAGAGCCACAGCGCCGCCCGCAGGTTCCCGCACACCGCGGCCACGATCCCACCGAGCGCACTCAGGATCGCTACGACCAGGTGGGACAGTTCCGAGGCCCGGGTGTGCCGAGCCAGATCGGTCAGCCCGGCCCGCGTGCCGTCGAACTGCCGCTGCGCAGCGATCACCCGGTTCCAGCCGACGGCGCGCAGCGGGGTGGACAGGAGACCGGTGCCCAGCCGCGGCCACACCCGCTCCTCCCAGGCCCGGACGCGGAACCAGCGCGCGGCCAGGGCCGGCCGGTACCGGTGCAGGACCGTCGCGGTCCACGCCATCGCCACCAGGTTCGCGATCAGCGCGAACAGCGGGTTCGCCGGGCCGAGCAGCACGCCGGCCGCGGTGGTCACCGCTGCCGCCACCAGCGCGAGTCCCGCAGCGCGCACCGCTCAGGTCGCGCGTCCGGCGTGGTGCGCGAGGAGCTTGGCCAGCAGCGCCCGGTAGGTCACGCGCTCCTCGTCGTCGAGCGGGGCCAGGAACCGTTCCTGCACCTGCGCGAGCGCCGCGTCGAGCCGGAGCAGCTGCTCGCGCCCGGCCGGGGTGATCGTCACGAGGTTCCGCCGCCCGTCCGCCGGGTCCGGCTTTCGCTCCACCTGCCCGGCTGCTGCCAGCTCGTTCACCGCGGTGACGATGTCGCTGCGGTCGACGTCGATCCGACGGCCGAGATCGGCCTGGCTGAGCGGGCCGAACTCGGCCAGCGCGGAGAGCACGCGGTAGTGGTAGCCGCGTGCCCCGGTCGCGCTGAAGGCCTCCCCCACCAGGCGATGCGCGTGCGCCGCCGTGCGCGTCGTGAGGTACGTCGCCAGCGCGAGCAGGCGAGCCGGTGCGCCATCCATCGACGGCACCCTAGATGTAGTGACTCAGGACGTTGTTGTCAGTGCTCGACGGCGTGTCGGCTTGAACGAGGGGAGGGCCTCCGGGCGAGGTGGGTGTGTCTGAGGCACCT
>NZ_FRAP01000004.1 GCF_900142365.1 Pseudonocardia thermophila | reverse complement strand
CCGTGATCACGCAGCCGGTCAGCGTACAGGCGCACCGCGCGGGCGCGGGTCTCCTCATCGAACTTCCGAGGTGCAGGCACGGCTCCAGTCTCCTTGCTAGATCAGAGCCTCTCCACCACCCAGGGCGATTCATGCTGGCCGAGTCGGGTCCAGATGTAGTCGTAGCGGCGGCGGGTGATCCGCTGTCCGGATCGGTACCGCAGCAGCGGGCCGCCGGGTGTCGCGGCTGCACTGCGTTCGTTGGTGTGTGCGAGCAGCTGGCTCATCAGCGTGGGGGAGACTGGTTGTGATCGGGTGGTGTCGCCCTTCTCCCGGAGCGAGATCAAGCACTGGTCCGGGTCGAGATCGATCGGGCGCAGTGCGAGCGCGCCACCGCGGCGGCATGCCGTTTCGATGTGCAGCCGCAGGATGAGTGCGTCCAGGGCGGGATCGTCACCGGTCGTGGCGGCCACCTGGACGATCTCTGCGAGTCGGGTGTCGGCGACGGCGCGGCGGGTCGAGGGTGGTCGGCGCGGCTTGTCCACCTTCTTGGCCGGGTTGGCGGCGGCGGTGATCAGGCCGTCTTCCTCGGCGCGCCGGTAGAGGCAGCGCAGTGCGGCGATCATGTGTTCGGTGGCGCTGTGGCCGCCGCGTCCGCTGCGGCGGATGACCAGTTCGGATTGCATGTCGACCAGGAGTTGGCGGATCTCCGACGGGGTGGGTTCGTCGATCCGGCGTTCGCCCCAGTGCTTGTCGATCCGGTTCCAGTAGCTGCTGTAAACGCGGCGGGTGCCGGGGCGTGCGCCGGCGGCCACGATCGGGATGTAGTCGCGGAAGGTCGGCACTGCCACGCGGGCGGCCGGTGCGTCGAGGAGGTCTTCGGCTGTTAGCCCGAGTCGCGACAGCAGGATCCGGGCCGCATCCAGGTCCGCAGTGCTCGGGTTGGGCCGGTCGGGCGTGTCGTTACTCATCGCGGTCACCGGCCTTCGAGGCCGACCGTCTATGAGTCAGCAGCGCGTCAAGCGCGGCGGGTGGGTAGATGACCAGCGTCTGCCGCTGGGGTTCCGCGGCCAGCAATACTCGATCTCCGGGTCGCAGATCGAGCCGATGCCGGGTCGCGGCGGGCAACCAGATGAACCGGTGATTCTTGACCGCCACCGGGCCGTCGAGGGCCGGGCGCAGCGTGAGGTGGGTGCGGGCGATGTGGACGCGCAGCCTGGTGTCGGGCGTCCAGCCCAGCGCGGCGAACGCCGCGCGATCGGCGATCCGCCCGCCACGATCGAGGACGGACATCCCGTAGACGGTGTCCGCGGTGCGGGTGATCGGTGGCTCCGGTAGCGCCAATCCGCGGCGAGGGATAGCGGCCGCCCGGGCCGGGCGTGCTGGTCCATCGCTGGGTGTCCGGGCCGGGAGCAGCAGGGGCGCGATGGCGGCGCTCGTCACGACGACCACCGCCACGGGCGCGTCGCTGCTGCACACGCGTGTTCAAGCGCGTTCTGACACTGGAACGTGGTTCGTCGCAGGTGTGCAACGTCTGGGTGTCCGAGGGGGGACTTGAACCCCCACCCCCTATAACGGGGACTAGCACCTCAAGCTAGCGCGTCTGCCATTCCGCCACTCGGACATCGCCGCGTCGTGCGCGACGAGAGAAGCTTAGCCCACGCCTCCGCGGGACCGCGCGGGGGTATGCGATCCGGGCGTCGATGGTAGGAAGACGATCGTGACCGCCAGCCCAGCCGACGAGGTCGTGGACCTCGTCTCCGCCTTGATCCGCATCGACACCTCCAACACCGGCGACCCCGAGACGGTGGTCGGCGAGCGGGAGGCGGCCGAGTTCGTCGCGGAGAAGCTCGCCGAGGTGGGCTACGAGCCCGAGGTGATCGAGTCGGGCGCTCCGCGGCGCGACAACGTGTTCGTCCGCCTGCCGGGCGCCGATCCGAGCCGGGGCGCGCTGCTGGTGCACGGCCATCTGGACGTGGTGCCGGCGGAGCCGAGCGAGTGGTCGGTGCACCCGTTCTCCGGCGCCGTTCAGGACGGCTACGTGTGGGGCCGGGGTGCGGTCGACATGAAGGACATGGTCGGGATGACGCTCGCCGTCGCCCGGCACTACAAGCGCACCGGGTACGTGCCGCCGCGGGACATCGTGTTCGCCTTCGTCGCCGACGAGGAGGCGGGCGGCGCGTACGGGGCGCAGTGGCTGGTGCAGCACCGGCCGGACCTGTTCGAGGGCTGCACGGAGGCGGTCGGCGAGGTCGGCGGGTTCTCCCTGACCCTCGGCGAGGACCAGCGCGTCTACCTCATCGAGGCCGCGGAGAAGGGCATCGCCTGGATGCGGCTGCGGTCTCGCGGCAAGCCCGGGCACGGGTCCTTCCTGCACGACGACAACGCCGTCACGAAGGTGGCCGAGGCGGTGGCGAAGCTGGGCAACCACACGTTCCCGCTGGTCCTGACGCCCACGGTGCAGGCGTTCCTCGACCGGATCGGGGAGCTGACCGGGCTGGAGTTCCCCGAGGACGACCTGGAGGGCGCCCTGGCGAAGCTCGGGCCGCTGTCGCGGATCGTCGGGGCGACCGTGCGCGACACCGCGAACCCGACGATGCTCAAGGCCGGCTACAAGGCCAACGTCATCCCGTCGTCGGCGGAGGCGGTCGTGGACTGCCGGGTCCTGCCCGGCCGCCGGGAGGCGTTCCTGCGCGAGGTCGACGAGCTGATCGGGCCGGACGTGACCCGTGAGTGGGTCACCGATCTGCCCGCCGTCGAGACCGAGTTCGACGTGCCGCTGACGCAGGCGATGCTGGAGGCGCTGCGCACCGAGGACCCGACCGCGACGACGGTGCCGTACATGCTCTCCGGCGGCACCGACGCCAAGTCGTTCCACACCCTCGGCATCCGCTGCTACGGGTTCGCGCCGCTGCGGCTGCCCCCGGACCTGGACTTCGCGTCGCTGTTCCACGGCATCGACGAACGGGTCCCGATCGACGCGCTGGAGTTCGGCACCCGCGTGCTGGATCGATTCCTGCGCATCTGCTGAAGGAGGACGAGCACCGATGAAGGGCTGGCAGGTCCACGAGCTGGGCGAACCAGAGGACGTCCTGACGTTCGAGGAGCTCCCCGACCCCGAACCGGGTCCCGGCCAGGTGCTGGTGCGGGTGGCCGCGGTGGCGTGCAACTTCCCGGACATCCTGCTCTGCCAGGGCCGCTACCAGGAGAAGCCGCCGCTGCCGTTCACCCCGGGCCTGGAGATCGCCGGGGAGGTCGTCGCGGCCGGTGAGGGCGCGGCCGCCGCGGTGGGGGACAAGGTGCTCGGCACCCCGCCGATGGGCAAGGGCGGCTACGCCGAGCTGGCCGTGCTCGACGCGGACTCGACGCTGCCCTGGCCGGAGGGGATGTCCGCGGCCCAGGCGGCCGGGATGTTCGTCACCTACCAGACCGGCTACTGCGCGCTGCACCAGCGAGCCCGGCTGCAGCCGGGGGAGACCCTGCTCGTGCACGCCGCGGCAGGCGGCGTCGGGACGGCGGCCGTGCAGCTGGGCAAGGCCGCCGGGGCGCGGGTCATCGGCACCGCAGGCGGGCCGGAGAAGTGCGAGGTCGTGCGCGGCCTCGGCGTCGACGACGTGATCGACTACCGCTCCGAGGACATCGTCGCCCGCGTCAAGGAGCTCACCGGCGGCCGCGGCGCCGACGTGATCTACGACCCGGTCGGCGGCGACGTCTTCGACGCCTCCCGGCGCGCCGTCGCGTTCGAGGGCCGGATCCTGGTCATCGGGTTCGCCGGCGGGCGGATCGCCGACGCGCCCACCAACCACGCACTCGTGAAGAACTACTCGGTCGTCGGCGTGCACTGGGGGCTCTACCGCAAGATGCGCCCGGAGCTGATCCCGCAGTGGCAGGAGGCGCTGGCGCAGCTGTGGCGGGAGCGGAAGATCGATCCGCTGGTCGGAGCGGAATACCCGCTGACCGAGGCCAAGGCCGCGCTCAAGGCGCTCGGGTCCCGCGGAACGACGGGGAAGGTCGTCCTGCTCCCCTGACCGGGTCGCAGGAGAGCCCTCTCACACCATGACGTGAAAGGGACGAAGCTCCTGCAGATGCGATCCACCTCCACGGCGCCCGGGCCTCGCGCTCCGTACTGCGCCTCACCGCGGCGGGCCGAGCACTACCGGGAGGTGACCACGACGCTCGCGCGCGTCGACGACGGTGGGCAGGTGCGCAGGGGCCCTCGGAGGAACGACGGGGGGCCGTGTGCACCGCGCGAGCGACTCACGGGCCGCGAGCCCGATCGGCCGCAGAGCCGTCGTCGACTCGGGGGCGCGCGTGCCGCGCTCGGCGACAGGGGAGCCGGGCGCGATCAACGCGGTGGCTCTCCTGCGCCTACCTCACGCTCGCCGGTGCACGCAGCGGTAGTGGCTTACCCTTCATGTGCTCCGGCTGCGGCACCCCGAAGTGCTCGAGGATCGTCGGCGCGATGTCCGTGAGCGGCACGCGCCCGGGCACGACCCGGTGCTCCCCGGTGCGGAACCACAGCGCCCCGTCCCGGTGGTGACGGCCGGAGCGGGTGGTGTGGATCGCGTAGAACAGCTCGTCGTGGCGACGCCGTGCCCCGGTCTCGGGGTTGATCACGACCGCCCCGTCCGCCGCGGCGGCGCGGCGGGCGCCGACCTGCAGCTGGTCGCCGTCGCGGTCGACCTTCAGCACCGGCTCCCCGCCGTCGGTGACGAGCGCACGCAGCTGCTCCTCGGCCCGGATCGCGGCCTGCTCCCCGGGCAGCGCGACGACGAACTGCTCGGCCATCATCGGCTTCGCCACCCCGCCGGACACGCGCGCGAACGCCAGCAGCTCGGCGAAGTCGCGGGGCCGGTAGGTGCGCTTCTCGGTGTCGGTCCACGGCTCCTGCGACAGCGCCGTGGCCAGGATGAGCAGCGCGTCCGGGTAGTCGGCCATGATCTTCGCCAGCAGCCGGTCCATCGACTCGTAGCCGTGCAGGACGGCCTCGGCGTACGTGCCGTCGCCGGGCTCGGTGAACAGCTCCGGCTCCAGGTCGCGCCAGTAGTAGTGCTGGTAGTGCGCGGTCGAGTTGGAGAAGAACGTGGCGAACCGCACGTCGAAGCGCTTGTTGAGCGCCCGGAACACGTCGTAGTTGAGCGCGTCGAGCACGGTCGCGCGCTTCCAGCGGCCCCCGCCGGTGCGCTTCTCGTTCACCAGCTGCGCGATCGCCTGCTTCACCGTGGCCGGCCGCAGGCCGTTGCGGACAAGGAACAGCCCGAACTTCGCCAGCTGCGCCGGGCCGGGCAGCGCGTCCCGCGACGATTCCTGCACCGCGGCCGACACCGTCTCGTAGAACGGCTGCAGCGACTGCGGGTAGGCCACCCCGTCGACGTCCCACGGGTCCGGCACCACGTAGCCCGCGTCGCCGGGGCGGCGCAGGTAGTTCGTGTTCATCGACGAGAAGATCCCGACCGGCACGCCCGCCCGGGCCAGCACGTCGCCGAGCAGCGGCTTCGTCAGCTTGCGTCGGCCGTCGCCGAGCGCGAACACCTGGTGCTCCGAGTAGGGCAGCCCGCTGTGCACGGTGACCCACTGGATCCACGGCTCCAGCGCCGGCGGGTCCTCACCGGCGTCCGTGGTGAACACCACCGAGGAGTCGCGGAACGCCCGGAACGCCGGCAGGTGCCCCTCGGCGATGAACCGGTCGAGCAGCCGCGGACTCAGCTCGTTGAACTCGATGAGGATGGTCCGGGACGTTGCCCGGCTCGATCCTGGTTGCTGCACGACTTCCCCCCTCGTACTGCAGAGCCCCTCGTGATCCATCGGTGTGACCGGATCGGCCATTACATCGACGGCGAGTAACCGAGCGTACGACCGAAAGGCTGAGCGCGCCTCAGGAAACCGTGGTCACTGCACCGCGCTCAGGAGATCGTCGGCTCCGGCAGCAGGTCGGACGTGCGCCTGCGCCGCAGCCACACCTTCCGCACCCCGCCCGGGTAGAGCCGCACGCGGGAGAGCTCCCACCCCCCGAACTCGGCCTGGATCGCCAGGCGCACCGCGGCGGTCATGCGGGACACGTCGCCTGGGAGCTGGACGGGGCGGTACTCCCAGTCGCCGTCGACCAGATGCCCCTCGGTGCCCTCCTCGGTCGTGGCGGTCGAGCTACGAGCCACCGGCCACCTCCTCGTGCGTCGTGCCCTGCGCCGTCCGGGAAACCAGGCGGACGCTCCCACCATAGGACCGTCGGGCGGGCGCGGCCAGGCATCCTCAGGCGGGTTGCGGAACAGCGCTCACGTCGTCGAGCGCCTCGCGGATCTCCGCCGGCAGCGTCACCGGCTCGGCGGCCAGCGACGCCGCCAGCTGGCGGGCGTCGCGGGCCCCGACCAGCGCGGACGCGACACCGGGCCGGTCGCGCACCCACGCCATCGCGATGGCCAGCGGGGTCGTGCCCAGCCCGTCGGCGGCCGTCATCACGGCGGCGACGATGCGCGAAGCGCGCTCGGTGCGGCGTGCCTCGACGTAGGCGGCCATGGTGGGGGAGGCGGCGCGGGAGTCGGCGGGCGTGCCGCCGATGTACTTGCCGGTGAGCACGCCGCGGCCCAGCGGCGCCCAGGCCAGCACGCCGATCCCGTGGTGGGCGGCAGCGGGGAGCAGCTCGTGCTCCGCCGCCCGGTGCAGCAGGGAGTACTCCACCTGCGCCGAGGCCGGGATCGCGACCGGGCCGAGCGTGCGCGCCCGTTCGGCCACCGTGGCCAGCTGCCAACCCTGCGGGCCGACCAGCCCGCAGTAGCGCGCCTTGCCCTGGTAGACGGCCACCTGCACCGCCGAGAGCGTTTCGTCCAGCGGGATCGACGGGTCGAACGCCGGCAGCTGCCACAGGTCGACGTGGTCGGTGCCCAGCCGGACGAGCGTGGCGTCCAGCGCGGTCAGCAGCGCCCCGCGGGCGGGCCCGTCGCCCAGCGCGCCGTGGGGAAGCGCACACCGGGCCGCGATCACCAGCCGGTCGCGGCCCACCTTCGCCAGCAGCGTCCCGAGCACCTCCTGAGCGGCGCCCTCCGCGTACGCGTCGGCGGTCTCGACGAGCGTGCCGCCCGCGTCCACGAAGGCCGCGAGCACCTCCGCGGCGGTCTCGGCGTCGGTCTCGGCACCCCACATCATCGTTCCCAGGCCCAGGCGGGAGACCTCCAGCCCGCTGGCCCCGACCCGTCGTCGCTGCACCAGCGGGAGCCTAGGCGCCGCCCCCGTGACCCGGACGGGTACGGTCACGCGCCGTGACGTGGCTGGAAGTGGTCGTGCTCGGTCTGGTGCAGGGCCTCACCGAGTTCCTCCCGATCTCGTCGTCGGGACACCTGCGGATCGTCTCGGAGGTGTTCTTCGGCCACGACCCGGGAGCGGCGTTCACCGCGGTCAGCCAGCTGGGCACCGAGGCGGCCGTGCTCATCTACTTCGCCCGTGACATCGGTCACCTCGCGGCCACCTGGTTCCGCGGCCACGTCGACCCACAGGTGCGCCGGCACGCCGACTACCGGCTCGCCTGGCTGGTGGTGGTCGGCACCATCCCCATCGCCGTGCTCGGTTTCGTCTTCCGCGACCAGATCGAGACGGTCGCGCGCAACCTCTGGCTCGTCGCCTCCACCCTGCTGGTCTTCGGCATCCTGCTCGGCCTGGCCGAGCGCTACGGCCGGCAGAAGCTGGAGCTGCGCGACATGAGCCTGCGCGACGGCATCCTGCTCGGCCTCGCCCAGGCGATGGCGCTGGTGCCGGGCGTGTCCCGCTCCGGCGGCACGATCACGATGGGGCTGGCGCTCGGCTACACCCGCGAGGCCGCGGTGCGCTACTCGTTCCTGCTGGCCATCCCCGCCGTCGTCGCCGCCGGGCTGTTCCAGATCCCCGACATCGGCGTCACCCCGGACGGTCCGGACGTGCCCCAGATGATCGTCGGCACGCTCATCGCGTTCGTCGTCGGCTTCGCCGTCATCCACTGGCTGCTCGGCTACGTGAAGCGGCACAGCGTGTACGTGTTCGTCTGGTACCGGATCGTGCTCGGCGTGGTCCTGTTCCAGGCGCTCGTGTCCGGCTGGATCAGCGCCACGTGATCGATCCGCACGTAGGCTCGACGTCGTGACCGCGATGATCCTGCTGCGCCACGGACGCTCGTCGGCCAACGTCGCCGGGGTCCTCGCCGGACGCACCCCGGGCGTCGAGCTGGACGAGGTGGGGCGCAGTCAGGCCGAGAAGATCGTCGAGCGGTTCAAGGGCGTCCCGGTCGCGGAGATCGTCTGTTCGCCGATGCTGCGGTGCGAGCAGACCGTTGCACCGCTCGCCGCCGAGCGCGGCCTGCAGCCGCTCACCGAACCCGAGCTCGCCGAGGTCGACTACGGCTCCTGGACGGGTGGTGAGCTGCGGAAACTGGCCAAGGACCCGCTGTGGAAGGTGGTGCAGGCCCACCCGTCGGCCGCTGTGTTCCCCGGCGGCGAGGGGCTGGCCGCCATGCAGCACCGCGCGGTGTCCGCCGTGCGTCGCCACGACGCCCGCATCGCCGCCGAGCACGGGCCGCACGCCATCTGGATCGCCTGCACCCACGGCGACGTGATCAAGGCCGTGCTGGCCGACGCGCTCGGCACCCACCTCGACAACTTCCAGCGGATCATGGTCGACACCTGCTCGATCAGCGTCGTTCACTACACGCAGACCCGGCCGTTCGTTTCCCGGATCAACGACGTCGGCGGGGACCTGTCCGGGCTCGCGCCGCCCAAGCGCAAGCGCCGCCGCACCGCCAAGCCGCCGAGCTCCGACGCCGTCGTCGGCGGGGCGACCAACGCCTGACCGCGCGGACCGGCGCACCCACCACCGGGCGAACGACCACCACGGACGTGCTCCGACGGCCGCGGCGGACTACTCTCGACGGTGCCATGTCACGCGTCATCCACGTCTTCCGCCAGCCGGAGCGCTTCGTCGCCGGCACCGTCGGCGAGCCCGGCCAGCGTTCGTTCTACCTGCAGGCCGCCGAACGGTCGCGCACCGTGAGCGTCCTGCTGGAGAAGCAGCAGGTGTCGGTGCTCGCGGAGCGGATCAGCGCGCTGCTGGCCGAGATCGCGCGCCGGTTCGGCGTGGAGGAGGACGTCCCCGAGGCCGATCTCGACCCGCTCGCCCTGCCGCTGGAGGAGGAGTTCCGCGTCGGCACGATGGGCCTGGGCTGGGACGCGGAGAGCAAGTCGATCGTGGTGGAGCTGCTCGCCGTCACCGACGAGGAGGTCGACGAGTCCGTCGTCCTGGACGACACCGAGGAAGGCCCCGATGCGCTGCGGGTGTTCCTCACCCCGATGCAGGCGCGTGCGTTCGCCGACCGGGCCGAGCGCGTCGTGCAGGCCGGGCGCCCGCCGTGCCCGCTGTGCGCCGAACCGCTCGACGCCACGGGGCACGTGTGCGTGCGGCTCAACGGCTACCGGCAGCGCGTGACGGCTGCCGAATGACCCGCTGACCGCCCCGTGGACCCACGAGACCCGGCGGTGCCGGCGCTGCTGCAGCACGGTCGCATCGAGATCACCGGCCGGCTCGTCGATGCCTCCAACGCCACGCTGTTCGGGTCGATCACGCACGACGGCCTGGCCGCCCAGTGCGTCTACAAGCCGGTGCGCGGCGAACGGCCGCTGTGGGACTTCCCCGACGGCACGCTGGCCGGCCGCGAGGTCGCCAGCTACCTCGTGTCGGAGGCCATGGGCTTCCACGTCGTGCCGCCCACCGTGCTGCGCGACGGACCCTTCGGCTCCGGCATGGTGCAGCTGTGGATCGACACCGACGACGAGCGCGAGCTGGTCGACGTGTGCGCCCCGACCGAGGTGCCGCCCGGCTGGGTGGCCGTGCTGCGGGCCCGCGACGACGGCGGCCGGCCCGCCGTGCTGGTGCACGCCGACATCCCGGAGCTGCGCCGGCTGGCCGCGTTCGACGTCGTGGTCAACAACGCCGACCGCAAGGGCGGCCACGTGCTCGCCGGGGTCGACGGCCGCGTCTACGGCGTCGACCACGGCCTGACCATGCACGTCGAGGACAAGCTGCGCACGGTGCTGTGGGGGTTCGTCGGGCAGGAGCTGTCGCCTGAAGTGATCGAGGGCCTGGAGAAGCTGCGCGCCGGGCTGGACGGCGGGCTGGCCGACGAGCTGGGCCAGCACGTGACCCGGAGGGAGACGCGCGCGTTCGCCGACCGCGTCGACGCGCTGCTCGAATCCCGGGTGTACCCGCCGCCGTCGGGGTACGGTCCGGCGATCCCGTGGCCCGCCTTCTGATCCCGGAGGTCCCCCATGGCCGAGACCCCGATGCCGGCCGCGTTCGTCGGCCACGGCAGCCCGATGAACGCGCTGGAGCGCAACCGCTACACGTCCGCGTGGGCGCGGCTGGGTGCGGAGCTGCCGAAGCCGCGGGCGATCCTCGTCGTGTCCGCGCACTGGTACATCCACGCCACGGCCGTCACCGCGATGCCGCGGCCGCGGACCATCCACGACTTCTTCGGCTTCCCGCAGGAGCTGTTCGACCTGCAGTACCCGGCGCCCGGTGCACCCGAGCTGGCCGCGGAGATCGCCGAGATCGTCAAGCCGACCTGGGTGGGCGCCGACATCGACAGCTGGGGGATCGACCACGGCACCTGGTCGGTGCTCACGCACATGTTACCCGCGGCCGACGTGCCCGTCGTTCAGCTGTCGGTGAACGCGATGAAGCCGCTGGAGTACCACCTGGAGCTCGGCGCGAAGCTGGCCCCGCTGCGCGAGCGCGGAGTGTTCGTGCTGGGCAGCGGCAACGTCGTGCACAACCTCGCCGGGATCGACCCGAACCTGCCCGACGACGGGTTCGACTGGGCCCGCCGCTTCGACGACGCCGCCCGCGAGCTGGTCCTCGGCGATCCCGGACGGCTGCCCGCACTGGCCGAGTCGCCCGACTGGGCGGCCGCCGTCCCGACCGACGACCACTTCCTGCCGCTGGCCTACCTCGCCGGGCTGGGCGCCGCCGCCGGTGGGGGCACCGACGTGCTCGTCGACGGCTACCAGTACGGGTCGCTGTCGATGACCGCGTACACACTGGGGATCACGCCGCCGCCCGCGCCGGACGGGCCGCCCGGACCGCGGGTCGCGACCGACCCGGCACCGCAGGACCAGAACATCTGACGTCAGATCTGGCGTCCGCGGCGAACTGGATCAACGACCGAAGGTCTCGAACCACGTCCGGTCGATCCACGGCGGCAGGTGGCCGGGGATCGACGTCTCGACGACGTGCTCGCGGAAGCTCACGCGGGCGGAGCCGTCCTGGCGGACGCGCACCCGTACGTCCTCGAGGTTGTGCGGCTCGCCGGGGTCGCTGCCGATCGTGGTCGCCACGAACGCGCGCATCGGCGCCGAGTGCGTCGAAGCGAGGACCAACAGGGGACCGCCGGCCGGGTCGTGCCCGTCGGCGGCGGTCGCGACGCCCCGCCACATGCGGTGAGCCGCGATCTGCGGCGGCTCGAAGTAGAGCGTCGGGTTGCGCAGCCAGTACTCGATCGGGTTCCCGGCCGCGGCGCCGGCGCGGAAGTCGGAGTCGAAGCGGTCGTACTCGCGCGCCCATTCGGGCAGCTCGCCGGGTGGCAGGGCCAAACGGGCAGGAGCGGCACCGCCGGTGGTGTCGACCGTCTCACCGTGCAGCGAGTAGCGGAGGTTGTCGAAGAAGGGTTCGGGGTAGAGCGGGCCGATGCCGTCCTCGTGGCCGAGCTTCGCCACGAGCGCGGCCCGCAGCGCGACCGCGGTGGCGGTCGCCCGGGCGGTGCGGGCGTGGGGCATCCGCACGATCGTGCCCGGGGTGATCTCGTCGGCCAGCTCGGCGCCGCGTGCGGTGGCCTGCTGCTCGCCGCGCTCGGTCAGGCCGTGGTCGTCGTCGTAGCCGTGGGTCTCGCCGTGCCGCAGCAGCACCACCTCGTAGTCCACCCGCGTGACGCTACGACGAACGGGACGATCCGGCTGCGGCCGCGTACCCGAGAGCGGAACACGGGCCTTCTCCGGCGCGTCGAGAACGAAGTTGTGGTGATCAAGAAGGCATGTGGATCACCACAACTTCGTTCTCGACGCGCGGGCGCGCGAGGGTAGCGTTTCCGCTCGTGACCGAACTCAGCCGCATCGGCGTCACCGGACTGGCCGTCATGGGCGCCAACCTCGCCCGCAACATCGCCCGCCGCGGCATCCCCGTCGCGGTCCACAACCGCACCTCCGCCCGCACCGAGGAGTTCATGGAGGCGTACTCGGGGGAGGGCACCTTCACGGCGGCCGAGAGCACCGAGGAGTTCGTCGCGGCGCTCGAACGGCCGCGCCGCATCATCGTCATGGTGAAGGCGGGCGCGCCCGTCGACGCCGTCATCCAGGAGCTGGTGCCGCTGCTCGACGAGGGCGACATCATCATCGACGCCGGCAACTCGCACTTCCCGGACACGATCCGGCGGACCCAGGAGTGCGCCGAGCGCGGGCTGCGGTTCATGGGCGTCGGCGTCTCCGGCGGTGAGGAGGGCGCGCTCAACGGGCCGAGCATCATGCCCGGCGGCGACCCGTCCGCGTACGCCGAGGTCGAGGAGATCCTCACGTCGATCGCCGCGCAGGTCGACGGCACCCCGTGCTGCGTCCACGTGGGGCCGGACGGCGCCGGGCACTACGTGAAGATGGTCCACAACGGCATCGAGTACGCCGACATCCAGCTCATCGCCGAGGCGTACGACCTGCTCACCCACGTCGCCGGGCTGGACGCGCCGGCCATCGCGAAGATCTTCGAGGAGTGGAACTCCGGCGACCTGGAGTCGTTCCTCATCGAGATCACCGCGAAGGTGCTCGCCAAGACCGACGAGAAGACCGGCCGTCCGCTCGTCGACGTCATCGTCGACCAGGCCGGTCAGAAGGGCACCGGCACCTGGACCGCGATCGACGCGCTCAACCTCGGTGTCCCGCTCACCGGCATCACCGAGGCGGTGTTCGCGCGCGGCATCTCGTCGCTGCGCGAGGAGCGCAAGGCAGCGTCGAAGGTGCTCGTCGGGCCGAACCCGAGCGAGGCCGCGAACCGCACCGATCTCGTCGAGGACATCCGCCAGGCCCTCTACGCGTCGAAGGTCGTCGCGTACGCGCAGGGCTTCGCGCAGATGCGGGCGGCGTCGAAGAACTACGGCTGGAACCTCGACCTGGGCGCCATGGCCCGGATCTGGCGCGGCGGCTGCATCATCCGCGCGCAGTTCCTCAACCGGATCACCGAAGCCTACGAGGAGCACGGCGACCTGGAGAACCTGCTCATGGTCCCGTACTTCACCGAGGCCGTCGCGAACGCGCAGGACGCCTGGCGGCGCGTGGTCATCACCGCGACCGAGCAGGGGGTGGCGATCCCGGCGTTCGCCAGCTCGCTGTCCTACTACGACGCGTACCGGCGCGAGCGCGGCCCGGCCAACCTCATCCAGGGGCTGCGCGACTTCTTCGGCGCGCACACCTACCAGCGCATCGACGCCGAGGGCTGGTACCACACCCGCTGGCCGCAGGACGGCGTGGAGGTGCGCACGGACGCGTGAAGGACGAGCGCGCGGCCGGCGTCAGGCGAACTCGTACTCGGCCGGGTCGAACCGGTCGGTCGCACGCTTGTACTCGCTCATGTAGCCGGGCCAGTTGGTGACGACGCGGCCCGTGCGGTCGCGGTACCAGGAATCGCAGGCCAACCACGCCGTGCCGGGGAAGCGGGCTTGCAGCGCGGCGTCGCTCGCGGCCTCGACGTCCTCGCGCACCACCACCGAGGACGCGCCACGGGCCCGCATCGCCTGCAGCGCCTGACGGGCGTACGCGGCCTGCTGCTCCAGGTAGAAGATGATCGAGCCGCCCGACGTGTTCGTGTTCGGCCCGTACATCAGGAACATCGACGGGAAGCCCGGCACGGTCATGCCCAGGTGGGCGTGCGGGCCGTCGGCCCACACCTTCTCCAGCTCGATCCCGCCGCTGCCGCGGATCTCCATCGGGAACATGAACCGCGTGGTGGCGAACCCGGTGGCCCAGATGACGGTGTCGACGGCGTGCACGCGGCCGTCGACGGTCCGCACGCCGTCCGGTACGAACCGGGCGATCGGCTCGGTGACCAGCTCGACGTTCGGCCGCTGGAGCGCAGGCAGGTAGGTGGAGGAGAACAGGACCCGCTTGCAGCCGAACGTGTAGTCCGGCCAGGCCTTACGGCGCACCTCGGGGTCGCGCAGCTGCAGCCGCATGAACGCCGCCGAGCGCAGTGCCAGTACGCGGCCGATCGTGCGGGGATGGCGGATGCTCGCGGTGAGCGCCTCGGCGTAGTGGAACACGAACGCCCGCCGGTAGGCCTGCAGGCCGGGCACGTGTCGGACGGCGGCGCGCACCCAGCCGGGGTAGCGGCGGTTGCGGCGGGGCAGGAACCAGTTCGCGGTGCGCTGGAAGACCGTCAGGTGCGCGACCTGCTTCGCGATCTCCGGCACGAACTGCGCGGCGGAGGCGCCCGAGCCGATCACCGCCACCCGGCGGCCGGTGAGGTCGTGGGCGTGGTCCCAGCGGGCGGAGTGGAAGGAGTGCCCGGCGACGTCGTCGAGGCCCTCGATGCGTGGGATCGACGGCTGGTTGAGCTGCCCCGTCGCGACGATCAGCGCCTCGGCCTCCCAGGTGCGCCCGTCCTCGGCGGTGACGGTCCACGTGGCGGTGTCGTCGTCCCAGGCGCACGAGCTGACCCGGGTGCTGCACACGACCTTCTCCAGCACGCCGTGGTCCCGGGCGACGCCGCGCAGGTAGTCGAGGATCTCCGCCTGCGGTGAGCACAGCCGGGTCCAGTCGCGGCGCTGGGCGTAGGAGAACGAGTACAGGTGGCTGGGCACGTCGCAGGCCGCGCCGGGGTAGGTGTTGTAGAGCCACGTCCCGCCGATCTCCGGTGCGGCCTCCAGTACGTTCACGTCGGTCAGGCCGTGCCGGGCCAGCTCGATCGTCGCAGCCACGCCGCCGAACCCGGCCCCGACGACGACCACGCGCGTCCGTGACATGCCGGGGAGTGTGGCACGGGGCACGTCGGCCCGTCCTGGCCCGCGCAGGCCGGAGTTGGCCTGAGCTGTCCACCCCGAGCGGCGAGTTGCGGGTTCCGGGCGGGCGAGTTGTCCCGTCCGGGTCGGCGAGTTGTCCCGTCCGGGTCGGCGAGTTCTCCAGCAGGGGAGGGCGAGCTTTTTCCCCCCTCCGACCGGCGAGTTGCCTCGTACGGTTGGGCGTGTCCTCCCGTGCGGGAGGGTGACTTCGTCGCCCGGGATGATCGTCGAGAATCCTCGTCACTCCGTGGAAAACCGCGGCTCGCCGACCCGGAAACCGCAGCGCGCCGGCGCGGAATCCACGACTCGCTGGTCTGCACGGGAGAACTCGCCCGTCCGTGCGGGAGAACTCGCGCGACCGCGGGGGAGAACTCGCGCGATCGCGGGGGAGAACTCGCGCGACCGTGCGGGAGGACTCGCGCGACCGTGCGGGAGGACTCGTGCCGCCACCCGCGCGGCGGCCACCCGGCAGGGGGTGTTCGTCCGTGCGGCTCTGTGTCGCGTCGTGCGTCACGGTTACGGTCGGAGTATGTCGGCCGTGCAGACGTGGCCCCTGCGCTCGCTGCCGCCAGCCGATGCGCTGGAGGGCTATCGCCACGCGATCAGCGCCAGCCACCTGCCGTGGGACCTGGTCGCCGACCACGCGTCGGTGGCGGGCGGCAGCGAGGAGGTCGTCGAGCACCGCATCGGTCCGCTGCGCGTCGTGGACTGCGAGTCGGGTCCGGTGTCCGGTCGCCGCGGCCGCCGGCAGATCGCGGGCTCCCCCGGCGAGTACGTCGGCGCGCTGTTCGTCCTCGACGGCACCGAGGTCGTCCAGTTCGCCCGCACCGAGGTCCGGCTGACCCCGGGCATGGCGATCGTGTGGGACAGCACCGTGGAGGCGCAGTTCGCGGTGCCGGCGCACATCCGCAAGCGGACGCTGTTCGTACCCCGTGACCGGCTGTGCGACCTCGGCCCGGACGCCGTCGGCGCGGTCCTGCACGACGGGCCGGGCACCCGGCTGCTGCGGGCGTTCCTCGACACCGCGGTGGACACCGTGTGCGGCGCCCCGGACGACGCTGCGACCAGCGCCGCCGTCACCGCGACGCTGGACCTGCTCGCCGGGGCTCTCGACGCCCGCCACGACCGCCGTCTCGGCTGCCGCGAGCAGCGCTGGGCGGCCGTGCGCGACATCATCGAGGAGCGGCTGACCGACCCGGACCTGGTCCCGGCGGAGATCGCCCGCGCTGCGGGGATGTCGCTGCGGTCGCTGTACGAGCTGTTCGCCGCTCGCGACGACACGGTCGCCGGCTACGTGCGCCGCAGGCGGTTGGCGCGGGCGCGCGCGGAGCTGGAGCGGGTCGGCCGGGACGTGACCGTCGCCGAGGTCGCACACCGGTGGGGCTTCGCCGACCAGGGCACGTTCACCCGCGCCTTCCGCGCGCAGTACGGGGTGACCCCCGGCGCGGTGCGTCGATGATCCGCACGGATCGCCGATCTTTCTGCACGCAGTGCGCAGACAGGGGCACCGGCCGGTCGACAGCCTGAAGGTCCTTCCACGACGACGATGACGAGGAGGAGGCCATGCGCGAGGACATCTCGTTCCCGGCTGACGACGGCGTGACGCTGCGGGGTTGGTTCTACCGCCCGGACGGGGCGACCGGCCCGACGCCGACCGTCGTGATGGCGCACGGGTTCTCCGCGACGAAGGAGATGCACCTCGACGACTTCGCCGAGGTGTTCGCGGACGCGGGCCTGTCGGTGCTGGTGTACGACAACCGCAACCTCGGCGACAGCGACAAGCCCGTGCCGGGCGAGATCGACCCGTGGCAGCAGATCAACGACTACCGGGCGGCGATCACCTGGGCGAGCCTGCGCGACGACGTCGACGCCGACCGCATCGGCATCTGGGGTTCGAGCTACTCCGGTGCGCACGTCCTGGTCGTGGCGGCCATCGACCGCAGGGTCAAGTGCGTGGTCTCCCAGGTGCCGCTGATCAGCGGGAGCGAGAACGCCCGCCGGCTGATCCGCTCGGACCACTTCGCCGCGCTGCGCCAGGCGCTCGATGCCGACCGCGTCGCGCGCTACCAGGGTGAGAAGCCGGGCATGATCCCCGTGACGTGGGAGAAGAGCCCGGACGAGCAGTGCGTGCTGCCCACCGCGGACACGCACGACTTCTTCTTCGGCCCGATCCGCGAGCGGGCGAAGACCTGGCGCAACGAGGTCACGCTGCGCTCGGTCGACCTCTTCCTCGCCTACGAGCCGGGCTTCTACCTCCCGCTGATCAGCCCGACGCCGCTGCTGCTCGTCGTCGCCGCCGGCGACCACCTGACGCCCGCCGACATCGCGCTGAAGGCCTTCGAGCAGGCGGCGGAGCCGAAGAAGCTGCTGCTCCTGCCCGGCGGGCACTTCGACGCGTACGTCGGTGACGCGTTCAAGCAGTCCAGCCCGGTGCAGCGCGACTGGTTCCTGACCCACCTCACCTGAGGTCCGCGGACCAGCGCGCCACGTCGGCGACCGTCGCGTTGCCGCCGCAGATCACCAGGCCGAGCCGGGCGCCGGGGCCGACCCGTTCCAGCACGGTGCGGGCGGCGGCCACCAGGCACCCGGCGGCCGGCTCGGCCCACACCTTCTGCTGCTCGGCCAGCGTGATCGTGCCCGCGACGGCCTCGGCGTCCGGTACCACGACCACGTCCTCGACGAGCGCGGCGACGTGGTCGTAGGTCAGCGGTGAGACGCGTGGGGCGGACAGCGTCGTGACGAGCGAGGTCAGCGCGACGTCGACGGGCCCGCCGGCGGCCAGCGCGCGGCTCATCGCGTCGGCCCCCTCGGTCTCCACGCCCCACACGCGCGCGCCGGGCACGAGTGCGCGGAAGGCGGTCGCGACGCCGGAGATCAGCCCGCCGCCCCCGACGCTCACCAGCACGTCGGTGACGTCGGGGGCGGCCTCGGCGAACTCCAGCCCGACGGTGCCCTGCCCGGCCACGACGGCGGGGTCGTCGAACGGGTGCACCAGCGTCGCGCCGGCCTGGACCAGCTCGTCCATCAGCGCGAACGCCGCCGCCATGTCCTGGGTGAGCCGCACGTCGGCGCCCGCAGCGCGGGCCGTCTCGATCGACCGCGGAGGCGCCGACTCCGGCATCACGACGGTGGCCCGCACGCCCAACCGGCCGGCGACCTCGGCGAGGGCGATGCCGTGGTTGCCGCCGCTCACCCCGACCACGCCCGCTCCGCGCTCGGCGGCGGACAGACCGAGGATCTTCGCGAACGCCCCGCGCGGCTTGAACGAGCCGGTGTGCTGCAGCAGCTCCAGCTTCACCGTGACGGGCACACCGAGGAGCGCGGACAGGCCCGGGGAGGGCAGGGTCGGGGTGCGCAGCACCCGGCCGTCGATCAGCGCGGCCGCGGCGCGGATGTCGTCGATGGTCAGCAGATCGCCCACCCGGACCACCGTAATCCTCGTCGAGAACGACGTCGTGCGTGATCGACAGGGCGACTCGACCCCGCCGACGCCGTCCTCGGCGCGAGGCACGTTCACACCAGCGGCACCACGTCCGGGGCGCCCATGCGGGCGGAGTCCGCGGTCTCGTCGTCGGGCATGCGCTGGCTCTCCCGCTCCGCCTCGACGCGCTTGCGGTAGTGCTCCACCTCGCGGTCGATCTGCGCGCGGCTCCACCCGAGCACGGGCGCGACCAGCTCGGCGGCCTCCTCGACCGCGCCGAGCCCGCGGTCGAACGTCTCGATCGAGATGCGGGTCCGGCGCGCGAGCAGGTCGTCGAGGTGCCGGGCACCCTCGTGCGAGGCCGCGTAGACGAGCTCCGCGCGCAGGTAGTCCGGCGCACCGGTGACGGGCTCGGCCAGGCTCGGATCGTCGGCGACGAGCGCGAGCACCTCGTGGATCAGCGACCCGTACCGGCCCAGCAGGTGATCGATCCGCGCGACGTGCAGGCCGTAGGTCTGCGCGAGCACGTTGCGCGAGTTCCGCAGCGCTGCGTACCCCTCCGCGCCCAGCAGCGGCACGTCCGCGGTCACCGACGGCGGCACCTTCTTGTCCAGCGCGTACACCGCGGCGTCGATCGCGTCCTGGGCCATGACGCGGTAGGTCGTGTACTTGCCGCCGGCCACGACCACCAGGCCGGGCACCGTGTGCGCCACCGCGTGCTCGCGCGAGAGCGTCGACGTCGACTCCGACTCACCGGCCAGCAGCGGCCGCAGCCCGGCGTAGACGCCCTCCACGTCCTCGTGCGTGAGCGGCTGCTCCAGGACCGCGTTGACGTGGTCGAGCAGGTAGTCGATGTCGGCGGCGCTCGCCGCGGGGTGGGCGAGATCGAGCCGCCAGTCGGTGTCGGTGGTGCCGATGATCCAGTGCCGCCCCCACGGGATCACGAACAGCACCGACTTCTCCGTGCGCAGGATCAGGCCGGCGTCGCCGCGGATGCGGTCGCGCGGCACCACGAGGTGCACGCCCTTCGAGGCGCGCACGTGGAACTGCCCGCGCTCGTTCGCCATGGCCTGCGTCTCGTCGGTCCACACGCCGGTGGCGTTGACGACCTGCTTGGCGCGCACGTCGAACGTGTCACCGGACTCCAGGTCGCGCACCTTCGCCCCGGTGACCCGCTCGCCCTCGCGCAGCAGCCCGATCACCCGAGCCCGCGAGGCGACGTGCGCTCCGTACGACGCGGCGGTGCGTGCGACGAACAGCGTGTGCCGCGCATCGTCGACCTGCGCGTCGTAGTACTTCAGCGCACCGACCAGCGCGTCCTTGCGCAGCGC
Source organism: Pseudonocardia thermophila (assembly GCF_900142365.1). Lineage (GTDB taxonomy): Bacteria > Actinomycetota > Actinomycetes > Mycobacteriales > Pseudonocardiaceae > Pseudonocardia > Pseudonocardia thermophila. The sequence continues at coordinate 310,572 of NZ_FRAP01000004.1, read as the reverse complement.
CGGGACGAGCCGCCGCGCACCGCGCCGGGTGAGGTGCCGGTGGATGGGCAGCCCCGCCCTGCGGCCGGACACCCGGGCCAGGACGTCGTAGAGCGCTACGCCGGCGCCGGCGTAGAACCGCTCCCACACCCGGTGGGTGAGCGGGTAGAGGAACGGCACCGGCCGCACCAGGTGCGGCGCCAGCTTCTCGATGAGCAGTCCGCGCTCGGTGAGCGCCTCGTGGACCAGTCGGAAGTCGAGCATCTCCAGGTAGCGCAGGCCGCCGTGGATGAGCTTCGACGACCGGCTGGACGTGCCGGAGGCGAAGTCGCGCGCCTCCACGAGCCCGACGACGAGCCCGCGAGTGGCTGCGTCCAGCGCGGCCCCGGACCCCACGACGCCGCCGCCGACGACCAGCACGTCGAGCTCGATCGACCGCATCGCCTGCAGCGCGGCCTCGCGGTAGGCGGGGGACAGCGCGACCGATCTCATCCTCTGGCTCCTTACCGCATGGCTCCTGGCCGGGGCATCACCCGACGTCTACCCAGTCCAACGTCCGCGCGACGGCCTTCTTCCAGCGCTCGTACCCTTCCGTGCGCTGCGCGTCACTCCACCGGGGCTCCCAGCGCTTGGACTCCTTCCAGTTCGCGCGCAGCTCGTCGGTGGAGCTCCAGAACCCGGTGGCGAGCCCGGCGGCGTAGGCCGCACCGAGCGCGGTTGTCTCCGCGACGACCGGCCGCACCACCGGGACGCCGAGCACGTCGGCCTGGATCTGCATGCACAGCTCGTTGGCGGTGACGCCGCCGTCGACCTTGAGCACGTCCAGCGCGACGCCGGAGTCGGCCACCATCGCCTCGGCGACGTCGCGGCTCTGGTAGCAGATCGCCTCCAGCGTGGCCCGGGCCAGGTGCGCGTTGGTGTTGTAGCGGGACAGCCCCACGATCACCCCGCGCGCATCGGAGCGCCAGTACGGCGCGAACAGGCCGGAGAACGCGGGCACGAAGTACACCCCGCCGTTGTCCTCCACCTGCCGGGCCAGGTCCTCGCTCTGCGCGGCCCCGGAGATGATGCCGAGCTGGTCGCGCAGCCACTGCACGGCAGAGCCGGTCACGGCGATCGAGCCCTCCAGCGCGTACACCGCGGGCTCGTCACCGAACTGGTAGCAGACGGTCGTGAGCAGCCCCGAGGACGAGCGCACCGGCTCGGTCCCGGTGTTGAGCAGCATGAAGTTGCCGGTGCCGTAGGTGTTCTTCGCCTCGCCGGGCGCGAAGCACACCTGCCCGACGGTGGCGGCCTGCTGGTCGCCGAGATCGCCGTTGATCGGCACCTCGCCGGCGAGCGGCCCGATGGGCAGCGTCCGCCCGTACCCGTCGCCGGGGCAGCTGCTCGGTCGGATCTCCGGCAGCATCTGCCGCGGGATGCCGAAGAACGACAGCAGCTCGTCGTCCCAGTCGAGCGTCTCGAGGTTCATCAGCATCGTGCGGCTGGCGTTGGTCGGGTCGGTGACGTGCACGCCCCCGCGGGGGCCGCCGGTCAGGTTCCAGAGCAGCCACGTGTCGGTGGTGCCGAAGATCGCCTCGCCGCGTTCGGCGGCCTCGCGGGCGCCGTCCACGTTCTCCAGGATCCACTGGATCTTGCCGGCGGAGAAGTACGTCGCGGGCGGCAGCCCGGCCTTCGCGCGGATGACGGCGCCCCGGCCATCGCGCTCCAGCGCGGTGGCGATCCGGTCGGTGCGGGTGTCCTGCCAGACGATCGCGTTGTAGAGCGGCCGGCCGGTCCTGCGGTTCCAGACGACGGTGGTCTCGCGCTGGTTGGTGATGCCGAGCGAGACGAGATCAGCGGCGGTCAGGCCGGTCGTGTTCAGCGCTGTCTGGATGACCGCGGACGTGCGCTCCCAGATCTCCACGGGATTGTGCTCGACCCAGCCCGCCTGCGGCAGGATCTGCTCGTGCTCGAGCTGGTGGCGGCCCACCTCGTTGCCGTCGTGGTCGAAGATCATGAAGCGCGTGCTGGTGGTGCCCTGGTCGACGGCACCGACGAACTCCGCCATCGAGCTCCCCTCCCTTCGTCGCCCGGTCATCCTTCTCGCCGGTGATCACGGCCGGCAACCGGGGGAGGGGTGGCGCGCCAGACCGGCTGCAGCGCGGGTGCGGGCAGGCCGAACCACGTCGTCGCAGCGACGTGCAGGGCGGCGATCTCGTCGGCGCCGGGCTCGGCGGCGCTGCTGGCCCAGGCGACGTACCCGTCCGGTCAGGCGGCGGCGGGGCGCTCCCAGATCTCGTCGCCGAGCAGCGTCTCCTCCAGCGCGGCCAGGTCGGGCACGACGAGGACCGCGCCCGTCAACTCGCCGGGCACTGCGTAGCCCCAGCCCACGCCGATGGTCCGCACGCCGTTCGCGGCCGCACCGTCGACGTCGTGGCTACGGTCGCCGACCATGATCACCGGGTCGGTGGCCGGGTCGATCTCGAGCCGGCGCAGGACGTCCGCGACCACCTTCGCCTTGCCGACCCGCCCGACGGTGTCGTCGGCACCGCCGATCTCGGTGAGGTGGACGTCGATCCCGGTGGTGGCGACGATGCGGCGGGCGAGGTGCTCCGGTTTGGACGTCGCCAGGGCCAGCCGCAGCCCGCCGGCGCGCAGCCGCTGGAGCGTCTCGGGCACGCCGGGGAAGAGCGGGGTCGTGCGGGCCGCGACCGGGTCGTAGGAGCGCCGGTAGGCGCGGATGATCTCGCGCGTGGCCTCGATGCTCACGCCCAGCGCGGGCAGTGCGGTCTCGAACGGCGGCCCGACGAGCGTGTCCAGCACCGCCTTCTCGGGAACGGGCACCCCGGCACCGACCATGGCCTTCGCCAGGTGCTCGATGATCTGTGACGCTGAATCCGCGAGGGTTCCGTCGAGGTCGAGGAGAACGGTGCGCACGTCGCGTTAGCCTAGGTCCAGTGACCCTTGTGTACGCCCACCGCGGCGCATCGGCTCGCTTCCCCGAACATTCGCGGGCCGCCTACCTGCAGGCACTCGCCGACGGCGCCGACGGTGTCGAGTGCGATGTGCGCCTCAGCGACGACGGTGAGGTCGTCGTGATCCACGACCACACCCTCGACCGCACCAGCGACGGCTTCGGGCCGGTCCGCGAGCGGACCCTTGCTGAGCTGCGCGACCTGGACATCTGGACCTGGAAGGGCGTCGAGCTGCCGGAGGGCGCCGTGCTCGCCGACCAGCTCCTGACCCTCGACGACCTGCTCGAGCTGCTGCTCGCGGCGAACCGCCCGGTCGGGCTGGCCGTCGAGCTCAAGCACGAGGAGCCGCAGGAGGGGCCCGCGCTGGAGGACGCTGTGCTCTCCGTGCTCGGCAGGCGCGGCTGGACCCCGCACCGCAGCCGGCTGGCCAACGTGGACGTGTCGTTCATGAGCTTCGACGCCGACGCGGTCGGCTACCTGCTCGACGTCGTGCCGGGCCGGTACCTGTGCCAGCTGGTCGACCTCGAGTACGAGGCGGGCACCGAACGGCTCGCCGACGGCTCGGTCGGCATCGCCGGCCCCGGTACGGACTACCTGGCCGCCTACCCCGAACAGGTCCGGGCCTGGATCGCGGGCGGCTCGCGGGCGCGCGTGTGGGCGGTCGACACGGCCGCCGACCTGTACGCGAGCCTGGCCGTCGGGGCGCAGGAGATCACGACGGACGATCCGGCGCTGATCCGGTCGGTGCTCGCCGGTCTACCGGCGGTCGGTCCGCGGGAACCCGTGGGCGTCGGCTGACGTTGGTAAAGCGTCGGTAAAGAAGAGCGGAGGATCGGCGCATGATCGAGATCAGCACGCTCACCTGGATCGTGACGATCGCGCTGATCCTCGCTCTGCTCGCGCTCGACCTGGCGCTCGGCTGGCTGCGGCCGCACCGCGTCGGGTTCCGGGAGGCCACGGCCTGGTCGGTGTTCTACGTCGGCGTCGCCGTGGCCTTCGGTGTCTGGTTCCTGCTGGCCTACGGCGCCGACGCGGGCACCCAGTTCTTCGCCGGCTACATCGTCGAGAAGAGCCTGTCGGTCGACAACCTCTTCGTCTTCGTGATCATCATGTCGACGTTCGCGGTGGTGGAGGAGCACCAGCAGAAGGTGCTGACCTTCGGCATCGTGCTCGCTCTCGTCATGCGGGTGGTCTTCATCGCGATCGGGGCCGCGCTGCTGTCGCTGGCGTCGTTCGTGTTCCTGCTGTTCGGGTTGCTGCTGCTCTACACGGCCGTGCAGCTGTTCCGGCACCGCGACGAGGACCCCGACGTCGAGAACAACATCGTGGTCAACACCGCCCGGCGGGTGCTGCCGATCAGCGACGCCTACGACGGGGGCAAGCTCTTCACCCGGGTCGACGGGCGGCGGATGGTCACGCCGCTGATGATCGTGCTCGTCGCGATCGGCGGCATCGACCTGCTGTTCGCGCTGGACTCGATCCCCGCCGTGTTCGGGGTGACCGACTCCGCGTTCATCGTGTTCGCCGCCAACGCGTTCGCCCTGCTCGGCCTGCGCGCCCTGTACTTCCTGGTCAAGGGTCTGCTCGACCGGCTGGTGTACCTGTCGACGGGGCTCTCGCTGATCCTCGCGTTCATCGGGGTGAAGCTGATCCTGCACTGGCTGCACGTCGACGTCTCCCCGGCCGTGCCGGAGATCCCCACCCCGCTCTCGCTGGGCGTGATCGTCGGCGTCCTGGCGGTGGTCACCGTCGCCAGCCTGATCAAGACGCGCAAGGACCCGACGCTCGTGGCGCACGCGGGCTCGCTGACGGGCAGCCCGCGCCGGGCGGAGAAACCGCAGCCGCAGGAGTGAGGTGGCGCAGCCGCACCTCACCGCACCGGGCCCGAGCACTACCGGGAGGTGGCCACGGCGGTCGTTCAGGAGCGCAGGAGCCGCGCTCGGCGACGAGGGAGCCGGGCGCCATCAAGGCTGCGCCTTCCCGCGACTCCCCGAGCCGGCCGCCACCTACACCGCGTACGGCCAGATCGTGAGGGCGTAGCCGCCGTACCACGCGGATGCGAGCGCGAGCCCGGTCAGCACCGCCACCACGGTGCTCGTCCGCCGCCGCGCCAGCCCGATCGCCACCGGCACGAGCAGCACGAACGCCGGCACGAGCAGCCGCAGCTTGGCGTTCATCAGACCCTCGGTGCCCCACACCGTCACCAGCACGACCAGCGCGTACACCAGCAGCGGCCAGGGCAGCCGCATCGCCGCGCAGATCACGAACAGCACGATCGTCGCGATCAGCGCCGCCACGACGACGACGTCGAACAGCCGGTCCCCGCCGCCGAGCACGCCGGCCACGAAGTCCGCGGTGCCGCGGCCGCCGTCGAAGTACCAGCCCCAGCCCTCGCGCTGGATGCGGAACCAGCCGTCCCAGCTGCCCGCCTGCACGCCGACGTAGGCGAGGTAGCCGAGGATGCCCGCCCCGGCGAGCAGCGCGCCGGCCCACGGCCGCCAGCCGCCGCGGCGCGCCACGACCGCGGCCAGCGCGGCGAGCACGACGGCGGCGGCCACCGCGTTGCCGGTGGGCCGCACCAGCCCCGCGCCGAATGCGCACACCCCGGCCAGCAGCCAGTCCTCGCGCAGCACGCCCACCAGCGCCCACACGGCGAGCGCGCAGAACAGCGCCTCCGTGTAGGCCATCGACAGCACCACACCCATCGGCATCGCCGCGAACAGCGCCACCAGCGCCAGCCCGGCCCGCCGCGAGCCGCCGGGCACCGCGGCGGCGAGCGCGGTGAGCCCGTACGCGGACCCGATCCCGGCGACGAGCGACACCACCAGGCCGGCGGCCACGAGGTCGCCACCGGTCAGGGACCCGACCGCGGACACGAGCAGCGGATAGCCGGGGAAGAAGCCGTACGGGGTGACCGGGGTGCGGTTGCCGAACGCGTCGACGTGGTCGGCGGGCAGGTCGGTGTAACCGTGCCGGGCGATGGAGAGCAGCCAGGCGCCGTCCCAGCTGGTGAGCCGCTCCACGAGCGTCGTGCCGTCGTGGGCGGCCATGATCGCCAGCACCACCAGTCCGACGCCGCGCACCGCGAGGTACACAGCGGCCGGGGCGAGCCGGGTGGTCCATGCGCGCAGGTCCGCGCCACGGGCCTGGACGCGGGTGCTGGTCACCAGGGGATCGTCCCCGACGCGACCGGGGCCGCCGCAAGCGCCCGCTCGCTTGCGTTCGCCGTGGCCGGGCCCGTTCGCGACGATGGGGCCGTGCACGAGGACGGGTGGTGACCGGTGGGCGCTGAGGCGGTCACCCGTCTCAGCAGCTGATCGACGAACCGGTGCAGCCCGTCCGCGGCCGGTGGATCCTGCGGTTCGCGCCGGCGTGGGTGGGCCTGTTCGCCGGCCTGTTCGGGCGATCCAGGTGCTGCTGCCGATGCAGGCCGAAGCGGTGGCCGGGCCCGGCAAGGAGGGTGCGCTCGCGCTGGTGCTCGGTCTGGGCGCGGCGGCCTCGCTGGTGGCCAACCCGGTGTTCGGCGCGCTCTGCGACCGCGCGAGGTCCCGGTTCGGCGGGCGCGTGCCGTGGGTCGCGGCCGGGTTCGCCGGCGGTGCGGCCGGGCTGGTGCTGCTCGCCGGGGCGCGTCGCTGGTGGCCGGTGCTCGGGTGGTGCGTCGTGCAGGCCGCGCTCAACGCTGCCCACGCCGCGCCCTCGGCCACCGTCCCCGATCAGGTGCCGGTGCGGCAGCGCGGCACCGCGGCCGGCTGGTCCGGGCTCGCGCTGATCGTCGGGGTCGCGATCGACACCCGTCTGGCCCACCTCGGCGACGCCGCCGCCCCCGGGTACCTCGGCTGCGCTGCGTTCCTGCTGCTGGCCGGGCTGCCGTTCGTGCTGAGCCGGCCGCGGGCCCGGCCGGTGGCGCCGACCCGCTCCGAGTGGCGCTCGTTCCTCGCCGGCTTCTGGATCGACCCGCGCCGCCACCCCGACTCCGGGTGGGCGTGGGTCACCCGGTTCCTGGTCGACCTGGGCACCGCGATCGCGCTGCCGTACCTGTACTTCCTCGCCGACGTCGTGCACGTGGCCGGTTCGAAGACGGCCGTGACGATCGCGACCGGCGTGAACCTGGCGGCGGTGCTCGTCGCGTCGCTGGTGTCCGGGATCGCGTCGGACCGGCTGGGCCGCAGGCGGGCGTTCGTCTGCGGCGGTGCGCTGCTGATGGCCTGCGCCGCGGTGCTCATGGCGTGCTGGCTGACCTGGAGCGGGGTGCTGGTCGCGGCCGTGCTGCTCGGGCTGGGCTTCGACACCTGCTCCGCGGTCGACTTCGCCCTGCTCACCCAGGTGCTGCCGGCGGCGGCCGACCGGGCCCGCGACCTCGGTGTGCTCAACATCGCCAGCTCGCTGCCGCAGGTGCTCGCGCCGGTCGTGGCGGCGGCGCTGGTCACCGGGCCCGGCGGGTACGCGGCGCTGTGCGGGGTGCCCGCCGTCGTCGGGGCGGTCGGGGCCGTGCTGGTCTACCGCATTCGCTCCGTGCGGTAGCCGGTCGGTGACCCAGGGTGTGTAACGGGTGCGGCCGACCAGCCGAACAGATCAACGTGATCCCCGCACAGGGCCACCCGGACGGAGGCGAACCGGCCACCGAGCCGATCCCGGCGAACCTGGTAGCACTCATCCCCGCGCAGCGCTGTGCCCCACCGGACGAGGATGCGCCGGTGACCGTGCCGCTGCAGCGGGTCCGCCCGCCCAACCCGGTGCTGGTCGAGGAGCTGGCCCTCCCGTCGACGCGCCGGCCCGCGCTCGACCGGGTCACCGCCGTGGTGCTCGGCGCCGGGCTGGTGGCCGTGCTGCTCGTCGTGACGCTGCTGGTGTTCTAGCTCCGCTCGCGGCGGGCCTCCTCGAGCCCGCGCAGGGCCAGGCGGTCCGCCCGTTCGTTCTCCGGGTGGCCGTTGTGGCCCTTCACCCAGTGCCACGACACGGTGTGCCGAGCGGCCGCCTCGTCGAGCCGCCGCCACAGATCGGCGTTCTTGACCGGGGTGCGCGCCGCGGTCGTCCAGCCGTTGGCCTTCCACTTCGGCAGCCAGCTGGTGATCCCGTTGCGCACGTACGTCGAGTCGGTCCAGATCTCCACCACGGAGGGGCGGGTGAGCGTCTCCAGCGCCTTGATCGGCGCGGTCAGCTCCATCCGGTTGTTCGTGGTGGCGCCGCCCTCCCCGCCGTACAGCTCCTTCTCCGCGGTGCCGTAGCGCAGCACCGCGCCCCAGCCACCGGGGCCGGGGTTGCCGCTGCACGCGCCGTCGGTCCAGATCTGCACGACCGGCACGCTGCCTCCTCCCGTTCCGCGCCGCCGACGCTAGCGAACCGACCGCCCACCGCCGCCCACGGGGCGCCTCCGCGACCGTGTCGGTGCCGGCCCATACGATGGCGCGCGATGCGACTGCTGCACACGTCCGACTGGCACGTCGGCAAGACCCTCAAGGGCCGGAGCCGGCTCGACGAGCAGGAGCAGGTGCTGCGGGAGATCGTGGCGATCGCCCGCGAGCACGAGCCCGACGCGGTCCTCGTCGCGGGCGATCTCTACGACTCCGCCGCACCGTCCGCGCAGGCCCAGCACCTCGTCGTGCGCACGTTGATGGGGCTGGCCAGCACGGGCGCCGAGGTCTACGCGATCGCCGGCAACCACGACAACCCGTCGATGATCGACGCCTACCGCCCGCTCGCGAACGCCGCCGGGATCACCCTGGTCGGCTCGGTGCGCACGGCCGACCGCGGCGGGCTGATCGAGTTCACCGCGCGGGGCACCGGCGAGCGCGGCACGCTGGCGGTGCTGCCGTTCCTGTCGCAGCGCTACGCGGTGCGCGCCGTCGACCTGATCACGCACACGGCCGCGGAGAACACCGGGACCTACGACCAGCAGCTGCGTGCCGTGCTCAAGTCGCTGACCAGCGGGTTCCGCGACGACGCCGTCAACATCGTGATGAGCCACCTGACCGTGCTCGACGGGAAGCTCGGCGGCGGCGAGCGGGCCGCGCAGACGATCTTCGAGTACGCGGTGCCGGCGACCATCTTCCCGGTGGAGGCGCACTACGTGGCGCTCGGGCACCTGCACCGCCGCCAGCAGCTGCCCGCCCCGGCGCCGGTGCACTACAGCGGGGCGCCGCTCGCGGTCGACTTCGGAGAGCAGGACAACGCCCCCGTCGTCTGCCTGGTGGAGGCCGCGCCTGGCGTGCCGGCGACCGTCACCGACATCCCGATCACGTCGGGGCGGCGCCTGCGGACCGTGCGCGGCACCGTCGCGGAACTGTCGGAACTCGCCGATACCGTCGGCGACGACTGGTTGCGGGTGTACGTCAAGGAGCCGGCGCGGGCCGGCCTGCGGGAGGAGGTGACGGCGGTGCTCCCGAACGCGCTCGAGGTGCGCATCGATCCCGAGTTCGCCGCTCCGGTCACCCCCGCGCGGTCGCGGCCCAGCACCGCCGCGGCGACGCCGGCCCAGTTGTTCCACGAGTACCTCGGTACCCGCTCGGTCGAGGACCCCCGCGTCGAGGAGCTGTTCCGCAGGCTGCACGACAAGGTGGCGGGTGGATGAGGCCGGTCCTGCTGGAGATGACGGGGTTCGCGGCGTTCCGCGAGCACACCCTCGTCGACTTCACCGGCGCCGACTACTTCGCGCTGGTCGGGCCCACCGGGTCGGGCAAGTCCACGGTGATCGACGCGCTCACGTTCGCCCTCTACGGCTCCGTGCCGCGCTGGGACAACCCGCGGTCGGTGGCCAACGCGCTGGCCCCCACCCAGAACCGGGGCGCCGTGCGGCTGGTGTTCGACGTGGGCGGCGATCGCTACGTCGTCGCCCGGGAGCTGCGGCGGGCCGCGTCCGGGTCGGTGTCGGTGCGCGGCGCGCGGCTGGAGCGGCTGCGCGACCCCTCCGGCACGGGCGCGGCGGAGGAGGAGACCGAGCCGATCGCCGACGGCGCGGGCGACACCACCGCGGCGGTCACGCAGCTGCTCGGGCTCACGTTCGCCGACTTCTGCACCTGCGTGGTGCTGCCGCAGGGCGAGTTCGCCGAGTTCCTGCACGCCGAGCCGCGCAAACGGCAGGAGAAGCTGGTCCGGCTGCTCGGCCTGGACGTCTACGAGCGGATCGCGAAGGAGGCCAACGCCGAGGCCGCGGCCCAGCGCCAGCGCGCCGAGGTGCTGGAAGAGCAGCTGGCCGGGTACGCCGACGCCACCGCCGAGGCCGAGCAGGCGGCCGCGGCCCGGGTGGCGGAGCTGGAAGCGCTGGCCGAGCGGGTCGCCGCGGCGGTGCCGGAGCTGTCCGCGGCGCTCGCGGAGCAGCGCGGCGCCGCCGAGCGGCTCGATCGGCTGCACGACGAGATCGCGCGGCTGTCCGCGGTGCGGGCACCGGAAGGGCTCGCCGAGCTGGGCGCCCGGCGCGCGTCGGCGGTCGAGGCGGCGCGCAGAGCCGCCGCGGCGCTGGCCCGAGCGGAGGAGGCCGACACCGCAGCGCGCGCGGCGCTGGCCGCCGAGCCGCCCCGGGCCCGGCTGGAGCGGGTGCTGCACGACCACGAGGAGTTGGCCGCCGCCGTCGCGGAGCTGCCCGGCGCGCAGGACCGGCTGGCCAAGGCGACGTCGGAGTACACGGTGGCGGAGCGGGACGCGGTCGACGCACTGGCCGTGCAGAGCGCGGCGCGGGCCGCCGTCGACGCCGCCGTGGCCGCGCACCGCAGCGCGGACGAGCACGCCCAGCGGTTGCGCGCAGAACGCGCCGCGCTGCGCGGCCTGACCGCGCCCGCGGGGCTCGACGCGCTGCGCGGCCGCGAGGAGGCCGCCGTCCGTGAGCACGAGCGGGCGGTCGCCGAGCTGGCGGCCGCCGAGCGGGCCGAGGCGGCCGCCCGGGCCGCGGGAGCGGACGTGCTGCCGCGGGCCGTGCTGGACCGGGTGCGCCGGGACCTCGCCGATCTGGCCGCTGCCGAGCAGGCGCACACGGCCGCTGCAGCCGCGGTCGAGCAGGCCCGCCGAACGGTCGACGCCGCCGCCACCACCGTCACCGCCGCCCGGGAGCGGCGCGACCACGCCCGCGCCGCGCACACCGCCGCCGTCCGGTCCGGGCTCGCGGCCACGCTGCGCGCATCGCTCGTGGCGGGGGAGGAGTGCCCGGTCTGCGCGCAGACCGTCGCGACGGTGCCCCCCGCCGACGAGGCTCCCGAGACCGACACGGAGGCGCGCCTCTCCGCGGCCGAGCAGGAGCACGAGCGAGCCACGGCCGCGCACGCCACCGCCGTCGCGGCGCTCAGCCGGGCAGAGGCGGAGGTGACCCGCCAGGCCGCCGTCGTGGAGCGGCTGCAGGCGGGCCTGGCCGAGACCGGGATCACCACCGAGGCCGCGCACGCCGCCGCCGTCGCCGCGCTCGACCGGGTGGAAGCCGAGCAGCAGCGCGCCGCCGTCGCGGTGACGGCCGCGCGCACCGCCGTCACGACCGCGGCCGCCGCCGTCGAGGACGTGCGAGCCGAAGCCGCCCGGGCCGCCGCCGCGCTGCGCGCCGCCCGAGACCCGCTGGTCCCGTTCGGCGCCCCGGCCGCCGAGGACGACCCGTTCAGCGGATGGGCGGCGCTGCTGGAGTGGGCCGCCGCCGAAGCCGCCGAACGGGAGGCGCAGCTGCCCGCGGCCACCGCCGCCGCGGCCGCCGCCGAGCAGGAGCGGTTCAGCGCGGAGGAGGCGCTGCGCGCAGCGGAGCGGGCCGTCGCGGAGCGGCGCAGCGCGGAGACCGCCGCCGCCCGGGCCGAGCAGGAGGCGCGTGCTGCCGTCGCTGCGATCGAGCGGCGGATCGAGGCGCTGCGGGCCGCGCTCGACGGGGCCCCGTCACCGCAGGCGGCCCAGGCCGCGCTGGCCAGGGTGACCGCGGCCGAGCGGGCCGCGGAGGCCGCGGATGCCGAGCTGCGTGCCGCGCGGCGCGAGCAGCGGATCGCCGACACCGCCGCGGCCGACGTCGAACGCGCCGTCGCGGCCGGCTGGCGGGTCCTGCGCGCCGCCCGGGACCCCCTCGTCGCGCTCGGCGCGCCGGAACTCGACGAGGGGGACGGGGCGGCCGGCGGGCTGCCGGAGGCGTGGGCAGCGCTGCTCGGGTGGGCGGAGACCGCGCGTGCCGAGCGGGCCGCGCAGGTGGAGGCGGCGGAACGGGCGGCCGCTGCGGCGCGGGAGCGGGTGGGGGAGCTGGCCCGGCGGCTGACCGCCGAGCTGGCCGAGCACGGGGTGATCGCCGAGTCCGACGGTTTCGCCGACGAGCTGGCGGCCGAGCCCACCCGGGCGATCACCGCGGTGGCCACCGGGGCCACGCGGGCGCGGGCCGCGCACGAGCGGATCGTGGAGCGCCGCGCGGCCGTCGCCGATCTGGTCGCCGAGCGGGACCGCGCCGAGGAGGCGCACCAGGTCGCGAAGATGCTCGGCGGGCTGCTGCGCTCCGATCAGTTCCCGCGCTGGCTCGTGGCCTCGGCGCTCGACGCGCTCGTCACCGATGCGTCGCGGAGCCTGGCCGAGCTCTCGGGCGGGCAGTTCGAGCTGACCCACGACAACGGCGAGTTCCTCGTCGTCGACCACGCCGACGCCGACTCCCGCCGTCCGGTCAAGACCCTGTCCGGCGGGGAGACGTTCCAGGCCAGCCTGGCCCTCGCACTGGCGCTGTCCGCGCAGATCTCGAACCTGGCCGCCACCGGGGCCGCACGCCTCGAGTCGATCTTCCTGGACGAGGGCTTCGGCACCCTCGACGACACCAACCTCGACGTCGTCGCGAGCACGCTGGAGAACCTCGCCGCCGCGGGTGACCGCATGGTCGGGGTGATCACGCACGTGCCGGCGCTGGCCGAGCGGGTGCCGGTCCGGTTCGCGGTGCGGCGCGACCAGCGCACGGCCACGGTGGAGCGGGAGAGTCCGTGAAGTTCACCGTCGACCCGTGGGACCCGAGCTACGGCACGGGGCTCGACACCGAGCTGGGCGCGTCGTCGGCGCTGGTCGATCCCGATGTCGAGGTGCCGGCCGCGCGGTGGGCGCCGATCGATCCGGTGCCGGTCGTGCCGCCGTCGGCGGTGCTGTTCGTCGACGGGGTGCGGCGGGTCGACGCCCAGGTGTGGGTGGACCAGGGCAGGGAGAGCGCGCCCGCTCTGTGCGCGTCGTACGCCGCCGGTGTCATGTGCTGCTGCCCCGACCAGGGCGCGCACCTGGTGGTGCCGCAGGTCCGCCGAGGTCTGTTCACCACGGCGCGGGACGCCGTCGACATCGTCACGTCCGCGGGCACGTACACGGCGGTGCCGACGGCCGAGCGGGCCGACGTCGCACCGATGCAGCTGCTGACGCTCGCGCTGCAGCGGGCGCTGGGCGACGTCGAGCTGGAGGTGGCCGAGCGCGCCCGGGAAGGGGTCGGGGAGGCCGGTGACCTGCTCGTCGTCGACGGGCCGCTGCGCGGGCGGGCGCACCTGCCGCGCGCGATCGGGTTCGTCAAGAGCCACCGCAGCGACTACCTGCCGCCGCAGCTCGGCGGGGTCGTGGCGGCGCTGGAGCCGGGACAGCGCACGCCGGTGTTCGCACTCGGCACGTCGTGGGAGCGGCACACCTGGTACCTGCGGCTGCCCGGCGCGGCCGGTGCCCCGTGGGCGGGTGTCGTGCGGGTGGAGGCCCCGGCCGGTCCGGCGTCCGTCGAGTTGGCGGCGCTCAGCCAGGCGACGCTCGTCCGCTACGCCTCCACCGCGTACAAGGACGCACGTGCCCCGCAGAACCTGTACCCGATCGCGGGCCTCGAACGGGCCCTGCGCCGCCGTCTGGGCGAGCCCGCTGTGCTGTACCGGGCATTGCGGCGAGCGGCCGCGAAGCCGATCCTCGTCGGTTGAACGATCTGTGTGATTGCTCGCGGCCCGGCCGCTGATCATGCGCTCACCTGGGGATGTTTGTTGGGTGCAAGGAAGCGTGGCCGATGCCACATCCCGTTGACCGCGCTCTGGCGATTCAATGGCCGGGAAGCGTGAACCACCGAACGGGTGAACCGAGTCGACGTGGACCCCGGTGCCCGGCCCTGTACCCGAGTGGGCTGGAGGACATCATGATCATGTTGTGCGAGCGGTGCTGCGGCCAGATCGGCGAAGCCGAGCCCGTGGTGCGGCTCGCCCACATCGATCACGCCCACCCCGACGGCACGATCACCTGGCGCCACTCCTTCCTGCACGCCAAGGGCTGCGAGGCCCCGCGCCCGGCCGACCACGAGCGCCCGGACTTCGGCTCGTGGGACTCGGCTCGCGGAATCGGCGGCCTGCGGTAACGCCCCGGCGAGTTCTCCCGACGGGCCGCGCGAGTTGCCCCAAGGGGACGTGCGAGTTGCCCCGACGGGCAGTGCGAGTCGCCCCGACGGGACGCGCGAGTTTCCCATCCTGACTGGCGAGTTGTCCTTTCCTGACGGCGAGTCGGGGAATCGATGACGGCGAGCTGCGGATCTGCTGACACACGGAGATGGGGATTCGGTGCCGGGCGTCCGGCGCGTGGCTCCTAGCGGGCCTGGGGGCCACATCCGACCGTCACGAAACCACGACTCGCGGCCAGACGATCAACGACTCGCAGTCCTGGAAACCGCAAACTCGCGGTCTTGGCGGGGGCAACACGCCCTCCCCGTCGGGGCAACTCGCACGTCCCCTTGGGGTGACTCGCGCGGCCCGTGGGGGTAACTCGCGCGTCCCCTTGGGGTGACTCGCGCTGCCCGTTGGGGCAACTCGCGCGGCCCGTCGGGGTAACTCGCGCCGCGCGGGCCCGGTCCCGGCGTCACCCCCGTGCTCAGGCGAGGCGGTCGCGCAGGCCGCTCGCGCGGGCGACCGGGCGGGCGACGGCGGCGCGGACCGACTCCTCGGTGCCCACGATCCGCACCGACGCGCGGGCGCGGGTGACCGCGGTGTAGAGCAGCTCACGGGTGAGAAGCGGGCTCTCCGACGGCGGCAGCACGACCGTCACGCGGCGGAACTGGCTGCCCTGCCCGCGGTGCACGGTCATCGCGTGCACGGTCGTGACCTCGGGCAGGCGGGCCGGGGCGTACAGCTGCGGCGCTCCACCGCGGGCGAACGCCACCCGCGGCCCGTCCGGGCCGGCCACGACGACGCCGGTGTCCCCGTTGAACAGGCCGATGTCGTAGTCGTTCGACGTGACGAGGACGGGGCGGCCGGGCGTCCAGGGGCCGCGCGGGCGGTGCGGCTGGTCCGCGGCGAGCCAGCGTTCGATCTCCGCGGTCCAGCGGGACACCCCGTACGGGCCGCGGCGGTGCGCGCACAGCACCCGGTGCTCGTCCAGCGCCGCGACGGCCGCGGGCGCGTCCCCGGCGTCGGCGGCTTCCATCAGCGCCCGCCCCGCCGCGACGACGTCCGCACGCACCGCGTCGACCGCGCGCGGATCCTCCTCTGGCGGCATGACGAGCTGCAGCGCGGGATCGTCGCGGCGCAGCAGGTCCACCGCGGCGTCGGCGTCCCCGTCGCGGACCGCGCGGGCGAACTCGGCGATCGCCCCGCCGAACCGCCACACGTGCTCCAGCGTGACCACCCCGTGGACGACACCGCCGGGCACACCCATCTCGGCCAGCCGCGCGTCCAGCCACGGCTCGGGCCGCCCAGGTGCGCGGGCGAGATCGCCGAGCACCGCCCCGGCCTCGACGGACGCCAGCTGGTCGGGATCGCCCACCAGCACCAGCCGCGCCGCGGGCCGCACCGCGTCGAGCAGCCGCGCCATCATCGACAGCGACACCATCGACGTCTCGTCCACCACCACGACGTCGTACGGCAGATGGTGGTGGCGGTGGTGCCGGAACCCCAGCGCGGGGTGCCAGCGCAGCAGCCGGTGCAGGGTCGACGCCTCCGGCACCCGGCTGCGCAGGTGCGGTGGCAGCACCTCGGTGACGGCTTCCTGCAGGCGCGCCGCCGCTTTGCCCGTGGGCGCTGCCAGCGCGATCCGCCCGACGGCCGGCTGCTCGGCCAGCAGCTCGAGCAGCCGTGCCACGGTGGTGGTCTTCCCGGTGCCGGGACCGCCGGCGAGCACGGTGACCCGGCGCAGCACCCCGACCGCCGCTGCCTGCCGCTGCCGCACCGCGTCCGGTTCGAGGAACAACCGGTCGAGCCCGGCCTGCAGCGCCAGCAGATCGACGGGCGGCGGCTCCATGGCGGCGCGCTCCTGCAGCGAGGTGCGGACCAGCTCCTCCTCGTGCCAGTACCGTTCCAGGTACAACAGGTGCGCCGCACCGGTGGAGACCAGCCGCAGCGGCCGCCCGGACGGCGCGTCCGCTCCCACCGCGACGAGCGGCGACGCTCGGCAGGCTGCCAGCCACGCGGCCGGCTCCGGCCACGGCAGCACCGAGGTGTCGAGGACCTCGTCGCCCTCGCCGAGCACGGTGTGGTCGGCTGTCGCGAGGTCCAGGCACACCGAGCTCAGGCGCACCGCACGCACCGCCAGCGCCGCCGCGAGCAGCACCTCCTGCCGTTCCTCGCCGCCCAACCGGCCCAGCCGGGCGGCGACGTGCACGTCGGCGGGCTCCAGCACGCCTGCCCGGTTGAATTCCGCCAGCAGCCCACCGGCGCCGACGGCGAGCCGCGGATCCCCGACGTCCAGCGCGGCGGTCACCGAGCACCGTCCAGCAGGTCGGAGAGCTCGGTGATCAACGCTGCCGGTGGGTGCCAGCTGAACACGCCGCACGGCACATCGTCGACGGTGGGGGTGGCCGGTCCGCACATGCCCCGCACGAACAGGTACAGCACCCCGCCCAGGTGCCGCTCGGGGGCGTAGTCGCGCAGCCGCCAGCGCAGGTAGCGGTGCAGCGCCACTCCGTACAGCAGCGCTTGCAGCGGGTAGTTCGCCGCGATCATCGCGCCGGCCAGCAGCGGCGGCAGGTAGTGCGCGGCCGTCAGCGGCTCACCGGGCGCGGTGCCGAGCCAGTTCGTCTTGTAGTCGACGACGAGGAACCGCGGCCCGGGCAGCCGGAGCACCGCGTCGATGCTGCCGGTCAGGTAGCCGCGCAGCGGCTGGTCCTGCAGCTCCGGGTCGGCCAGCACGTCGGCGTAGGTGACCAGTGGATCGGCCGCGGACAGGTGCTTGCGCAGCAGCGGGGCCAGCTCGCCGAGCCGCACGTCCCGCGGACGCGGCGTGTCCCCACCGGCGAGCGGCAGCTCGAAGTCCAGTTCGGCGAGCCGGTCGCGCGGGGAGACGTCGGCCAGCCGCAACCCGTCGGCGAGTGGCCCCAGCGGCGTCTCGACCGCCGGGCGCAGCGCCGCGGCCAGTGTCTCCGCCTCCAGGCCGGGGACGGGGTGGCGGGCCAGCTGGGCCCGGCACTGCGCCACCAGCTCCGCGCCGAGATCGGCAGCGGTGAGGTCGGCCGCCTCGAGCACGGCGTGCACCAGCGTGCCGAAGCCGGTACCCGTGGGCAGCTCCGCCATCGGCGACGGGATCGCGGCCGCCGCACTGCCGACCGGTGCGGGCACGGCGACCTCCAGCTCGTCGACGGGATGCTGGTCCAGGTCGGCGTCGATGCCGGGTTCGTCGTCGGTGCTGCGCGTGTCGGCTTCGCTGCCCACGCCCGGCCCGTGGCCCGCACCCGCGGTGAGTGCCGAATACGACGTGCGGCGCCAGCGCAGGTCGAGTTCGCGGTCGAACCGGGCGGCCACCAGCGGTTCGGGGTCGGCCGGGTCGCTGGGCACCGCGGGCGGAACGACCGCGCGCGGCCGCACCGGTTCCACCGCCAGCACCGGCGACTCCAGTGCACGCAGCGCCTGCAGCGCCGCATCGTCGGCGGGTACCCGGTAGGCCAGCTCGGGGACCGTGCCCGGCGCGGGCCGCCCGATCAGCAACCGGTGCACCGGTGACGTGGCCGTGGTCGTGGCCGGCACCCACCACGTGACGACCCGGCTGCGCGCCCGGGTCAGCGCCACGTAGAGCAGCCGCAGATCCTCGCCGGCCTCCTCGAACTTGTGCGCGGCCACGTGGTCGCGGAACCGTTCGCCGGTCGGGCCGCCGACGTCGAGCACCCGCGCCCCGGCTGCGTCGTGCAGCAGCGGCACGTCGGGATCGCGGACATTGCGGTCCCACCCGAACGGCACGTAGACGACCGGGAACTCCAGCCCTTTGCTGCGGTGGATCGTGATGATCTGCACGGCGGCCGCGTCGGACTCCAGCCGGCGGCTGCGTGCGCTGCCCGCACCGGCTTCCGCCCGGTTGCCCGAGGTGGCCTCGCGGATGCGGTGCCCGAGCCAGTCGGCGAGCGCGGCTGGGCCCAGGTGTCCGGTGGTCGCGGCCTCGTGCAGCAGCTGGCCGATGTGCCGCAGATCGGTGAGGGTGCGCTCACCGCCGGCCTGCCGCAGCAACCGCTCCGGGAGCCCGGTGTCGGTGGTGACCGCCTCCAGCAGCGCTGCCACCCCCCGCTCGCGCAGCAGCGATCCCCACGCCCGCACCTGGCCGCCGATCCGGTCGAGCAGCTGGTCGGCGTCCGGGCCGCACAGCTCCTCGACGGTGTGGCCGAGGAAGCAGGTCAGCGCGGCCCCGCGCAGCCGGCTCGCCCGCGGCGCCTCGCACGCCTCCAGCAGCTGCAGCCACTCCGTGGCCACAGGGGTGGCGAACACGCTGGACGTGCCGGTCAGCACCGCCGGCACCCCGACGGCGCGCAGCGCGTCGTGCATCAGCGCCCCCTGGTCGTTGGTGCGCACCAGCACCGCGACGTCGCCGGGCGCCACCGTGTCCCCGGCGACCAGCTCGGCGATGTCCGCGGCCGCGTCGGCGGCCACCGCCCGGCGGGCCTCCTTGGCGAACACCAGTCCGCTCTTCGCCGCCGGCAGTCCGACTCGGCCCAGCACCCGCACCCGGAACGGCACGCCGGGGATCCGCTGCCCGGTGTGCGCCGCCCCCACCGGGTGCACGGTGATCCGCTCGTTCCCCAGGGCCACGTCGCCGAACACCTGGGCCAGCGCGTCGAGCAGCGGGGCGTCGCTGCGCCAGTTGGTGGCGAGCGTGGCGTGGCTGTCGGCGACCTCGGTGGCGTCGAGGTAGCTGCGCACGTCGGCGCCGCGGAACGCGTAGATCGCCTGCTTCGGGTCGCCGATGAGCACCAGCGTGGTGTGGCCGTGGAACGCGCGGCGCAGGATGCCCCACTGCACCGGGTCGGTGTCCTGGAACTCGTCGACGAGCACCACCCGGAACCGGGCCCGCAGCCTCTCGGCCGCCCCCCGCGCCGGGTCCGCGAGCGCGGCCGCGAGCCGGGTGAGCATGTCGTCGAAGGTGTAGATGCGCTGCTCCCGTTTGCGCCGGGCCACCTCGGCGCGCACCGCCGTGGCGAACCGGTAGCGCACGTCGGCGGTGCTGCCCGGCTCCGCGTCGCGCGGTTCCAGCCGGGCCTGGCCGTCGCCCACGGCGATCCGGGCAAGCCTCAGCGCCTCCTCGCGGGTGAACGCCGGGGTGCCGGCCGAGCGGTCGCCGTACTTGCGCACGTAGAAGTCGTCGACGACCTCGGTGATCAGGTCTTCGATGCTCTCGACGAACACCGCGTCGGGATCGCGGTCGCCGGCCGCGCCGAGCCCTGCGAGCATCTGCTGGCAGAACTGGTGGGTGGTGGCGATCGTGGCCGCGTCGAACTGGGCGAGCGCGCGGGTGAGCCGCTCCCGGCGGCGGGCCGCCTCGGCGTCGTCGACGGCCGCGAGCAGCGCGATCACCGCGTCCGACGATGCGCGCGCCGCGGCCGGGTCGCGCAGTGCCCGCTCCGCCGCACCGAGCCGCTCGCGGACCCGTTCCCGCAGCTCCTGGGTGGCCTCGCGGCCGAACGTCACCAGCATCAGCTCAGGTAGCTCGGCGTGGCCCTCGGCGACGTAGCGGACGGCCAGCGACGCGATCGTGTACGTCTTGCCCGTGCCGGCGCTGGCCTCGAGCACGGTGGTGCCGGTGGGGAGCGCGCCGCACACGTCGAACGCGGCGACCGACAGCAGCGACGTCACCGGGCGCTCACCGCCGCACCAGGTCTTCCGCCCGCAGCAGCGGCTCCCACAGCCGCCTCGCCAGCGTGCCGAACAGAGTGGGCTCCCCGCCGGGCGGGCCCGGCTCGGCGAACACCGCCTCCGCGTCGGCGTCCTCGCCCCACACCCGCCGGTGCGCCGGATCGCTCTGCTCCGCGCCCGCCCCGGCCGACCACGCCCGCTTCGCCTCCTCCAGCGCGTCGTACGGTTCGCCGCCCGCATGGCGCACCTTCGCGTACGTGCAGCCCGCGAACGTCGGCAGCGGTAGCGGGGTGCAGCGGCCCATCGCGGCCAGCTCGACCAGGTCGGCCAGCACCGCGCGGGCGTGGTCCGGAGCGACCGGCCCGAGCCGGGCGACGGCGATCCCGGTGTACTGGCCGCGGCCGATCGTGACGGCGGTCCACTCCTGCCCCGGCTCGGCCACCGTCAGCGCCAGCAGCTGCACCCAGGCCCGCAGCCGGTGCTTGGGGGCCAGCCGGGAGAACTCCACGCGCACCAGCCGGCGGCCGTGGATCCCGGACAGCGTGCCGACCACGCGGCCGTCCGGGACCTGGACGTCCACGTCGACGTCGGTGGGCGGCTCGCCGCCGCGCACCTCTTCGGCGGCGGCGACCAGCGGCTCGACCTCGTCGAGCACCTCGGCGAGGAACGCGTCGCCCAGGGCCCCCGGCGGGAGGGCGCCGCGGCGCCACTCCGCCTTGCGCGCTCGATCGAGATCGTGGCCGGCCAGCCGGTCGCGCAGCAGCCGGTCGCCGACGGACCAGCGGGCCAGCGCGTCGGGCTGGACGGGCAGCGCGTCCGGCGGCTCCTCGTCGTCCTCGCCGACCGGTACCCCGGCTCGCTGGGTGAGGAACGCCTTGACCGGGTGCTCCACGAACGCGACCAGATCCTCCAGGGGCAGCGGATCCCGCTCCTGCGGCGGCAGCGGTCGGGGCAGGAACGGTTGCGGCGGCACCCGCGGACCGGCCGCGGCGCGGGCTCCGGCGAGGTTCGCGGTGTCGAAGCTGAACGGGGCCGGCGCGCGGAAGTTGCGGGGATCGAACGGTTGCAGCGGATGGCGGTGGAGCACGCGGGACAGATCGCCCGCGGTGGCCGCGATCGCGTCCAGCAGCTCGCCCAGCGGCACGGCGGGCGGGCGCCGGGCACCGGTGCGCTCGTCGGCGCCCGAGGCGATCACGACGAGCCGCTCGGTCGCCGCGCACACCGCGTCGAGCAGCAGCTGGCGGTCCTCGGAGCGCAGGTCGCGATCGCCGACGCGGGGTTCGCGGGCCAGCAGGTCGTCGCCGTCGACGGTGGTGGTGCGCGGGAACGCGCCGTCGTCGAGGCCGAGCAGGCACACGACGCGGTGCGGCACCGAGCGCATCGGCACCAGCGTGGCGACGGTGAGGCTGCCGGTGCGGAAGCTCGCTCTGCTGGGCCCGCCGCGCAGCCGCTCGGCGAGCAGGCCGCGCACGTCGGCCAGCCCGAGCGGGACGGTGCCGGCGTGCGGGCCGGCCTCGACGACGGCGTCGGCCAGCTCGGCGCGGGCGTGCGCGCCCTGCCAGGCCTCCGTCGGGGAAGTGGCGGTGAGCAGGTCGAGCGCGCCGAGCAGGCACTCGATCCACGCCTGCAGCGGGCGCTCCCCGGTGAGGCCGGACAGGACGCCGGCGAGGCGGTCGACGAACTCGGCGAGTGCGCCGAGCCGCTCGGTGTCGCTGGAGTCGACGTCGTCGAGGGGGAGCGCGGTGCCCAGCCAATCGCGGGTGGCGGCGGGCATCGCGACGCCGAGCAGCAGCCGATCCAGCCCGGCCGCCCAGGTGTTCTGCGGGAACCCGTCGAGCTTGTAGGGGGCGCGGTGGGCGGCGTCGAGGCCCCAGCGCACGCCGGCGGCGATCACGAGGGAGCGCAGCCGTTCGAGGTCGTCGTCGTCGAGCCCGAAGCGGGTGCGCACCGGGCGGGAGGCGAGCAGGTCGAGCACCTCGGAGGCGGTGAGCCGGTGCTGCGCCAGCTCCAGCAGCCGCTCCACGGTGTCCAGCAGCGGGTTGACCTGGCGCAGCGCCCGGTCGGCCAGGCGCACCTGCAGGCGATGGCCGGGATGCCCGACGTCGCCGAGACCGAAGGTGGCCGAGATCAGCGGCGCGAACCTCTCGATGTCGGGGCAGAGCACCACGATGTCGCGCGGTTCGAGGGTGGGGTCCTCGGCGAGCAGGCCGAGCACGATCTCCCGCAGCACCTCGACCTGGCGGTCGGGGCCGTGGCAGAGGTGCACGGCCACGCTGGTGTCGTCCGGCCCGATCGGCGTGGGGACGACCGGTGGGGCGTCGTCGCGCAGCTCGCGCTGCAGCCGCCCGAGCAGCGTGGGCGGTGGCTCGGGCAGCGGATGGTGCACCGAGCGAGACATTCGGCCGGACAGCCGCACCTGCAGCTCGCGGACGTCCCGGCCGAGCGAGGCGAGCAGCGGGTGGCGGGGCAGCGCCGCGGTCGGGTCGGCGCGGCGCGGCGGCACCTCGTCGATCCGCGGGAGGCGGGACCACAGATCGGGGGAGGGATGCGGCAGCCACAGGTGGACGTCGCGGTGCTCGGCCAGGGCCGTGAGGACGGCGAGCTCCTCCTCGGTGAGCCGGGTGGGGCCGAACAGGGACAGCCGCGGCGGCAGCGGGGCGAGCGCCGGGTCGCTGCGCAGGGCGGCGCAGGCGGTGTCGAGGCGCTCGGCGGGATCGGGCTCGGCGATCCGCTCGCGGAGCCGGCGCCACAGGCGGGCCTGCCACTCCAGGTCGGGCACGCCCGCGCCGCCGCCCTGCCGCCACGAGCGCAGGAGCTGGGGACGCTGCGCCGCGTACTGCGCGAACAGTTCGGCGAGCCGGCGCGCGGCGGCGTAGCGGCGGCCGGGGGCGGCGCGCAGGTGGGCGGCGAGCGGCGCGCACCAGGGCTCGTCCAGGCTCGTGTCGATCACCTCCAGCAGCGGCCAGACGGCGCGGGCGGGCCGCCAGGGATCGGCGTCGGGCGGCACCCCGGTGGCGCCGCCGACCGCCGCGGCGACCACCCCGGACGGGGCGGGGAACTCGACGCCGGCGCACACGCCGTCGTCGGATCCGCCGGCGCCGAGGCGGTGCGACAGGCGCTGCGCCAGCCAGCGCTCGATGCCGCGGGCCGGGACGGCGACGATCTCGGCAGCGAACGGGTCGGGCAGCGGCGTGGCCAGGAGCTCGGCGAGGGCGTCGGCCAGCGCGTCGGCCCGCTCCGCGCGGTGCACCACCAGCTCGCCCATGCTGTGCACGGTAGGGAGGGGGTCCGACGGTTCCCGCGCCGGGGTGCGGGCGTGTCGGGGTACTCGTCCCGCGATCACCCGCGCCCGGGTTGCCGACCGGGGAACGGCCGATCACGCAACCCCTGATCGGGTGAGCCTGCGACAGTGAGACGGACCGGCCCGGAGATCCGCCGTCCGCATTGGACGGCGACAGAACGGCCACGATCGACTACGGTAAGTGACTGCGATGGTGAAACGACACGATCGTGGTATCCCGCCGCCGGCACGATAACGGAAGGCTGGGGGCTGCGCGATGGGACGGGCAAAGATCGCGGAGAGGGAGGCCGAGATGGATCGGGACAGGCAGCAGGAGCGGGCCGGCGTCGAGCAGGTTCTCCTCCCGTCCCAGCGCGGCATCCGCGACGCGGCCCGTGGTGAGGTGGTCGCCCGGCACGCCCGGCTGCAGCGCAACGGGCGCCCGGTCTTCTGCACGCCCAGCCGCGCGGAGCTGGACGGAACGGTCGCCCTGCGGCAGGGGCGCGGCACCGACGGCAAGATCATCTACGAGACCCGGGAGGCCGCCGAGGCGGCGGCGCGGGAGCTGGAGCAGCTGGGGGCGCGGCCGCTGCGGGCGTACCGCTGCAACCGGTCCCGGCGCGGGCACTACCACCTGACCACCGACTCGACCCCGCGCTCGATGCTCCCGCTGCACCTGCGGATCCCCCAGCAGCGCAGCGCGTAACCGGACGCGTCGGACGTACGGTCGGGGCATGGGTGATCATCCGACCGTCGTGTTCGATCTCGGCGACGTGCTCGTCCCGTCGACGGGGGTGCTGCCGGCGCTGGCCGCTGAGATCGGCGTCGAACTCGAGCGGCTGACCGCCGCGTACTGGCCGGGCCGGCTCGCCTACGACCTGGGCGGCGACGACACCGCGTACTGGACGGGAGTCCTGCGAGCGCTGGACGTCGCACCGGAGCCGCAGCTGATCACCCGGCTCACCGCGCTGGACGCGGCGAAGTGGTCGGCGCTGCCCGCGCAGAGCGCACGCCTGATCTCGGGGCTCGACGCGGACGGGGTGCGGCTGGGGGTGCTGTCGAACGCTCCGGCGCCGCTGGCCGCAGCGGTGCGTGCGGCGGAGTGGAGCCGACGGATCGACGTGCTGGTGTTCTCCGCCGAGGTGGGGCTGGCCAAGCCGGACCCGGCGATCTACGCGGCGGCCGACGAGGCCTACGGCACGGCGCCGCAGGACGTGGTGTTCTTCGACGACCGCCCGGCCAACGTCGAAGCGGCCCGGGCCCACGGCTGGGCCGCCCACGTCTGGGAGGGGCCGCAGACGCTGGCGGTGCTGGGACGCGAGTTGCGGATCTCCTGACGGCGAGTCGCCGTTCTCACCGCGGCGAGTCGCGGACTCCGCGACGGAGGGGTGCGGGTTCTGTGATGGCCCTCGGCGCCGGCGTCCCGTTCCGGACGGCTCAGGTTCCTGCTCGGGGCGACTCGCCCTGCTGGAAGAGGCGACTCGCGCTGCTGGGAGGGGCGACTCGCGCTGCTGGAAGGGGCGACTCGCCGGGCTGCACCGGACGACTCGCCGTTGCGATGACCGCGGCTCGTCGTCGTGAGAACCGCGATCCGCGCCGGCACCTGACGCGGCGACGATCACGTCCGCCGGGCCCGGGCGATGCCCCACTCCCGCCGGTAGGGTGCGCGCCATGGCGAACGACCCTCGTGCCGGCACCCCCGCGGAGCCCCGCGACCTCGTCGACATCGACGCCCTCCTGGCCGCCTACACCGAGCGGCACCCGGATCCGTCGGTGCCCGGCCAGCGGGTCTCGTTCGGCACCTCGGGGCACCGGGGCTCGTCGCTCACCACGACGTTCAACGACGACCACATCGCCGCGACGAGCCAGGCGATCGTGGAGTACCGGGCGGCGCAGGGCACGACCGGGCCGCTGTTCATCGGCCGCGACACCCATGCCCTGTCCGAGCCCGCGTGGCGCACCGCGCTGGAGGTGTTCGCCGCCAACGACGTCACGGTGCTCGTCGACGCCGCGGGCGGCTACACACCCACCCCGGCGGTGTCGCACGCGATCCTGCGCCACAACCGTGACCGCACCGACGGGCTCGCCGACGGCGTGGTCGTCACTCCCTCGCACAACCCGCCGTCGGACGGCGGGTTCAAGTACAACCCGCCCAACGGCGGCCCCGCGGACACCTCGGCGACGGCGTGGATCGCCGACCGCGCCAACGCCCTGCTGGAGGAGGGCCTCGCGGGGGTGCGCCGGCGCGCGGTCGACCCCGAGGAACTCCCCGGCTACGACTTCCTCGGCAGCTACGTCGACGACCTGCCGAACGTCGTCGATCTCGCCGCGATCAAGGCCGCGGGCGTGCGGATCGGCGCCGACCCGCTGGGCGGCGCCAGCGTCGCCTACTGGGGCGCGATCGCCGAGCGGCACGGCCTCGACCTCACGGTGGTCAACCCGACGGTCGACCCGCAGTTCGGCTTCATGACGCTCGACTGGGACGGCAAGATCCGCATGGACTGCTCGTCGCCCTACGCGATGGCGTCGCTGGTGGCCGCGCGCGACCGCTTCCCGATCTCCACCGGCAACGACGCCGACGCCGACCGGCACGGCATCGTCACCTCAGACGCCGGGCTGATGAACCCGAACCACTTCCTCGCGGTCGCCATCCAGCACCTCTACACCCACCGGCCCGGTTGGCCCGCCGGCGCGGGGATCGGCAAGACGGCGGTCAGCTCGTCGATGATAGACCGGGTGGCCGCCGATCTCGGCCGCAGGCTCGTGGAGACCCCGGTCGGGTTCAAGTGGTTCGTGCCCGGCCTGCTCGACGGCAGCCTCGGGTTCGGCGGCGAGGAGAGCGCGGGTGCGTCGTTCCTGCGCAAGGACGGCACGGTGTGGTCCACCGACAAGGACGGGATCATCCTGTGCCTGCTCGCTTCGGAGATCCTCGCGGTCACCGGCAAGACCCCGTCGCAGCAGTACGCGGAGCTGACCGAGCGGTTCGGTGCCCCCGCCTACGCGCGCATCGACGTCGCCACGACCCCCGAGGCGAAGGCGAAGCTCGCCAAGCTCTCCGCCGCCGACGTCACCGCCGACGAGCTGGCCGGCGAGAAGATCATCGCGCGGCTCACCGAGGCACCCGGCAACGGCGCCCCGCTGGGCGGGCTGAAGGTCGTCACGGAGAACGGTTGGTTCGCCGCCCGCCCGTCCGGCACCGAGGACGTCTACAAGGTCTACGCGGAGAGCTTCCGCGGCCCCGAGCACCTGGCCCGGATCCAGGAGGAGGCGCAGGCGGTGGTCGCCGCGGCTCTCACCAGCTGATCAGACGCTCGGTTGCCGGCCGGCGCCCGGCGTGTGAGCCTGGCCGGGTGACCATGGGCATCCAGCAGCTCATGCGGCAGATCGAGCAGGTGCGCGACGCGTTCCACGCGGCCGTGCACGTCGATCGTGACGCGGCCGCCGCCGAGGCGCTGCTCGGCGAGACGTGCGTGCTGGTCAACGCCCCGATCGGCACCGGAGGCGGCGATCCCGCCGCGATCCGCCGCTACCTGGCCGAGGACGTGCTGCCCGCGCTGCCCGACGACCTGGAGTTCGAACGCGTGTCGCGCACGGTCGATCAGCGCCGCGTCGTGGACGAGGTGCGGGTGCGGTTCACCCACGACCGCGAGCTGCCCTGGCTGTTGCCGGGAGTGCCGGCGACCGGGGAGCGAGCCGAGGTGCTCGCCATCGGGGTGGTGAGCTTCCGGCACCGCTCCACCGCCGGCCGCACGGAGTCGCGGATCAGCGCCCACCGCACGCTGTGGGACCACGCCGGCCTGTGCGTCCAGCTGGGCGTCGACCCGGCGGTGGCCCTGGCCGCGGCCCGCGCGTAGGACGGCCCCGTCCGCGCCGTCACGCGCCGCGCGCCGGTGCCTCTTCGGCGGGCGCCCAGCCGGGCGGCCCGAAGACGTACGCCAGCCGCTCTCGCCAGGTCCGCGCCGCCCGCACGTCCGCGATGATCCGCGCGTACTCCCCGTACTGCAGCTTCAGCAGGTTGTAGGTGTTCACCGGCTTGGTGAGCCCGTAGCGCGGGCGGTGCAGCTCCTCCTGGAACGTGCCGAAGAGCCGGTCCCAGACGATGAGGATGCCGCCGTAGTTCTTGTCCAAGTACTCCGGGTCGGAACCGTGGTGCACCCGGTGGTGCGACGGCGTGTTGAGGATCAGCTCGATCGGCGCGGGCAGCTTCCCGACGGTCTCGGTGTGGATGAAGAACTGGTAGATCAGGTTGACCGAGAACGCGATGTAGATCATCCACGGCGGGAAGCCGAGCAGCGGCAGCGGCAGCCAGAAGATCGCCTCCGACCAGGGGTTCCACTTCTGCCGCAGCGCGGTGCCGAAGTTGAAGTACTCGCTGGAGTGGTGTGCCTGGTGCCCGGCCCAGGCGATGCGCACGCGGTGCGCGAACCGGTGGTTCCAGTACCAGCCCAGGTCGACGAGCACCACCATCGCCGCCCAGCTCCACCACGTGTCGGCGGGCAGCTTCCACGGCACGAGCTGCCACAGCGCCACGTACACGACGAGCGTCGCCAGCTTGAAGATCAGCATGAAGGCCAGCGATCCGGCGCCCATCGAGATGCTCGTGCGGGCGTCGCGGAACACGTAGCCGCGCGGACGTTCGCCCTCGGGCAGATCGGAGTGGGCGATCGTCAGGACCTCGATGCCGATGAACAGCAGGAAGAACGGCATCGCGACGAGCAGCGGGACGTTGATGTCGGCCCAGAACGGCGCGTCCATCGAACGCAAGTTACCCGCGGGTCACTTCGGGGTCAATCCCGGCGCCACCAGGCGGTTCAGCGCCGATCCCAGCGCCGATCACAGGCCGAGTACAGCGCCGATCGCAGCGCCCTCGTCAGCCCCGCCGAGCCCGCACGTGGCAGTCGACGCGCGGCCCCGAGCTGCTCGGCGCCCGCCGCTGGGGCGGCGGTGCGGAGTCGCCGGTCTTCGCCAGCGCCCGCAGCGCCAGTTCGCGGTGCGGGCCGTCCTCCAGGCGCTGCAGGAGGCGCATGATCTCGCTCGCCGCCTGCCGCCGGGGGCGGGCGGCCACCCACGCGGACAGCTCCGCGTCGGCCACCTCGGCCCGCAGCGGCGCCGACTTCACGATCACGTACTCGATGTCCTCGTCAGCCAGCTCACCGGCCAGCGGAGCGATCTCGCCCTGCTCGATGAGCATCTCCCGCACCGCCCAGATGCCGATCGGGGTGAGCGAGACGAGCGTGGGATCGGGATCGTCGCGGCCGGCGAGGGCCACGAGCGCCTCGTGCTCCTCGATCCCGTCCGGGCTCTCGCCCAGCTCGACGGCCCCGAGCAGCTCCAGCGCATCCAGCAGCGCCGTGACGTCGCGCCGCCACAGCCGCTGCTCGACGTCTCCGGCGAGGTCGTCGACGACGCAGCCCATCTCCTCGTTGACGGTGTCCCGCACGAGCCGGTGGAAGCGCTCCACCGGCACCGGGTCACCGCCCGCGCTGTAGAGCAGGCCGAGCAGCAGCTGCAGCGCGTCGCCGAGCGGCATCCCGAACAGCGACGGCGCACCGAACACGTTGGTGCCGCCGAAGTGCTCGCCCAACCCGCCGACCGCGGAGAACAGCCGCTGCCACAGCTCGATCGGCCGCGACAGCAGGGGAGCAGCGCTCTTCACCGGCACCAGCCGGCCCTTCACGACGCGCACCAGTCGCGACTGCAGCGCCCAGTCCATGATCAGCGAGACCTCGGGCAGGTCCTCGGCCGAGCGGGCCCGGGTGCGGGAGAAGTGGTCGACGTCGAGCAGCTCGGCCACCGCGCGGGCGTCCTCCAGCAGCAGCCGCCCGTTGCGCAGCGGCCGGCCGGCGCGCACCCAGCGGGTGAACGCGCGCAGCCGGGCCAGCGCCGGGCTCGCATCGGCGGCAGCGAGCAGCGCCGCCGCGCTGGGCAGCACGACCGGCGGGAAGGCCGTCGGCTCCGGCTCCGGCGGCTCGGCCTGGCGGCGGGTGATCTCCTCCAGTGCCGCCCGATCGATCTCGATCTCCCCGGCGTCGACCTGAGCCAGGAACCGGGACACCGCCACCGGGTCGGCCGTCGGCACCCGGTGGCGCAGCATCTGCACCGCCCAGAACGTGCCGAGGTCGAGGTTGCGCTCATCGGCGCACGCGTCGTGCAGGGCGGGCGTGGAATCCTCGATCTGCGCGTGCAGCTCCTCCGGCGGGTCCGAGCGGGAGTCGAGCCAGTCCTGCTCGGCGAGGAACCCGATCACCGCGTGCAGGGCGGCCGGCACGGCCGGCCGGTCCTCCTCCAGCAGCGCGACCGTGCGCGGGAACCACACGGCGAGCGCGTCGGCGATGTGCGCGCGCGTCCAGTGCCCGAGGCGGCCGTCGACGGAGTGCTTGTGGTCGAGCGCGGCCGCCACCAGCGACGGCTCGACGAACTCGCCGCGCCGCCGCGCCCAGGCGACGATCTGCAGACGCAGCCGATCCCGGGCACGCCAGTACCCGATGAGGTCTTCTGAGTCGTAGACGAGTCGCACCGCGGGCCAGCTTTCCACCCCGCGCCGGTTCCGGCGAACCGGGGTGGATCACGCAGCGTCATCTGCGGTCACCTGTGCTCATCTGCGGTCATGTGCGCGTTCGGCCGGGGGCGGGTGCGCAGCCAGGTAGCGTGCGGCGCATGCGTGCGGTGCAGATCGTGACGTTGGACGGGCCGAAGGCGGTCGAGGTGCGCGACGTCCCCGCGCCGGACCCGGGCGAGCACGTGCTCGTCGAGGTCCGCGCGGCGGGGCTGAACTTCCCCGACCTGCTGCAGACCCGCGGCCTCTACCAGTACGAGCCCGAGCGGCCGTACACGCTCGGCTCCGAGGTCGCCGGCGTCGTCCTCGCGGCGCCCGAAGGCGCGGACGTCCGGGTCGGTGATCGGGTGGCCGCGTTCTGCGGCACCGGCGGGGCGGCCGAGCAGGTCGCGGTCTCGCCGGACATGGTCTTCCCGCTGCCCGACGACGTCTCCTTCACAGCGGGCGCCGCGATGCCGATGAACTACCTGACCGCGCACTTCGCCCTGCGGGTGCGGACCGAGCTGAAGCCCGGCCAGACCGTTCTCGTCCACGGCGCGGCGGGCGGCGTGGGCACCGCCGTCACCCAGTTGGCCACCGCGCTCGGCGCTCACGTGATCGCCGTGGTCTCCTCCGAGGCGAAGGCCGAGATCGCGCGGCGGGCCGGCGCCACCGACACCGTGGCGGTCGAGGGCTTCAAGGACGCGGTGCAGGAACTGACCGGCGGGCGCGGGGTGGACCTGGTCGTCGACCCGGTCGGCGGCGACCGCTTCACCGACTCCCTGCGCAGCCTCGCCCCGTTCGGCAAGCTGCTGGTCGTCGGCTTCACCGCAGGGGAGATCCCCACGGTGAAGGTGAACCGGTTGCTGCTCAACAACATCGACGTGGTCGGCGTCGGCTGGGGCGCGTTCGCCTTCGACCGTCCCGGCTACGCCGTCGACCAGTGGAACCAGCTGCTCCCGCACATGGACCGGTTGATCCCGCTGGTCGACGTCGTGCTGCCGCTGGAACAGGCCGCTGACGGGCTCGTCCGCATCGACGAGCGCCGCGTGCTCGGCAAGGTCGTGCTCGAACCCTGACCGTCAGCGCTTCCTGCGCAGGGCCGGATCGGCCTCGTCCTCCGGTTTGACGTTGAGGATGAACCGGCCGTCGTGGGCGCGGGTGCCGTACTCCACGGCCTGCTCCACGGCGGCCACGGCGCGCCGGTCGCGCCGGGAGATCGGGTCGTCGTGGAGGTCCTTCGCCAGCGCCACGCACAGCGCGATCATCACCAGGGCGAACGGCGCCGCCATGATGATCGTGATGTTCTGGATGCCGGTGAGCGCCTCGTCGCCCGGCGCGACCAGCAGCATGATCACCGCGATCGCGCCCATCACGGTGCCCCAGAACACCACCACCCAGCGGTTCGGCTCGATCGTGCCGCGCTGCGAGAGCGTGCCCATGACGACCGACGCCGCGTCCGCGCCGGACACGAAGAAGATCGCCACCAGGACCATCGCCAGCACGCTGAGCACGCCGCCGAGCGGGTAGGTGTGCAGCAGCCCGAACAGCTGGCCCTCGGTGTCGGCCGCGGCCAGGTCGATCCCGGAGCGCTGGCGGTCGATCGCGGCCCCGCCGAAGATCGCGAACCACAGCAGGCTCACCAGGCTCGGGATCAGCATGACGCCGACGACGAACTGCTTGATCGAGCGGCCGCGGCTGATCCGTGCGATGAACATGCCGACGAACGGCGTCCAGGAGATCCACCACGCCCAGTAGAAGACCGTCCAGCCGGAGAGCCAGTCGGCCATCGCGTCGCCGCCGGTGGCCGCGGTGCGGGCCGACATCTGCGCGAGATCGCGGAAGTAGTCGCCGATCGCGGTCGGGATCAGGTTGAGGATCAGGATCGTCGGGCCGACCACGAACACGAACAGCGCCAGGATGCCGGCCAGCACCATGTTGATGTTGGACAGCCACTGGATGCCCTTCGCGACGCCGGTCACCGCGGACACGATGAACGCGATCGTCAGCACCACGATGATCCCCACGAGCACCGCCTTGGGCAGTCCGGTGATGCCGTTGGCGGCCAGCCCGCCGCCGATCTGCAGCGCGCCGAGGCCCAGCGAGGCGGCCGAACCGAACAGCGTCGCGAAGATCGCCAGGATGTCCACGGCCCGGCCGAACGCCCCATCGGTGCTGCGGCGGCCCATCAGCGGGGTGAACGCCGAGCTGATCAGCTGCCGGCGGCCGCGGCGGAACGTCGAGTACGCGATCGCGAGGCCGACCACCGCGTAGATCGCCCACGGGTGCAGCGTCCAGTGGAACAGGGTGGTGGCCATGGCGACGTCGAGCGCCGCCGGTGACCCCGGCGGCACGGTGCCGGGCGGCGGCGAGGTGAAGTGCGCGAGCGGCTCGGCGACGCCGAAGAACATCAACCCGATGCCCATGCCGGCGCTGAACATCATCGCGATCCACGACGAGGTGCGGAACTCCGGCGCTTCGTCGTCGCGGCCCAGCGGGATCTTCCCGTACCTGCCGAAGGCCACCCACAGCGCGAACACGACGAAGCCGCTGGCGGCGAGCACGAAGGCCCAGCCGCCCACGTCCATCACCCCGGTCAGCACCGCCGAGGAGACCGTCGCCAGGTTGTCCGTGGCGAACATGCCCCACGCGATGAAGACCAGCACGAGCACCGCGGCGACGCCGAAGATCCACCGGTCGAGCACCGGGCCCCGCTCCGCCGATCCGGGCTCGTGAAGATCGGGTTCGGGTTCGGCGGACGGTCCGGCGGCCGGTTCCTGGAGCGTCATGCGCAACACAGTGCGCGGTCGTGCGGTGGTCCGCAAACGGAGGACAGCGGCCGGGGCCGGGCCGTCACCGGTGTTCCACGGGCTGGCCCGCGCCGGTCGGCCACGCCCCCGTTCCCGCGGTGGCACGGGCGTAGGCGGCGAAGTCTCGGGGTGGACGGCCCAGCGCCCGCTGCACACCGTCGGCGAGGCGGGCGTTGCGCCCGTCGAGCACCTCGCGGAACAGGTGCTCCACCAGCCACAGCTCGTCGGCGGACAGCTCGACGGGCGCGAGCGCCAGGTAGTCCGGCAGCCGAAGCGGTACGAAGTCGATCGCCCGCCCGGTCGCGGCGGCGATCTCCGCCACGGCCTCGCCGAACGTCAGCAGCTGCGGGCCGGTCACCTCGTACAGCTCGCCGCCGTGCCGGTCGTCGGTCAGCGCGGCCGCGGCGACGTCCGCGATGTCGTCGGCGTCGACGAAGGGTTCGCGCACGTCCCCGACGGGTAGCGCCACCGTGCCCGCCAGCACCGGTCCGAGGAAGTGGCCCTCGCTGAAGTTCTGGTTGAACCACGCGGCTCGCACCACGGTCGCGACCGGGAAGACGGCGCGCACGGCCCGTTCAGCGGCCTCGGCGCCGGGTTCGCCGCGGCCGGACAGCAGCACCAGCCTGCGGACCCCGGCGCGCCCGGCCGCCGCTGCGAGCTCCGCGACGGTCTGCGCGGCGCCGGGCACGGCGAGGTCCGGGTAGTAGGCGACGTAGCAGGCGTCGACCCCGGCGAGCGCCGCTGACCAGGTGGTGGGGTCGGCCCAGTCGAACGGGACGGCGGCCGAGCGGGACCCCGGGCGCACCCGGTGGCCCGCGGCGGTGAGGCGCTCGGCGACGTGGCGCCCGGTCTTGCCGGTGGCACCGATGACGAGGACGTTCTGGCTCATGCCCGAGGATTCAAGCCGGAGATGGTGAGACGCTGAATGGTTCAGAAGCTCATCGACATGCGTGAGCGTCTTGCCGGCTCAGGCCTGAACCTCCACGAACGGCACCTTCGTCGGCGATGCTGCCACGAAAGTGCCGTTCGTGGCCTTCAGGGCGGCGCTGAGCGGTGCGCGCATGACTTGCCCGCCAGACATGCGTGTGCGTCTAGGCTCACCGCGTGGACGAGTTCGGCGGTCTCCTCGACGGCCCGCGGGCGCGGGGTGCCTTCCTCCTGCGCACGGTCATGGAGCCGCCGTGGTCGCTGCGCGTCCGGGACGAGGTCGCGCTGGCCGTGCTCGCCGTCGTGCGCGGTGAGGCGCACATGCGCTTCGCCGACGGCCGGGTGATCGACCTGCGGGCCGGCGACCTCGTGATCACCGTGGGTGGGCAGGAGTACGACATCGCCGACACCGCCGGCCGCCCGCCGGAGATCGTGATCCTCCCGGACGGCGAGTGCGCCACCCCGGACGGCCGGCCCGTGGAGACCACCACCCAGCTCGGCGTGCGCACGTGGGGCAACAGCGCCGCGGGCAGCACCGAGGTGCTGGTCGGCAACTACGCGGACGCGAGCACGCTCGGCGGGCGCGTGCTCGCCGGCTTGCCCGGGGTCATGGTGCTCGACGGGTTCGGCCACGACTCACCGGTGCTGGCGATGCTCGCCCAGGAGATCAGCACCGAGCGGCCGGGGCAGGAGGTCGTGCTCGACCGGCTCCTCGATCTCCTGCTGGTCACCGCGCTGCGGACCTGGTTCGAGCGACCCGGCGCGCCCGCTCCCGGCTGGTACGTCGCGGCCGCCGACCCGGTCGTCGGCCCCGCGCTGCGCGCCATGCAGGCCGATCCGGCGCGCCGGTGGACGGTCGCCGAGCTGGCCGCGCAGGCGCGGGTGTCGCGGGCTGCGCTGGCCCGCCGGTTCACCGAGCTGGTCGGCGAGCCACCGATGGCGTTCCTGGCCGGGCGGCGGCTGGCCCTGGCCGCCGATCTGCTCCGCGACACCGACGCCACGCTCGACGCGGTGGCCCGCCGGGTCGGCTACGGCTCCGGCTTCGCGCTCTCCGCGGCGTTCAAGCGGGTGCACGGGATCAGCCCGCGCGAGCACCGCGAGCGGGCCCGGCGGATCGCCCGGCAGATCACTGATCGGCGATCCGCCGCAGCAGCGGTTCGAGGCGGTGCGGCACCAGCCGGCGCATCACCAGCGACGTAGTCGTGCGCTCGACGCCTTCGATGGCCAGCAGCCGGCCCGCGATCCGGTAGAGATCGTCGCCGTCGCGGGCCACGACCTGCACGAGCAGGTCGACCTCGCCGGAGATGCCGAGCACCTCCACGACCTCCGGCACCGCGGCCAGCTCCTCCGCGACCTGGTCGAGGTAGCGCTGGCGCAGCACCATCAGCACGTACGCGGTGATCGGGTAACCCAGCTCGGCCGGGTCGACCCGCAGCTCGACGGCGGACAGATCCAGCCGGGCCAGCCGGGCCTGCACGGTGTTGCGGGAGACCCCGAGCCGTTCGGCGAGCGCGAGCGCGGAGGCGCGGGGATCCTCGGAGAGTGCGAGCAGCAGTCGGGCGTCGGTCGCGTCCACACTGCGCAGTCTGCCCCCTCCGGGGAAGCCTCGGAGTCCCGGGAACGTGCAGATTGCTCAAGGACTCGTGACCAGGTTGTGCAGTAGGTCGAGTCGTGTTGCAGTTGTCGTCGCAAGAAGACCAATGGAGGGGACGACAGTGATCGGGACCTCGCCGGCCGCCCTGCTGGAGATCGAGAAGCGGGTCCTCTGGCTCGCCACCGCGATCGTGCACCACGCCAACCGGGTACGGCCCAACCCGGAGGGGCTGAAGGTCGGCGGCCACCAGGCGTCCAGCGCGTCGATGGCGACGATCATGACCGCGCTGTGGTTCGAGCACCTCCGCGCGGGCGACCGGGTCTCGGTGAAGCCGCACGCCTCACCCGTCCTGCACGCCATCAACTACCTGCTGGGTGAGCTGGACGAGCACCACCTGACCACGCTGCGCGAGTTCGGCGGGCTGCAGAGCTACCCGAGCCGGGTCAAGGACCCCGACCCCGTGGACTACTCCACCGGCTCGGTCGGCATCGGTGCCACCGCTCCGATCTGGGGCGCGATCGCCCGCCGCTACGTGCGCGCGGGGGAGGGCCGGCAGTACTCGCTGGTCGGCGACGCCGAGCTGGACGAGGGTGCGGTGTGGGAGGCGATCCTCGACCCGATGGTCGCCGAGCTGGGCGAGGTCTGCTGGATCGTCGACCTCAACCGGCAGTCCCTCGACCGCGTCGTGCCCAACATCGGGGCGCCCCGCCTGCAGGGCATGTTCGAGGCCGCCGGCTGGCAGGTGATCACCGTCAAGTACGGCCGGCTGCTGGAGAAGCTGTTCGGCATGCCCGGCGGGCCGCAGCTGCGCCGACGCATCGACGAGATGACCAACCCGGAGTACCAGCGGCTGCTGCGGTGCTCCGCGCCCGAGCTGCGCACGCGCCTGCCCGACAACCCCGAGCTGCGCTCGCTCGTCGACCAGCTCGACGACGACACCCTCGTCGCGGCCCTGCGCAACCTCGGCGGCCACGATCTCGACGCGCTCGGCGACGCGTTCACCGACATCGACGACTCGCGCCCGACCGTGATCTTCGCCTACACGATCAAGGGCTACGGGCTCGCAACCGAGGGGCACCCGCAGAACCACTCCGCGCTGCTCACCCACGAGCAGCTCGCCGAGCTCGCCGAGCGGGTCGGCGCCGACGTGGACGACCCGTGGGCGAGGTTCCCCGAGGGCTCCGACGCTGCCCGGCTGTGCGCCGAGGTGGCGCAGCGCCTGCGCCGCGACCCAGTGCCCGCGCCCCCGAAGGTCGAGGTCCCCACGGACTTCGGCCGCACCCCGAGCGGCACCGCCAACACCCAGGCGGCGCTGGGCCGCACGCTGCTCGACCTCACCCGGTCCGCGCCGGACGCCGCCCGCCGGGTGGTCACCCTCGCCCCGGACGTGTCCAGCTCCACCAACCTCGGCGGCTGGGTGAACAAGGTCGGGGTGTGGTCGCCGCGCGAGCGCGTCGACTGGTTCGCCGACGATCCCGAGACGATCCTGCACTGGCGGGAACGGCCCGACGGCCAGCACATCGAGCTGGGCATCGCCGAGACCAACCTCGTCGGCCTGCTCGGCGAGCTCGGCGCCACGTGGAGCCGCTGGGGTGAGCCGCTGCTGCCCATCGGCGTCGTCTACGACCCGTTCGTCGAGCGAGCGCTGGAGCCGTGGTCGTTCGGGATCTACGCGGGCGGCCAGTCGATCCTGGTCGGCACCCCGTCGGGGGTGTCGCTGGCACCGGAGGGCGGCGCGCACCAGTCGATCACGACGCCGTCGGTGGGGCTGGAGCAGCCCGGCTGCGTCGCCTACGAGCCGGCCTTCGCGATCGACGTGGAGTGGACGCTGCTGGCCTGCCTCGCCAAGCTGGGCAGGCCGGACGGCAGCTCGGCCTACCTGCGGCTGTCCACGCGGCCGGTCGACCAGTCCCTCGCGCAGGTGCCGGCCGACCCGGCGGCCCGCGAACTGCGCCGGCGCCAGGTGGTGGCCGGGGCGTACCCACTGCGGCGCTGCGCGGGTCGACCGGAGGTGACGGTCGCGGCGATGGGCGCCATGGTGCCCGAGGCGCTCGCCGCCGCCGACCGGCTCGCCGAGCAGGGCGTGGCCACCGACGTGGTGTGCGTGACCAGCCCCGGCCTGGTCTTCGAGGCGGTGCAGGCCCGCTCCGGGCGCGGCTCGGCCGACACGTGGGTGCTCGAGTCGGCGTTCCCGCAGCACCGGGCCGCCCCGCTGGTCACGCTGCTCGACGGGCACCCGCACACGCTGGCGTTCCTCGCGAACATCCACCGCGTGCGGGCCGTCCACCTGGGCGTGACGAAGTTCGGCCAGTCCGGTGGGCTGCGCGACGTGTACCGCTACCACGGCATCGACGCCGACTCGGTCGTGGCCGCGGCACTGGACGTCCGCTGACCCAAGGCCGCGTGTGCACGGCACGACCTGCGCACACACCACCCCGGGGCTACGGTCGCCGACGTGGCGGGGCGCGGGAGTCGTGACGTGCGGGCGCGGCCGGTGCTGAGCG
Source organism: Pseudonocardia thermophila (assembly GCF_900142365.1). Classification (GTDB taxonomy): domain Bacteria; phylum Actinomycetota; class Actinomycetes; order Mycobacteriales; family Pseudonocardiaceae; genus Pseudonocardia; species Pseudonocardia thermophila. The sequence continues at coordinate 273,025 of NZ_FRAP01000004.1, read as the reverse complement.
CGGCGACCCGGGTGGTGCTGTGGCTGTACGAGCACGGGCTGGGCGGTGTGCTCGGCCGGCGCTTCCTGCTCCTGCACCACACCGGTCGTCGGTCCGGGCGGGCGTACACGACGCCGCTGGAGATCGTCGGCCGCACGGTCTCCGGGGCGCCGATCGTGGTCGCCGGATTCGGCGACGCGGACTGGCTGCGCAACCTCACCGCAGGTGGACCCGCCGCGGCCACCGTCGGGCGGAGGCGGACGCCGGTCGCTGCCCGCCGGCTGGGCATCCCGGAGGCCGCCGACGCGCTCGCGGCCTACGAGCGGCGGCACGGGCCGGCCGCACCCCTGGTGCGCCGGCTGCTCTCGGCGCTGCTCGGGTGGCGGTACCGCGGCGGGGCGGCGGACCGGCTGCGGGCGGCGGAGCAGCTGCCGATGGTCGCGCTGGAACCGGGCTGAGCCGGAACTCGGACCCGCGCAGGGTGCGGTCTCCGCGCACATGCTGGGGTGGGCCATGTGCGCGGGGTCCCCACCCTGCGCGCCGGGTCAGGACTGGCGGGGCGGCTCCTCCGGCGGATCGGTGCGCTCGGCGAGGAACCGCTCCACCTCCGCGCCGAGCTCCTCCGCGCTGGGCAGGTTGCCGTCCAGTCCGAACACGCCGCGGTCGCCGCGGCCGGACACCACCGCGTCGTACTGGCGCTCCAGCGCGTCGACGATCTGGCGCACCTCGTCGGAGGCCGCGACCTGCGCGGAGATCTCCTCGTCGGCCTGGCGGGCCGCCTCGGAGAGCGCCTCGGTCGGCAGGTACAGCTTGGCGGCCAGTCCCACGTGGTCGAGCAGCACGCGCGCGGCCTGCGGGTACTCCGCGCGGGCCAGGTAGTGCGGCACGTGCACGGCGAAGCCCACCGCGTCGTGGCCCGCCTCGCCGAGGCGGTACTCCATGAGCGCGATCGCGCTGCCCGGAACCTCGGCGGTCGAGAACCACGCCTCGTGCCCCTCGGTCAGCTCGGGGCGGGTGCCGTGCACGGTCACGCCGATCGGGCGGGTGTGCGGCACGGCGAGCGGGATCGCCGACAGGTTGATCACCAGACGCACGTGGAAGTGGCGCACCAGCTGCACGATCGCCGCGCAGAACCGCTCCCACTGGGTGTCCGGCTCGGGGCCGGCCAGCAGCAGGTACTCCTGGCCGGTGGTGTCGGCGAGCGCGACGACGTCGAGCTGCGGCGCCGCGTAGGACGCCCAGTGGTCGGTGTCGAACCGCAGCGCCGGCCGGCGCGACCGGTAGTCGACGAGCTGGTCGACGTCGAACCGCGCGACCGTGCGAGGCTCCTGCCCGGCGAGCAGCGCGGCCACGCTGAGGCGCGTGGCGGCGCCTGCATCGACGAACCCGTCGAGCGCCACGATGAGCACCGGGTCGTCGACGTCGATGTCGGCCACGATCTCGTACAGCCCGGCTGGGTCGAGCACCACGTCCACATCCCTTCCTCGCGGTCGACAACGTGGAACCGCACACACAGCATCCCGGTCCGCCGGTGGCTCGTGCAGGCAGGGGGCGTGTGCGATCGGCCGCACAGGTGACCCCGCACGCACCGCGTACCGGTCAGCACTGCTCGTGACGCACGATGGGGGCCGTCATGGCTGCGGATTGGGGACTCGACCGGCGGTCTGCCGTCGTCTGGACGGTGGGTCTGGCGGCCTACCTGATCGGCGTCATGCACCGCACCTCGTTCGGGGTGGCAGGGCTGGACGCCGCCGAACGCTACACCACGGGACCGGCGCTGCTGTCCGGTTTCATCGTGCTCCAGCTGATCGTCTACGCGGCGCTGCAGGTGCCGGCCGGGGTGCTGCTCGACCGGTTCGGCGCCCGCAAGGTCATCACCGTGGGCGGGCTGACGATGGCCGCCGGGCAGATCCTGCTCGGGCTGTCCACCACGCTGCCGGTGGCGATCGCCGCGCGGGTGCTCGTCGGCATCGGCGACGCGATGACGTTCGTCAGCATGTTCTCCCTGGTGCCGGCGTGGTTCACCGCGCGGCGGGTGCCGCTGATGACCCAGTTGACCGGGTTGATCGGGCAGCTGGGGCAGGTCCTGTCGGCCCTGCCGCTGGCGGCGGTGCTGCACGGCGCCGGCTGGACACCGGCGTTCGTGTCGGCCGGCGGGATCGGGGTCTTCGTGGCGACCGCGGCCTGGATCGTGGTGCGCGACCGTCCGCCGAGCGTGCCGGCGCCCCCACGGGTTGGCGGCCTGCGGGACGTGCTGGCCGGGGTCCGGGATTCGTGGCGGGAGCCGGGCACGCGGCTCGGGTTCTGGTCGCACACCGGCACGCAGTTCTCCGGCCATGTGTTCGCCCTGCTGTGGGGGGTGCCGTACCTGGTGGCCGGGCAGGGGTGGAGCCCGGCCGCGGCCGCGGGGATGCTCACGCTGCTCGTCGCGACCGGGATCGCGGCCGGTCCGCTGTTCGGGGAGTTCACCGCGCGGCACCCGATGCGCCGGTCGCTGCTGGTGATCGCGGTGATCGTCACGACTGCGCTGATGTGGACGGTGGTGCTGCTCGTGCCACCGCCCGCGCCGACGTGGCTGCTGGTCCTGCTGGTGCTCGTGCTCGCCACCGGTGGGCCGGGCTCGATGGTGGGGTTCGACTACGCGCGCACGTTCAACCCCGCCCACCGCAGCGGAACCGCCGTCGCGCTGGTCAACATCGGCGGCTTCACCGCGACGCTGCTGATCGCCTTCGCCGTGGGCGCGGTGCTCGGCGCGGTCTCGCCGGACGCGTACACCCCGGAGGCGTTCCGGGTCGCCTGGACCGTGCAGTACGCGGTGTGGGCCGTCGCGATCGTCGGCGTGCTGCTGTGCCGGCGCACAGCCCGCCGCAAGCTCGCGGCGGAGGGCGTGGTCGTCCCGCCGCTGCGGGAGGCGCTGGCTCGCCGACTCGGGCGATGATCGGCCCCGACAGCTTCACACGAAAGTGAAAACCGTTATCGTTGGCGAATGCGCATCGCCTTCGTCGGCAAGGGCGGCAGCGGCAAGACCACGTCTGCCGCCGTCTTCGCCCGCCTCCTCGCCGCGTCCGGCCACCGGGTGGTGGCCGTCGACGCCGACATCAACCAGCACCTCGGTGTCGCGCTCGGCCACGAGGGCCCGCCGCCGCGCGCGATGGGCACCGATCTCCCCTGGCTGAAGGACCACCTGCGCGGCACCAACCCGCGCATCCCCAGCGCCGACGTCATGATCAAGACGACGCCGCCGGGGCGCGGATCGCGGCTCGTCCACCTCGATCCCGACGACGAGGTGCTGCGCCGCTACGCAGCACCGGCCGAGGTGCCGTACGTCGTCACCGGCGAGTTCGCCGAGTCCGACATCGGCGTCTCCTGCTACCACTCCAAGACCGGCGCGGTGGAGCTGTGGCTCAACCACCTCGTCGACGGGCCGGGGGAGTACGTGGTCGTCGACATGACCGCGGGTGCGGACGCCTTCGCCTCCGGCTTGTTCACCCGGTTCGACCTGACCGTCCTGGTCTGCGAGCCGACCCGGCGCGGGGTCGGCGTGTACCGGCAGTACGCGAGCCACGCCGCAGAGTTCGGTGTCCCGCTGCGCGTGCTCGGCAACAAGGTCACCGACACCGCCGACGAGGAGTGGCTGCGCGCCGAGGTGGACAAGGTGGAGCCGGGTGCGCTGCTGGGCTGCGTCCACCACTCGGCGTGGGTCCGGGCCGCCGAGCGCGGCACCGCCGCCCCCGTCGCCGAGCTGGAACCGGTCAACCGGGCCGCGTTCGAGGCCGTGCGCGCCGCCCTCGACGCGCAGCCGCGCGACGACGCGTTCTGGGACCGCTACCACCGCACGACCATCGACTTCCACCTGCGCAACGCCGCTGCGTGGGGGAACCGCTCGACCGGCACCGACCTGGCCGAGCAGATCGATCCCGAGTTCACCTATCCCGTTCCCGTCAGCTGACAGGAGTCCACATGTCGCTCGATGTCCCTGCCGACGTCCTCGCCTCCGCCGAGCGCGGGGAGCTGACCGACGAGCAGTTCCTCGCCGTCGTGCGCGAGTCGCTGCCGTACGCGTGGGAGGTCGTGACCGCCGCGGTCGAGAACGGGGAGCACTCCGTCCCGCCGCCGTCCGAGGCCCACCGCGGCCAGCTGCTTCGGGCGCTGGCCAGCACGTCCATCCGCACCGCGCTGGAACGGCACTTCGGGGTGGCCCTGGCGTTCCAGAACTGCCACAAGGTCGGCGCTTTCCCGCTCGACCAGGTCGGGGGAGCGGCCTACCAGGAGTTCATCAGCCCGCGGGCGCAGATCCTGAACCAGACCCCGCAGCTGCGCGACTGCTGATGGGTCTGCGCGACCGCTGATGGGTCGACGGACGACGAACGGCCCTTTCGTCAGCGATGCTGCTCACGAAAGGGCCGTTCGTCGCGCTCGGGCCGGGCTCACTCCGCCAGCAGGCGGTAGATGGCCTTGCGCGCCTCGGTCACGGACTCGGCCGCCGCGGTGATCTGCTCCGGCGTGCCGGTGGCCGCGACCTGGTGCGCGGCCGCGATCAGCTGGTGCAGCTGCTCCATCAGCGCGCGGGCCGCGGCGGACTCGGGGTCGGCCGGGTCGTCGGTGACCGACTCCCACACCCGGTCGAGCTCCTCTCGGTGCTCGTCGACGTAGGTGGTACCGGCCTCGGTCAGGCTGACGACCCGGCGGCCCTCGCTCTTCTCGATCGAGACCAGGCCCTCGTCCTCCAGCTGGGACAGCGTGGGGTAGACGGAGCCGGGGCTCGGCCGCCACGCGCCGCCGGTGCGTTCGGCGATCTCCTGGATGATCTCGTAGCCGTGCCGCGGCTGCTCGGCCACGAGGGCGAGCACGGCCAGGCGGATGTCACCGCGGGCAGGTCGGCGGCCGCGGCGCCCGCGCCGGCCGCCGAACCCGCGGCCGGGACCGAACGGGCCGAACGGGCCGGGCCGGAACGGCGGGCCGAACTCGGGCCCGAAGCCGGGGCCGAAACCGGGCCGGCGCGCGTGGCGGAGACGTTCGGCGCGCGGGTCGTCGCCGTGGTCGCCGAAGTGGGGTCCGGCCTCGTGGCGGGGGACGTCGTGAGCTGCGTTCATCGGGCTGGCCATGGGGCGCAACGGCGGGCCGCCGCGGAAGCGGCGACGCAGCTCGCGGCCGATCGCGGGCCCGAAGGGCAGGTCGAAAGCGGGGTTCGCGGTCATCGCGGATCTCCTCGGGTGGGCGTAGGGCGAGCAGTAGCTCGCGTGCTTTCACGATATATCGGAATCTATCACAAGAAGAAGGTGACGGCGCTCACAACCTTCTGCGTCAAGCGTTTCGATGAGCGGAACGTCGTTGTTCCCGCCGCGCCCGCGCCGGCGCGACGATCGCCCGCATGAGCCCAGCAACAGCGGTCCCGGCGGCCATCGTCGGACCGGGCAACATCGGCACCGACCTCCTGGCGAAGCTGGAGCGCAGCGCGCTCGTCGACGTGAAGTACGTGGTCGGGGTCGTCGAGTCGGACGGCCTGGCGCGGGCGCGGGAGAAGGGCATCGCGGCGTCGGCGGAGGGCGTGGACTGGCTGCTGCGCCAGGACCCGCTGCCCGAGATCGTCTTCGAGGCCACCTCGGCGAAGGCGCACATCGCCAACGCCCCGCGCTACGCCGAGGCCGGCATCCAGGCCGTCGACCTCACCCCGGCACACCTCGGTCCGATGGTGTGCCCGCCGGTCAACCTGCGCGACCACATCGACGCACCGAACGTCTCCATGATCACCTGCGGCGGGCAGGCCACGATCCCGATGGTGTACGCGGTCTCCCGCGTCACCCCGGTGCCCTACGCCGAGATCGTCGCCTCGGTCGCGTCCCGCTCGGCGGGCCCCGGCACCCGCGCCAACATCGATGAGTTCACCCACACCACCTCCCGGGCGGTGGCCGAGGTCGGCGGCGCGCAGCGCGGCAAGGCGATCATCATCCTCAACCCGGTCGAGCCACCGATCATCATGCGCGACACGGTCTTCTGCATGATCGCGCCGGACGCCGATCGCGACCGGATCACCGCCTCGATCCACGAGATGGTGGCCGAGGTCCAGCAGTACGTCCCCGGGTACACGCTGCGCGCCGAGCCGCAGTACGACGAGCCGCGCGAGAACTGGGGCGGCAACGCCCGGGTGGCGATGTTCCTGGAGGTCAAGGGCAACGGCGACTACCTGCCGCCGTACGCCGGGAACCTCGACATCATGACCGCCGCGGCGGCCCGGGTGGGTGAGCTGATGGCCGCGCGCAAGCTCGAGGCCGAGCAGCAGGAGGTCCAGGCATGAGCCGGCCGGAACTCGCGCACGACGTGCGTCTGATCGACACCACCCTGCGCGACGGCAGCCACGCCATGGCGCACCAGTTCACCGAGCAGCAGGTGCGCGACACCGTCCGCGCGCTCGACGCCGCGGGCGTCGAGGTCATCGAGGTCTCCCACGGCGACGGCATCGGTGGCAGCTCGTTCAACTACGGCTTCAGCCACACCGACGAGATGAAGCTGATCGCCGCCGCCCGCGAGGAGGCCAAGCAGGCCAGGATCGCGGTGCTGCTGGTGCCGGGCATCGGCACCGTGGAGGACCTGAAACGGGCCCACGACGCCGGCGCCGACATGGTCCGCGTGGCCACCCACTGCACCGAGGCCGACATCTCCCCGCAGCACTTCGGCGCTGCCCGCGACCTGGGGATGGAGACCGTCGGGTTCCTCATGATGGCGCACCGCACCTCGCCGGAGGAGCTGGCGAAGCAGGCCCGGATCATGGTCGACGCCGGCTGCCAGGCGCCCTACTGCACCGACTCGGCGGGTGCGCTGCTCATGCACGAGGCGAAGGCCCGGTTCGAGGCGCTGGTCGCCGAGGTCGGCGACGAGGCGTGGGTCGGCTACCACGGCCACCAGAACCTCAGCTTCGGCGTGGCGAACTCGGTGATCGCCTACGAGTGCGGCGTCCGCTACATCGACGGGTCGCTGTGCGCCCTCGGCGCCGGGGCGGGCAACTCGCCGACCGAGGTGCTCGCCGCGGTGTTCGACCGGCTCGGCGTCGACACCGGAGTGGACGTGATGGCCCTGTTCAACGCCGCCGAGGACGTCGTGCGGCCGTACCTGCCGCGCTGGCCGAAGATGGACCGCAACGCGGTCGTGCAGGGCTGGGCCGGCGTGTACTCGTCCTTCCTGCTGCACGCCGAGACCGCGGCCGAGCGCTACAAGGTGCCCGCGCACGCGATCCTGCGCCGCTGCGGCGAGATCGGTCTGGTCGGCGGCCAGGAGGACATGATCATCGACGTGGCGATCCAGCTCGCGGCCGAGGGGGTCGAGGCATGACCGAGACGTTCGGGCACGTCATCGACGGGGACGAGTGCGACTCGCTCGACGGCGCGCGCTTCGACTCCGTCGACCCGTACACGCAGGAGGTCTGGGCGAGCGTGGCGCTCGGCGGGGCGGCGGAGGCCGATCTCGCCGTCGCCGCGGCCCGCCGGGCGTTCGACGAGGGGCCGTGGCCGCGGATGGGCTTCGCCGAGCGCGGGACCCTGCTGCACAAGCTCGCCGACCTGGTCGAACAGCACGCCGACGAGCTGGCCATGGCCGACACCCGCGACATGGGCAAGCCGCTGGCCGACGCCAAGGGCAAGGACGTGCCGCGGACTGCGCAGAACTTCCGGTTCTTCGCCGACCACGCCCGGCTGGCCGCCGCGGAGACGCTGCCGATGGACTCCGGCCACCACACTTACACCCGGTACGAGCCGGCCGGCGTGGTCGCCGCCATCGCGCCGTGGAACTTCCCGCTCATGCTGGAGAGCTGGAAGGTCGCCCCGGCTCTGGCCTGGGGCAACACCGTGGTGCTCAAGCCGGCCGAGGACACCCCGGTCTCGGCGACGCTCCTGGCCAGGCTCGCGCTGGAGGCGGGCATCCCGCCGGGCGTGTTCAACGTGGTGCACGGGTACGGGCCGAACTCAGCCGGCTCCGCGCTCACCGAGGACCCGCGGGTCGACCGGATCACGTTCACCGGCGAGTCGGGCACCGGGCGGATCATCACCGCGGCAGCGGCGAAGAACCTCACCCCGGTCAGCCTGGAGCTGGGCGGCAAGGGCGCGAACCTGGTGTTCGCCGACGCCGACCTGGACACGGCCGTCGACTGGTCGATCAAGGCGATCTTCAGCAACGCCGGCCAGGTGTGCCTCGCGGGATCGCGGCTGTACGTGCAGCGGCCGGTGCTCGAAGAGTTCCTCACCCGGTTCGTCGCGGCTGCTGAGGCGCTGGTGCTCGGCGACCCGAAGCAGTCCGGCACCCAGATCGGCCCGTTGGCCTCGCGCACCCACTACGAGAAGGTTCGCGGCTACGTCGAGGCGGCGGAGCGGGGCGGGTCCGGCAAGGTGCTGACGGGCGGCCTCGCCGACGGCTGGTTCGTACGGCCCACCGTCGTCGTCGACGTCCCGGCCGACGCGCCGCTGCAGCGCGAGGAGGTGTTCGGCCCGGTCGTCACCGTCACCCCGTTCGAGACGGAGGCGGAGGCCGTGCACGCCGCCAACGACACGCCGTTCGGGCTCAACGCGATGGTGTTCACCGAGAACCTCTCGCGCGCCCACCGGGTCGCCGCGCAGCTGCGCGCGGGCACGATCTGGACGAACTGCTTCTTCATCCGGGATCTGCGCGCCCCGTTCGGCGGGTTCGGCGACTCCGGGTGGGGCCGCGAGGGCGGGAACTTCAGCCGTGAGTTCTTCACCGAGCCCAAAGCGGTGGTGATGGCGATCGACCACCGCGGCTGACCCGATCGGCGACGTGCTCACCTGATCGTGAGGAAGATCGCGGTGTCGCTGATCACGGACGGCGTCGGCGCTCACCTCCTGCTGCCACGATCGGCGGGTGAGCGTCGACGACCGGGTCCGTGAGGACGCACCCGTCCGTCAGGCAGCCGAGATCGCGCAGCCCACCGCGGGCGAGCGCGGCTGGATCCTGCCCATGCTGGTGCTCGTCGCCGGCATGTTCATGTCGATCCTCGACACCACGATCGTCAACGTTGCGGTGGTCGACATCCAGCGCGACTTCGGCGCCACCACCGACCAGGTCCAGTGGATCGCCACCGCCTACACCCTCGCCGAGGGCGTCGTGGTGCCGGTGAGCGCCTGGCTGGGCCTGCGGTTCGGGATGAAGCGCGTCTACAACATCGCGCTGGTCCTGTTCGCCGCGGGCTCGGTGCTGTGCGGGCTGGCGTGGAGCCTCGACTCGCTGATCGTCTTCCGCGTGGTGCAGGCGATCCCGGGCGGGGTGCTGCCCGCGGTCACGCTCACGATGGTCTACGCGCTGGTGCCGAAGGACAAGATCGGCCAGGCCATGGCCGTGTACGGGCTGGGGGTGATCTTCGCCCCGGCGCTGGGCCCGGTCGTGGGCGGCTACCTCGTCGAGTACGTCGACTGGCGGCTGATCTTCTTCATCAACCTGCCGATCGGCGTGCTCGGCGCGCTCGCCGCCGTGGTCGTGCTGCCGTCCTTCGACACCGAGCGGGCCGGCAAGTTCGATCTGTGGGGCTTCGCCGCCATCGCGACGTCGCTGGGAGCGCTGCTGCTGGCCCTGGAGGAGGGCAGCGCGTGGGGCTGGACGTCCGGCCCGATCGTCACGCTGTTCGCGATCTCGATCCTCTCGCTGGCGCTGTTCGTGGTGATCGAGCTCGAGGTCGACGAGCCCCTGCTCGACGTGCGGGTGTTCCTCACCTGGCAGTACACGAACTCGCTGCTGCTCATCGCGATCCAGGTCGCCGGGTTGTTCGCGGTCGTGTTCTACGTGCTGCTGTTCCTGCAGCAGGCTCAGGGCCTCGGGGCGTTCGAGGCCGGGCTCATGCTGCTGCCGCAGGCTCTGGCCATGGCCGTCGTCATGCCGGTCGCCGGGCTGCTCTACGACAGGATCGGACCGCGCTGGCTGGCCGTCACGGGCCTCGCGATCAGCGCGTACGGCACCTTCCTGATGCATGACCTCACCGTCGACACCTCCCGCACGACCGTCGTGTGGCTGCTGGTGCTGCGCGCCGTCGGGTTGGGGCTGGCGATGATGCCGATCATGGGCGGCGGCGTGGCGGCGGTGCCGCCGCACCTCGTGCCCGCCGCGAGCGCCTACAACAACGTCGTGCAGCGCGCGTCCCAGGCGTTCGGGCTGGCCGTGCTCACCGCGTTCATGACCAACTGGCAGGCGTCGCTGCTGAGCGGGCGGGCCGCGCTCGTGCCCGCCGGGGCGCCCGCGGTCGGCCCGGCCGCCGAGCAGGCGATGCTGCAGACCTACCAGCTGTACGCGCGGACCCAGACGCAGGTGTTCGTCGACGCGCTCGACCAGCTCATGCTGGTGACCTCCGCGCTGACCGCAGTGGGGATCGTGCTGGCGCTGTTCCTGCGGTCGGGGCCGTCCGGCTCCGACGGGCCGGCCGTCATGATGCACTGATCAGCCGGCACCGATCAGCCGGCACCGATCAGCCGGCACCGACGATGCCGGCGGCCCGGGCCGCGCGCAGCCAGTCCGGGAACTCGCTGAGCAGCCGCTGGTAGAGCTCGGCGTCGGAGACGGAGTCGACGTCGTCGAGGGCGAAGAAGCCCGCGTTGTCCACGACCCGGCCGGGCAGCTCGTCGAGCGACTCCAGCAGGCCGTAGTTGGCCTTGCCGATGCCGACGAACTGCCAGAACGCCGGCAGGTGCGCAGCCTCCGTCATGAGCTCGGCGATCTCGCGCTTGCGGGAGAAGCCGCCGTCGGTGAAGAACAGCACCAGCGTCGGCGTGCGCCGGCCGCGCAGCCCCGCCATGACCTCCGTCATGATCGCGATCTCGTCGTTGGCGTGGCCGATCCGGTCGTAGTCGATGCCGCCGTGCACGCCCCGCAGGTGCAGGAACTGCCCGGGCCACCACTCGAGATCGGCCACGCGCAGGTCGGGCAGCCGGGCGAACGAGCGCGCGTACAGGTAGGGCTCGAGGACGCCGTCGTCGTCGAGCTGGACGGCCACCGGCACCATCCGCTCCACCACCCGGTGCACGACGCCGTCCCGGTACTGGCGGTGCATGGACCCGGTCTTGTCGATCACCAGCAGGATCCGCGCGCGCTCCCCGGCGGCGCCCTTGGTCAGCAGGACTCGGTGCACCTCCTTCTTGCGCAGGTCCAGCTGCTGGCGCTTGACCAGGGAGAGCTTCTCCTCGCCGGGCACGGTGCGCACCGCGGCCGCCGGCTGCGGCTCCTCGGGGGCGTCGTCGACGGTGACCCCGTGCTCGCGCACCAGCGCCGCCAGGCCCTCGGTCCAGCCCGCCGACTCCGAGCGGACCTTCCAGCCGCCACCGCGGCGGTAGACCTCGACCAGCACCGCCGCCCGCTCGGTGGTGAGCCCTTCGGCGCGGGCCACGATCCGCTGCCCGTCGTCGGTGACGGTCACACCGAGCCCGGGCACGTCGGCGAGCGCGCCCGGCACGCCCGCGTCGAGCGCGACGGCGACCGCCAGCCGGGCCACATCGGCGGGGACGCCGGCCGGATCGACCTGCACCCGGTCGGTCCCGGCGAGCCGCACGGCGCCCTCCGGCGAGGCCGGGTTGTTGAAGAACACCAGGTCCGCGTCGGAGCGCACCCGCCGGTCGGCACCGAGCTGGAACACGAACAGGTCAACTGCGCCGGGGCGGGCGCCGAGGACCGCGAGATCCAGCGGGCCACCGGAGAGGGGCGCGTTGGCGCCGCGCTGAAGATCGGGCATACGGCGCATTCTGCCGGTGGCGGGAACCATCCGGTGACGCCGCACGTCTACCGGACATGCTGCGGATCGTCGGAATAGCGCTCGCCGTCGTGGTCGGGCTGTGGATCCTGTTCTCGGTGCTGGGCCTGTTGGCGAAGCTGCTGTTCTGGGCAGTCGTGCTCACCGCGGTGGTGCTGCTCGTCGCCGGCACCGTCGCGGCGGTCAAGAAGAAGCGCAGCGGCGCGCTCCGTTAGCGGATCGCGACCTGACCCGCGCGCCGGTGGGAACGCGGCACCGCGGTCCCGCGTTGATCGGGCATGGCGACGACTTCGGCGACCACCAGCGCGCGCCGCACGGCGGCCCTGCGCATGTTCTGGCAGGCCGTCATGGCGAGCCGGCGATCCGGCGCGCCCGGCCTGGGCGAGCTCGCCGGCGCAGTGCCGCGCATGGCCGGCACTGCGCTCTCCGGCCGCTACCGGCTGCTCACCCGCGGTCGGCTGCTCGTGTTCGTGCTGGCCGTGGCCTACCTGCTCTCGCCGGTCGATCTCCTGCCTGAGCTGGCGCTCGGCCCGTTCGGGCTGATCGACGACGGCGCGGTCGCGATGTGGCTGGCCGGCGCGCTGCTCGTCGAGGCGGAGCGGTTCCTGCGCTGGGAACGAGCAGGGCGGCCCACCGTCGTCGGCTCACCGGCGGGGTGACCCCTCCAGAAGCGCGGCGCAGCGGGTCATCCGGTCGCGCCACCATGCTGCCCGCTGCGGGCTCATCGGCGGGATCCGCGCCGGATCGGGCACCGGCGGGGTGCGCGGCACCGCGAGGTGGCCGGCGACGGGGCGCAGCGAGTCCGCGTCGGGCACCACGTCGGTCTCGAACAGCGTGATGGTGCCCAGGCCGCAGGCGAAGTCCAGCTCGGGCAGGGCACCGGCGAGCGCCAGCTGCGCGGCCAGCCCGACGCTGGTCTCCAGCGCCGACGACACCACGCACGGCAGCCCGCACGCCTCGGCGATCTCCAGTGCGCGCCGCACCCCGCCCAGCGGAGTGCACTTGATCACCGCCACGTCCGCGGCCCCAGTCTCCGCGACAGCCAGGGGATCCTCGGCGCGGCGGATCGACTCGTCGGCCGCGATCCGCACGTCCACCCGGCGGCGCACCGCGGCCAGTTCCTCGACCGTGGCGCACGGCTGCTCGACGTACTCCAGCCCGTCCGCGGCGCGGTCCAGGGCGCGGATCGCGGCGACCGCGCCGTCGACGTCCCAGCGGGCGTTGGCGTCCACCCGGATGCGGCCCTCGGGGCCGAGGGCGTCGCGGACCGCGGCGACCCGTTCGAGGTCCTCGGCGAGCGAGTCGGCGTGGTCGGCCACCTTCACCTTCGCCGTGCCGCAGCCGGACGCGGCGACGATCGCGTGCGCGCGCTCGGGGTCGACGGCGGGCACGGTCGCGTTCACCGGGATCCGCTCGCGCACCGGCTCGGGCCACCCGACGGTCGCCTGCTCGACGGCAGTCGCGAGCCAGCGGGCGGCCTCGGCGTCGTCGTACTCGGGGAACGGGCAGAACTCGGCCCAGCCCGCCGGGCCCTCGATCAGCACGCCCTCGCGGACGGTGATGCCGCGGAACCGGGTCCGCATCGGGACGGCGTAGGGGAGCGCGGTCGCGGCGAGATCCACGGGGCCGAGCCTATGCGGGCTCCGCGGTGGCAGGGTGGCCGCATGGGCTCGTCGAACGGATCGGCGCGCAGTCGCCGTGCTCTGCAGATCACTCTCGGTGCCCTGTCCCTCGTCCCGGCGCTGTCCGGTGCCGTGGGGCTGGTCAAGGGGCCGCGGGCGCTGCCGGGCTCCACCGGCACCACCGATCCCGCGCTGGACAGCGAGTACCGCGTGAACAGCGCGTTCCTGCTGGTCACCGCCCCGGTCATCTGGGCGTCGATCCCGAAGATCGAACACGCCACCGGGGCGCTGCGGCTGATCGGGGCGGCCGGGTTCCTCGGCGGCATCGGGCGGCTGCTGTCCTGGAAGCAGGTCGGCCGGCCGCACCCGCTGTACGTCGCGGCCGCGGTGCTGGAGCTGGCCGGAGTTCCGGTGCTGGTCGCCTGGCAGGAACGAGTGCGGCGGCGAATGCGCTGAACGGCGCTACGGTGTGCGCATGCCGATCCTCGAGGTGCACCTGGTCGAGGGGATGCACACCGCGAACCAGCAGGCCGAGCTGCTGCGCACGATGAGCAGGCGCTACGCCGAGGTGCTGGAGTCACCGCTCGAGCGGGTGCGCGCCTACCTCACCCTCCACCGCCCCGAGCACTGGGCGGTCGGCGGCGTAGCGGGGGTCGCCGCACCGTACTTCACCGCGATCGTGCTTGCGGATCGGCCGGTGGAGCAGCGACATCGGCTGCTCGGCGCGCTCACCGACGCCCTCGTCGACGTGCTCGGCGTGGATCGCCGCAGCATCCGCGGGCGGATCATCCCGGTGTCGCCGGACGACTGGGGGATCGGTGGGGTGCCGGCGAGCTCGGTCAGGCGGGACGAGATCGCGGCGAGGGCGAGGTCCTGACGAGCCGGGGTCGGCACGGCAGGAAAGCCACAGCGTCGCCCGCGCTCGGCTCCTTCGTCGCAGAGCGCGGGCTCGCGCGCCTGTGAACCCTCGACGGTTCTGCAGGTGATCGGGCTCGTGAGGCGGCGAGGTTCTCCTCCGGTGCTCGCGCCCTCGTCCCTCGGGCGCGCCGTGCGTCTCTCCCGCACCTCGACGTCGGCCGCTCGCGCGGTGCCTGCTTGACGGCGGCCTCGCTGCTCGCAGTCCCGTGATGGCCGGGCGCGTCCTCGTTCCTCGGGCGCTGCGCGCCTCCCCGCCGTCGTCGACGCGCGAGCAGGCGGCCACCTTGCGGTGGTGCTCGGCCCGGTGCGGTGCGGCGCAGTGTGGTGCGCGAGGACCGGGCAGTGGAGGTGGAACACGTCTACGGGAGCCTCCTTCCCGCCGTTCCCGGCAGGCGGGTGGCTTTCCGACAAAGATCAACTACGCGCTCCGCCCGCTGCCGTCCGGCTCAGAGGATCCCGCGCCGCGCTCCCATGTCCAGCCCCAGCGTCGAGCCGAGCAGGGCGTCGGCCTCCGGGGCGAGCAGGGCGGCGACCGCCCACGCCACCTCCTCGGGCGTGACAAGCCGACCCAGCGGTGACTCGGCCGCGCGTTCGGCGAGCACCTCGGCCACGTCGACGCCGCGCTCGGCCGCCGCCGCCGCGGCCAGGCCGCGCAGCCGCGGGGTGTCGGCGGGCCCAGGGGCGACCAGGTGCGCGGTGATCCCGCGCGGCCCGTACGCGTCGGCCAGCTGCCGGACGAGGTTCGCCAGGGCCGCGTTGGTCACCCCGGCCGCGCACGCGTAGGGCGCGGGTTCGCTGCCGAAGTGCCCGCCGAGCGCGACGATCCGCGATCCGCGATCCAGCTGCCCGTCCACCGCTCGCACCAGCCGCAGCAGCCCGCCGCACTTCAGCGCCACCGCCCGGCCCAGTGCGTCCGGCTCGATCGTCGCCAGAGGACCGGTCGGCGGCAGCCCCGCGGCCTGCACGACCATCCGCACCGGCCGCCCACCGACCGCCGCCGCGATCACCGCCACCGCGTCGTCGGAGCCGATGTCGGCGCGGCAGTCCGGCGGCTCGGCACCCCGGGCCACGCCGAGGACGTCGAGCCCCGCGCGCCGCAGCCGGGCGGCGATCGCCGAGCCCAGCGCCCCCGATGACCCGACGACGACCGCCAGTTCGCTCCCGCTCATCTGTCTCCCTCGCGACGAACGGCACTTTCGTCTACCCCGAGTGGACGAGAGTGCCGTTCGCTGCATTCCACCGGGACCGGTAACCCCAGCTCCCGGGCTGCCCGTTCGAAGGCCGCGGCCGGGTCCCGCAGGTCCACCTCCACCGCGATCATCCCGGCGCGCCGGGCCCCGGCGACGTTCCACGGCATGTCGTCGACGAACACGATGTCCGCCGGGTCCGCGCCGAGCGCCTCGGCGCCGAGCGCGAACGCCCGCGGGTCGGGCTTCATCACGCCCGTCACGCTGGCGTCCACGAGCGCATCCAGCTCGGCGAGCAGCGGGTGCGCGCTCATGCCGGCGCCGCCGTGGAAGGCCTGCAGGTCGTTGGTCAGCGCACCCACTCGGATCCCTGCGGCGCGCGCCGCGCCGATCAGCGCCGCGGCCTCCGGGCGGACGATGTCGGCGCCGACCGCGGCCGGCTGCTCGTAGAGCAGGTGCATGAACTCCTGGATCGGCCAGTCCCGGCCCAGCGCCGCCCCGATCTCGGCGCTGCGGGCGTGCCAGTAGTCGCGCTCGCCGATCTCCGCGGCGATCATCCGATCCCACAGCGGATCCGGCTCCGTGCCGAGCGGGCCGCGGCGGGCCGCGACCGCGCGCACCCGCGGTTCACGCTCGGCGAGCAGCCCGAGCAGCTCGCTGCCGGAGCGGAACACGGTGCCGCCGAGGTCGAGCAGCAGGGCCCGCCGCGTCATGAGCGTCCTCGGGCCGCGGAACTCACCGATCGGACGGCTACCTCGGACGCCCTCGTCGTCGCGCTCGGCATGCGCTGGACCGTACGAGACGACGCTGACCTGCGGGAAGGCGCACGTTCGGCTGCGCAGAACACGATCGGGTGCGGCCCGGTTGTTCGGCAGGCGGGAACGGGTGGCTTGCTCGGCGGATGTGTCCGCTGTCACGGTCGGGCGAACGACACGGAGCCCCTGGAGGTCCGATGACCAACGTCGTCCCCGTCGAACCCTTCACCGGTGAGTGGTACCCCGGCTACAAGCCGGAGTTCTTCGACTTCCCGTACGTCGTCGACGCTCCGTCGCCGTTCAAGCCCGGCGACGAGCAGGCCTTCTGGTTCCTCGACTTCCACTGGTCGCGGGGCCTGACGCCGCTTGCGGCGACGCTGTGGAGCGCCGACGGCTACTGCCACGGCACCCAGAGCGCCTCCGAGAACCTGCCGCTGCCACCCGGGCGCGGCGTGACCTGCCGGTTCGCCGGCACCCACCTGTACGGGTCGCCGATCCCCGAGGACGATCCGCGCGAGATCAACGCCCGTGCCCAGCGGCTCGCCCGCAACCTGCCGCACTTCCTGCAGAACTTCACCTCGATCTGGGAGGCCGGGCGCGACGAGCTGGAGGACACCTGGAACTACTTCCAGGGCATCGACCTCACCAAGGTGCCGCGGGAGGACTTCCCGAAGCTCCTCCACCAGGCGCGCCGCTACCACAAGCGCGCCATGGAGATCCACTTCGCGGTCATGTACCCGATGCTGGTGAACTTCCTGTCCTTCTACGGTTCGTGCGCGGAGATGGGCATCGACACGAACCTGATCGGGAAGTTCCTCCAGGGCGAGGACACCAAGATCATGGAGCTGGACCGCGAGCTGTACAAGCTCGCGATCAAGGCCCGCGAGGCCGGGCTGTCGCAGGTCTTCGCCGAGAACGAGCCGGAGAACATGCGCCAGGCCCTGCTCGCGCACGGCGGCTCGGCGTCCCAGTGGCTCACGGACTTCGACGACTGGCTGCAGGTGTGGGGCCACCGCTCCGACGCCACCTGCGACGTCGGCGTCCCCAGCTGGATCGAGGACAACACCAACGCCTTCGGGAACATCAAGACGTTCCTGATGAAGGACACCGACCACGACTTCGACGCCGCCCAGCGCAACGCGATCGAAGAGCGCGAGGCCGCCATCGAGGCGGCGCGGTCCGGGCTCACCAAGGAGGAGCAGGCGGTCTTCGACGGCGGTCTCGCCGCCAACCGGGCTGCGAACTTCCCCTGGTGGCAGGACGACCACAACTTCTACATCGACTTGAAGGTCATGCTGCCGCTGCGGCACATCTGCCAGGAGCTCGCCGCCCGCGTCGGGGCCGACGACAAGAACGACATGATCTACCTGTTCTGGCCCGAGCTGCTCGAGGTCGCGAACGGCAAGCCGTACGCGGGCGAGCTGCGTAGCCTGGTGGCCGACCGGCGGCAGTACTTCGACCACTGGTTCCACAAGCGGGCGGAGATGCCGAAGGTGCTCGGCACGATCCCCGAATCGGTCGAGGACCCGGTCCTGATCGAGATCTTCGGCATCAACCCGGGCTCGCTGCGCGCCGTGCAGAACCCGGACGCCGCCGAGCAGACCCAGCTCGCCGGGGTGCCCGCGGCGAAGGGCCGCGCCGTCGGGGTGGCGCGCGTGCTGCAGAGCTCCGACGAGCTGCACCGTGTGGCCCCGGGTGAGATCCTCGTCTGCGAGTCGACCTCGCCCAACTGGACACCGGCCTTCGGCAAGATCGGCGGCGCGGTCTGCGACGGCGGCGGCATGCTCAGCCACGCCGCCATCGTCGGCCGTGAGTACGGCGTCCCGACCGTCACCGCGGTCGGCGTCGCCACGATCGCCATCAAGGACGGCGACACGATCGAGGTCGACGGCACGAACGGCAAGGTGACCATCCTGAAGCGGGCGGCCGATCTCGCCGGGGCGGACACATGACGGGAGCTCTCGTGGGGACCGATTCCATCGTCTGGGTCGATTCCGTCGATCCGGCCACAGCGGTGGCCGTGGCCGGGTCGAAGATGGGCAGGCTCACCGAGCTGCACCGGGCGGGAGTGCAGGTCCCACAAGGGTTCGCCGTCACCGTCGAGGCCTACCGGCGCCACTGCGCCGAGTCCGGCCTCGACGAGCGGATCGACCAGGTGCTCTCCGGGCTGGGCAGCAGCCCGGCCGAACACGAGGTGGAACAGGCCTCGGCCACGATCCGGGGCCTGTTCTCCGAGACTCCGATGGCGGCGGCGCTGGAGGCGGAGATCGTCGCGGCGTACGAGGAGCTGGCCGACCGCGTCGTCGAGGTCAACCCGCCCACGGCCGTGCGCTCGTCAGCCACCGGGGAGGACGCCGCCGACGCCAGCTTCGCCGGCATCTTCGACACCTACCTGGGCATCTCCGGCCCGCAGCGGGTGCTGGCCGCGGTGCGGTCGTGCTGGGGATCGCTGTTCACCACGCGGGCGCTGTCCTACCGGCTGCGCAAGGGGATCAGCCACCACGACATGCCGATCGCCGTCGGCGTGATCGAACTGATCCACGCCCGTGCGTCCGGGGTGGCGTTCTCGGTGCACCCGGTCACCGGCAAGCCGGATCGGATCGTCATCGAGACGTCGTGGGGCTGGGGCGAGGCCATCGTGCAGGGCCTGGTCGATCCCGACCACGTCGAGGTCGGCAAGGCCGACAACCGCATCCTCAAGTACGAGGTGGCGCACAAGAAGATGGTCTCGGCGTTCGACTTCGCCGAGGGCCGGGTCACCGAGATCGCCATGCCCGAGCGGCTGGCCGACCGCAGGGTGCTCGACGACGAGCAGATCGTCGCGATCGCCGAATCGGTCAAGGCGATCGAGCGGCACTACGGCTACCCGGTCGACGTCGAGTGGGTGATCTCGCGGCACCGCCGCGCGGGCGATCCGATCTGCATCGTGCAGTCGCGTCCGGTCACGGTGACCGCCACCGAGACCACCCCCGCCGCGTACGACCCGGTGGCGCTGGCGCAGAAGTACATCTTCAGCGGCAAACCGATCCCCGGCCGCTGATCCGGTAGCTCACTCTGCGCCGTCGGTCTCCGCGACGAGAACGAACCTGCGGTGATCAGCAAGCCCTGTTGATCACCGCGAGGTCGTTCTCGTCGCGGAGCTGTGTTCCCGGTGATCACGGAGAGTGGGCGCCGGCAGGGGAGCGGCGCCCCGATCCGCGCGCAGCGGGCCGCGGTGGTAGGCATCGCACGTGCGAGTCATCACGCAGCTCTCCACCGGCGGCCCGGAGGTCCTGGAGCTCGGTGAGGCCCCCGTGCCCGAGCCCGGGCCGACGGAGATCCGGGTGCGGGTCGCCGCCGCGGGCGTGAACCCGGTCGACTGGAAGACCCGCGCCGGTCGGGGCATGGCGAAGGTGATCGGCCCGCCGCCGTTCACGGTGGGCTGGGACGTCGCCGGCACGGTCGACGCCGTCGGCCCGGGCGTCACCCGGTTCTCCGTCGGCGACGCGGTGTTCGGGATGCCGTGGTTCCCGCGCCAGGCCGGCGCCTACGCCGAGTTCGTCGTCGCCCCCTCCCGACACTTCGCGCACCGGCCTGCACGGCTGTCGGCCGTTGAGGCCGCCGGCCTGCCGCTCGCCGGGCTGACCGCGTGGCAGGCGCTCGTCGACGTCGCCGGGGTGCGCGAGGGCCAGCGCGTGTTGATCCACGCCGCCGCCGGCGGGGTGGGCCACCTCGCCGTGCAGATCGCCAAAGCCCGCGGCGCGTACGTGATCGGCACCGCCTCCACGGCCAAGCACAACCTGCTGACCGACCTGGGCATCGACGAGGCGATCGACTACCGAGCCGAGGACTTCGAGAAGGCGATCGAGCCGGTCGACGTCGTGTTGGACGCCGTGGGCGGCGACGTCGCGATGCGCTCGCTGGACGTGCTCGCCCCGGAGGGCCGGATGGTGACCCTCCTGTCGTCGTCCGCGGCCCCGGCGCTCGCCGCCGCCACCGACCGCGGCCTGCGCGCCACCGCCATGATCGTCGAACCCGACGCCCACGGGCTCGAGCAGCTCGCCACGCTCGTCGACCAGCGCCGGCTGCGGGTGCTGGTGTCCGAGACGTTCCCGCTGGAGCGGGCTCGGCACGCCCACCGGGCGGGCGAGCTGGGGCACACCACCGGGAAGCTGGTCCTGACCATCTGAGATCACCTGCGCGCGCCGAGGCGGGCGCTCGCCCGCGCCGCGGCCGCGATCACCGCGGAGCGCAGGCGCGCGAGCGCGCTCGGCGTGGCCCGCCCG
Source organism: Pseudonocardia thermophila (assembly GCF_900142365.1). Lineage (GTDB taxonomy): Bacteria > Actinomycetota > Actinomycetes > Mycobacteriales > Pseudonocardiaceae > Pseudonocardia > Pseudonocardia thermophila. The sequence continues at coordinate 252,568 of NZ_FRAP01000004.1, read as the reverse complement.
GTCGGCGCGGCCACCGACAGCGCCGCGATCACCGCGCCCGATCCGTCCCGGACGGGCGCCCCGACGGACACCACACCCACCCGCGACTCCTCCCGGTTCTCCGCCCAGCCGCGCTCGGCGACCTCGCGCAGCCGCGCGCGCAGCACCGCCTCGTCCACGATCGTGTACGGGGTGATCCGCTGCGGCGTCCACGCGGCCAGCCGCGCGTCGAGCTCCTCCGGGGGCAGCGCGGCCAGCATGACCTTGCCGGTGCTCGTCGTGGGTGCGGGCAGCCGGGTGCCCACGCGGGCGAAGATCCGCACGGTGTGCGGGCTCTCCAGGCGGTCGATGTAGACCGACTCCAGCCCGTCGAGGACGGCCAGCTGCACGGTCTCGCCGGTGTCGGCCCGCAGCACCGCCATGACCGGCAGCGCGGCCTCGTGCAGGTCCAGGTTGCCGCCGACGCTCGCGCCGATGTCGTAGAGCGCTAGACCCAGCCGGTAGCGGCCGGAGCGTCCCCGTTCCAGCAGCCGCTCCGCGGTGAGCGTCGCGAGCATGCGGTGCACCGTGCTCGTGGACAGACCCAACCTGCGGCTCAGCTCGGAGACGCCCAGTTCCCGGTCGGTCCGGGAGAACTCCTTGAGCAGCCGCGCGGCGTTGCGCACCGAGGTGAGCTGGGCACTTCCCTGCATGCGGGAAGGATTCCTTGTTGGGTGTCCGGCGCGCCACCTACCGTCCCCCGTACCCGAACGGAAGGGACCACCACGCATGCTGACCGCCGAGCAGAACGATGAGCTGACCCAGGTCGAGGCGGGCACGCCCATGGGCGAGGTGCTGCGCCGGTACTGGTACCCCGTGGCGTTCACCCGCGAGCTCGCCGAGTTCCCCGTCAAACGGGTCGAGCTCCTCGGCGAGTTCTTCGCGCTGTGGCGCACCCCGTCCGGCCGGTACGGGATCATCCCCGAACCGTGCCCCCACCGGAAGGCCTCCATGGCCTACGGCCTGGTCGAGGAGGACGGGCTGCGCTGCCCCTACCACGGCTGGAAGTTCGACACCGACGGCGCCTGCATCGACCAGCCCGCCGAGAAGGACAGCACCAACTTCAAGGACCGCGTCCGCGCCACCGCCGGCAAGGTGGAGGAGCTGGGTGGGCTGATCTGGGCCTACATCGGGCCCGAGCCCGCACCGCTGCTGCCGCGGTTCGACGTCTACGTGATGGACGGCTTCCGCGACATCGGCTGGGCCGACCTGCCGTGCAACTACGTGCAGATCATGGAGAACGCGGTCGACCCGCACCACGTCGAGTGGCTGCACGGGCGCTACTTCGAGTTCATCGGCCGCCACGAGGGCTTCACCGCGCCGGCGTCGTTCGGCAAGCAGCACGTGCGCATCGGCTTCGACACGTTCGAGTGGGGCATCATCAAGCGCCGCGTCCTCAAGGGCGCCACCGAGGAGAACGACGACTGGAAGGTCGGCCACCCGCTGGTCTTCCCCTACAACATGCGCGTCGGCGGGGGCGGCATCCACCAGATGCAGATCCGGGTACCGATCAACCGCACCACCACCCGGTTCATGCTCTACACGGTGCACGCCCCGGAGGGGTACGAGCCGGTCGAGCAGGCCGCGATCCCCGACTACCAGATCCCGGTGTTCGACGAACGCGGCAACCACGTCGTCAACTACGTCGAAGGCCAGGACATCATGGCGTGGGTGACGCAGGGCCCGATCACCGACCGGACCACCGAGCACCTCGGCCGCAGCGACATCGGGATCGCGCTGCTGCGCAAGATGTTCCGCGAGCAGATGGCGCGGGTCGCTGAGGGCAAGGACCCGATCGGCACGATCCGGGAGCCGCACGAGCGCATCGACCTGCCGTGCGAGATCGACAAGTTCCACGCCGGCGGCGCCCAGTTCGCGCTGGACTTCTGCGAGATGGGCTCCACCCGCTTCTCGCCGATGCTCGACACGATCAAGAAGATCCACGTGCGGGCCGCCGAGCAGGCGCGCAAGGACAAGGCCGCGGGCCGCACGCCGTACACCCCGGTCGGCGGGTTCGGCGGGGCGACGCTCGCGCCCGGAGCCTCGGCGCAGGTCGACTCCGGGCCGCTTTCGTGAGACCGCGCCCGACACCGCCGCAGCCGTGGCAGCCGGCGGTCGTCGACCGCCGCTTCCTCGCCGACGCCGAGGCGCACCGGCGCGACGCACCGCGGTTCTGCCCGCGGTGCGGCGCGCAGATGGCGCTGGCGAGCGAGTTCTGGGAGGCCGACGACCGGCGGTTCTACTGCGCGTGCACCGGGTGCGGCTGGTCGGGGGAGATCATCCCGACCGGTGAGGGCGTGATCGGGCACGAGCTGGAGCACTGATCGTCCCGGCGCCGGCGGTGGGCTCCAGGCAGACGGTCGGGGCCGGCGGCTGGAAGAACGCTGACTCGGGTGCCGTCCCGAGCAGTCTCTGCCGCGAGTGCGGCCCTCCTCCGCGGGAGCATGGGTGAACGAACGGCACTGTCGTCCACTCCGAGTGGACGACAGTGCCGTTCGTTCACCGTCGGCCGGGGCCGAACCCGGAGCACTCAGCGGCGCTGCAGCCCCCGCACCTCGTCCACCACGGCCCGCACGCGCTCCCGGATGCCGCGCAGCTCGGTCAGGTAGAACCAGTAGTCCGGGTGCACTCCGGTGAGCCGGGCCTGCGCGTTCTCCAGCCGCACCGCCTGCGCGTCGAGGATCGGGCCGAACCGGTCCACCAGGCCCCGGTCCACGACGAGCCGCTGGGCGTCGCGCAGCACGAACCGGGTGTCCGCCGCCTCCTTCGACGGATCGGCCTTCACTTCGCGCAGGTGCGTCAGCCGGTCCGTAGTGGCCTTGACCCGTTCCTCGGCACGGCCCAGCTCGCCGCGGGCGCGCGCGACCGCGTCGGCCGCGTCGTCCCACTCGCCGGTCCCGGCGAACCGCTCCGCCTCGTCCAGCGCGGCCGTCGCTTCGGCCACTGCGGCGCGGGCGACCTTCTCGGCGTCGACGAGATCGCGCGAGCAGGGCTCGGAGAACTCCCGCCGCAGCGCGGACAGCGCGGGCTCGATCCCCTCGATCTTCGTCAGCGCGGCCTCCCGCCGGGTGCGGACGCTGCGCAGCGCTGACTGCACCGACGCTGCCGTCTTCGGCGCCTCCTCGGCCAGCTTCGCGGCGGCTCTGGCCAGCTCGATCGTGCGCTGGGCCGCGGCGTGCCGGTCGCGCAGCCCGGCCGCGGAGTCGATCCCGGTCTCCGCCCGGACGGCTTCGACGAGCATCTCCGTCGCCCGCCGCGACGGGTACCCGGCCCGCTCTGCCTGCGTGATCGCCTTGTCGGCGTCGACGAGCGCCACCCGCGCCTTCTGGATGGCCTGCGGGAGGTTGCGGATCAGCATGTCCGCCTCGTCGATCTCCCGGGCGTGCTGGGCGCGGAACCGGGTGATCGCCTGGCGGGCCGCCTGGATCTCGCGCAGCGCCTTCTCGTCGGCCTCCTTCGAGCCGGTGACCGGCGCGCTGCCGTCGAGCGGGTACTGCTGGGTGGCCGCGAGGTATGCCTCGGTGGCCCGGTCGCACTGCGCGGAGACCTGTTCCCACTGCGCGCGCAGCCGCGGCTCGCCGGCGATCTCGTCGGCGACGCGGACCGCCTCGGCCGCCGCGCGCTGCTCGTCGTCGAGGGCGAGGAAGCCTTGTGTGGCGGCGTTGCGGGCCGCGAACGCGGCTTCGTCCGGGGCGGGGGAGGGTCGGTCGTTGCGACGGAACAACGCGCCTCCCTCCCGCTCCACCCGGCTCGTCGTCAACGTTACCGGGATCCGCGGGGCGAGTCGTCCGAACCTGCAGGTCCGGACCAGGGCTCACGAACCTGCCCGGCGGGCGTGCGCGCGCAGCCGCTCCGCCCACGACAGCGGCTCGGGCGGTTCGCCCACGTCGGCCCACCACGTCCCGTCCCGTTCGAGCACCGGGTAGACGCCCAGCCGGTACTGCCGGGTGGTCGCGCAGGCGCCGGTGCCGAGATCGAACCGGTACCAGTGCCACGGGCACACGAGCGTCTCGCCGTCTCGCACCCAGCCCTGTGCGAGCGGGCCTTTGTTGTGCGGGCACTCCGCGTCGGTGACGCGGTACCCGTCGCCCACCCGGAAGACGGCGAACTCGCGCCCGTCCGGCGCGCGCACCGTCCAGGACGGTGCCTCGCGCGGATCGAGCGGGACGAGCATCAGCGTTTCCCGGCCGCGCGCAGCTCGGCCAGCGTCTCGCCGCCGGCGAACCAGTGCTCGGGCTCGCACTCGGTGATCACCACGCGGATCGTCTCCCGCTTGGCACCGATCGCCTGTTCTGCTGCGTCCGTGAGCGCCTGTCCGAGCGCCCGCAGCTGCTCGGGCGTGCGTCCTTTCGCGAGCGTGACCTGGATCAACGGCATGCGAGCCTCCCGAACTAGACCCCGAACTAGATCCCGACTAGACGCAGCCCAGCTCGACGGTGCCGAGCCGGTCGATCGAGGCGACGACGACGTCGCCCGGTCCCACGGGCACGGCCGCGGTGAGCCCGCCGGAGAACACCACCTGGCCGGCGCGCAGGCCGTCGCCGTCGGCGGCCATGGTGCGCACCATCCACGCCACGGCGGAGGCGGGGTGCCCGAGCGACGCCGCCCCGGACGCGGTGGCGACGACCTCGCCGTTCTTCTCCAGCACCACACCCACCAGCCGCAGGTCGATGCCGGTCGGCGGGACCGGGGTGCCGACGAGGAAGCGGCCCGCCGAGGTGTTGTCGGCGACGACGTCGGCCATCGTGAACCTGTAGTCGCGGTAGCGGGAGTCGAGCACCTCGATGCCGACGGCGACGCCTGCGGTCGCGGCGAGCACGTCGGTCGCGGTGACGTGGGCGCCGGCGAGATCGCGACCCATCACGAACACGATCTCGGGCTCGCAGCGCGGCTGGATGCACGTCGAGGTGTCCAGCGGCTCGCCCAGGTCCAGCGCGGCCGTGGCGGGGAGGAAGCCGAACACCGGGCTCGACACCCCCACCTGGGCCTGCTTGGCGCGGCTGGTCACCCCCAGCTTCCACCCGGCGAGCGGACCCGCCTGGTCGCGCAGCACCCGCTGCACGGCGTAGGCGGTGGCCAGGTCCAGCTCCGGCACGTCGGTGGACAGCTGCTCGATGGCGGCGCGCTCCGCGACCGCTTTCTGCAGCCGCGCGGCGAGGTCGTGGACGTCCATCAGGCCCCCACTCGGATCGTGATCGGGCCGAGCCGGTCGAACTCGGCGCGGAAGACGTCACCCGGGTTCATCGGCACGGCGGCGTGCAGTGCCCCGGTCATGACGACGTGGCCGGGCTCGAGCGCCACGCCGTTCTCGCCGAGGACGTTGGCCAGCCACGCGACGACCGCGATCGGGTCGCCCAGCGCGGCCGCGCCGGCGCCGGTGTCGATCAGCTCGCCGTTGCGGGTCAGCGTCATGCCGATCAGCCGCGTGTCCAGCCCCTCCAGGGGCACGATCCGGCTCGACATCGCCAGCGCCCCGTTCGAGGCGAGGTCGGCGACGGTGTCGGCGAGCTTGATCCGCCAGTCGGCGATGCGCGAGTCGACGATCTCCATGCCGGCGACGGCCCCGGCGATCGCGGCGTGCGCCTGGGTGACGGTCACGCCGGGCCCCTGCAGCCGGTCCTTCATCACGAACACGATCTCGGCCTCGACCTTGGGCGCGATGAACCGCGACAGCGGGATCTCGTCGCCGTCGTTGTAGACGGTGGAGGCCAGGACGGGCCCGTGGTCGGGGGAGTCGACCCCGATCAGCTTCTGCATGGGCTTGCTGGTCAGGCCCACCTTGCGGCCGATGATCTCGTCGCCGTCGGCGAGCAGGAGCTTGATCAGTTCCTGCTGCACGGCGTAGCCCTCGGCCATCCCGAGCGTGGGGTCCGCGTCGGTGAACGGGGCGATCGGCACGCGCGTGCGGCGGGCGTCGTAGAGGGCGCGCGCCATGGCCGGCGCATCGATGACGGTCACGGTGCGATCCTGGCGCTCGACGGTGCGCAGGTCATCGCCGGCGTTTCGATGAGCGGAACACGGGGGTTCACGGGATCGCCTCGGGGTTCCAGCCGAGCCGCCTGCTCACCGCTTCGCCCGCCTCCACCAGCGCCGCGGCGAGCGTGGCGCGCGGCGCGGCGCGGAAGCGGGCGATCGGCGCGCCGATGCTCACCGCTGCCACGACCTCGCCGGAGGCGTCGCGGATCGGGGCCGCGATGCTGCCGACGCCGATCTCGCGCTCGTTGACCGCGTCGGCCCAGCCGCGTTCGCGCACGAGATCGAGCTGGGCGCGCAGCGCGTCGGGATCGACGATCGTGTGGGTGGTGTAGCGGGGGAGCGGTGCTGCGGTGAGCGCCTTCTCCCGCTCCGGCTCGGGCAGGTGCGCGAGCAGCACCTTCCCGGAGCTGGTGGCGTGCGCGGGCACCCGGCGGCCGGTCTCGGTGAACAGCCGCAGCGAGTACGCGCTCTCCAGGCGGTCGACGTAGACGACCTCCGGCACCTGCGTGCTCGGGTCGAGGATCCCGACCTGCGACGACTCGCCGGTCTGCTCGCGCAGGTGCGCCAGCACCGGGCCGGCGGCGGCGTGCAGCTGCCGGTGGGCGGGCACGGCGTGGCCGAGCTCGAAGACCACCAGGCCGAGCCGGTAGCCGCCGGTGTGCGGGTCCTGCTCGAGCAGGCCTTCGGCGACGAGCGTGGTGAGCAGCCGGTGCACGGTGGACTTGCCCAGGCCCAGCCGGCGCGCCAGTTCCGAGACCCCGGCCTCGCCGCCGGTCTCGAGGAACGCCTTGAGCAGCCGTGCGGCGTTGCCGACGGTGGACAGCGTCGCGTCGCTCATCGCCAGCTCCGGTTCCGGGGGCTCGGCAGGGCCCGACAGGGCGGCAGGGAGGATGTGGTCCACCTCCGCGGCACCCGGGCCCGGTGCTCTGGGGCGCCCCACCGCGGCCGGCCGAGCATCACCGGGGGAGCCGTCGTCGACGTGGCGGCGCGCGAGCCGCGCTCGGCGACGGAGGCGCCGGGCGCTATCAACGCTGTGGCGATCAGCGGTGCGGCGATCAGCGGTGCGGCGATCAGCGGTGCGGCTCTCCTGCCGTTCCCCGGCCCCCCGGCCGTCACGCCGGTCCTCCCGGTGTCCACCCCGTCCGTCCGCCGACGGCCTCCAGCAGCGCTTTGCGGATCTCGACCGGGTCCGGTTCGGGCGCACCCGCTGCCGCGTCGACGGCCCGGTTGTGCGGTGCGATCGCCTTCGCCAGCAGCGCGGACGCGTGCGGCAGCCCGGCCGTCGTCGCCCCGATGAGCTCGTCGACGAGCCGTTCCCGGCCCCGCACCCGGCTGCGGATCGTCTCGAAGTCCCGCGCCGCGGCGGAGTCCCCGGACGCGAGGCTCGACCCGACGTGCGCAGCGTGGTGCGGGGTGAGTCCGGACCCGGGCTGGGCCACCACGTGGTAGATGCTCGTGGAGATCCCCAGCGCCTGGCGCACCTCGGCGTTGGCGGGCCCGGCGGACTCGTCGATGGTGCCCAGCGCCGGCGTGACGACCGGGTCGTAGAACCGCAGCGCCCAGGTCAGACCGGGCAGCTCGCCGGTCAGCTCGATCTCCTGCCCGCGCAGCGGCCCGAGCGGCTCGCGAGTGGCGATCAGGTGCAGGTTGCGCGCCCCCGCCGCGGCGACGGTGATCGGGCCGCCCGGGCCCAGCAGCGGCATCCGGCCGCGCACCGCGGGCGGGAACGTGTCGGCCTGGGCGAGGTAGGCCCGGTGCAGCGCCGTCACGTACTCGGCGACGGCCGCGCGCATCTCCTCGGGTCCGGGCATCGCGACTCCGATCTTCGTTCCGATTTGCGGAACGCACTGTCTTTCATCTGGAACGTTAGGAGCGTTACCGTTCGGCGGTCAAGCGCAGGAGGCCCCACGAAGGAGTCACCGATGGGCATACTCCGGCTCGCACACGTCGACGTCCGCACTCCCGATCTCGATCTCGCCACGGCGTACTACACGCAGGTCATGGGCCTGCAGCTGGTGCAGCGCGGCACCGTGGAGGGCTCGGACGCGGCCTGGTTCAAGTGCTGGGACGAGGAGGACCACCACTCCCTGCGGCTGCGCTACCACCCGCGTGCCGGGCTCGACTCGTTCACGTTCCGCGTGGAGTCCGAGGACGACCTGCACGACTTCGAGAAGCGCCTGGAGGCCTACGGCGCCCAGGTCAGCCGGGTCTCGCGCGGGGAGGCGGTCGGGCAGGGGGAGTCGATCCGCTTCGAGGTGCCGTCCGGGCAGATCATGGAGCTGGTCTGGGAGATCGAGAAGACCGGCAACCTGCTCGGCAAGCGCAACCCCGCCCCGGCCCCGCCGCCGGACCTGCCGGGCATCGCCCCACCGCGCGTGGACCACCTGCTGGTCAACGCCGAGGAGGTGGCCGAGGCCTGCAAGTTCTTCACCGAGGTGCTCGGGCTGCGGCTCACCGAGCAGGTGCTCGACGGCAACGGCCACCAGCTGGGCGTCTGGCTCGCCGGGCGCACCAACTCCCCGCACGATCTCGCCGTCGTCAACGGGCCGAACGGCGCGCTGCACCACTGGGCGTACTGGCTCGACGACTGGGACCACATCCGCAAGGCGGCCGACATCCTCGCCTTCAACGGTGTGCAGATCGACCAGGGGCCGACGCGGCACGGGGTCACGCGCGGCAACACCATCTACTTCTTCGACCCGCTCGGCATCCGCAACGAGGTGTTCACCGGCGGCTACTGGGTCGACCCCGACAAGGAGATCATCACCTGGACCGAGCAGGAGTTCGGGAAGGGGCTCTTCTACTACGAGAACGTCGTCAGCCAGCGCTTCCTGAGGATGCACACATGAGCGACCGGATCCTTCGCCTGCAGCACGTCGAGGTCCGGGTCCCGGACCTGGAGCTCGCCGCCGCCTACTACACCGAGGTACTGGGGCTGGTCGAAACGGCCCGCAGCTCCAGCGGGGGAGCCGAGCAGGTCTTCCTCAAGTGCTGGGACGAGCAGGAGCACCACTCGGTGGTCCTGCGCCAGGCCCCCACCTACGGGCTGGACCACATGTCGTTCAAGGTCGCCGAGCGGGACGACCTGGACTACTTCACCGACAAGCTGCAGGCGGTGAGCGTTCCGGTGAAGCGCTACGCCGCCCGCGAGCTGGGCCCCGGCTGGGGCGAGGCGATCCGGTTCGAGGCGCCGTCGGGCCACCTCGTCGAGCTGGTGCACGGGATGGAGCGGGTCGGCAACATGCTGCCGATGACGAACCCGCCGCCGCGGCCGCAGGACCTGGTCGGGATCGCCCCGCCCCGGCTGGACCACGTGTTCGTCATGGCCGAGGACGTCGAAGCGTTCACCCGCTTCTTCATGGACGTCCTGGAGTTCCGGCTCACCGAGCAGATCCTCGCCAACGACGGCCACCAGCTCGCCACGTTCCTCGAACGCAGCCACACCCCGCACGACGTCGCGGTGATCACCGGGCCGAACGGCGGGCTGCACCACTTCGCGTTCTGGATGGACGACTGGAACGGCATCCGCGAGGCCGCCGACACGCTCGCCTACCACGGTGTGGAGATCGACGTGGCGCCCACGCGGCACGGGGTGACCCGCGGCTACACGACGTACTTCTTCGACCCGGTCGGCAACCGCAACGAGCTGTTCACCGGCGGCTACTGGGTGGACCCGGACTTCGAGCCGATCACCTGGACCGAGGAGGAGATGGGCCGGGCGATCTTCTACTACCACGGCCAGGTCAACGAGCGCTTCTTCACGGTGCACTCATGACGAGGAACCTCGACCGCTACGAGGCGCCGAACTACCTGGCGAAGTACCGGGAGCGGCGCAGCGCGACCACGGCCCGCGGCCCGGCCGCCCCGGCCGGCGACGACGGCACGCCGCTGTACCTGCGGCGGTTCCGCGAGCGCACGAACGGGAACAACGGCGTCGCGACCACGACCACCGCGCCCCCGACCACGTTCGTCGAGCACGAGGGAGCGCGGTTCACGCCCGCGCTGGCCGCTGCCACCCGCGGCAAGGAGATCTCGGCCCCGCTGGAGCGGCGGTCGGCGGAGAAGTTCGTCTGCGAGATCTCGATCATCCGCCACGGGGTCACCCAGGGCTACTCCACCGACGCCGGGCTGACCCCGATGGGCAGCTGGCAGGCCCACCAGCGCGGGCACGAGCTGTCCCGGCGCTGGAACGACGGCGAGCGGATCCGGCTCGTGCACGCCGACACCAACCGGGCCCGCCAAACCGCCGAGCAGCTCTACAACGGGGCCAAGGACGGCCTGGCGCTGTGGGGCAAGGAGGTCGTCGTCTCCGAGCCCGAACCGATCCCGGAGCTGCGCAACTTCGGCGTCTGGACCCCGGACGGGCTGCGCGACGTCACCTCCGCCTTCCGCCAGTACCAGTCGACGATGGAGAAGCTGGAGCGGATGGCGGTGGGGGAGCGGCCGCGCTGGCTCGTCGAGATCGACCGCTTCTACCGCGTCCAGCTGGGCGGGGCGGACCCGATCCAGATGTGGCTGACGATCCCGCTGATGTACTTCGAGCCGCCGGCGATGTGCGTGCGCCGGTTCTGGCGCGGGTTCCACCGGCTGATCGCGGAGTACCCCGAGGACACGCGCATCCTCGCCGCCACCCATTCGGGTCCGATGCGGGCGTTCGCGACCTGGGCGCACGGCTACGACCCCGGCGAACCGTTGAACACCGAGGAGATCCGGGTCAAGCTGCGCGAGGGCGGGCAGACAGCGTTGGTCTCCTACCGGAACCGGGTCACCGAGGTCAACGTCCCGCCACCGGACGAGTTCCCCGCCTGGGAGGCCTGAGCCGATGACGCTGACGGATCTCGACTTCGAAGCTGCAGTCCCGGATCCGGCGGTCCTCAGCCCCGACGCCCCGCCGCTGGTCCCCGCACCCGAGCGGGACGAGGGGCCGCTGCGGTCGGTCTCGATCGCGATGGCCGTGCTCGGCTGCTTCGAACGGGAGGCCGAGCTGGGCGCCACCCGCGTGGCGCAGGAGCTGGGGGTCGCGAAGAGCACCGCCTGCCGCATGCTCGCGGCCCTGGCCACCGCCGGCATGCTGGAGCGCACGACGTCCGGCCGTTACCGGCTGGGGCTGCGCCTGTTCGAGATCGGCCAGCTCGCCGTCGACCGGCTGATGCTGCGCGAGCTGGCGCTGCCGGTGCTGGGCGAGCTGCGGGAGCTGCTGCGCGAGACGGCGCAGCTCGCGGTGCCGGTCGGGGCGGACGTGCTCTACATCGACCGGCTGGAGGGCAGCGGGGTCGGCACGATGTTCCACACCGAGCTGTACCGGCGCGGGCCCGGCCACTCCTCCAGCGCGGGCAAGGCGATCGCCGCCCACAACCCGCCGATGGCCCGGATGATCCTGGAGCGCGGCTTCACCCGCCGCACCCCGTTCACGATCGTCGACCCGAACCGGTACAAGCAGGTGCTCGCGCAGGTCCGCAAGGACGGCTACGCGGCCTCACGGGAGGAGCACACCCTCGGCATCTCGTCGGTCGCCGCGCCGATCGTCGTCCGACGGGCGGAACGGACGGTTGCGGTGGCGGCCATCTCCGTGGTCGGCTCGACGTCGCGGGTGCTGGGCGCCCGTAAGGTCGCGGTCGTACAGAGCGTGCGGCGGGCCGCGGCGACGGTCTCCGCGGCACTGGAGCGTTCCCAGGAGTGAGGCCATGACGGCGCAGGAGTTGGGTCCCGGACCGGTCGAGATCGATCTCGCCGACCGCTACCGCAGCGGAGGGGGCCCGGTCCTGCTGACCGGGGTGCAGGCGATCGCGCGCCTGCTGGTCGAGCAGCACGCCGCCGACCTGGCCGCCGGGCTCTCGACGGCCACGTTCGTGTCCGGCTACCAGGGCAGCCCGCTCGGCGGCCTCGACATGACCCTCGCACGCGCCACCGAGCTGCAGGAGAACGCGGGGCTCACCCTGGTGCCCGCCGTCAACGAGGAGCTGGCCGCGACCGCGGTGTGGGGCAGCCAGATGGAGGTGCCCGGCCACGGGCGCACGGTCGACGGCGTGGTCGGCGTCTGGTACGGCAAAGGGCCCGGCGTCGACCGGGCCGGCGACCCGATGCGGCACGGCAACATGTGCGGCGCCCACCCGAAGGGCGGCGTGCTCGTGCTCGCCGGGGACGACCCGGCCTGCAAGTCCTCCACGATCCCGTGCATCAGCGAGCGCACGCTCGCCGGCTACGGGCTGCCCGTGCTCTACCCCGCCGACGCCGCGGACGTCGTGCGGCTGGGTCGCTACGGGGTCGCGCTCTCCCGCGCGTCCGGCATGTGGGTCGGCATGAAGATCGTCGCCGACGTCGCCGACGGGGTGTTCGCCGTCGGCAAGGACGTGGCCGACGTGGCGCCCGTCGTGCCGCAGCTGGAGTGGAAGGGCGCCCCGTTCGTCTACCGGCAGTACCCGATCCTCGCTCCGCCGCACTCACTGGTCGCTGAGGAGCAGCTGTACGGGCCGCGCTGGGCGATGGTCCACGCGTTCCTGTCGGCGAACCCGGTCAACACGGTCGAGGTGGACCCCCCGGACGCGCGGCTCGGCATCGTCGCGGGCGGCAAGACGTTCGCCGACGTCCGCCAGGCGCTGGCCGATCTCGGGCTCTCCGACGCCGATCTGCGCCGCGCCGGGATCCGGCTGCTGCGCCTGGGCATGATCCACCCGATCCAGCGCGACCTGGTGCGCGAGTTCGCCCGCGGCCTGCAGCGGGTGCTCGTCGTGGAGGAGAAGTCGTCGTTCGTGGAGGGCGCGGTGCGCGACGTCCTCTACGGGATGCCGGACGCGCCGCTGGTGGAGGGCTCGAAGGACGCCGAGGGCCGCCCGCTGGTGCCGGAGGCGGGGGAGCTGACCGCCGACCGGCTCGCCGGGCCGCTGCGCCGGGTCCTGTCCGGGGTGCCCGGCATCGAGCTGGCCCCCGAGCGGCGCCGCCCGGCCGCGCTGCCGCTGCTGCCGGTGCAGCGCACCCCGTACTTCTGCTCGGGCTGTCCGCACAACCGCTCCACGACGCTGCCCGAGGGCGCGGTCGCCGGCGGCGGCATCGGCTGCCACGCGATGGTGGCGTTCAGCGTCACCCGCGAGTCCAGCGCGGTCAGCTCGATCACGCAGATGGGCGGCGAGGGCGCGCAGTGGATCGGGCAGGCGCCCTACACCACCGCCACGCACATGTTCCAGAACATGGGCGACGGCACGTTCGCCCACTCCGGACAGCTGGCGATCCAGGCCTGCGTGGCCGCCGGGGTCTCGATCACCTACAAGCTGCTGTACAACCGGGCCGTCGCGATGACCGGCGGGCAGAGCGCCTCCGGCGCGCTGGAGGTGCCCCAGCTGGCGGCGAAGCTGCTGGCCGAGGGCGTGGCCAAGGTGCTGGTGGTGGCCGACGAGCCCGAGCGCTTCCGCTCGCTCGACCCGCTGCCGCGCGGGGTGGAGCTGTGGCACCGCGACCGGCTCGACGAGGCGCAGCGGCTGCTCGCCGGCATCCCCGGCGTCACCGTGCTGATCTACGACCAGCGCTGCGCCGCCGAGTCCCGCCGGCTGCGCAAGCGCGGTGCGCTGCCCGTCCGCCCGATGCGCGTCGTGATCAACGAAGCGGTGTGCGAGGGCTGCGGCGACTGCGGCGCGGCGAGCAACTGCCTGTCCGTGCAGCCGGTCGAGACCGAGTTCGGCCGCAAGACCCGCATCGACCAGACCTCCTGCAACACCGACTACTCCTGCCTCAAGGGCGACTGCCCGTCGTTCGTCACGGTGGAGGCGCCGGCGAAGGCCCCGCGACGCCGCGCCGAGCGGCCGGAGCCGCCCGCCGTGCCCGACGTCGAGCCGCCCGCATCCGGGGAGGTGTTCCTCGCCGGCATCGGCGGCACCGGCATCGTCACAGTGAACCAGGTGCTCGGCTCGGCCGCGATCCGCGACGGGCGCGCCGTGCACGGGCTCGACCAGACCGGGCTCTCGCAGAAGGCCGGCCCGGTGACCTCCCACCTGCGCATCGCCCCCGACGAGGCCGGGCTCGGCCCGGCGAACCGGGTCGGCACGGCCACCGCCTACCTGGCCTTCGACGTCCTCGTGGGCGCCGACGGCAAGAACCTCGCCCGTGCCGACGCCGCCACGACCACCGCCGTCGTGTCCACCAGCCCGGTGCCGACCGGCGCGATGGTGTCCGACGTGCGGGCTCCCGCCCCGGACGTGGAGGCGCTCGTCGCGCGCATCGGCGAGCAGGCTGCCCGCGTGGTGCGGATCGACGCACAGGCCGCGGCGCAGGCGCTGTTCGGCGACGCGATGCCGGCGAACTTCCTCGTCGTCGGGGCCGCCTACCAGGCCGGGGTGCTGCCGCTGTCGGCCGAGGCGATCGAGTTCGCGATCGAGCTGAACGGGGTCGCGGTCGCCGCCAACACCGCCGCGTTCCGCTGGGGCCGCGTGGCTGTGGCAGACCCGCAGGCGTTCGCCGCCGCGACCGCCCGGCCGGCTGCCGCGCCGTCGCGGACCTGGGACGACCTGGGCGAGCTGGCGGGGGAGACCCGCCGCAAGGCCGGTATCCGCGCGGCGTACCTGGCCGAGTACCAGGACGAGCGGCTCGCCCGCCGCTACGTCGCCGACGTGCTGACCGTGTGGCGGGCCGAGCAGCGACTCGGGCTGGGCACCGCGTTCTCCGAGGCCGTCGCGCACGGGCTGCACAAGCTCACCGCGTACAAGGACGAGTACGAGGTCGCGCGCCTGCTCACCGATCCGGCGTTCGAGGCGAAGCTCGCCGTCGAGGTGCCCGGGGGGAAGAAGCTGCGCTACCGCCTGCACCCGCCTGTGCTGCGGGCCGCCGGGCGCACGGAGAAGATCGCGTTCGGCCCGTGGATGCGGCCGGTGCTGAAGGCGCTCGCCAAGGGCAAGGTGCTGCGCGGCACCCCGCTCGATCCGTTCGGCCGCACCCGGATGCGGCGGCTGGAGCGGCAGCTGCGCGATGAGTACCGGGAGATGGTGCTGCGCCTGGCGCGCGAGCTGACCCCGGACACCTACGCGACGGCCGTGGCCGCGGCGGAGGCCGCCGACCTCGTCCGCGGGTACGAGGACGTGAAGCTCGCCGGCGTGGCGCGCTACCACGATCGACTTGCCGAGCTCGGCGTCCGCCCCTCCCACCGAGGGGGGACACCGGGCGGAAGGCCCGCTCGCTGAGCCGAACGTCCCGCGTCCGGTCCGGCCGGTCACCCGATCGTTGTAGGTCCCGGTCCGGAGGGGCCGTACATCGCGGGACATCGGCCTGTGGACGGGGGACTCGCCGGTTCGCTGCGGTGAACGGCGGTCCCGTCACCCGGCGTGTCGCGGCCGACACGCCGCAATGGCCGCTCGTCGCGCGCCCCGGCCCGGCGAGCTAGCTCTTCACCCCTGAACCTTCATGAACGCCGCAGGCTCGCTAACGTTTCCCCCGGATCGATAACGGCTTGGTGACAGACCGGACAACGGACCGCATCCCCGAGCGGTCCGCCCGACCCCCGACGGGACGTCCGGGCCAAGCCCGATCCGGAAGGAAAGGTAGTGGCACGGCACCGCTCCCCCTCGGGCCGCGCTCACCTCCCGCCCCCGCTGACCGCCGCACTGGCGGCAGCGGGGGCAGGTGGCGCAGCCCGCCCGCACTCGCACGCGGCGAGCCCGGCCGGCAGCACGCTGGCCGACCTCACCCAGTCGACGCCCCTGCGCATCGTCGCCGGGGTGGTCGTCGGTGGTGCGCTGGCGGCCGCGGGTCACCAGGCGCTCTCGTCCTCCGGCGCGCTCGACGGCATCGGCACCACCATCGGCACCAGCATCGGCACGGCGTTCGCCGCGACCGCCGCGGCCACGACGAACACCGCTGCTGACACGCCGCAGCAGGTCGCTCCCGCCACTGTCGCCACCACCGGTGTGGACGCGGTGGCGCAGGCCGCCGAGTCCGCGCTCGCGACCGTCGCCGACCAGCCGCAGATCGCCGACGCTGCTGCCCTGATCAAGGCAGCCGGGCTCAACGAGGCCGCGAAGAAGGCAGCCGAGGAGAAGGCCGCTGCGGAGAAGGCGGTCGCGGAGAAGAAGGCCGCGCAGACCAAGGCCGCCGCGGGTGCGAGCTCCGGCGGCGCGGTCCAGATGATCGTCGGCCGGATCACCTCGGGCTTCGGCGCCCGGTGGGGGACCACCCACCAGGGGCTCGACATCGCCGCCCCGATCGGCACCCCCATCCGCGCACCCGCCGCCGGCACCGTGATCAGCTCGGGCCCGGCCAGCGGCTTCGGCCTGTGGGTGCGCCTGCAGCACGCCGACGGCACCATCACCGTCTACGGCCACATCAACCGGTCCCTGGTGAAGGTCGGTCAGAAGGTCAACGCGGGCGACGTCATCGCCGAGGTCGGCAACCGCGGCCAGTCCACCGGCCCGCACCTGCACATCGGCGTCATGCAGAACGGGCGCTACGTCGACCCGCGCCCGTGGCTCAACGCCCAGGGCGTGAAGTACTGACCTACTCCACGGAGTAGGTCTCCAGCGCGCGCAGCTTGTTCGTCACGTCCAGCGCCGCGACCTTGTAGGCCTCCGACAGGGTGGGGTAGTTGAGCACGGTGTCGACCAGGTAGTCGACGGTGCCGCCGCAGCCCATGATCGCCTGCCCGATGTGGACGAGATCGGTGGCGTTGGTGCCGAACACGTGCACGCCCAGCAGCCGCCGATCCTCGGTGGAGACCAGCAGCTTCAGCATCCCGTAGGAGTCTCCGCAGATCGCGCCGCGGGCCAGTTCGCGGTAGCGGGCCATGCCGACCTCGTACGGCACGGACGCCGCGGTCAGCTCTGCCTCGGTCCGCCCGCAGTAGGAGATCTCCGGCACCGTGTAGATGCCGATCGGCTGCAGCTCCTGCAAGTCGCGCACGGGTTCGTCGAAGGCGTGGCAGGCCGCGATGCGGCCCTGGTCCATGCTGGTCGCGGCGAGCGCCGGGAACCCGATCACGTCCCCGACGGCGAAGATGTGCGGCACGGTGGTGCGGTAGGTCTTGTCCACCGCGAGGCGGCCGCGCTCGTCGGCCTCCAGCCCGGTGTTCTCCAGCCTCAGCTCGTCGGTCACGCCCTGCCGGCCGGCCGAGTACATCACCATGTCCGCGGCGATCCGCTTGCCGCTGACCAGCGACGTCACCGTGCCCTTCTTCGTGACCTCCACCCGCTCGACCTCCTCGCCGAACCGGAAGGTCACCCCCTGGTCGCGCAGGTGGAACTTCAGCGACTCCACGACCTCGGGATCGCAGAAGGACAGCATCTGCGGGCGCTTCTCCACCACGGTCACCCGCGTGCCGAGCGCGGCGAACATCGAGGCGTACTCGATGCCGATGACACCGGCGCCGACCACGACCATCGTGGTGGGGATGCGGTCGAGCGCGAGCACCCCGTCGGAGTCGAGCACGTACTCCTCGTCGAACTGCACCTGCGGCGGCCGTGCCGGGCGTGTGCCGGTCGCGATGACGATGTTCGCGGCCGAGACGACGTGGCGCTCGCCGCGTGCCTCGCCGACGACCTCCACCGTGTGCTCGTCGACGAACCGGGCCGTGCCGGTGAGGATGTCGACGCGGTTGCGCAGCAGCTGGTTGCGCACCACCTCGATCTCGCGGCCCACCACGTGCGCGCAGCGGGCCAGCAGGTCCGCGATCGTGATCTGGGACTTGACCCGGTAGCTCGGGCCGTACATGTCGCGCTGGCTGAACCCGGTCAGGTACAGCACGGCCTCGCGCAGCGTCTTCGACGGGATCGTGCCGGTGTTGACGCAGACGCCGCCCATCATGTTGCGCTTCTCGGCGACCGCCACCTTCTTGCCGAGCTTCGCCGCCGCGATCGCGGCCTTGTGACCGCCCGGGCCCGACCCGATCACCAGCAGGTCGTAGTCGTACACCGGTTCTGCAGTGTCCACGTCAGACGCCATAGCCTCGCCCTCACGTCGCCTTCCGCGCACCGGACGGTGCCGGGAACAGCCTTACCGTCCGCCCGGCGGCGGGCAAGTCGCGACAGGGTAGTGGTTCCCACTGACGAGTTCGGCGACCCGGTCCGCGACGCGGGCGATCCATCCACATCGGGCTCCGGGAGCCGGGGCCGGTCCCGGTTGTCCACAGCCGTTCGGACGCACCCCGGCACGCGGCCGCCCGGCCCGCCACGCTGCGGTCATGGCCACCGAGCACAGGAACACCGAGCACAGGAACACCGAGCACAGGAACACCGAGCACAGGAACACCGAGCACCCGTACGCCGAGCACAGGAACACCGCGAAGAACACCGTCACGAGTGCGGGCGAGCACGCCTCCCCGACCCGGCCACGGGCCGGTGCCCCGCCGGGCCGGATCAGGCAGCCGGTGCGCAGTCCCGGCGAGCTGGTCGCCGCGCTGCCGAGCATGCTGGGGTTCCATCCCCGCGAGTCGTTGGTGCTGGTGGCGCTGCGCGGCGCGTTCGTCGATCTCCTACTGCGCTGCGACCTGCCCCGCCCGGACGATGCGGGAGCGGCGGCGCGGTTCGCCGAGCACGGCGTCGCCGCGGTGGCGCGGACCCGGCCGGACGCTGCCCTGCTCGTCGTCGTCACCGAAGGCGCACACACCCCGGCCGGGCCGCGGGACGGGACGACCGGCGAGGGATCGCCACCGGAGCCGCCGATGACCGGACTCGCCGCGGAGGTCTCCGAGCGGCTGGCGGAGGCCGGGATCCCGCTGCACACCGCCGTGTGGGCCGCGGGCACCGGGCCGGGCGCCCGCTGGGGCTGCTACACCGAGTGCCGCTGCCGCGACACCGTGCCCGCCGCCGCGGTCACCGCGTTCGCGGCGGGTGCGGCGTACGACGGCGTCGTCGTGCGGCCGAGCCGGGAGGCGCTGCAGGTGCTCGTCACCCCTACCGATCCCGCTGCCGTCGAGCGCCGCGAGCGGCTCGTCGCCGACCTGATCGACGACGTCGTCGTCGCCGCCGACGGCGCGGTCGATCCCGAGGATCTGCGCGGCCTGCTGATGCTCAGCCTCCACGACGCCGCCGAGAACCGGTGGCCGCTCGACGACCAGCGCATCGTCGCGCTGGCCGTAGCGCTCGGCTCGCCGGGCGTGCTGCACACCGCGATCGTCGTGACCGCGAAGCTGGCCCGCGACGGCAGCCCGCAGGAACGCCTGGCCGCCGAGCAGCTGTGGGCCACGCTGACCCGGGAGTCACCCGATCCGGAGGCCGCCGCCCCGGCCAGCCTGCTCGCGATCTCGGCGCTGCTGCGCGGCGACGGTGCCCTCGCGAACGTGGCGCTCGATCGGGCCCAGGACGCCTGGCCCGGGCACGTGCTCAGCGCTCGGCTGCGCGCGGTCGCCGCGTCCGGGCCGCGCCCGGACGACCTGCGGGACGTCCTGCTCGAGACCGCCCAGGGATGGTGCTGACGATGGCGCGCTCGCCCCTGCGGACGGGTGTGGACGCACAACGGCCCGCGCCGAACGGGTCGGGCGGGCCGGATGAGGTGGTCGGCGACGAGCTACCGGGCGCGCACCAGCACGGCGTGCGCGATCAGCGGGGCCACCTCGCCGGGCGGGGTGCCCTCGCCCTGCACCGGCACCGGGTCACCGAACCGGGAGATCGGGGAGACCTGCACGTCCTGCCCCGGCACGATGCCCGCGGACTTCAGCTCGCCCATCAGGTCGGCGTCGTTCTGCACGTGCTCGGCGATGCGGCGCACCTCCACCCGGCCGCCGCCGCGGCGCGCGTACTCGTCGAGGCGCTGCAGGCCCATCTCCAGCTCGGGCGGCGCGTTCAGGGTGCGCGCCGGCTCGCTCGGCGGGGTCTTCAGCTGCTCCAGCCCCGGGATCGGGTTGCCGTACGGCGACGTGGTGGGGTTGTCGAGCAGAGCGACGAGCTTGCGCTCGACTGCCTCGCTCATGACGTGCTCCCACCGGCACGCCTCGGCGTGCACGAGCTCCCACTCGAGCCCGATCACGTCGATCAGCAGGCGCTCCGCGAGGCGGTGCTTGCGCATCACCGCGACCGCCCGGGCCCGGCCCGCCTCCGTGAGCTCGAGGTGCCGGTCGCCCGCCACCACCACGAGCCCGTCGCGCTCCATGCGAGCGACGGTCTGGCTCACGGTCGGACCGCTCTGCCCGAGGCGCTCCGCGATCCGTGCGCGCAGCGGGACGACGCCCTCCTCCTCCAGCTCGTAGATGGTGCGGAGGTACATCTCTGTGGTGTCGATGAGCTCGTTCACGCGCAGGGCCCTTTCGTCAAGCCCCCATGCTACCCAGTGAGTGCGTCGCGAACCCACGCGATACCGGGGAAGATGCACCGATGCACGATCGATCCACTCCACTCGTCGACGTCGCCGAACTGGCTGCTGCGCTTGGTGTCGGGACCGATGCGGAACGCGACCCCGCGCTGGTCGTGCTCGACGTCCGGCACCGGCTCGGCGGCCCGTCCACGCTGCCCGAGTACCGCGAGGGGCACATCCCGGGCGCCGTGTTCGTCGATCTCGACGCCGATCTCGCCGACCCGCCCGGCCCCGCGGGCCGCCACCCGCTGCCCGATCCGCAGCGGCTGCAGGGGGTCCTGCGCGCGGCGGGCATCTCGGCCGGTTCGCGGGTCGTCGCCTACGACCACGGCAACGGCCTGTCCGCCGTCCGCGCCTGGTGGCTGCTGCGCTGGGTGGGGATGCCCGCCGACCGGGTCGCGGTGCTCGACGGCGGTTGGGCCGCCTGGTGCGCGGCCGGCTACCCCGTCTCCACCGAGGTGCCCGCCCCGGAGCCCGGCGACCTCGTGGTCGTACCGGGATCGATGCCCACCGTCGACGCCGACGAGGCCGGCCGCATCGGCCGCGAGGGCGTGCTGGTCGACGCCCGCGCCGCCGCGCGCTACCGCGGAGAGACCGAGCCGTTCGACCCGGTGGCCGGGCACATCCCGGGCGCCCACAACGTGCCCGTGCTGGAGTTCGTCGGCGAGGACGGCCGGTGGTTGCCCCCGGAGCAGCTGGCCGACCGGTTCGCCGGGGTCGACGTCGCCGCCGACCTGGCCGACGGCCCGGCCGGCGATGCCGGGCGGAAGCCGGTGGCCGCCTACTGCGGGTCCGGGATCACCGCCGCCGCGCTGGTGCTGGCCGCCGAGGTGGCCGGGCTGCGCCCCGCCGACCGTCCGCTGCCGCTCTACCCGGGCTCGTGGTCCAACTGGGTGGCCGACCCCAGCCGGCCGGTCGCCACCGGACCGTACGCCCCGGCCGACAGCCCCGCCCCGGCCGAGGGACAGCTGCCCGAGGGGACGGCGCGCTCTCGGGAAACGCGCCGGATCAGGCCGGGGAGTGAGCGCAGGGCGCGGTGACGGCCTACGGTGTCGGTCATGAGGAGTCTGCCGTGAGGGGTCGGCCATGAGGTGTCGGTCATGAGCAGGCGTGCCTCCGTCGTCTGGACGCCGGACTTCCTGAGCTACGACCTCGGCGGTGACCACCCGCTCGATCCGGTCCGGCTGGATCTGACGATGCGGCTGGCCACCGAGCTGGGGGTACTGGAGGGCGTTGAGCTGCTGGTGCCGGAGCAGGCCCCGGACAGCGAGGTCGAGCGCATCCACACCTCGGCGTACCTGTCGGCGGTGA
The DNA here is from genome assembly GCF_900142365.1 of Pseudonocardia thermophila. Lineage (GTDB taxonomy): Bacteria > Actinomycetota > Actinomycetes > Mycobacteriales > Pseudonocardiaceae > Pseudonocardia > Pseudonocardia thermophila. Next base: position 231,004 of record NZ_FRAP01000004.1, on the reverse strand, counting down.
AGTCGGCTCCGGAGGTGCCGTTCGGGATCGGGCACGGACTCGGCACCGAGGACAACCCGATCTTCATGCACATGCACGAGGCGAGTGCGCTCGTCTGCGGCGGGTCGTTGCTGGCGGCGCGGGAGATCGCGGAGGGCCGGGCCGACCGGGCCGTGTCGATCGCCGGTGGGCTGCACCACGCGATGGCCGACCGCGCCTCCGGGTTCTGCGTCTACAACGACTGCGCGATCGCGATCTCGTGGCTGCTCGACCACGGCTTCGAGCGGATCGCGTACGTCGACGTCGACGTGCACCACGGCGACGGGGTGCAGGCCGCGTTCTACGACGACCCGCGGGTGCTCACGATCTCGCTGCACCAGCACCCGCTCACGCTGTGGCCGGGCACCGGGTGGCCGGGGGAGTACGGCAAGGGCGCCGGTGCCGGGTACGCGGTCAACGTGCCGCTGCCGCCCGACACCACCGACAGCGGCTGGCTACGGGCCTTCCACGCGGTGGTCCCGTCGCTGCTCACCGCGTTCCGGCCGCAGATCCTCGTCACCCAGTGCGGGGTCGACACCCACGCGGAGGACCCGCTGGCCAACCTCAGCTTGTCCGTGGACGGGCACCGGGAGATCTACCGGTGCCTGCGCGAGCTGGCCGAGGAGACCGCCGGGGGGAAGTGGCTGGCCACCGGCGGCGGCGGGTACGGCCTGTTCCGGGTGGTACCGCGGTCGTGGACGCACCTGCTGGCGACCGTGCTGGACCGCGACCTGCCGGGGAACACGTCGATCCCGCCGGGCTGGATCGCCCACACCACCACGCTCACCCGTCAGGAGTTGCCGACCACGATGACCGACGGCGCGGACACCAGCTTCCAGCCGTGGACCGAGGGCGGCGAGCGGGTCGACACCGGGATCATCGACGCCCGCCGCGCCGTCTTCCCGATGCACGGACTCGACCCGGACGACCCACGGGACTGACCGTGACCGCCACCGACCCGGCGCACGCAACGGAGGCACCGTACCCGCGGCACTGGGAGGCTGACGTGGTCGCGTCCGACGGCGGGATCGTGCACCTGCGCCCGATCCTGCCGTCGGACGCCGACGCGCTCGTGCGGTTCCACGCGGGCTTGTCCGAACACACGCGCTACCTGCGCTACTTCGGCCCGTACCCGCGGATCCCCCCACGCGACCTCGAGCGGTTCACGCACGTCGACCACCGCACCCGGGTGGGGCTGATCTGCCTGCTCGGCGACGAGATCATCGCGGTCGGCCGGTACGAGGGGCTGCCGCGGCCCGACGGCGCGGAGGGCCCGCCGGTCTCGGCGGAGGTCGCGTTCGTCGTCACCGACGCCCACCAGAACCGCGGACTGGGCTCCATCCTGCTGGAGCACCTCGCCGCCGCCGCCCGGGAGAACGGCCTGCGCCGCTTCGAGGCGGAGGTGCTCGCGGAGAACCGGGCGATGGTGCGGGTGTTCCGCCAGGCCGGCTACCAGGTCAGCCGGCAGTTCGAGGGCGGGGTGCTGCACCTGGAGTTCGACATCGACCCGACCGAGCGGTCGCTGGCGGTGCGCGACGCGCGCGAGCAGCGGGCCGAGGCGCGCAGCGTGCACAACGTGCTGCACCCGGAGTCGGTCGCGGTCATCGGGGCCTCCACCGATCCGCGCAAGATCGGTCACGCGGTGCTGGCCAACCTGCTGCGCGCCAACTTCACCGGTCCCGTCTACCCGGTGAACCCGGAGGCGCGCTCGGTGCGGGGTGTCCGGGCGTACAAGTCGGTCACCGAGATCCCCGACCCGGTGTCGCTCGCCGTGGTGGCCGTGCCCGCGGCGAACATCGACGAGGTCATGGACTCCTGCCTGGAGAAGGGCGTGCGCGCGCTCGTCGTCGTGAGCTCCGGGTTCTCCGAGTCCGGCGAGGTCGGGGTGGAGGCCGAGCGCAAGCTGGTGGCCGAGGCCCGCGCACACGGGATGCGGGTGATCGGGCCGAACGCGCTCGGCGTCGCCAACACCGATCCGCAGGTGCGGCTCAACGCCACCCTCGCCCCGGAGCTGCCCGGGCCCGGGCACGTCGGGTTCTTCTCGCAGTCCGGTGCGCTCGGCATCGCGATCCTGGCCAGCGCCAAGCAGCGCGGGCTGGGGCTGTCGACCTTCGTGTCGGCCGGTAACCGTGCCGATCTGTCCGGCAACGACCTGCTCCAGTACTGGCAGACCGACCCGAACACCGAGGTGGTGCTGCTGTACCTGGAGACGTTCGGCAACCCGCGCAAGTTCTCGCGGCTGGCGCGGCGGCTGGCCCGCACGAAGCCGATCGTCGCGGTGAAGAGCGGCCGGCACACCGGCCCGCCGCCCGCGCTCGCGCAGCGAGGCGCCCAGCTCGACGAGGCCAGCGTGCGGGCGCTGTTCGAACAGGCCGGCGTGATCCGGGTGGAGACGCTGCCGCAGCTGTTCGACACCGCGCTCGTGCTCGCCTACCAGCCGCTGCCGGCAGGTCCGCGGGTGGCGGTCGTGGGCAACTCGAGCGCGCTGTGCCTGCTGGTGGCCGACGCGCTGCTCGACGAGAAGATGGAGCTGGCCGGCAGCCCCGTCGACGTGGGGGCCTCGGCGACGCCGGAGCAGTTCGCCGAGGCGGTGCGGACGGCGCTCGCCAAGGAGGGCCCGGACCGGGCGGACTCGCTGGTGGCGGTGTTCGTGCCGCCGGTGGCGATGCCCGGCGCAGCCTACGCGCGGGCGCTGCGGGAGGCGGTGGCCGGCTCCGATCGCCCGGTGGTGGCGGTGTTCCTGGCGGCCGAGGGGGTGCCCGACGAGCTCGCGGTCGTGGACGAGGCCGCGCCGGACGCCCCGGCCGATCCCGCCACCGGGCTCGGTCCGGCCCGCACCCCGAAGCGGGGTTCGGTGCCCAGCTTCCCCAGTCCGGAGCGGGCGGCAGCCGCGCTGGCCCGGATCACCCGCTACGCGCGTTGGCGGGCGCAGCCGTTCGGCGAGTACGTGGTGCCCGAGGGCGTCGACGCCGAGGCGGCCCGGCAGCTGATCGACGACTGGGGGATCACCGAGCGGCGGGCGCTCACCGACGACGAGGCGGTCGCGCTGCTGCGCTGCTTCGGGATCGGGATCGCGCCGTTCGGCCGGGCCGGAGACGCCGACCAGGCGGTGGCGATCGCCGAGGAGATGGGCTATCCGGTCGTGGTGAAGGCGACGAGTGACCGTTGGCGCCACCGCAGCGACCTCGCCGGGGTCCGACTGGACGTCGCCGGTGCCGACGCGGTGCGGGCCGCTTACGCCGACGTCGCCCGGGTGACCGGCGGCACGGACGTGTACGTGCAGCGGATGCTGCCGCGCGGCGAGTCCTGCGTGATCGAGATCGTGGAGGACCCCTCGTTCGGCTCACTGCTGTCGTTCGGCCTGTCCGGGATGGCGACGGAGCTGCTCGGTGACCGCGCGTTCCGGGTGGTGCCGCTGACCGACCAGGACGCGGCCGCGCTGGTGCGGGCACCGCGGGCGGCGCCGCTGCTCGCCGGGTACCGCGGGACGGAGCCGGTCGACATGGCCGCGCTGGAGGACCTGGTGCTGCGGGTGGGCCGCATCGCCGAGGACCTGCCGCAGGTGCGCACGCTCGCGCTCGATCCGGTGCTGGCGACCCCCGACGGGGTCTCCGTGGCCGGCGCGCGGGTCGAGGTCGGTCCGCCGCCGCAGCGCGACGACACCGGTCCGCGCCGGCTGCGTTGAACCGAGGGTGTTGAACCGAGGGTGTTGAACCGAGGGTGTTGAACCGAGGGTGTTGAACCGAGGGCGCCGAACCGAGGGCGCCGAACCGAGGGCGCCGAACCGAGGGCGCCGAACCGTGGGCGCCGAACCGAGGGCGCTGACGAACGAGGCTGACGCACGAGACCGCGCCGAGATCGACGGATGCGCTGTTGCGGGCGCGGCACCGTCGATCTCGACGCGATCAGTGGGCTCGCGCCGATGTCAGCGCCGGAAGGTGACCTGCAGGGTCGGCTGGCTCACGTCGGCGAAGAAGTCGTTGCCCTTGTCGTCGACCACGATGAACGCCGGGAAGTCCTCCACCTCGATCTTCCAGACCGCCTCCATGCCCAGCTCGGGGTACTCGAGGACCTCGACCTTGCGGATGCAGTCCTGGGCGAGCCGGGCCGCGGGGCCGCCGATGGACCCGAGGTAGAACCCGCCGTAGGTGGCGCAGGAGGTGGTGACCAGCTTCGAGCGGTTGCCCTTGGCGAGCATCACCAGCGAGCCGCCCGCTGCCTGGAACTTCTCCACGTAGGAGTCCATGCGCCCAGCGGTGGTGGGGCCGAACGAGCCGGACGCGTAACCGTCGGGGGTCTTCGCCGGGCCCGCGTAGTAGACCGGGTGGTCGCGCAGGTACTGCGGCATCGGCTCGCCGGCGTCGAGCCGCTCGGCGATCTTGGCGTGCGCGATGTCGCGGGCGACGACCAGCGGGCCGGTCAGCGACACGCGGGTCTTCACCGGCAGTTTCGACAGCTGCTCGCGGATCTCGTCCATCGGCCGGTTGAGGTCGATGCGTACGACCTCCTCGCTGACGTCGGCCTCGGTGACGTCCGGCAAGTACTGCGCCGGATCGGTCTCCAGCCGCTCCAGGAACACGCCGTCCGGGGTGATCTTCGCCTTGGCCTGGCGGTCCGCCGAGCAGGAGACGGCGACGCCGACGGGCAGGGAGGCGCCGTGCCGGGGCAGTCGGATGACGCGCACATCGTGGCAGAAGTACTTGCCGCCGAACTGGGCGCCGATCCCGAACTGGCGGGTCATCTCGAGGATCTGCTGCTCGAGGTCGTGGTCACGGAAGGCGTGCCCGAGCTCGGAGCCCTTCTCCGGGAGGGTGTCGAGGTAGCGGGCCGAGGCGAGCTTGGCGACCTTGAGCGTGTACTCGGCCGACATCCCGCCGACGACGACGGCGAGGTGGTACGGCGGGCACGCCGCGGTGCCGAGCGAGCGCAGCTTCTCCTCCAGGAACGCGCCGAGCCGCTCCGGGTTCAGCAGCGCCTTCGTCTCCTGGTAGAGGAAGGTCTTGTTGGCTGAGCCGCCGCCCTTGGCCATCACCAGGAACTCGTACTTCGGCGTGGTGCCGGGCGCGGCGTACAGCTCGATCTGGGCGGGCAGGTTGGTGCCGGTGTTGCGCTCCTCCCAGAACGTCAGCGGCGCCATCTGCGAGTAGCGCAGGTGCAGCTCGTCGTAGGCCTCGTAGATGCCGCGGGAGATGGCCTCCTCGTCGTCACCGCCGGTGAGCACGGTCTCGGTGCGCTTGCCGATGACGATCGCCGTGCCGGTGTCCTGGCACATGGGCAGCACCCCACCCGCGGCGACGCACGCGTTGCGCAGCAGATCGGTGGCCACGAAGCGGTCGTTCGGGGAGGCCTCGGGGTCGTCGATGATCGCGCGCAGCTGAGCGAGGTGCGACGGTCGCAGCAGGTGCTGGATGTCTTCGACGGCCTCGCGCATCAGCGCGGTGATCGTCGCGGGATCGATCTCCAGGAACGTGCGCCCGGCGGCCTCGATCACGCGGCCCGGCGGGAGGTCGAGCCGGCGGTACTCGGTCTCGTCGGGACCCAAGGGCAGGACATCCGTGTGGTGGAACGGCACGGCCGAGACGGTACCCGCCGATCGCGGCAGCCCGGCTGTGACGTCCGCTCGAGATCGATTCTGAGCCGTCGTGTGGGGCCGTCGTGTGGGGCCGTCGTGTGGGGCCGTCGTGTGAGGCCCGGCGTGTGAGCCGCCGTGGGCCGCCGCGGAACCATCCCGGACGGCGCGGTTCGGGTCGGGAGACCGGACCGGCCCCCGACCGGTCCGGCCTCCCGGGGGGTCACGTCACCGCACGACCGGGTGCCGGGTGGGGCGCCCGGGTGTGAGTGCGGTCACGTGGAAGTCGCCTGAGCACTTTCGCCTGTCAGGACCCGATTCGTCAAACCCCGAGCGCCGACCGGTCGCTCGTGCCTAATGTCACTCCATGCCTGGATCGATCCTCGGTACCTCGGTGCGCAGAGTGGAGGACCGCGACCTCCTGACCGGCGCCAGCACCTTCGTCGGCAACCTGCAGCTCCCCGACGTCGCTCACCTCGTCTTCGTCCGCTCCCCGTTCGCCCACGCCGTGATCACCGGCATCGACACCTCGGCCGCCGCAGCGGCGCCCGGGGTGCTCGGCGTGTTCACCGCGGCCGACCTGAACCTGCCCGCCCACCACGGGCTGATGGTGGTGAACGAGTCCATGCCCCGCCCGCCGTTGGCGACCGACCGGGTCCGCTTCGTCGGGGAGGCGGTCGCCGTCGTCGCCGCCGAGACCCTCGCCGCCGCGGTCGACGCCGCCGAGCTGGTGGAGGTCGACTACGACCCGCTCGATGCGGTCGTCGACCCGGAGGCCGCGCTGGCTCCCGACGCACCGCTGCAGTTCCCCGAGCACGGCAGCAACGTCGTGGCCGGCGAGCGCGCGTCCGACGACGTGGCGGAGGCGGTGCTCGCCGGCGCTGATGTGGTGGTGCGGGCCCGCATGGTCAACCAGCGCGTGGCCGTCGTCCCGATGGAGGGCAACGCGATCGCCGTCGACCCGGTCACCGACGGCCGGCTCACCATCTGGGTCTCGACGCAGATGCCGCACCTGTTCCGCGACCAGGCGGCGCGGCTGTTCGACCTGCCCCCTGAGCAGGTGCGGGTGATCGCCCCGCACGTCGGCGGCGGGTTCGGGGGCAAGGCCGGCATGCTCGCCGAGCACACCGCGGCGGTGGGGGTGGCGCGCCGGCTCGGCCGCGCGGTGCGCTGGGTGGAGACCCGCTCGGAGAACCTCGTGTCGATGCCGCACGGGCGCGGCCAGGTCGCCTGGTACGAGCTCGGCCTCACCCGGGAAGGCAAGATCACCGGCCTGCACGCGCGGGTGCTCGGCGACGCCGGGGCGTACGCGGGCTTCGGCGGCGGCCTCGCCCGCGCCCAGACGTACACGATGAGCCAGGGCGTCTACGACATCCCGGTCGTGGCCTTCGACGTGGCGACGGTGGTCACCAACACCACCCCGATGGGAGCCTTCCGCGGCGCCGGCCGCCCGGAGGCCGCGGCCCACCTGGAGCGGATGATCGACATGGCCGCCGCCGAGCTGGGGATGGACCCGGCGGAGCTGCGCCGGCGCAACTTCCTCGATCCCGCGGCGTTCCCGCTCACCACGAACAGCGGCGCCCGCTACGACAGCGGCGACTACGACCTGCCGCTGCGGGAGGCGCTGCGGATCGTCGACTACGAGAAGGTCCGCGAGGAGCAGGCGGAGCGCCGGGCCTCCGGGGACCCGGTGCAGATCGGGATCGGGATCTGCACCTACGTGGAGATCACCGCCGGGGCGCGCGGCTCGGAGTTCGGCTCGGTCACGGTGCACGCCGACGGTTCGGCCACGGTCACGGCGGGCACGTCCGCGCACGGGCAGGGGCACGCGACCGCGTTCGCGATGGTGGTGAGCGACCGTCTGGGCATCCCGATGGACCGCATCACCTACCGGCAGAGCGACACCGACCTGGTGCCCCGCGGCGGCGGCACGGGCGGCTCGCGATCGCTGCAGCTGGGCGGCAGCGCCGTGCTGGCCGCGGCTGACGACGTGCTGGCGCAGGCGAAGCGCCGCGCGGCCGAGCTGCTGGAGGCCGCGGAGAGCGACGTGGAGCTCACCGAGGCGGGGGAGTTCGCCGTGGCCGGCGTGCCCGGGGCGTCGGTCACCTGGGCGCAGGTCGCGAGCGCGGGCCCGGAGCTGACCGCGGGCCTGGACGTGCAGCAGGACGGCGCGACCTTCCCGTTCGGGGCGCACGTCGCGGTCGTCGAGGTGGACACGGAGACCGGGCGGGTGCGGCCGCGGCGGATGGTCGCGGTGGACGACTGCGGCCGGGTGCTCAACCCGCTGCTGGTGGAGGGGCAGCAGCACGGTGGTCTGGCGCAGGGCATCGCCCAGGCGCTGTACGAGGAGGTCCTCTTCGACCCCGAGGGTCAGCCGCTCACCAGCACGCTCGCCGACTACCGGATGCCGTCGGCGGCCGACCTCATCTCCTTCGAGGCGTCGACGACCGAGACGCCGACACCGCTGAACCCGCTCGGCGCCAAGGGCATCGGGGAGTCGGCGACGGTCGGGTCGACGCCGGCGGTGCAGAACGCCGTCGTCGACGCGCTGCGCCACCTGGGGGTGCGGCACGTCGACATGCCCTGCTCTCCCCAGAAGGTGTGGGCGGCCATCCGGGCGGCGGAGGCGGGTGAGACCGATCCGTGGCGTGAGCCGCCCCACGTCTTCGCGTCCCTCCCGGTGCGGGCGCGCAAGGACGCTCCCGAGGAGGGTGGAGAGATCTGATCACTGCGCGTGACTGTCGAAAAGGATATGCGGCCATTGGGGTGGTCGATGATCACGCTGCGTCGAGGTTACGCGGATGTCCGGGGGGATTCGCCACGCGGGAATTTCGCCGTAACGGCCGCATAACCTCACGGAGAGCAATGTGGATCACACGATAGTGGTAGGTGATGCGTACTTCCTCGGAAGATCCCGCTAACTTCTTTCTCGGCCGGCGAGGCTCCCCGCAGACGCCGGAGAAACGAAGGCTCATTCCGATGAGCCGGGATCACCCGACAGGAGAATCACTGTGCTGAAGAAGGCTGGAATCGTCGCTGCTGCGTCCGCTGCGACCCTGCTGGCGGTGAGCCCGCTCGCCTTCGCCGGGGACAAGGGCGGGCACGGGCACGGGCACGGCCGTGGGGGCAGCGTCGACGACATCAAGGTCAACCGGGTGGACGAGGGCAGCAACGCGGGCGGCCTGATCGCCATCGGCGAGGTCAACGCGCTCAACAACGTCAACGTGTGCCCGCCGGTGAACGTCGGCGTCGCGATCGGTGACATCCTGGGCCTCCTCGCCCCCGACACGGCGGTCGCCGCTCCGACCGTCGACGACACCTCGTGCGTCGTGGACGACAGCATCCGCCAGAACATCGACTGACGCCATCCGGTCACGCCCGATCGTCCCTGATCGGGCATGATCGACCTGATCGGCCCGGCGCGCCGGATCGCGGATTCCGCGATCCGGCGCGCTGCTGTTTTCCGTCTTCTCCGGGTTGCCGTCCCCGTCCTTCGGGTGGGGTGTCCGGGTTGACCACGGTGCGGTGCGCTCTCCAGGCTGGGGGTGAGCCACGTCTCAGGACGTGGGCGTCGAACAGCATGTGGAGGAGGGCACCGTGAGCTCAGTGCAGAGCGCCGCAGTGGACAAGGTCCTGCAGGACGCCGTGGCCGCGGGGGTGGTCCCGAACGTCGTCGCGATCGCGGCTGACCGCGACGGCGTCATCTACGAGGGGGCCGCCGGGGTCCGCGTCGCCGGCTCCCAGGAGCCGGTCAGCGGCGACACGCACTACCGCATCATGTCGATGACCAAGATGGTCGCGACGGTCGCTGCGCTCCAGCTCGTCGAGCGCGGGCAGCTCGACCTGGACGCCCCGGTCGAGGACTACTGCCCCGAGTTCGCCGAGGTCCAGGTGCTCGAGGGCTTCGACGGCGATACGCCCAGGCTGCGCCCGCCCGCCTCCCGGGCGACGGTGAAGCAGCTGGTCACGCACACGACCGGGTTGAGCTACTGGTTCTGGGACGAGAACATCTCGAAGTGGGAGGCCGTCACCGGCACCCCCAACGTGCTGTCCGGCTCCAACGTCATCTTCACCGCACCGATGGTCGCCGACCCGGGCACGAAGTTCGTCTACGGGATCAACACCGACTGGCTCGGCAAGGTCGTCGAGGCGGCCGGCGGCAAGACCCTCGACGTCGCGATCAAGGAGGGCATCACCGGGCCGCTCGGCATGAACGACACCGACTTCCGCCTGCGCGACGAGTGGAAGGCCGCCACCACGCCCGTCCACATCAAGGGCGAGGACGGCACGTGGACGGCCAGCGAGATCGAGCTCAACCCGTCGCCGGAGTACTGGGCGGGCGGCCACGGGCTGTACTCCACGCCGCGCGACTACATCCGCTTCGAGCGCGCCTTGCTGCGCGGCGGCGAGCTCGACGGGGAGCGCATCCTGTCGGAGAGGACGGTCGAGGAGGCGTTCACCAACCAGATCGGCGACCTGTGGTTCCCGGAGTCGATTCCGAGCGCCGACCCGGCGTCCACCGCCGATTTCAACGCCGGCCCCGGATACAAATGGGGATACGGCCTGCTGCTGAACACCGAAGACATTCCGGGAATGCGGCGGGCCGGTACCGGCGCGTGGGCCGGCCTGTGCAACACGCACTTCTTCATCGACCGCACGACCGGGATCTGCGCGTCGATCTACTCGAACACGCTGCCGTTCGTCACGCCGGACGTGTTCGGCATGTACCAGGACTTCGAGCGCGCCCTCTACGCGAACCTGTCCTGATCCCGGCCTGGCGGGGTGTCCCCCGTGTGCGTCACGCCGGTGGGCCGATGCAGACTCACCGGCGTGACGCGACAGGGGGAGAGGCGATGAGACTGGCGACCATCCGCACCGCGGCAGGGCTGCGCGCGGTGCGGATCGACGAGGCGGCGGGCCGGGCGGTCGAGACCGGCGACGCCGACGTGCGTGCGCTGCTGGAGCACGCCGACTGGGCCGAGCGGGCGGCCACGGCGGCCGGACCGGTCCACGACCTCGCCGGGCTGGACCTCGCGCCGGTCGTCCCGTCGCCGGAGAAGATCATCTGCGTGGGCCAGAACTACCGGGACCACATCCTGGAGATGGGCAACACCCCGCCCACGCACCCCACCCTGTTCGCGAAGTACCCGCCGGCGCTGGTCGGCGCCCGCGACGACATCGTGCTGCCGCCGGAGTCACAGGCGGTCGACTGGGAGGTCGAGCTGGCGATCGTCATCGGTGAGCCGGTGCGGCGGGCGGCCGACGAGGCGGCCGTGCTCGACGCCGTCGCCGGGTACACCGTGCTCAACGACGTGAGCATGCGCGACTACCAGTACCGCACGAAGCAGTTCCTGCAGGGCAAGACCTGGGAGCGCAGCACCCCGGTCGGGCCGTGGCTGGTCACCAAGGACGAGCTGCCCTCTCCCGACGGGTCCGGCCTGGCCGTCTCCACCGTCCTCGACGGCGAGACGATGCAGGACTCGAACACCGACCAGCTGGTCTTCGGGGTGGTCGACCTCGTGCGCTACATCTCCACGATCGTCACACTCGCGCCGGGTGACCTGATCGCCACCGGCACCCCGGGCGGCGTCGGGCACGCCCGCAAGCCACCCCGGTACCTGACCGACGGCACGACGGTGGTCACCGCCATCGCCGGGATCGGCGAGCTGCGCAACACCTGTCGCGCCGAGCAGCCGTGAGCACGACGACGGACGTCTGATGGGTGGTCGCGAGGACCCCGCCGCGACCTTCGCCTGGGCGAAGGACGGGGCGGAGCATCTGCGCGGGTTGATGGCGCGGCTCGGTGACAGCGCGTTCGGCGCGCCCTCCGGGTTGCCCGGCTGGACCCGCGCACACCTGCTGACGCACGTCGCCCGCAACGCCGACGAGCTGGTCGACGTCCTGGAGACGGCCCGCACCGGCACGCCGGGCGAGGTCCGCGACGCCGCCCGGCGGGCGGCCGAGATCGAGGAGGGCGCGCGCCGCACGCCCGAGGAGATCCGCGCCGACGTCGTGGAGTCCTCGGACCGGCTCGCCGACGCGGTGCGCCGCCTGCCCGAGAAAGCCTGGTCGGCCACGGTCGAGTACGCGGGCCGGCGCATCCCGGCCACCGAGGTGCTGTGGCTGCGGGCTGTGGAGACCTGGGTGCACGCCGTCGATCTGGACGTCGGCGCGTCGTTCGTGGATCTACCGCAGCCGATGCTGCTCGCCCTGATCGCCGAGGCCGCCGCCACGGTCCCCGACCGCTCCGACGCCCCCGCTCTCGTGCTGGTCGCCACGGGCGACCCGGCCGGCCGCTGGACGGTCGGCGAGCCTGGCCCCGACGCGCTGGAGATCTCGGGCAGCGCAGCGGAGCTGGCGGAGTGGCTGACCGGCCGCGCCGCGGGTCGCCACCTGCGCCGCCGGCCGAACACCCCGCTCCCCGAGCTGGCTCCCTGGCGGTAGGTGCGCGAGTTGCCCCGTCGGGCAGAGCGAGTCGCCCCGACGGGGTGGCTCGGCCTACCCGACGGGGCGACTCGCCCTGCCGGTCGGGGCAACTCGCGGCGGGGACGTGGCAGGCTCCTCGGCGTGCCCAGCAGCGGTGTCCGTCCCGATCCCGCACCTGCACCCGGCGCCACCGGCTCCCGCCCCGGGCCCGACTTCGACGCGGTGCGGCAGGAGTTCGAACTGCCCGCCGGATTCCCGCCCGAGGCGCTGGCCGAGGCCGAGGCGGCGGCCGCACGCGCGATCACCGCGGAACCCGGCCGGATCGACGCCACGGACATCGAGCTCGTCACCATCGATCCGCCGGGCTCGAAGGACCTCGACCAGGCCGTCGGCATCGAGCGGGTCGGGCGCGGGTTCCGCGTGCACTACGCGATCGCCGACGTCGGCGCGGTCGTCACCCCGGGCGGCGCGCTCGACGCCGAGGTGCGCCGCCGCGGCCAGACGATCTACCTGCCCGACGGCTCGGTGCCGCTGCACCCGCCCGTCCTCTCCGAGCAGGCGGCGAGCCTGCTGCCCGACGGGCCGCGCCGCGCCGTCCTCTGGACCATCGATCTCGATGCCGACGGCGCCGTGACCGCGACCGACGTGCGCCGCGCCGTCGTCGCGTCCCGCGCCCGGCTCGACTACGCCGGCGTGCAGGCCCAGATCGACGCCCGCGAAGAGCTCCACCCGGCGATCGCGGCCCTGCCCGAGGTGGGCAGGCTGCGCCGGGCCGCCGCGGTCGCCCGCGGGGCGATCGAGCTGGAGCTACCCGAGCAGGAGATCGTCCAGGACGACGACGGCTGGACCCTGCGAGTGCGCGCCCGCCTGCCCGTCGAGGACTGGAACGCCGAGATCTCCCTGCTCGCCGGCACGGTCGCGGCCGACATGATGCTGCGCGCCGGGATCGGGCTGCTGCGCACCCTCCCCGCGCCGGACGCGGAGGCGGTCGCCGGTCTGCGCCGCGCCGCCGAGCGCCTCGGCTTCGACTGGCCGGACGGCGCGAGCGCCGCCGAGGTGCTCGCCGGCCTGCCCGACGACGGATCGGCCCCGGTGCTGGCGCTGCGCCGCGCCGCCACCACCCTGCTGCGCGGCGCCGGGTACGCGGCGTTCGGCGCCGGCGCGGCGCCGCCGCCGGATCCCGGGCACGGCGGCATCGGAGCCCCGTACGCCCACGTGACCGCTCCGCTGCGGCGCCTGGTGGACCGCTTCGGCACCGAGATCTGCCTCGCGGTCGCCGCCGGCCGCACCCCCGACTCCTGGCTGCTCGAGGCGCTGCCCCAGCTGCCCGACGTGATGAGCGCGTCCGATTCGCTCGCCGGCCGGGTCGCCCGCGCCTGCCTCGACCGGACCGAGGCCGCCCGCCTGGCCGGCCGGGTGGGGGAGACGTTCGAGGTGATCGTGCTGCGCGCCGCCGGCCCCGAGGGCGAGCCCGGCGAGGTGTACCTGCCCGATCCCGCGGTGATCGCCCGCTGCGCCGGAGCCCCGAAGGCCGGGGTGACCGTCGCCGTCACGCTCACCGCGGCCGACCCGTCGACCGGAAGAGTGCTGTTCACGGCGATCGACCAGTGACGATCTACCTGACCGCCCGCAACCCGACCGACTCCGTGACGCTGGGGTTCCTGCCCGCTGCGGCCCGCCTCGGCCGGCCCGTCGTGCTGCTCACCGATCAGCCCGGCGCCCACCAGGCCGCCTACGCCGGCAACCCCGCCGCCCCGCGCGCCGTGGTCGGCACCGAGGTGCACGATCCCGGCGCGGTCGCGTCCCGCGTCGCCCAGCTGGCCGCCCGGCACGGTCGCCCGACCGCGCTGCTGTCGAACAGCGACCACCTCCAGGCCGCCACCGCCCTGGCGGCCGAGCTGCTGGACCTGCCCGCCAAACCGTGGCAGGCGGCCGTCCGCGCCAAGAACAAGGCGCTCATGCGCCGCTGCCTCGCCCCGCTCGACCCGGTCGCGCACGCCGAGCTGGGCCCCGACGATCCGCCCGAGTTCCCCGTGTTCCCGGCTGTCGTGAAGCCCCGCGAGGGCGTGGCCAGCGAGGACGTGCTGCTGGTCCACGACGGTGCCGAGCTCGCGGAGGCGGTCGCCGAGATCCGCGAGCGCAGGCCGGGCGCGGCGCTCGTCGTCGAGGAGTTCCTCGACGGCCCGCTGCTCACCTTCGACACGCTGGGTGACGGCACCACCCGCCGCCACACCGGCACCTGGCGCACCACCCTCGGCCCGCCGCCGACGTTCACCGAGATCCGCCTCGACTGGGCCCCAGCCGCCCTCGCCGCCGTCCGCGCTGATCTCGACGCCCAGCTCGACGCGCTCGGCGTCGGCCTCGGCGCCTGCCACACCGAGGTGGTGCTGCAGGGCGACCGGGTACGGATCATCGAGGTCAACTACCGGCTGATCGGCGACCTCATGGACTTGGTCACGAGCGACGTCCTCGGTGCCGACCTGTTCGCCGCGGTCCTGCGTGTGCACAGCGGCGAACCGCTGCCCGCCGACGTCGGGGAAGCCGCCGGCGCACCCCGCCACGGCCGCGTCGATTACGTGCTCGCCGAGCGCGCCGGCACCCTCACCGCCGCCCCGCCCGACGGAACGCACGCGGGCGGCCCGGTCACCGTCGGGCACCGCAGACTGCGCCAGGTCGGGGCCAGCGCGCCCCTGCACGGCAGCAACCGCGACTACCTCGCCGCCGTGTGGGCGACCGGCCCCGACGCGGCCGCGGTCGACGCCGCGGTCGAGCGCTTCCGGGAGGAGCACGAGTGGCGCATCACCTGACCACGTCGACCGTCACCCGACCCGACACTGCCGAGACGGCGCTCGTCCGGCGCGTGCTGGCCGCCCTGCTGCGCGAGGACCACCTCGGCCTGCGCTCGCGCGGCCGGCTCGACGGCGACCGCTGGCGGACCACCCTCCCCGACGGTCGCCCCGCCGAGTTCACCGTCGTCCCGGACGGCTTCCTCGCCGAGCACGCCGCCGTCGCGCTCGACGTGGCCGGTCGCCCCGTCCGCCGCCTCACCGATCTGCTCGACGTGCTCGCCCCCGATCCGGCCGACGCGGAGGCCACCGCGGGCTGGGCCGGCTTCGCCGCCGAGTGCGGAGCCGCACTGGACGCCGCCCGCGACCCCGTGCCCGCCGATCCGCCCGGCCCGCGCACCGGCTACGCCGGGCTGCTGCGCTACGACGCCCTCGCCGCGGTCCGCGAGCACCCCGTCCACCCGACGGGTCGGGCCCGACCCGGCCTGGACGCCGCCGCGCGCGCCGCCTACGCCCCTGAGCAGGCGCGCACGTTCCCGCTGCACTGGCGGTTCGTCCCCCGCGCGGACGTGCAGCTCTCGCCCGCCCTCGCCACCGATCCACCGGGGTGGTGGCCGTCCGGCACCGCCGACACGATCGCTGTCCCCGTGCACCCGCTCACCGGCGGTGAACCGCTCGGCCCACTGGTCGTGCCGACGCTCTCGATGCGCACGCTGGCTCTCGCCGGCGATCCGCGCGTGCACGTCAAGGTGCCGCTGCCGACGGCGACGCTGGGGCTGCGCAACCGCCGCACGATCAAACCGGGCACCCTCGCCGACGGCGCCGCGATGCACGAGCTGCTCGCCGCCGTCCTGACCCGCGAACCCGAGCTGGCCGCCCGCATCCGGCTCGCCGACGAGAGCCGTTACCTGCACGGCCCCGACGAGCACCTCGCCGCCATGGTGCGAGTGCTGCCCGCGGACATCGCCACCGGCCGACTGGTTCCGCTCGCGGCGCTGCCGGTGCGCGATCCGCGGGCGGGCGGCCCGACCGTGCTGGAGGAGCTGGCCGCGGGCGACGTGCCCCGCTGGTGCGCCCGCTACCTGGCCGTGCTGCTCGACTGGCACGTCGCGCTCTGGGTGCGCTACGGCATCGCGCTGGAGTCTCACCAGCAGAACATCACGATCGCCCAGCAGGACGGCGCGCCGCTGCGGCTGGTCTACAAGGACGACGACGGCGCCCGGGTCGACGCCGCTCATGCCGCCGCCGCGCTCGGCCGGCCGGTGCCCGCCTTCACCGATCCGCGCATGCTCGTGACCGACCCGGCGGAGCTGGCCGATCTCTTCGTGACGATCACCCTCCACCTCTGCGTGCGCGCGCTGCTCCCGGTCTCGGTCCTGCCCGAGGTCCGCGACCGCATCGCCGACGCGGCCGATCGATTCTGCGACCGCGACCACCCCCGCTCGGTGGCCGCCCGCGCGGCCGTGCACCGGATGCTCACCGCTCGGCGCTGGCCGGTGAAGGCGATGGTGACGTCCGGCACGCTGCTGCCGAAGACCCGGCTGAACTGCACGGACGTCAACAAGTACGTCGTACGGACCGGACCCAACTATCTGGCGAATGAAGCCCGCCCCGGGTTCGTGCTTAGGTAACCCTGTGCTCACTAAGTGTCATGGACCGGTCACGGATCGAACAGCCGACACCATCGCGGCACACACCTTGCTCGGGGTGCTGGTCCGTGACGTGGCCGCTCCCGCCGGCGCGGTGCGCACCACCGCCGAGCACCTCACCGTCGATCTGCCGGGCGCCTGTCTGAGGGTCCGGCTGCGGGCGCGCTCCGTGCTGCACGCCCACCGCTTCACCGGCGCCGTCCAGGAACGCGTACCCCAGGGCTGGGCCGTCATCGGGTTCGAGCGCCTGCTCACCCTTCTGGAGCAGCTCCTGGCCCGCTGGTGCGGCCCGGGCGGTGGCCGCCTCGCCACCGAGGTGCGCGCCGGTCGCGCGGCGCTCGCCGCCGCCCTCGCCCAACGGCCCCGGCAACCGGCTCGCAGCCTCGCCGAACCCGCCGCCGGTTACGTCGATTCCGAGCAGGCCCTGCTGGCCGGTCACCCTCGCCACCCGGCGCCGAAGTGGCGCTCCGGCGATCCCGAGCAGTGGCGGCGCTGGTCCCCGGAGGCCCGCACCGCCTTCCCGCTGCACTGGCTCGCCCTCCGCGCCGACCGGGTGCAGGAGTGGTCTGCCGGCGTCCCGACGCTCGACGGCCTCGCGCCCGAGGTGCCCGACGGCCACCGCCCCTTGCCGCTGCATCCCTGGCAGGCCCGCCTGCTCGCCGAGCCGCTGGCCGCAGCACAGCGTCGCGGGGACCTCGTCGACCTCGGCCCGGCCGGCCCGCCGTGGCACCCGACGTCCAGCGTCCGCACGCTCTACCAGCCCGAGGCCGACGTGTTCGTCAAGACGAGCCTCTCGGTGCGGATCACCAACTGCATGCGCCACTCCACGGCCGCCGAGCTGGAGAAGGCGGTCCGGCTCACCCGGCTGCTCACTCCGCTGCTGGCCGGGGTGGACGGGTTCGTGCTGCTCGGCGAGCCGTTCGCCCGCACGGTCGCCGACCCCGGGCTCGCCGACCGGGTCGGCGCCATCGTGCGGGTCGGGCTGGGGCTCGCCCCGGACGAGCGGGCGCACCTGGCCGGCACCCTCGCCGCCCAGGAACCCGACCCGGCAGGGACCCCCACCCGGCTCGCCGCCGTCACCGTCGATCCGCTGGCCTGGTGGGAGCGCTACGTCGCGCTGCTCGTCCCCCCCGTGCTGCGGCTGTGGGCGGCGCACGGCGTGGTCCTCGAACCCCACCTGCAGAACGTCCTGGTCGTCACCGGCCGCGCCGGCATCCCCGAGCGCGTGCTGCTGCGCGACATGGAGGGCGTGCGGCTGCGCACCGACCGGCACGCCGACCTGCTCGGCGCACTCGATCCCGCCGTCGCCGCCGCGACCGCCTACACCCCTGACCAGGCCGCCGCGCGGATCGGTTACTGCCTGCTCGTCAACAACCTCGGCGAGCTGGCCGTCGCCGTCGCAGAGCTGGCCGGCGCCCCCGAGGAGAAGCTGTGGGACCCGGTGCGCATCGCCGTCGCGGCCACCGCGGCCGACCTCGGCGAGCCGCCCGAGCTGCGCACCCTGCTCGACGGGCCCACGCTGCCGGCCAAGGCGAACCTGGTTGTGCGCTGGCGCGGCGCCGAGGACCCGCAGGCCCCGTACGTGCCCGTGCCGAACCCCCTCGCGCGATGATCACCGATCTGGTGGCGAAGGCGGCCCGCGAGGCTCCGCTGCCGGCCTACGTCTACGACCTCGACCACCTCGACGCCCACATGGCCGCGATCGCCGCCGCCGTGCGCACCGGGCCCGGCCGGGTCGAGATCCACTACGCCGCCAAGGCCAACCCCGATCCCGGCGTGCTCGCCACCGTCGCCCGGCACGTCGACGGGATCGAGGTGGCCAGCGGCGGCGAGCTCGCCCACGTCCGCGATGTGCTCGGCCCGGACGTTCCGATCGCGTTCGGCGGGCCCGGCAAGACCGACGAGGAGCTGGCCGCTGCCGCGCGGCAGGCCGACCGCGTCCACGTCGAGAGCCGCCTGGAGGTGCGCAGGCTCGCCGCGGCCGCCCGCGCGGCCGGGACCAGGGTGAAGGCGCTGCTGCGGGTCAACGTGCCCGGCGGGGTCGGCGGGGTGCTGCGGATGGGCGGCGGCCCGAGCCCGTTCGGCATGGACCCGGCCGAGGCCGACGCCTGCCTCGCCGAGCTCCCGCCGGAGATCGAGCTGCTCGGCGTGCACGCCCACCTGGCCAGCGGGCTCGACGCGCAGGCGTGCGCGGCGCAGGGCCGCACCGTGCTGGACTGGGCGGCTGCGTTCGCCGCCCGGCACGGCGTCGGCCTGGCCGAGGTCGTGATCGGCGGCGGCATGCACGTCGACTACACCCGCCCCGCCGAACGGTTCGACTGGGCCGCCTACCGGGCCGCGCTGCGGCTGCCTGATCACGGGCCGCTGGTGCGGATCGAGCCGGGCCGGGCGCTCACCGCCTACTCCGGTTGGTACGTGACCGACGTGCTGGACCTCAAGCGCAGCGCGGGGGAGTGGTTCGCGATCTGCCGCGGCGGCACGCACCACCTGCGCACCCCCGTCGCGAAGGGGCACGACCAGCCGTTCACGGTGCTGCCCACGGGGACCGGGCCGACGATCGCCGGCCCGGTCACCGTCGTCGGTCAGCTGTGCACCCCGAAGGACGTGCTGGCCCGGCGGGTGCCCGTCGAGCGGATCGGGGTGGGCGACCGGGTGGCGTTCGCGCTCGCCGGGGCGTACGCGCTGAACATCAGCCACCGCGATTTCCTGATGCACCCGCCCCCGGCCCTCGTGCGGGTCGGGGGCGGGGCCGATCAGGTGTAGGAGTGCTCCTCGGCGGGGTAGACGCCGTGGCGCACCTCCTCGCCGAAGCGGCGCGCTGCGTCGAGCAGCACCGATCCCACGTCGGCGTACTGCTTGACGAACCTCGGCTTGCGGCCGCGGTTCATGCCGGCCATGTCCGACCAGACGAGCACCTGCGCGTCGGTCTCCGGGCCGGCGCCGATGCCGATGGTCGGGATGACCAGCTCAGCGGTCACCCGCTTCGCGACGTCGGCGGGCACCATCTCCAGCACCACGGCGAACGCACCGGCGGCCTGCAGGGCGAGGGCGTCCTCGACCAGCTTGTCGCCCGCGTCGCCGCGGCCCTGCACCCGGAAGCCGCCCAGCTGGTGCTCGCTCTGCGGGGTGAACCCGATGTGCGCCATCACCGGGATCCCCGCCCCGGTGAGCGCCTCGACCTGCGGGACGAACCGCGCCCCGCCCTCCAGCTTCACCGCATGCGCGCCGGCTTCCTTCATGAACCGGAACGACGTGGTCAGCGCCTGCTCCGGACCGAGCTGGTAGCTGCCGAAGGGCAGGTCCGCCACCACGAGTGCGGTACGGGTGCCCCGCACCACCGCCTTCACCAGCGGGAGAAGCTCCTCGACGGTGACCGGGATGGTGTTGTCGTAGCCGAACACGTTGTTGCCGGCCGAGTCGCCGACGAGGAGCACCGGGATGCCGGCCTCGTCGAAGATCTCGGCGGTGTACACGTCGTAGGCGGTGAGCATGGGCCACCGCTCCCCGCGCTCCTTCATCTCGCGCAGGTGGTGCACCCGTACCCGCTTGGGGGCCGGGGCCGAGCGGTAGGGGCCCTGCACCTCGCCCGTCTGCGTGTCAGACATCGTTGTCCGTCCTCCCTCGAGGCCCGTCCTGCGGGTCCCCGGGTCGTCGGGGGTTGTTGACGGCCCAAGCGTGACACCGGGAATCCGCGGTCGTGCCCCGGTTGTCGCGAGGTTCACACGGTGCGGTCGGTCGCCGGGGCACCGGTCCGCCGTGACCCGATCGGACTACGCGGGAGAACCGAGGTACAGGCCTGGTCAATACCGACATAATGGCGCGGTGATCGCACCCGACATCGGCGCCGTGATCGGCGGACTGCGGATCGACGCCGTCGCCGGTCGCGGTGGGATGGGTGTGGTCTACAAGGCCCACCAGCTGTCGCTGGACCGCACGGTGGCCATGAAGATCATCAACCCGGAGCTGGCCGGCGACCCGGAGTTCCGCGAGCGGTTCCGGCGCGAGGCACGGCTGGCGGCGTCGCTGGACCACCCGCACGTCGTGCCGATCTACCACGCCGGAGAGGACGACGGGCACGTCTACCTGACGATGCGGTTCGTCGACGGCACCGACCTGGCCTCCATGATCGCCTCGCAGGGCCGGATCGCGCCGCGCGCCGCCGTCGAGATGATCGCCCAGGTCGCCGACGCGCTCGACGCCGCGCACGCCCGTGGGCTGGTGCACCGCGACGTCAAGCCGGCGAACATCCTCGTCACCCGCCCCGGCGGGCGGTGGCACACCTACCTCACCGACTTCGGCATCTCCAAGGACGGCCGCGACGCCGGCATGACGAAGGCCGGGTTCGTCGTCGGGTCGCTGGCCTACATCGCGCCCGAACAGCTGCAGGGCGAGGACGTCGACGGCCGCGCCGACCAGTACTCGCTGGCCTGTGTGCTGTTCCAGGCGCTGACCGGCGAGGTGCCGTTCCCGCGCGACACCACGGCCGCCCGGATGTTCGCGCACCTCGCCGTGCCCGCGCCCGCGCTCGGCGACGTCGACCCGGCGCTGCGCGGCCCGCTGGAGCCGGTGCTGGCGCGGGCGCTGGCGAAGCGGCGGGAGGACCGGTACCCGACCGCCGGCGAGTTCGGCCGGGCCGCGCTGGCAGCGGTGGCGCAGATGGAACAGCGAGCGACGCCGGCGCCGTTCCCGCAGCCCGCACCACAACCGATGGCCCAGCCGTACACCCAGCCGCCGGCGCCTCAGCAGTTCGCCGGTCAGCAGCACGCGCCCGGTTTCCACTCCGCCTACGCCGCCGCGCCGGCCGCGGCCGGGTCGCACCCCGGATCGTCCGGCCCGCAGCCGTTGCCGGGGGCCGGCCAGGTGCCGCCGCGCCGCAGCAGGCGGGAGCTCGTCTACGGCGCCGTCGCCGCGGCCGTCACGGCGGCGGTCGTCCTGGGCGCCGTCCTCGTCGCGCCCACGCTGAAGGAACCGGAGCCCCCGCCCGTGCTGCCGGCGACCGGCCGCATCGACGGAGCACCGATCGACGTCGGCATCGGCGCGAGCGCGGTCGTCGAGGGCAACGGCTTCCTCTGGGTGGCCAACCCCGACGACTCCTCGGTCTCCCGCATCGACCCGGTGACCCGGCAGGTGCAGCGGATCGAGGTGCCCGGTGCGCCCGTCGAGATCGGCTACGGGCAGGGGCGCATCTGGGCGTGGAACTACACCTCGACGATCCTGCCGATCGACGCCGCGAGCGGCGCTGTCGGTGACTACGTGGAGATGGGTGGCGATCTCGGCGGCATCGCGGTGGGTTCGACCGCGGTGTGGGCGGTGCAGCCGGACCGCAACGCCGTGGTGCGGCTCGACCTCGCCGGGGTGAGACCGGTCGGGGACCCGATCAAGGTGGGTGCGCGGCCGACGTCGATCACGATCGGCAACGGCGAGGTGTACGTGCTCAACAAGGCCGACCGCACGATCACCGTGCTGGACGAGGCGTCGGGCACCCCGCTCGGGAACCCGGTGCCGGTGCCGGAGGGATCGAGCCAGATCTCGGTGGAGAGCGGGCGGCTCTACCTCGGTGGCACGAAGGGGTTCGCGCTGGTCACCGACGGCGCTTCGGGGCTGCAGCCGGTGGACAACGCGCAGATGGTCGATCCGCTGTGCGACTGCGGCTTCTACGGCGGCCGCTCCTCGGTGTGGATGTTCGACGTCGACGCGGGCACGCTGCGGCGCTTCTCGACCGATCTGCGCACCCAGCTGGGCGCGCCCCTCGAGGGCCTCGGCCCGGGGCTGTACGACGCGGTCGGGCACGGGGACCGAGTCTGGGTGCTGAACCGGGCCGAGGGCACGTTGCACGCGGTGGCGACGGACGCGCCCTTGTAGATCGCTCGCTCACCGTCAGGATGACGTCACGGTGAGCGACGTACCGCACTCCCCGAACGGCCCGATCCCCGCCCCGCTGGCATGCTGTGCCGGGTGAGATCCCGTCGCCGCTCGTTCGTCGCGGTCCCCGCCGCGCTCGCCGCAGCCGCCCTGCTCGCCTCCTGCTCCGCCGGTGGGGCGACCGGCAACGCGGTCCCGGGTGCGGACCCGGGGCTGGAGAGGTTCTACGACCAGCAGCTGTCCTGGGGGCCGTGCGGCGACTTCGCCATCACCGACCGCGACCGCGACCAGTACGCGCAGAAACGGTTCGAGTGCGCCCGGCTGGAGGTGCCGCTCGACTACGCCAACCCGTCGGGCCGCACCGCGCAGATCGCGGTGCTGCGGCAGAAGGCGACCGGCTCGGACCGCATCGGCTCGCTGGTGTTCAACCCGGGCGGGCCGGGCGCGTCCGGGAACCGGCAGGTCGTCTACACCGCGCCCGACCTGGACGGCACCGAGCTGGCCCAGCGGTTCGACCTGGTCGGGTTCGATCCGCGCGGCACCGGCGCGTCCACCCCGGCGCTGGACTGCATCGACGACCAGGAGTGGGAGGCGGAGCGGCTCGATCTCGACATCGATCCGTCGCCGGAGGGCGTCGCGCAGACCGAGAAGGAGAACCAGGAGTTCGTCCAGGGCTGCATCCGCCGCTCCGGCGGTGAAGAGGTGCTGGCCAACATGGGCACCCGCGATGCGGCCCGCGACATGGACATCCTGCGCGCGGCGCTCGGTGACGAGAAGCTGACCTTCATCGGCTACTCGGCCGGCACCCGGCTCGGCTACACCTACGCCGAGCAGTTCCCGCAGAACGTGCGCGCGATGGTGCTCGACGGGGCGCTGGACCCGAAGCAGTCGACGATCGACCGGATCGTGAAGCAGAACGCCGGTTTCCAGCAGGCGTTCGAGGCGTTCGCGAAGGACTGCGCGAAGAACCCGAGCTGCCCGTTGGGCACCGACCCGTCTCAGGCGACGGCGCGGGTGCAGGCGCTCATTCGCCCGCTCATCCAGGAGCCGCTGCAGGTCGGCGACCGCAAGCTGTCCTACAACGACGCGATCACCGGCATCGTCCAGGCGCTCTACAGCAAGGACTTCTGGCCGTACCTCGCACAGGGGCTGTCGATGTACGCCAACGGCGACGGACGGCTGCTGCTCGGCCTCGCCGACGCCTACTACGACCGCGGCCAGGACGGGAAGTACTCGAACTTCATCGAGGCGTTCCGCGCCATCAGCTGCCTGGACGAGCAGCGCACCACCCGCGAGGAGGAGGGCGAACTCGCCCGCGCGGCCAAGGAGGCCGCCCCGTTCGCCGACGACGGGCAGCCGCCGGTCGCGGCGCAGAGCATCTGCTCGTACTGGCCGTCGCCGCCGACGTCGGAGCCGCACGTGCCGTCGGTGCAGGGGCTGCCGAAGCTCGTCGTGATCTCGACCACCGGCGATCCGGCGACGCCGTACCAGGCGGGCGTGGACCTGGCTGAGGGGCTGGGCGCGAGCCTCATCACGCACGAGGGCGAGGGCCACGGCGTGGCGCTCAACGGCGTGAAGTGCATCGACGACGCCGTGACCGCCTACCTCGTCGATCTGGTCGACCCGCCGGCCGGGCTGAGGTGCCGCAGCGGTGAGTGACTCCTTCGAGCGCGTCACAAGGCCCGGGGGACCCCCGAAACATTCTTGTAACAGGCCGTTCCTAGAGTCGGGCCCGATGAACGTCGGACGCACGAGACGGGGCGGATAGCAATGGATCGGCAGCAGGAGTTCGTGCTCCGCACGCTCGAGGAGCGCGACATCCGCTTCGTGCGGCTGTGGTTCACCGACGTCCTCGGCTTCCTGAAGTCGGTGGCGGTCGCACCGGCGGAGCTGGAGGGCGCGTTCACCGAGGGCATCGGCTTCGACGGCTCGGCCATCCAGGGGTTCGCGCGCGTCTACGAGTCGGACATGGTGGCGCGCCCGGATCCCTCCACGTTCCAAGTGCTCCCGTGGTCCACCGGGTCGGGCGGGCACTACGCGGCGCGGATGTTCTGCGACATCGCGATGCCCGACGGCTCGCCGTCCTGGGCGGATCCGCGGCACGTGCTGCGGCGGGCGCTGTCGAAGGCGGCCGAGGCCGGGTTCACCTGCTACGTGCACCCGGAGATCGAGTTCTACCTGCTGCGCGACCTGCCCGGTGACGGCAGCGTGCCCGTGCCGGCCGACACCGGCGGGTACTTCGACCAGGCCAGCCACGACGTGGCCCCGCACTTCCGGCGCAACGTGATCGAGACGCTGGAGGCGATGGGCATCTCGGTGGAGTTCAGCCACCACGAGGTGGGCCCGGGCCAGCAGGAGATCGACCTGCGCTACGCCGACGCCCTGACCATGGCCGACAACATCATGACCTTCCGGTACGTGGTCAAGGAGGTCGCGATCACGCAGGGCGTGCGGGCGTCCTTCATGCCCAAGCCGTTCTCGGACAAGCCCGGTTCGGCCATGCACACCCACTTCTCGCTGTTCGAGGGCGACCGCAACGCCTTCCACGACCCCGACGACCCGTACGAGCTCTCGGACACCGGCAAGGCGTTCGTGGCGGGCGTGCTGCGGCACGCGCGGGAGATCTCCGCGGTCACCAACCAGTGGGTGAACTCCTACAAGCGGCTCATCGTCGGCGGTGAGGCCCCGACCGCGGTGTCGTGGGGGCACGCGAACCGCTCCGCGCTCGTCCGGGTGCCGATGTACTCGCCGGGCAAGTCGTCGTCGCGCCGGGTGGAGATCCGCACGCTGGACACCGCGTGCAACCCGTACCTGGCGTTCGCGGTGATCCTCGGCGCCGGCCTGCAGGGCATCGCGAAGGGCTACGAGCTGGGCCCGCCCACCGAGGACGACGTCTGGTCGCTCACCGACACCGAGCGGCGGGCGCTGGGCTACGAGTCGCTGCCGCAGAACCTCACCGAGGCGCTGTCGGCGATGGAGCACTCGGAGCTGGTCGCGGAGATCCTCGGCGAGCACGTGTTCGACTTCTTCCTGCGCAACAAGCGGGTGGAGTGGGACAACTACCGCCGCCAGGTCACGCCGTACGAGCTGGCCACGTACCTGCCGGTGCTCTGAAGGCAGGTCCAGACGCGACGAACGGCCCTTTCGTCCACCCTGAGTGGACGAAAGGGCCGTTCGTTCACCCGCGGCTCGCCGTGCCACACCGAGCGCGACCAACTCGTCGAGCAGGTCAAGGTCCGCCAGCACGCGCACCGAGTGCGGCAGCAGGTTTGATGCCGAGCCCGCTGTCTCCACGGGCCCCACGCTGTTCCAGCACCGTCACCGGGATCGACGCCCGGTGCAGCTCCAACGCCGTCACCAGGCCGCCGACGCCCGCCCCCACGACGACGATCCCCACGGATCTCCACCATGGCAGCCGCCCCCGCACGCCACAGCTCGAGGCGAACCCGGCTAGCGTTGTGCGCCATGCACGTACTCGTGTCCGGCGGAGCCGGCTACATCGGGTCGCACACCGTCCTGGCGCTGGTGAGGGCCGGGCACAGCGTCGTCGTGGTCGACGACTTCTCCAACAGCAAGCCGGCCGTGATGGGCCGGCTCGCGGCCCTGGCCGGGCGGGAGATCCCGCTGCACGTGTTCGATCTGACCGACCGCGACAAGACCGACCGGCTCTTCGCGTCCGAGCAGATCGACGCGGTCGTGCACTTCGCCGGGTTCAAGGCGGTGGGGGAGAGCGTCGAGAAGCCGCTGGCCTACTACTCCAACAACCTCGACACCACGTTCTCGCTGCTGCGCGCCATGGAGCGGCACGGCACCCGGAAGCTGGTGTTCTCCTCGTCGGCCACCGTGTACGGGCCGCGGTCGAAGCTGCCCTACCGCGAGGACGACGATGTGCCGATCGAGGCCGTCAACCCGTACGGGCGCAGCAAGGTGATGCTGGAGCACATCCTCACCGACGTCGCGCACGCCGTGCCCGGCATGAAAGTGGCGCTCCTGCGGTACTTCAACCCGGTCGGCGCCCACCCGTCGGGCACGATCGGCGAAGACCCCGGCGGCATCCCGAACAACCTCGTGCCGTTCATCGCGCAGGTCGCGGTGGGTCGGCGGGAGAAGCTGCGGGTGTTCGGCGGCGACTACCCCACGCCGGACGGCACCTGCATCCGCGACTTCATCCACGTCGAGGACCTGGCCGAGGGGCACGTCGCGGCGCTGGAGTACCTGGAGCGGGCCACCGAGCCCGCGCGGGCGTTCAACCTCGGCACCGGGCAGGGCACGTCGGTGCTGGAGATGCTGCACGCGTTCGAGCGCGCGGTCGGGCGGCCCATCCCGTACGAGATCGTCGATCGGCGGCCCGGCGACCTGCCCGTCAGCTACGCGGACGTGAGCCGGGCGAAGGCCGAGCTGGGCTGGCAGGCCACCCGCACCATCGACGACATGTGCGCCGATGCGTGGCGCTGGCAGTCGCACAACCCGAACGGCTACCCCGACGCCTGAGCCCATGGTCGAGGTCGTCCTGCACGAGCGCGTCGCGGAGTTCGCGGCGCTCGCCCAGCCGCTCTACGCCCGCGATCCCGCCCGGCACACGATCGCGCTGACCGTCCTCGACGGGATGGTGCGCCACGGTGATCCGGCCGCGCTGCTCGCCACCGTGCACGAGGCCGGCGCCCCGGTCGGTGCGCTGCTGGCGAGTCCGGGCCACCGGCTGATCGTCTCCGGCCTGGCGCCCGAGCACGCGCCCGCCGCCGTCGCCGCGCTGGCGGCCGCGGGCGTCGCGGTCAGTGGGGCGCACGGGCCCACCGCGGCGGCGGAGGCGTTCGCCGAGGCCCACCGTGCGCGACACGGGGGAGCGGTGCGCGTCGACCGCACGCTGCGGCTGTACGAGCTGGGCACCCTCGTCCCGCCGCAGGGCGTGCCGGGGGCGGTGCGACCCGCCGGGGTCGCCGACGCGGAGCTGCTGTGCTCGTGGCGGGCGGGGTTCGTCGCGGACACGGCCTCGTCGAACTTGTCGGTGCCCGACCTGGCCGCGATGCGCCAGGAGCTGGCCCGCTCCGGTGGTGGCGAGCTGCTGTGGATCGTCGACGGCCGCCCGGTCGCGCAGGCCACGGCCCGGCTGCCGGTCGCCGGGATGTCGCGCATCGGGCCCGTCTACACCCCGCCGGATCAGCGCCGGCGCGGCTACGCGGCCGCCGTCACCGCCGCGGCTGCCCGCTGGGCGCGGGCCGCGGGGGCCCGGCACGTCGTGCTGTTCACCGATCGCGCCGAGCCCGGGCCGAACCGGCTCTACCCGCAGCTCGGGTTCGTGCCGGTCTACGACGGGCTGGATCTCGACTTCGTCCCGGCCCTCGTGGAGGAGCCGCGCTGGCGGCGCAGCAGCGTCGCGAGCGACGCCGACGGCGGTGCGGTCGAGATCGCCGTGCTTCCCGGCGGTGACGTGCTCCTGCGCACGACCGCGTCCACCGCGGCCGGTCGGCCACCCCTGCGGTTCACCCCCGACGAATGGCGGGCGTTCCTGGCCGGCGTGCGGGCGGGCGAGTTCGACACTCCCTGAGGCGCGGGGCAGGATCAACCCCGTGGATCGACGGACCGGCGCCTCGCTCACACTGCTCGGCCTCACGGAGAGCTGGGCCGAGTCCACTCTCCGGGAGTTCGGCTGGTGGGGGGACGACGGACCGACGCCCGGTGCCGAGCAGGTGATGTGGGCGCTCGCCCGCAGCCCCGATCCGAACGCCGCGCTGCGCGGCATGGAGCGGCTCATGAACGCCGTCTCCGACCGGACCGAGCTCGACGCCGCGCTGCGCAGCGACGTGCGGTTGCGCGGCCGGCTCACCGCGCTGCTGGGCAGCTCGACCGCGCTCACCGACCACCTCGTCACCCACCCGGACCGCTGGCACCGGCTCGCCGGTGACGTCGGCCCGGCCGACGCGGAGGGCGCGGCGGCCACGATGCTGCGGGCCGTGGGGGCCGATCCCGACGCGCCGCCTGCCGGGTCCCCGGGCGGCAGCGCGGCCCGGCTCACCGGTGCGGAGGCGATCGCCGCGCTGCGTGCGGTCTACCGTGACGAGGTCATGGCGCTCGCCGCGGCCGACCTCGCCGCCGTCGGGGAGCCGGAGCTGCCCGTCATGGAGATCGAGGACGTCACCGCGCGGCTGTCCGACCTGGCCGCGGCCGCGCTCAAGGCGGCGCTCGCGGTGGCGGTCGCCGAGGTGGGCGAGGTGGGCAGGCTCGCCGTGATCGCCATGGGCAAGTGCGGCGGGCACGAGCTGAACTACGTCAGCGACGTCGACGTCGTGTTCGTCGCCGAGCCCGCCGACCAGGCGACCACGAAGCTCGCCAACCGCATGATGCGCGTCGCGGGGGAGGCCTGCTTCCAGGTCGACGCGAACCTGCGGCCGGAGGGCCGGCAGGGCGCGCTCGTGCGCACCCTGGAGGGACACGTCAGCTACTACAAGCGGTGGGCGAAGACCTGGGAGTTCCAGGCGCTGCTCAAGGCCCGCCCGGTCGCCGGGGACGCCGAGCTGGGCAAGGCCTACACCGAGGCGGTCGCACCGATGGTGTGGAGCGCCGCGGGCCGGGAGGATTTCGTCGCCGAAGTGCAGGCGATGCGTCGCCGCGTCGAGGAGCACATCCGCCCCGATCTCGCCGACCGCGAGCTGAAGCTGGGCCCGGGCGGGCTGCGCGACGTCGAGTTCGCGGTGCAGCTGCTGCAGCTGGTGCACGGCCGCACCGACGAGTCACTGCGTTCCCCGACGACCCTGGAGGCGCTCGCCGCGCTGCGCGACGGCGGCTACGTCGGCCGCGACGACGGTGCCAACCTCGCCGCGTCGTACCGGTTCCTGCGGCTGCTGGAGCACCGCCTGCAGCTGCAGCGGATGCGCCGCACCCACCAGCTGCCGCCGCCGCAGGACACCGAGGCGCTGCGCTGGCTGGCGCGGGCCGCGCGCATGCGGCCCGATGGGCGCTACGACGTGGTCGGCGTGCTCCTCAACGAGTGGCAGCGCAACGCGCGGCGGGTGCGCCGGCTGCACCAGAAGCTGTTCTACCGACCGCTGCTGTCGGCCGTGGCACGGGTGACGGCCGATCTCGGCGACGTCGGGCGGCTGTCGGAGGAGGCAGCGAAGGCGCGGATGAAGGCGCTGGGTTGGGTGTCGCCGGAGGGGGCGCTCAACCACCTGCGCGCGCTCACGTCGGGGATCTCCCGGGCGGCGGCCATCCAGACGGCGCTGCTGCCCGTCCTGCTCGACGAGCTGTCCCGCACCCCGGATCCCGACCGCGGCCTGCTGGCCTACCGACGGGTGTCCGAGGCACTGGCGGACACCCCGTGGTACCTGCGGCTGCTGCGCGACGAGGGCCAGGTCGCCAACCGGCTCATGCACCTTCTGGGCACGTCCGCGCTGGTCCCGGACCTGCTGGTGCGCGCGCCGGAGGTGCTGCGCATGCTCGCGGCGCCGAGCACCGGGTTCTCCGACGACCTCACCCGCGATCCGGCCGAGGTCGCGAACTCGCTGCGGCTGTCGGTGGCCCGGCACACCGATCCGGCCAGCGCGGCGGCCACCGCCCGGTCCCTGCGCCGCCACGAGCTGCTCCGCGTCGCCTGCGCCGATCTGCTGGGGGTGCTGTCCACGCCGGAGGTGTGCGCGGCGCTGTCGTCGGTGTGGGTGGCGGTGCTGCAGGCGACCCTCGACGCCGTCGAGCGCACCCTCAAGGCGGAGGGCACCGAGCGGGCGGCGCGCATCGCGGTGATCGGCATGGGCCGCCTCGGCGGCAGCGAGCTGGGCTACGGCAGCGACGCCGACGTCCTGTTCGTGTGCGAGCCCGTCGAGGGCGCCGACGAGCGGGAAGCGGTCCGCTACGCCACCACCGTCGCGGAGACGGTGCGCCGCACGCTGGGCGCCCCGAGCCCCGACCCGGCGCTGATCGTCGACGCGGACCTGCGCCCGGAGGGTCGCAACGGGCCGCTCGTGCGCACGTTGGAGTCCTACCGCTCCTACTACGAGCGCTGGTCGGAGGTGTGGGAGGCGCAGGCGCTGCTGCGCGCCCGGCCGGTCGCCGGCGACGCGGACCTGGGCCGGCGGTTCATCGAGCTGATCGACCCGATCCGCTACCCGCCCGAGGGGCTCAGCGCGGCCGCCGTCGCGGAGATCCGGCGTATCAAGGCCCGCGTCGACGCGGAGCGGCTGCCCCGCGGCGCCGACCGCAGCACGCACACGAAACTCGGCCACGGCGGGCTCGCCGACGTCGAGTGGACCGTGCAGCTGCTGCAGCTGCAGCACGCGGGCGACATCCCCGAGCTGCGCACGACGTCGACGCTGGAGGGGCTGCGCGAGGCCGTCGCCGCCGAGCTGATCTCGCCCTCCGACGCGGCCGCGCTGGAGGCGGGCTGGACCATGGCCACCCGCGCCCGCAACGCGATCATGCTCGTGCGCGGCAAGCCGGGCGACCAGCTGCCGCGGTCGGGGCGCGAGCTCGTCGCCGTCGCGCACGCCATGGGCTACCCGGCTGACGGGGACCCGGGGGTGTTCGTCGACGACTACCGCCGTGCGACCCGGCGGGCCCGGGCGGTCGTGGAGCGCGTGTTCTACGGCTGGTGACGTGGCCGACGAGCACGACTCCGGGGTGCTCGCCGCGCCTGTGCCGAGGACTGCTGGGAGGTGACCACCGCGCGAACCCGCGCTCCGCGACGGAGGAGCAGCGCGGGGTCCAGCGCGATCCGGCGCAGCTGGAAGGCGCGCGAGCCGCGATCCGGCGACGGGTGAGTCGGGCGCGATCTGAGCTAGCGTGACGCTCGTGCCTTCACTGCAGACCGTCGTCGCGTTCGTGCTCACCGGGATGGTCTTGGTGGTGGTACCGGGCCCCAGCGTGCTGTTCATCGTCGGCCGGGCGCTGGCGCACGGGCGGCGGGCTGCGCTCGTCAGCGTCGCCGGCAACACGACCGGGGTCCTCGTGGTGGTCGCGGCGGTGGCCGCGGGGTTCGGGGCGATCGCGGCCGCGTCGATCGAGGTGTTCACCGCGCTGAAGCTGGTCGGTGCCGCGTACCTGGTCTACCTGGGTGTGCAGACGATCCGCCACCGCGGCGACCTGGCCGCGGCCGTGGGTGCCCCACCTGCGCCGATGACCGCGCGCATCTTCCGGCAGGCCGTCGTCGTCGGGGCGACGAACCCGAAGGTGCTGGTGCTGTTCGCGGCGATCCTGCCGCAGTTCACCGATCCCGCCGCGGGAACACCGGGGGTGCAGATGGCGGTCCTCGGCACGCTGTTCGCGCTCCTCGCCGCCCTGGTCGACGCGACGTACGCGCTCGGCGCGGGCTGGGCGCGCAGCTGGCTCGCGACCTCGCCGGCACGGGTGCGGCGGCTGGGCGCGTCGGGTGGCGCGCTCATGATCGCCCTCGGGACGTCGCTGGCCATGGCGGCGCGCGAGTGACCGGAGAGTGAACGGTATTGCCTTGGTCGCCCCCAGCGGGCGATCATTGGCCGTACACCGTCCGAATGGTGACAGCTACGTAGTGTAGCTGCCGGGTGCGGTGTGCTGCGAGGAGCCGACGATGTCCAACGACGTTGACGAGGCTGGCGACTACTCGTACGACCTGGCCCAGGAGGCCCGAACCGCGATCATCCCCGCCCAGCGTCGCCGCGTTTCCCTCGAGTCCCTGCGCGGGATCCCGTTCGACCTGGACTACGACAGCGACTACGGCTACGACCAGGCCCACCAGGGGTAGCGACCACCCGGGCACCGCCGTCCCGGCACGATGAGGCGGTGGCCCGGCCCGACGCGCTCGATCTCCGGAACGTCCTCGACGGCATCGCCGACGTCGCGCTGCGGGTGGTGACCGGCCAGCGCAGTGCGGTGATCGCGCTGGTCCTGGCGCTGTTCGCGGTGCTGTGGACGCCGCTGTGGCGGTGGACGCGCACCGTCGTCACGATCGCCCACGAGGGCGGGCACGCGCTCGTGGCCGTGCTGGTCGGGCGCGGCTTGGCCGGTATCCGGCTGCACCCCGACACGTCCGGCCTGACCGTGTCCACAGGGGCGCCCCGTGGGCCGGGTCTGGTGCTGACGTTCCTCGGCGGCTACCCGGCCCCGTCGCTGATCGGGCTGGGCGGCATGGTCGTGGTCACCGCGGGCCGGCCGGAGTGGCTGCTGTGGGCGGTGGTCGGTGCGCTCGCGGTCACCCTCGGGTGGATCCGCAACGGCTACGGCGCGCTCGCCGTCGTCGTCACCGGGTTGCTGGTCGGTGCAGTGGCGTGGTGGGGTACTCCGTCGGTGCGGGCCGGGTTCGCCGTCGCGCTGTGCTGGTTCCTGGTGTTCGGCGGGGTGCGTGCGGTGCGGGAGCTGCAGCGCGGGCGGCTGGTCGATCCGCGCGGCCGGCGCGGCGGCACGTCCGACGCCGACATGCTCGCTGCGCTCACGCGGCTGCCCCGCGGAATGT
Organism: Pseudonocardia thermophila; assembly: GCF_900142365.1. GTDB lineage: Bacteria > Actinomycetota > Actinomycetes > Mycobacteriales > Pseudonocardiaceae > Pseudonocardia > Pseudonocardia thermophila. The sequence goes on along the minus strand of NZ_FRAP01000004.1, from coordinate 198,277 downwards.
GGGTCGGGGTGTTCTGGTTGATCGGGACGGCGGCGCTCGTCGCCACTGCCTGGGTCCAATTCGGATAGACAGGGGGGACGTGTGAGCGACTGGAACGCTCAGGTCATCGCGGAGTTCCGGGCCAACGGGGGGAAGGTCGGTGGCCCCTTCGAGGGCGCGCCGATGATCATCGTGCATGCGGTCGGTGCGAAGACGGGAGCGGTGCGCGAGGTTCCGCTGGTCTACCTCCCGGAGGACGACGGCACGATGGTGATCATCGCGTCGGCGGGCGGCGCTCCGAAGCACCCGGCCTGGTACCACAACCTCAAGGCCAACCCGCGCATCGAGGTCGAGGTGGGGACCGAGCGGTTCGCGGTCACGGCCGAGGAGATCCGCGATGAGGAGCGGGACCTGCTCTGGGAGCGGATCGTCGCCTGGCGGCCCGGGTTCGGCGAGTACCAGGAGAAGACCGACCGGATCATCCCGCTGTTCCGGCTCACCTGAGCCTGAGCAGGCGCCGCCACCAGCGTTTCGGCGGGGTGGCGTCCTCCGGTGGCTCCGGTGGGGGCGGCGGGGCCTGCTGCGGCCTGCGCCGGCGGGCCCGCCGCTCCTCCCGCCAGCGGGCCACCACGTCGTCGACCTTGACCGGGGTCACAGGCACGTTGGGGCCGGTCGGGTGGCGGATGTGCTCGGCGATGCGCAGGTTGAGCTCGCGGACGGCCGCGCGCACCTCGCACTCGGTGTCCATGTCCCGCACCTTCTGCGGGAGGCGGTCGATCTCGCGGCGCAGCTGGATCGACTCCGGCAGCAGGGCCTCGGCGCTGCCGACCTCGCGCTCCAGCCAGCTGCGGATCCACCAGTTCTCGTCGTAGGGCTGGCCCGCGCCGGGCAGCGGCTTGCCGGCCAGGGGCAGGTTGTCGAACGCGCCGCGCTCCTGCGCCAGGCGGATCTGACGCTCGACGGCCGATTCGAACCGCGGCTCGGGTTCCCCCCTCGGCCGATGCCCGCTGTCCGGCACTGCTCCCTCCTCGACGCGACCTCACCCATGGTCGCGTCTGCACGGCCGCGGCGCACACGTGCCGCAACGGGGGTTGCCCCCACCGTGCGCTGCTCCGCCGCGCGCTAGCGTCGCACGCATGAGGACGAGGACCGGCCGGAGGCTCGCAACCACCGCACTGTTCGTCGCCGCTGTCGCGGGATGCGGCGCTGTGCCGAACGCGGCATCCGGCGCGGGTGAGGTGACCAGCGAGCAGCGCACGATCTCCGACGTCACGGGCATCGACCTCGCCACCTCCGGCACCGTGGACGTCTCGACCGGCCCGCCGTCGCTCACGGTCGAGGCGCCCGCGGACCTGCTGCCGCTGCTGACCAGCGAAGTCTCCGGGGGCACCCTGGTGCTGTCGGTGGAGGACCGCGCGGTGCTGCGCGGCGCGAGCCGCATCCACTACACGGTCACGGTGCCGTCCCTGGAGCGGATCGTGATCTCCGGCGCGGGTACCGTCCGCCACCCCGACATCAGGGGCTCCTCGCTGACCGTCGACATCGAGGGCTCCGGCGACGTCGTCGTCGGCGGCAGCGTCGACGAGCAGGTGGTGAGCGTGCACGGCTCCGGCTCCTACGAGGCCGCCGGTCTCGCCACGAAGATCACCGAGATCCGGATCAGCGGTAGCGGCGAGGCCGACGTGACGGTCTCCGACTCGCTCACCGTCGACGTCTCCGGCAGCGGCGACGTCACCTACCGCGGCTCCCCGAAGGTGCAGCAGCACATCAGCGGGACCGGCGAGGTCACACAGGCGCGGTAGTGGGAGCTGCGGTCTCGACCCGTCCCGGACGTGCCGAAGGCCCGGCGTCCGCCTCCTGGCAGGACGCCGGGCCTTCATGTCCGTGGGACCGGCTGGACCGCGCCGACCGTCACACGTCGTAGTAGAGCGCGAACTCGTACGGGTGCGGCCGCATGCGCAGCGGGTCGATCTCCCGCTCGCGCTTGAAGGCGATCCAGGTCTCGATCAGGTCGGGCGTGAACACGCCACCCTCGAGCAGGTAGTCGTGGTCGGCCTCGAGCCGGTCGATGACCTCGGCGAGGCTGCCGGGCACCTGCGGGATGTCCTTGGCCTCCTCCGGCGGCAGCTCGTAGAGGTCCTTGTCGATCGGGGCCGGCGGCTCGATCTTGTTCTTGATCCCGTCGAGGCCGGCCATGACCATGGCGGAGAAGGCCAGGTACGGGTTGCCGGACGAGTCGGGGCAGCGGAACTCGATGCGCTTGGCCTTCGGGTTGTTGCCCGAGAGCGGGATACGGATGCAGGCCGAGCGGTTGCGCGCCGAGTAGACCAGGTTCACCGGGGCCTCGAAGCCCGGCACCAGGCGGTGGTAGGAGTTCACCGTCGGGTTGGTGAACGCCAGCAGCGACGGCGCGTGGTGCAGCAGGCCGCCGATGTAGTAGCGCGCGGTGTCGGACAGGCCGCCGTAGCCGGACTCGTCGTGGAAGAGCGGCTGGCCGTCCTTCCACAGCGACTGGTGCACGTGCATGCCGGAGCCGTTGTCGCCCATCAACGGCTTGGGCATGAACGTGGCGGTCTTGCCGGCCGCCCACGCCGTGTTCTTGACGATGTACTTGAACAGCATGATGTCGTCGGCGGCGTGGAGCAGCGTGTTGAACTTGTAGTTGATCTCCGCCTGCCCCGCGGTACCGACCTCGTGGTGCTCGCGCTCGACCTCGAACCCGACCTTGGTCAGGTTGGCGACGATGTCGGCGCGCAGGTCGGCGTAGTGGTCGACCGGGGGCACCGGAAAGTACCCGCCCTTGTAGTTGACCTTGTAGCCGAGGTTCCCACCCTCCTCCTCGCGACCGGTGTTCCACCAGCCCTCGGCGGAGTCGATGAAGTGGTACTGCTGGTGCGGGTCGGACCCGAAACGGATGGAGTCGAAGATGTAGAACTCCGCCTCCGGCCCCGTGTACGCGGTGTCCGCGATGCCCGATGCGGCGAGGTACTGCTCCGCCTTCCGCGCGACGTTCCGCGGGTCACGGCTGTACGGCTCGCCCGTGATCGGGTCGTGCACGAAGAAGTTGAGGTTGAGGGTCTTGTGCTTGCGGAACGGGTCGAGGTGGGCAGTGGCGATGTCGGGCTGAAGCAGCATGTCCGACTCGTTGATCGCCTGGAACCCTCGCACCGACGAGCCGTCGAACGCGGCCCCGTTCTCGAGGAGGTTGCTCGCCGTCGCCGCGGGGACGGTGAGGTGCTGCATGACGCCGGGAAGGTCGCAGAATCGGATGTCGACGTACTCGACCTTCTCGTCAGAGATGAACTTGAGGACCTCTTCCGAGTTGCTGAACACCCTGGCACGGCTCCTTCGATCGGCTCGATTTCCAGCGGCAACTTAGGTTGGCGATGTTGCCCGTCCATCACTCGGCTGTTTCACAGACGTTAACGGGCGCCCAGCGTGACACGAGTCTCTCCCGGTGGAGGCCTACCCTAGTGCCATGGCGTCCACCAGCGAGTCCGAAATTCCCGTCCCTGCGCCGGACGGTCATCCGGGTGCCCGGTTCGGGCTGCCGGCCGAGGGGCCGGCGTCGGTGGCGTCGCTCAGCCGACGCGTGTTCGCACTCGTCGTCGACTGGTTGCTCGGCTACCTGATCGCCCTGCTGCTCGTCGGGCCGGATCCGTTCGAGTCCCCGTACCTGCAGTGGGCCGTGCTGGGTGTCTGGTTCGTCATCACGGCGCTGCCGGTGGCGTTCTTCGGCGCCAGCGCCGGCATGGTGGCGCTCGGCATCCGCGTCGCGTCCATCGGCTCGACGGCCGTGATCGGGCTGCCGCGCGCGCTCCTGCGCACCCTGCTCGTCGCGCTGGTCGTGCCACCGCTGATCCGCGACGCCGACGAGCGCGGCTGGCACGACCGCGCCACCCGCTCGATCGTGGTGCGCACCCGGGCTTGACCCTCCCCCTGCGGGAGGGTCGACCGTCGGGGCATGACCACATCGACGAGCGTTCCCGACGTGATCGACATCCCGGCCCGCGACGTGCTCACCGTCGACGGCGCCGGCGCACCCGAGTCGCCGGAGTTCGGTACGGCCATCCAGGCGCTCTACGCCGTGCGGGCCGCCCTCGGCGACCTCACCGACGTGCCGCTGGAGGGCACCTACACCCAGGGCGGTGACCCTGCGGCGTTCGATCTCGACGCCCCGCAGGGCTGGCAGTGGCGGCTCGCCGTCCCGGCCCCGGCCGGGGCCACCGAGGACGCGGTCGCGGCCGCCGCGGCGCCGTTCGGGGTGGCCGTGCGGCTGCGCCACGTCCCGGCCCAGCGAGTGGCCCGGCTGCTGCACCACGGCCCGTACTCGGCGGAGCGCCCCGCACTCGAGGCGCTCCGCCGGTTCGTCGCCGCCCAGGGGCGCACCCCGGCCGAGGGGCACACCGAGGTCTACCTCACCGATCCGTCGACCGTCCCGCCGGAGGAGCTGCGCACCTGGCTGCAGCTGTCGCTCGACGACGACCGGGGGAGCGCCGCGGACGCACCCGCGCGACGGCGCGCATGATGGCACCGTGATGTCGATCGGGGCGTTCGCCCGCCTCTGCCGCCTGACGGTCAAGGCGGTCCGGCACTACGCCGCCGAGGGCCTGCTCGAACCCGCCCACGTCGATCCGTCGTCGGGCTATCGGTACTACACGGTCGAGCAGGTCCCGGCGGCCACGACGATCGCGCTGCTGCGGCGGCTCGACGTGCCGATCCCGGTCGTCCGGGAGGTGCTCGAGGCCCCGGACGACGCCGCGGTCGCGAAGGTGCTGGCCGACCAACGGGAGCGGTGGGCCGCCGAGCTGGCCCGCCGCGAGCAGACGCTGCGCGCCCTCGACGGACTGCTGGCCAGCCCGGACCGCGTCCGCTACGACGTCGCCGTGGCCGATCAGCCTGCGCAGCAGCTGGCCGGGGTGCGCGGCACCGTCCGCGCGGCCGAGCTCGACGCCGACATCGGCGCGCTCTGCGGCCGGGTGCTCGCCGCGGGCGTCGGTCGGGAGCCGCTGACGGCGGTCTACCCGCTCGATCTCGCCGAGGAGATGGACGTGCTCGTCGGGGTGCCCCGCACCGCGCCCGGGCTCGAAGACGAGCAGGTGCTGCCCGGCGGGCAGTGGGCGACCACGCTGCACGTCGGCCCCTACGAGGTGCTTCCGCGCGCGTACGCTGCGCTCCTGGAGCAGGTGCGGGTGCAAGGGCACCAGGCGGTCGGCCCGATCGTCGAGACGTACCTCACCGATCCGTCGACAGCGCGGCCGGAGGAACTGGTGACCCGCCTGGGCGTGCTGGTGGCGTGAACGGCAGGCGGAGAGGTTCCTCCCTGCGACCCCGGCCGTGCGGGCCCGACCCGGACGACCTCAGCGCCTGCGGACGGTGCGCTGCACGCTGCGCAGCTTCGCGCCCTGCGGCAGAGGCCCCTTCGGCATCGCGGCGGCCCGCGACCCCAGCGCGGCCAGCCGTGCGTCGAGCGAGGCCATCTCCGCCGCCGAGATGTTGCGCGGCAGCTTCATCAGGTGGCGCTGCAGCTGCTTGAGCGGCACCTGGCCCTCGTCGTTACCGACGATGATGTCGTAGATCGGGGTGGTGCCGACGACGCGCGCGGTGCGCTTCTTCTCCTGCGCGAGCAGCGACTTCACCCGGTGCGGGGCGCCCTCGGCGACCAGGATGATGCCGGGGCGGCCGACGACGCGGTGCACGGCGTCGAGGTGGGTGGTGCCGGCGACGCCGGGGGTGACCTGCCACTGGCCGCGCATGTTCTCCAGCACCCAGCCGGCCGCGCCGGGTGTGCCCTCGGCCTTCGCGAACACCGAGGCCTGCACCCGGCGGCCGAAGATGCTGACCGCGATCAGCACGCCGACCGCGATGCCGATCGGCAGCAGGACCCACTCCAGGTCGAAGAACAGCCCGATGATGAACGCCAGGGCGCTGGCCCCGACGAGCGCACCGATCATCAACGGCAGGAGGAGCTTGTCCTCCTTGCGCTGCGTCTGGAAGACCTGCCAGATCTGGCGGCGCCGGGCACGGGCCTGCTCCCGCTTCTCCTTCTTCGCCGCCGCCTTCGCTTCCTTCGCCGCAGCGTCCTTCTTCCCACCCGCCATCGGCCCAGGATACGTGGCTACTCGGCCAGCAAGGACCGCGCCTCCTGGGCGGCGGCTCCCTCGTGGGCGAGGTGCTCCAGCCCGGGCGGGAGCTGCTCGCCGCGGGCGGCGATCGTCTGCGCGTACAGCCGTCCGGCGCGGTAGGAGGAGCGCACCAGCGGGCCGGCCATGACGCCGGCGAAGCCGATCTTCTCGGCGGTCTCGGCGTGCTGGACGAACTCCTCGGGTTTGACCCAGCGCTCCACCGGGTGGTGGCGCCGCGAGGGGCGCAGGTACTGGGTGATCGTGACGATCTCGCAGCCGGCGTCGTAGAGGTCCTGCAGCGCGGCGGTGACCTCGTCGGGGGTCTCGCCCAGGCCGAGGATCAGGTTCGACTTGGTCACCAGCCCGGCCGCGCGGGCCTTGGTGATGACCTCGAGGGAGCGCTCGTAGCGGAACCCGGGGCGGATGCGGCGGAAGATCCGCGGCACGGTCTCCAGGTTGTGCGCCAGCACCTCCGGGCGGGCGGAGAAGACCTCGCCGAGCTGGTCGTCGCGGGCGTTGAAGTCCGGGATGAGCAGCTCCACCCCGGTGCCCGGGTTGAGGGCGTGGATCTGGCGGACGGTCTCGGCGTACAGCCAGGCGCCGCCGTCGGGCTGGTCGTCGCGCGCGACGCCGGTGACGGTGGAGTAGCGCAGCCCCATCTGCCGGACCGACTCGGCGACCCGCCGGGGCTCGTCGCGGTCGAGCTCGGCCGGCTTGCCGGTGTCGATCTGGCAGAAGTCGCAGCGGCGGGTGCACTGCTCACCGCCGATCAGGAAGGTCGCTTCCCGGTCCTCCCAGCACTCGTAGATGTTCGGGCAGCCGGCCTCTTCGCAGACCGTGTGCAGGCCGCCGGAGCGCACCAGCTGCTTCAGCTCGGTGTACTGGGGGCCGGTGCGCGCGCGGGTGCGGATCCACGACGGCTTGCGCTCGATCGGGGTCTCGCTGTTGCGGACCTCCAGGCGCAGGAGCTTGCGACCTTCGGGAGCGATCGTCACGGTGCTCACCCTACGCCTCGGATAGCCTGGAGCCCCGTGGACTTGAGGATCTTCACCGAGCCCCAGCAGGGCGCGACCTACGCCGACCTGCTCCGGGTCGCGCAGGCCGCCGAGGCACTCGGTTTCGACGGCTTCTTCCGCTCCGACCACTACCTGACGATGGGTGGCACCGGCCTACCCGGGCCCACCGACGCGTGGACCACCCTCACGGCCCTGGCCGTGCAGACCGAGCGGATCGCACTGGGCACCCTGGTGACGTCCGCCACGTTCCGGCTGCCGGGCCCGCTCGCGATCGCCGTCGCGCAGGCCGATCAGATGTCCGGCGGCCGCATCGAGTTCGGCCTCGGCGCCGGCTGGTTCGAGGCCGAGCACACCGCGTTCGGGATCCCGTTCCCGCCGCAGGCGGAGCGCTTCGACCGACTCGCGGAGCAGCTGGAGATCATCACCGGGCTGTGGGCGACCCCGGAGGGGGAGCGCTACTCGTTCGAGGGCCGCTACTACACGGTGGCCGACTCGCCCGCGCTGCCGAAACCGAGCCGGCAGATCCCGGTGATCGTCGGCGGGATGGGGCCGAAGCGCACCCCGGCGCTGGCCGCCCGCTACGCCGCCGAGTTCAACCTGCCGTTCCCCAGGCTCGACGTCGCCGTCGCGCAGTACGAGCGGGTGGCGAACGCGTGCACGGCCGTCGGCCGCGACCCCGGCGGCATGGTGCGCTCGTTCGCCCAGCGCGTCGCCGTCGGAGCGACCGACGCCGAGGTGGAGCGCCGCCTCGCCGTGACCGGAACCGCCGCCGGCGACCACGTCGACAACCCCCTCGTCGGCACCCCGGACCAGGTCGTCGACGCGCTCGGGCGGTGGCGGGAGGAGGCCGGGGTGACCCGCGTCTACCTGCAGGTCCTCGACCTGTCCGACCTGGACCACCTGGAGCTCATCGCCGCCCGCGTCGCACCCCAGCTGGCGTAACGTGAGCGCCATGGCCAGCCGATCCTGCCGCCGCAGCACCGATCCCGTCCGCGTCGACCGCCTCGGCCTCGTCGACTACGAGGTGGCGTGGGAGATCCAGCGCGCCCACGCCGACGACCGCCGCGAGGGCCGCGGGCCCGACGTGCTCATGCTGCTGGAGCACCACCACGTCTACACCGCGGGCAAGCGGACCCAGCCCGAGGACCGGCCGACCGACGGCTCCCGGGTGATCGACGTCGACCGCGGCGGGCGGATCACCTGGCACGGGCCGGGCCAGATCGTCGCGTACCCGATCATCGGGCTGGCCGAGCCGCTCGACGTCGTCGACTACGTCCGCCGGCTCGAGGAGGCGATGATCGCCGTCGTGCACGGCTTCGGCCTCACCGACGCCGGTCGCGTGGAGGGCCGCAGCGGGGTGTGGCTGCCCGCCGACGAGACCCGCTACGAGCGCAAGATCGGTGCGATCGGCGTGCGCGTGCAGGCCGGGGTGACGCTGCACGGCCTGGCGCTGAACTGCGACCCCGATCTGTCCGCGTTCGACCGCATCGTGCCGTGCGGCATCTCCGACGCCGGGGTGACGTCCCTGGCGGCCGAGCTCGGCCGCCCGGTGCCGGTGGCTGAGGTGATCGATCCGCTGGAGGAGGCGGTCCTCGCCGCGCTCGACGGCACCCTGCCCGTGCGGGAGCACCCGGTGGCGCGGCCGCGGGTGCCCGCCGGGCTGGACCTGCAGCTGGACCCGGCGATCCGGTAGCGTCCGCTAACCCCCGACCGCCGCGGCCAGCGCGTCGTCGAGGGTGCGGTGGCGGAACTCGTACCCGGCCGCCAGCAGCTTCGCGGGCACCGCGCGCTGGCTGTGGAGCAGCATCTCCTCGCCCATCCCGCCGGGCAGCAGCCGCACCAGCGCCTCCGGCACGGGCACCGGCGCTGGCCGGTGCAGCGCCGCGGCCAGCGCGCGGGTGAACTCGGCGTTGGTGACGGGCGTCGGGCCGGTCACGTTCACCGGGCCGCTGATCTCGTCGTGCTCGACGACGAACCGGGTCGCGCCGACCACGTCGTCGAGGGACACCCACGGCCAGTACTGCTGGCCGGACCCGATCCACCCGCCCAGCGCGAGCCGGAACAGCGGCCGTAGCCGGCCCATCAGCCCGCCGCGCCGGGACAGCACCAGCCCGGTGCGCAGGGTGACCACCCGGGCGCCGGCGTCCGCCGCGGCCCGGGTCGCGGCCTCCCAGTCGCGCACCAGCTCGGCGAGGAAGCCGGACCCCTGCGGTGCGGACTCGTCGATCTCGTCCGGGCCCGCGTCGCCGTAGAAGCCCACCGCCGACGCCGACACGAACGTCGGCACCCGGTGCTCGGCCACGGCCGCGGCGAGCACCTCGGTGGCGCCGATGCGGCTGTCCCGCAGCACCTGCTTGCGCGCTCCGCTCCACGGGCGGTCCCCGATGCCCGCGCCGCCCAGACCGAGGACGGCGCCGACCCCGTCGAAGGTGCCCTCGTCGATGCGGCCTGCGGGCGGGTCCCAGCTCCGTTCGTCGGGTGCCGCCGGGGTGCGCCGGACCAGGCGCAGCACTTCGTGCCCCGCCGAGCGCAGGTGGGCGACGACGGCAGTACCGATCAGGCCGGACGAACCGGCGACGACGACGCGCACGACCCGATCTTGGCCCACCGCGGCTGGTCGCGCGACCCGGCTGCACGGCACCCCGGATGCAACGAACGGCACTCTCGTCCACTCAGAGTGGACGAAAGTGCCGTTCGTCGCGACTTACCGCGGTCTACGAGGCGTTAGAGCCCGAGGTCCGCCTCGAACGCACCCTCCTCGAGCCGAGCCCGGATCGCCGACACGAACCGGCCGGCGTCGGCCCCGTCGATGAGCCGGTGGTCGTAGGTCAGCGGCAGGTAGCAGACCGACCGGATCGCGATCGAGTCGTTGCCGTCGGCGTCGGTGACCACCACCGGCTGCTTGGTGATCGCACCCGTGGCGAGGATCGCGACCTGCGGCTGGTTGATGATCGGCGTGTCGAACAGGGCGCCGACGCTGCCGATGTTGGTGATCGTGAAGGTCCCGCCGGACAGCTCGTTCGGCGAGATCTTGTTGGTCCGCGTGCGCTCGGCGAGGTCGGCGATCCGCTTCGCCAGACCGGCGATGTTGAGCTGGTCGGCGTCGTGGATGACCGGGACGATCAGCCCGCGCGGGGTGTCGACGGCGATCGCGAGGTGGACTGAGTCGTGGTAGGTGACCTCCTTCGTCTCCTCGTTGATCGACGCGTTGACCTGAGGGAACGCCTTCAGCGCCTCGATCGCGGCCTTCGCGAAGAACGGCAGGAAGGTCAGCTTCACCCCTTCGCGGCGCTCGAACTCCGCCTTCGCCTTCGCCCGCAGCGCGGCGATCCGGGTGACGTCGACCTGCTGCACGGTGGTCAGCTGCGCCGACACCCGCAGGGACTCGCTCATCCGCTCCGCGATGATCTGGCGCAGCCGCGACATCTTCACCGTGGTGCCCGGCTGCGGGCCGCCGTCGGCCGGCTTCGGCACGGCCTGCGGGGCACGCGGCGCCGCAGCGGCTGCGGGGGCAGCAGGAGGAGCCGCAGCGGGCGCCGCCGGGGTCTCGGCCGGTGTCGGAGCGGCCGCCGCCTTCTTGGCCTCGGCCGCGGCCAGCACGTCCTGCTTGCGGATGCGGCCGCCGACACCGGAGCCCTTGATCGTCGAGAGGTCCACGCCGTGCTCGGCGGCGAGCTTGCGCACCAGTGGGGTGACGTACGGGGCGCCGCCCGAGGACGGCTCCTCGGCGGGCTCCTCCGCGGCCGGGGCAGCGGGCGCAGCCGGGGCGGGAGCAGGAGCGGCCGGCTCCGCCTCGGGCGCAGCGGGCGCCTCCTGCTCGGGTTCCGGCTCCGGCTCGGCCTTCGGCGCCTCGGGCTCGGGGGCCGAGGGCGCGGGCTCGGGCGCGGCGGGCGCGGCGTCGGCGTCGCCGATGACGGCGAGCTGCGCGCCGACCTCGACGGTCTCGTCCTCCTGGGCGGTGATCTCCAGCAGCGTGCCGGCGACCGGGGAGGGGATCTCGGTGTCGACCTTGTCGGTCGAGACCTCCAGCAGCGGCTCGTCGACGGCGACGGTGTCGCCGACCTGCTTGAGCCAGCGGGTGACCGTGCCCTCGGTGACGCTCTCGCCGAGCGCGGGCATCGTCACCGGGGTGCGGGCGCCGCCACCGGAGCCACCGGCCGGGGCAGCAGCGGCCGGGGTGGGTCGCGGCGCGGGCGCGTCGGCCGGGGCGGGCTCGACCTCCGTCTGCTCCTCGGTGTCCTCTGCGGTGTCGTCGGCCGCCTCGGTGGCGGGCGCAGCGGCCTGCGGGGCCGGGGTGTCGACGGGCTCGTCGCTCGCGTCCGCGATCACGGCGAGGTCGCCGCCGACCTCGACGGTCTCGTCCTCGGCCGCGACGATGCGCTGCAGCACGCCGGCGACGGGCGAGGGGATCTCGGTGTCCACCTTGTCGGTCGAGACCTCGAGCAACGGCTCGTCGACCTCGACCGTGTCACCCTCCTGCTTGAGCCAGCGGGTGACGGTCCCCTCGGTCACGCTCTCCCCGAGGGCGGGCATCTGGACGGTGAAGGCCATGTGGGTCGGTACTCCTGTCCTTGTGCGATCGGCCGGCGAGCCGGTCAGCTGTGTGCGTGCAGCGGCTTGCCGGCGAGCGCCAGATGCGCTTCGCCGAGTGCCTCGTTCTGGGTGGGGTGGGCGTGGACGAGCGCGGCGACGTCGTCGGCGTGCGCGTCCCAGTTGTAGATCAGCTGTGCCTCGCCGATGAGCTCGCCGACGCGGGCGCCGACCATGTGGATGCCGACGACCGGACCCGGCTCGCCAGGAGCGCCGGCCTTGACCAGCTTGATCGCGCCCTGGGTCTGCAGGATCTGGCTCTTGCCGTTGCCGGCGAGGTCGTAGGTGAGGGTCTGCACCTCTGCGTGGCGTTCGCGGGCCTGCTCCTCGGTCAGGCCCACCGACGCCACCTCGGGCTCGCAGTACGTGACGCGCGGGATGCCGGCCTCGTCGATCGGCGGCGGGTTCAACCCGGCGATCTGCTCGGCGAGGAACACCCCCTGCGCGAAGCCGCGGTGCGCGAGCTGCAGCCCCGGCACGATGTCGCCGACGGCGTACACGTGGGGCAGGTTGGTGCGCAGCCGCTCGTCGACCAGCACGTACCCGCGCTCCATCGCGATGCCCGCCTCGGCGAAGCCCTGCTCGGCGGTGTTGGGCCCGCGGCCGACCGCGACCAGCAGGTAGTCGGCCTCCAGCTCCTCGCCGGTCTCCAGCGTCACCGTGACGCCGTTCTCGTCCTGCGTCGCACCGGTGAACTTCACGCCGGTGCGGAAGGCGATCCTGCGGCGGCGGAAGGCGCGCTCCAGGAGCTTGGAGCAGAACTCGTCCTCCGCCGGGACCAGGCGGGGGAGCGCCTCCACGATCGTCACCTGGGCGCCGAAGCTGGCGAACACGCTGGCGAACTCGACGCCGATCACGCCGCCGCCGAGGATCACGACCGTGCCGGGGACCTCGGGCAGGCGCAGCGCCTCAGTGCTGGTGAGGATGCGGCCGCCGATCTCGAGACCGGGGAGCGTGCGTGCGTAGCTGCCCGTGGCCAGGACCACGTCCGTGCCGACGTAACGATCATCACCGACGACGACGGCGTTCGGCGCCTCGAACCGGCCCGTGCCCTCGACGACCTGGATCTTCCGCGACTTGATCAGCCCCTGCAGGCCCTTGTAGAGCCGGGTGATCACGCCGTCCTTGTAGCTGTGGACGCCGGACATGTCGATGCCGTCCAGCTTGGACAGCACCCCGACCTTGGCGCCCTCCCGCGCGGCGTCCGCGACCTCCGCGGCGTGCAGCAGGGCCTTCGTGGGGATGCAGCCCTGGTGCAGGCAGGTGCCTCCGATCTTGTCGCGCTCGATGAGCACGACCGATTTCCCCAGCTCGGCGGCGCGCAGTGCGCAGGCGTAACCGCCCGAACCGGCACCCAGGATCACGACGTCCGCGTTGTGCACGGTGTTGTGCTCAGGCACGCGACAGCTCCCTCGAGACTTCCGTCGGCCCGGGGTCAGCCGGGCTCCTGGGCCCATCTTGTCACCCGCGGCTACTCCAAGTGGGATGTGGTCCGTTCGGGAGAGAATCACCGCCCACCGGCGTTTGACCGCAGCGAGGAGGTGGTCGCGGTGGGACTGCTCGACCGGCTGCGCGGCCGTCGTTCGTCGTCCGGTGGGGACGATCTCGACCGGTTGCGCGAGTGGGCCGCCGCGCACCACGGCGTCGAGGCGTTCGTCGAGCCGCGCACCACCGTCACCCCGACCACAGTGCTGCTGGTCGACGCGGACGGCGCCTGGACACGTGGCCGGGTGTCCGGCCCCGCCGCCGCCATCCGCTTCGCCCGCAAGCTCGCGCTGCCGATCTACGACGCGCAGATCGTCGGGTACCCGCAGCGCATGCGCGATCACGACGCGCGGGAGCGGATCCTGAGGCGGCGTCGCGAGCTGGAGCAGTAGGGCCGCGGAGGGCGTGCACCCGCGCGGGCGAGTCGCGCGTCCGGTCGGGCGAGTCACGCATTCGGTCGGGCGGGAGTCGTGCACTCGGGGCCGCGAGTTGCGCATTCGGCACCGCGAGTTGCCCGTCTCGGGCCGCGCGTCGCGCGTCTGGGATCGCGAGTCTCGCGACCGGCGCGGCGAGTCCTGCGTCCGACACGGGTGAGTCCTGAGCGGTCTGTGTGGACGGAACACGCAGCTGGCCGACGCCATGTCGGACTCGCTGGGTCGACCGCGCGACTCGCCGGCCGAAACGCGGGACTCGCGAGCCCGGAGGTCGGGCCGGCGGATCGCGCGTGTCGCCCGGCGAGTCGCGCACGCGGGTCCTGTGTGGTGTGCGTCTGGTGCGCACACCGCGCGGATCGCAGTACTCGCCAGACAGCACGCGGGACTCGCGGTGCCGGATGCGGGACTCGCCGGGCGAGGCGCGGGACTCGCCGGACGAGATGCGCGACTCCCTATGCCTCGGCGAGCTCCTGCAGCAGCGCGGCCAGCGTCCGGACCGGGACGCCGGTGCCGCCCTTCGGCGTGTACCCCCACGGGCTGTTCGAGTTGAACGACGGGCCGGCGATGTCGATGTGCGCCCACGGCAGCCCGGCCGGCACGAACTCGCGCAGGAAGATCCCGGCGGAGAGCATCCCGCCCCAACGCGCGCTGGCGGCGTTGGCGATGTCGGCGATGCGCGAGTCGAGGCCTTCGCGCAGGTGCTCGGGCAGCGGCATGGCCCAGGCGTCCTCGCCGACCGCGCGGCCGAGCGCGGCGATGCGGTCGCGCAGCTCGTCGCTGCCCATGACGCCGGCGGTGCGCATACCGAGCGCCACCTGCTGGGCACCGGTGAGGGTGGAGACCTCGACGAGCAGGTCGGGGGAGTCCTCGGCGGCACGGGCGATCGCGTCGGCGAGGATCAGCCGGCCCTCGGCGTCGGTGTTGAGCACCTCGACGGTCTTGCCGCTGTACATGCGCAGCACGTCACCCGGCCGGTAGGCCGACCCGGACGGCAGGTTCTCCGCCATCGGCACGGTGGCGGTGACCGCGACCGGCAGGTTCAGCCGGGCGGCGAGCACGGTCGTCACGATGACCGCGGCCGCGCCGCTCATGTCGCTGGTCATGTGGTCCATGTTCGCGGCGGGCTTGATCGAGATGCCGCCGGTGTCGAACGTGATGCCCTTGCCGACGAGAGCGACCTTCGCCCGCGGCGCGTCGCCGCCGGACCACGTCAGCCGCACGAGCCGCGGCGGGCGCGTCGAGCCCTGGCCGACGCCGAGGATCCCGCCGTAACCGCCGTCGGCGAGCGCCTTCTCGTCGAGGACCTCGACGGCGACCCCCGCCTCGGTGGCGAGCGCGGCGGCCCGCTCGGCGAACGTGGCCGGGTAGAGATCGTTGGGCGGCGTGTTGATCAGGTCCCGCGCCGCGACGACGGCCGCAGCGACGGTGGCGGCCCGCTCGATCGCGGCCGCGTCCCCGTCGACCTCGACGCGGCTCAACGGGGCCTTGCCGTCTGAGCTGCGGTACTCGCTGAACGTGTACGCGCCGAGCACGCTGCCCTCGCCCGCCGCGGCCGCGTCGATCGCCCCGAGCGTGTTCCGGGCACTCGCCTTGCCGGCCAGCGCGCGGGCGGCCGCCCCGCTGGCGCGCCGGACGCGCTCGGCGAGGACGGCGCGGTCACCGTCGTCGACCGGCTTGCCGAGCCCGGCTGCGACCAGCAGCGGCGCGGTGATCGCGCCCCCGGTCGGGATCTTGACGATCTCCTCCGCCTTGCCGGTGGCGCCGACCGCGCTCAGCAGCTCGATCAGCCGGCCCTCCCCGAATGCGGCGGCGACCTCGGCGGCGCCGTCGGCGAGCTCGGGGGCGGACTCGCCCTGCACGAGCCCGACGATCACGGCCTCGACGTCGGCGGATCCGGCGGGGCCGGTGGCGGGCAGCAGCTCGGTCGACACGGTGGACGACTTCCTCTCGGTGGGACGGGGTCGGGGCGAGATCCCTTCGAGATGCTAATGACACCGGCATGCGCCCGGACGGGGCAGTCGAAGATGCTTGGCTGTACGGGTGCCCGGCAGACAGGAGCGCGCGGAGCGGCGACTCGGCACGACCGATGTGGTCGTGCTCGGGTTGGCTGCCGTGCTCGGGGCCGGGTCGTTCGCCGTCTGGGGCCCGGCGGCGGCCGCCGCTGGGCGCTGGCTGCCGCTGGCGGTGCTGATCGCCGCGTTCGCCGCGTACTGCTCCACCGCGTCCACCGCCGAGCTGGTGCTGGCGCACGATCGCTCGACCGGGCTGAGCGAGCTCAGCGCACTGGACGTCGCCAGGGCCCGGCTACCCGATGCGCTGGGCCGGCTGGGATCGGTCGCGTTCCTGGTGGCCCGGGCGACGGCCGCCGCCGCGGTGGCCTCGATCTTCGCCTCCTACGTGCTGCCGTCGGCGCCGCTGCCCGCCGCGATCGGGGTGCTGGTGGCCGCCACGATCGCGAACGTCGCGGGCGTCCGCTGGACGGTCCGCGGCACCTACGCCCTGGTCGGCGGCACTCTCGCGGTCCTGCTGTTCGTCGTCGTCGTGTCTCTGCTCCTGGCCGGGGACGCGCCGGTCGCCCCGGCGGCGGGCTGGTCGCCGGACCCGGCCGAGCTGGGCTGGGGTGGGCTCGGGATCACCGGCGCGGCCGCGTTCGTGTCGTTCGCGTTCGCCGGGCTCGCGCGGGTCGGGATGGCCGGCGGCGAGGCCCGGGAGCCGGCCGCGACGCTGTGCCGCGGCCTGCTCGTGACGCTGGCGATCGGGCTCGCGGTGCTGCTCCTGCTCGCGATCGCGCTGATCGTCGGGATGGGCGCGGAACGGCTGTCGGCCGAGGTCGCGCCGCTCGCCGCCGTCGTCGACGCGGGCGGTGCTCCGGCGCTGGGCATGCTGGTGCGGGTGGCGGCCGCCGTGGTGGCGATGTCGGCGCTGCTGTGGGTACTGGTCGCGCTCACCGGCACGGTGGTGACGATGGCCCGGGCCGGCGAGCTGCCGCGCGCGCTGGCGGTGACGGGGGAGCGGGGTACGTCGTGCCGGGCCGGGCTGGTGTCCGGGGCGGTGGCGATCGCCGTCGTGTGCGTCGGCGGGCAGGCCGCCACGATCGCGGTGTCGGCGTGCGCAGTGCTGATCGCCTACGCGGTGCTGAACCTCGCGGCGCTGCGGCTGCCCGCGGAGCGGCGGCGCTGGCCCCGCTGGGCGCCGCCGGTGGGGCTGGTGCTGTCGCTGGTGATGGCCGCGTCGCTGCCGCCGGTCCAGGTGCTGATCGCCGTGGTGGCGATCGCGGTGGGCTGGGCGGCGGCCACGGTGCGCGTCACTGCGTGATGCCGGCCTGCAGGTCCTTGTAGGTCTGCAGGTACAGCTCGGCCGCGGCGCGCACCCCCGCCACGTCGCCGGTGGCGAGCAGGTCCAGCAGCAGTCCGCGCGTGACGGCGAGGCCGAGCCGGGCGTGGGTGCGGGCCTGCTCGCGCGGCACGCCGATGCGCACCAGCAGCTCGGCGGCGGGCTCGAGCCACGCCGTGACGACGCGGTCGAGGAACCCGGCGGTGTGCGGAGCGCCGGCCAGCGCCTGCCCGTAGACCTCGAAGAACAGCCGCTCCGCCGGCCACAGCGAGGGATCGAGCAGCTGCTCGGTGAACCGGGCGGCCTGCTCGAGCGGGGGAACGTCGGGATCGGCGAGCAGTGCGGCGAGGCGGTCGCGCTGGCGCTGCTCGACGCGGTCGACGAGGGCGCGGACGAACGCCTCGCGCGAGCCGAAGTGGTAGTTGAGCATCCGGTGGCTGGTGCCGATCGCGGCCGCGATGCCGCGCATCGACAGCTCACCGAGGCCGTGCTGCTCGACGTGGGCGATCGCGGCGTCCAGCAACGCTTCCCGAGACGGCACGTACCACACGGTACATCGGTGTACCACGTGGTACATTCCGGCCATGGAGTTCACGCACACCCTGCACGTCGCGGCGCCGGTGCAGCGGTTGCACGCGGCTCTCGTCGACGTCGAGGCCTGGCCGCGCTGGACACCGTCGATCACGTCGGTGCGCCGGCTCGACGACGGCCCGCTCGCCGTCGGCTCCCGCGCCGAGGTGCGCCAGCCGAAGTTGCCGAAGGCCGTGTGGACAGTGACCCGGCTCGACGACGGCGGCATGGTGTGGGAGTCGACCGGCCCCGGCGTCCGAACGATCGGCGAACACCTGATCGAGCCGGACGGTGAGGGGACCCGGCTGACCCTCCGGCTCGTGCAGGAGGGACCGATCGGGCGGCTCATCGGCCGCGTTTACGGCGGGCTCACGCGCCGGTACCTGAGCCTGGAGGCGGAGGGATTCCGGCGCTGCTGCACCGAGGGGGAGCCGGCGCAATGACGGCCGGGCTGGGTTCCGGCAGCGGCAGGGGATAGGACAAGGGATGGTCGGGCTTCCGACCGTCGAACCCTCCGGCTACCTTGTCCGGCATGACCGTGGCATTCACCCGTACCCCGCACCCGTCTCCCACACCCCCGGAGCGGCGTGCGGAAATCCTGGCCGAACCCGGCTTCGGGAGGTACTTCACCGACCACATGGTCACGATCCGGTGGACGGCGGAAAAGGGCTGGCACGACGCGGAACTCAAGCCGTACGGCCCGCTCACCTTCGACCCCGCGGCAATGGTGCTGCACTACGGGCAGGAGATCTTCGAAGGGCTCAAGGCCTACCGCCAGCCCGACGGTTCGATCGCCTGCTTCCGCCCCGACGCCAATGCCGCGCGTTTTAGGCGCTCCGCGGCGCGGCTCGCGATGGCCGAGCTGCCCGACGAGCTGTTCCTGGAGTCGATCCGCCAGCTGCTAGACGTCGACCGTGATTGGGTGCCCGCCGCGGGCGGCGAGGATTCGCTGTACCTGCGGCCGTTCATGCTCGCCACCGAGGTGGGCCTGGGCGTGCGGCCCTCGGCGGAGTACCTCTACGTGCTGATCGCCTCCCCGGCCGGGCCGTACTTCGCAGGTGGGGTGAAGCCGGTCGACGTATGGCTGTCCACGGACTACACCCGTGCCGCGCTCGGCGGTACGGGCACGGCGAAGTGCGGCGGCAACTACGCCGCGTCCCTGCTCCCGCAGTCCCAGGGCGCCGAGCACGGCTGCGCGCAGGTGGCCTACCTCGACGCCGAGGAGCGCACGTGGGTCGAGGAGATGGGGTCGAACAACCTCTTCTTCGTGTTCGGCTCGGGTGACCAGGCCGAGCTGGTCACGCCCACGCTCTCCGGCAGCATCCTGCCCGGCATCACCCGCGACGCGCTGCTCGTGCTGGCGAAGGAGATCGGCTGCGAGGTCACCGAGCGGCGCATCTCCGGCCAGGAGTGGTTCGACGGTGCGCGGGACGGCCGGATCACCGAGGTCTTCGGGTGCGGCACGGCCGCGGTCATCACGCCGATCGGACGGGTGAAGAGCCACGACGACGACGTGGTCATCGGCGGTGGCGAGCCGGGGCCGGTCACGCTGCGGCTGCGTGAGCTGCTCACGTCCATCCAGCGCGGCGAGGCCCCGGACACGCACTCGTGGATGTACACGATGGTGCCCGCCTGAGTCCGCGGCTCCAGGGCGCAACGAACGGCACTCTCGTCCACCCCGAGTGGACGAGAGTGCCGTTCGTTGCGTTTGGGGGGCTCAGGCCCCGGTGGCGAGGACGATCAGCGCCGCGGTGGTGGCCAGCTCGGTCGCCGCGCCCAGCGCGTCTCCGGTGACGCCGCCGAACCGGTGGGCCGTGTGCCGGGCCAGCGCCACGGCCACCGCCGCCGCGAAGGCCACCGCGACCGGTCCGCGCCAGCCGAGCAGCGGCACCGCCGCGGCGGCCAGCACCAGCCACCACAGCGGGGCCACCCACACCGGCTGTGACCCGGCCACGAGCGCGCCGAGGCCCTCCGGCCGCGCCGCGGGCTCCCCGCGGCGGCACGACCACGCGAACGACGCGCGTCCGGTGGCGAGGGCCAGCGCGGCGGCGGGGACGGCCGTGGTTCCGAGTGCGCCGAGCGTGCCCGCCTGAGTGCCGAGCACGACGATGAGCGTCGCGACCGCGAACGGTCCGGCGCCGCCGTCGCGCAGCACGGCGAGGGCCCGCTCGGGCGGGCCGTAGCAGCCGAGGCCGTCGGCGGTGTCGGCGAGCCCGTCGACGTGCATGCCACGGGTGGCCAGCGCCAGCGCTCCGACGGTGAGCAGCCCGGCGACCAGCGGCGGGAGGCCGAGGGCGGCGAGACCGACAGCGAGCCCGCCCGCGGCGGTGCCGAGCAGCAACCCGACGGCCGGAGCCCAACGCAGGGCGGCGGCCGCAGCAGCGCGGTCGACCGTCGCCACCCGCACCGGCAGCACGGTGAGCAGCGACAGCGCGACCGCGAGCCCCCTCACGCCGGTGCGGCTCCCGCCAGAAGCAGCGCCGCCATCCGGATCAGGGGGATCGCCGCGGCGGCGCCGGTGCCGTCACCGAGCCGGATCCCCAGCTCGACGAGGGGCTCCAGATCGAGGCGTTCGGCGGCGATCGCCGCAGCCGGGTCGGTGGAGCGCTGCGCGAGCAGCCACCACTGCTTCGCACCGGGCGCGAGCCGCTCGGCCAGCATCGCGGCCGCGAGCGGGACGACGCCCCCGTCCAGCAGGACGGGGGTGCGGCGCAGCGCGGCCTGCAGGCAGAACCCGGTGAGCGCAGCGATGTCGGCGCCGCCCGCGACCCGCAGCAGCGTGAGGGGGTCGTTGCGGTGCCCCTTCGTGCGGCGCAGCGCGTCGCGCACGGCGGCGGCCTTGCGCATCCACGCGTTGTCGTCGATGCCGCTGCCGCGCCCGACGACCGCGACGGGTTCGGTGCCGGTCAACGCCGCGACGATCACCTCGGCGGGCGTCGTCGCCCCGACCCCGAGCGACGCCGGGACCAGCAGGTCGGCGCCGGCGTCGACCTCCTCGTCGGCGATCGCGCGGCCGACGCCGACGGCGTGCGTGGTCTCGGCCTCGGTGAGGGCGTCCTCGCGGTCGATCCGGCCGCTGCCCGCCCGGACCCGGTAGGGACCGGCCTCGGTCGGCTCACCCGCGGTGAGCGCCACGTCGATCGCGCGGACCGTCGCGCCGCCCTCCGGGGCGAGCGTCGCCACCGGGGAGGTCGTGTGGTGCAGCGTGGCGACCTGCTTCGCCGTCGATCCGGCGGGGTGCATCGATACCCCGGCCTCGGCGATGCCGTGGTCGCCCGCGATCACGACGATCCGAGCCCGGGCGGGTGGCGGTGGTGGGCAGGTGCCGCGGGTGGCGGCGAGCCACACGCCCAGCTCGGCGAGGCGGCCGAGCGCGCCGTCGGCCACCGCCGACTCGGTGTACCGGGCGACCGCTGCGCGACGGGCCTGGGCGTCGGGAGCGGGGACGGCGGGCAGATCCACAGGGTGTTTCCTAACAGCGCTGTCCGGCACTGCGAACCGGGGGTCACTTCAGCTTCAGCGGTAGCCCGGCCACGAGCAGCACGACCTCGTCGGCGACGGCGGCCAGCGCCGTGTTGAGCGCGCCCAGCTCGTCGCGGAACAACCGCCCGGCCCGGGTGGGCGGGACGACCCCCAGCCCGACCTCGGCCGAGACCAGCACGACCCGGCCGGGGGCGTTCGCGACCGCGGCGACCAGCTCGCCGACCCGTTCCTGCACGACCGACGGCATCGGGTGGGCGTCCCAGGCCCCGGCGTCGTCGAGGACCCCGGTGAGCCAGGTCGCCAGGTCGTCGACCAGCAGGGGTGCGCCGCCCGCGGCGATGGTGGCGGCCACGTCGACGCCCTCCAGCGTGGTCCACGCCGGCGGTCGGCGGGCGCGGTGCGCGGCGATGCGGGCCTCCCACTCGGCGTCGCCCTCGATCCGCCGGGCGGTGGCGAGGTAGCGCACCGGCTCGTCGGCGGGCAGGAGGGACTCTGCGTGGCCGGACTTGCCCGAGCGGGTGCCGCCGAGCACGAGCGTGATCATGGGGAAACGGTAGGGGACGGCGATGCGGCCGGTCGGCGACGGGCTTAGTACAGCGCGCGAGTCACAGGACGGCGCGCGAGTCAGGAGTCCCGCGCGAGTTGTCCGCTCCAGCCCGGCGAGTTGCCCGCTCCAGCCCGGCGAGTTGCCCGCTCCAGCCCGGCGAGTTCCGCGTTCGGGCCAGCGAGTCCTGCGTTCCGCCCGGCGAGCTGCGCGTTACGGCGTGCCCGCGACAAGCCGCGTCCGATCGGGTCGAAGACGGATGAAGACGGACGTCGACCACCTGGGGCCGGATGCGGGACTCGCCGCGCCGACAACGGCAACTCGCCGGGCCGGATGCGGGACTCGCTGGCCCGAGTGCATGGCTCGCCGGCCGGAACGCGGGACTCGCGGGCGGTCCGAACCGATCCCGGCCTAGACGTTCGCGCCGCGCTGCACCCGCGGCTTCGGGATCCGCAGCCGCCGCAGCTGGCTCGCGCGCGTGAACGCGTACCACCCGATCGACAGGCCCCTGATCTGCTCGTTCGGGAACTTCGCCCGCACCTTGCGCGTGGTGGAGATCCCCAGCAGCACACCCTCGACGATCATCACGAGCAGGACGATCATCGTGAACAGGCTCATGTACTGCTGCACCGCGAGCACCGGGAACAGCGCGGAGATGAGCACGAGCCCGGCGAGCGGCATGAACAGGCCCATGAGGTGCGGGCGGGAGTCGACGACGTCGCGGATGTAGGCCTTGACCGGGCCGCGGTCGCGCGGCAGCAGGTAGCGCTCGTCGCCGGCGGCCATGCGCTCGCGGCGCTCGGCGGCGAGGCGGCGGCGCTCCTCCTTGCTGGGCCGGGTGGCCTTGGCGCGCTTGATCGCCTCGCGCTGCGTCCTGGGCGGCGGCGGCACGGGCCCCCGGCGGCGGGCCTCGGCCTCCCGGCGCTTCGGCGTCGGCCGCCCCTTGCCGTGCGGCTTCGCGCCCGGCTTCTTCCCGGTCGGCTGATCCGCCGTCTTCTGGGTCGCGTCGTTCTTCGCGGACGCCGAGGCGTCGTCGGGTGCCGAGTCTGCGGCGGTGGAGCGGCCCAGGAACTTCACGTGGCTAGCCTACGGGAGGCCCGGCGACCGGGGAGAACAGGGAGAACCAGCATGCGGGTGGTCGTGGCGCCGGACTCCTTCGGCGAAACCCTCAGCGCGCCGGAGGCGGCCGCCGCCATCGCGGAGGGCTGGCGGCGCACCGCCCCGGGCGACGAGCTGGAGCTGCTTCCGGTCGCCGACGGCGGCACGGGCTTCGTCGACGTGCTGTACGCGGTCCTCGGCGGCACCTTGCACACGACGACGGTGATCGGCCCGTCCGGCGCTCCGGTGCCGGCAACCTGGCTCCAGGTGGGGGAGTGTGCCTACGTCGAGTCCGCGGCCGTTTGCGGGCTGCACCTGGTGCCGCGGGCCGAGCGCACCCCGCAGACGGCGGCCACGGTCACCACCCACGGCGTCGGCGAGCTGATCCGCGCGGCGATCGCGGCCGGCGCCACGGAGATCGTCGTCGGCCTGGGCGGCTCGGCGACCACCGACGGCGGTGCGGGCATGCTCGCCGCGCTCGGCGCCCACCCGTTGGCCGCCGACGGCGCTGAGTTGCCGCCCGGTGGCGCGGCCCTCGCCGACGTCGCGCGCCTCGACGGGCGCCCGGACATCGCCGGGCTCCGCTTGGTCGCCGCTGTCGATGTGGACGACCCGCTGTTGGGCCGGCACGGCGCGGCCGCGGTGTTCGGCCCTCAGAAGGGCGCCGACGACCGCATGATCGCGGTGCTGGACGAGTCCCTGGCCCGCTTCGCCGACGTGCTCGCCGAGCACACCGGCCGCGACGTGCGCGACGAACCGGGCGCCGGCGCCGCGGGCGGGCTGGGTGCCGCGCTGCTGGCGCTGGGCGCCGAGCGGGTGTCCGGTGCGGGGCTGGTGCGCGGGCTGGTCGGGCTGGACGCGGCGCTGGACCGGGCCGGGCTCGTGATCACCGGTGAGGGCAGCTTCGACTGGCAGTCGCTGCGCGGCAAGCTCGTCACCGCGGTCGCCCGCGGGGCCGCCGAGCGCGGCGTGCCGTGCATCGTGCTCGCCGGGCAGGTGAGCGTGGGCAGGCGGGAGGCGGCCGCGGTCGGGGTGGAGGCCGCGTACGGGGTGGCCGAGCAGACCGGGCTCGAGGCGTCGCTGGCCGATCCGGCGGGCACGCTGGCGTCGCTCGCCGAGCGGGTGGCGAAGCGGTGGAGCCGCTGATCCGCTCCCGGCGCTGTGACGCGCGCAGCCGTCGTCTCCCACGCCGTGGGACTACACTCGAGACCGGGAATTCTGCACGAGCCTTCGTTGTTTGGGAGAGCCATGACCGTCGAGAACGCCACGTCCGTCGAGAACGAGACGCACGGCGTCGTGCTCACCGACGCCGCCGCCCTCAAGGCTCGATCCCTGCTCGAGCAGGAAGGCCGCGACGACATGCACCTGCGCATCCAGGTGCAGCCGGGTGGGTGCGCCGGCCTGCGGTACCAGCTGTACTTCGACGACCGGGTCGTCGACGGTGACCTCTTCCGCGAGTTCCACGGCTTGAAGGTGGGCGTCGACCGGATGAGCGCCCCGTACCTCGACGGTGCGGTGATCGACTTCGTCGACACGATCGAGAAGCAGGGCTTCACGATCGACAACCCGAACGCCACCGGGTCCTGCGCCTGCGGCGACTCGTTCAACTGATCGGGCGACTCGATCGGACTGACGCGATCAACAGACCTGACCCGCCCACCGAGGCCCCGGCCACCTTGCGTGGCCGGGGCCTCGGTGTCTTCGCCAGGTAGGGTTGCGGTTCGTGTCCATCGCCGTGACCGGGTCCATCGCGACCGACCACCTCATGCACTTCCCCGGGAAGTTCCACGAGCTGCTCGTCGCCGAGCAGCTCGACCGGATCTCCCTGTCGTTCCTCGTGGACGACCTGGTGATCCACAAGGGTGGGTCGGGCGCGAACATCGCGTTCGGCCTGGGCGTGCTCGGGCAGCGGCCGCTGCTGGTGGGCGCGGTCGGCGCCGACTTCGGCGAGTACCGGCAGTGGCTGGAGGACCACGGCGTGGACACCTCGCAGGTCCTGGTCTGCCCGGATCTGCACACGGCGCGCTTCATCTGCACGACCGACGACGCGATGCGCCAGATCGGCACGTTCTACAGCGGTGCGATGGCGCGCTCGGTGGACATCGACCTGTCCGGGCTGCCCGCGCTGGGCGTGGACCTGGTGCTGATCGGGGCGAGCGACCCGGCGGCGATGGTGAAGTACACCCGGCAGTGCCTCGAGCTCGGCATGCCGTTCGTGGCGGACGTGTCGCAGCAGGTCACGCGGATGGACGGGCCGGACATCCGGATCCTGGTCGACGGCGCCCGCTTCTTGATGACGAACGACTACGAGTGGGAGCTGCTGCAGCAGAAGACCGGGTGGACGCCTGCGCAGGTGGCCGAGCGGGTCGACATCCGCATCACGACGCTCGGTGAGAACGGTGTGCAGATCGTCTGCCGGGACGGCAGTGAGCTGAAGGTCGGAGTGGTGCCCGAGACCGGCAAGGTCGATCCGACCGGAGTCGGTGACGCGTTCCGCGCCGGGTTCCTCGCCGCCCACACACAGGGGCTGTCGCTGGAGCGTTCGGCCCAGCTGGGCTGCCTGATCGCGGTGACCACGCTGGAGTCGCACGGTGGGCAGGAATGGACCTGGGACCGCGCGGTCGCCGTCGAGCGGCTGCGCGACGCCTACGGGCCGGACGCAGCGGCCGAGATCGCCGCGATCCTCCCGGAGTGATCCTCGGCTGACGCCGGGCCGGCCGCCCTGTCCCGCCACGCCGCAGGGCTCATGCCGTGCTCGCGGCGGAACAGCCGCGCGAAGTACCCGGGGTCGGGGACGCCGACGGCCGCGCCGATCGCGGCGACCGGCGCGTCGGTGGTGGCGAGCAGCCTGCGGGCCTCCATCATCCGCCGCTCGGTGATCCACTCCAGCACCGTGCGGCCGGTGCGTTCCCGCACGCGCGTGGTGAGGTGGCCGGGGGAGCGGCCCACGGCCCGCGCGACGTCGCGCAGCGAGAGCGGTTCGGCGTAGCGGCGCTCGATGACCGCGAAGACCTCGCCGAGCAGCGGCTCCCGGTTGTCCTGCAGGTCCGCGACGATCCGGCCGTCGGCGTCGGCGAGCCGGGCGACCTCGACGAGCAGCAGCGTCAGGTGGGCGACAGCGGCGGCGTGGTAGCCGCTGCGGCGCTCCGCCAGCTCGGCCTCCAGCGCTTCGACGCGCGCGGTCCACGCCGGTCGGGCCTCCGGCGGCACGCTCAGCCGGGCGATCCCGGGACTGCGCCCGCCGACGAACGGGGCGAGCAGCGGATGGGTGCCCCAGGCCAGCGGGGACGTCGCCGGTTGCGCGCCGAGCAGGTCGGCGTCGAACAGCACCGCCCAGCCGCTCAGACTGCGCCAGTCGTGCTCGGCGATGCCCAGCGCGGTTGCGCCGACCAGGTCACCGGGGGCGACGACGAGCAGATCGCCCGCCCGGACCGGCGAGCCCGGTGGGGCGTCGGCGACGTAGGTGAGCACGAAGAAGTCGTGGGTGTGGTCGGCGGCCAACGGGGAGTGCTGCCCGCCGTCGATGCGGTGCACGGCCACGCGCTGGCCGGCCGGCAGGACGTCGAGCCCGCGGACCGGCACGGGCCGTCCGGAGCGGCGCAGGGTCGACACCGGAACATCGTCCCACCATCGCTGCGGATCCGACATCCCCTCAGGCTGACCGGCTGCCAGCCTGGGGCCATGAGCGAAAGAACTTCACACTCGAAGCAAGAGCGCACTCATGGGCGCGGTCATGGGCACGGCCACGGGGATCGGTCGTTCCTGCCCGCGCTGGGGCATCACCGGTCGGTCCGGCTCTACGACGCGTTCGGTCTGCTGATCGGCGCGCCGTGGGTGTACGCGGCTGCGGCGAAGGCGGCCCGGCTCGACGGGGCGGGCCCGGCCGTGGTGGTCGACGTGGGCTGCGGGAGCGGGCAGCTGCTGCGCCGCGTCGGGCGCGAGCACCCGGAGGCGCGGCTCGTGGGCGTCGATCCCGACGAGCGGATCCTCGCGATCGCCCGCCGGGCCGCGCTGCGCAGCCGGGACGTCGCGGTGCGCACTGCCCGCTGGGAGGTCGGCTACGCCGAGGACCTGCCGCTGGCCGACGGGTCGGTGGACCGGGTGCTGTCCTCGCTGATGTTCCACCACCTGGAGCCGCTGGGGCGCACGGCGATGCTCTCCGAGGTGCGGCGGGTGCTGCGGCCGGGCGGTGAGCTGGTGCTCGCGGACTTCGACGGCAGCCCGGGCCGGCTGCCCGCGGTGGGCCCCCTGCGGAACCTGCCGATGGCGGTGTTCACACCGGGGGAAGTGCCACAGCTGCTGGCCGACGGCGGGTTCACCGTCGTCGACCAGCAGCGCGTGCGGCTGGTGATCGGCGGAGTGTCTGTGTGGCGCGCCGCCCCTGCCTGAGGATCAGGGCTTACGGCCGACACCGCCGTAGGCGTCGATCGGCTCGGGGGCGCCGATCGCGGCGGGCGCGGGCCGCCAGAGGGTGACCGGCACCAGGCCGGGCTCCACCATCTCGAGGCCCTTGAAGCACTCCTCCAGCTCGTCGACGGTGGACAGGCGGTACG
Organism: Pseudonocardia thermophila; assembly: GCF_900142365.1. Taxonomy (GTDB): domain Bacteria; phylum Actinomycetota; class Actinomycetes; order Mycobacteriales; family Pseudonocardiaceae; genus Pseudonocardia; species Pseudonocardia thermophila. The sequence goes on along the minus strand of NZ_FRAP01000004.1, from coordinate 171,067 downwards.
GCGAGCCCATGTCGGCCTGCGCCTTCGCCCCGGCGATGGCCACCTCGCTGGTCGAGGTGCCGTCCCACATGGCCAGGTAGCTGCCCGAGCACGTGGCACCGACGATCTCGCGCACGACCCGGTGCATCTCGTCGGCCTCGACGTAGCCGAACACGCCCATGAACAGCACGGCGACCGGCTGCGAGAAGTCGAGGGTCTCCCGCGCACCGGCGAGCACCTTCTCGGGCTCGCGGTAGTCGGCGTCGACGTAGGTGGTGATCCCCTCGCTGGTGGTGCCGGCCAGCAGAGCGCGGGCGTGGGCGAGCACCAGCGGGTCGTTGTCGACGTAGACGATCTTCGCGTCGGGCGCGACGGCCTGCGCGACCTCGTGGGTGTTCTGGGCGGTGGGCAACCCGGTGCCGACGTCGAGGAACTGCCGGATGCCGGCCTCGGCGGCCAGATAGGTCACCGCGCGGATCAGGAACTGCCGCGTCAGCAGGGCGTACTGGCGGACGAACGGGACGGCGGCGGCCACCGCGTCCCCGATCTCCCGGTCGGCGGCGTAGTTGTCCTTACCGCCCAGCCAGTAGTTCCAGATGCGGGCGCCGTGCGGGACATCGGTCTGCAGGTCGACGGGTTCGCTCACAGCTCGGGTTCCTACTCCTCGTTGTCGTCGGCCGGAATCCCGGCCGACATCCGGTCACCACCGCCCGACGACGCGGGCGACACCACCGTAGCCGTCGACGTGGACGGGCTGCGGCTGCTCGGGACGCCACGCGTTGATCGGGACGATTCCGGGTTCGAGCAGCTCGAGCCCGGTGAAGCAGTCCCGCAACTCGGCCACTGTGGACAGCCGGTAGGGTAGGCCCATCCCGGTCTGGGCGGCCACAGCGGCCTGGATCTGCGGGCTCGTGTCGGTGCTCTCCCAGAGCACCAGGTGACTGCCCGGCGCCAGCGCGCTCGTGATCGAGCGCACCGCGTGGTGCATCTCCGGTGCGTCGACGAAGCCGAGCACGCCCATGAACAGTACGGCGACGGGCGCCGTCAGGTCGAGGTCGGTACCGGCCCGGGCGAGCACGGTCGCTGTGTCGCGCAGGTCGGCCTCGATGTAGGTGACGACGCCGCCGCGCCCGGCCTGGAAGGCCCGGGAGTGGATGAGCACCTGCGGGTCGTTGTCGACGTAGACCACGCGGGCGTCGGGCACGACCGCCTGCGCGATCTCGTGGGTGTTCGGCCGGGTCGGCAGCCCGCAGCCGATGTCGAGGAACTGCCGCACGCCCGACCGGGCCAGGTGGTCCACGGTGTGCACGAGGAACCGGCGAGAGGCGGCCGCGAGATCGCGGATCCCGGGGTAGAGCGCGAGGACCGCGTCGCCGACGGCTCGATCGGCCGCGTAGTGGTCCTTCCCGCCCAGCCAGTAGTTCCACACGCGGGCCGGGGAGGGACGCTCGGTGCGCAGCTCGGCGGCCGGCGGCGGGGCGGCGTCGAGGACCGTGATCGGGGTGGTGACGGGCTCGGGCTCCGGGACCGGCCGGGGGACCGCGGTGATCGGTGCGGTGATCGGCCCGGTGATCGGCCCTGTGATCGGTCCGGTGACGGGCGCTGCGCCGGTGCGGGCAGGGACCCGGGCCACGCCTCCGTACGCGTCGGCCGGCGCGGTGCTCGTCACCGCGCGGCCGGGCCACCACTCGTCGACCGGTACCAGCCCGGGGCCGAGCAGGTCCAGCCCGGCGAACAGGCTGCGCAGGTCGGCGACGTCCCAGAGGTCGTAGCCGGCGCCGTCGGCGTTGCGGATCGCCATGGCGCTGCGCATCCCGGCGCTGGTGGCGGTGGCCTCCCACACGACGACCGCGCTGCCCGGCGCGAGCGCCGCGGCCACTTCCTGGACGATCTTCGCCGCGCGCTGCGGCGAGCGGACGTAGCCGAGCACCCCGGTGAACAGCACCGCCACCGGTCGGGTCAGATCGAGGACGGTCGCAGCGGCGGCGAGCAGGGCGGCCGGGTCACGGTGGTCGGCGTCGCGGTAGACGTCGATGCCGGTGCCGCTCGGCGGCAGCGCCTGGGCCCGGATCAGCACGAACGGGTCCTGGTCGATGTGCACGACGCGGGTGGCGGGGGCCAGCTCGCCCAGCGCGGGGCGCAGATCGCGATCGACCGGGAGGCCCGGGCCGACGTCGACGAACTGGCGCACGCCGTGCTCGGCCAGGTGGCGGACGGCGCGCTGCACGAACCCGTGGGTCGCGCGGATCACCTCGGCGGCTCGGGGGTAGACGGCCGACACCGCATCGGCGCAGCGCCGGTCGGCGGCGTAGTGGTCCTTCCCGCCCAGCCAGTAGCTCCACATGCGGGCGCGGTGCGGCACATCGGTCGCGGAGCCGGGCCGCACGTCCGTCACGGGAGCCCCCCATCGAGTGACGGATCGAACCCTAGTACGGCCACGGCCGGTGCTGGAGCCTCCGACCGGCTGTATGTGATCGAGAACCTGTGATCTAGATCCGGACCGGGTAGCTGGGTTCGGGCACCTCGGGCTTGATCCGCTCCTCGACGAAGATGCCGTGCCAGAGCAGGAACACCAGCAGCGTCCAGATGCGCCGGCTGTGGTCGACGGGCCCGGCGCGGTGCGCCTCGATCAGGTTGCGCACGGCGGCGAGGTCGATGAGGTGGTCGGCCTGCGAGTCGCGCACGATGTCGAGCGCCCACGGGTACATCTCGTCGCGCAGCCAGTGCCTGATCGGCACGGGGAAACCGAGCTTGCGCCGGTGCAGCACGTGCGGGGGCACGATCCCGTCGAGCGCCTTGCGCAGCGCGAGCTTCGTGGTGCCTTCGCCGATCTTGGCCTCCAGCGGCAGCTCGGAGGCGACCGCGTAGACCTCGGGATCGAGGAACGGCACCCGCAGCTCCAGCGAGTTGGCCATCGTCATCTTGTCGGCCTTGACCAGGATGTCGCCGCGCAGCCACGTGAACAGGTCGACGTGCTGCATGCGGGCGACCGGGTCCCAGCCGACCGACTCGCGGTAGTAGGGCGCGGTCACGTCGGTGTGCGAGCGCCACGGGTCGTACTGGCGCAGGACGGCCGCGAGCTGGTCGTCGCGGAAGATCCGGGCGTTGCCGTAGTAGCGCTGCTCGAGCGGCAGCGCGCCGCGGCGGAGCAGGTCCTTGCCGCGCATCCCCTCGGGCAGTCCCGCGGACACCCGACCGAGCAGCCGGCGCAGCACGCCGGGGACCTTCTCGAACGGCGCGAGCGAGAGCGGCTCGCGGTAGATCGTGTAGCCGCCGAACAGCTCGTCGGAGCCCTCGCCGGAGAGCACCACCTTGACGTGCTTGCGGGCTTCGCGGGCGATGAACCACAGCGGCACCAGCGCCGGGTCGGCCACCGGGTCGTCGAGGTACCAGACGATGAGCGGCAGCGCCTCCATCATCTCGTCGGGCTTGACCGTGCGGACGACGTGCCGCACGCCGATCGCGGCCGCGGACTCGGCGGCCACGTCGACCTCGGAGTAGCCCTCCCGCTCGAACCCGGTGGTGAAGGTGATCAGGTCCGGGTTGTGCTCCTTGGCCAGTGCCGCGATCGCCGTGGAGTCGATGCCGCCGGACAGGAACGCGCCGACGGTGACGTCGGCGCGCATGTGCTTGGCGACCGAGTCGCGCAGCGCCTCGGCGATGCGGGCCGGGGCGGTCGCCGCCGGGGCTGTGCCGCGGAATGTGGGGTGGAAGTAGCGCTCCTGCTCGACCTCACCGCCCGGACGCACCGTGAACCAGGTGCCGGACTCGATCCGGCGGATCGAGCGGTGCATGCTCGCCGGCTCCGGCACGTACTGCAGGGTCAGGTAGTGCTGCAGGGCCACCTGGTCGAGCGCGGTGCCGGTGGGGTCGCCGGGCAGCCCGAGGGTCGGGGCGAGGTGCAGGAGGCACTTCTTCTCGCTGGCGAACGCCGCCCCTGCCGAGCCGACCGCGTAGAACAGCGGCTTGATCCCGAACGGATCGCGGGCGCCGAACAGCACCCGCTCCTGGGTGTCCCAGATGAGGAACGCGAACATGCCGCGCAGCCGGGAGACGCCTGCCGGGCCCCAGTAGTGGTAGGCGGCGAGGATCGCCTCGCTGTCGCCCTCGGTCGCGAAGGTGGCCCCGTGCTCGCGGGCGAGCTCCTCGCGCAGCTCGAGGTAGTTGTAGATCTCGCCGTTGAAGACCATCACGTACCGGCCGCCGAGGTAGGTCATCGGCTGGTGCGAGTGGTCGATGTCGATGAACGACAGCCGGTTGTGCCCGAAGACCACGTCCTGGTCGTGCCAGGCGCGCCCGGGCTCGTCGGGCCCGCGGTGCCGGGCGAGCCGCATCGCCTCCACGATGGCGTCGGTCCGGGAGGCCGCATCGGCCTCCGCCGTCAGCAGTCCCAGCAGCCCGCACACAGCGAGCCAGTATGCCGACGCCGGCTCGTCGGGCCCGGTCGGGGGAGGGCGGGGCGCAGCGGTGCCCCCGGGCTGATCGACAGCGCTCATCTGCACGGCCGATCTGCACGGCCGATCTGCACGGCTGATCCACAGGGTGGTCACCGACACGTGCACCCGACCCTGGCGCACGGGAACCTCTCGGCTAATCTCTACGCGAAGTCGAAGAAGCCCGGGGAACCGCCCGGGCCGATCGATCGTGCGACGACGACAGTGGGAGGCGGCGGGCAGTGGGCCGAGCACAGCGAGACGGGCGTCGCGGGACCGCGCACCCGCGGGGAGGTTTGGGGGCCCGCCGGGCGCTCAAGATCGCCGCCCTCGCCGTCCTGAGCATGCCGTTCCTCACCGCGTGCGGCATCGAGGACGTGCTCCGCTTCGGCTTTCCGGAGGGCGTCACCCCGCAGGCCGAGCAGATCCGTCATCTGTGGATCGGCTCGGTGGTGGCGGCGCTCGTCGTGGGCGTCGTGACCTGGGGCGCCATGTTCTGGGCGGTGATCTTCCACCGCAAGAAGAAGGAGGAGGCGGCCGACGCCATCCCGCGGCAGACGCAGTACAACCTGCCGCTGGAGCTGGTCTTCACGGTGATCCCGACGATCATCGTGGCCGTCCTGTTCGGCTTCACCGTCCTGGTGCAGAACTACGCGGACAAGGACGAGGCGACCGACATGACGGTCGACATCGCCGCGAAGCAGTGGAACTGGGACTTCTCCTACCCGGGGCACACCACGCCGGACGGCAAGGACGTCGTGACGATCGGGACCAGCGACACCATCCCGATCCTGGTGCTGCCGACCGAGCGGAGCATCACCTTCAACCAGTACTCCAACGACGTCATCCACTCGTTCTACGTGCCGGAGTTCCTGTTCAAGCGGGACGTGTTCCCGCTGCCGGACAAGAACGACCAGGACCCGACGTGGGTGATCGACCGGATCGACCGTGAGGGCGCGTTCGTGGGCCGCTGCGCCGAGCTGTGCGGCGCCTACCACGCGATGATGAACTTCGAGGTCCGCGCGCTGTCGCCGGTTCGCTTCGACCGCTGGCTCGAGCTGCGCACCCAGGTCAACCCGGCCACGGGGGCGCCGTACACGGCGGGCGAGGCGCTGGCCGCGGTCGGCCGCGAGGACCCGACCTGCGGTGAGCTCTGCGCGCCGCTGGCGACCACCACCTACCCGTTCCCGACCGACCGCACGTACCGTTCGGCCCAGCTGCCGCCGAGCGCCGCGGGGAGCTGAGAGGCAACCATGAAGATCGAGTCCCGGATCTTCGAGATCTGCGCCGGGTTCTTCTTCCTCTGCGGCATCGTCTACACGGTCCTCACGCAGGAGCCGGTGGGCGTGGCCGCGCTGTTCCTCACCGGTGGCCTCGGCCTGATCATCGGCACGTACTTCCGGTTCGTGTCGCGGCGGCTGGAGCAGCGCCCGGAGGACAACCCGGACGCCGAGGTGTCCGACGGTGCCGGCGACGTCGGGTTCTTCTCGCCCGGCAGCTACTGGCCGATGGGCGTGGCCGCGGCGTGCGCCGTCTGCGGGGTCGCGCTCGCGTTCTGGCAGGTGTGGCTGCTGGTCATCGGTGCGGTGCTGGTGCTGCTGGCCGTGGGCGGGCTGGTGTTCGAGTACCACCTGCCGCCGCGCAGCCACTGACGGACCACTTCCTCTGCGGTGACGAGGGCCCGGGCGCTGTGTGCGCCTGGGCCCTCGCCGTTTCCCGGGCCCATGTGATCCGCAGGGCCCGGGGACGACGAACGGCCCTTTCGTCCACCAGGAGTGGACGAAAGGGCCGTTCGTCGCGTCAGCCGCGAGCAGCCGGGCCGAGGGCGTCCCGGGCGATGATCACCTGCTGGATCTGCGACGTCCCCTCGTAGATGCGGAACAGACGCACGTCGCGGTAGAAGCGCTCGACCGGCACGCCGCGCATGTAGCCCGAGCCGCCGTGGATCTGCACGGCGCGGTCGGCCACCCGGCCCACCATCTCCGACGCGAAGTACTTCGCCACCGACGGCCCGGAGATCCGGTCGGTGCCGTCGTCGTAGCGGCGCGCCACGTCGAGCACGAGGGCGCGCCCGGCCCGGTAGTCGGTCACCGAGTCCGCGATCAGCCCCTGGATCAGCTGGTACGCCGCGATCGGGCGGCCGCCCTGGGTGCGGGTCCTGGCGAACTCGATCGACTCGTGCACCAGCCGGTCGGCCATCCCCACGCACAGCGCCGCGATGTGCGTCCGCCCGTGCGAGAGGCACTTCGCGGCGATGCGGAACCCGTTGTGCAGCCCCTCCTCGCCGCCGACCAGGTGGTCCGCCGGCACCCGGACGTCGTCGAGGTAGACGTCGGACGTCCAGGTGCCCATCTGGCCCATCTTGTGGTCGCGCGGCCCGAAGGACAGTCCCGGCGTGCCGGCCGGCACCAGGAACGTGGAGATGCCGCGGTTGCCCGGCGCGTCCGGGTCGGTGCGGGCGAACACCATGACGACGTCGGCGACGAGCGCGTTCGTGATGTAGCGCTTCGCCCCGTTGAGCACCCAGTCGGAGCCGTCGCGGCGGGCGGACGTGGTGAGCGACGACGGGTCCGAGCCCGCCTCGGCCTCGGTGAGCCCGAACGCCGCGGTCACCTCGCCCGACGCCAGCCGCGGCAGCCAGGCCCGCCGCTGCTCCTCCGTGCCGCCGGTGATGAGCACCTGCCCGGCGATCCCGTTGTTGGTGCCGAACAGCGACCGCAGCGCTGGGGTGGTCCAGCCCAGCTCGAACGCCAGCTGCACCTCTTCGACCATGGACATCCCCAGGCCGCCGTACTCCTCGGGGATCGCGAAGCCGTACAGGCCCATCTCCTTGCACGTCGCGATGATGTGGTCGGGGATGGCGTCCTCGGCGTCGATCTGTTCTTCGAGCGGGACGACGTCGTCGCGGACGAACTTCCGGACGGCGGTCAGGATGTCGGTGAGGTCAGCGGGATCCACGGCACCTCCGGTCGATGGCGGGAAAGCCCCTTTCCCGCCGGAATCTGGCGGGAAAGCGGCTCTCCTGCAACAACCCCGACTATCCGGGTCGTCAGGGTCAGCCGCCGTTCCGCGGGCCCCGCGGATCGATCGTCGAGACGGTGGCCTGCGGCAGGACGATCTCCTGGCCTTCGCGCAGCCCCGAGGTGATCTCGGTGAAGTCGTCGCCCTGCAGGCCGGTGGTGACCGGGGTCGGCACCGGCTCGCCGTCCGGGCCGGGGATGTTCACCACGGACCCCAGCGCGGCGTCCTGGCGCACCGCGGTGGACGGCACCCGCAGGACGTTCTCGACCGACTTCGTGATGACGTCGGCCTGGGCGGTCTGGCCGTCCTTGAGCCGCGGGTCGGTCTCGTTCAGCACGATCGTGACGTAGTAGCTCACGACCCCGGAGATCGTCTCCGCACTGGGGGCCACCGCGACCACGGTGCCCGGCTTCACCAGGCCGGGGATCGCGTCGATGCTCACCTCGACCTGCTGGTTCGGGCTGATCTGCGCGGCGTCGGACTCCTCGAACGGCACCACCAGCTGGAACGTGTCGACGTTCGTCAGCGTGATGAACGCGCCACCACCGCCGCCCAGGCTCGTGGCCGACGCGTCGGTGCCGCCGACCGCGCCGGGCAGCCGGGCCGTGGAGCCGGGCGCCTGCGGGGTGCCGCCGGACGCGGCCGGGATGAACTCGCCCACCGTGGCGTTGATCGCCGCCACGACCCCGCCGACCGGGGCGCGCAGCGTGGCGTTCTCCAGGTCGCGCTGGGCGCTCTCGACGGCGATCTCCGCGTCGCGCAGCACCGCCTCCTGCACCTTCGTGTCGGCGGAGTTGTCGCGCTTGGCGCTCTCCAGGGTGTTCTCCGCCTGCACGACGTTGGCGCGGGCGTTCTCGATCGAGATCCGGCCCTGGGTGCGGGCGGTCTCCTCGGTGTGGCGGGCCTGGACGAGCGCGGTCTCGGAGGCGATCACCTGGCGCTGCGCGTTCTGCACGGCTGGGCACGACGAGGCGTCGAAGCCGTCGTCGTCATCGTCGTCCATCGGGCGACTGAAGGCGATCGGACGTACGGGCGCCGCGGTCGTTGGCTCGCCCATGCTGTTGGGGCGGAGGAGACCGCTCCGTCCGCGGTCCGAGCCGCTGCTACTGCTCTGGTCGTCCGTGGTAGTGATCCGGGCGTTGTTGTTGTCCTGGGTCTGACAGCCACTAGCGTTGGCCTTCTTCGTCTGACGCAGCACATCCCGGTCGAACTCCAGCTGCACCTCCGCCCGCCGGGTGGCCGCGGCGTTGGCCTCGTTGATGGCGTGGACGTTGGCCTCGGTGGCCTCCAGCACGGCCCGCGCGGCGTCGAGCGCCGCCTGCGCGCCCTCGATCGAGTAGCTGCCGGTGATCTTCCCGAGCGACGCGCGCTGCTGGTCCAGCTTCGCCTGCGCTGACTTGAGCGCCTGGGTGAGCGCCCCGTCGTCGAGCCGGGCGAGCACGTCCCCGGCGCGGACCTCGTCGCCGACCTTGACCAGGATCTCGGCGATCTGGCCGCGGTCGGCGAACCCGAGGTTCTGCTCGTCGATCGACACGAGTGTCCCGGACGCCGACACGGAGGTCGTGACCGGGCCGCGGTCCACCCTGACCGTCGGCACCGGGGAGCTGTCACCACTGCACGCCGTGACCAGCACGGCCACTGCCGCGAGGCCCGCCGTGAGGTGCCTCTTTCCGGCCATGGGGAGTGCCTTTCGGGGTCGGGGGCCACGGGGGCCGGGGAGCGTGATCACTGGTACCTCAGCGCCTCGATCGGGCGCAGGCGCGCTGCGCGGTTGGCGGGGTAGCCGCCCGCGATCAGGCCGATGATCAGGCTGATCGAGAACGACAGGATCACCGAGCCGGGCGAGACGACGGGCGCGGGGAAGTCCTGCACCAGCGCCGGGAGCACGACGCCGGCCGCCGCGGACAGGCCGATGCCGAGCAGGATCCCGATGATCCCGCCGATGCCGGACAGCATCATCGACTCGATCAGGAACTGTTGCAGGATCGCTCGCCGCCGCGCGCCGATGGCCTTGCGGATGCCGATCTCGCGGGTCCGCTCCGTGACGGTGACGAGCATGATGTTCGCGACGCCGATGCTGCCGACGACCAGGGAGATCCCCGCGACGGCCGCGGTGAACAGCGTGACGAACGACAGCACCTGCGACGACTGGTCGAGCAGGGTCTGCAGCTTGAGCACGTTGAAGTCGCGGGCTTCGGGCTCGCGGATGCGGTGCCGGTCGTCGAGGATCGCGTTGATCTGCGCCTCGGCCGCGTCGACCTCGTTGGTCGAGGTAGCGCGGACGATGATCTGGTTGACCTCGTCGCCGCCGCCGAGCAGGTAGGCGCGCGCCGTGCCCAGCGGCATGAACACGACGTCGTCCTGCTGGCCGTTCGGCGTCACCACCCCGATGACCCGGAACGACGTGCGCCCGACCCGCACCTGCTTGCCGAGCGCGGCGCCGGCGTCGCCGCCGAACAGGTCCGCGACCACGTTCGGGCCCAGGACGGCGACCTTGGCCTTGTTGCGCACCTGCTGCTCGTCGAAGTACTCGCCGACGACGAGCTCGCGGTCGGTCACGGCGAAGTAGTCGGCGGTGGTCCCGACGACGCTGGCCCGGGTGGTGGCGCCGCTGGCCTGGACGTTCGCGACCCCGTTGACGATCGGGGTGACCGAGAGGATGTCGGGCGCCTTCACCGAGTTCGACAGGGCCTCGACGTCGCCGTCGGTGAGGTCCTTCGGCTCGCCGCTGCCGCTGAGGCTGCCCTGGGTCTTGGAGATCGTGAGCTGGTTGGCCAGCGGCCCGAACGCCTCGTTGATGTAGGTCTGCAGCCCGTTGCCGAACGCGACCAAGAGGATGACCGCGGCGACGCCGATGATGATGCCGAGCATCGTCAGCACCGACCGCAGCCGGTTGGAGCGCAGGCCGTGCAGCGCGATGCGCGCGGCTTCCCAGACGTTCACCGGCCGCCGTCCTTGTGCAGCACCGGCCCGGTCGCGTCGTCCGGGCCCGCGGGCCCGGCAGGATCGATCCTGGCGAACCGCTCGGTGCGCCCGTCCGGGGGCACCACGTGCTCGCGGTTCTGCTCCTGGCGGACGTCGCTGATGATGTGCCCGTCGCGCAGGGTCACGACCCGCTTGGCGAACTCGGCGACCTCGGGCTCGTGCGTGATCAGCACGACGGTCCGCCCGGCGTCGTTGAGCTCGACGAACAGGTTCATGATGTCGATCGTCGAGGCGGTGTCGAGGTTGCCGGTGGGCTCGTCGGCAAGGATCATCGTCGGGTCCATGACCAGGGCGCGGGCCACCGCGACCCGCTGCTGCTGACCACCGGACAGCTCGTTGGGCATGTGGTTCAGCCGGTCGCCCAGCCCCACCCGCTCCAGGGCGCGCCGGGCCCGCTCGCGGCGGTTGCGGCCGCCGCCGTAGACCATCGGCAGCTCCACGTTGCGGATCGCGGACGTGCGCGGGATCAGGTTGAACGACTGGAAGACGAACCCGATCTTCTTGTTGCGGATGTCGGCGAGCGCGTTCTCCCGCAGCTTGCCGACGTCGATGCCGTCGAGCCGGTAGGTCCCCGACGTGGGGGCGTCGAGGCAGCCGAGGATGTTCATCATGGTGCTCTTGCCGGAGCCCGAGGCACCCATGATCGCGACGAGGTCGCCGTCCTCGATGGTGAGGTTGATGTCGTCGAGCGCGCGCAGCTCGATGGCCCCGGTCCGGTAGACCTTCGAGACCGCCTCCAGCTCGATCATCGTCCCCCTGCCCGTGGCCGACCTCGCCGCGCGCAGCCACTCGGTTGGCCCAACGACATGGTGCACGCGACGTAACGAGTGTGCCGGTCACCCGGACTGAGGAATTCTCAGCATCCCGGTTCCGCGGATACCGCCGGTGACCTGCGGCGATGAGTGTTTCGAAACCGTTATCGGCGAGGTGGGCAACCTCGGCGCGGTTCGCGCGTCCCCGGCTCGTCGCTGGGCCGTTCGGGGCAGGGCGTCCTCGATCCGGTAGCGGATGGGCGACGCAGAGCAGCGGGGAGCGCTCACTCCCGCACGAGCGCCAGCAGGAACCCGTCGTAGCCCTTGCTGCCCACGGTCTGGATGACCGTGGCGTCCACCCGCTCCTCAGCGGCGACGGCCTCGGCGAGCTGCCGGGTCCCGAGCACGTTCCGGTCCGTGCTGTCGGCGTCGACGATCGCGCCGCCGCGCACCACGTTGTCGACGACGATCGTCCCGCCCGGTCGCACGAGCCGCAGGCACTGCCGGAAGTAGTCGGTGTTGGAGGGTTTGTCGGCGTCGACGAACGCGACGTCGAACGGCTCGTCCGCGGGCAGCGCCACGAGCGTGTCCAGAGCCGGCCCGATCCGCACGTCGACCCGATCCGCCAGCCCGGCGCGGGCGAGGTTCGCGGTGGCGACCTCGGCGTGGTGCGGGTTCAGCTCGCAGGTGACGAGGATCCCGTCCGGCGGCAGGGCCCTGGCCAGCCAGATCGTGGAGTAGCCGCCCAGCGTGCCGATCTCCAGGATCCGCCGGGCGCGCGCCTGCCGGGCCAGGAGGTGCAGCAGCTTGCCCTGCGCGGGTGAAACGTCGATCGCCGGGAGTCCGGCTGCCGCGTTGGCGGCGAGTGCGGCGTCGAGCACCGGGTCTGCGTCGTGCAGCTGCTCAGTCCAGTAGCGATCGACGGTCGTCCACAGCGTCGGGTTCATCCGCTCAGGGTCCATCCGCTCAGGCTAGGGTCGGTCGTCGTGCCGGACCCTGCTGAGAACCACGCCGCTGAGAACCACGCCGCACAGGACCACGCCGCACAGGGCCACGCTGCGCAGAACCGCGCCGCTGAGACCTACGCCGCCTTCTCCGCGCTGCGGATCGACCGGCCCGAGGACGGGATCCTGCGGATCGTGCTCGACGGGCCGAACCTCAACGCCGTCGGCCCCGACGCGCACCAGCAGCTCGCCGACATCTGGCCGGTGATCGACCGCGATCCCGCCGTGCGTGTCGTGCTGGTGCGCGGGGAGGGCCGGGCCTTCAGCGCGGGCGGCTCGTTCGACCTCATCGAGACGATGGTGGAGGACCCGGCGCAGCGCAGCCGGGTGCTGCGCGAGGCCCGCGACCTCGTGTACAACGTGATCAACTGCTCGAAGCCGGTCGTCTCGGCCATCCACGGGCCGTGCGTCGGCGCGGGGCTCGCGGTCGCGCTGCTCGCCGATGTGTCGGTCGCCGCACGCACCGCCAAGATCGTCGACGGGCACACCCGGCTCGGTGTGGCGGCGGGTGACCACGCCGTGATCTGCTGGCCGCTGCTGTGCGGTATGGCGAAGGCCAAGTACTACCTGCTCACCTGCGAGCCGATCACCGGCGAGGAGGCCGAGCGGATCGGGCTGGTCTCGCTCGTCGTGGACGACGACGAGGTGCAGGAGCGCGCGCTGCAGGTGGCGCGCACGCTCGCCGCGGGCGCCCCGCAGGCCATCTCGTTCACCAAGATGGCGCTGAACAACTGGTACCGCAGCGCGGGGCCGGCGTTCGACGCGTCGCTCGCGCTGGAGATGTACGGGTTCGGGCAGGCCGAGGTGCGCGAGGGACTGGCCGCGCACCGGGAGAAGCGGGCGCCCGACTTCCGCTGATCCGGGGTCGGGTTGGCCCTACCCTGGGCAGGGGGCGCTCCGGCTGGGTCCGCCCGGGCGCCACGGCGAGGCTGGGAGCCATGACGGACACGACCGCGAGCGCCGGACCCACGGCGGTACCCCTTGCGGTGCGCGCCGGGCGGCAGCTCGGCTACCACGTGACGGGGCTGTTCCTCGCCGTCCCGGCGTTCGTGCTGGCCACCGCCGGTCTCTCGGTCGGCGCCGGCACGCTGGTGGTCTGGATCGGCATCCCCGTCCTCGCCGCCACGCTCGCGGTGAGCCGGTGGTTCGCCGAGCTCGAACGCCGCTCCACCGAGCAGGTCCTGGGCCGGTCGCTCCCGCCGCACCACTACCGGGAGCTCTCCGGCGGGCTGCGCCGGGCCGTGAGCCGGCTCGCCGATCCGCAGCTCTGGCGCGACCTGGTGCACGCGATCGTCGCCTTCCCCGTGCGGATCACGACGTTCGTCGTCGCCGTCACGTGGGTGGTCGCCGGGATCGGCGAACTGCTGGCGTTCCTGTGGATGTGGGCGCTGCCCGACGACGGCGACGGCCTCCTGTGGCTCATCACCGGCATCCGCTCGGCCGTGCTCGAACGGACGCTGCACACCGTGCTCGGCGTCGTCGTGCTGCTGCTCGCGCCGGCGGTGCTGTCGCTGATGACCGCGATCCGGGCCGGCCTGGCCAGCGCGCTGCTGACGAACGAGAGCGCGGCGCTGCGGGCCCGTGCCGCGCAGCTGGAGTCGAGCCGCCGCTCCGCCGTGCAGGCCGAGGCGCAGACGCTGCGCCGTCTGGAGCGCGACATCCACGACGGTCCGCAGCAGCGGCTGGTCCGGCTCACGATGGACCTCGAGGCAGCCGCCCGGCGGCTCGACGCCGCCGATCCGGACAAGGCCCGCGCGCTCGTCGGGGAGGCGCTCGACCACAGTCGGGAGGCGCTCACCGAGCTGCGGGCGCTCTCCCGCGGCATCGCCCCGCCGATCCTGGCCGACCGCGGGCTGTCCGCCGCACTGGCCGCCGCGGCCGCGCGCAGCCCCGTCGAGGTGGCGCTGGAGATCGATCTGCCCGATCGCGTCCGGCTCGCCGACGCCGTGGAGACCACCGCGTACTTCGTCGTCACCGAGGGACTGGCGAACGCGGCCAAGCACGCGGACGCCTCGCTCGTCACGGTCGCCGTGCGGGTCGACGGGGACCGGCTGCTCGTCCAGGTCCGCGACGACGGCCGTGGCGGCGCCCACATCGGCAAGGGCCACGGTCTGGCCGGGCTCGCCGATCGGCTCGCCACCGTGGAGGGCGCGCTCGACGTGCACAGCCCGCCCGGCGGCCCGACGGTGCTGACCGCGGAAATTCCGCTGCGCGGGCTCGGTGCCGGGGCATGATTCGGTGGGTGCGCGTCGTACTCGCCGAGGACTCCCTGCTGCTGCGCGAAGGCCTCGTCCGCCTGCTGGACGAGGCGGGCGCCGACGTCGTCGCCGCCGTCGGTGACGGCCCGTCGCTGGTCGCGGCCGGTGTCGAGCACCATCCCGACGTCGCCGTGGTCGACGTGCGGATGCCGCCGTCGTTCACCGACGAGGGGCTGCGCGCCGCGCTGGAGCTGCGGTCGAAGGCACCCGAGATCGCGGTGCTCGTGCTGTCCCAGTACGTGGAGGAGTCCTACGCCGACGACCTGCTGGCCACCGGCGGCGGCGTCGGGTACCTGCTGAAGGACCGGGTGAGCCGGCTCGACGATCTCATCGACGCGCTGGAGCGGGTCGTCGCGGGCGGCACGGTGCTCGACCCGGAGGTGGTCTCGGCACTGTTCTCCAAGCGGCGCCGCCGCGACCCGCTCGCCACGCTGTCGCCGCGGGAGCGGGAGGTGCTCGCGCTGATGGCGGAGGGCCGCACCAACACCGCGATCGGGCGGCAGCTGGTGATCTCGCAGGGCGCGGTCGAGAAGCACATCTCGTCGATCTTCACCAAGCTCGGCCTGCCGCCGTCGCCCGATGATCATCGCCGCGTGATGGCGGTGCTGGCGTGGCTGCGCAGTTGATGTCACCTGATGTCTTGATGACGTCATCATGACGCCATACCATGCCGTCATGAACGACGTCGAGCTGCGCATCTCCGACGCCGATCGCGACGAGGCGGCCGCGGTGCTGCACGCCGCCGTCGGCGATGGCCGCATCACGTGGGAGGAGCACGCCGAACGGGTCGAGGGCGTCTACTCGGCGCGGACGATGAGCGAGCTGCGGCCGTACCTCGCCGACCTGAAGCCGGAGTTCGCGGCGCCCCGGGACGGCCCCGCGGCGAAGCCCCAGGGGGTGGCGGAGCAGGTGGCGTTCGCGAAGGTCCGCCGCCGCCCGGACCCGGCCGCCGGTCCGGTGCTCGTCGACGTCGCGCTCGGCGCCGCCGAGATCGACCTGCGCGACCTGCCGCGCGGCGCCGTCGTCGACGTCCGGGCGAACACGCTGCTCGGCAAGGCCGAGATCCGCGTCTCCCCGGGCACCCGCGTGCGCGACACCGGCACCGCTCACCTCGGCAAACACTCCGTCGTGGAGTGGGGAGCTGGCGGCGCGCGTTCCGGCCCGCCCCGATCCGGCCCGACTCCCCGCTGGTGCGGGTCAGCGGCCACAGCGTGCTCGGCCACGTGCGGGTCGTCATCGCGTAGCGGAGAATCCGTCAGCCGGGGCAACGCCGCTGCCGTACGGTGCCGGGATGCCGCACGTGATCGTCCGGGCCGCCGAGGCCCAGCTCGTCGGGCGCGAGGCCGAGCTCGTCGCCGGGCTCACCGACGCCGTCGTCGACGTCTACGGCGAATGGGTGCGCGACCAGGCGGTGGTGGTGCTCGTCGCGGTGCCGGCCGGCCGGTGGGGGATCGGTGGCCGGATCATCGACACCCCGCCGCCGATGGTGGAGTTCGGCATCAACGAGCGCGCGCTCGCCCGCGACGACGCCACCGAGATCCTCGCCCGGCTCGCCGCCGGGATCACCGACTGCCTGGCCCGGGTGCTCGGCGAGGCGCACCGGCCGGGCGTGCTCGTCGAGTTCCGGGCGCAGCACGCCGACCGGACCGCGCTCGGTGGGACGCTCGTCTCCGCGCGCTGATCAGGTGCGCACCGCGCGCAGATCCAGCTCCAGCGTCGTGGGCCCGTCGGGGACGAGCCGGACGGGGATGCCCCAGTCCTGCTGGTAGCGGTGGCACGCCGCGAACACGCCGTCGCCCTCGTCGCAGGCCGCGGCCGCGACGCTGACCGACAACACCCCTCCGGTGCCGGAGAGCTCCAGCTCGCGTTCCAGTCCCGCCGCCGTGCCGGCGCCGCGCACGAGCAGCTCCGGCGGATCGGCCGCCACGGTGAGCTGGGTCGGGTCGCCGAAGCGGGTGTCGAGGTGCTGCCCGGTGGGCGGCGTGAACGCCACGCGCAGCGTCACCCGGCCCGCGGCGAGATCGGTGCGCGGCCGCCGCACGGTGTGCGCGCCCGCGTCGACCCGGGCGCCGGCCGGGATCGGGATCCGCACCAGTCGGTGCGCCCCGGACTCCACGATGATCAGCAGATCCCCGTCGACGAGGACGTCGCTCGGCTCGGCCAACCCCTCCGCCAGCGTGGTGACGGTCGCGGTGCGCGGGTCGTAGCGGCGGACGGCGCCGTTGTAGGTGTCGGCGATCGCCACCGACCCGTCCGGCAGCACCGCCACCCCGAGCGGGTGCTGCAGCAGCGCCTCGGCGGCCGGGCCGTCGCGGTGGCCGAAGTCGAACAGGCCCTGCCCGGTCGCGGTCGTCACCAGGTCGGTCGTGAGCCGCCGCACCGCGGACGTCTCGGAGTCGGCGATCCACAGCACGTCCCCGTCCACCGCGAGCCCGGACGGCTGGGCGAAGAACGCTGTGTCGAGCGGGCCGTCGCGCAGCCCCTCGTTGGTGGTGCCGGCGAGCACGGTCGCGGCGCCGGTGACGGGATCCACCGTCCAGATCTGGTGCGTGCCGGCCATCGCGACGGCGATCCGCCCGTCCCACCACACGACGTCCCACGGCGTGGACAGCTCAGCGGCGCTCTTGCCGGGCTCGACGCGGTCGCGCAGCTGCGTGCCGGTGCCGGCGATGGTCGTGACCGTCCCGTCGGCGAGCCGGACCCGGCGCAGCGCGTGGTTGACCGAATCAGCCACGACGACGTCGCCGTCGGGGAGCAGGGCAAGGCCCTGCGGCTCGTTGAACCGCGGCTCGGCGCCGTCGCGCAGCCCGCGCTCGCCGGTGCCGATCCGGCGGACCTCGGTCTGCAGATCGGCGGCCAGCTCGACCAGCTGGTGGTGCGCGGTGTCGGAGACCAGGTACGTGCCGGCCGGCAGCGCGATCACCTTGCCGGGGAACCGCAGCGCCGTCTCCGGCTCGGGCGGTGCCACGTACGGGCCGTCACCGCGGCGCAGGTGCTGGCCGTGCTCCTCGATCAGTTCCTCAATGAGGACGGCGAGGCCGTGGGCATGGCCCTCCCCGGCCAGGTGCGCGACGACGTAGCCCTGCGGATCGACGACCACCAGCGTCGGCCACGCCCGCGCCGCGTAGGCGTCCCAGGTGGTGAGCTCAGGATCGTCGAGGACGGGATGGGTGACCCCGTACCGCTCGACGGCGGCCTCGACGGCGGCCGGATCGGCCTCGTGGGCGAACTTGGGGGAGTGGACGCCGATCGTGACGAGCACATCGGCGTAGCGCTCCTCCAGCTCGCGCAGCTCGTCGAGGACGTGCAGGCAGTTGACGCAGCAGAACGTCCAGAAGTCCAGCAGGACGATCTTGCCGCGCAGAGCGGCGAGGGACAAGTCCTTGCCGCCGGTGCCCAGCCAGCGGCGGCCGCGGAGCTCAGGGGCGCGCACCCGGGAGGTCGTCACACGACGATCAACAGGAGCGGGCCCCGGGGTGTTCCGCCCGGGGGAGAGCGCCTGCGGGGGTGCGCAACGAACGGCACTTTCGTCCACTCCGAGTGGACGAAAGTGCCGTTCGTTGTCGAAGGGCAGCGTCTTCGGGCAGGGCCTTCGGGCAGCGGCCGGGGGGTTCCCGCGCTCACACCCCGCTCGCGCTCCGGCGGCGCCGTCTCACCCGCGCCGTCTCACGCGCGCCACCTCATCCACGCCACCACGCAGACCGCCAGCCACGCCGCCCCGACCGCCCATCCGGCCACGACGTCGGAGAACCAGTGCACGCCCAGGTAGATGCGGGTGAGCCCGACGAGCCCCGCCCACACCACCGCGGCGAGCACCATCAGCACGCGCGCCGACGCGCTGCGCCCCGCCCACCCGACCACCACCAGCGACCCGATCACGACGATCGACATCGTGGCGTGCCCGGACGGCAGCGACTCGTTCGTCTCGACCACCAGCCGGGTGGCCTCCGGCGGCCGCGGCCGGTCCAGTACCCGCTTCAGCCCGCTGAACGCCGCGGCGGCCCCGCCCGTCGCCGCCGCGACGAACACCGCGTCGGCGCGCCGCCCGGCGAACCACAGCGCGATCCCGGCGAGGCAGGCGAGCGCGGTCATCGCCCACGTCCCACCGGCGTTGGTGATCAGCACCGCGACCGTGGTCAGCGCCGGGGTGCGCACCGAGACGGCTTCCCGCAGCGCCGCCGCGTCCGCCCCGGCTGGGCCCACGCCGGTGGCGGCCGCCCACAGCGCGGCCCCGGCGACGAGCACCAGCGCGACGACGGCCGCGGTCACCCACCGGCCGGTCCGCACGTCCGTCAGCGCGACGTCAACGCCCCCGCCAGGCCCGGTACCGCTTCACGAGGGCGATCGTGGAGGGGTCGAGCCCGCTCGTGTCCGGCTCGGCGGCGGTCAGCACCGGGCCGAGCTGGCGGGCGAGCACCTTGCCCAGCTCGACGCCCCACTGGTCGAACGAGTCGATCCCCCAGATGCTCCCCTCGACGAACACCACGTGCTCGTAGAAGGCGATGATCTGGCCGAGCGTCGACGGCGTGAGCTTCGGCGCCATGATCGTCGACGACGGCCGGTTGCCCGGCATCACCTTGTGCGGGATCAGCTCGGCCGGGGTGCCCTCGGCCGCCAGCTCCTCGGCGGTCTTGCCGAACGCCAGCGCCGCGGTCTGCGCGAACAGGTTCGCGGTGAACAGGTCGTGCATGTCGGTGCCGTCGTCGACCGGAACGACGTGGTTGGGCTCGCCGAACCCGATGAAGTCGGCAGGCACCAGCCGGGTGCCCTGGTGCAGCAGCTGGTAGAAGGCGTGCTGGCCGTTGGTGCCCGGCTCGCCCCAGAAGATCTCGCCGGTGGCCGTGGTGACCGGGCGGCCGTCGGCCTTCACCGACTTGCCGTTGGACTCCATCGTCAGCTGCTGCAGGTAGGCGGGCAGCCGGTGCAGGTACTGGCTGTAGGGCAGCACCGCGTGGGTCTGCACGTCGAAGAAGTTCGCGTACCAGACGTTGAGCAGCCCCGCGATCACCGGCAGGTTCTCCTCCAGCGGCGCGGTGCGGAAGTGCCGGTCCATGGCGTGGAAGCCGGCGAGGAACTCGGCGAACCGCTCCTTGCCGATCGCCACCATGAGCGAGAGGCCGATCGCCGAGTCGACGGAGTAGCGGCCGCCGACCCAGTCCCAGAACCCGAACATGTTGGCCGCGTCGATGCCGAACGCCGACACCGCCTCGGCGTTCGTCGACACCGCGACGAAGTGCTTCGCGACGGCCTCCTCGTCCCCGAGCGCGTCGACCAGCCAGCTGCGCACGACCTTCGCGTTGGTCAGCGTCTCCAGCGTGGTGAACGTCTTCGACGAGACGATGACCAGCGTGCTGGCCGGGTCGAGGTCACGCAGCGCCTCGGAGACGTCGGTCGGGTCGATGTTGGAGACGAACCGCAGCGTGAGGTCGCGGTCGGCGTAGTCCTTCAGCGCCTCGTACGCCATGACCGGGCCGAGGTCGGAGCCGCCGATGCCGATGTTGACGACGGCCCGGATCCGTTCACCCGTGTGGCCGGTCCAGGCACCCGAGCGGACGGCGTCGGCGAACTCGCCCATCCGGTCGAGCACGCGGTGCACGTCGGCCGGCACGTCCTGCCCGTCGACGGTCAGCGCTTGGTCGCGGGGCGCGCGCAGGGCGGTGTGCAGCACCGCGCGGTCCTCGCTGGTGTTGATGTGCGCCCCGGAGAACATCGCCTCGATCCGCTCCGGCAGGTGCGCCGCGCGGGCGAGCGCGGTGAGCAGCGGCAGTGTGTCGCGCGTGATGCGGTGCTTGGAGTAGTCCAGGACGAGATCGGCACCGGTGGCGGTGAGGGCCTCCGCGCGCCCCGGATCATCGGCGAACAGGTCGCGCAGGTGCAGCTCCCCGATCGCTGCGCGGTGCTCGGCGAGCGCCGCCCACTCCGGGGTGGCGGTGATGTCTGCAGGGATCTCGGGGATCACGGGAGTGGACACGTGCCACATCCTGCCGGTGCGCGGACATCACCGCGAGCACCGGGCCGCGTCAGGTGGCGACCGGTGTGGGGTTCACCGGACCGAGGGCATCCGGCATGCGCTCCCACAGCGCGATGCCGCCGAGCAGCCCGGAGATGTTGGGCACGATCGTGCGGTTGGGCCCCAGCTTGTCCGGATCGAGCTTCTTGGCGTTGCCGCCGCCGATGTAGGTGTGGTCGGGCAGCACCATCGCCTCCAGCGCGTCGAGCGCGTTCAGCACCCGGGCGCGCCACTTCTCCTTGCCGACCCGGTGCCGCTCGTGGTCGCCGCAGGCGACCTCGATCGACCGGCCCTCACCGAACCGGCCGTGGGACAGCTCCATGTGCGGCAGCAGCATGCCCTCGTAGAACACCGCGCAGCCGACGCCGGTGCCGAGCGTGACGACGAGCTCCATCCCGTTGCCCGAGACGACCGCGCAGCCCTGCACGTCGGCGTCGTTCGCGACCCGGACCGGTTTGGCGAACCGATCGGCCAGTGCGCTCGCCAGGTCGTAGCCGATCCACAACTCTCGCAGCAGCGGGTCGAAGTCTTCGCCCGGCGCCGGCCGGAGGAACGCGGTGACGTCGCGGACCTTGCCGCGCCGGATCGCGCCCGGGTAGCCGACCGACACCCGGTCGTAGGAATGGCCGGTCTCCGCGGCCAGCGCGGCCAGCTCGTCGAGCAGCACCGCGGGCGTGCACGGGTAGGGCGTCGGACGGCGGACCCGCTCGGTGACCATCTCGCCGTCCGGCGCGAGGACCGCGGCCTTGAGGCCCGAGCCGCCCACGTCGATGGCCAGTGTCAGCGGTCCAGCCATGAACCCCTCCTGCCCGTTCCGTCGTGCCCGAACGACGGTAGCCGTTCGGTCGGGTCCGCGCAGGCGACGACTCGGGGGATACGCACCGCTCGGTGGGCGGTCGGTTCTCGGTGGATCACAGGTCGTGATCTTGAGTTGACGCAGAGTGATCTGTGACGTACGTCGCCGAGCGGGCGACTGCGGCAGGTGACCGGATCTGCACGTGCAGTTGCACGAGTCGCCGTGCGCGCATCGCCGGTGGTCGACGTCCGGCGTTCGGTTGCCGAGAGATCCGCTGACTGGACGTGATAGGGCGGCTCCATCGGGTTAACTGCACTCACTCGACGCGGTGGAGTGATCACGCACAGCTCCCCGGGGCCATCGAGACGAGTGGAGGAAATCACCCGATGAACCGACCCCTGTCTGCACCGGCGAGTGACGTCGCCCTGCTGATCGCCCGCGTCACCTTCGCCGTGGTGATGTTCGCCCACGGCTACGAGAAGCTGTTCGTCATGGGGATCGGTCCGACGACCGAGGGCTTCGAGAAGCTCTCGATCCCGCTGGCCATCGTGTCGGCCTCGTTCGTCACGGTGCTCGAGCTGGCCGGGGCGCTGATGATCCTCTGCGGCGCGCTCACGACGATCGTCTGCGGGCTCTACCTGTTCCAGTTCGTCGGCGCGACCGTGTTCGTGCACGGCCAGCACGGTCTGTTCATCAAGGACAACGGCGCCGAGTACGTGATGGTCATCTGCGCGTTCGCGCTGGTGCTCGCGGCCGCCGGTCCCGGTCGGTTCAGCGTCGACAGGTGGCTGCGTGATCGGCAGGCCCAGCGGGCGTGCGAGCTCGCCCACATGGCCGAGGCCCCGCTGGTCGTCCCGGACCACAGCTCGTCCTCCGTCGCCGAGCCGGTGATCGCGGCGCCCCGTCAGGCCGCGCCGGTCTACCGCGCCGCCGCCCCCGCGCCGGTGGTGCTGCCGCCGCCGTTCGCCCCGGCCCCCGACGAGGATGCGCCGTCCGTCCCGGCGCCGTCCTCCGCGGAGCAGTCCGGGCCGCTGCCGGTCCGCCGTGCGCGGACCGCACACGCCTCCCGCTGACGCCCCCCGAGCGGGAGGGATCCCCGACGGCGGGTCCGGCCTCGACCGGACCCGCCGTCGGTGTTCCCGGCCCTTCGGTCAGTGGTGATCCGCCGGCCCGCTGATTTGAATGAGCACCATGGCGCAGCGCGGCGGAGACGACGCGGTACCGGCCGACGCCCTCACGGCATGGCTCGCCTGCGCCGTCCCCGAGCTGCCGGTCGACGGGCCGGTCGCCGTCGAGCGGATCTCCGGCGGCCACTCCAACCTCACCTACCGCATCACCGACGCCGCGGGCGGCCGGTGGGCGCTGCGCCGCCCGCCGACCGCGATGGTGCTCGCCACCGCTCACGACATGAGCCGCGAATGGCGGTTCCTCACCGCGCTGGCCGACACGCCCGTCCCCGTCCCGCGACCGGTCGCGTACTGCGCCGATCCCGGCGTGATCGGCGCCGAGTTCTACGTCATGGACTACGTCGACGGGCTGGTGCTCGCCACCCGCGCGGACGCCGACCGGCTCGCTGAGCCGGCCCGCGCCCCCGCCGCGTACGCGCTGATCGACGTCCTCGCCGACCTGCACGCCGTCGATCCGGACGCGGTCGGCCTGGGCGACCTGCGCCGCCCCGGCTCCTACCTCGAACGCCAGCTGCGCCGCTGGCACCGCCAGGTCCACGAGTCCCTGGTGCCGGACCTCAGCGTCGTCGACGCAGTGCACGACCGGCTCGTGCGGCGGGCGGCCGAGCTGCCCCCGTCCGAGGTGCGCATCGCGCACGGCGACTACCGGCTCGGCAACGTCGCCGTCGGCCCGGACGGCACGCTGCGCGCCGTCTTCGACTGGGAGCTGGCGACCCTCGGTGACCCGCTGGCCGATCTCGGCTGGCTCGTCGCGTCGTGGGGCCGGCCCGGCGACCGCGAGGTCCCCACGATCGACGGGCCCAGCCTCGCCGCCGGCTTCCCGGACGCCGCCGATCTGGTCGAGCGCTACGCCCGCCGATCCGGCCGCGACGTCGGCGACCTCGCGTTCTACGTGGCGTTCGCCCGCTGGCGCTCGGCGTGCATCGGCGCCGGCGTCTACAGCCGCTACGTCAGCGGCGCCATGGGCGACGCCCCGCCGGACGAGTTCGCCAGGGCCCGGCTGGCCGGCCTGCAGGTGCAGGTCGAGCAGGCCCTCGCCGCGCTCGACTAGGCGGGCTGCTCCACGCGGGCCGGGGTGAGCCGCACCGGCATGGCGTCGAACCCGCGCAGCGTGCGGGTCGGCCGCAGCCGCGGCCGTCCGGCGAGCTCGAGATCGGGGAAGCGCTCGAACAGCTTCTGCAGCCCCACCTCGGCCTCCATCCGGGCGAGCCCGGCGCCGAGGCAGTAGTGGATGCCGCTGGAGAACGCGAGGTGGTCGCCGGCGTTGGCGCGGGTGACGTCGAAGCGGGCCGGGTCGGCGAACACCCGCGGGTCGCGGTTGGCCGCAGCCAGCACCGTGATCACGACCTGCCCGGCCGGGACCGGGATCCCGGCGACCTCGGTGTCGCGCAGCGCGAGCCGCGCGGTCCGCTGCACCGGGGACTCCATGCGCAGCGCCTCGTCGACCGCGGTGGACCACTGCGCCTGGCCCGACTGCAGCAGCGTCAGCTGGTCGCGGTGCGCGGTGAGCAGTGCGACCGCGTTGCCGATCAGGTTGACCGTGGTCTCGAACCCCGCAGCGAGCAGCAGGACCGCGATGGACGCCAGCTCGTCGTCGTCGAGCGCTCCGGCCTCGTCGTGCGCCCGCACCAGGTCGGACAGGATGTTCTGCCCCGGGTTGCGCCGGATCTCGGCGAAGTGGCCGCGCATCCAGTCCTCGAGCGCCTGCAGGCCCCGTTCGGACTCGACGAACTCGCGGTAGGGCAAACCGAAGTCGAGGGACAGGGCGGCCTGCGCGCCCCACTCGAGGAACTGGCGGCGCATCTCGACCGGAGCGCCCATCATCTCGGCGATGACCGTGGCGGGCAGCAGGCTCGCGTAGTCCTCCATCAGGTCGACGGGACCCGGCTTGGCCGCCATCGCGTCGAGCAGCTCGGTGGCGATCTCCTCGGTGCGCCCGCGCAGCCTCGTCACCGCCTTGACGGTGAACGCCCGGGTGACGAGCTTGCGCATCCGGGTGTGGTCCGGCGGGTTCACGACGAGCAGGGCGGGCGGCTCGATCGGGCCGACCGGGCCGGGTCCGGCGAACCGCACGAGCTTCTCCGTCCCCGGCGGAGCGACGGAGTTCGGCCCGACCACGCCGAAGTCCTGGCTGCGCAGGATCTCGGTGCAGACGTCGTGGTCGTGGGCGAGCAGCACCGCGCCGCTGCGGACCAGTCGTCCCTTCGCCCGCAGCGCCTCGTAGGCGGCGTAGGGGTCCTCGATCAGCGCGCGCTCCAGGATCAGCCGTGCGGAGAGCTCGCCCGCCTTCGCCCCGCGCTTGGTCGTGAACCGGATCAGCCCGTGGCGCAGGGCCCAGCGGACCCATCTGCGCAGACCGGTCAGAGTCGGTGTGGTGATCTGCATACCGTCTTCCCCCCTCAACGGAACTTACCGATGGTAACCCGGCGTTCGGAGGCTCCTGAGAGGGTTTTCAGCGGGAGGATCGGGACCCGTGCTGGGGCGGATGCAGGAGTGGGCGGACCCGGGCTGGCGGGCCGCGGCCGTCGACTGGATGGACGCGTGCCCGCCGTGGCCGCGCACCGGGGAGGTCACCCAGCCGCGGGTCCGCCGCTGGGGCAGCGTGCTCACCGCGCCGACCGCGGGCGGGCGGGTGTGGCTCAAGGCCACCGCCGGCGAGACCGCCCACGAGCTCGCGCTCTACCGCGTCTTCGCCGCTGCGGCCCCCGAACCACGTGCCGACCGTCATCGCGCTCGATCCCGAGCGGGGCTGGCTGCTGCTGCGCGACCACGCCCCGGCGCTCGCCGACCCGCGCGCCCCGCTGCCCGCGGCCGTCCTCGTCCGGCACGCCCAGCTGCAGCGGTCGGTCACCCCGCACGCGGCCGCGCTCGTCACCGACGGGGTGCCGGACATGCGGCCCGCGGTGATGCCGCAGCGGTTCGCCGAGGCCGTGGACGCGGTCTCCCGGTTCGTCGCCCGGCACGGCGACGCGGTCGACTCCGCCGTCGTCGACGCGGTGCGGGCCCGGCGGGCGGAGTTCGAGGGCTGGTGCGCCGCGCTGGCCGAGTCACCCGTGCCCGCCTCGGTCGACCACAACGACCTGCACGCGGGCAACGTGCTCGTCGGCGGGGGAGCGGTGCGGTTCTTCGACTGGGGCGATGCCGTGATCGCCCATCCGTTCGCCGTCCTGCTGGTGCCGCTGCAGATGGCGGGGGAGCAGGGGCCGCGGCTGCAGGCGGCCTACCTGCGGGCCTTCGCCGATCTCGCGCCGATGGAGCGGCTGGTGGCCGACGCGGAGCTGGCGTGCCGGGTCGCGGTGATCGCCCGCGTGCTGACCTGGGTGCGGGCGGTCGGCGTCGACGGCGAGGACCTGCGGTTCGCCCGTGCGCCGCTGGAGGCGCTCGCCGCCCTGCTGGAGGTGCCGCCGACGGCGTCGGGTACCACTGAGGGGTGAGCTCCCCGCGGCTGCTGGCCGTCAGCGATCTGCACGTGCGTTACCCGGAGAACCGGGAGGTGCTGGAGGGTCTGCAGCCCGGCTCGGACGGCGACTGGCTGATCGTCGCGGGGGACGTGGCCGACCGGGCCGGGGAGATCGTCGCGACGCTCGACCTGCTGCGGCGCCGGTTCGCGCAGGTCATCTGGGTGCCGGGCAACCACGACCTGTGGACGCACGCTCGTGACGAGGTGACGCTGCGCGGCGAGGCCCGCTACCGCCATCTCGTGGCGGCCTGTCGTGAGCTGGGGGTGCTGACGCCGGAGGACCCCTACCCGGTGTGGGAGGGGCCGGGCGGGCCCGCCGTCGTCGCGCCGCTGTTCCTGCTCTACGACTACTCGTTCCTGCCGGCCGGGGCGGTCACGTCGGAGGAGGGGCTGGAGATCGCCCGCGCCGCCGGGGTCGTCTGCACGGACGAGTACCTGCTGCATCCCGACCCGTACCCGAGCCGGACGGCGTGGTGCCGCGCCCGGGTCGCCGAGGCGGAGGAGCGGCTGGCCACGATCGATCCGGGGCTGCCGACCGTGCTGATCAACCACTGGCCGCTGACCCGGCTGTCGACGCGGGTGCTGCGCTACCCGGAGTTCGCGCTGTGGTGCGGCACGGACCGCACGGCCGACTGGCACGTGCGGTTCCGCGCCGCCGCCGTCGTCTACGGGCACCTGCACATCCCGCGGGTGATCGTCGAGGACGGCGTGCGGTTCGTCGAGGCGTCGCTGGGCTACCCGCGGGAGTGGAAGCCCCGCGACGCCCGGCTGGGCACCGATGTGCGGCGCCTGTTGCCGCGTCAGATCCTGCCGGCGCCGCGGGTGCCGTAGCGGCGGCGGAACTTCTCGACCTGACCGGCCGAGTCGAGCACGCGCGAGCTGCCCGTCCAGAACGGGTGGGAGTAGCGCGTGCGATCGACCTTGATCAACGGGTAGGTGCGGCCGTCGGACCACTCGATCGTCTGCGTGGACGTCTCGGTGGAGCCGGTCAGGAACGCGTCACCGGTCGTGCGGTCCTGGTAGACGACGGGGCGGTAGGCGGGGTGGATGTTCGAGCGCATGCCCCGGTAACGACAATCGTTGTCAATTAATTCCGGGTCAGGGTTGCTTGCGGCCGATCACCACGAGCGTGCCCTGGTCCGGGTCGAGCCGGTGCTCGGCCCGCAGTCCGGCGGCGGTGACGGCGGCCAGCGCCGCGTCGCGCTGGCCCACGTCGGCCTCGGCGAGCACGTAGCCGCCGGAGGTGAGCCACCGCGGCGCCACGCGCATGAGCCGGCGCAGCAGGTCCAGCCCGTCGGGGCCGCCGTCGAGGGCCACGCGCGACTCGTGGTCGCGGGCCTCGGTCGGCATGTGCGGGATCTCGGTCGTCGGGACGTACGGGACGTTGGCGACGAGCACGTCCACCCGCCCGGCCAGCCCCCGGGGCAGCGGCTCGTCGAGATCGCCCTGGTGGACCTGCCCGATCCCGGCGAGGTTGCGCCGGGCGCACGCCACGGCGGCCGGGTCGATGTCGGCGGCGTGCAGCTCCACGTCCGGGAGGGCCGCCGCGATCGACGCCCCGACGGCCCCGCTCCCGCAGCACAGGTCGACCACGATCGCGCCGGGCCGGCAGCGCGCCACAGCTTGGGCCACGAGCAGCTCGGTGCGGCGGCGGGGCACGAACACGCCGGGATCGACGGCGAAGACGTGTCCGCAGAACTCGACCCAGCCGAGCACGTGCTCCAGGGGCACGCCGGCGGTGCGGCGCGCGACCATCGCGTCGACCTCCTCGTCCGAGTCGGCGGTCGCGATGATCAGATCGGCCTCCTCCTCCGCGAAGACGCAACCCGCCTTGCGCAAGCGGGTGGCGAGTTCATCCGGATGGGGCAAGGCCGAGACCTCCTCACGGTGGCCACGCGTGATGGTAGTTGCCGAGTGGCACTCTCACGTACACCGACGATGAGGATTCGCCTGCTTTCACGCGTCTGTCCGATCATGCGTAGTCGGGCAGCTCCACGCCGTTGATCGCGCGCTCGACGAGCGGCATGAGTGCTTCCACGTCGGGCTCGACCGGTTCGGGTGTGATCAAGCTCTCCGCGTGCAGCCGGCCGATCTCCTGGTTGGCCTCGACGTAGGGGCGCATCAGTTCCTCGTAGCGGGTGAACCCGGCCGCGGGGTCCCAGCCGGCGGCCGCCAGCTCCCCGGCCAGCAGGTAGGCGCCGACCAGGGCGAGCCCGGTACCGCCGCCGGACATGGGTGACGAGCAGAACGCCGCGTCCCCGAGCAGGGCGACCCGGCCGAGCGACCAGCGGTCCATCACCACCTGCGCCACCTGGTCGAGGTAGAAGTCCGGGGCCGTGTCCAGGTGGGCGAGCAGGCGCGGGGCGACCCACCCCAGCCCGGCGGTGCGCTCCCGCAGCAGCGCCTTCTGCTCGGCGACGTCGCGGTGGTCGACGGCGAAGTCGGGGGACGGGAAGGAGAAGACGGCCATCGCCCGATCGGGGTCGGGGAGGGGGCGCAGGAGCACCGAGCGCCCGGACGGGTGATCTTCGTGGTTGAGTACCCAACGGCGCAGGCCGAACTCGTTCGGGACGGTGTAGAAGGCCAGCACCAGCCCGAGGTGTCGGACGAACTGCTCGGGCGGGCCGAAGACCAGCTCGCGCAGTCCCGAGTGCAGCCCGTCCGCGCCGACGACGAGGTCGAACCGGCGTTGATCGCCGCTCGCGAGCACGACGTCCACCCCGTCCGCGTGCTGGGTGAGGTCGACGATCCGGTCGCCGAAGCGGTACTCGGCCCGGTCCCGGGTGTCGTCGTGGAGGAGGCGGGCCAGGTCGCCGCGGAGGACCTCGACATCGGCGATGAACCCGTCACCGCCGGCGTCGTCCGCCCGGAAGGTCTGCCGGACGGTTCCGTCCGCGTCGACGGTGTGGGCGCCCGCGGTCTCGGTGCGGACAGCGCGCACCGCAGCCTCTACACCCATCCGCCGGATGACCTCCTTGGCGACGCCGCGTGCGTCGACCGCCTGGCCGCCGGGCCGCAGGCCGGGGGACCGCTCCACGACGGTGACCTCGGCACCCCGGCGGTGCAGCCAGTGGGCGAGCGCCGGGCCGGCGATGCTCGCTCCCGCCACCAGTACCCTGATCGACTTCGTCATGGGGTGCTCCTCACGCACCGTTCGGATCCTTCCCGGGGATGGACCGGAGTGTGAGGTGGAACTCATCGGTCGCCGGGACGATGGATGCGGGAGGTGAATGCGAAAAGGCCCCGGTCGCCTGGAGCGGCCGGGGCCCGATGTGGTGCGCGATACTGGGATTGAACCAGTGACCTCTTCCGTGTCAGGGAAGCGCTCTCCCACTGAGCTAATCGCGCGAGGCGGAGGCGGGAATCGAACCCGCGTGCAGGGCTTTGCAGGCCCTTGCCTAAACCACTCGGCCACTCCGCCGAACCCTCGGAGTGCTCCGTGGTTCGAGCTCGGGAGGTCCGATGTTCCTCCGAGCGGACGACGGGACTCGAACCCGCGACCCTCACCTTGGCAAGGTGATGCGCTACCAACTGCGCTACGTCCGCCTGTGCAGCGTTTCCGCTGCGTTGACGTGAAGAACTCTAGCAGAGCCTCCGCGGGGGTTCACGCCACCCCCCTCTTTGGCCGTGCAGGCCGTCTGACCTGCGACTTAGTCGCGCGCCGGGTCGTTCAGGAGGTCGGCCAGCGCAAGATCGAAGTCGAGCCAGTCGTACTCCGAGTTCGGCGGCACGGCCTCGTAGGTGCGGCGCAGGAAGTCGCCGAGCGTCTGGGCGCACGTGATGAACACCGCGTGCCCCGACGGCGACGACAGCTCGAGCTGCACCTTGCCCGGGTTCCCCGGCGCGGGCTGCACCCGCACGTCGCCCGTGCCAGCCGACCCGACGAGACCCTCCTGAAGCAGGTCGCGCGCGAACACCCAGTCGACCGCCGTCCCGTGGCCGGTGCGGAACGACGCCTGCACGGCGTAGGGGTCGCGGCTGTTGTAGGTCAGGTCGACATTGACGGGCACGACCGGAGCATCTGGGGCGATCAGCTCGAACACCGCCGGTGAGCAGATGACCGTGTGCTCGTCGCGCATCCTTCGTCCTCTTTCGCCAGTCCCCGCTTGGTCTGTCAGTCGAGGAAACGATCGCGGCGCGCGGGCGTGACGGGTGGGACGCGAGTCGCGGGCCGAAATTCTCTTCATCACTCTGACGGGTCAGCGCGCCGCGACCCGGCGACCACCGACCCGGTGATCATGACCAACTCTTGGTGCTGGGCCCCGGAGCTGCGACGACGGTGCGGCGTGCCGAGACCTCGCCGGTGTGGAGCGTGACGGGGCGTGCCGTGGCCGGTACGGTCCGCAGCGACCCGTTCGGCCTCTCCCTCCCCCGTCCGGTGGACCCCTGCGGTGCGCCCCCGGCCGCGAGGTCGCGAACGGCGGAACTGCCGGGGCCGGACGGCCGTCCTCCGTACGATCGGAAGTCGCGAGCGTGACCGGTGGAGGGGACCGAGTGGCTGACGGCGACCCGGACGTCGGAACGACGGTGGCACCGTCGGGCTTCCGCGCGCGTCTGGCTAGGCGGCCGGTGCTCCTGCAGGCCTGGCGCGTGCTCGTGGCCGTCGTCGGGCTCGTCGTGCTCGCCCTCGGGATCGTCGCCATCCCGTACCCGGGTCCGGGCTGGCTGATCGTCTTCACCGGCCTGGCGATCCTCGCCAGCGAGTTCGCCTGGGCGCAGCGGATCCTCCGCTTCGCGCGCGGGAAGTACGACGCCTGGACCGCGTGGCTGCGCCGCCAGAGCCTCCCCGTCCGCGCTCTCGTCCTGTCCGCCACCGGCCTCGTCGTCGTGACCACCCTGTGGGTCGTCGGCGCGTTCGGCGTGGTCGCGGGCTGGGTGGGGCTGGAAGGGTGGACCTGGTTGCAGAGCCCGTTGGTGGGGTGAGGTAGTGTGTTGTCCCGCAAGGGCGATTAGCTCAGGGGGAGAGCGCTTCGTTCACACCGAAGAGGTCACTGGTTCGATCCCAGTATCGCCCACCGCAGGTCAGAGGCCCTGCCGGAGATCATCCGGCGGGGCCTCTGCCGTTGTGGGGCCGCGACGTGCAGCGGTAGGCCGTAGCGGTCAGGCGTCGATGCGCCACGAGCGAGAGCACGCTCGAGATCCCGACCGTGCCGTCCCTGGCGCGGAACCCGATCAGCCGGCGGTGTCGAGAGCGGCGGTGTCGAGGGCAGCGGTGTCGAGGGCAGCGGTGTCGACGACGGGCACGCCGAGGACCGCGCTCGCCCGGCGCGCCGCGTCCGCGCCGAGGGGTTCGCCGACACTGGCCACCATCCGCAGTGCAGGCAGCGCCGGTCCGGTCGTCCGAGAGCGCAGCAGCCGGCGGATCGTCCCCGGTGTTGTGC
This sequence comes from Pseudonocardia thermophila, assembly GCF_900142365.1. Lineage (GTDB taxonomy): Bacteria > Actinomycetota > Actinomycetes > Mycobacteriales > Pseudonocardiaceae > Pseudonocardia > Pseudonocardia thermophila. Next base: position 139,801 of record NZ_FRAP01000004.1, on the reverse strand, counting down.
ACCAGACGGTGACCCGGTGGTCGACGAGGACGCGGTAGCAGCGGCGGATGTCGAGATCGGTGCGGGCGGTCAGCACGGTGGCGCCCGCTGCCAGCGGAGCGAGGAGGCCGTGGACCGTGCCGCTGGGGGTGCCCGGGTCGACGGTGCACCACACGACGTCGCCGGGTCCGAGATCGAGCGCGGCACGGGCGGTGGCCAGGTGCGCGGTGACGACCTCGTGAGCTTGCAGGATGCCCGTCGGACCGGCCGGGCCGTCGCTGACGTGCAGCAGAGCCGGGTCGTCGGGATCGGCGCGGGGTGCGTCGAAGGTCGGCGAGGCCACGTCCATCAGAGCCGCCAGATCGAGCGTGTCCGGCGGCACCGCGCCGGTCGCGGTGACCACCAGGACGGCGCGCAGGTCCGGCAGCCGGTCACGGATCGGCGCGACGGTGCACGCGTACAGCTGCGGTGTGGTGATCAGCACTGCGGCGCTGCTCAGCGCCAGCCGTTCCCGGACGGGCTGCGGTCCGAGCGCGGGGGAGAGCGGCGCCACCACCACACGGCTCGTGAACGCGCCCAGCACCGCGACGGGCAGCTGCGGCACGGGTGGCAGCAGCGTGCCCAGCCGCTCACCCGGCAGGACGCCGAGCCGGTGCAGGACGCCCGCGAAGCGGGCGGTCTCGTCGGCGAGCTGGGCGTAGGTCAGGTCGTGCGCGATGTCGTGCCGGTCGAGCCGGCGCAGCGCCGGTACCCGCGCGAGCGTCCCGGTCGCGTGCCGGTCCACCAGCTCGTGGACGACGCTCGCTCCGCCGGGCACGGCGGGGATCCGGTCGGCCGGGATCCGGTCGGCGGGGTCAGCGACACGGTCCACCAGCAGTCCGGGACGCGATCGGGCCGGGGCCGTGCCGACACGGGAGTCCATGCTGTCGAGGGTGGTGAGGTGCGCTGTCCTGCGCCCGGGCCGGAGGGGCCGGATGCGCAGGACCTCCGGCCCCACGGGTCCGGTCCGTCGGCGCGGTTCGGCGGGGTCCTCCGATCGACCGACACCGGGATCGTCCCCTGCACCGGCCGTCCGCCCGACGGTGGCGGAGTCCGGTTCGCGAGACCTTTGCGGCACCGGGGAAACACCCGGGAACCACGACGAAGGAGCTGATCCCGATGACCACCACCACGATCCCCGCCCCGGCCGCTTCGACCGCCGCGCAGACGAGCAACCGCGGCAAGGGCATCGCCCTCGCCCTCGCCGGTGTCGTCGCGGGCGCCGGCATCGCCACCGGACTCGTCCTCGGGTTCAGCGGAACCCCCGGCCAGGCCGAGCCCGCCCCGACGCCGAGCACGATCGTGATCGACGGCGGTCCAGCTGCGAACACCTCCGGTGGGAGCGTGATCCACCACCACGTCACCCCGCCCGCCCCGCCGGTGCAGCCGTCGGTGGCGATCGAGACCCTGCAGAGGGAGCTCGCCCAGCTCAACTACTACGAGGGCCCGATCACGGGGATCATGAACGCGCAGACCAGGCAGGCGATCACGTACCTGCAGCGGGACGCGGGGCTGCCGCAGACCGGCCAGATGACCGCCGCCACGCAGGCCGCGCTGGCGAACTTCCTGGCCCACGGCAACAACCAGATGAACAGCTGAGCGGACAGCGCCTCGTCGGGCACCACGTGCGGGCATGTGGTGCTCGGCGCGTGTGAGCAGCGAGCATGCCGGGTCAGTGGTCGCAGGCGACGCCGTCGCGGTCCCGGTCGAGCCCCGGCCGGTACCCCGGTTCACCCGCTCGGATCGGCGCCGCCCCCGCTCTCCGGGCCGCCGCGCAGTTCTCGTAGTAGACGGCCGTCGGCGCCCGCTCCTCGGTGGTGGGAGTCCGGGCGGATCCACCGGACGGCGCGGCGACGGTGGGGACGAGGCGCGGGACGGTGGTGGTTCGTGGGCGACGCACCTCGGCGGTAGCGCGCGGGACGGCTCGCGTCGGAATCGGCGTCGCCGTCGTCCGGCGCTCCGGCGGGACCGTGGGGAGCGTGATCGGCAACGCCTGGACGAACTGCTTCGCCCGGTCCATCAGCACTCGTGGCCCCACGGACGGCGACACCACGAGGAAGCCGATGAGCAGGAGCAGGAGCAGACATCCGCAACCACGTCGATCGGACACCTGCCGGACTCGCGTGATCGCTGACGGGTGTTACCCGCGATCGGTCACAGACCGAGCTCAGCGAGGATCGGCGGCCAGGCCTCCCGCCACGGCGCCGCGGCCTCGAAGGCGGCGGAGGCGCGCAGCACGAGCGCGTCGTCGAGCCGTCGCCCGACGATCTGCAGGCCGACCGGGAGCCCGTCCTCGGTGAAGCCGGCCGGAACCGTCGCCGCCGGTTGCCCGGTGAAGTTGAACGGGAACGTGAACGACAGCCAGTAGAACCCGTCGACGTCACGGCCGTCGATCGTCGGCGGTCCCTGCAGGCCGTGCTCGAACGGCGGCACCGCGAGCGTGGGGGTGAGCAGCAGGTCGTAGCTGCGGAAGAACCGCCACGAGGCGTTGTAGACGGCCTTGCGCTGCACGACGGCGCTGGTGAGCTGTTCGGCCGTCCACTCCGTGCGCAGCACGCCGACGAGGTGCGGGGACATGCGGTCGCCGAGCTCGTCGGCGAGCCGGCGCAGGCCCGCGATGTCGCTCTCGCACATGATCAGCGGTAGGAGCGCCTCGTAGGGATCGCTCCAGCCGGGATCGGCCGGCTCGACGGTGCACCCGAGATCGCGCTCGAAGACCGTCACCGCCCGGTCGACCACGGCCCGCACCTGCGGGTCGACGGCCGCGTAACCCAGGTCCGGGCTGTAGGCGACGCGGACGCCCCGCAGATCCCCGTCGACGGCGCGCCGCCAGTCCACGTCGTCGGAGGGGATGCTGAGCCGGTCGCGGTCGTCGAACCCGGCGATCACCGACAGGACGAGGGCGGCGTCGGCGACGGTGCGGGTGATCGGGCCGATGTGCTCGAGCGACTCCCAGCTGGACACGCCGGGGTAGCGCTCGTCCTTCGTGCCCGGCCAGAGCGGCACGCGGCCCATCGTCGGCTTGATCCCGTACAGCCCGCAGAAGCTCGCCGGGATGCGGATGGAGCCGCCGCCGTCGCTGCCGAGCGAGAACGGCCCGACGCCGGTGGCGACCGCGGCCCCGGACCCCGCCGACGAACCACCGGACGTGCGATCGAGGTTCCACGGGTTGCGGGTCGGCTCGGCGATCGGCGTCTGCCCGGTGCCGGAGTAGCCGAACTCCGGCACCTGCGTCTTGCCGATCACGATCGCGCCGGCGTCCTTGATCCGTTCGACGACGACGTCGTCCTCGTCCGGCACGAAGTCGCGGTAGGCGTGCGACCCGGACGCGGTGCGGATCCCCTTCGTGTAGATCAGGTCCTTCACGCCGGTGGGGACGCCGGCCAGCGGCCCGACCTCGCGGCCCGCTGCGATCTCGGCCTCGATCCGCTTCGCCTCCTGGCGTGCGAGGTCGGGCACGACCGTGGTGAACATGTGGAGGACGGGATCGAGCCGGTCCAGCCGGTCGAGTACGGCGTCGACCACCTCGACGGGGGAGAGCTCCTTCGCGGCGATGCGCCGCGCGAGCTCGATGGTGTCCATCCGGCAGATGTCGCTGTTGGTCGCCATCGTCCGCCTCCGCGCGATCTGACCGTCCCGCTCAGGGGCTCGATGGTAGGGCCGAATCACTGGGAGGTCATGCGGCCGTACGGTCGAACAGCGCACGCTTACGGAGGCAGCGTGCTGCTGCCGTTTCCGCTACGGGTTTCCAGCGCGCGCACGCGGATCTGCCCAGGAATCCGCACCGGCGCTTCCGACGGGGGCTCCGCCGACAGATTCCGCCGATTCCCTCGGTCCTGCCCGGCTTCTCGGAAATTCCGCACCGGCGACGATCCACCCGCTCGGCGTGCGCGGGCCGGGCCCGACCGTCGTGACCATGCAGCGGGACGGGATCGAGCCGGTCCAGCCGGTCGAGGACGACGTCCACCACGTCGCCGGTGCTCGACGTCGGCCGGGCCGGCTCGCGCACAGGTCGGATCTTCGGCCGTCGGCCGGTCGCCTCAGGCCTCCGACGGCAGCGCCGTGCTCGATTCCGCCGCCGGGTCGAGCGCCGCCCGGCGGCCCCGCCGGGCCACCACGAAGAGGCAGACGAACGCGATCCCGGTCGGCACGGCGAGCAGCGTGATGATCGTGCCCGCCGGAACACCCAGCGCCAGCAGCAGACCGCCGGCCGACGAACCGGCGATGGCCCCGATCCGGCCCGCCGCGGTCGTGAACCCCACGCCGGTGGTGCGAGCGGCCTGCGGGTAGACGCTGATCGGCAGCGTCGACTGCCCGATCGAGGCCGAGTTGATGCCGACGACGGACAGGGCGAGCAGCGTCAGCACGAGGACGACGCTGATGGGCAGCGCGGTCGCCGCCAGGCAGAGGAAGGCGATCCCGAGCAGCACCATGATCGGGAAGGCGGCGCCGGCCCGGCGGACCCAGATGGCCAGCGTCACCCCGCTCACGAACACGCCCATCCCGAGCAGCGACGTGCCGAGCGCTGCGGTCGACGGGCTGAACCCGAACTCGAGCAGGAAGGTCGGTAGCCAGGACACCAGTGAGTAGGACACGGTCGAGCCGAGGAACGCGAACGCCCACAGCAGGAGCGTCGACGTGCGCAGGCCGGTGCGGAACAGCGCGCCGACGCCCTGGCGCTGCCGCCCCTCCTCCGCTGCCGCGGCGACGGGGGCGTCCGGCAGCCGCCACCACAGCAGCACGAACAGCACCGTCGACAAGGCGCCGCCGAACCAGAAGACGGCCTGCCACCCGGCCGACGCGAGCAGCCGAGCCCCGATCAGACCGCCGAGGATCGATCCGCTGCCGAGGCCCATCGTCACGACGACGCTCACCGAGTCCCGCCACGTGCGCGTGACCAGATCCGCGGCCAGGGACACCGAAGCGGGCAGCACCGCCCCGAGCCCGACGCCGGTGACCAGCCGGATCACGCCCATGAGCGGCACCGTGGTGGCCAGCACGGTCGCGAACGTCGCCAGGGTGAGGAGGGCGACGGCGCCGAGGATCGTCGCGCGCCGCCCGATCCGGGCGCTGACCGGCCCGGACAGCATGTACCCGGCGACCGCGCCGATGTTGCTGGCGGCGAGCGGGAAGGTGAAGGCGGCCGGGGTCGTCCCCCATTCCTGGGCCAGCGACGGCACGGCGAACGCCAGCGAAATCGCGTCGTAGCCGTCCACGGCGATCGTGAGGAAGAGCAGGGATGTGATCAGAACGCTGGACCGGCTGCCTAATGAGGACGACGTCACTGTTGACCCCTTTGTCGATGTGGCGAAGACGGATTCGTCGCACCCGGTGCGGGGACGTTATGTGAACTCTTCTGCCCTGTCCAGTGGGGTTTCCGAGGTTCGTCCGAATGGTCCCTACCGGGTTCGAGAGAGTGGCATTCCGTGTGATGTTCCGTGTAACGGGTGCGGTAACGCCGGGCTGGACAATAAGGGGACAATATACTTTTTTCGCCGCCTTCTGCTCGGTTCCGGCCGGCGCAGGAAGGCCTTAGCGGTGTGCACGGAATACGGTCTCAGGCCTCCGCGACGTCCACCCCGTACCGCACCGCGAGCCCGGCGAGCCCGTCGTCGTAGCCCTGCCCGATGACCCGCAGCCGCCAGACGTCGTCGCGGCGGTAGATCTCCGCGAGCAGGAGGGTGCGTTCGGTGGTGGCTGCGTCGAGGGTGGCGGTGGCAGCGGTGACCAGGTCGCCGTCCACGGCCAGGGTGATCGCGCCGAGGTCGCCGAACGTCGCGTCGCCGGCCAGCGCCGCGGCGACGACGATCTTCGTGTGGTGCTCGTCGACCTGGGAGAGATCGATGCGGATGCTCTGCTCGCTGTCACCGTCCACGGACAGTGAGACGGCGCCGTGGTCGCTGACCGGGTTGTTGTAGAAGACGAAGTCCTCGTCGGCGATCACGCGCTCGTCCGCGTCGACGAGGAAGGCGACGACATCGACCTCGGTGCCGTCGGCGAGCGCGTCGGCGCGCCACGCGGCGTTGACCGTCCAGGCGCCGGCCTCGGGCAGGTCGATGACCTGGCCGCGGACCATCACCGGCACCCCGGCACCGATGGCGTCGCTGCGGTGGCGGCCGACGTACTCGGCGAGGTCGGAGTCGGTGACGGCCGTCGCGGCGGTCTCCGCGGCCGGGGCGGGGAGCGGGATGCCGAGCGCGGCGGCGCCGGTGTGCACGGGCAGGCCGGACTCGCGGATGCGAGCGAGCCGCCGGTCGGTCTCGCCGCCGGCCATCAGGATCACGTCGGTGACAGTGGCGGTGAAGTTGATCGCGGCCGAGCCGCCCTGCGCGGCGATCGCGGCGCGGACCTCGGCCGCCTGCGCGTGCGTGCCGCCGATGACGAGGACCCGCCGGCCGTGCAGCGGGCCGCGCGGGGCCGCTGCGACCCTGCGCCGCGGCGCGGCCGTGCGGCGGGTCACCGGATCGCCGGGCCGGACGTCGGAGAGCAGCTGCCGCAGCGTCGCCTCGTCGATCACGGGGATGCCGAGGGCGCGGGCCCGCTCGGCCTTGCGGGTGCGGTGGTGCGGGTCGTTGGTGACGAGCACGCTGGTCAGCCGGTTGACCGAGCGGCCGACGTCGAGTCCCGCCGCGACCAGCTCCGCGACGAGCCGCGCGCGCGGCGTGGTCGTCGCCCCGGTGACGGCGACCCGCATGCCCTGCACGAGCGGGCCGCCCGGCCGGAGCGGGCCGGGGTTGCGCCACGGGCAGCGCGGGGTCGTGGCCCGGTCGCCGGCGACGTTCTCGCCCTTCCCAGCGCAGTCGACGACGGGCAGCGGCAGGTCGAGCCGGGTGGCGAGCAGCAAGCTGTGGGTGAAGACGCGGGCGAGCACCTCGACGTCCTCGAGCGCGTCGTGCGCCCGCTGCCGCGGTACACCCCAGTAGGCGGCGAGGGTGTCGAGCTTGTGGTCGGGCACCGCGAGCCCGAGCCGCCGGCTCAGCGCGAGCGTGCACAGCCGCCGCTCGACCGGCAGCTTCATCCCGGCCCGGTCCGCCTCGGCCGCGAGGAACCGGTGGTCGAACGCGGCGTTGTGGGCGACCAGCACCCGCCCCTCCAGCAGGCCGAGCAGATCCGGCGCGACCTGCTCGAACCGCGGCGCGCCCGCCAGCTTCTCCCGCGTGAGGCCGTGGACGTGCACCGGCCCGGGATCCACGCCCGCGTCGACGAGCGTGTGGAACCGCTGCTCGGGTCGCCCGGCCGGATCGAGGGTCAGCGCCGCCACGCTCAGGACGCGGCAGTTCGCCGGGTCGAAGCCCGAGGTCTCGACGTCGACGACGGCCCAGGCGTGGTCGGTGTCGCGGAGCAGCTCGGTAGCCGCCGTGGTCACCGTCGAACCTCCTGTGCAGCAGACAGCGCTCGCCGCCGGGATCGGTGACCGTCGGGGAGCTGGCATACGGTCGCATTCACGATCACCCGGACGTCGTCGCTCGTCGGTGTGCCGTTACTCGGTGCAGACCACGCGGTTCCGATGCCCGGACCGCTCGATCAGCCCTCCGTAACGATCGTCCGGATCTTCACGAATGGGCTTTCGTCCGATCTTGTTCGGGCGGCACTGCTGCGGCGTGCCGGCGGAGCAGGCTCGGTGACCCCGTTCGGTGGTAGCAACTGCTCCGTGCGTACATTCCGCTACGGTCGGTCGCGTCACGGTCGGGGAACCGGAGTCGATCCTCCGGTCAGGTGTTGATCGTGTGGGGGAGACGACGTGGCGCGACTGCACGTTCTGGGGGACTGGCACGGCCCCGGTGAGGAGAACGCGGCCCGCAGGCTCGCGGCGGAGCTGCCCGAAGGCTGGGACATCGTGGCCGGGCGGAACGTACCGGACGGCATGGGGACCGTCGACATCGATCTGATCGTCGTCTCTCCGCGAGCGGTGTACGTCCTCGAGGAGAAGTCGTGGGGGCCGCACGTCGTCGTCGACGAGGTCGCCTGGTACGTCGGGGGCGATCGCCGGCACAGCCCGAACACACAGGTGCAGCATGCAGCCAAGGTCTTGGCGGGACGGATCAAGAGCCGGATCCGGGACTGGCGGGAGATCGAGCGGGCGTTCCCGCGCGGACATCGGGTCGTCCGCGGGCACATCCTGATGTCGCATCGCACCCTGGTTCTCGATGGCGCGGACCGGCTCGGCGAGGACGTCGTCCTGCGGCTCGACGAGGCCGCAGCCACCCTCCAGCGGCTCGATGCCACCTGTCCACCCGCCCTGGGTGCGCGGCGCCGGCAGCTCATGGAGTTCCTGCTGGGCCTGAACGTCCGCGGGCCCGAGGCGCCGCCGGTGCACATCTATCAGTACCGGGTCGAGGGCAAGCCGATGCGCCGCGGCAACGCGATCGTCTACGGCGCGCGGACGCCCGCCGGTGAGCTGGTCGATCTGTGCCTCGTCCCGGTGGACAACGCGGCAGATCCGAAAGCGGCGCACAAGCTGGCCACCCGTGAGCACGCCGCGCTGACGGCGCTGGCCGCCGCCGACCGTGCGTGGGGCGTGCACCCGTGGTTCCCCTGGGAGGGCCACGTCGTCACCCCCGTCGTCGTCGCCCCGGACGGCGAGAGCCTGGCCAAGCTGATCCGCTCACGCCGCCACGTCGACGAATCCGACCGCGTTCCGGCGGAGATCGGCGTGCCTGTCGTGCGGGACGCCTTCCAGGCGCTCGCCGACGTCCATGCCCGCGAGATCACCCACCGGGCGCTGCGGCCGGCGAGCATCGAGGTCACCCCGCAGAACCGGGTGCGCTTCCGCGACTTCGACCGGGCTCACCTGCCGTCGACGGAGACCATCGCGCCCCTGCTCGACGACACGCACCCGTCGGCGGCCTTCCATCCGCCGGGTGTGCCGATCGAGATGTTCCGGCCGGAGGACGATCTCTACAGCCTGGCGCTCAGCATGGTGCAGTGGCTGTACTGCGATCCCACCGACAAACCGGACCACGATCTCGCGCGTCGCCGGGCCGCGGAGTACCCGGAGGTCGGGCCGGTGCTGGCGCGCTGCCTCTCGCTGTCGCCGGGGGAGACGTTCTCGGCGGCCGAGGCGGTGGCGGCGCTGACCCCGCAACCACCGCCTGCCCCACCTGAACCGGAGGTGACGCCCGAACCGGTCGACGTCCTGCAGGAGGGGGCGCTGCTCGGCGGGCGCTACCGGCTGCTGCGGGTGCTCGGCGAGGGCGCCTGGGCGGTCACCTGGCTCGCCCACGACGAGAACCTCGACGAACGCCGCACGGTCAAGCACCTACGGCCGGGTCGCACCACGCCCGAGCAGGTCCGGGCCGAGTACGACAACGCGGCTGCCCTGCGCAGCTTCTACTGCGCCCGCATGCACGACCGGCTCGCGAAGCCGGAACCCGGCTGCCTCGTGCAGGAGTACGTCCCGGGCGAGACCCTCCACGACCTGACCAACGGCCGTCCGCCGTTGGAGCGGGAGCAGGCCCGCCGCATCGCCGTCGACGTGCTCACCGGCCTTGCCGACGCGCACGACCGCTCGATCTACCACCGCGACGTGAGCCCCCACAACATCGTCGTCCGGGAAGACGGCCAGGCCGTCCTGATCGACTTCGGGCTCGCCTCCCGCGCCGATGCCGCGCAGTCGGCGGTCGGTTCGCCGCCCTACACCGCGCCGGAGGTCTGGACCCGGCGCACGTGGTCGCCCGCGGCCGACATCTACAGCGCGTCGGCCGCCGTGCTGCACGCCATGCTCGGCAGGCTCCCGTACGCCGGGCCGGGGATCGACGAGCGGCGCACGTTCGTGCCGCCGACCGCCGAGCACCTCGCCCGGTACGGGCAGGCCCTGCTCGACGTCCTCTACCGCGGGGTCGCCTACGACCCGTCCGATCGCCCGTCGGATGCGCGCGCGTTCGCCGAGGAGGTGCGCCGGGCCAGCGACATCACGCCTGCGGCCGGCAGCCGCCGCGTCGTCAACCCGACGGTCGCCGCGCTGCGCGGGCTCTACCGGCACAGCCGGATCGGCAACGCGGGCAACCGCGGGCTCGACGACGTGTTCGCCAAGGACACCTACGTGCCGACCCGGCTCGACACCGAGTTGCTCCCGGCGATCGTCCGCGGTGAGCTCGATGTCGTCGTGCTCTCCGGGAACCCCGGCGACGGCAAGACGTCGTTCCTCGTCAAGGTCGGCGAGGCGCTCGACCGGGCAGGCGCGGTCACGCTGCACTCCGATCCGGCCGGCTGGCGTCGCCGGCTGGGGAACCGCACGTTCGCCGCGGTCTACGACGCGTCGGAGTCACACGGCGACCTGACCTCGGACGAGTTGGTCGAACGGGCCTTCGTCGGCGCCGACGAGCACACGGTGCTGCTCGCGGCCAACGACGGCCGGATCGCCCAGTTCTGCGTCGATCACGCCGACGTGTACCCGCAGGTGACGACCGAGCTGGAGCGGCAGCGCCTCGGCGGGGCAGTACCGCTGGGCGCCCGGATCGTGCTCGTGGACCTGAAGCGCCGCGCGCTGGCGATGCCCGATCCTGACGAGCCCTCGCTCGGGGCCAACGTGCTGAGGGAGCTGACGGCGCTGTACCGCTGGGAGGTCTGCCGCGACTGCGAGGTGCGCGAGGTGTGCCCGATCCGGCGCAACGCCGAGGTCCTGCGCGCTGGCCAGGCCCGCCGGACGGTCTCGGAGCTGCTGCTCACCAGCCATCTGCGGAGACGCAGACGGGCCACGGTACGCGACGTCCGGTCCGCGTTCGGCTGGCTGATCACAGGGGACAGGTCCTGCGAGGAGGTGCACGACGACGTCGAGAGCGGGCGGGATCCGCGGCCCGGGCGGGAAGCTTTCGACCTGGCCTTCGACCGGTCGAGCCGGGACTATCTCGTGCAGGAGTGGGCGGAGCTGGACCCGGCCGCACTGCCCGCACCTGCGCTGGCCCGCGCGGCGCGCAACAACCGCGCGCTCGTGCCGGACCTGGCCGGGCTGGACGCCGCCACGATGACCCAGCTCAAGCGCGCAGCGCTGTTCGGCGCCTGGTCGGTTCCCGGCGCGGAGCACGAAGTGCGCGCCTACCGCCACCTGCCCGAGTTCCTGGCCGCACTGGCTGAGCCGGACAAGGGCCTCACCCGCATCCTGCTCGGCGTCTCCCGCGTGCTCGCGTTCGTCGGCTACCAGGACGAAGGGCACCTCGCCCTGCGCGACCGGGTGTTCGACGATCCCGCGGTCCGCTCGATCGTCGTCATCAAGGAGCTTCCCGCGGCCGAGTTCCGGCTGGCCGGCCTCAGCGGGCCCGCCCCGTTCGTCGAGTCGTTCCCCGATCAACTGGAGCTGCAGCACCTGCCGTCCGGTGCGCGGCTGCGGATCACTCTCGACACCGCCGAGCTGCTCCTGCGTTCCGCCGATGGCGAGATCCTGGGTGACACCGCGTCGGAGGCGCTGCGGCAGGAGATCCAGAGCTTCGGCGATCGGCTCCGCCTGCAGCCCGCCCGCACCGTCAGGATCGTCGACGGTGCCGGCTCCTCGCTCGTGGCCACGGCGACGGCCGACGGCCGCATCGTCCGGGAGGTGGCCCGATGACGATCACCCTGCCGGTGCCGCTGCGCACCTACCAGTACCGCCCGCTGACGGTCTTCTCGCTGCTGGACGTGGATCCCGACCGGGTGCTCCCGTCTCTGTTCGAGCTGTGCGTCAAGGGCGGGCGATCGAGCCGGTCGCGCACCGATCCCCGCGACTACGTCGGATACCGCCAGGCGCTGCTCGAGAGCGGCGCGATCGTCGGGTTCGACGAGAAGAAGGACCTGGGGCTGCTCGACGGCTGGCTGCGGTCCTGCGTGGTCGACATGGGCACGGTCGGGCGAGCCAACACCGGCGAGCAGATGCTGGCGATCGCGCCGCTCACCCTGGCTGCGTACCGGGCCGGTCTGCCTGTGAAGCGCAGCCGCCACCGCGGTGTCGACGACGTCGTCTACCAATTGGTGCTCGAAGCGATGGCCCGCGAACTTCCCGATGCCGGGCCCGGCGCGGCGGTCGCGGCACTCCGGGAGCTGGTGGTGCGCACGGTGGGCCGCGGCCTGAGCATCGGGCCGGCCCCGACGTGGGAGCCGCGGCTCGAGGACCCCTCGGCCCTCGACATCGGCGCACTGCTCGCCTTCCGCTTCGTCGAGGGGTTCGCGATGGCGGATGCGCGCGAGGTGGCATCCGCCGCGCCCGAGAGCCCGCTGCCCGGCGTCACCGCGGACCTCGGCCGGATGCTGCTCGACCACCTGCGGGTCTACGGCGACCGGCTGCCCGTCCCCGCGTTGATGGCGAGCTTCGCCGCGCTGATGTCCATCGGCGTGCTTGCCTACACCCAGCGCGCCGAGACGGCCGCCCGCGAGCTGCTGCGCACCGGCGTCGCCCCGCCCGACATGGCCGACGGGCCCGCCCCGCCCTCCCCGCTGGAGATCTACTGCGACTTCACCGGCGTACTCGGTTCCGAGTCCGACCGGATGGCGCGGGCCTGTGTCGCCCGCGACCTGGACCGGCTCCGTCTCGCGTTCCGGGACCGGATGACGTTCGTCGTCGTCGAGAACGCGCTGCCGCGCATCCCCGGCGAGGCAGAACGCCGCGCCGGCCTGTCGGCTGCCGAGAAACTCGTCCAGCTCGCGCAGCTGCGCGATCATCGGCGGGTCGAGTCCTACGCCGAGGCGCGCATCGATGATCTCGTGGCCCAGGCGCAGTCGTCGCCCGATGCGACCGGCCCGGATCTCGACCTGCTCGAACGCCTCCAGCGCTCCGACGTGCCCGAGCTCGACAAGCTGCTCGACGTCCTGGAGCACGTCAACCTGGACATGGCGCTGAAGAACGCCGCGGCGTGGTATCGGTCGGTCGGCGGGATCGAGAAGTCCTACGGGCTGATCCGCGGCGACGTCCGCAACCGCCGGTCGTGGCGGTACGCGCCGGGCGACGAGCTGCTGACGGCGCTCCTGCTCGCGGTGTTCGTCGAACCGGACCGCTCGGGCCACCGCGCCGCCATGCCGCTGCGGGACGTCCTCGCCGCCCTCGAACATCGCTTCGGCATCCTCGTCGACCGGCCGCCGGCGTTCCTCGACGGCGCCGAGGCCCGGGAGGCCGCCACCGCGAACCGGGAAGCGTTCACCCGGCGACTGCAGCTCCTGGGCTGCTTCGACAGCCTCTCGGACGACTTCTCCGTGCAGATCGTCCGCCATCCCCTCGGAGTTCCCGCATGACGAGCACCTCCGTCGCTGCGCCGACCCTGCCCGCGCTCGTCCTCGACGCCGTGGCGGACCAGATCGTGGTCGCTCTCGACGGCCGCGATGCCGGCCACTGTGTCCGCATCGACAGCATCCGCCGCACGGACGCGGCGGAGCTCGTGGGCCTGCTGCGCGAGTTGCTGCCCGACGGTGCCGCCGACGTGTACGTGCTGGTCGATCGCGCGGACGAGGCCGACGGGAAGCTGTCGGTGCCCGCCGAACGCGCCATTGAGCTCCGCAACCGCAAGGAACGGCCGCTGGTGCTGATGGTGCCGGTCGGCAGTGGATCGGCGGCCAGCTCGCTGGACAACAGCTTCGCCCGGATCGACGTCACTCGGCTGCTGGCCACCGCAGCCGACACCCTCCTCGAATCGATCGAGGACCCGGAGGTGCAGGACGGGGTCCGCCAGGTGGCCCGCGAGCTCGGCCGCAACCGCCCCGTGGAGGCGTGGGCCCGCTTCGTCGCCACGGTGTCGGCGAAGCCGACGTGGGAGACCGTCGGCGCCGCGCTGTGGATGGTCGGCCTCATCCCCGATCGCGGCGGTCCCGAGCTGGTCGGGCGGCTGGCGCGCAACGGGGCCTGCGTTCGCGCGATCGCGCGGCCCGGGCGGGCGGTGGCGCCCGTGGCTGACCGGCTCACGGCGGCCGCGCTGGTGGAGGGCCCGGCCCGCGACCGGATCGCCCGGTTCCTCACCCGGCCCGAGGTCGATCTCTCGGATGCACCGTCGTGGGCGGCGATGCTCCTGCCCGAGGAGCTCACGTTCGACGTGTGGCCGCTCGTCGAGCGGGCGCCCACCGAGCTGAACAGCGTCCGGCTCGAGACCTTCCTGAAGGACGACGGCACGCTGCGCGCGGGAACCCGGCTGAGCCAGGACGGCCCCGGCGAGCTGCCCTACGTCGAGACCGGGCCGGACACGCCGGGTTCGGTGGTGGTCCGCTGGCGGACCGATCCGCCCACCACCGCAGGTGTGGATCGCTGGCTGCTCGAGGTCGTGCCGTCCGCCGATCTGCGCGACCCGGACACCGCGCCCGTCGCCCGGCAATCCGTCAAGGGCGACAAGAACCGCGCGACGATCCGCATCGACGTCACCGAGGAGGACGTCGCCGACAACGGCCTCGTGGTGGTGCGGCTGACCGCGATCGACCGCGACGGCCAGCCGGTGCTCCTGCGCGACGGCGGCGAGGCCGTCGACGAGAGCCAGCAGTTCGCCCTGCGCTGGGAGGAGGCGCCGGTCACCGGAGCGGCCCGGCGGGCCTCGGCCGAATCGCTTCCCCTCGCGCGGCTCGACGCAGCCCTCGACGGCCAGGACGACTTGACGGAGGGCAGCCCGACCTGGAACGGCGGCGCGTTCTCCGTCCGGCTCGGCGGCAGGCGGACCGTGCAGCTGGCGCTGAGCCCGGCCCTCGTCACACTGCAGGACCAGCTGCTGCAGTCCCGCGGGCGGGCGGTCGCCTGGGAGGCCGACGGACGGCTGGGCGAGGTACTCGACGCGGAGGCGTTCGAACCCGTGTCCGGGCCCCTCCCGCCGACGTTCACCGAGCGGCGCCGGAAGCTGTTCGAGAAGCTCGACGCCCGCCGTCCGCGGCACGTCGCCGAGACCCTCGTCTGGGACGAGGAGCTGAGGCAGGAGGTCTCGCTCTACTGCCAGAGCTACCGCCGGGCGCTCGACTCGGCACCGGATGACGAGACCCGCACCGCGCTGCTCGCTCTCGACACCGTCCGGCTCTCGATCGACACCGTCGGCCATCCGCCGATCGCCGCGGTGATCGTCCTTCCGGTGCATCCGTTGCGGCTGAGCTGGGCCGCCGAGTACGACGCGACCCTGACGCGGTGGGCGCAGGAGCTGTCCACCGTCGGACGGACGGCCGCGAAGCGGCGGCGCGCCGTCGACGGCCGGCTGGTCCGGCGGGTCACGCCCGCGAACCTGCCGTTCGCGATCTACGGGGTCAACGGCCTGCCGTACATCTACGCCCGGGAGGCGACCCTCGGCACCGGTATCTACCTGTACGCCGAGGAAGCCGAGCCGGGCGCCGCCGTCCAGGCCGTTTTCGAGGTGCTCGGCCTCGACCGCCGCGACGTCGCCGCCGAGGTGCCACCGGCCGCGGTGGCGGAGCGGTTCGCCGCCTACCGCGCCGTCAACCCCGGCCAGGACGGGCTGCGCGTGCTCGCCTACAACGCCGGATCGGGGGAGCTGCTCGCCCGGGCGCTCGGTGAGTCGGTCCTTCGCGAGCCGGAGGCCGGTGAGGAGCTGGCGGCGCCGCCCGCCCGTCTGGAGATCACCGCGTACGGCAACCGCCTCTCCTACACCGACCCCGTGCCCGCCCTCACCGACCTGCAGCGGGCCGTGGCATCGCAGCAGGTGAGCGGTGCCCGGTCGCACCTGACGCCGCCGCTCGGGCTGACCGTTCGCCCGCACACCCGGCTGGCGTCCGACCGCGAGGCGGCGAACGTCGCCGTCGTCGCCGATCTCGCCCGGACGCAGACCGCCGACTCGGCGTCGGTGTCGGCGGTCGCAGTGTCGCATCCGGCCACGTCGTTCCGTAACCTGCTCACGCCGGCGCAGACGCAGCGGGTCGCCGCGCCGAAGCCGAAGTGGCGGACGGCGCCGGCCATCCGGCTGCGCAACCGCGAGGGGGCCGTCGACGCCGTCGACGCGCACCGCAGCTATCAGGCCGCGCTCGCGATCGCCCTCGGTTACGAGGGCGGGCCACTCGCCCTGACCGCCGAGCTCGGCGAGGCCGAACTGGCCACGCTGCGGGCCGCCCACGAACGCGCCGACTGGGTCGTGACCCTCGACCGCAACCTCGGCGTCGATCTCTTCAGCGCACCCGACACCGTGGGCGCGCCCTACCTGCTCGACTACGCACCGGACTTCCTCGAAGGACTCGGGCCCCGCCTCACCGTGACCACCGCGCATCGCGGGGAGGTCGAGCGGCTGCTCGCCGACGCGATGCACGGGCTCGACCTGGCCGCCGTCGAGAACTCGGTGCGGGTCGTCCTCGACCACCTGCAGACCGTGTCCGGGCGGCTCGCGCTGCGTCTCGTCGGCCGCTCCACGCTCGCGGCGGAGGCTGTCAGCCTCGCGGCGCTGATCGCGCACCTGCGCCGTCGCGGTGAACTCGACGGGTGCCTGATCGTACCCGTGGACGCCCACCAGGAGGTCTTCGGCGACACCCGCGGTGATGCGAGCGTGCGCCGGTGCGACGTGATCCTCGTGCGGACCACGCCTCGCACGATGCGGCTGGAGTGCATCGAGGTGAAGTCGCGGCGCGCCGCGGCGCTGCCCGCCGCGCTGGTCGACGACATCGTCGACCAGCTCGATGCGACCGTGGCGATGCTCCATGACACGTTCTTCCGCACCGATCCGCCGCGCATCGACGCCGAGCTCCAGCTCGCCCGCCTCGGCGGCATCCTGCGCCATCACGCCGACCGCGCACTCGCCATGGGACTGCTCGACCTCCGTCGCCGCGGCGAGGTCGAGCGCATGATCGAGAAGGTCGAGGACGGCGCGCTCGTGCCGGAGATCGGGCGGCGCGGCTATGTCGTCAGTCTCGCCGGCGCGGCCGGGTTCCCGGCCGAGCACCGTGGCGTGAAGATCGACGTGCTCACCGCTTCCGATCTCGGCGCGCTCGGTTTCGAGTCGCGGCGCGGCGTGCCCGTCGTCCCGGTGCCGGAGTGGCGCCCGGAACCCGCCCCGTCCCCGGTGCCGCCGCGGCCGCGTCCGTCACCCCGGCCGCGCGCCGTCCGGCCTGCACCGGTGGAGGTGACCGGGCCGCTCCCGGCCGTGCCCTCGGCGGTGTCCGCTTCGCCTGCCGACGACGAGTCGACCGTTCTGATCACCGATCCGCTGCGGGCGGGCGTGGCGCAGCCGCCTCCCGCCCCGGCCTCGCGTCCGGTGCCGGAGCTGCCCACCTCGGTCGAGGTCGTGCTGGGGACGGACGCCCACGCCGCCGAGGTCCGGTGGCGCATCAGCACCGCCGGCAGCCCGCACCTGTTCGTGCTGGGCATCCCCGGCCAGGGCAAGTCGGTGACCACGCGGCGGATCCTCAGCGCCTTCGCCGAGCAGGGGCTTCCTGCGCTCGTCGTCGACTTCCACGGCGACATGGCTGCGGCTCCGGCAGGCGGGGCCGCCGTCCTCGACGCCGCGCAGGGGCTGCCGATCTCGCCGTTCGAGCTCGACGATCCCGCCCGCTACCGCGAGGTGGCATGGGAGCTGTCCGAGGTCGTCGGATACGTGTGCGGCCTGGGGGAGATCCAGCGCAACGCCGTCTACGACGGGATCCGGGCGATCTACGAGGCCAAGGGCTTCCCGCGGTCGGCAGGCCCGGAGGTCTGGCCGACGATGGAGGATCTCGCCACCGCCATCGCGTCGGTCGACACGAGCGCCCGAATCCGCAACGTGGTCGCGCGGCTGCGCCCGCTGAGCGACTTCGGCCTGTTCACCGATCCGCGCGAGAGCCGCCCGTTCGCCGATCTGCTGCGGCAGGGCGTCGTGATCGACGTGCACGCCCTGATGGAGCAGGTGCAGCGCGCGGCGGGGGCGTTCGTGCTGCGCAAGGTCTACCGGGAGATGTTCCGGTGGGGGCAGACGAACCAGCTGCGGCTCGCCGTCGTTCTGGACGAGGCGCACCGGCTCGCCCGCGACGTGACCCTCCCGAAGATCATGAAGGAGGGGCGCAAGTACGGGGTCGCTGTCGTCGTCGCGAGCCAGGGGGTGGAGGACTTCCATCCCGACGTGCTCGGCAACGCCGGCACGAAGGTCGCCTTCCGCTGCAACTACCCGCAGAGCCGCAAGGTGGCCGGCTTCATGCGGGGTAGGGGCGGGCAGAACATGTCCGAGGCGCTCGAAGGGCTGTCGGTCGGCCAGGCGTACGTGTCCACGCCGGACCATGCCGAGGCACGGCGAGTGTTCATGGCGAAGGACTGATCGTTCCCATCGGACCGTCAGCGGTCGGCCTACGGAAATGCCGGTAAACCAACGGCAGTGATAGGGGTGGAATCAGGGTCGGCGCAATTCAGCGGGCGGCGCGAGAGGCGTAGCGCGGCTAGTCCGATTGGCTCATGTCCGGCGAAGATGTCCCTGATCCTGATCGCATCTCGGGAATGCCCGTAACGACCTGATCGCGATCGACGAAGCCTCCGGGCGAGGGCAACAGGGGGAAGCACCGGCATGGCGAAGTTGGGCGCGATCCTCGATCAGATCGATGCGGGGACGATGCTCCTCCCGGAGTTCCAACGCGGCTACGTGTGGAACCGCGACCAGGTCCGCGGCCTGATGCGGTCGCTGTACCGGGGCTACCCGGTGGGGGCCCTGCTCGTCTGGGAGACCGACGCCGCGGGCCAGGCCGTGCGCGGTGGACCGGCCGGGATCACGGGGACGCGCTCCCTCCTGCTCGACGGCCAGCAGCGGGTCACGACCCTGTACGGCGTCATCCGCGGTAGGCCGCCGGCGTTCTTCGAGGGCGATCCGGAGGCGTTCCGCGGTCTGCGGTTCAACGTCGAGACCGAGGCGTTCGAGTTCTACGGCCCGGTCAAGATGAAGGAGGATCCGCGCTGGATCGACGTCACCGGGCTGTTCGTCGAGGGGCCGGCGCCCGTCTACGCGCGGCTGTCCAACCATCCCGAGACCGCAGAGCGGTTCCCGGAGTACGTCGACCGGATCCAGCGGCTGCGCAACATCCTCGAACGCGACTTCCACATCGAGACGATCTCGGGACCGGACAAGACCGTCGACGTCGTCGTCGACATCTTCAACCGCGTCAACTCCGGTGGGACCAAGCTGTCGAAGGGCGATCTCGCGCTCGCCCGGATCTGCGCGGAGTGGGCCGATGCGCGCCCGACGATGCGCCGCAACCTCGACCGCTGGGCCGCCCGCGGGCTGCGGTTCACCCCGGACTGGCTGCTGCGCAACGTCAACGCCGTCGCGACGGGCAAGGCGCCGTTCGCGGCGCTGGAGCACGTCTCGGCCGTGGAGTTCCAGGACGCGCTCTACAAGGCCCTGCACAACATCGACCACCTGCTCGACCTCATCGCCGGGCGGCTGGGCCTCGACCACGACCGGGTGCTGATGGGGCGCGCCGCGTTCCCCGTGCTGGGGAGGTTGCTGCACGCCCGCGGCGGCCGGTTCGCCGACCTGCACGAGGCGGACCGGGCGCTGTGCTGGTACGTCCACGCCGCTGTCCGTGGACGGTTCGCGACGTCCGCGGACACGATGCTCGGCAGGGACCTCGAGACGATCGACCGCGAGGGCATCGACGGGGTCATCACCAGCCTGCGCCGCACCCGCAAGGGCAGCCTCACCATCGACGCGCAGGACTTCGAGGGCGCCGGCCGGGGATCCCGCTCGTACCCGCTGCTCTACATGGTCACCCGCACCCGCGGGGCCCTGGACCTGGTCACCGGCCGTCCCGCCGGCCTGGACACCGGCGCGGTCGAGGTGCACGAGATCTTCCCGAAGTCGCTGCTCGTCGGGCACGGCTACACCCGCAACGAGGTCAACGCGGTGGCGAACTTCGCGTTCGTGGCGCCGTCGTCGGCGATGGCGCTGACGAACCGGGCACCGGCCGAGTACCTCCCGACGATCGATCCGGCGATCCGCGCATCCCAGTGGATCCCCGACGATCCACGGCTGTGGCGGCCGGAGAACTATCGGAAGTTCCTCGCCGCCCGCCGCAAGCTGCTGGCCGCCGCGGCCAACGACTTCCTCGCGGACCTGATGGCGGGCAGCGTGCCCGCGACTTGGCGCGTGCCACCGCTGGTGGTCACCGACGAGACCGCCGAGACCGACGCCCGCGCGGCGCAGATCGCCGCGCTCGTCGAGGAGCTCACCGGCCTCGGCTTCGCGCGACCGGAACTGGGTCAGGAGATCCTCGACCCCGCGAGCGGCCGCGTCCTCGCCGTCGCCGAGGCGTACTGGCCGGACGGGCTGCAGGCCGGGCAGGGCAAGCCGGTCGTGCTCGAGCTCGACCCGGACGAGGCCGACATCCCGCGGCTCACCGAGCTGGGCGTGGAGGTCTTCACCTCGGTCGACGCACTGCGCGGCTACGTCCACCGGCTGCGGGAGGTGGTGTCGGGCGACAGGCCGGACACCTCGCCGGGGATCGCCGAGCCCGAGGAACCGGTCGAGATCCCGGTACCGGCCGGTGCTCTGGACGCCGCGCTGTTCACCTTGATCGAGCGGTGCCGGACCGAGGTCGACTACAACCCGATCCAGCTCACGGAGATGGCCCACCAGCACGGCGCGCTGGGCGCCATCCGCCGGCTCGTCATGGCGCCGACCCCGAGCGACGGGTTCGTGCGGCTGTGGAGCGTCGATCGGCTCGATCTCACCGTGGAGGCGCTGGTCCTCGACGAGCGCTTCTCGTCCTTCTTCACCGAGGCCGAGATCGCCGCTGCCCGCCGCCGCCTCGAACAGGCCCGTCCGGTGGTGGCGCGGTGAGTGGTGTCCCCACGCGTCCGGGTGCGTCCGGCTGCGCTCGGAACGGCGGGATCAGGGTGCACGTCGGGCGGAGAACGAGCAGGTGAGCACTGACATCGTGAGCGAGGAGCAAGCGTGGCTCGTCCGGGAGGCGGTCCGGTCGTGGCGGGACGGGCTGGTGAACCTCACCCGGTCGAACCGGCTGCTCAACTTCCCGGTGCGGAAGACGAGCGCGGTGCGGATCATGGACCCGCAGCCGGCCGAGGTCGTGCGGCGACTCGGCGCCGGTGAGGCCTTCACCTTCCGCGGCGCCGCCGTCGAGATGTCGAAGGAGCCGCTACCCGGCCCGACGCCCGAGAACCGCCGGATCGCGGTCCTGCGGTCGCCGATGCCGCACAAGGACATGGCGAGCACGCTGCGGAGCCTCATGCGCAAGTCGCACCAGGAGTACCTGGACCGCGGTCTGCGCATCCTCTACCTGGCCATCGGCACGCTCGAGTGGGCCGACGAGACCGGCACGGCCTTCTCGAGCCCGCTGCTGCTCGTCCCCGTGGAGCTCGAGAACACCGGGCCGCGGCAGCTGCCGCTGCTGCGCGGAACGGAAGACGATCCGCTGATCAACCCGGCGCTGACGCTGAAGCTCGGCGAGATGGGCATCGAGCTGCCGGGTCTGGGCAGCGAGGCCGCCGACGAGATCGTCGACCCGGCCACCGTCCGCGCCCGCATCGAGACGGCGGTGGCGGGCAAGCGCGGTTGGCGGGTCGAGGACGGCGTCGTCCTGTCCTACTTCACCTTCGCCAAGGAGGCGATGTACCGCGATCTCCTGGAGAACGAGGAGATCATCGCGGCGCACCCGGTCGTGACGGCCCTGGCCGCCGGCGGCCGGGGCGTGCCCGTCGGCGACTTCGGGTTCGACGAGATCGCCGACAGCGACATCGACCGGGTCGTGCCGGCCGACCGCATCCCGCTCGTCCTCGACGCCGACTCCTCCCAGCGGGCGTGCATCGCCGCCGCGGTCGAGGGGCGCTCGTTCGTGATGGACGGCCCGCCCGGAACCGGGAAGTCGCAGACGATCGCGAACATGATCGGCGCGCTCCTGCACGCGGGGCGCACCGTGCTGTTCGTGTCGGAGAAGGCCGCCGCGCTCGACGTCGTCCGTGACCGGCTCACCGAGGTCGGCCTGGGCGCGTACCTGCTGGAGCTGCACTCGAGCAAGGCGACCCGAAAAGAGGTCGCGGCCGAACTCGGGCGGGCGCTGAAGACCCGCCCGGTGGCGCGCGCGGGTCTGAGCGACAGCGATCGCGAGGGGCTGCTCGAGCGCCAGGAGAAGCTCAACCGCTACGTCGCGGCGATGAACGAGCCCCGCGCGCCGCTCAACGTGTCGCTGCACTCCGTGATCGGCCGGCTCTCGGGGCTGGCCGAGGTGCCGTCCGCGCCGCGGATGGCCCTGCCGGTGCGAGATCTGACGCCGCAGGTGTTCGGGGAGATCATGCGCACCGCGGAGGATCTCGCGCGGGCGTGGCGACCGGCCGAGCAGGGCTCCACCTATCTGTGGCGCGGTGTGCGCCCCGTGCACGCGATCCCTGCGCGCCTGCTGGCGGCCGAGCGGAGTCTGGACGACCTGCTGGCCGTGCTGGAGACGAACGCGCCGGTCGTCGAGGCGTTCGGGTTCGGCTCGCTGGCCGACGGGGAACGGCTCGCGGCGCTGCTCGAGCACTACGCGGCCCGGCCGGCCGTGCCGGCACGGTGGATCACCGACGCGACGGCGGCCGAGATCACCGGGGTGGTCGATCGGCTCACCGACGGGATCCGGACGGTGCACGAGCGGAGAGGCCACGTCGCGCTCGAGGCAGGTGCGCCGTGGGAGCGGATTCCTCGGGCCGACGGCGCCGTCGAGGAGGCCCTGCGCCTGCTCGACGGGATGGCACCGCCCGCGCTCGAGGTCGACGAGCTGACCGGTGACGCGCTCGACGCGCTGCTCGACCGCCTGCGCAACGACGTGTGGCTCCTCGGGAAGACCCAGGCTGAGCTCGCCGACATCGCGGCGGTGCTGCAGCTCCCCGTGCCGAGCTCGTTCCCGGAGATCGATCAGCTGCTCTCCGTCGCCGCGATCGCGAACGAGCAGGACCGGCCCGAGGCGGGGTGGCTGTCGCCCCGGGGACGCGCAGTCGCCCGGCAGGCGGTGTCCGACCTGGTGAACAGACGAGCCGCGCTGGATGCCGCCGAGGAGGCGGCGCGCCGGTTCTACGAGGACTCCGCGCTGGAGGCGGATGCCGCCGGCCTCGAGGAACGCTTCCGCACGCAGCACACCGGGCTGCGCCGGATGGGCGGCGCCTACCGGCGGGACAAGGCGGCGGTCGCGGCCTTCACCAAGGACGGGGTGTCGCCCGCCGACGCCCACAAGAACCTCGGCCTCGTCGTCGAGTGGCAGCGTGCGCTCGCGGCCTGGAACGACGTCGTCCCGCTCTACCGACGTGATCTCGGCTCGTACTTCGCCGGCCGGGACACGGACCTCGACCGGGTGTCGCGGGCCATCGATCGCGCCGACGCCATCGCGGCGCGCTTCCCACGCGCCGACCTCACCGGCGTCGCGGCGCACCTGACCGCCGGCGTGACACCCGCACCACGACTGGTCAGTGCGGTGCGCGCCGCGGCGTCCGCGCTGGGCGCGTGGCGGACCGCGCTCCATCAGGTCATCGACGTCGGGCCCGGTCCGCAGCTGCTCGGCCTCTCGCTCGCCGAGGTCATCGCGTGGCTGGACCGGCACATCACCGCGCTGGGGACGGTGCGGGAGGTCGTCGGCCGGCTCGAATCCGTGACGGGGCGGCCGTGGACCGTGCGCGGCACCCGCACGGTGCTGGCCCTGCGCCGGATGGCTGACGAGGCGTTCACCGCCTTCGAGCGCGACGCGGAGCAATACCGTCGCGAGCTGGGCGAGCTCTATCAGGGGCTGGAGACCGATCTCGGCGCGCTGCGGGCCGCCGCCGGCTGGGTGATCGAGCTGCAGCGCCAGGCCGGCGGACCGCTCACCACCGCGCAGGTCGAGGCGCTCCGCCACGGTGTCGCCCCCGATGTGGTGCGGGCGCGCGTGTCCGCGTGGCGGGCGAAACGCACCGACGTCGTCGAGTGCTTCGAGAGCTTCCGGCACGCCGAACTCCACGACGAGCTGGACCGGGCCGAGGAGGCGCGGGCGTTGCTGCGGGAGCTGCAGGACGACCCCGGCGGGCCGCTCGAGTGGCGCGCGTACCAGAAGGCTCTCGAGACCTTGCGCAAGCACGGTCTGGAGGCGACGGTCGACTTCTGCGTCCGTGAACGGATCCCCCAGGATCGGTTCCGGGACGTCGTCGAGAAGGCCGTGCTCACCGAGTGGGTCGAGCACGTCATGGGCACCGATCCCGATCTCCAGCCGATGCGGGCGCAGGACCGCGACGCGCTCGTCGAGGAGTTCCGGGTGCTCGACCGCAGGATCGTCGACACCGCGGTGGGCTCGATCATCGAGGCGTGCAACCGGCGCCGCCCGCGCAGCGTGCTGGGCGAGCAGGCGGCGGTGATCACCCGCGAGGCGGAGAAGAAGCGCAAGCACATGCCCGTGCGGGAGCTGATCGCCCGCACCCGCGACGTCACGCAGGCGATCAAGCCGTGCTTCATGATGTCGCCGCTGGCGGTGAGCCAGTTCCTGCCGCCCGATCTCCGCTTCGACGTCGTGATCTTCGACGAGGCCAGCCAGGTCGCGCCGATGGACGCGATCAACTGCATCTACCGCGGTAACGCCCTCATCACCGCAGGCGACGCCAAGCAGCTGCCGCCGACCAGCTTCTTCGCTCTGTCCGGGGACGAGAGCGACGAGTGGGACGAAGGCGCCGACGACGCGCAGGACTTCGAGTCGGTCCTCGATCTCGCCAAATCGTCGGGTGCGTTCAAGTCGCTGACGCTCAAGTGGCACTACCGGTCGCGGCACGAGTCGCTGATCGCGTTCTCGAACCACTTCTTCTACGGCGGGGAGCTCATCACGTTCCCCGGCGCCGACGACGAGGGGCCCGACGTCGGCATCGAGTTCATCCCCGTCAAGGGCGTCTACCGGCGCGGCGGGGCCCGGGACAACCCGATCGAGGCGCGGACGGTCGCCGAGCGGGTCCTGCACCACTTCGACACCCGGCCGGGGAAGTCGGTCGGGGTCGTCACCTTCTCCGAGACGCAGGCCTCGGCCGTCGAGGCGGCGGTCGAGGAGGCCCGCCGGGAGCGGCCGGACCTCGACCGGTACTTCACCGAGAACCGGCTCGACGGGTTCTTCGTGAAGGCGCTCGAGTCGGTGCAGGGCGACGAGCGCGACGTCATGATCTTCTCGATCGGCTACGGCCCGGACGAGGTCGGCAAGATCCACATGAACTTCGGGCCGCTCAACAAGCCCGGTGGGTGGCGACGGCTGAACGTCGCGATCACCCGTGCCCGCTACCGCAACGAGATCGTCAGCTCGATCAGCGCCGGGGACATCGTCACGTCGGCGAACGAGAACCTGATGCACCTGCGCCGGTACCTCGACTTCGCCGAGCGGGGCAAGGCGGCGCTCGCCCTCGACACGTCGGCGGGCGGGGATGCGGAGTCCCCGTTCGAGGAGTCGGTGATCCGCACCATCCGCTCCTGGGGTTACGAGGTGACCCCGCAGGTGGGGACGGCCGGGTACCGGATCGACATCGCCGTGCACCACCCGGACAAGCCGGGCGTGTACGTGCTGGGCGTGGAGTGCGACGGTGCGAGCTACCACTCGTCGCGGGTGGCGCGGGACCGTGACCGGCTGCGCGACCAGGTCCTCACCGGCCTCGGGTGGACGCTGCACCGCATCTGGAGCACGGCCTGGTACCACGACCGCGCCGGCGCCGAGCGCCGGTTGCGCGAGGCGATCGAGACGGCGATCCAGGCGCCCGTGCGCGGGCTCCTCGGCGGCGGAGGTGGGGAGCGGCCGACGTCGGCCGTGCCCGTCGAGCTCGAGGAGATCGACTACTCGATGGCACCCGACTGGACTGAGCCCTACACGATCGCCGAGATCGGTCCCCGCCCGCTGTTCTGCGAGCTCCACGAGCCCGCCGCGGAGCCCGCGATGCGCAAGGCGGTGGTGGAGATCGTCTCCGTCGAGGGGCCGGTGCACATCGACGTCGTGCGGCAGCGGCTGCGGGAGCGCTGGCGGATCGGCCAGATCGGCTCCCGGATCCGGGAGCGCCTCGACTCCGCCATCCGCATGTCCGGCGTGGTCCGCGAGGGCGACTTCCTCCACGAGTACGGCAACGGCACGGTCCGCGTCCGCACACCGGTGGAGGATTGCCGCCGCCCGGTCGACCACGTCCACCCCACCGAGCTGGCCCTCGCGCTGGAGAACCTCGTGCGGGACGCGGGCGCGATCAGCGAGGCGGACGCGATGGTGAACGTGGCCCGGATCTTCGGCTGGGGGAGGATCGGTGCGGGGATCCAGGCGCGGCTGACGTCGATCGTCGACACCCTCGTGGAGCAGGGGCGGCTGCGGCGTGCGGAGGGGGAGCTCAGCGCGGAGGCGGCGCGGTGAGCGGGTCGAGGGCGTGCTGGCGATCACCGTACGATCGGGATCGATCGCTGACCGGAGACGTCGAGCTGTCGGTCGACGACGTGACCGTGGACGAGGAGGACTGACCGATGGCTCCCCGCCCCGGCGCGCAGCGGCGCTGGTTCCAGGAACGTCCGTCCGACTACGCGTGGGAGCAGGACGGTCTCGACCACATCAAGCGGCTCATGCCGGACGCCGAGCCGTTCCGCGCCTGGGCGACCTTCTCGGCACCGCCGCGTCGGGCCGCATCCACGAGTGCGATCTGCTGATCGCGGTGCCGGGCGGGCTGTACCTGCTGGAGCTGAAGGCCCATCCGGGTGCCGTGGTGAATCACGGCGACACGTGGACGTTCCGCGAGGAGGGCAGCTCCCGGTGCGGACGCTGCGCAACCCGTTGCACTTCACCGACGCCAAGGCGAAGGAGCTGAAGGGCCGGCTCGAGTGGGCGGTGCGCAAGATCGGGCTGAAGCGCACGACCAGCTCCCGCGGGTCGAAGCGGCGATCTTCCTCAGCGATCCCGGATTGCAGTCGCACCTCGACGAGGTCCAGCGGGAACGCGTCTACGGCCGCGACGGGAGCGCCGTCGGTGTGCCGTGGGTGTGGCGGGACCTCCTGTCCCGGCCGCCCGCACGCGAGGACATGCGGATCACCCCCACGTTCTCCCGCGACGTCCTGCCGAAGCTGCTGAAGGAGATCGGCGTTCGGGCGTCGACGGCGCACCTGCGGTTCCACGAGGACTGGGTGCTTCGGCCGGAGCTGCTCGACGCCGGGCCGATGTGGAAGGACCGCCTCGCCGAGCGGCACGGGCTGGTGGACGAGACCGGCCGCGTGCGGATCTACCTGGCCGGCCAGAACGCGGGTGAGGAGCAGCGCGGAGCGTCGAGCGCGCCGCCCGGCGCGAAGAACCAGGTCCTGCAGGGCACCGCGCACCGCGGCATCGCGCAGGCCGTGGACTTCCGCGAGCACCAGGGCCGGCCCGCGATCCTGTTCCGCCACGGGCCGACCGACCTGCGGCTCGACTCCTACCTCGCGGTTCACGGCGAGCGGCTCGGCCCCGACGTGCGGCGGGATCTGGCCGCCCGGCTCGCGGACCCGGACGGCGCAGCGGGGGTCCTCGCCGAGCCCACCCGGTTCGTGCGCTGATCAGACCGGTCACGTGACCGCGCGCAAGTCGACCGCGAGCGAGCGGATCCGTCCAGCCGCCTCGTCGGGGTCCTCGTGCTCCCAGACCCGCACCGGAGTCCACCCAGCGGCGAGCACAGCCCGGTCCGTGTCGTGGTCGCGCTGGACGATCGACGCGAACTTTCGCTGCCACCACTCGCGGTTGGTGCGAGGGAGGTGCTGGTGCTGAGGGCACGAGTGCCAGAAGCAGCCGTCGACGTAGACGGCGATGCGCAGTCCGCGGAGCAGCACGTCGGCGCGTCTGCGTCGGGAGGTGCCCGGCACCGGTGCATCAACGAGGAACCGCATGCCGAGCGCGTGCAGACTCCGACGCAGCCGGAGCTCCGGCTACGTGTCGCGGCGTCGGTTGGCCTTCATGGTGGCGCTCGTCGCGGGTGAGCTCGGTGGTGGGGCAGGTCCTGGATCCACGCCCCGGATCATCGGCTGAGGAACCGACATCCAGACGCAGCGCCTCGGCGCCGCCAGGCAGGTCAGCGCGCCATCTCCTCCAGGAACGCCTGGGTCTCGGGGTCGGTCGAACACATGGCGGTGGCCTTCATCCCGCGGGTGAGCAGCACTTTGTAGGTATTGCGGATGAGCGCCGGGAACTCCTCGTCGGTGGCTCGCCTCACCTGCCCGTCGAACGACTTCTCGCGTCGCGCGACCCAGCGGTCGCCGCGGCGCACGAAGTCGTCGCCGACGATCACGCCCGACCAGTCGTACTCGAAACCTTGGGCGGTGTAGATGCAGCCGACCTGACCGAAGCCGCGTGGGTCGGAGGCCCAGAAGTGGGAAGGCGGAACACCTCGGACTCGGGTCTTCTCGGCTTTTGCATTCCAGGGGCGGCGCCAGGAGCCGATGACGACGTCGTCCTTGAGCACCTTTTCGCCGTCGACGATCTCCGGGTCGCTCCAGGGCCAGCAGTAGCCGGCGGCGATCCGCGCCGTTCCTCCGCCGCGCTCCTGCTGGGCCAGCAGCCATCCCTCGAGTGCCTCGGGGCCGGGCAGGGCGGCGACGACGTAGGTCTCGTCGGAGTCGTGGGTCAGCTCGGACCACGGCACCGGCGGCAGGTCGGTGAGGCCGAGGAGGCGGTGCACCCAGTCGTCGTACAGCTCGGATCCGCCGCAGCGGTACTGGCCGGCGAGCTCGACGACCCGTACCCGGCAGCCAAGAGCCTCCGCAGCCGCTCGGATCTCCTCCGCGGTACCCATCTCACCGGGTCGCACGACCTGGTGCTGGTCGAGCAGGAACACGGGCGTGCGGGCGACCTCGATGAGCTCCTGAACCTGCCGCTTCGCCTTCGCCCGGGCGGCGGCACGCGTGAACCGGTTGACGCTCGTCTCACGGATGCGGTGGGCCTCGTCGCAGATCAGCACGTCGAGGCTGTTCGGGGGGGTCTCGATGAACGAGTTGAAGTAGAGGAACATCTGCTCCACACGGCGGCTGCGCGAGCCGACGACGATCTTGCGCAAGGTCTGCGTGAATGAGCTGGACCCGGTCGCGTGCAGCACCCGCCGGCCCTGCCTTCCGAGGTTGCCGAGCAGGCTCAGCGCGATGACGCTCTTCCCTGATCCCGGACCGCCGAGGACGATGACGACCGTCTTCGTATTGTTGCGGTCGGCCTCGTCGACGGCCTGTTCGACGATCTTGTACGCGACCTGTTGCTCGTCGAGGAGCACGAACTGCTCGCGGTGCTTGACCTCGTCGGCCGCGTGCTGGAGAAGCTGCTTGGACGGCTCCTGACGGGCCGTGAGGAGATCGTCGGCGGCGCGGCCCGCGGCGGGCGCGGTCGCCGGGTCGGCGTCGAGCAGGGAGGTGAGGCGATCGAGGAACTCCTGCCGCCGGTCGCGGGTGTAGAGCTGCCCGTACTCGTCGATCGTGTACTCCGATAGCCGCCATCC
This sequence comes from Pseudonocardia thermophila, assembly GCF_900142365.1. Classification (GTDB taxonomy): domain Bacteria; phylum Actinomycetota; class Actinomycetes; order Mycobacteriales; family Pseudonocardiaceae; genus Pseudonocardia; species Pseudonocardia thermophila. The sequence continues at coordinate 110,514 of NZ_FRAP01000004.1, read as the reverse complement.
GGAGGCTCCGGGGTTGTGCAGGTAGGCCAGTCCCCAGACGCCGGCGTGTCCATCGGCCAGCATCGGTGTGAAGTCGACGAGATGGTGGCAGTAGAGGCGGACCTGCTCGGCCGGGTGGAGCACTGGTTGCCCGTAGTGGGGGACCCGCACGAGGCCGCCCCCGATCGACTCCGCGTTCGTCCACTGCTTGAGCTCGACCAGCACGTACGACGGTCGCCGCGTCTTCGGGTGGATGCCGCAGAGGATGGCGTCGACGCGCTTCGGGCTGTAGGGCAGCTTGTGTTCGAGCAGGACTTCGACGTGGCCCAGGCCCGCCTGGCGAAGGTCGTCGAGGAACTCCGGCAGGCTGCGCTCCCACGATCGCAGCTCGCTCACCCCGGTCCGTGCGTCGAACTGGATGAAGGCCTGCCGGGCCAATTCGTCGTGCAGCTCCTTCGCCTGGGCCTTGGCCAGCAGGACGGCCGCCGCGCCACGGACCAGAGCCACAGATGTTCCCCTATGAAGGCACGCGTCATCGGCGTGCGGGTGGGGGCAACATCGAGCAGCGCTCGGAGCCCGTCGGGCCGCGTCGAGGAGTCTATGCGACCCGATCTTCGGCGACGACGATCGCCACCTCGTCCTCCGGCACCCGGTGCCCGGTCGTGCAGTGCACCTCCACCGTGATCGGCGCGCCGCAGCCCGCGTGCCTCGCCTCCACGTGCGGGTTGTGCGGGCGGTGCTTCGTGCCCCACTCGCCGAGGGCGAGCAGGATCGGGACGAGGGCGTGGCCGGCCTCGGTGAGGACGTACTCGTGCCGCTGCCGCCGGCCGGGCTCCTGGTAGGGCTGCTTGGCGAGCAGGCCCTCGGTGACGAGGCGGCGGAGCTCGCCTGCGGTCACCGACTCGGTGAGACCGGTGCGGCGGACGAAGTCGTCGAACCGGCTCGTGCCGTAGGCGGCCTCGCGCAGCAGCAGCACCGTCGAGCGGCGGCCGAGCAGGGTGATCGCGCGCTCGATCGGGCACGCATCGCCCAAGGCGGGTCGCTCCGGGTCGGCGGCCCAGCCGGTCAACTGCACCGTCACGGTCTCCAGCCTAGGCATCTGCGAAGTCAGCCGTGGAACGCAACGAACGGCCCTTTCGTCCACCCCGAGTGGACGAAAGGGCCGTTCGTTGCGGCGTACGCGCGACCGCATCGCGCGCGCCGTCCGGGGTTGCCGCCACGTCACGCTGGTCGTCGACGATGCCGGCCGGGCCGCGGCCGATTCGCTGCTGCGCGCGGATCCCGACGAGGCGCGGGCCGAGCCGCAGACGACCTACCTCGGCCCGCTGCAGGTGATCCGGGCGCTCGCGCGGAACGGGGAGGGTGATCGTCGGCGTCCGGTCCGTCCTGTCCTGGCTGCAGCTGCCCTCTGCGAGCACGTCCGCAGCGTCGAAGGCGGCGGTATGGTCGCTCACCAACGCGGCCCAGGGCACGCTCGTCGTCGGTGCGCACCTGGGGTTCATGGACACCGGCACGACCGCGGGCCTCGACGTGCCCGAGATCCCGCCGGCGCAGGCCGCCGCGCAGACCCGACCTCGCAGCCGCGGGTGCGGAGGAGGTGTTGGCCGACGAGGTCACCCGGGGGCGAATCAGCTGCCCAGCGGCCCACCGGTGGGGCTGGTCGGCGCCCGGTGATCATGGTCGCGGCGCGCTGTGGGCGGCAGGCGATCCTCTAAGCTGATCGCCCGACGACCGGGGCCCTCGGCAGGCGGGGCACCGGGTGGTGCTCAGCGAGAGCGGGGTGGTCCGCTGACCGAGGTGCTCGACGAGCTCACGTCGCCACCGACCACCGTCGGGGCGGTCGTGGTCGCGACCGTGGTGGTGTTCGCGATCGTGCTCAGCGTCCACCGGCTGGGCGGGCCGCGGGTGCGCACTCCGCTGACCGCCGCGGACCTGGCGCTGGCCACGATGCTCGGCGCGATCGCCGCACGCACCACGCTGCTGGACAGCCCGACGCTGGTCACCGGTGTGGTGGCACTGCTGGTCCTGGTCCTCCTGCACCGGGTGCTGCGGAGGGTCCGGCGGCGCGCACCGCTGGTGCTGATGAGCGACGGCGTGCCGGATCCGGCGGCGCTGCGGCGGGCTCGGCTCGACGAGGACGACCTGCGCCAGCGGCTGCGGCAAGCCGGGATCACCCGCCGCAGCGACGTCTGGCGGGTGATCCTCGAACCCGACGGGCAGATCAGCGTGCTGCGCGCGGGCGGCGACGACCCGTGGATCGTCGCCGACGTCGACCGGCCGGGCGCCCGCGCACCGCGGCCGTGACCGCCGGCCCTGTCGCCCACCCTCAATGCCGCAGACCCCGCCAGGGGTGCAACGAACGGCACTCTCGTCCACTCAGAGTGGACGAAAGTGCCGTTCGTTGCGTGCGCGGGGTGCGGTTCGGGCGGGGTCTCCGGCTCAGCCCTGCGCCGCCACCGGCTCCTCGGCCCAGCTCTCGACGCGCCGGAGGAACGCCGGGAAGTCCTCCCGGAACCACGAGTGCCCCGATCCCGCCACCACCTCCACGACGAGCCCTCGCCGCCGCAGCTCCTCGGTGTGCTCGGGGGTGATGTACTCGCTCGGGTCCGCCGCGAGCACGAGGGACGGGCGCAGCGCCGCCTCGGGGGAGTGGTCGTACGCCCCGCCGTCGGTGAGGCCCGCGACGACGGCCGGGTCGGTGCGCCACATCGAGGCCCACCGCAGCTGCACGTCGTCGTCCGGCCAGCGGGCGGCGAGGGTGGCGCGCAGCTGGCCGGGATCGGTCCAGCTGAGCCAGCTCGTCCACTCCGCCCGGAACGCCGCGGCCTGCTCGGCGGTCATCCGCCAGGCCGGATCGAGGTGGACGACGCGGCCGATGTCGAGGCCGTGCTCGGCGATCGCGAGGGAGAGACCGCCGAGCGAGTGCCCGATCGCGAGATCGATCCGCTCGCCGGCGAACGTGTCGATCAGGTCCAGCGCCCAGTCCGTGGGCGAGTAGCGGCCCCGCGGGCTGGCGCCGTGACCGCGCAGGTCCGGGGTGAGCACGCGGTAGCCCCGCTCGACGAGCGCGGGGACGAGGCGGTGCCAGCAGGTGCTGTCGCTGAACAGGCCGTGGACGAGCAGCGCGGTCCGCGCGCCCGCCCCGGCCGTGGAGACGTGGAGGTGCACGGGCCGAGCCTCACCCGCAGCCGCGCGCCGTCGCGAGCTCCGGTTGCCACTCACCGGCATCCACCCCGCGACGCGCCGCGGATCGGTCCGTCGGTTGCCACTGGGCGGACGCGAAAGCTCCCCTCGCCGGTCGGGTTCCGCCGAGCATCGTGCGCACCCCGACGGCGGACGGCATCCTGCCGCCCGCCCCGACCCTCGACGGCGAGGAGACCGCATTGCACACTCCGGCACGCGACGACACCGGTGACCCGGACGCCGCCCGCCGCGCCGCCCGCGCGGCGTTCCTCGGCGGCACGCTCGAGTACTACGACTTCGGCATCTTCCTGACCGCGTCGTCGCTCGTCTTCAACAAGATCATGTTCGCGGGCGACGCGACGAGCGCGACGCTCGCGAGCCTCATGACGTTCGGCCTGGCCTACGTCGCGCGTCCGCTCGGCGCGATCGTGCTGGGCAACCTCGGTGACCGCTTCGGCCGCAAACGCATCCTGGTGGTCACCCTGCTGCTCATGGGCGGCTCGACGTTCCTCATCGGCTGCCTGCCCACCTACGCAGCCGCTGGCCTGGCCGCGCCCGTCCTGCTGATCGCGTTGCGGCTCGTCCAGGGCGTCTCCGCGGGCGGGGAGATCGCCGGGTCGAGCGTGCTCGTCGTCGAGCACGCCCCGGCCCACCGGCGCGGCTTCTACGGCTCGTGGGCGATCAACGGCCCGATCGCCGGGTTCGTGCTGTCCAGCGTGGTGTTCGTCGGCGTCGCCGCGATGCCCGAGGACGTGCTGCTGAGCTGGGGCTGGCGGGTCCCGTTCTGGGCGAGCGTGCTCGTGCTGGCCGTCGCCTACCTGGTGCGGCGCACGATCGAGGAGCCGGAGGTGTTCGTCCGCGAGGCCGCCGCGCCCACCACGACGCCGCCGCTGCGGCAGCTGCTGCGCCAGAGCCCGGCGATGCTGCGGCTGGCGGCCTGCGCGATGTTCACGACGGTCAACACGATCGTCTCGGTCTTCGGCCTCACCTACGCCACCCAGACGGTCGGCCTCTCGGCGTCGCTGATGCTCGCGGTGTCGATCGTCGCCAACGTGATCGCGATCCCGGTGCAGACGCTCGGCGGGATGTTGTCCGACCGGATCGGCCGCCGCCCCGTCATGGTCATCGGCTCCCTCGGCTGCGCCGCGGGCATCTTCGGGTACTTCGCGGCCATCACCGCGCAGGAGCCGGTGCTGGTGTTCGTCGCGGCGATCGTGTCGACCGGGGGGTTCTACTCGCTCGCCAACGGCGTCTACCCGTCGTTCTTCGTCGAGATGTTCCCGACCCGCGTGCGCTACACCGGCACCGCGATCGGCCTGCAGATCAGCCAGCTGGTCGCCGGGTTCGCACCGGTCGTCGCGCTGGCGCTGGCCGGCGGAGCGGCGACGCACTGGCTGCCCGCAGCAGTGCTCACCGCCGGGCTGTGCGGCCTGTCGGCGGTGGCGGTGCTGACCGCGCGGGAGACGTTCCGCACCCCGCTCGGCAGCCGCCGGCCGGAACCCGCGGTGTCCTAGGCTGCGGCGCGCTCGGCCAGCGGACGGCGACGCAGGCCCGGATCCAGCAGGGCAGGCGGCCGGTAGTCCTGGTCGAGCGCGCCGACGTCAGTCCCGGGCGGCACGATCGCGTCGATCCGGTCGAGGACGTCGTCGGTGAGCCGGACCTCGAGCCCGGCCAGCAGGTCGTCGAGCTGGGCCGTGGTCCGCGGGCCGAGCAGTGCGCTGGTGACGCCGGGGTGGGCGATGACGAAGGCCATCGCGAGGTGGGTCATCCGCAGGCCCGCCTCGGCGGCCAGCGGCACGAGCTGCTCGACGACGTCGAGCCGGCGTTCGTCGCTCAGGTGCCGCAGCAGAGGAGCCCGGCGCAGCTCGTTCGGCCCGCCCCGGCGCACGCGCCCGGTGAGCAGGCCCTGCGCGAGCGGGCCCCAGATCAGCGTGCCCATGCCGAAGCGCTGCGCCAGCGGCAGCACCTCGCGTTCGACGCCGCGGTTGAGCAGGGAGTACGCGGTCTGCTCGCTGCGGAACCGGGCCAGCCCGCGGCGTTCGGCGACCCACTGGGCGTCGACGATGTCGGACGCGAGGCTCTGCGACGCGCCGATCGCGCGGATCTTGCCGGTGCGCAGCAGGTCGGTCAGCGCGGCCAGCGTCTCCTCGACGTCGGTCGTGGGATCGCTGCGGTGCACCTGGTAGAGATCGATGTGGTCGACCTGCAGTCGCCGCAGCGAGTCCTCGACGGCGGTGACGATCCAGCGCCGCGATGCGCCCCGGTGGTGCGGGTGCTCATCGACCGGGCGGCCGAACTTGGTGGCGAGCACGACGTCGTCGCGACGGCCCCGCAGCGCTTTCCCGACGACCTCCTCGGAGTCGCCGTACGCGTCGGCGGTGTCGATGAGGTTGATCCCCGCGTCGAGTGCCTTGTGGATCATGCGGGCGGAGTCGGCGGGGTCGGGGTTGCCGACGGACGTCGCGAACATCATCGCGCCGAGTCCGTAGGGGCTGACCGCGATGCCGGTCCGGCCGAGGGTGCGGTGGTGCATGGGTGTCTCCCGCGAGAGCTACCGGCCGGCGTACGCTGACCGTAAGTGGAAACCGATTCCGGAACTATATGGAACGGTTTTCCGGTTACGCAAACCGAGAGGACCCACGGTGACCCGACAGCGGCGCGCCGACGCCCGGCGCAACGTCGAGGCGCTCGTCGAGGCGGCGCGGACGGTCTTCGACACCTCAGGCGTGGACGCCCCGGCGAAGGAGATCACCGATCTCGCCGGGGTGGGCGTCGGCACGCTGTACCGGCACTTCCCGCAGCGCGCGGACCTGGTCAAGGCCGTCGTGCAGACGGGGATCGACGACCTCGCCGAGGCCGGGTCGAAGCTGTCCGCCGCCCACCCACCGGCCGAGGCGCTCGCGCTCTGGATCGATCGCTACGTCGAGCTGCTCGGGACCAAGCGCGGGCTCGCGTCGGCCCTGCACTCGGGCGATCCCGCCTTCGCCTCGCTGCCCGGCTACTTCATGGAGCGGCTGGGACCCCCGCTCACGGCCCTGCTCGACGCGGCGGCCGCGGACGGCGCGATCCGCAGCGACGTGGGCGCCGAGAACCTGCTGTACGCGATCGCGCTGCTGTGCCGGCCCGTGCCCGGCCGCGGACCGGACTACGGCAGGCGCATGGTCGCCGTCCTCGTCGACGGACTGCGGCGCTAGCCCTCCCGCACGCCGCTCCACGCCGCCCACAGCTGCGCGTACCGCCCGCCCGAGGCGAGCAGCTGCTCGTGCGGGCCCTGCTCGACGACGCGGCCCCCGTCCAGCACGACGACGGTGTCGGCGGCCGCGGCCTGCGACAGCCGGTGCGCGACGACGATCGCGGTGCGCCCCTCGGTCACCGCCCGCGCCGCCGACTCCAGCTCCCTGGCCCCGGCGCTGCCCGCGTCGGCGGTGGCCTCGTCGAGGATCACGACGGGCCGGTCGGCGAGCACGAGCCGGGCGAGCGCGAGCTGCTGGGCCTGCACCACGGTGAGCGAGTGTCCGCCGGCGCCGACGACGGTGTCGAGGCCATCGGGCAGCGCATCGGCCCACTCGAGCGCACCCGCGGTGGCGAGGGCGGCGCGCAGCTCCTCGTCGGTGGCGTCGGGTCGGGCAAGGCGCAGGTCGTCGGCGAGCGACCCGGCGAAGACGTGCACCTCCTGGGAGATCAGCGCGACCGTCTCCCGGGTCTTCGCCGGTCCCAGTTCGGCCAGCGTCGCGCCGCCGATGCGGACCTCGCCGCGGGTCGGGGTGTGCACGCCGGCGACCAGCGCGGCGAGCGTGGTCTTGCCGGCGCCGCTCGCCCCCACCAGCGCGACCGTGCTGCCCGGGGCGACGTCCAGGTCGACGTCGGCGAGCACATCCTGCCCTGGTCGGTACGCGTGCCCGAGCCCCCTCGCGAGCACTCGGCCGTCGGCGGGCTCGGCGGGCCGTTGCGGCTCCGCCTCCGGCGGCAGGTCCACCACACCGATCAGGCGGGCCAGGCTCGCCCGCGCCGACTGCAGCGAGTCGAGCAGGAACAGCAGCTCGTTGATCGGGTTGAACAGGTTGATGAAGTACAGCGCGGCGGCGCTGGCCGCGCCGACCGTCACGCCGCTGCCGAGGTCATCGCCCACGAGCAGGAACCCCGTGGTGAGCACAGCGGCGACGCCGATGAACTCGGCGGCGTTGAGCCGGGCGAAGAACCGCGTCTGCAGCCGCACCACCTGCATCGCGACCCGGACGACGTCCTCCGTGCGCAGCCGCACCTGCTCGGTGTGCTCGTCGGCGAGCCCGAACGCGCGCACGGTGCGCAGCCCGCCGAACGTGTCGAGCAGCTGCTGCTGCTGGGCACCGCCGACGATCCGCTCCGCCGCGTAGAGCTGCGGGGAGCGGCGCAGGTACCAGCGCGCCGTCAGCGCCTGGACGGGCACGGCGCACAGCGCGGCGACGAGGAACCGCCAGTCGAGCGCGGCCAGGCCGACCCCGGTGAGCGCGATCATGAGCGCGGCTCGGACGAACGCCGGGACGGCCTCGCGCACGGCCTCGCCGAGCACCTGGACGTCGGTGCCCACCCGGGAGGTGAGATCACCTGCCCCGGCCGCCTCGATCCGGCGCAGCGGCAGCGCCAGGACGGACTCGACGAACCGCCGCCGCAGCTGCGCGAGCAGCGTCTCGCCGAGCCGGCCCATGAGCGCGATCCCGACGACGGCGAGCGCGCCCTCGACGAGCGCGATCCCGGCGAGCAGCAGGGCCGGGGCGGTGATCGCCGACGCCGGTCGGTCCTCGACGACGAGGTCGACGATCCAGCCGAGCAACGGTGCGGCGACGAGGTTCGCTCCGATGGCGCCGAGCAGCGCCGCGAACGCCGCGAGCGCGACCCACTTCCGAGGGCGCACCAGCTCGGCGACGACGGCCCGGATCCGCGCCGGAGGCGCGACGGGCAGCAGCTCGCGCTCCCTCATGCGAGCACCACCTCCCGGTAGTCGGCGCGGTCGAGCAGTTCAGCGTGCTTGCCGTCGGCCACGATCCGGCCGTCGCGCACCACGAGCACTCGGTCGGTGACGTCCAGCAGCGTCGGGTTGCTCGTGACCACGACGGTGGTGCGGTCGCGGCGCAGCATCCGCAGCGCGGTGGCGACCTGCGCCTCGGTGACCGGGTCGAGCGCGGTCGTCGGGTCGTGCAGCACCAGCACCGGTGGATCGGCGGCGAGCGCGCGGGCGAGCGCGACCCGCTGCCGCTGCCCGCCCGAGAGCGACGAGCCCTGCTCGGTGACGGCGGTCTGCGCGCCGACCTCGTCCGCCCGGGCCGCGGCCAGCGCGGGCGCGGGATCGCGGTCCGGGGCGGCCGAGCGGACGTTGCTCTCGACGGTGCCGGCGAACAGCTGCCCGGCGTGCGGAGCGACGAGGACGAGCCGCCGCGCCACGGCCGGCGGGTACTCGGTGAGCGGCACCCCGTCGACGGCGACGGTGCCGGCCGGTGGATCGACCTCGCGGCCGAGGCAGTCCAGCAGCGCGGTGGCCGCGGCCGCGTCCGGGCAGACGACGCCGACCAGCTCGCCGGCGGCGACGTCGAGGGTGAGCCCGGACAGCGGGCCGTGCGACAGGTGCGCGATCCGCAGCGCGCCGCGGACCCGCTCCGGTGCGGGCCGCGACCCGGAGGTGACGGCCGGCCCGGTGGCCAGCACGTCCGCGACGCGGGTTGCCGACGCGCGGCCCTGGGCGAACATCCCGTTGGCCCAGCCGATCGCCTGCAGCGGACCGACGAGGAACTGCGCGAGCCCGACCGCCGACACCAGCCCGCCGACCGTGAGCGCACCGTCCGCGGCGAGCCGGCCGCCGACGTACGCGATCAGGGCGAGGAACAGGCCGTTGGCCGTCAGGATCGTGCCCTGGTACCAGGCGTGCGCGTTGGTGACCGTGAGCGTGGCGGTGAGCGCGTCCTGGTTGATCGCGGCGTAGCGGTGGGCGGCGGCCCGCTCGGCGCCGATCCCCTTGAGCACCCGGATGCCGGCGACGAGGTCGGCCGCGACGCCGGAGGCCCGTGCTGCGTGCTCCTGCGAGGGCTCGGCCCGCCGCTCGATAGGCCGGCCGGCCCGTTCGACGAGGTAGAGCAGCGGGGGCGTGCCGAGCAGGATCAGCAGCCCCAGCGGCACCGAGATGACCAGCAGCGACACCGCGGCCACGATGAGCGCGGCGAAGGCCGCGACGAGGTGCGGCAGAGCGTAGTTGACGACGCCGATGCGCTTGGTGTCGGACGTCGCGATCGTGGCCAGGCTGCCGGGCAACCGCCCGGCCTCGGCGCCGCCCGCCGGGTCCAGCACCCGCCGGGTGAGCATCATCCGCAGCCGCTGGTCGGAGCGGACGTCGCCGGCCCAGGCCTGCCGTGCCCCGAGCCGGTAGCTCGTCGAGAGCACGAGGAAGTCGAGCCCGAGCACCGCGAGCCACGTGATCAACGCCACGGGATCGCCGGTCGTCACCGCCTCGTCGATCACCACTCCGACGAGGACGGGCACGAGCGCCTCGCCCGCTTGGTGGCCGCAGAACAGCAGCGACGCGAGCAGCACGGGGCGCCGATGCGCCCGGACACAGCTGCGCAACAGCCGTCGACCGGAGTCGGATCGCGGCATCGGATCCCCTTCGTCGTCGTGCGGCGGCTGCCGCGCCGTCGAGCTCTGAACTTAGCCTTGCCTCACATGCGCTCCGTCTGCGCCTGCCGCTCGGCGCGCGGATCGGGCGCAGCCATCACCCACTCCGCACCACCGGGACCGGGGCGGGGCCGCGCCCCGGTGGTCGTCGTGGGTGTCGTCGGTGCAGCGCCGACTACCGTGGGGTGCGTTCCGTCCGCCGCCGAGAGGACCCCATGGCCGCCGAGCCCGCCGCACTGCCCCCGTTCCACCTCGCCATCCCCGTCGACGACATCGCCGCGGCTCGGGAGTTCTACGGGGAGGTGCTCGGCTTCCCGCAGGGCCGGTCCGACACCCGCTGGATCGACTGGAACGTCTACGGCCACCAGGTGGTGACCCACGAGGTCCCCGGCCTCTCGAGGGACCGGGTCGCCGGCCGGAACGCCGTCGACGGCCACCAGGTGCCCGTGCCGCACTTCGGGATCGTGCTGTCGGTGCCGCAGTTCCACGAGCTGGCCGCCCGGCTGACGGAGCACGGCGTGGAGTTCGTGATCGAGCCGTACGTGCGGTTCGCCGGGGAACCCGGGGAGCAGTGGACGATGTTCTTCCTCGACCCCGCGGGCAACGCGCTGGAGTTCAAGGCCTTCGCCGATCTCGGGCAGCTGTTCGCCGTCTGACCAGGTCAGAGGATTGTTCCAGTTCGTGGACGCAGTCTTTGGAATGTGCGAACAAATCGTCGTGGAATAGGGTGCGCTTGCCGTTCCCCGGTGGCTCGGACAAGACTGGGTGACGTGCCCGTCCTGCTCGAACCGTTCTGGCCGTCGCGCCGCGGGCACGCGTTCGACGAGCGCTGTCGGTGACCCGCCCCGGTCGCCATCACCACCTCGTCGTCCGCCGGAGCCCCGATGTCCCTCCCGCTCTCCGTACTCGATCTCACCCCCATCCCGTCCGGCAGTGACGTGCGCGCCGCCGTGCGCAACACCGTCGACCTCGCCCGGCGCGCGGAGGAGTTCGGCTACCGCCGCTACTGGCTCGCCGAGCACCACCTCAACCCCGGTGTCGCCGGCGCCGTGCCCGAGCTGATGATCCAGGCCGTGGCCGCGGCGACCCAGCGGATCCGCGTCGGCTCCGGCGCCGTGCAGACCGGTCACCGCACCCCGCTGTCCGTCGTCGAGGCGTTCGGCACGCTCGACGCCCTGTTCCCCGGGCGGATCGATCTCGGGCTCGGCCGCTCCGGCGGCGGCCCGCGGTCGCGCACCCGGCCGCCCGAGCGGGAGCCGTACGTCGTCGACGGGGTGCTGATCCCGCGGCCGTTCCCGGTCGAGCGGTTCCTCCGGTCACCGCGGATCGCCGCGACCCTGCAGCTGCTGCAGCAGCCGGGTGCGAAACCGCTGCCGTACGAGGAGTTCGTCGGCACGGTGTTCGCGCTGCTCGAAGGCACGTGGCGCAGCGCCGACGGGGTCGCGGCCGGGGCCGTGCCAGGGGAGGGGGCCGTGGTCGAGACCTGGATCCTCGGCAGCAGCGGCGGGGAGAGCGCTCGGCTCGCCGGTCGGCTCGGCCTGCCGTTCGCCGCGAACTACCACGTGAGCCCGGCGACCGTGCTGCAGGCCGTCGAGGCCTACCGGGCGGCGTTCCGGCCGTCCGCGCGGCTCACCCGCCCGTACGTGGTGGTGTCGGCGGACGTCGTCGTGGGACCCGACGACGACGCGGCGCGCGAGCTCGCCACCGGCTACGCGGCGTGGGTGCGCAGCATCCGCAGCGGGGAGGGGGCCATCCCGTTCCCGAGCCCGCGGGAAGCGGCAGCCTTCGAGTGGTCCGACGAGGACCGGGAGCTCGTGGCCGACCGGATCGAGACCCAGTTCGTCGGCTCTCCGCGGACCGTCGCCGCGAAGCTCTCCGCACTGGCGACCGTGACGGGGGCGGACGAGCTGCTCATCACGACGATCACGCACGGCCACGCGGACCGGGTGCGGTCCTACGCGTTGCTTGCCGAGGAGTGGGCGAGGGTTCCCGCGGCCGGCGGTTGATATCTACGAACGACGCTTTCGTGAGCAGCACTGCTGACGAGAGCGCCGTTCGTGTGTGTTGCGCCCGGCTCCTTCGGCGCCGGATCGCGGCGCGCGGCCTGTCGGGCCGCGGCCTGTCGAGTCGCGGCCTGTCGAGTCGACGAGGTGCTCCCCGGTGCGCGCAGCCCGCGTCGTCCTCCGGGGCCGCTGCGCGCCTCCCCCGCAACTCGTCGACGGCCGCTCGCGTCCGGTGGGGGACGGCCGGTGCGTGAGCGGCGTGGGGGGAGCGGACAGACCTTCACTCGCCCGCGAAGCGCTGCTCCAGCTCGTTGATCTCCGGCAGCCCGACGAGGTCGGTGAACTCGTCGAACGCCGGCAGCGCGGGCAGCGCGGCGGACGGGGTGCCGTCGCGGCGGAGCGTGTCCAGGAACGTGCGGATGCCCGCCGTGGCCGCGAGCAGCGTGCCGATCGGGAACAGCACCAGCCGGTAGCCCAGCTCGGCGATCCGCTCCAGCGGCAGCGGCGGGGTGCGCCCGCCCTCGGCCCAGTTGAACACCAGCGGGGCGAGGCCGCCCAGCTCATCGGCGACGGTCTTGATGTCGGCCTCCGTCCGCGGTGCCTCCACGAACAGCAGGTCAGCGCCGGCGGCGGCGTAGGCGCGGGCGCGCTCGATCGCGGCGCCCAGGCCCTCGACGGCGGCGGCGTCGGTGCGGGCGATGATCACGAAGTCCGGGTCGCGGCGGGCGGCGACGGCCGCTTCGATCTTGCCCACCATCTCCTTGGTGCTGATCACCGCCTTGCCGCTCATGTGGCCGCACTTCTTCGGCATCACCTGGTCCTCCAGGTGCACACCCGAGACGCCGGCCTGCTCGTGCAGCTGGATCGTGCGCACCACGTTGATCGCGTTGCCGTAGCCGGTGTCGGCGTCGGCGATCACCGGGACGTCGACGGCGGCGACGATGCGGCGGGCGTTGTCGACCATCTCCGTGGCCGAGAGCAGCCCCACGTCGGGTCGGCCGGTGAGGGTGGCGGTGGTGCCGAAACCCGTCATGTACACGACGTCGAAGCCGGCCTGCTCGATCAGCCGGGCGGAGAGCGCGTCGTAGGCGCCCGGGGCGAGCACCGGGTCGGGGCCCGCGAGCAGGGAGCGCAGCCGGGGACGGGCCGGCACTGGCGAGCTCAACAGGTTTCCCACGGGCACCCCTCGGGTCGAGATGTATGCATCAGTCGAGATTTTACGCGACGGAATCTTGTCCCGGACAACCAATAGGCCTACTTTGCACACAATATGGACAACGGGTGTTCGGGAGACGAATAGGTGACGCAGTCGATGACCTCGGCGGCTCGCAGCGTGGCGACGCTGCGGGAAATGATCCTGCGCGGCGAGCTCGCCCCGGGTTCCCGGCTCGGCGAGGTCGAGCTGGCCGAGCGGCTGGGCGTCAGCCGCACACCGATCCGCGAGGCGCTGGGCCGGCTCGCGGCCGAGGGGCTGGTCGAGCTGGTCCCGAACCGGGGAGCCCGGGTGGCCAGCTGGTCCGCGGCCGAACTCGCCGGGATCTTCGACCTGCGTGTCCTGCTGGAACCGCGCCTGACCGCCTTCGCCGCACGCAACGCCACCCCCGCTGACCTGGATGAGCTCGACCGCCTCGCGACGCAGATGCACGAGGTGGGCGCGCCGGGCCCGGACCAGGACCTCGACGCGCTCGTCGGGCTCAACCGCCGCTTCCACGACACGCTCGTGGCGCTGGCCGACCAGCCGGCGCTCGCCTCGGCCCTGGCGGCCGCGGTGCGCATGCCGATCGTGCTGCGCAACTTCCACGCCTACGGGCCGGCCGCGTTGCAGCGCAGCCTCGCCCACCACTCCGAGATCGTCGCGGCCTGCCGGGCCGGCGACCCCACGTGGGCCGAGGCCGTCATGACCGCACACATCCGCAACGCCCGCGCCGTGATGGTGCCGGCAGCCCCTGCAGCACAGGAGGAGTCATGAGCTACCGCCTCGGGGTCGACGTCGGGGGCACGTTCACCGACGTCCTGCTCGTCGACGAGGACACGGGCGCCACCTGGCGCGCCAAGACGGCGTCGACGCCCGCGGACCAGGCGGTCGGTGTCCTCACCGGCATCCGCCGGGTCTGCGAACAGGCAGGCGTCGCCCTCTCGGACGTCGCCAAGGTGCTCCACGGCACCACCGTCGCGACCAACGCCATCCTCGAGGGCAAGGGTGCCACCGTAGGGCTGGTCACGACGAAGGGTTTCCGGCAGGTCCTGCAGATCGCGCGGTCGTACGTGCCGGGCGGACTGGCCGGCTGGATCATCTGGCCCAAGCCCGAGCCGCTGGCCAAGCTCGAGAACACCGTCGAGGTCGACGAGCGCATCGGCTCCGACGGCCGCGTCATCCGCGAGCTGGACGAGGACGACGTCCGCGCCCAGCTGGGCAAGCTCTCCGGCATCGACGCGCTGGCCGTCTCGCTGATCAACTCGTTCGCCGATCCCCGGCACGAGCGCCGGATCGCCGAGATCGCGGCCGAGGTGCTGCCGGGTGTGCCGGTCTCGCTGTCGTCCGACGTGCTGCCCGAGATGCGCGAGTACGAGCGGACCATCACGACCGTCGCGAACAGCTACGTCCAGCCGCAGGTCAAGCTCTACGTCCAGAACCTGGCGAAGAACCTGGCCGAGGCCGGGGTGCCTGGTGAGCTGGCCATCCTGCGCAGCGACGGCGGGCTCTCGGCGGCCAGCGCCGCGGTCGAGGCGCCGGTGACGATGCTGCTGTCCGGTCCGGCCGGCGGCGTGACCGGTGCGGTCTGGGTGGCCGAGCAGTGCGGCTACTCCGACCTCATCACGTTCGACATGGGCGGCACGTCCACCGACGTCGCACTCGTCCAGGGGCTCTCGCCGCGGATCGGCCGGGAGACCAAGGTCGGCGACCTGACCGTGCGGGCCTCCTCGGTCGACGTGCGCACCGTCGGCGCGGGCGGCGGCTCGATCGCGCACGTGCCGCAGCTGACGAAGGCACTGCGGGTCGGTCCGCAGTCGGCGGGCGCCGACCCGGGCCCGGCCGCGTACGGCAAGGGTGGCACGGAGCCGACCGTCACCGACGCCAACGTGGTGCTCGGCTACCTGCCGCGGACCCTGGCCGGCGGGGAGATCACGCTCGACGTCGAGGCCGCCCGGGCCGCCGTCGGCAAGGTCGCCGAGGCGATGGGCCTGTCGATCGAGGCCGCGGCCGCGGGCATCGTCGACATCGTCAACGAGAACATGCTCGGCGGCCTGCGCCTGGTGTCGGTGCAGCAGGGCTTCGACCCGCGCGACTTCGCGCTGGTCGCCTTCGGCGGCGCCGGCCCGCTGCACGCCAACGCGCTCGGCAAGCTGACCGGTGCGTGGCCGGTGATCGTGCCGCCGTCCCCGGGCGTGTTGTGCGCCCTCGGTGACGCCACCACGTCCGCGCGCAGCGAATCCGCCCGCACGGTGCTGCGCCGGTTCGCCGACCTCACCTCCGACGACCTGCGCCAGATCCTCGACGAGCTGGCGGCCGAGGCCGGCGGGCGGCTCGCCGAGCAGGGGATCCCCGAGTCCGAGCAGACCACCACGTACCAGGTCGACGTCCGCTACCACGGCCAGGGCTTCGAGATCCCGATCGACGTCACCGAGCCCGACCTGGCCCGCGTCGCCGCCGACTTCGACGCGGAGCACGAGCGGCTGTTCTCGTTCCTGCTCACCGTCGACCACGAGCTGGTCAACGCCCGTGCCACCGTCACCGGGCCGAAGCCGTCCGTGGCGGCGGTGACGCTCCCGCCGACCGAGGGCCCGCCCGAGCCCGTCGACACCCACCCCATCTACATCTCCGGTGCCCACGTCGAGGCGCGCGTCTACGACCGGGCCACCCTGCGCGCCGGCGACGTCATCACCGGCCCCGCGATCGTCACCGAGATGGACTCGACGACGCTCGTCCTGCCCGACCACGCCGCGACCGTCCACCCGTCCGGCGCCCTGCTGATCGAACCCGTCCGGGAGGCGTGATGGCCCGCATCATCGAGACCGCGACCGGCCCCGTCGAGAAGGCCGCCGAGGTCGACCCGGTCACCCTCGACCTCATCGAGAACGGACTGCGCAACGCCCGCTACGAGATGGACGAGGTGCTCTTCCGCACCGCGCTCTCGCCGGGCATCCGCGAGCAGCACGACGAGTTCCCGCTGATCGCCGACCCGAGCGGGAAGATGGTCGTCGGCCAGTTCGGGCTCTCGGTGCCCGATTTCCTCGACGGGTTCGACGACACCATCGAGGAGGGCGACGTCCTGCTCACCTCCGACCCGTACGCGTGCGGTGCCGCGATCAGCCACGCCAACGACTGGCTCGTCGTGATGCCGATCTACCACGAGGGCCGGATCGTCGGGTGGGCGTCGATGTTCGGGCACATGTCCGACGTCGGCGGCAAGACGCCGTGCTCGATGCCCACCGATGCGCGCACGATCTACGAGGAGGGCGTGGTCATCCCGCCCTTCAAGCTCTACCGCAGGGGCGAGCTCAACGAGGACGCGCTGCGGATCATCCTCAACCAGGTGCGGATGCCCGACTGGAACCGCGCCGACCTCAACGGGCTCGTCGCCGCCTGCCGCACCGCGGGGCGGCGGGTCGTCGAGATGTGCGAGCGGTTCGGGACCGGCACCTACCTCGCTGCCCTCGACGCGCTGCTGCAGCGCAACTACGACGCCATGAAGGTGCTGCTCACCACGGTGTTCGAGGAGGGCAAGACGCTGTCGTTCACCGACTACGTCGACGACGACGGCCTCGGCAACGGCCCCTTCGAGCTGAAGATGAGCCTCACCCGCACCGGCGAGAAGGTGCACATCGACTTCACCGGTAGCTCCCCGCAGGCCGCCGGGCCGGTGAACTACTACATCAACGAGAACCTCACCCGGATGTTCTTCGGGATCTACATGATCACCGTGGCGGACCCGCAGATCCTGTGGAACGACGGGTTCTACCCGCTGGTCGAGGTCACGATCCCGGAGGGCTCGTACTGGAAGCCGAAGCACCCGGCGTCGCTCAACGGGCGCAACCACGGGATCGGGCGGGTGTTCGACCTGTTCGGCGGCCTGCTCGGGCAGACCAACCCGGCGCTGCTCAACGCCGCGGGCTTCTCCTCGTCGCCGCACTTCATGTACTCGGGGCACTACACCACGGGCGAGCGCGCGGGCGAGTGGTTCCAGCTGTACTCGATCGGGTTCGGCGGCATCCCCGGCCGGCCGCTCGGCGACGGGCCCGACGGGCACTCGCTGTGGCCGAGCTTCGTCAACATCCCCTGCGAGTACCTGGAGTCGTACTACCCGCTGCGGATCGAGAAGTGGGAGACCGTCGCCGACACAGGTGGCCCGGGCCTGCACCGCGGCGGCAACGGCGTCGACGTCGCGTACGTGTTCGAGGAACCGGGCGAGATCGCCATCCACGACGACCGCTGGCTCACCTACCCGTGGGGCGTCAACGGCGGCAAGCCCGGTGCGCGCGGCACCAAGTGGATCGAGCGCGCCGACGGCACCCGCGAGGTGCTGCCGTCGAAGTGCCACGGGGTTCCCGTGCAGCCCGGCGACGTCCTGCACTTCGTCACCTGGGGCGGCGGTGGCTGGGGAGACCCGCTGGAGCGCGATCCCGAGCTGGTCGCGCTGGAGGTGCGGCGCGGGCTCGTCACCGAGGACGGCGCCCGGCGCTACGGGGTCGTCGTCGACGACGAGGGACAGCTGGACCGGGGCGCGACGGAGGCCCTGCGCACCGAGATGCGTTCGCAGCGCGAAGGTGAGCTGCCCGTCTTCGACATGGGGCCGCCGCTGGAGGAGATCCTCGCCAACTGCGAGGCCGAGACGGGGCTGCCGGCGCCGAAGAGGCCGACCTGGTGAGCGGACCGCACGGGCCGGCGTTCTCCGGCCGGGTCGGGTGGGGCTCGGCGCCCGCACTGGTCGTGATCGATCTCGTGCGGGCCTACACGGAACCGGACGGGCCGTTCGCGCTGCCGGACGCGACGTCCACCGTCGCCGCGACCGAGCAGCTGGTGGCGGCGGCCCGCTCCGGCGGCCGACCCGTCGTCTGGACCGTCGTGGAGTACGCCGCCGATCTCTCCGACGGCGGGCTGTTCGTGCGGAAGGTGCCGGCGCTGGCCGCGTTCGCCGACGGGGCACCGGGCGGGTGGGGTGAGCTCACGCTCGCCCCCGAGCCCGGCGACCTCGTCGTCGCCAAGCAGTACGCGTCGGCGTTCGTGGGCACGTCGCTGGCCGCGACCCTGCACGTGGCCGGCGTCGACACGCTGGTGGTGGCCGGCGTGTCCACGTCGGGCTGCGTGCGGGCCACCGCGACCGACTCGCTGCACCACGGGTTCCGGGCCCAGGTGGTGCGGGAGGCGTGCGGGGACCGCACGGTCGAGCTGCACGAGCAGAACCTGCGCGACCTCGACGCCAAGTACGCCGACGTGACCGGGCTGGACGAGGCCGTGGCGCGGCTGGCCGGCTAGGCACGGCCGGTCCGGCCTCAGCGTGGGTGCTTGGGCTTCTGCGGTGGGGCCGGTCGGGGCCGTCCGTTGCCTGTGCACATGGTGTCGTCCTCCTCACGGGATGGTCACCCGCTCGGTTTCGTCTGTACCCCCGGCGCGGTCACCGGGGGGAGACGGGACCGGGCGAACCCGCGCGAACTGGACAGCCGTCCGCGCGGAACGGACAGCCCGCTGGGCCGTTCGGCCCTGTCGGCCGTCCCGGGACCGGCATACGCTCGCGAACCGGACAGTTACGCAGCGTCAGATCCCAGGAGGCCGCCGGCCGATGACGGAGGTACGCGTGCAGCGGTCCGTCTTCGACACGACGGACCCTGACGAGGCCCACGACTACCTGCGGGCGACGTACGTCGACCACGCCGTCCGGCTGTCCGGCAGCACCGCCATGTTCCGGTTCCGCCACCACGTCGCGGGCGACGACGGGTTCTTCGTGGCGCGCTACGAGCACTCGATGAACTGCCAGGTCGACACCGAGCCGTTCGGGTACCTGCTGGTCGGGCAGATGATCAGCGGTCGGCTGCGGCTGGCCGGCGGGCGCGCCGAGGCGGCCCCGGGGCCGGGGGAGCTGTTCGTGCTGGACCCGTCCCAGCCCATGAACATCCACTGGGACGCCTTCCACGCCGGGCTGCTCAAGCTCGATCTCGGCATCGTCAACCGGGTGGCGGGAGAGCTCATCGGGGCGGTGCCGCGGGGCGGGGTGCGGTTCGGAGTCGCGCGGGTGCGGTCGGCGGAGAAGGCCCGGCACTGGCAGGGGCTCGTGCGGCACCTGACCCACGACTTCCTGACCAACGAGCACGCCTGCTCCAGTCCGCTCATCCACGCCCAGACGATGCGGCTCATCGCCGCCACCGTGCTCGACACGTTCCCGAACACCACGGCCGCGGCCGAGCCCGCGCGTCCGGGGAGGGCGGACGCGAGCGTCGTGCACCGGGCGGTGGCGTTCATCGACGAGCACGCCGCCGAGCCGATCGGGGTCACCGAGATCGCCGCCGCCGTCCGAGTGGGGCCGCGGACGCTGCAGGAGGCGTTCCGCCGCCACCTCGACACGACCCCGATGAGCCAGCTGCGCCGCACCCGCCTCGCCCGGGCCCACGCCGAGCTGTGTGCAGCGGACCCGGGGTCGGGCGGCACCGTCGCAGCCATCGCGAGCCGGTGGGGTTTCGCGAACCCCGGCCGCTTCGCGGTGATGTACCGGGAGGCGTACGGGAGGTCGCCGAGCGAGACGCTGCACTCGTGAGGCCCGCCGGGACGGCGAGTCCCGCGTCCGGGCCCGGCGACTCGCCGTCCCGAACGCAGGACTCGCGCGAGCGGGTGCGCGACTCGCGGGCCACGGCGTGCCGTCCCCTTCACCGGGTGCCGGCCGGGGCCGGGCACGCCCCGGCCGGGACCGGGCTCAGGAACGTCCCGTCGAGCAGCTCCCCCGCGATCTCCGCGCACACCTCCGGCGCGAGCGGCGCGCCCGGCCGGCCCAGGCTCGCCCCCGTCGCGTCGATCCCGACGAGGTACCGCCCGATCAGGTCCAGTCCAGCGAAGTGGATGCCGTGCGCCACCAGGGCCGGGGCGGTCCCGGCGCAGATCTCCCGGTCCCGGTCGGTGACCCGGCACGTCACGGCCGGGCCGGCGTCGGCGGGTGGGTGGCGCACGGCCGCCACGGGCTCGCCGTCCACCACGTGCACCCGGGTCGTGCCCGCGGTGGTCTCCCGCAGGTACGGCTGCAGCACCGCAGCCCGGGTCCCGGCCGCGGTCACGATGTCGGCGAGGTGCGGCAGGTTGGGGTCGTGGCGGTCCAGCCGCAGCACCCGGCTCCCGACGCACCCACCGACGGGTGCCGCGACCACCACCCGGTGCTCGGCGACGAACGCCCGCAGCGCGGCCGGGTCCGCGCTGACCAGCGTGGGCGGGCCGAGGCCGGGGAAGCGCAGGGCCAGGCCGTCGCCGGCCCGCAACCCGGCAGGGGCGTTGATCAGCGCGGTCCAGGACGAGCGTCGCCGTCCGGTGCAGCTCGGTGAGCGGCGGGCGCAGGCACACGACGATCGCCGCGGCCTCGTCCAGCCACAACCGGGTCGGCGCGACCCCGTTCCGCAGCGGGTCGACCCGGCAGCGGGCCCGCCCGTCGACGATCTCCAGCGCAGGCGTTCGGGCGGCCCACGTTCGCGCACCCCGCTCGTGCACGGCCTGCAGGAGCCCCGTCGCCGGTGCGCGGCCCTCCGGGTCCACGACGAAGACGACGTCGGTCATCGCACGAGCACTTCGTCGAGGGCCGGCTCAGCGTCGGCGGCGATGGTGAGCAGGTCGGCCGCGAGCGGACTCCAGCCGGCGGGCGCCTGGCGCCACGCCGTCGGCAGGTCGGCGAGCCCGGGCAGCAGCAGATCCAGAGCGGTTGCCCGGGCAACGGGGTGGGTGAGCAGCGTGTGCACCGTCCGCACCGCGGCCGGGACGCGCTCGTCGGGCTGTGCGTCCAGGTAGCGCACCTCCAGGCAGCCGCCGCACGGCCGCACCGGCGGGAACAGGGCGTCGAGGTGTCCGGCGTCGGGCAGCGGCAAGCGCGGGGCCGCGGCGGCGAACGCGAGGTAGGCGCCGACCGGGTTTCGCGGATCGAGGTGGCGGCCGTCGTAGCCGCAGCGGCGATCGTCGACGCGGGTCCAGATGCCGGTGCGCGCGCCCGCGCACCCGGACGGCCGTCCGTCCAGGCTCGGCGAGTTCGCGAACGCGGCCGCCAGGTGCGGACCGGCGAGGTTGGCGACCAGCCACTGCTCGTACCCGGCCCGCCCCGGCAGCAGGTCGACGCACACCCGCAGCGCCGCGGTCAGCCGCATCATCCGTCGCCCGTCCGGCCCGCGGGCGTCGAACGCGTGCTGCAGGACGACGTTCCGCGGGCTCGGCACCAGCAGCGGCACGTCGGCGGCCGCATGCTGCGGGTCGGTGCCCACGGCGAGCAGCGCGATCCCCGACCGGGTCGCCCGCTCCCGCACCCGGCGGAGGACACCGGCGACGGTGCCCAGCAGCGCGGGTAGCGGCTGCGGAGCGATCCGCAGCCGCAGCTGCCCGCCCGCCTCGAACGCCGCTCGGGCGCCGGCGGCGCACCGCGGGTCGAGCACACCGGCGACCCGCTCCGGCGCCGGCCGCCCGCCGAACGCCAGCGGGATCAGCTCGATCTCGACACCCACCCGGCCCCGCCGGGTCGCAGGGGCGAACGCGCGGCGCACCGCGGTCTCCAGATCCATGCCGGCGACGCTCCCGCACAGCCGCCGCTCGGGCATCCGTGCAGCCACGGAACCCCACCACGGAACCGACCGCTGTCCCGGGACCGCCGATGCGGCCATACTCCCGCCATGACCGCACCGGACGGCCGGCTCTTCGGCCGCGACCGCGAGCTGGCCGTCGTCCGGTCCGAGCTGGAACGCGCACGCGCGGGCAGCGGGGGCCTTCTCCTCGTCTCCGGTCCGCCCGGGATCGGCAAGACCCGCCTCGTCGAGGAACTGGTCGACCGCGCCGGCGACGTCGCCCTCGCCTGGGGTGCCGCGGTCGACGCCGACGGCATGCCGATGCTCTGGCCCTGGACGCGGGCCGCCGCGGCGCTGCCCGAGGTGCGGGCCGCGCTCGCCACCGACGTCGCACCCGTGACCGCCGGGCCCGCCGACGCCGCGGCCGCCGCGTTCGCCGCCGACACCGGCGTCCTCGACGCGCTCGCCGCCCAGGCGCGAGCCGCACCACCGCTGCTGGTCGTCCTGGAGGACCTGCACTGGGCGGACGCGGCCACCGTGCGGCTGCTGGAGCGCCTCGCCACCGAGGTGCGCAGGCTGCCGGTGCTCGCCGTCGCGACCCACCGCCCGGTCGACGCCGGTCCGTTCGCCGACGCCCTGCCGCGGCTGCTCGCGCGCAGCACCACTGTGCCCGTCACGCTCGGTCCGCTGACCGCCGCCGACGCCGCCGCGCTGCTGTCCCACGCGGTCACCGACGCCGATCCGGCCGCGGTCCGGGAGGCGATCGACCGGGCCGGTGGCAGCCCCCTCGTGCTGTGGACCCTGACCCGCATCGCGGCCGACCAGCTGCGCGGCCGGGCGTCGTGGGACGGCCCGCTCGGAGGCGCCGCCGAGCTGGGCGGGCTCGTCGCGGCGGCGCTGCACGCCGCAGGCCCGGCGACCGCGGACGCCGTCGCCGCGCTCAGCGTGCTCGGTGGCCCCGCCGATGCCGAAACGCTCACCGGTCTGCTCGGTGCGCCGACCCCCGCCGCCGCGACCGAGCTGCTCGCCCCGGCCGTCGCACTCGGGCTGGTCACGATGCCCGG
Source organism: Pseudonocardia thermophila (assembly GCF_900142365.1). GTDB lineage: Bacteria > Actinomycetota > Actinomycetes > Mycobacteriales > Pseudonocardiaceae > Pseudonocardia > Pseudonocardia thermophila. The sequence goes on along the minus strand of NZ_FRAP01000004.1, from coordinate 87,911 downwards.
CGCCACCGCCGCGTTCAGCCACGCCCTCGTCCGCGACGCCGTCTACGCCACCATCCCCCCGCAGCGCCGGCTCGACCTGCACCGCACGGTCGCCGAGCTCCTCGAGCCGGGGGCGGTCGGGCGGGGCGACCGCGCCGGGACGGTCGCCCGGCACTGGGTGCGCGCGGGGGAGCCGGCACGGGCGGTGCCGTGGGCGGTGCGCGCGGCCGACGACGCCCGTGCCGGCGGCGGCTACGCCGAGGCCGAGGACTACCTGCAGCTCGCCCTCGACGCGCGCGCCCCGGAGGCGGGCGCCGACGAGGCTGAGCTGCTGCTCGACCTGGCCCGGGTGCAGGCCCTCGCCGGGCGGCCCGAGGAGAGTGTGCGGACCTCCCTGCGGGCCGCGGCGGTCGGCGAGCGCAGCGGCCGGCCCGACGTCGTCGCCCGAGCCGCCGTCACCGTCCAGGGCTACGGACACCCGGGCGTCAACCGGGCGGTGGCGGCGCTGTGCCGGCGCGCCCTCACCGCACCGCTGGACCCAGCGCTCGCCGCGCGGGTGGCCGCGGCGCTCTCCTGCGCGCTGGCCGAGGTGGGGGACATCGCCGAGGCCGAGGAGCACGCTCGCCAGGCGATGGCCGCCGCGGTCGAGGCCGGCGACCGCGCCGTCGAGCTGGACGCGATCCTCGCCGCCGCGATGGTGGCGCAGGATCCCCGGCTCGGCATCGACCGGGCCGTGCTGGGGCGGCGGTCGGTCGAGCTGGCGGCGGCGACCGGCAGGCCGCTCGCCGTCCTGTGGGGGCATCTCTGGCTGTGCGACGCGGCGATCCAGGCGGGAGACCTCACCGCGGGCGACGAGCACATCGCGGCCGTCGGCGCCGTCGCCGAGCAGACCGGGCTGCCCGTCGCGCGCTGGCACCACCTGCGGCACCGGGCCGCCGTCGCCGCGATGACCGGCAACTTCGAGCTCGCCCGCCGCCTCTCCGCGGAGGCCCGCACGCTGACCGCGGACTGGAACGACCAGTCCGCGGAGGGCACCTACCTCGGGCACGCCGTGTTCCTCGCACTGCTGCGCGGTGACCCTGCCGAGCTGCCGCCCGGCTGGCGGCGCCTGCTCGACGACGTCGCCGGGCAGCCGTTCGTCGGCCGGGCGGGGATGGCGGTGGCGCTGCTGCTCGACGGCGACACCGACCACGCCCGCGCGCTGTGCGCGCCGCTCGTCGAACAACTGGACCGCACCCGCGACATGCGGACCCTGCCCGCGCTGGACTACCTGTGCGAGCTGGCGATCGGCCTGCGCGACGCGGCGGCGGCGCGCAGGCTGCGAGCGGTGATCGACGAGGTCTTCCCCGAACTGGTCGTGTTCGGCACCGGCACCGTCCTCTACTCCGGCGCGTTCGCCCGCACCCGGGCTGAGCTGGCGCTCGTCTGCGGCGACACCGCCACCGCGGCTGCGCAGTTCGCGGAGGCGGCGCGCGTCAACACCGCGATCGGGGCCCGGCCGTACCTCGCGCGGACCCGGGACGGGCTCGCCCGGGTCGCCCACGCCACCGGTGATCTCACCGGGGCCGCCCGGCACGCGCGGGCCGCCGCCGCGGCCGCCCGCGCGCTCGATCTGCCCGGCCTGCTTCGTGACGCGACTGCTCTGCTCGACCGCGTCACCGCCGAGGCGGCCGTCGCCGATCCGTTCACCCCGCGTGAGCGCGAGATCGCCGAGCTGGTCGGACGGGCTCGGTCCAACCGCGCCATCGCGGCTGAACTCGTCCTCTCCGAGCGCACCGTGGAGAGCCATGTCCGCAACATCCTGATGAAGACCGGCACCACCAGTCGCAAGGAGTTCATCCGCTGGATGCTGACCCGGGGCCAGCTGGTCCGGGACCCGGACTCCGGCGGATGAGGGAGGACCGACGTGGACCTGCAGCTGAGCGGGGCGCGGGCGATCGTGACCGGGGGCTCCGGCGCGATCGGCCGCGCCGTCGCACGCGGGCTCGCCGCCGAAGGCGCACGGGTGGCGCTCGTCGCCCGCGACCCGAAGCGGCTCCTCGCCGGCGCGGACGAACTGCGCCGGACCGGCGCCGACGTGCTCGCCGTCCCCGCCGACACCACCGACGACGCCGCGGTGCGCGCGATGGCCGACGCCGTCGTGGCCGCGTGGGGCGGGATCGACGTGCTGGTCAACACGGCCGCCCAGCCGGCGACGCCCACGCCGCCCACGCTGGAGGAGCTCACCGACGCCGCGGTGACGGTCGACTTCGACACGAAGGTGCTCGGCTACCTGCGCTGCGCCCGGGCGGTCGCCCCGCACATGCGGCGGCAGAAGTCGGGGCGGATCGTCAACGTCTCCGGGCTCAACGCCCGCCGCACCGGGTCGATCTCCGGGACGATCCGGAACGTCTCCGTCGCCGCGCTCACCGCGAACCCCGCCGACGAGCTGGGCCCGGACGGCATCGGCGTGGTCGTCGTGCACCCCGGCCTCGTCGATACCGGGCGGGTGCCGGCGGCGGTCGCCTACCAGGCCGCCGAGACCACGAGCGTGCGCCGGCTCGTCACCGTCGAGGAGGTCGCCGACGTCGTGGTCTTCCTCTGCTCCCCGCGCGCCGCGGGCATCACCGGGGACGCGGTCACCGTCGCGGGCGGCAACAGGGGCGCGGTCCACTACTGAGGGGCGGGGCCGCGTCACTGAGGCCAGGGTCGCGACGAGAACGAACCTGTGGTGATCAAGAAGGCGTTCTGATCACCACAACGTCGTTCTCGACGCGGGACCCGGGCTCACTGCACCGCCTTCGCGATCGCCTCGACCGCCAGGTGCAGCTCCTCCTCCGTCACCGTGAGGGCCGGGCGCAGGCGGATGCTGCGCTCCCCGCACCCGAGCACCAGCACCCCGTCGGCGTGCAGCCGCGCGAGGGTGGCGTTGCGCGCCTCGGGCGTCGGCAGGTCGAACGCGACGAACAGGCCGCGCCCGCGGACGTTGCTGATCCCGTCCACGGCGGACAGCTCGTCGAGCACGGTCCTGCCCAGCCGGGCGGCGTTCTCGATCAGCCCGTCCCGCTCGATGATCTCCAGGTAGCGGCGGGAGCGGACCATGTCGGTGAGGTTCCCGCCCCACGTCGAGTTGATCCGCGACGACGTGCGGAACACGTTGTCGGGCACCTCGTCCACCCGGCCACCGGCCATGATCCCGCAGACCTGCAGCTTCTTCCCGAACGCCACGACGTCCGGCTGCACGCCCAGCTGCTGGTACGCCCAGGGTGTTCCGGTCATGCCGCAGCCGGTCTGCACCTCGTCGAGGACGAACAGAGCGTCGTTCTCGTGGCACAGTTCCTGCATCGCCTGCAGGAACTGCGGGCGCATGTGGTTGTCGCCGCCCTCACCCTGGATCGGCTCGGCGATGAAGCACGCGATGTCGTGCGGGTGCGCGGCGAACGCGGCTCTCGCCTGCGCGAGCGCCCGCGCCTCCGCTGCCTCCACCTCGGCGACCGCGGCGGCGTCCTGCGGGAACCGCATCGCCGGCACGTCGATCCGCGGCCAGTCGAACGTGGGGAACAGCGCGGTCTTCACCGGGTCGGTGTTGGTGAGCGAGAGCGTGTAACCGCTGCGCCCGTGGAACGCCCGGCGCAGGTGCAGCACCTTCGTGCCCAGCTCGGCGGGTCGCCCGTGTGCGGCGTTGTGCCGGCGCTTCCAGTCGAACGCCGTCTTCAGCGCGTTCTCGACGGCGAGCGCTCCGCCCTCGACGAAGAACAGGTGCGGCAGCGCCGGATCGCCGAGCACCCGGAAGAACGTCTCGACGAACGCCGCCAGGTGCGTGGTGTAGACGTCGGAGTTCGACGGCTTGTTGGCCGCCACCGCGGCCAGCTCGGCCATGAACTGCGGGTCGTCGACCAGCCCGGGGTGGTTCATCCCGAGCGGCGCCGAGGCGAAGAAGCTGAACATGTCCAGCTTGCGCGCGCCGTCACGGGCGTCGACGAGCCACGATCCGCGGCTGGCCGTCATGTCGAGGACGAGGTCGAACCCGTCGACGAGCAGGTGCCGGCGAAGGGTGTCGTGCACCGCTTCCGGTGGGACGTTGGCCGCGTTACCCATACGTCCAGTGTTCGATCGGTGCCCGTTCGTGGGCATGGTTCGCCGCGTCGGAACTGCTGGCGAAGTGCCACGATGTGCGGCATGGCGCCGACGAATCGTCAGCTCGACGATCTCGACCTGCGGATCCTGGAGCTGCTGCGCCGGGAGGGGCGGGCGTCGATGGCCGACCTGGGGCGGGCGGTCGGGCTGTCGCGCACCGCGGTGCTGGCCCGCGTGCAGCGGATGGAGCGCAGCGGGGTCATCCGGGGCTACCACGCCGACGTGGCCGAGCCGGGCGCGGCCACCGCGCACCGGGCCCGGGTGGGGATCGTCCACCGCACCACCGACGTGGCCGGTTACGTCCGGCGGCTCGCGGCCCTGCCCGGGGTGTCGGAGATCGAGACGGTCACCGGGGAGTACGACCTGTTCGTGCTGGTCACCGCGCCGACCGCGGACGCGCTGGACAAGGTCCTCGACGACATCTCCCGCTGGCGGGAGACCGTGCGCACGACGACCTGGGTGGTGCTGCGCCGCTACGTCTGAACCTGGCTCGGGACACCGATCGGGTGCGCGCGGTCACCGGGGGAGGGGCGTTTCGGTCCCGGAGTCGATCATCATCGGCGGATACCGTGAGCACATGGCAACACGGGCGACGTCGAACCGCGGCTCGGGGGGCCGAGGTGCCGGGAGCCGGTCGACGCGCAGCTCGGGCTCCTCGCGCAGCCGCGGATCGAGCTCCGCGCGCCGGGCCCCGGCGCGCCGGCCGGCGCGGTCCGGCCCCGACCTGCTCGACCGCGCCATCGACGGGGTCGGTCTCGGCATCGCGAAGCTGGGCAAGGCCACCGGCCGCGCGGTCGGCCGGGTGCGCGAGCTGGACCCCGACCACCGCCGCGACGGCCTCGGCGTGATCCTGCTGGTGCTGGCCGTGGTCAGCGCGGCGGGCATCTGGTGGGGCGCGGGCGGCCCGGTGGGGCAGTGGCTCTCCGCTGCCGTCGGCTACGTCGTCGGCCGCGGGGCGAGCGTGCTGCCCGTGCTGCTGGTGCTGTCCGGGATCGTCTTGATGACCACCGAGCCGAACCCGGACTCCCGCCCCCGCGTCGTGCTCGGCTCGCTGCTGCTCACCGTGGGCGCGCTCGGCATCGTCCATCTCGCCTCCGGCCGCCCCGACGAGCCGGAGCGCTGGATCGAGGGCGGCGGCGCGCTCGGCTACGTCGCGGCCACCCCGCTGGCCGAGGGCCTCACCGCCTGGGTCGCGGTGCCCGTGCTCCTGCTGCTGGCCGGCTACGGCTTCCTCGTGCTCACCGGCACCCCGGTCCGGTCCGTGCCCGACCGCGTGCGCCGGCTGCTCGGTCGCCAGGTCGAGATCGATGACGACGACGCGCCGACGGAGGAGACCGCGGCGGTCGGCGAGGCCGACGGCGAGCCCCCGCGCCGCCGCACCCGCCGCAAGGCGGGCAGCGTCGCCGACCTGGTGCGCGAGACCCTCGGACCGCCCGACCTGGGCAACGGCAAGGGCATCGTCATCGACGTCGACCCGGTGGGTACCGAGCCCGCCCAGCAGGCCCCCACGCCGCCCGCACCGCCGGAGAAGCGCACGCCGCCCAAGGAGATCGTGGCGACTCCGCCCGCGGAGCCCACGCCGGAGCCGACCACCGACACCGGCGAGCTGCGCATCGTCGTGCCTCCACCGGACGGCGACGCGCCGCCGTACAAGCTCCCGCCCGCCGACATGCTGGCCGCGGGTCCGGCGCCGAAGACCCGCAGCGCCGCCAACGACGCCATGATCGAGGCGATCACCGGCGTGCTGGAGCAGTTCTCGGTCGATGCGCAGGTCACCGGCTTCACCCGCGGCCCGACGGTCACCCGCTACGAGATCGAGCTGGGCCCGGCCGTGAAGGTCGAGAAGATCACCCAGCTGACGAAGAACATCTCCTACGCGGTCGCGACCGACAACGTGCGGATCCTCGCGCCCATCCCGGGCAAGTCCGCCGTCGGGATCGAGGTGCCCAACAGCGACCGGGAGATGGTCCGCCTCGGCGACGTGCTGCGCAGCCCCAGCGCGCGCGAGCAGCAGCACCCGATGGTGATCGGCCTGGGCAAGGACATCGAGGGCCACTTCCTGTGCGCCAACCTGGCGAAGATGCCGCACCTGCTGGTGGCCGGCTCCACCGGCTCCGGTAAGTCGAGCTTCGTCAACTCGATGCTGGTGTCGCTGCTCTCGCGGGCCACGCCCGACGAGGTGCGGATGATCCTCATCGACCCGAAGATGGTCGAGCTCACCCCGTACGAGGGCATCCCGCACCTGATCACGCCCATCATCACCCAGCCGAAGAAGGCTGCCGCGGCGCTGGCCTGGCTGGTGGAGGAGATGGAGCAGCGCTACCAGGACATGCAGGCCAACCGGGTCCGGCACATCGACGACTTCAACAAGAAGGTCCGGTCCGGGGAGATCACCACACCGCCGGGCAGTGAGCGGGAGTACCGCCCGTACCCGTACATCCTGTGCATCGTCGACGAGCTGGCCGACCTGATGATGACCGCGCCGCGCGACGTCGAGGACGCGATCGTGCGGATCACCCAGAAGGCCCGCGCCGCCGGTATCCACCTGGTGCTCGCGACCCAGCGCCCGTCCGTCGACGTCGTCACCGGCCTGATCAAGACGAACGTGCCGTCGCGGCTGGCGTTCGCCACCTCGTCGCTGACCGACTCACGGGTGATCCTCGACCAGCCCGGCGCCGAGAAGCTGATCGGCATGGGCGACGGGTTGTTCCTGCCGATGGGGGCGGCGAAGCCGATCCGCATGCAGGGCGCCTACGTCGACGACGAGGAGATCGCCGCGATCGTCGCGTTCACCAAGGACCAGGCCGAACCGGTCTACACCGAGGGCGTCACCACGCAGAAGGCGGGCGAGACCAAGGAGATCGACCCGGACATCGGCGACGACCTCGACCTGCTGCTGCAGGCCGCGGAACTGGTGGTCACCTCGCAGTTCGGCTCGACGTCGATGCTGCAGCGCAAGCTTCGGGTGGGGTTCGCCAAGGCCGGGCGGCTCATGGACCTGCTGGAGACCCGCGGGGTCGTCGGCCCGTCGGAGGGCTCCAAGGCGCGCGAGGTGCTGGTCAAACCCGACGAGCTGGAGAGCGTGCTCTACCTCATCCGCGGCGGTTCACCACCGGCCGAGGACGAGGAGTGACGGTCAGGACCGCTCGGCGAGCCACTCCGTCGCGGTGATCCCGGCCAGCTCCCGGAAGTCGCGCGCGAGGTGCGCCTGGTCGACGTAGCCGCCGTCGGCCGCGGCCGTGGCGAGGCCGGGCCGGTCGGGGCGGCGCAGCCGGGCGCACACGCGCTCGAACCGCACCACCCGGGCCATCGTCTTGGGCCCGAGCCCGATCTCGCGGCGGAACAGGTCGGTGAGGTGGCGGCGGCTCCAGCCGATCTCCTCGGCGACGTCGGCGATCCGCACCACCCCGCGGCCCGCTCGGATCATCCGCGCGGCCCGCTGGACCTGCGGCCGCACCCCGGCCAGGCGCTCTACGTCGGCCAGCGCGGCGAGCTCCTGGTCGAGCACCGCGAACCGGGCGGGCCAGTCCGGGGCCGTCGCGAGCCGGTCCAGCAGGCGGGCGCAGCGGCGGCCGAGCACAGCGTGCAGGTCCACCGAGTCGCCCGCCAGCTCCGCGGCCGGCACGCCGAGCAGCGCTCGTGCGCCCTCCCAGGTCAGGTCCAGCTGCACGCCGGTCTGCGCCTCGCCGGTCGCGATCCGGGCCGGGGCCGCGGCCAGCCCCGCGACCATCGCCGGGTAGCGGCCCGGGGGCTTGGCCGGGTCGGCGTTCGCCAGCACCTCGACGGCGCCGTCCACGCACAGGATCAGCGTCAGGTGCCCGGACGCGACGCCCTGGTGCACGCCCCGCGGCCCCGCTTCGAGGCGGTAACCCGCGTAGGAGCTGACCCACGACCGCAGCTGCGGCGCGGGCCTGCGCCAGACCGGCGAGAAGGGCACGCCCGCGAGGATAGGGACCTACAGGTGCAGCAGCATCCGCACGTTGCCGAGGGTGTTCGGCTTGACGTGCGCGAGATCGAGGAACTCGGCCACACCGGCGTCGTACGAGCGCAGCATCGCGGCGAACACGTCCGGCTCCACCGGGGTGCCGTCGATCTCCTCGAACCCGTGCCGGGAGAAGAACTGCTTCTCGAAGGTCAGCACGAACAGCCGCTGCAGGCCCAGCTCGCGCGCCTGGTCGATCAGCGCCGAGACGATCGCGTGCCCGATCCCGCGCCCGGCCATGTCCGGGCGCACGGCCACGGTGCGGACCTCGCCGAGGTCCTCCCACATGACGTGCAGCGCGCCGCAGCCGACGACCTCACCGTCGACCTCGGCCACGAAGAACTCCTGGACCGACTCGTAGAGGGTGATGATCTCCTTCGCGAGCAGCACCTTGCCCGCGTAGTGGTCCACCAGCTGCTTGATCGTCCGCACGTCGGGTGTGCGGGCCCGCCGTACCGCGATTCCCACGACGTGCACCCTATTGCGGACCTGCCGCAGACCGCCGCAGGCTGCGGCGACCTGCTTCACATACGCTGTAGGGCGTGTCTGATCTGCCCGCACCGCGGCGAGCTGCCGTGCTCACCCTGGGCTGCGCTCGCAACGAGGTGGACTCCGAGGAGATCGCCGGTCGGCTGGAGGGCAGCGGCTGGGAGCTCGTCGATGTCGATCCCGACGACAACCCGGACGGCGTCGCGGCCGACGTGATCATCGTGAACACCTGCGGGTTCATCGAACAGGCCAAGAAGGACTCGATCGACACGCTGCTCGCCGCCTCGGACGTGGCGAAGGAACACGGCGCGAAGGTCGTCGCGGTCGGCTGCCTCGCGGAGCGCTACGGCAAGGAGCTGGCCGACAGCCTTCCCGAGGCCGACGCGGTGCTCGGCTTCGACGCCTACCCGGACCTGGCCGAACGCCTCGTCGACCTCCTCGACGGGCACGCGCCGGAGCCGCACATCCCGGTCGACCGGCGCACGCTGCTGCCGATCACACCGGTGGAGCGCCCGGCGGCCGCGGCGGAGGTGGCGGTCCCGGGCCACGGCTGGATGAGCGGGCTCGCCCGCACCCGGCTCAAGGGCGGCCCGGTCGCGAACGTCAAGCTCGCCTCGGGCTGCGACCGCAAATGCGCGTTCTGCGCGATCCCGTCGTTCCGGGGCGCGTTCGTCTCCCGCCCGCCGGACGACGTCGTCGCCGAGGCGGCGTGGCTGGGCACGCAGGGCGTACGCGAGATCGTGCTGGTCAGCGAGAACTCCACCTCCTACGGCAAGGATCTGCCCGGCGGCGGACGCGCGCTCGCCCGCCTGCTTCCGCGGCTGGCCAACGTGCCCGGCATCGACGTCGTGCGGGTGTCGTACCTGCAGCCCGCCGAGATGCGGCCGGACCTGATCCAGGCCATCGCGACCACACCGGGCGTCGCGCCCTACTTCGACCTGTCGTTCCAGCACGCGAGTGCCCCGGTGCTGCGGCGCATGCGCCGGTTCGGCTCGCGCGCCGACTTCCTCGATCTGTGCGCCCGCATCCGGGCGCTCAACCCCGAGGCCGGCATCCGCAGCAACTTCATCGTCGGGTTCCCCGGCGAGACCGAGGAGGACCTCGCCGAGCTGGAGGCGTTCCTCACCGAGGCGCGGCTCGACGCGGTCGGCGTCTTCGGCTACTCCGACGAGGACGGCACCGAGGCCGCCGGCTACCCGGACAAGATCGATCCCGAGGTGGTGGCCGAGCGCGTGGAACGGATCACCGCGCTCGCCGACGAGCTGATCAACCAGCGGGCCGAGGAGCGCGAGGGCGCCGAGGTCACCGTGCTGGTGGAGAGCGTGGGGGACGGCGAGGCGACCGGGCGAGCCGCGCACCAGGCCCCGGAGGTCGACGGCGAGGTCGTCCTGCTCGACGGTCAGGTGGAGGTGGCCGAGCTGCAGGTCGGTGATCTCGTCCGCGGTGTCGTCACCGGCAGCGCGGGCGCCGATCTCGTGGTCGAACCGTACGAGTTCGTCCCGCGCAGCACGCTGCCGGCGCGGGCACCTGCCGTCGCCTCGGGTTCCGGATGAGCTCGCCCACGGGCGCCGAACCGCCCCCGGTGCTCAACATCGCGAACGTCCTCACCGTTCTGCGACTGCTCCTGGTCCCGGTGTTCGCGTGGGCGCTGTTCGCCCACTCCGGCCAGGACGTCGACTGGCGGCTCGGCGCGTTCACGATCTTCGTCGCCGCCGCGGTCACCGACCGGTTCGACGGCGAGCTGGCCCGCCGCCGCGGGCTCGTCACCGCCTTCGGCACCATCGCCGATCCGATCGCCGACAAGGCGCTCATGGGCACGGCCCTGATGGGGCTCTCGGCCCTGCACCTGCTCCCGTGGTGGATCACCGTGGTGATCCTCGGGCGTGAGATCGGGATCACGCTGCTGCGGTTCGCCGTGCTGCGTCACGGGATCATCCCGGCCAGCCGCGGCGGCAAGGCGAAGACCCTCGTCCAGACCGTCGCGATCGGACTGTACGTGCTTCCGCTGCCCGAGCTGGTCGGCGGATCCGACCTGGTCGAAGGCGCCCGCTGGGCGTTGATGATGATGGCTGTGGTGCTCACCGTCGCGACCGGGATCGACTACGTCCTGCGGGCGATCCGGCTGCGCTCGGCGGCGCCGGCCGGGTGAGCGCGTTCGCCGTGGGCGGACAGCGGATCCGCGTGTGCCCGGCGACGCGATCGTCCGGTTCTCGGTACGGTTGACCCCACCGGCGTCCCGCCGGCTGCACGAGCTCTGGGAGGTACGCATGGCGCTGCTGATGCGCGAGGCGATCGGCGACAGCCTGCGTCGGTTGCGCACCGCCCGCAAGCGCACGCTGCGCGACGTCTCGCGCAACGCGCGCGTCAGCCTCGGGTACCTCTCGGAGGTCGAGCGCGGGCGCAAGGAGCCGTCGTCGGAGCTGCTCGCGGCGATCTGCGAGGCCCTCGACGTGAGCCTCGCCGACCTGCTCGTCGACGCGGCGGGCGCGATCGGTGCGTCCTCCGCGCCGCGCTTCCCGGTCGGCTTCCGCAACGACCACCGCACGGATCACCGCGACCGCAGGCTCGTCCTGGCGGACACCCCGGTCGAGTCGCGTCCGGCCGCGCCCGTCAGTCCCGTGGTGCCCAGCCGGGCCGGCGAGAAGGGCGCGTCCGCGGTCTGCGTCGCCGCCTGACCCGCTCGCTCGGGGCTCCGTCGATCCGACCGACGGGATCCTCGCACGCCCCCGTTCTGCGGGACCGGTGCCGGCCGAACCGGGTAGCCTGGCCCTCCGGGTCGCCCCGTACACGGTCTCGGGAAGATCCCCGATATCGTCCCGGTGTGGTGGAAGCCGGGCCGGTGCGATGCCACGATGGGGGAGACACCGGCGGCCGGGCAGCGGCGTAGGCAGCGGTGACAGACGGCACCCGGAAAGAGGCGGAAGATGGCCAACCCGTTCGTGAAGGCCTGGAAGTACCTGATGGCGCTGTTCTCGTCCAAGGTCGACGAGTACGCCGATCCCAAGGTGCAGATCCAGCAGGCCATCGAGGAGGCGCAGCGGCAGCACCAGGCCCTGTCGCAGCAGGCGGCGGCGGTCATCGGCAACCAGCGCCAGCTGGAGATGAAGCTCAACCGGCAGCTCGGTGAGGTCGAGAAGCTGCAGGCCTCCGCGCGCCAGTCGCTCGTGCTGGCCGACCAGGCCCGGGCCGCGGGCGACGAGGCGAAGGCGCAGCAGTACGAGCAGGCTGCGCAGGCGTTCGCGTCCCAGCTGGTCGCCGCCGAGCAGTCGGTCGAAGACCTCAAGACCCTGCACGACCAGGCGATCCAGGCCGCCGCGCAGGCCAAGGCGGCCGTGGAGCGCAACTCGCTGGCGCTGCAGCAGAAGATCGCCGAGCGCACCAAGCTGCTCAGCCAGCTCGAGCAGGCGAAGATGCAGGAGCAGGCCGCCCGCTCGCTGCAGCAGATGAGCGAGCTGGCCGCGCCCGGCAACACGCCCTCCCTGGAGGAGGTGCGCGAGAAGATCGAGCGCCGCTACGCCAACGCGATCGGTGCCGGCGAGCTCGCGCAGAACTCCGTGCAGGCCCGCATGCTCGAGGTGCAGCAGGCCTCGGTCGACATGGCCGGCGCCAGCCGCCTGGAGCAGATCCGGGCGTCGCTGCACGGCGGCTCGGTCACCCCGCAGGTCGCCGCGGGCGACCAGGCCGCGAGCGCGCCGAACCCGAACCTGAACAAGCAGACCGGCACCGCCTGACCCGGTCCGGTCCGGACCCGGAACCCTACGAACGGCACTTTCGTGAGCACCACTGCTGACGAGAGTGCCGTTCGTCGCTGTCAAGGGCCTGCGGAAGCGGTCGGTCAGGCGGGCACGCCGATGTCCACGGGCGGGCGCAGCTTCGCGGCCGTGGCCAGGGCCGCGTGCACCGGATGTGCGGTGAACGCCGCCACCAGTTCCACGTCCGGCTCGTCCGTGGCGCGGGGGAGCGCGATCTGCTCGTACGCCGCCTGGAACCGCGGGCCCCACCGCCTGGCACCCAACCGCGCGGTGCGCGAGCAGTTGTCCACCATGTACGCGACGTCGCGGGCGTGCATGTACGGCAGCAGCGAGTCGACCGCCTCGATGATCGTCTCGTTGACGATCTCCGACCACGGGTGCCCGCGGTGGCGGAACTCGTCGACCTGCGCGGCCATCGTCGCCACGAACACGCCCGCGGTGAGTGGGTCGATCGCCGCCTCTCGGGTGCCGCGCCGCTCCCGCACCTGCGGGGCGACCGCCCACATCGGTGAGCCCGCGATCGGGGACATCGGCCGCTGCGCCAGCCGCGCCTCGGCCAGGATCACGCTGCGCAGCTCGGTGCCGTCGGCGACCTCGTCGTAGATCTCCGCGACCAGCTCGCGCGCCGGACCGTAGGCGGCGCTGTAGGCGCGGTCGAACACCGCCCGACCGGTGTCGTCGAGGGCGTTCCGCACACCGTCGAGCCCGGCCGCCGAGATCGTGCGCGCGATCGGGCCGGTCACGTTCTCGCACGACCGCTCGTAGGCACTGACGGGATCGTCGCCGGCGATGCGGAAGTGCCGCCACAACGCCTCCACCATCCCGTGCACGGCCCCGAGCAGCACCGCGCGCTCCCCGACGACGTCGGAGAGGTACTCGCTCTGAAGCGTCGTGGCGAACGTGTACGGCGAGCCGAGCGCCACCGACCACGCCAGTGCCTGGTCGGTCGCCGTCCCGTCGGGATCGGCGTGCACGGCGATGCTGGCGTTGATCCCGGCGCCGTTGATCTGTCTGCCCTGCTCGTAGAGCCGGCGCACCGAGTCGCCCATGCCCTTCGGGCACACCGCGATCACCGGGTGCCCTGGCGGGAAGTCGCTGCCGATCTCCCGCAGGTGACCGAGCAGGAAACCGTGCGAGAGCCCGATGGTGGCGCCCGGCTGCAGCGCGGCGAACACCTCCTCGTGGTGGGCGGCCAGCGCAGCGTCGGCGATGAGCAGCAGCACCAGATCGCTCGCGGCGACGATCTCCAACCAGTCGCCGAGCGTGCCGTCAGCCTCGGTGAAGCCGTGGGCGCGGGCGTCGGCGGCCGAGGACGAGCCCGGCCGCAGCCCGACCCGCACCGCGATGCCGGTGCCGGCGAGCGAGTCGCGCAGGTTGAGCGCCTGGGCGCGGCCCTGCGGGCCCCAGCCGATGACGCCGTCGACGAGATCCCGGCGAACGCCGCCGGGAGGAGGCCGAACAGGTGCCGGCCCCCGCGCAGGACGGTCTCGGTGCCGTCGGGCACGTCGATCGTCTCCAGTTCGAACACCGTGGACTGCAGGTCGGGTTGCATGCCCCGGTTCTAGGGCCGGCTAGCATCCCGCGCCAAGCGCAAGAAACGGCGCGCAGCGTTGCAGATCACGGAAGGCCCAGGTCGACGTGCCCGACGAGCAGACGGAGCTGCAGCTGTTCCTCCACCTGTGCAGCACCCTGAACTTCGGCCGCACCAGCCTGGACTGCCACGTCAGCCCGTCCACGTTGACGCGCACCGTCCAGCGGCTCGAGGCGCGGGCCGGGCAGCGGCTGCTCGACCGCGGACCGCGCGGGGTCGCGCTCACCCCGGCCGGGCAGCGGTTCCGCGCTTACGTCGAGGAGGTCACCCAGGCCTGGGCGGCGTTCCGCGCCGGGAACCCGGCCCCCGGCGATCTCTCCGGCACCCTGCGGATCTTCGCCACCGTCACGGCCTGCCAGGCACTGCTGCCCGATCTGCTCGCGCCGCTGCGCGCCGCGCACCCGCTCGTCACGGTCGATCTGCGCACCGGTGACGCCGCCGCGGCGCTGGCCCGGCTCGACGAGGGCTCGGTCGACGCCGTCGTCGCCGGGGTGCCCGACCGGGTGCCGCAGTCGATGCTCGTCCGCACGGTCACCAGCACCGATCTCGTGTTCGTCAGCGCACCGGGGCGGCATGATCCACTCGGCGGGCCGTTCGTGCTGCCCCGGCGCGGACTGGTCCGGGAGAACGCGGAGCGCTGGTTCCGGAGCAGATCCAACCGGATGCCTGCCGTCGCCGCCGAACCCGATGGCCACGAGGCCGTGCTGACGCTCGCCGCGCTCGGCTACGGCACCGGCATCGTGCCGCGGCTGGTGCTCGACAGCAGCGTCGTCGCGCAGCGGCTCGCCGAGGTGCCCGCCGAGCCGGGCCCGGAGCCGATGCGGATCGGGCTGTGCGTGCGCCGGGCCGACCTGCGCCGACCGATCGTGGCCGCGCTGTGGAGCACGACCTGATCACTCACCTGATCACCTGCTTGATCAGCCGCCTGATCACTGCCCTGATCAGTCCGGCTGCGGGCCCACCTGGCAGCGCGGGCACCAGTACACCGGCCGCGTGTACACGCCCTCCCCTTGGGGAGCGATCCGGATCCGGGTGCCGCAGCGGCGGCACGGCCGCCCCGCGCGCTCGAACACCCAGTGCTGCTCGTCGCGGCCGAGCAGCCCGGTGGTGGACTGCTGCGGCCGACCGGCGTTGCGCCGCAGCAGCTCCCGCGCCAGCGCGATCACCGCGGCCGGATCGGGGACGTCCCGTGCGAGCGTCCACGGGGTGACGCCGGTGAGGAAGCACGTCTCGCACTTGTAGAGATTGCCGATGCCTGCCATCACCCGTTGCTCGGTCAGCACCAGCCCCACCTCGGAGGACCCACGGGCGGTGAACCGGCGCAGTGCTTCGGCGGCGTGCGCGGCCGACCACGCCGGGTCGAGCAGGTCCGGGCCCAGGTGCGCGACCAGCCGGCCCTCCTGAGCGGTCAGCACCAGCTCCAGGTCGTGCAGCGCGAACCCGACGGCGACCCGATCGGCCGTGGCGAGCACCGCGCGGGCCTCGTGCGCGGGTCGCCGCCACGGCTGACCCGGCCGGTACAGGTGCCACGCGCCGTCCATGCGGAAGTGCGAGTGCAGGCTGCGCCCGTCGGCGAACCGCGTGAACAGGTGCTTGCCGACCGACACCGTGCCCAGGACCTGCGCCCCGGTGAGATCGACGCCGGCCAGCCGCGGATGCCGCAGCTCGCCGCGGACCAGCACCCTCCCGGACAGCGCCGCGTGCAGCCGGGTGCCGGCCAGGTGGACGGTGTCGCCCTCGGGCACCGCCCGACGATAGCCCGGATCAACCGATCGGTGGACCGACCCGCAGCGCAGCGGTCGATCCGCAGAAGGGGGCATCTGCCGCAGCATCGAGCCATGTCCGTCATCGAGGTGCGCCATCTGCGCAAGGCCTACGGCGGCCACGTCGTGGTCGACGACGTGTCGTTCGACGTGGGCGAGGGGGAGATCGTGGGCATCCTCGGGCCGAACGGGACCGGTAAGACCACCACCGTGGAGTGCATCGAGGGGTTGCGCTCCCCGGACGGTGGATCGATCTCGGTGCTCGGCCTGGACCCGCAGCGCGATCGGGCGGCGCTGCGCCGCGTGCTCGGCGTGCAGCTGCAGGCCGGGGAGCTGCCGGAGCGGCTGCGGGTCCGCGAGGCGGTGGAGCTGTTCGCCGCGTTCTACGAGGACCCCGCCGATCCTGCGGAGCTGATCGACCGCTGGGGGCTCGGCCCCAAGCGCGACGCGTTCTACCGGGACCTGTCCGGCGGGCAGCGGCAACGGCTGTCGATCGTGCTCGCGCTCGTCGGCAGGCCGCGGGTGGCGATCCTCGACGAGCTGACCACCGGGCTCGATCCGCAGGCTCGCCGCGACACGTGGGCGGCGATCGAGCAGATCCGCGGCGAGGGGGTGTCCGTCCTGCTGGTCACGCACATCATGGAGGAGGCTGAACGGCTCTGCGACCGGGTGGCGGTCTTCTCCGCGGGCCGCGTCGTCGCCGTGGACAGCCCCGCCGGGCTGATCGCCGGGCTGGCCGGCGGGCAGCGGCTGCGGTTCCGGCCGTCCGCACCCGTCGACGAGGCGGTGCTGCGGGCGCTGCCCGAAGTCGACGCCGTGCGCCGGCACGGGCCGGACCTGGAGATCACCGGCCGCGGCGAGCTGTTGACCGCCGTCACCACGCGGCTGGCCCGCCTCGGCGTGGTTCCCACCGGACTGCGGGTCGAACAGGCCCGGCTCGACGACGTCGTCGTCGCGCTCACCGGCCACGAGCCCGTCGAGGAGCCCGCATGACCGCGCGATCCGCCACCGCTGTCCTCGCCCGCACCGAGGCCCGGCTGTTCCTGCGCGAGCCCGGCACGCTCCTGCTCGCGCTGCTGCTGCCCACCGTCCTGCTCGTCGGACTCGGCGCGGTGCCTGCCCTGCGCGAGCCGTCCCCTGCGTTCGGTGGCCAGGCGTTCCTGAGCGGGTACACCCCGTCGCTGCTCGGCTGGAGCCTCGCCTTCCTCGCCCTGCAGACGATGCCGGCGAACCTGGTCGCCTACCGGGAGAAGGGGATCCTGCGGAGGCTGGCCATCACGCCGGTGCGGCCCGCGGTCGTGCTGCAGGTGCAGCTGCTGCTCAACGTCGTCACCGCCGCGATCGCGATGGTGCTCGTGGTCGTCGTGGCCGTCGGGGTGTTCGGCAGCGCGCCGCCGCGGCACCCGCTCGCCTTCGCCGCCGCGTTCGTGATCGGCAGCGCGTCGATGTTCGCACTCGGCCTGCTCATCGCCGCGCTGGCGCCACGGGCGAAGGCGGCCGCCGCGCTGGGCACCCTCGGGCTGCTCGTCACCCAGTTCTTCGGCGGGCTGTACCTGCCGAGGTTCCTGCTGCCCGAGGTGATCGTGCGGATCGGCGAGTTCGTCCCGCCCGGCATCGGGGCGTTCCAGT
Source organism: Pseudonocardia thermophila (assembly GCF_900142365.1). Lineage (GTDB taxonomy): Bacteria > Actinomycetota > Actinomycetes > Mycobacteriales > Pseudonocardiaceae > Pseudonocardia > Pseudonocardia thermophila. Next base: position 70,610 of record NZ_FRAP01000004.1, on the reverse strand, counting down.
CGGCGTGGACCGGCGACGGAGCCACCCCGGTTCAGCTCACCGTCCTGTCCGCGGTTGCCGTCGTCGCTACCGTTGCTGCGGTGAGGTACTTCCGGTGGGAGTGACCACCGCCACCCGGCGGTCCAGCCGCTTCGACGGGGACCGCATCGCATCGGTCGAGAACCGGATGGACGCCGTCCTCGTCCGGTGGACGCCGTACGTCGGCCTGGCGATCGGGCTCGGCACGACCCCGCTCATCGCCCGCGACGAGGCGTGGGTCTGGTACGGCGTGCTGCCGTTGTCGGCCGTGCTGGCCGGGTGGGCGTGGTGGTTCGTCGGATCGACCCCGCCGCGCGCGCAGGGGCGGCGGGCCGGGCCCGTCTACGTGACGGGACTGCTGGCGCTGATGGCGCCGCTGGTGTGGTTCTCCCCGCTGTTCGGTTTCCTCGCGATCGCCGCGTACTCGGCGGCGTTCGGCTTCCTGCCCGGCCGCTGGCGCTACGTCGGCCTCCTCGTCGCGTCGGCGATCGTCTCCTACACCTACCTGGGCGGGCGGTTCGCCGAGTTCAGTCCGTTGCTGCTGGTCGGGTGGGCGATCCTGGTCGTGGTCAACACGTTCGTCGCGGGGATCTTCACCTGGTACGGCGGGTTCACCGCGGAGCTCAGCCGAGCCCGCCGCGCGATCATCGAGGAGCTCGACGACGCCAACGCGCGGCTGTCGGCGGCGCTGGAGGAGAACGCCGCCCTGCACGCCCAGCTGCTCGTCGCCGCCCGCGAGGCCGGGGTGCGGGAGGAGCGGGCGCGGATGGCCCGGGAGATCCACGACACCATCGCCCAGAGCCTGACCGGCATCGTCGCGCAGCTGGAGGCCGCCGACGTCGCCGACCGCGCGAACGACGCCCAGCTGCGCCGCCACCACATCGACACCGCCCGCGCGCTGGCCAGGGAGAGCCTCACCGAGGCGCGCCGCTCGGTCGCCGCGCTCGCCCCGAGCCGGCTCGCCGAGGCCCGGCTGCCCGAGGCGATCGCGGAGATGGCCAAGCGGTGGGCCGAGACGAGCGGGATCGCACTGCACATGGAGACCACCGGCGAGCCGGTGCCGCTGCTGGCCGATCTCGAGGTGGCGCTGTTCCGGGTGGCGCAGGAGGCGCTGACCAACGTCGGCAAGCACGCCGGCGCCACCCGTGTGGGGCTCACCCTGAGCTACATGGACGACGTCGTCGTGCTCGACGTGCGCGACGACGGCCGCGGCTTCGACCCGGCCGCCCACCGCGGACCTGCCGGCGGGTCCGGTTTCGGGCTGGCGGCGATGGAGCAGCGGCTGCTGCGCGTGTCCGGCCGGTGGGAGATCGAGAGCGAGCCGGGGGAGGGCACCGCCGTCTCGGCCGCGGTGCCGGCGATCCCGGCCCAGGAGCGGGACGAAGGATGATCCGGGTACTCATCGTCGACGACCACCCCGTCGTGCGCGACGGCCTGCGCGCCGTGATCGACGCCGAACCCGACATGACCGTCGTCGGGGAGGCGGGGCACGGCGCGGAGGCGCTCGCGCGACTGCCCGGCGCGGCGGCCGACGTCGTGCTGATGGACCTGCGGATGCCGACCATGGGCGGGGTCGACGCGATCCGCGAGCTGCGCCGCACCCATCCCGGCGTGCGGGTGCTGGTGCTGACCACGTTCGACACCGACAGCGACGTGCTGCCCGCGATCGAGGCCGGCGCCACCGGCTACCTGCTCAAGGACACCCCGCGCGAGGAGCTGCTGCGGGCGATCCGCGCGGCGCACCGGGGTGAGGCGGTGCTCTCCCCGGCGGTCGCCGGCCGGCTGATGGGCCGGGTGCGCGACCGCTCGGCCGAGCAGCAGCCGCCGCAGCAGGCGCTCTCGGCGCGCGAGCTGGAGGTGCTGCGGTTGGTGGCCGCCGGCGCCACCAACCGCGAGGCGGCCCGCCAGCTGTTCATCAGCGAAGCGACCGTGAAGACCCACCTGCTGCACATCTACGCCAAGCTGCAGGTCCGCGACCGGGCCTCCGCCGTCGCAGCGGGCTACCAGCGGGGGCTGCTCAGCGCCTCCGGCTGATCACGCCGGGATCACTCCGTGGGTGGGATCGGCACCCGCACCGCGTAGAGCAGTCCGGTGCCGACCCTGCGGAACCCGAGCCGTTCAGCGACCGCGACGCTGGCGGCGTTGTCCGGTGAGGTCGTCCACGCGGGGACGTGGCCGCGGGCGCGGATGTCGGCGCACAGCGCGGCCGACGCGGCGCGCGAGTAGCCGCGGCCGCGGTGCGCGGAATCGGTCACCACGCCCAGCTCCTCGTACACCTCGCCCAGGAAGAACGCGACCGCGATCGACACCAGCCGGTCCTCGACGAACACCCCGCGCGCCGTCCCGGACCCGGCCATACCGGCGGCGCCGCCCCACGTCTTGTGGATCCACGCCCCGTCGGCATCGAAGGTCTCGATCGCGGCGGTGTCGGCGGGGCCGAGCAGCCGGGCGTCGATGCCGGCGATCCGCTCCGGCACCTCGACCTCGGCGGGCAGCTCGAACATCACCCGGTCCCACGGCGTGACGCCGGGATCGGCCTGGCGCAGGACCGGCAGCCACTCCGGCGGTGCGTCGACGAAACCCTCCAGCACGTCGAGCGCCTCCGGCCGGACGGCTCCGGGATCGCCGCGCAGCGCGGCGTTGCCCGGGGCCTGCGCCAGCACCGCGCGCGGCTCGTCGAGCCGGTCGGCGTAGAAGCTCCCGATGCCGGTCCGCGCCACGTGCGCGGCGCACATCGCGCCGCCGGGCCGCTCGGGAGCGAACCAGGCGGCGAACCGCCGCCGATCGTCCGCGGCAATCTCGTGCATGCAGAGACTGTGCCGCTCTCCCGGCCGTGCGGCGAGGGGCGTCCGGGTGTCAGGACTCCGCTTGGGCGAGCTCCACGATCGTCGCGCCCGCAGCGGCCTTCTGGACCGCCTCGACCCCCTTCTTCGCCGCCGCTTTCGACGAGTACCCCTGCCCCGTCGCCACGACCTCACCGTTGCCGGCCTTCAAGCGGAACCGGTACTTGCCGTCCTTGCCCGCGTAGATCTCGAACTTCCCGGCCATCGTCGTGCTCCCTTGCTCGACGGATATCGGCGGTTCGATCCGGTGGAACGTAGCGCGACTGCGGCGAATGCGCTGCTCCTGATCGCCCGGTTCGCCCAACGGGGCTAGGCCGGGTCCCTTCGGTCCGCAGGCGCGGATCCGTGCGGCCGCCGCCCGGATGCCGCGGCGCGGGCCGAGCGTGCGCACCGCGTCGAGGGCGTAGGCGCTGCAGCTGGGCGTCTGCGGGCAGGCCGGGGTGAACCGGGTGAGCCGGCGCTGGTAGCCGCGGATGAGCGCCGACCACGAGCTCCGTCCCGCGCCGGCGGGGCAGCACGTGCGCGTGAGCTGCAGCAGCGACGACGGCGCGAGGACTCGGATCGGCAGCGCCGACAGAGACACCGGGAAGACAGGGACACCGAGAAAGAGACAGGAGGTTGAGGTCGCACGCGTCGCAGTCGCAGCCGTCGCAGCACCCGTCGCTGCTGCTGCTGCGCCGGCCGCCTGCGCCCACCGAGGCGCCCGCCCGCCGCTGCACCGCCCGCTGCCGCCGCAGCCACCGGGGAGCGAGCAGCCGTCGGACACCGCGTCGGCGACCGCATCGGCGCCGTCGCCGCGCTGCTCCTTCCGGCGGCGGCGCGCTTCCTCCTCGCGACGCTTCCGCTCCTCCTCCTCCGCGCGCGCAACCCATCGGTGGCAGGGGTGCGGCGGATCACCAGGTCAGGCGCGCAGCCGCAACCCTTTCGGCGTGACCCGGAACCCGGCCTCGGTGAGCACCTCGGCCACGTCGCTGGTGAGCGACGCCTCGCCGTCGGCCTTCGCCACGGCGAGCGAGCCCAGCCAGCCCTCGTGCACGGCACCGGCCAGCGCCCGTGCGGCCGCGGCGAGCTCCGCCCGATCGGTGGTGAACGACAGCAGCGACCGGCCGCCGCGCTCCACGTACATCGCGGGTGCCCCGTCGACCAGCACGACGAGCGCGCCCGCCTTCCGCCCGGGCCGGTGGGTGGTGTCGCCGACTGTGGCGGGCCACGGCAGCGCGGCCCCGTACGGTTGGGCGGGGTCCGCGGCGGCGAGCACGACCGCGGGCGGTCCGGTGGTCCGCGGCGACGGCGCTGTGGGCGGCGGGGGCCGCTCCCAGCCCGGCTCGGGTGTCCACCGCGACGTGGGCTCCTCCGCGGCCGGCTCGGCGGTTGCGGGCTGCCAGCGCGGCGCAGGCGGGTTCACGGGAGGGGCCGGCGGTGGAGCCGGCGGGGTCTCCTCGCCGACGGGCCGCGCCAGCGCCCGGATCCGGTCGATCGCGCCGGGCACCGCGAACTGGGCGGCGCCCAGGCCTTCGACGACGTAGCCGCGCCGCACCCGGCCGGAGTCCTCCATCGCCCGCAGCACCCGGTACACCCCGGAGAACCCGCCGGTCACCCGCTCAGTGCCGAGCGCTCCCCTGGTCAGCACGCCGTGCCGCTCCAGGAACGACTCGGCGCGGGCGTGCATCCGCCGCGTGGGATCGGGTTCGCGGTCCATCACGAGCGCCCAGCGCCCCGCGACGGTCGGCGGTCCGCTGCGGGTCGGCATCGCCGGGCGGGCAGCCCGCAGCTGCGCGTAGCGGCCCCGGGCCGGGCTGCGGCGCGGTCGGTGCGTGCTGCGCCCTCCGGAGAGCCGGGCCCGCAGCGGGGCGAGCGTGTCGTTGGTGAGCAGGCCCGCCCACACCAAGTCCCACAGCGCGGCCACGAGCACGTCGTCGGACGGGGCCGGCTCACCGGCGTCGAGCAGGATCCGCCCGGCCGCGTCGGCGAGCGGCCGGAAGAACAGCGCCGCCCCGGTGTGCTCGATCCGCGTGCCGGGATCGGGTTTGCCGAGCGCGGCCAGCAGCGCTCGGTGCACCGGTGTGCTGACCGCGTCCGGCTCGGGATCGGGCAGCAGCAGATCGGCGACGTCGGACGGCGCCACCGCCAGCCAGCCGTCGTTGCCGGGGAGGGTGCCGCAGCCGGTCCAGGTGACCTCCCCGGCCGCGGTGAGCTCGTCGAGCAGCGCGGGGGAGTAGCCGGGCAGCCGGGCCGGCAGCACCAGCGACTCCAGCGCGCTCGCCGGCAGTGGCGCACCGGCCAGCTGCTCCACCACACCCAGCACGTCCTCGGGGCCGGGAGCCCGGCGGATGCGGCGCCGCGGCACCCCGTTGCCGGTGGGGGCGGACTGCACGCCCTGCCACGTCGGCAGGAACCGGCCGAGCGCCCGCGGCTCCACCGGCTCCACCTCTGCCCGCAGCCGCGCGAGCGACGCCCGCCGCAGCCGGCGCAGCACCTCCGCGTCGCAGTACTCGACGCCCTCCCCACCGGGCCGCAGCTCGCCGCGGACCAGCCGGCCCGCGCCGACCAACCGGTCGAGCACCCCGCCGACGACGGCCACGCCCAGGCCGAACCGGCGGGCCGCGGCCGTGGCGGGAAACGGGCCGTGGGTGCGGGCGTAGCGCAGCAGCAGGTCGCCCAGCGGGTCCGGCACCGGCTCGGTGAACGCCTCCGGCACCCCCACCGGCAGCGCGGTGCCGAGCGCATCGCGCACCTTGCCGCAGTCCTCGATGGCCAGCCACCGCTCCTCGCCGGCGATCCGCACCCGGACAGCCCGCCGGGCGGCCTCCAGCTCGCGCAGCCACTCCTCGGCGACTCCGCGCTGCGCGGCTTCCTCGGCGGTCAGATCGCCGAGGAAGCGCAGCAGGTCGGCCGCGCCCTCGACGTCGCGGGCGTGCCGCTGCGGGGTGAGCCGCTGCAGCGACTGCTCCACCTCGGCCAACACCGCGGGATCGAGCAGCTCCCGGATCGCTTCGGTGCCCAGCAGCTCGGCGAGCAGCGTGGAGTCCAGCGCAAGCGCGGCCGCGCGCCGCTCGGCCAGCGGGGCGTCCAGCTCGTAGAGGAACATCCCGACGTAGCCGAACAGCAGGCTGCGCGCGAACGGCGACGGCGCGGGCGTCTGCACCTCCACCACGCGGACCCGCCGCGCCGCGACGTCGCTCATGAGCTGAGTGAGCCCCGGCAGGTCGTAGACGTCCTGCACGCACTCGCGCATCGCCTCGAGCGTGATCGGGAAGCCCTCGTACTTGCTGGCCACCGCGAGCAGCTGCGCCGCCCGCTGCCGCTGCTGCCACAGCGGGGTGCGGCGCTTGGGATCGCGCCGCGGCAGCAGCAGCGCCCGCGCCGCGCACTCGCGGAACCGGGCCGCGTACAGCGACGACGATCCCAGCTCGGCCACGACGATCTGCTCCACTTCGCCGGGGTCGAGCAGGATGTCCTCGGCCGTCGGCACGACCTCGGCGCCGGACTCGTCGACCGCGTCGGGCAGCCGCAGCACGATGCCGTCGTCAGCGGCCGCCGCCCGCGCGTCCACTCCGCGCCGCTCCCGCAGCCGCGCGGAGATCGCCAGCGCCCACGGCCCGTTCACCTGCGAGCCGAACGGCGAGTGGACCACCACCTGCCAGTCGCCGAGCTCGTCGCGGAACCGCTCGACGAGGATCGTGCGGTCGCTCGGCACCTGCCGGGTGGCCTCCCGCTGCTCCCGCAGGTAGGCGATGAGGTTGTCGGTCGCCCACTCGTCCAGGCCCGCGGCCGCCGCCCGCTCCCGCGCTGTCTCCTCGTCGAGCCCGGACATCTCGCGCACGAACGCGCCCACTGCGCGGCCCAGCTCCAGCGGCCGCCCGATCGACTCGCCGCGCCAGAACGGCATCCGCCCCGGCTGGCCCGGCGCCGGAGTGACGATCACCCGGTCGTGGGTGATGTCCTCGACCCGCCACGTCGACGTGCCCAGCAGGAACACGTCGCCGACGCGGGACTCGTAGACCATCTCCTCGTCCAGCTCGCCCACCCTCGACCCGGACCCGTCCGCCCCGCCCGGCGTGGTGACGGTGAACAGCCCGCGGTCGGGGATCGTGCCGCCGGAGGTGACGGCCAGCCGCTGCGCGCCCGGTCGCGCGGACAACCGGTCGGTGACCCGGTCCCAGGTGATGCGGGCACGCAGTTCGCCGAACTCCTCCGACGGGTAGCGGCCGGCGAGCATGTCGAGCACGGCGTGCAGCGCGGAGTCGGGGAGCGCGGCGAACGGGGCGGCCCGGCGCACCACGGCCGCCAGGTCGGCCACCGACCAGGTGTCCATCGCGACCATCGCCACGATCTGCTGGGCCAGCACGTCGAGCGGGTTGCGCGGGTAGCGCAGCGACTCGATCGCGCCGCCGGCCATCCGCTCGGCGACCACCGCGCACGAGACGAGATCACCGCGGTACTTGGGGAACACCACCCCGCGGGAGACCGCGCCGACCTGATGGCCCGCCCGCCCCACCCGCTGCAGCCCGGACGCGACGCTGGGCGGCGCCTCCACCTGCACCACGAGGTCCACCGCGCCCATGTCGATGCCCAGCTCCAGGCTCGACGTGGCCACCACGCACGGCAACCGCCCGCTCTTCAGCTCCTCCTCGACGAGGATCCGCTGCTCGCGCGCCATCGACCCGTGGTGGGCCTTCGCCACGATCGGCGGCGCACTGCCGCCGGTGCCGGAGGCCCCGATCGCCTCGGCGGGGAACTCGCCGAGATCGACGATGTCCTCCCCGGCCGCTTCCCCGGCAGCCGCCTCCTCGGCGGCCAGCTCGTTGAGCCGGGCCGTGAGCCGCTCGGCGAGCCGGCGCGAGTTGGCGAAGACGATCGTCGAGCGGTGCGCGCGCACCAGCTCCAGCAGCCGCCGCTCCACCGCCGGCCAGATCGACGGGCGCACCGCGGTGCCCGCCGCGGACCCGACCACCTCCTCCTCCGAGCTGCCCGGCGCGGGCCGCTCGTCAAGGGCCGAGAGGTCGGGAACCGGCACCTCGACGGAGATCTCGATCGTCTTCGGCGTCGGCGGCGCCACCACCTTCACCGGCCGGGCCCCGGCCAGGAACGTGGCCACCTCGTCGATCGGGCGCACGGTGGCCGACAGCCCGACGCGTTGCGCAGGCCGCGGCAGCAGGGCGTCGAGCCGCTCCAGCGACAGCGCCAGGTGCGCGCCCCGCTTGGTGCCTGCCACGGCGTGCACCTCGTCGACGATCACCGTGCGCACCCCGCGCAGCGCCTCCCGGGCCGCCGAGGTGAGCAGCAGGAACAGCGACTCCGGGGTGGTCACGAGCACATCGGGCGGGGTGCGCGCGAACGACCGGCGCTCCTCGGCCGGGGTGTCGCCGGTGCGCATCCCCACCGTGATCTCCGGGACCGGCAGCCCCAGCCGCTGCGCGGCCTGGCGGATGCCCGCGAGCGGCGAGCGCAGGTTGCGCTGCACGTCGACGGCCAGCGCCTTCAGCGGTGAGACGTACAGGACGCGGCAGCGGTGCGCCGGTTCCTCCGGCGGCGACTCGGCAGCGAGCCGGTCGAGCGCCCACAGGAACGCGGCGAGCGTCTTGCCCGACCCGGTGGGTGCGACGACCAGCGCGTGCTTGCCGGCCTGCGCGGCCCGCCACGCCCCCTCCTGGGCCGCCGTGGGCGCGTCGAAGGCTCCCCGGAACCACGCGGCGGTGGCGGGGGAGAAGCCGTCGAGCGGGGACGGTGCGGTCACGGCACCCATCATGCGCCCGAGCACCGACCTTTTCGTGCCGAGCGGTGTCCGTACAGGTCAGACCAGTTGGCGCGGAGCATCGACGGCGGAGCATCGACGGCGGGGGATCAGTAGCGGAGGATCAGCGGCGGGAATCGGCGGCGGAGGACTCCGGCGCGCCGCCCGCCGCGGCCGCCGCGCCGGCCCGGTCGGGGCCGGACCGCCGGGCGCCGGGACAGCAGCCCGGGCAGCGCGGATCGCGCACGTCGACGTCGATGTGCCGGGAGCCTGGCTGCGCAGCAGCGGCAGCGGCGGAGGCGGTGGCGGGCCTCCGCCGGGTCGCCGAGCCCGAGGGGGGAGTGCGCCTCCGGCGGATCGTGGTCGCGGGTTGATGAGCACCACGTCCTGTTCGAGGACGGGCGCTGCCCGAGCGCGTCCGGCCCCCGGGCCGCCGCCGTCTCCGCGGCCACGGCGGCGGCGACCTCCTCGTGCAGGACCGCCGCGGGGCACGAACCAGGGGAGGCGCTCGTCGAGGTCGGGAGGGGACGACAGCACGTCCACGCGCGCCGTCCCTCCACCCGCGGGAGGGGGCCGGGCGATCGACTCACTTGCGGCGGTTGTGGTACCACCAGCGCAGCATCGTGGCCAGCGAGGCGAGGATCGCGATCAGCGCGAAGCCCTGCCACAGCGGCGAGGACAGGTCGGTCAGCCCGGTCACGACGCCACCGTCCCCGGCGCGGGCTCGGCCGGCCACTCCGGAGCCGCCGCCCCGTAGGCGGGCGGGGGATCCGGCCAGGTCAGCGGTCGCCCGCCGACCGTGCCCGGCGGCCGGGCCAGGGTCAGCACCCCGGCGGGCGCCGGCACGTCGACGACGTACGGCGCGGGATCGACCTGCTCGACCGGCTCGGGCTCCGCGGTGCGCGGCAGCCCCTGCAGCCAGGCCGCGGTGGCGACCAGTGCGAGCCGGTAGCCCGGGGTGCCCCCGTCCGTGCGCTGGCGGCGCAGCCCGAGCAGCGCGGCCGCGGCGGCGAGGTACCCGGTGGCGTGGTCGAGCAACTGGCACGGCAGGGCACCCGGCTCCTCGGGCGAGCCCTCGTCGACGGCGATGCCGCACGCGGCCTGCACGAGCGAGTCGAAGCCCCGGCGGGCGCCCCACGGCCCGCGGTGGCCCCACGCCGACAGCGACACGACGACCAGGCCGGGATGCCGCTCGGCCAGCGCCTCGGGGGAGAGCCCGAACCGGTCCAGCGCACCCGGCCGGTACCCGGTGACGACGACGTCGGCGCCGGCGAGCAGCTCCTCCAGCACCGCGGCGTCGGTGCGGGCGTCGAGCAGGGCGCTGCGCTTGCCCGGCAGCGTGTCCCACGCCTGCGCGGGCAGCTCCGGGCGGTCCGGGGGATCCAGCCGCAGCACGTCGGCGCCGTGGGCGGCGAGGGTGCGGGTGGCGACCGGTCCGGCGATCACGCGGGTCAGGTCGAGCACCCGGGGCCGCCGCTGCGGCCGGGGCGCGGCCGGCGCGAGATCGATCCGCTCGACCAGCGGCGGAGCAGCGCCGAACTCCGCCCACCACGCGTCGGCCGTCCGCACCGCGGCGGCCACGCCGCCCGCGGCGTGCAGCGCCTCCTCCAGGTCGACCGCGCGCCACCCGGCGATCGCGGCGGCGGCGTCCTCCTCGCGCGCCGCGCCGAGGACCTCGAGCGCGGCGGCGCGGTGCCACGGGTAGTTGGCGTGCAGCCGGATCCAGCCGTCCGCGGTGCGGTGGAACGCGGAGAGCGGGGCGAACGCCGCACCGGGCGACCGCCCGTCGATCCGCAGGTACCGCTCGCTGCACAGCGCCACGGCCAGCCCGCGGGTGTCGACCGCGACGGGCCCGGACGCGGCGGCGAGCAGGCTCGCCCCCACCGCGGCCGCGCCCGCGCCGGTCACCGCGTGCCGGGAGGGCAGCGTGTGCGCCGGCCCGGTGATCTCCAACCGGTCCAGCTCACCGGGCTCCCCGCCCAGCTGCTCCCAGATGTGCGCCGCGACGGCCCGGGCATCGGTCACGACGTCAGCCTGCCATCTACCGTGGTACGGGTGCGACTGACCCAGTTCCGTGAGCTCATGGAGACCGAGTTCGGCGCGCTGCGGGCCGCAGCGGTCTCCCGGGACCACGTGTTCGCCCAGCTCGGCGGCCGGACGGTCGAGGAGGCGCTGGAGCACGGCATCGACCCGCGGGAGGTCTGGAAGGCCGTCTGCGAGGAGTACGACGTGCCGCCGGTGCGGCGGTAGTTCGTCGCGCGGGCGCCGGTGGGCGCGCGATCCCAGCCGCCGGGCGTGTCGGTCTCGGCTTTCGAACACCCGTTCGCTAGGGTGTTGTCCACATCGGGGGCGAGCCGTCCACAGGCCCGGCGCTCGTCCGCGAAATGTCGGTGGTCGCCTCTACCGTCATTTCCGCCAGCACGAATCGTTCCCCGGATGGCACGAGAAGACGACTGAACACCCGATCGACACACTGATCGACCTACCGAGCACGAGGTGGAGACGGCGATGACCGCACCCGACCGCGAGAAGGCGCTGCAGCTCGCCCTCGCCCAGATCGAGAAGAGCCACGGCAAGGGCTCGGTGATGCGCCTCGGCGACGACACCCGGCCGCCGATCGGGGTGATCCCCACGGGGTCGATCGCCCTCGACGTCGCGCTGGGTGTGGGTGGCCTGCCGCGCGGGCGCATCATCGAGATCTACGGCCCGGAGTCCAGCGGTAAGACCACGGTCGCGCTGCACGCCGTGGCGAACGCGCAGGCCAACGGCGGCATCGCCGCGTTCATCGACGCCGAGCACGCGCTCGACCCGGAGTACGCCAAGGCGCTGGGCGTCGACACCGATGCGCTGCTGGTGTCGCAGCCCGACACCGGTGAGCAGGCGCTGGAGATCGCCGACATGCTGATCCGCTCCGGCGCGCTGGACATCATCGTGGTCGACTCGGTGGCCGCCCTGGTGCCGCGCGCCGAGATCGAGGGCGAGATGGGCGACAACCACGTCGGTCTGCAGGCCCGGCTCATGAGCCAGGCCCTCCGCAAGATCACCGGTGCGCTGAGCTCGTCCGGCACCACGATGATCTTCATCAACCAGCTGCGCGAGAAGATCGGCGTGATGTTCGGCTCGCCGGAGACCACCACGGGTGGCAAGGCGCTGAAGTTCTACGCGTCCGTGCGCCTGGACATCCGGCGCATCGAGACGCTCAAGGACGGCTCCGAGATGGTGGGCAACCGCACCCGCGTCAAGGTCGTCAAGAACAAGGTCGCGCCGCCGTTCAAGCAGGCCGAGTTCGACATCCTCTACGGCGTCGGCATCAGCCGCGAGGGTTCGCTGATCGACGTGGGCGTCGAGCAGGGCATCATCCGCAAGTCCGGTGCCTGGTACACCTACGAGGGCGACCAGATGGGCCAGGGCAAGGAGAACGCCCGCAAGTTCCTGCGGGAGAACCCCGACGTCGCGGCCGAGATCGAGAAGCGGATCAAGGAGAAGCTCGGCGTCGGCCCGCAGGTCGACGCCGACTCGGTCGACCCGCTGCCGGCTCCGGTCGACTTCTGAGGTGAGCGAGGGCTCGTTCCGGCTGGATCGGATCCGGTCCGAGTCGAGGGAGTTCGACGAGCCCCCGGTGGTGTCGGTGGCCGGGCTCGCGGGTCGGGTCGCCGAGGAGGCCCCGACCGCCGACCTCGCCTCCTCCGACCTCGCCTCCTCCGACCTCACTGCAGGCTCCTACGCTTCCGGGTCGTCGGTGCGAGTCGCCGATCTGGGCGCGGCCGGGAAGGACGTGGCGGTCCCGGCCGCGCTGTCGGCGGACGAGCTCGCCGCCGCGGGCGGCACGACCGCCACCGCTCCGGCGGGCAAGGCGGCGACCGTCGCCGAGCTCGCTCGGGCCATCGGCGCCCGCACCGCGTCGTCGAACCGCACCGCGTCGTCGAACCGCACTGTGCGTCCCCGGCGTGAGCGGGAGAGGCCCGGTCCCGGGGCTGAGGACGAGCGTGCGGGCCCGCGGAAGGAGCAGGCGCACGAACGGGCGCAGCGGCCGGCCGCTCGCGCCCAGGAGGCCGGCGCTGCCGATCCGGGTGTTGATCCCGTCGCGGCCGCGAAGGAGATCTGCCTGCGCCTGCTCACCGACCGGGCGCGCACCCGGCACGAGCTGGCCCAGGCGCTGAAGAAGAAGGGAATCCCCGACGAGGCCGCCGACGAGGTCCTGTCCCGCTTCGGCGAGGTCGGCCTCATCGACGACGCCGCGTTCGCCGAGCAGTGGGTGCGGTCCCGCCACCGCTACCGCGGCCTGGCGCGCCGCGCGATCGCCGCGGAGCTGCGCCGCAAGGGCGTCGACGACGAGGTCGTGGGGGAGGCGCTGGCCGAGGTCGACCCGGAGGCGGAGGAGGCCCGCGCCCACGAGCTGGTCGTCAAGCGGCTGCGCACGATGACGATCACCACGCGCGAGCAGCAGCTGTCCGCGGCGCGGCGGCTGGTCGGGATGCTCGCCCGCAAGGGCTACGACCCCGGCACCGTGTACGGGGTGGTACGGCGCGCGCTGGCCGAGCGCGGCGCCGAGCTGGCCGAGGTGGACACCGGGCTGGAATCCGAACCGGACGTTCCGGACCACTCTGACGGGTAACCGCAACTCCTCCGCGCGTCCGGGCGGCGACGGTCGGTGGCCGTCGATACGGTCGAGTGCATGGCTCTCCGCGCCCGCGACATCATGACCACCCGCGTGGTCACCGTTCGTGCAGATGCTCCGCTGTCCCGGGCAGAACGACTGCTGCGGGAGTACAGCTTCAGCGCGTTGCCGGTCGTCGACCAGGCTCACCGGCTGGTCGGCATGATCAGTGGGATCGACGTCCTGCGGTACCGGGCCGAGCGGGGCACCGACACGGACGACGTGATCGTGGCCGACGTGATGACGCCCGACGTCATCGCGATGAAGCCGGACTCGAACATCTCGATCCTCACCCACCGCCTGCGGGCGTACGGGGAGCTGCGGGTGATGCCGATCGTCGACCGCGGCTACCTCGTCGGCGTCGTGACCCGCAGCGACCTGCTGCGGCCGCGCCGGCGCGGCGGGGCGCTCGCCCGGGTGGCGGCCCGGCTGACCGGCTCACGGCCGGACGAGGAGTCGCGGGTCGAGCTCGCGCGGCGCCCGCCGCGGCACGAGTCGCCGGACTGGTCGCGCGAGGACCTCACGGTGGCCGACGTGATGACCAGCGGCGACCTGGTCACCGCGACCGCGGACACGTCGACGGAGGAAGCGATCGAGCTGCTGACCCGCCACCGGTTCTCGGCGCTGCCGGTGGTGTCGGGCGATGACCTGCTGGTCGGCATCGTCAGCGAGGCCGACCTGCTGCGTGACCCGCTCGACGGGCGCGCGTCCACCCGGTCCCGCACCGTCGGCGGGGCGATGACCCGCGAGGTCGTCACCGTGCCCCCGGAGGCGTCGGTGCAGGTGGTGCTCGGCGAGTTCGTCGAGCACGGGCTGCGGGTGGTGCCGGTGGTGTCCGAACGCCGCCTGGTCGGGATCGTGAGCCGCTCCGACCTGCTCTGAACCCCGGCCCACGGGCTAACCGGACTCCCGCCGGGGCAGCACGAGCACCTCACCGGCGAACCCGCCGGCGGCGGTGAGGTCGCCGAGGAAGTCCAGCAGGGTCCTGCGGAACGCGGTGGTGGCGTGGCTGGGGGTGAGGTCGGCGCGGCGGGCCAGCGCGACCGTGCGGTAGACGGGCGGGTTCAGCACGGTGCGGCGCAGCCGCGGCCGCCCGGCGAAGACCAGGTCCGGCACCACCGCGAAGCCGGTGCCGGCCTCGACGAGCTGCAGCACCGCGTCCATCTCCCCGCCCTGCACCGCGACCCGCGGGGTGAGACCGGCCTCGGAGAACGCCCGCAGGGTCGTCTCGCGCACGTCGTAGCCGCGGCGGGGGAGCACGAGCGGGCGGCGGGCGAGCTCGCGGATGTTGATCGAGCCGCGGCCCGCCGGGTGCTGCGCGGCCGGTGACGCCACGGACAGCCGCTCGCGCAGCAACGGCTCGGTGTGCAGCGCCGGATCGACCCCGGTCGGCGGAACGATCACCAACGCGATGTCGAGGTCGCCGCGCACCAGCCCGGCCTCCAGCGGTTGCGAGCCGCTCTCGGTGAGCTCCAGGGAGATCTCCGGGTACTGCTCGTGGAACACGCGCAGCACGTCGGCGAGCACGCCGATGCACAGCGAGGGGGTGGCGCCGACGCGGACCCGGCCGCGGCGCAGCCCGACGATCTCGGCGACCGTGCGACGGGCCGCGGCGGCGTCGGTGAGCATGCGACGCGCCAGCGGCAGCAGGGCCTCGCCGGCCGGGGTCAGGGTGGGCCCATCGCGGCCGCCGCGGTCGACCAGCTCAGCCCCCAGCTCGGTCTCCAGTGCCTTGAGCTGCCGCGACAGCGTGGGCTGGGCCACACCCACGGACTCGGCTGCGCGAGTGAAGCTCCCCACGTCCGCGACAGCGACGAAGTACGCGAGCTGCTGGAGTGTCACGGGTATAGCGTACGGCTATCGAGACAGGCGATTCGATGCATTGGACGTCGGGCGTCGCGCCGATCAGTCTCTCGCCTCATGGTGACTCTCGGCCAGCGGGCTACGAAGCCCACCGCCCGGGTGCGTGTGACGTCGCTGCAGCTGAAGCTGATCATGGCCGTCAGCGGGGCGATCCTGATCGCCTTCCTGATCGTGCACATGCTCGGCAACCTGAAGCTGTTCTTCGGCGCCACCGCGATCGACGAGTACTCGGCGTGGCTGCGGACGGCGGGTGAGCCGGCAGTGCCGGCCGGCACGCTGCTCTGGGTGACGCGGATCGTGCTGCTGGCCGCGGTGATCGGGCACATCTGGTCGGCCGCGGTGCTGACCGGTCGCGCACACCGGGCCCGGCCGGTGCGCTACGTCCACCGTCGCCCGGTCAACGGCAGCTACGCGGCTCGCACGATGCGGTGGGGCGGCGTGATCATCGCCCTCTTCGTGATCTACCACCTCCTCGACCTCACGACCGGCACGCTGAACCCGCACGGCGTGCACGGGGAGGTCGCGGCGAACCTGATCGCCGACTTCGCTCCCGAGCGCTGGTACGTGACGCTGTTCTACGCGCTCGCCGTCATCGCCCTGGCCTTCCACGTGCGCCACGGGGTGTGGAGCGCTCTGCAGACGATCGGCCGATCCAGCGCGGCGACCCAGGCCACCCTCAAGGGGGTGGCGCTGGTCTTCGCGGTGCTGTTGGCGGTCGGGTTCCTCTCCGTTCCGTTCGCGGTGATGACAGGGCTGGTGAGCTGATGTACTCCGACTACATCGTCGGTGAGCCGATCGCCGACACCAAGGCCCCCGACGGGCCGATCGAGGGCCGCTGGGAGGCTCGCCGGTTCGGCGTGAAGCTGGTGAACCCGGCCAACAAGCGCAAGCTGACGATCATCGTCGTCGGCACCGGCCTGGCCGGCGCCAGCGCGGCCGCGAGCCTCGCCGAGCTCGGCTACAGGGTCAAGTCGTTCTGCTACCAGGACAGCCCGCGCCGCGCGCACTCGATCGCCGCGCAGGGCGGCATCAACGCTGCGAAGAACTACCGCAACGACGGCGACAGCGTGCACCGGCTGTTCTACGACACGGTGAAGGGCGGCGACTTCCGCGCGCGGGAGTCGAACGTGCACCGGCTGGCCGAGATCAGCGTCCAGATCATCGACCAGTGCGTCGCGCAGGGCGTGCCGTTCGCCCGTGAGTACGGCGGTCTGCTCGACAACCGCTCGTTCGGCGGCACCCAGGTCTCCCGCACGTTCTACGCGAAGGGGCAGACCGGGCAGCAGCTGCTGCTCGGCGCATACCAGGCCCTGCAGCGCCAGGTCGACGCCGGCGGCGTGGAGATGTTCGCCCGCCACGAGATGCTCGAGCTGATCGTGGCTGACGGCCGCGCCCGCGGCATCGTCGTGCGCGACATGGTCACCGGCGAGATCGAGACCCACCTCGGCGACGCCGTGGTGCTCGCGACCGGCGGCTACGGCAACGTCTTCTACCTGTCGACGAACGCCAAGGGCTGCAACGTCACGGCGAGCTGGCGGGCGCACCGCAAGGGCGCCTACTTCGCCAACCCCTGCTACACCCAGATCCACCCGACCTGCATCCCGGTGAGCGGCGACCACCAGTCGAAGCTCACCCTGATGTCGGAGTCGCTGCGCAACGACGGCCGCGTGTGGGTGCCGAAGGCCAAGGGCGACACCCGCGCCCCGGCCGACATCCCCGAAGACGAGCGCGACTACTTCCTGGAGCGCCGCTACCCGTCGTTCGGCAACCTGGTGCCGCGCGACATCGCCTCCCGCGCCGCGAAGACCGTGTGCGACGAGGGCCGCGGCGTCGGCCCGGGTGGCCTGGGCGTCTTCCTCGACTTCGCCGACGCGATCCAGCGGATGGGCCGTGCGGCCGTGGCGGCGAAGTACGGGAACCTGTTCCAGATGTACCAGCGCATCACCGGCGAGGACCCGTACGAGGTCCCGATGCGCATCTACCCGGCCGTGCACTACACGATGGGCGGCCTGTGGGTCGACTACGACCTGCAGTCGACGATCCCCGGCCTGTTCGTGGTCGGCGAGGCGAACTTCTCCGACCACGGCGCCAACCGGCTCGGCGCGTCCGCGCTGATGCAGGGTCTGGCCGACGGCTACTTCATCCTGCCCGTCACCATCGGTGACTACCTCGCCCGCGGCGTGCCGCCCATGGCGAACGACCACCCAGCCGTCCGTGAGGCCGTGACGTCGGTGCAGGAGCGCATCAACAAGCTCCTGTCGATCAACGGCTCGCGCACGGTGGATTCGTTCCACCGCGAGCTGGGCCGCCTGATGTGGGACGAGTGCGGCATGGAGCGCACCGAGGCCGGCCTGCGCAAGGCGCTCGAGCGCATCCCCGAGCTGCGCCAGGAGTTCTGGGAGAACGTCAAGGTCCCGGGCTCGGCCGACACGCTCAACCAGTCGCTGGAGAAGGCCGGCCGCGTGGCCGACTTCCTGGAGCTGGCCGAGCTGATGTGCCTGGACGCGCTGCACCGCGCCGAGTCGTGCGGCGGCCACTTCCGCGCCGAGAGCCAGACGCCGGACGGCGAGGCGCTGCGCGACGACGAGAACTTCTCGTACGTCGCCGCCTGGGAGTTCACCGGCACCGGCCAGCCGCCGGTGCTGCACAAGGAACCCCTCGTGTTCGAGTACGTCCACCCCAGCCAGAGGAGTTACGCGTGAGGCTCACGCTCAAGGTCTGGCGGCAGTCGGGTCCCGACGACGCCGGCAGGCTCGTCACCTACCAGGTCGACGACGCCAGCGAGGACATGTCGTTCCTCGAGCTGATCGACGTGCTCAACGAGCGCCTGATCCTCGACGGCGAGGAGCCCGTCGCGTTCGACCACGACTGCCGTGAGGGCATCTGCGGCGCCTGCAGCATGGTGATCAACGGCGAGCCGCACGGCCCGCAGAAGGCCACCACGACCTGCCAGCTGCACCTGCGGCACTTCCGCGACGGCGAGACGATCACCGTCGAGCCGTTCCGCGCCGGCGCGTTCCCCGTGGTGCGCGACCTGGTGGTCGACCGGTCGGCGTTCGACCGGGTGATCGCCGCCGGCGGCTACATCACCGCACCGACGGGCACCGCGCCCGAGGCGCACTCGGTGCCCGTCCCGAAGCCGCAGGCCGACCGCGCGTTCGCCGCGGCCACCTGCATCGGCTGCGGCGCGTGCGTCGCGGCGTGCCCGAACGGGTCGGCGTCCCTGTTCCTCGGCGCGAAGATCACCCACCTGGGTGAGCTGCCGCAGGGGCAGCCGGAGCGCTACTCGCGGGTGCTGTCGATGGTGGAGCAGCACGATGCCGAGGGCTTCGGCGGCTGCACCAACACCGGCGAGTGCGCGGTCGCGTGCCCGAAGGAGATCCCGCTCGACGTCATCTCCCAGCTCAACCGCGACTACCTCGCCGCGAAGACGAGCAAGCGCAAGGCGGGCGCAGCTCCCGCCAAGAGCTGAGCCCGTCCGGGATCGACAACTGCACACTGCACCTTTCCGTCCCCGCCCGGCCCGTGCGTCGGAGGACGACCTCGTCGTGATCAACAGGCGAATCGATCACGGCGACGGCGTTCTCGGCGCGGGGCGGGCGGGGACGGCGTGAGACACGTCACGATCGACATCACAGCCCCGTCAACCGGTAGAGCCGGACGGGGCTCCTCGTCGTAGGCTCCGCGGCAAGTTTCTTCAACCCCGTCGTCGTGGGAGTGCCGCGACGGCGACACCGGGAAGACGAGGAACACACTGACGTGTCATCCACCACAGATGCGTCCGCCGGCCGGGCGCAGATCGCGGAACGCACCCTCCGTACCGATCGGTGGTGGTTCCCGCCGCTGCGGGACGCCATCCTGCTCGTCCTCTGGGTCGCGTACGCGACGGTGCGTGCCTTCCAGCAGGACTGGTACTTCACCGCCGATCAGAACTACAACTACCTGACCCCGTTCTACTCCCCGTGCTTCTCGGTCGGGTGTGTACCGGAGGCGTCGCACTTCGGCCAGTTCCTGCCCGACTGGTGGTTCCTGCCCTACGCGGCGATCACGCTGCCGTTCCTGCTGCTGTTCCGATTGACCTGCTACTACTACCGGAAGGCCTACTACCGGGCCTTCTGGCTCTCGCCGCCGGCGTGCGCGGTCGCCGAGCCGCACCGCACGTACACCGGTGAGACCCGCTTCCCGCTGATCGCGCAGAACCTGCACCGCTACTTCTTCTACGCCGCGGTGATCATCTCGGTGATCAACACCTACGACGTGGTGGTCGCGTTCATCAACAAGGACGGCTCGTTCGGCCTCGGCCTGGGCAACCTGATCCTGCTGGCCAACGTGATCCTGCTGTGGGCCTACACGATCTCCTGCCACTCGTGCCGCAACATCGTCGCCGGCCGGCTCAACCACTTCTCCAAGCACCCGCTCCGCTACAAGGCGTGGACCTTCGTCTCGAAGCTCAACGCCCGTCAC
This sequence comes from Pseudonocardia thermophila, assembly GCF_900142365.1. Taxonomy (GTDB): domain Bacteria; phylum Actinomycetota; class Actinomycetes; order Mycobacteriales; family Pseudonocardiaceae; genus Pseudonocardia; species Pseudonocardia thermophila. The sequence goes on along the minus strand of NZ_FRAP01000004.1, from coordinate 51,031 downwards.
ATGGAGCTCGCGTGGACCACACTCGCCTCGCTGGCGATCACGGACTTCTACATCATGGCCGTCTCCGCGGGGTGGATCTCCGACCTGAGGATCGTGGGGTGACCCGATGACCGCATCGGCAGCAACATCAGAGGAAATCGAGCACCACACCTTCGACGTCGTCGTCATCGGGGCGGGCGGCGCCGGCCTGCGCGCCGCCATCGAGGCCCGGCTGCAGGGCAAGCGCACCGCGATCATCACGAAGTCGCTGTTCGGCAAGGCGCACACGGTGATGGCCGAAGGCGGATGCGCGGCCGCCATGGGCAACGTCAACCCGAACGACAACTGGAAGGTGCACTTCGCCGACACCATGCGCGGGGGCAAGTTCCTCAACAACTGGCGCATGGCCGAGCTGCACGCCAAGGAGGCCCCCGACCGCGTCTGGGAGCTGGAGACCTACGGGGCGCTGTTCGACCGCACCCCGGACGGCAAGATCAGCCAGCGCAACTTCGGCGGCCACACCTACCCGCGGCTCGCGCACGTCGGCGACCGGACCGGCCTGGAGCTGATCCGCACGCTGCAGCAGAAGATCGTCTCATTGCAGCAGGAGGACCACGCCGCCACCGGTGACTACGAGTCTTACATCAAGGTCTTCCACGAGACCACGATCACCGAGCTGTTCAAGACCGACGGGCGGATCTCCGGCTGCTTCGGCTACTTCCGGCCCACCGGGAAGTTCGTCCGCTTCGACGCGCCGGCGATCGTGCTGGCCACCGGCGGCGTGGGCAAGAGCTACTCGGTGACGTCGAACTCCTGGGAGTACACCGGCGACGGGCACGCGCTGGCCCTGCGCGCCGGCGCGACCCTGATCAACATGGAGTTCCTCCAGTTCCACCCGACGGGCATGGTCTGGCCCCCGTCGGTGAAGGGGATCCTGGTCACGGAGTCGGTGCGCGGCGACGGGGGCGTCCTGCGCAACTCCGAGGGCAAGCGGTTCATGTTCGACTACATCGCGGACGTCTTCAAGAACCTCTACGCCACCACGGAGGAGGAAGCCGACCGCTGGTACACCGACCCGGACAACAACAAGCGCCCGCCGGAGCTCCTGCCGCGCGACGAGGTCGCGCGCGCGATCAACGCCGAGGTGAAGGCCGGCCGGGGCAGCCCCCACGGCGGGGTCTACCTCGACGTCTCGACGCGCCTGTCGCCCGAGCAGATCCTCAAGCGGCTCCCGTCGATGTACCACCAGTTCAAGGAGCTGGCCGACGTCGACATCACCAAGGAGCCGATGGAGGTCGGCCCGACCTGCCACTACGTCATGGGCGGGATCGAGGTCGACCCGGACACCGGCATGTCGGTCGTGCCCGGCCTGTTCGCGGCGGGTGAGTGCTCCGGCGGCATGCACGGTTCGAACCGGCTCGGCGGCAACTCGCTGTCCGACCTGCTGGTCTTCGGCCGTCGCTGCGGCCTCGGCGCCGCGCAGTACGTCGACGGCCTGGACGCGCGCCCCCAGGTGCAGGAGGCCGACGTCGTCACGGCCACCGAGCGGGCGCTCCTGCCGTTCACCACGGCCGCCGAGGGCGGGGAGAACCCGTTCGTCGTGCACCAGGAGTTGCAGAAGACCATGCACGAGCTCGTCGGCATCATCCGCAAGGCCGACGAGATGGAGCTGGCGCTGAAGAAGCTCGAGGACATCGCGGTGCGGGCCCGCACGGTCTCGGTCACCGGTGGGCGGGCGTTCAACCCGAACTGGCACCTCGCGCTCGACCTGCGCAACATGCTGCTGGTCTCCATGTGCGTGGCGAAGGCCGCGCTGGAACGCAAGGAGAGCCGCGGCGGCCACACCCGCGACGACTACCCCGTCATGGACCCCGAGTGGCGCAAGGTGCTGCTGGTGTGCTCGGCGGAGGGCGAGGACAACGTCCGGCTGGAGCGCAAGGAGCAGGTCCCGATGCGGCCCGACCTGCTCGACCTGTTCGAGATGGACGAGCTGAAGAAGTACTTCACCGGTGAGGAGCTCGGCGGGCACCGGGCCACCGCGCAGGAGGGTGCGAAGTGAGCTACTGGGCGCGATTCCGGGTGTGGCGGGGTGACTCCGAGAAGGGGGAGCTCGTCGACTACCCGGTCGAGGTCAACGAGGGCGAGGTGGTCCTCGACGTCGTGCACCGGCTGCAGCAGACCGAGGCACCCGATCTCGCGGTGCGCTGGAACTGCAAGGCCGGCAAGTGCGGCTCGTGCTCGATGGAGATCAACGGGCGGCCGCGGCTGGCGTGCATGACCCGGATGAACACGTTCGCCGAGGACGAGGTCGTCACGATCACACCGCTGCGCACCTTCCCGGTCATCCGCGACCTGGTCACCGACGTGAGCTTCAACTACACGAAGGCCCGCGAGGTGCCCGCGTTCGCCCCGCCGCCGGACCTCAAGCCCGGCGAGTACCGGATGCAGCAGGTCGACGTCGAGCGGAGCCAGGAGTTCCGCAAGTGCATCGAGTGCTACCTGTGCCAGAACACCTGCCACGTGGTGCGTGACCACGAGGAGAACAAGCAGCACTTCGCCGGCCCGCGCTACCTCATGCGGATCGCGGAGCTGGACATGCACCCCCTCGACGCGGCCGACCGCAAGCGCGCGGCGCAGGAGGAGCACGGGCTGGGCTTCTGCAACATCACCAAGTGCTGCACCGAGGTCTGCCCGGAGAACATCAAGATCACCGACAACGCGCTGATCCCGCTCAAGGAGCGCGTCGTCGACCGCAAGTACGACCCGCTGATCTGGCTCGGCAACAAGATCTTCAAGCGCGGGGACGTCCGCGCGGCGAAGCAGTAGCGGGTTCCCCGACGAACGGCACTTTCGTCAGCGATGCTGCTGACGAGAGTGCCGTTCGTCGTTCCTCGGCCCTGGGTGGCTATCCGCCGAGCGAGCGACGCAGCTCCTCCAGCTTCTCCCTGGCTCTGCGTTCGCGCTCGGCCAGCTGCTCGTCCAGTGCCCGGGCCTGCTCGGTCTCGCCGGTGAGCTCGGTGGTGCCGATCGCGGTGGCGACCCGGCCCTCGATCTTGGCGCGCACGTAGTCGAGCGTGGGCACGCCGCGCTCGTCGTAGTCCGGGGCGACCGCGGACTGCTGGGCCGCTCGGGCCTCGGCCAGCAGCGCGGCCGGGTCCGGGTCGGGGGCGACGACCTCAGCGTCGACGATCTCGGTGTCGGCCGGTTCAGCGGGCTTCTCGGAAGCCGGATCGGACATGGCGGACCTCTCATCCGGTACGGCGGCGTGGAGCGCCACGCTACCGCCGATCCCACCGGCGTGGCGGTGGTGATCCGCCCGGCCCTGCGGATACGGTGACGTTCGTGATCACCTTCTCCGTGGTCGCCCCCGTGGCGCCGTGACCGCACCCATCCGCGCCCCGCGCTGGGCGCTGCACCCGTTCACCGCCGCGCTCGTGCTGCTCGCGCTCGTGCTGCTCGCCGGGCTGCGCGCGCTCACCGCGGCGCCGGGATCGGACGCCGCCGGACTCACCGTCTTCATCGCGGCCGCGGTGGGCGGCGCGGCCGCCGGGTTCACCGGCTCGGGCGACCGCCGCCACACCGCTCTGCTCAGCGGCTCGGCCCGCCGCGGCACCCCGGTGATCGGCTGGTTCGCCGCGGGCCTGGTGATCGGCGCGGTGCCGCTGGCGCTCGGGGCCGCGCTCGTGGGCCTGCTGCCGCAGGCGCTGCTGCCGTCCGTCGTGCGCGCGGTGCTCTTCGGCACCGCCGCCCTCGCCGTGCTCGCCCGCGAGTTCGGGATGCTGCGCTTCCCCCTGCCGCACCTGCGCCGACCCGCCCTCCCCGGCGGCGGGCTGGGGGAGCGGGCCGCGCTGCACCTGGGGATCGAGATGGGCACCGGTGTGCGCGCCGGCTCGGCGTCGGCGCTGCCGCACCTCGCGCTGCTGGCGATCGTTCTGGTCGTGCCGTTCCCGGCCGCGTTCGCCGTGGCCGCCGGGTTCGCGGCCGGCCGGGTCGCCGCGCCCATGCTGTGCGCCGCCTGGCCGGACGACGGCGTGTGGCTGCGGGTGTGGACCGCTGCCGAGCCGTTGCTGCGGCCGACGCTGGCGGTGGTGTGCATCGGCGCACTCGGGCTTGTCATGCTGGCCGCGTGAGTGCGTCCGCCGTCGTCGTCGTCTACGACGTGAGCTGCCCGAAGTGCTCGCGGATCGCCCGCGAGCTGCCCGACCTGGTACGGGTGCCGGTGATCGTGCGCTCCTGCCGGGAGAAGCAGCTCGACCGGGCGTACCCGGGCATCCCCGCGCAGGTGCTGTCCTGCGCGGCCCCGGCGATCGGGATCGTGCGGCGCGGACGCATCCGCTGGTGGACCGGCCTGTCCGGGGCGCTCGGGCTGCTGCCGCTGCTGCGGCTGCGGGAGCTGCGGGAGGCCGCGGAACTGCTCGGCACGGCCCTCGTGGATCGGCGCTGATGGATCGGTGCTGGCGGATCGGCGCTGACGGTCGATCGTCCGCACGGCCGCCCGCCCTCGCCGTGTCGGGTCGCCGCGCCGCGGGGGCGGCGGACTAGCGTGGAGATCGTGCGCACGGCCCCGTACGGATCATGGACCACCCCGTTCACCGCGGCTCGCGTCGTCGAGCAGACGGTCCGGCTGAGCGAGGTGCGGACCGACGGAACCGACGTCTACTGGGACGAGGGCCGGCCCGCCGAGGGCGGCCGCACCCAGCTGGTCCGGCGCAGCGCCGACGGCACCGTCAGCGGCCTGCTGCCGGAGGGTCGCAACGCCCGCACCGCCGTCCACGAGTACGGCGGCGGCGCGTGGTGGGTCCGCTCCGGCGTGGTGTGGTTCACCGACTGGGCCGATCAGCGGCTGTACCGGTTCGTGCCCGGTGAGGAGCCCCTGGCGCTCACCCCGGAGCCGGCGCGCCCGCGCGGCGACCGCTACGCCGACGGGGATCTGGCCCCCGACGGCGAGACGCTGATCTGCGTGCGGGAGCGGCACACCGGTGACGGTGCGGCCGCGGTCGTGAACGAGATCGTCCGGCTCGCCGCGCACCGCCCGTCCGAGCCGGAGGTGCTGGTCAGCGGCCCGGACTTCGTCGCGGCCCCGCGCCTGTCGCCCGATGGCCGCACGCTCGCGTGGCTGCAGTGGGACCACCCGGACATGCCGTGGGACACCGCCGCACTGATCGTGCGGGACCTGGAGACGGGCGAGCAGGTCCTCGTCGCGGGCGGACACGGGGAGTCGGTCACCGAGCCGGTGTGGCAGCCGGACGGGTCGCTGTGGTTCTGCAGCGACCGCAGCGAGTGGTGGAACCTCTACCGCTGGCGGCCGCACACCGACATCACCGCGGTCGTGCGGGGTGAGTTCGAGATCGGCGGGCCGCAGTGGCGGTTCGCCACCTCCCACTACGCCGTGCTGCCCGACGGGTCGGTGGTGTTCGCCCGCCGCCGCAAGGGGTTCGACGACCTGGTCCGCCGCGATCCCGACGGCGGTCTGCACGACCTGGACACCCCGTTCACCGCCGTCGCCGAGCTGCGCGCCGCCGGCGACGGATCGGTCGTGCTGGTGGCCGCGACGCCGACCACCGAGGCCGGGGTGTACCGGCTGGACCCGGTCACCGGGCGGATGCAGGCGCTGCGCCCGCCCCGTGACCTGGGGATCGACCCGGCGTCGATCTCGCGGCCGGAGCACGTCACGTTCCCGGTCGGCCGCGACGGCGAGGTGGCGCACGCCCTGTTCTACCCGCCGGCGAACGCCGAGTGGAGCGGCCCGGAGGGGACCCTGCCGCCGCTGGTCGTGGAGCTGCACGGCGGCCCGACCTCCGCGGCGGCCCCGGCGTTCTCACCCGGCCGGCAGTTCTGGACCAGCCGCGGGTTCGCCGTCGTCGACGTGAACTACCGCGGTTCCACCGGCTACGGGCGGCCGTACCGGGAGGAGCTGTACGGCACGTGGGGCGCCGTGGACGTCGCCGACTGCATCGCCGCGGCGCGCTGGCTCGCGGCGAAGGGCCGGGTCGACGGTGAGCGGATGGTGATCCGCGGCGGCTCGGCGGGCGGGTTCACCGTGCTGGCCGCGCTCGCTTCGTCCGATCAGCCGTTCGCGGCGGGCGCCGACCACTTCGGCGTCGCCGATCTCGCCGCGCTCGCGGCCGACACCCACAAGTTCGAGAGCCACTACCTCGACCGGCTCGTCGGCACCGACCCGGACGTCCTGCGCGAGCGGTCGCCGATCCACCACGTCGACCGGCTCGACAAGCCGCTGATCGTGCTGCAGGGCAGCGAGGACGCGGTGGTGCCGCCCGCGCAGAGCCGGGTGATCGTCGAGGCACTGCGCTCCCGCGGAGTGCCGGTGGCCTACCTGGAGTTCCCCGGTGAGCAGCACGGGTTCCGCCGCGCGGAGAACATCCGCCGGGCGCTGGAGGCGGAGCTGTCGTTCTACGCGCAGGTGCTGGGTTTCGAGCTGCCGGCCGAGGAAGGCGTGGAGCCCGTGGAGGTGGAGAACACCTGAGCCCGGGGCAGCGACCCGCCCCGGGCCCGGGTGCTCAGGTCCGCGGCGCCGCGCCCCCACCCGGCGCCGCGGTCACGATCTCCATCTCGGCGTCCGGCGCCGCCGTCGGTTCGAGCGGGCCGACCTTGCGGCTGCGCTTCGTGCGCCGCTCCAGGTAGTTCGCCAGCCACGACAGCAGCAGGCACATCGCGATGTAGATGACCGCGATGACGAGCCCGACCTGCAGGATCGGCGAGCCGAGGTTCGTCTGCCCGCCGAGGTAGCGGGCCTGGTAGAGCAACTCCGGGTAGAGGATCAGGAAGCCCAGCGCGGTGTCCTTCAGCACGACCACGAGCTGGCTGATGATCGTCGGGAGCATCGCCCGCAGCGCCTGCGGCATCAGCACGTAGGTCATCACCTGGGTCTTGCGCATCCCCAGCGCGTACGACGCCTCGCTCTGCCCCTTCGGCAGCGCCCTCACGCCACCGCGGAAGATCTCCGCGAGCACCGAGCCGTTGTAGAGCATCAGCCCGAGCACCAGCGCCCAGAACGTGGAGATGTTCAGCCCCAGCCCGCGGGACAGGCCGAAGTACAGGATGAAGATCAGGATCAGCAGTGGGATGGCCCGGAAGAACTCGACGACCGCTGTCGCGGGGAGGCTGATCCAGCGGTGGTCGGACATCCGCCCGGCGGCGAACACCAGCCCGAACAGCAGCGAGAGCACCGCCGCCACGAGGAACGCCGAGACGGTCGCCCACCAGGCATCCAGCAGCAGGATCTGGATCTGCTCGTAGAGGATGAACTCCCATTTGCGCGCCTCGAACTGCCCGGTGACGGCCATCCGGTAGACGATGTACGCGGCGATCGCGACCAGCGCGATCGTGCCGATCACGCCGTAGATCCGGTACCGGAGCCTGGCCTTGGGGCCCGCGGTGTCGTAGAGGACGGAGGTCATCGGGTCACGCTCCACCGCTTCTCGAGCCGTCGCTGCAGGACCGTGAGCGGGGTGACCAGGATCAGGAAGCCCACGGCCACCCACAGGAGCCCGACGAACACGTCGTAGCCCCGTTCGGACAGGTTCTGGTAGATGCCGCCCGCCTCGACCACCGAGAACCCGGCGGCGATCGTGGTGTTCTTCAGCAGGGCGATCTGTACGTTGGTCAGCGGCGGGACCACCGAGCGGATGGCCTGGGGCAGCACGATCTGGCTGATGGTCTGGGTGAACCCGAACCCGAGGGCACGCGCCGCCTCGGCCTGCCCGACGGGGACGGTGTTGATGCCCGAGCGCACGCACTCGCACACGAACGCGGCCGTGTAGGTGATCAGCGACAGGCACGCGAGCGTGAAGAAGTCGAGCCGGACGATGTCCAGGCGCGGGTAGGCGAACGCGAAGAAGAAGAACACCAGCGTCAACGGCGTGTTGCGGATGGTGTTGACGTAGCCGGTGCCGAAGGCGCGCAGGATCGGGACGGGGCTGACGCGCATCGCGGCCAAGACGGTGCCCCAGACCAGCGAGCCGATCGCGGAGATCACGAACAGCTGGATGGTCGTGAGGAATCCGCTGCCGTACAGGCCGAGGTTGTCGAGGAGGACGTTCACCGGTTTCTCCCTGTCCGGGCCGGGTGGAGGTACGGCGAAGGGGTGAGCCCGGCGGGACCGGGCCCACCCCTTCCAGGCGCCACTCGGGCTGCTCAGTAGCGCTCGATGGCGGGCGGCTCGGCGGCCGACCCGGACTTGCCGAGGGTGGCGTCGTAGATCTTCTGCCAGGTGCCGTCGTCCATGGCGGCCTGGAGCAGGTCGTTGATCTTGCCGCGCAGCACGGCGTCGTCCTTGGCCAGGCCGATGCCGTAGGGCTCGACCGAGAACGCCTCGCCCACGACCTTCAGATCGTCGGGGGCCTGCGCCGCGTAGCCCTTCAGGATCGCGTCGTCGGTGGTGACGGCGTCGACCTGGCGGGAGAGCAGCTGGTCGACGCACTGGCTGTAGGTCTGGAACTCGACGATGTTCTCCGGCTCGGTCAGCCCCTGCTCGCGCACGCGCTGGATCGGCGTCGACCCGGTCACCGAGCAGACCTTCTTGCCCTTGAGGGTGTCCTTGCCGGTGATCTCGGTCTCGTCCTTGCGGACCAGCAGGCCCTGGCCGGCGACGAAGTACGGGCCGGCGAACGAGACGCGCTGCTTGCGGTTGTCGTTGATCGTGTACGTGCCGACCATGAAGTCGATGTCGCCCCGCGAGATCGTGTCCTCGCGGGCGGCCGACGGCACGGCCTTGTACTCGATCTTGTCGTCGCCGTAGCCGAGGCCGGCGGCCACCATGCGGGCGATCTCGACGTCGAAGCCGGAGCGGGCGCCGGTGGTCGCGTCCTTGAAGCCGAGGCCGGGCTGGTCCTCGCGGATGCCGATGACGACCTTGCCGGCCTGCTTCATCCGGTCGAACGTCGGCGACCCGGTCAGGGTGACGTCCGTCGCGACCTCGTAGGTGAGCTGCGCGTCGGCGCCGGCCGGGCCGCCGTCGCCGCCTGCGGCGGGTGGTGCGCCTTCCCGACCGCACGCGGCGGTGAGGGCGAGGGCGCCGACGATCAGGCCCAGCGCCAGCTTGCGGATCTTCATGGTTCCGGGAGTCCCTTCCGGAGCGACTAGTGGGTGAGGATCTTGCCGAGGAAGTCCTTCGCCCGGGCGGACTTCGGGTTGGTGAAGAACTCGTCCGGCGGGGCGTCCTCGACGATCTCGCCGTTCGCCATGAACACCACGCGGTCGGCGGCCCGGCGGGCGAAGCCCATCTCGTGGGTCACCACGAGCATGGTCATGCCCTCCTTGGCCAGCGTGGTCATGACGTCGAGGACCTCGTTGACCATCTCGGGGTCGAGAGCGGAAGTGGGCTCGTCGAAGAGCATCACCTTCGGGTTCATGGCCAGCGCGCGGGCGATCGCGACGCGCTGCTGCTGCCCGCCGGAGAGCTGGGCCGGGTACTTGTCGCGCTGGTCGGCGATGCCGACCCGCTCCAGCAGGGCCATGCCCTTCGCCTCGGCCTCCGCCTTGTTCATCTTGCGGACCTTGATCGGCGCGAGGGTGACGTTCTCGAGGATCGTCTTGTGCGCGAAGAGGTTGAAGCTCTGGAACACCATGCCCACGTCCGCGCGCAGGGCGGCCAGAGCCTTGCCCTCCTCCGGCAGGACCTTCCCGTCGATCTCGATCGTGCCCGAGTCGATCGGCTCCAGGCGGTTGATCGTGCGGCACAGGGTGGACTTGCCGGAACCGGATGGTCCCAGCACGACGACCACTTGGCCGGGAGCGACCTCGAGGTTGATGTTGCGCAGAACGTGCAGGTCGCCGAAGTGCTTCTCGACGGACGCCATGCGGATCATCGGGGTATCGGTCATACGGAGCCTCCGGGCATGGCGGGACGCTAGAGCCAGGTGTGGAGCACAGTCCAGCACCTTGGGGAACCCTTGAGGTTTCGCTCCGATAACGCTCCTGACCGATTGCCGGTGATTTGACAAGCTGGCACGGTGCACATCCTTCTGGTCGAGGACGATGACCGGGTCGCCGCCGCGCTGCGGCCCGCGCTGCATCGCCACGGCATGACGACCACCCGGCTCGCGGCCGGGAAGGGCGTCGTCGATCATCTGACCGACGTCGACGTGGTCCTGCTCGACCTGGGTCTGCCCGACATCGACGGGGTCGACGTCTGCCGGGCGATCCGCGAGGTCAGCGATGTACCGGTCATCGTGGTGTCGGCGCGCGGGGAGGTCGACGACCGCATCCTCGGGCTGCACTCCGGCGCCGACGACTACCTGGTGAAGCCCTACGACATCGGTGAGCTGGTGGCCCGCGTGCACGCGGTCTACCGGCGCCGCCGCCCCGCGGGCCAGGGCGGCGGCGCGGGCGGCGTGGTGACCGTGGCCGACGTGACGATCGACCTGGACAAGCACACGGTCACCGTCGCGGGTTCACCCGTCACGCTGACCCGCAAGGAGTTCCAGGTGCTCGCGCTGCTCGCCAGCTCCGGCGGCGCGGTGTGCACGCGCAGCCGGATCGTGGCGGAGGTGTGGGGTCGGTCGTGGGCCGGCGCCAACCGCACGCTCGACGTCCACGTCGCCACGCTGCGCACCAAGCTGGGCCGCCCCGAGCTGGTGCAGACGGTGCGCGGGGTGGGGTACCGGCTGGGGCTGCCCGAGACCGCCGAGGCCGCGCGCGACACGGGCACGGACTGAGCGGATCGAGCCGTGCGTGCGCGATTGCTGGTGATCGTGCTGACCCTCGTCGGCCTGCTCGCCGTGGGGCTCGGCGTGCCGCTCGCCATCTACAGCGCGCAGGCTGCGCAGTCGAAGTTGTTCACCAACCGGCTCACCGACACCGTCTACCTCGCCTCGCTCGCGGTGCGGCCGCTGACCGAGGCCGACACCACCGGCTTGGACGGCCAGCTGCGCCGCTTCGACGAGACGTTCGGCGTCGCCGTCGTGGTGGTCGACGCGACCCGCACGGTGGTGGCGAGCTCTCGGATCCCCGTCCCCGAGCTGGACGAGAAGGGCCAGGAGCGGCTGGCGCTGGCGCTGGCCGCCCGGCCGTCGCAGCCGTACCCGCTGCTCGCGCCCTGGGACGACCAGCCGATGGTGTTGGCCGAGCCGGTGCTGGACGACACCGAGGTGCGCGGCGCGGTCATCACGATCTCGCCGACCCAGGCGCTGCACACCGAGCAGCTCATCGTGTGGTTCGGGATCGCCGCGGCCGGAGTGCTGGCGCTCGCGCTGGCCGTGCTGGTGGCGTTGCCGATCGTGCGCTGGATCCTGCGCCCGGTGCGCCGGCTCGACGAGGGCACCGGGCGGGTCGCCGCGGCGGTGCTCGCCGGGGCCGCGCCGGAGGCGGTGTCGGACAACTCGGGCCCGCCGGAGCTGCGGCGGTTGACGCTGTCGTTCGACCGGATGGCCGCGACCGTCGCGCAGGCCTACGCTGCCCAGCGCGCGTTCGTCGCCGACGCGAGCCACCAGCTGCGCAACCCGCTCACCGCGCTGCGGCTGCGGCTGTCCAACCTGGAGGGCCACGTCGCGCCTGAGGCGGTGGAGGACCACGCGGCCGCGCTGGAGGAGGCCGAGCGGCTGTCCACCCTGCTCGACGGGCTGCTCGCGCTGGCCCGCGCCGAGCGGACCGTGCCGCTCGCGGTGCAGGCGGTCGACGCGCCGGTCGCCGACCGGGTGGAGGCGTGGCGGCCGCTGGCCGAGCACACCGGGATCACCCTCGAGCGCAAGGGCGCGCGGGGGCTGCGGGTGATCGCGCCGGCCGGGGCGATCGAGACCGTCCTGGACGCGGTGCTGGACAACGCCGTGAAGTACACCCCACCGGGCGGGCGGATCACCGTCTCCACCGCGGTGGCCGGCGCCGACCGCGAGCTGGTCGAGATCAGCGTGCGCGACACCGGCCCGGGCCTGGCCCCCGACCAGCTCGAGCGGGCGACGGGCCGGTTCTGGCGGGCGCCGGGGCAGGACAACGTGGAGGGTTCCGGCCTCGGGCTGGCGATCGCCGCGCGCACCCTCGAGGTGGGTGGCGGCAGCCTGCGGCTGGACCTGCCGGAGGGCGGCGGGCTGCGGGTCACCGCGGTGCTCTCCCGCGCCCGGGTGCCGGCCGCGGCCGATCAGGCGTCCTTGGCGTCCCGGTAGTAGCGCAGCGCCCCGGGGTGCAGCGGCACCGGCTCGGTGCTGATCGCGGCGCGCAGGTCGATCGAGAGCGCCAGCGGGTTGATCACCACCAGCTCGTCCTGCGCCTCGAACAGCGCCTTGATCAGCGCGTACGCCAGGTCGTCCGGCATCCTCGCGTCGACGAGCAGGAAGTTGCGCACGAGGACCGTGGTGATCGACTTCTCGATGCCGTAGCTGCGGGCCGGTACCGTGCCGGGCGCGTACACGGGATGGCGAGCGCGGATCTCGGGGAGCACGTCGGAGAGATCGAGCAGCCGGATCGGCAGCTGCTCGGCCAGCGCCGTGACGCCGCCGGTCGGCACCCCGCCCGTCCAGAAGAACGCGTCGATGCGGTCGTCGGCCAGTGCGCTCACCGACTCGTTGATGCCCAGGTACTCCGCCCGCAGGTCGTCGACGGTCAGCCCGGCCGCCTCCAGCAGCCGCCGCGCGACGACGTAGACGCCGGACTCCTCGGCGCCGACCGAGACCCGCAGCCCGCGCAGATCGGCGAGGTGCTGGACCGGGGCGCCGCGGGGCACGACGACGTGGACGAACTCGTCGTAGACCCGGCCGAGGGCGCGCACCTGCACCGGGTGGTCGCGCGGGAGCGCGCGCAGGCTCTCCGCGGCCGCGTCGACCTGGCAGAACGCGACGTCCACTGCGCCGTCGAGCAACCGGTTCAGGTTGTCGACCGAGCCGGCGGTGGACAGCACCTCCGGCGGGTGGCGCAGGCCGAGCTCCTGCTGCCAGGACTGGGCCAGTGCGCTGCCGATCGTGTAGTAGACGCCCTGGGTGCCGCCGGTAGCCAGCCGGAGCCGCACGTTCTCGAACGGCGACGAGCAGCCGGAGATCCCGCTCGCCGCGACGAACGCGCTCGCTGCGGCCAGGCCTCGCAGCACGGTTCGCCGATCCAGCACCGGCACATCCTGGCGCTTCGACCGGATTCGGTCGACCCGGGCCGCTCCGCCCCGGCCGGCGGGGCCTACCCTCGGGGTGTGGCCCGCAGTTACACCATCCGCACCTACGGGTGCCAGATGAACGTGCACGACTCCGAGCGGATGGCCGGGCTCCTGGAGGAAGCGGGCTACGTGCGGTCCGAGACCGACGAGGCCGACGTCGTCGTGCTCAACACGTGCGCCGTGCGCGAGAACGCCGACAACCGCCTCTACGGCAACCTCGGGCACCTGCGCCCGAAGAAGCTGGCGCGGCCGGGGATGCAGATCGCGGTCGGCGGCTGCCTCGCGCAGAAGGACCGCGAGGAGATCGTCCGGCGGGCCCCGTGGGTCGACGTGGTGTTCGGCACCCACAACGTGGGCAAGCTGCCGATCCTGCTGGAGCGGGCCCGGCACAACCGGGCGGCCCAGGTGGAGATCGCCGAGTCGCTGGAGGTGTTCCCCTCCACGCTGCCGGCCCGCCGCGAGTCCGCGTACGCGGGCTGGGTGTCGATCTCCGTCGGCTGCAACAACACCTGCACCTTCTGCATCGTCCCGTCGCTGCGCGGCAAAGAGCGCGACCGGCGGCCCGGCGAGGTCCTCGCGGAGGTGGAGGCGTTGGTGGCCGACGGCGTGCTCGAGGTGACCCTGCTCGGGCAGAACGTCAACGCCTACGGCGTGGAGTTCGGCGACCGCGAGGCGTTCGCGAAGCTGCTACGCGCCTGCGGCGAGGTCCCCGGCCTGGAGCGCGTGCGGTTCACCTCGCCGCACCCGCGCGAGTTCTCCTCCGAGGTCATCGCGGCGATGGCCGAGACGCCGAACGTGTGCCCGCAGCTGCACATGCCGCTGCAGTCCGGCTCCGACTCGGTGCTGCGCCGGATGCGCCGCTCCTACCGAGCGGCTCGGTTCCTGTCGATCCTCGACGAGGTGCGCGAGCGCATCCCCGACGCCGCGATCACCACCGACATCATCGTGGGCTTCCCCGGCGAGACCGAGGAGGAGTTCCAGGCGACCCTCGACGTGGTGCGCCAGGCCCGGTTCGCGGGGGCTTTCACGTTCCAGTACTCGCCCCGTCCCGGCACACCCGCGGCGGAGATGGCCGACCAGGTGCCGAAGGAGGTCGTGCAGGAGCGCTACCAGCGGCTGGTCGAGCTGCAGGACCAGATCTCCTGGGAGCAGAACCGGGCGCTGGAGGGCCGCGTCCTCGAGGTCCTCGTCGCGACGGGGGAGGGGCGCAAGGACGACGCCACCCGGCGCATGAGCGGCCGCGCCCGCGACGGGCGGCTGGTGCACTTCACCCCGGGCGAGGCCGAGATCCGCCCCGGCGACGTCGTGGAGGTCGAGATCACCTACGGCGCCCCGCACCACCTCGTCGCCGACGGCCCGGTGCGCAGCCACCGCCGCACGCGCGCCGGCGACGCGTACGGGAAGCCGGTACGCACCACCGGGCTCGGGCTGCCCACGTTCGGGGCGCCGCCGCCCGCCGCGCCGGTGGCGAGCGCATGTGGAGGTCGATCATGAACGGCGACAACCGTCCCGCCGGAGAGCCGGTGCCCGACGAGCTCACCGCACTGCAGGAGGAGCTGCGCAGCGCGGAGAGGGCCGTGGTGCGCCGCACCGACCCCGGTGCCACCGCGCTGCTGGTCACCGGCTTCATGCTGGTGCTGCTGGTCGGGCTGATGCTGCCGTGGGTGGGCTACACCCCGGGCTGGGCGCTGCTCGCCGGCATGGAGAACCAGGGCGTGCTGGTGCGGCTGTTCACGTTCACCGCGCTCGGGTTCGGGCTGGTGATCTCCGCCCTGGCGCTGGCCACCCGGCTGTGGGCGCTGGCGTGGCTGTGCGCGGTCGGCTGCGGCATCGCGTCCATCAACGGCCTGTGGGCCCTGTGGACCCGCCAGGTCGGCGTGCCGGTGGGGGAGCCTGGCCCGGCGTTCGGGATGGTGCTGGCGGTGATCGCGATCGTGCTGCTGGCGGCGAACTGGGCGCGCATCGCGCTGCGCCGCTGAGGCAGGTGCGGCAGCCCGGGCTGCTCGAGCCCTTCCCGGGCCCGGATCCCCTACGAACGGCCCTCTCGTAAGCACCGTTCCTCATGAAAAGGCCGTTCGTAGGTCTTCGCGGGGGTTCTACCTCTCCTGGATGGCGGCCTCGGCCGTGCGCAGCCACTCCCGCCACTGCTCGGCCTGCGCTCTGGCCTGCTCGGCCCGGCGCTTGTCCCCCGCGGCCTCCGCCTTCGCCGCCTGCGCCTCGAACTGGGCGACGCGGTCGCGGAACTGCGCCACCCGCGCCTCCGCCTCGGGGTCGGTGCGCCGCCACTGCCGCTCCACGGCCTCGCGCACCTTCTCCTCGACGGCGCGCAGGCGCGCGTCGAGCGGGCGGATGTCCTCGCGCGGGACCTTCCCGATCTCCTCCCAGCGCTCCTGGATGCTGCGCAGGGCCGCGCGGGCCGCGTCCGGGTCGGAGAGGTCGATCTTCTCGGCCTCGTCGAGCAGGGCCCGCTTCTTCTCGGCGTTGGCCCGGTACTCGGCGTCCCGCTCGGCGAACACGGCGGCGCGCCGCTGGAAGAACGTGTCCTGCGCGGTGCGGAACCGCTGCCACAGCGCGTCGTCGGCCTCCTTGTGGGCCCGACCCGCGGCCTTCCACTCGGTCATCAGCTCGCGGAACCGGGCGGCGGTGCCGGACCAGTCCTCGGAGTCGGCCAGCGCCTCGGCCTCCGCTGCCAGCTCCTCCTTGCGCGCCTTCGCAGCGGCCCGCTGGCGGTCCAGCTCCGCGAAGTGCGAGCCGCGTCGGCGGTTGAACGCCTCCCGTGCTTTGGAGAACCGCCGCCACAGGACCTCGTCGGTCTTGCGGTCGACGCCGCGGATCGTGCGCCACTCCTCGAGGATCGCCTTGAACCGGTCCCCGGCCTGCTTCCACTGCGTCGACTCCGCCGCCAGCGCCTCGGCCTCGGCGACCAGCGCCTCCTTGCGGGCGGTCGCCTCGGCGCGCTGCGCGTCGCGGGCCGAGCGGGCGGCCCCGGCGGCCTTGTCGGCGTAGGCGATCAGCTCGTCGATGCGGGCGGCGAGCCCGTCCATGTCACCGATGACGCTCGCCCCGTGCAGACCTTCCTTGATGCTGCGCGCGCTGGACATCGTCGAGCGCGGATCACCGCCCGCCACCAGCCGGGCGAACAGCAGCTCGACCTCGGTGAGGATGTCGTCGAAGCGGCGCGCGAAGTGCGCGAGCCCCTCCTCGGGGGAGCCGGCCTGCCACGACCCGACCCGCCGTTCCCCGTCCGGGGTGAACAGGAAGATGTTGCCGTCGGCGTCGACCCGGCCCCAGCGGTGCGGATCCTCGCTCGCCGTGGGCACCGTGCACGGCGGCAGCGTGGCGATCGCCTCCGGAGCGGTGGCGGGCGCCGGCACGACGTGGCGCTTCGGCCGCGGCTTCGGCGGCGCGGGCCGCGGCGGGCGCTGCTGGCCCTGTTCCTGCTGCGCGGCCGGCTGCTCCTGCGGGGCCGCCTGTTCAGGCTGTTCGGGGGCGGGGGGCGCGTCGGGTGTGGCTGCTTCCGGTTCGTTGGTGGCGGCTGCGGAGGGTTCCGCAGCGCCGGTCTCCGAGAGGGTTCCGCTCCACGCCTGCTGCTCCGACACCTGGTCCTCCTCGCCTCCGGCCCGCCGCGGGGACGGGCGCCCCGCCGCCGGGCGGGGCCGTGCACATCGCGAGCCGTCGGGCGCTTCTCGGCGTTTTCGACGGCGTTCGGCGATTCAAGCAGGTAGATCCCGTCAACGGAACGCCCCCGCGGCCCAGAGCGCAGCCAACGGCCGATCAGCGTCGCCGAACACCCCGTCGTCGTGCGGGCCGGGCGGCCGCCCGGGGCGCCGGACAGCGCTGGTCAGCGCCCGGTCAGCGCCGATCAGCGGGGCCGCCGGGCGAGCGGGATCGGCTGACCCCGGCGGGCGGTCTCCCCGGCGAGCCGGGGCGCGAGGGCGCGGCCGTTGGTCAGGAAGGTGCACGCCTGCCGGATCCGCCCGCCGGGGAGGCTGAAGTCCGCCAGTGCCCGCCGAACGGTGACGTGCACGCCATCGGACACGGGAGCGGCGGTGCCGACGAACACGACGTTCTCCTGGCCGGCGAAGTCCGCGGGATGACCGTGGAACGTCAGGCACGCCGGTCCGCCGGCGACGGAGAACCCCGGGCCGGTCCGGACCAGGAATCCGTCGCGGGTCGGCTCGGCGCCGAGGGACCGCAGCGGGAGCGGCCAGCCCTCGGCGTCGCCGACGGTCAGCACCGGAGCGCCGAGCCGCACCGCGCGGGGAACCTGCGACCGCCAGTCCGCGGGAGGCCGGGTCCACGCGCGCGGCGCCGCGCCGGGCGGGGCCGGGTCCGACGGCGGCGCGGTCACGGCCGGGGACGCCGACCAGCGCACCGGCTCGGCGTCGAGCCGGCCGCCCGGCCACCAGATGATCTTCAGCGGCGTGACCTCGATCCAGATCCGGGACCAGTACCACGTCTGCCGCCGCAGCACGAACCACGGATGCTTGGCGAACACCTGCGGGAACTTCGCCAGGCTGCGGCGCACGTAGCGATCGGTGCCCGCCTGCAGGTCCGCGTCGCGCACGGTCGCCAGTCCCTGGACGAGGACCGTCGGCGCGTCGGTGATCCCGGAGCCCGTCGGGTCCGAGAACAGCAGGGCGACCCGCGGATCGCGCCGGGCCCGCTCGGCCTTGCTCGGATAGGTCACCCCGGTGGACACGTCGACGGTCCGGGCTCCCGGCTCGTGGAACGGCGTGACCGGCCACGTGATCGGGGCACCGGTCCGCGTGAGGGAGGCGTACTCGCAGGTGAGGGCCCGTTCGAACAGCGGGAGGACGGCGGTGGGCCAGTCGGCGCCGGGGACGGCGGGGGCGGACGGGGAGAGCATCGGCGGCTCCTCTCACAGACGTGATCGTGACCGGGATCGGCGGAAGGGAAGAGTGCGCGGGCCCGCTTGTGCCCCGCTTGGGACGGACTTCAGGCCCGGCTCCAGCCGGGCACAAGCCGATCCCAAGCGGCCGCGCCCACGGTGTGGGTGTCCGGCCGCACCGAGCGCCGGCCGAGGTGAGGAGACCCGATGCCAGCAACGACCCGCACCGAGCACGTCGACCAGGTGATGTTCCCCCGTCAGGCGGCCGCGCCGGCCGGACCGGTCGACCTGATCGGGATGTACCTCATGCACTACGCCTTCCGCCGCGATCTGGTTGCCTTCGCCGCCGCCGTGGCCCGGACCCCCGTCGAGGACCGAGCGGCCTGGCGAGCGCTGGCAGACAGGTGGACGTGGTTCTCCACCGTCCTGCACAAGCACCACCGCGGGGAGGACACCGGCCTGTGGCCGCTGCTGCGGCGCCGCGCGGACGCTGCCGGGGACCGGGTGGGGCGCGAGACGCTGGCGGCGATGGAGGCCGAGCACGCCGAGATCGACCCGCTCCTGCAGGCCTGCGCGGCCGGCTTCGCCCGGCTGGCCGCGCACCCCGACGGCGACGCGCGGGACGCGCTGGGGGTGCGCGTCGTCGCCGTGGGCGAGCGGTTGTCGCGGCACCTCGCCCACGAGGAGACCGAGGCGATGGCGATGGTCCAGCGGTACCTGACCGACGCCGAGTGGGCGCGGGTGGAGCACGAGTACTTCAAGTCCGCCTACGCTGCGCGACAACTGCCCGGCATGGCGTCCTGGTGCTTGCACGGGCTGCCCGCCCACCACCTGCCGCGGGTCGTCGCCAGCATGGCGGGCAAACCGCTGGAACTGCTGTGGCGGCTGCTGTGGCGCCGGTCGTTCGAACGGCGGGAACGCAGGGCCTTCCGCCACATCTGGCCGTACGTGTGACGTCAGCACCCGCCCTGCTCCCGCCGGCCGCGCAGCCACCGCGCGACCAGCGGGATCTCCCACCGCGCGCACAGCGCCAGCGCGTCGTCGGCGTGCCCGGCCGCGACCCGGAGTTCCCCCGTGGCTGCGGCGGCCAGGGCCAGGAACGCGTCCACCGGCCCCATCGCGAGGCTGAACCCCGCGCTGCACACCCGCCCCGCGTACGGGGACAACCACCGGTACGCCGCGCGCGCCACGGCGGGCAGCCCGAGCGCGAAGGCGACCTCGGCCGTCAGGCAGTGCTCGATGACCGACATCCAGTCGTCGCCGACCGGCCGCAGGCCGTGCCGGTCGTAGCGGGCGCGGGCCTCGGCCACCCGGCCGTCCCGCACCAGCAGCGCGAGGACGAGCAGGTTCATGTTGAACGGGCTGTGCGCGGCGAACTCCTCGAACGCCGGCAGCAGCTCCGCCGCACGGCCCTGCCACAGGCCCAGCGCCATGCGCGCCCCGACGAGGGACTCCGCGTGCGTGGGGATCGACTCCCCAGCGGCGAGTCCTTCCCGCCACGCGATGATCCGCTCGGCCTCGGCGAACCGCCCGCGCATCGCCAGCCAGGCGAAGTCGAGATCGCTCAGGACGACCAGCACGTACGTCATCCGCAGCGGTTCGGCGATGCCCCGGGCGCGGTCGATCTCGGCCTGCATCCGGTCGATCCGGCCGGTCTCGCCCAGCACGATCGCCAGCAGCGTGTGCGCCAGGGCCTGCCACCGGGGATCGCCCAGCCGGTCGGCGACCTGGACCGCCTCCTCGGCCAGGCGCATCCGCTGCGGTGCCGTGGCCGCCCGCCAGAGGGCGAGGAACGCCGTCTGGCAGGCCCAGATGAGCAGCGCCGGATCGCCGATCCGGCGGGCCGTCGCCATCCCCTGCTCGACGAGGCCTCCCGGTACGCCGGGGAGCCGCCGTAGTACAACTCGCCGGCCAGCACGATCAGCACCCGGCAGCGCAGCTCGCTGTCGTGCGGCGGCAGCTCCTGCGAGGCGCGGCGCAAGACGGCGACCATCCGCTCCTCCACCTGCCCGTAGTCGCGGATCTGCCACAGCGCCCCCTCGGCCACGCCGACGGCCGCCCGCGCCATGCGCTCGAGGTCGCCCGCCCGCTCCGCCTCGGCCACCGCCTCCACGAGCGCCGCGTCGACCCCCTTCCGGTCGGCCGACCAGCGGCAGGCGTCGGCGCGGGCCAGCAGCAGGGCGTAGCGGTCGAGCGAGGTGGCCGAGACGTCGGCGCGCTGCGCGTCGAGGGCGGCCTGCAACAGCGTCGCGGCCTCCTCGTGGGCGTACACCCGGCGGGCCCGCTCGGCCGCCGCGGCCGCCGCGCGCCAGGCCTCGGCCGCGTGGGCGGGCCCGGCGGCGAGCCAGTGCGCGGCGATCTCCGAGCGCCGGTCCGGTGCGCCCGGGCCCGCCCCGGCCTCCAGCGCGCGGGCCACCGCCGCGTGGCGGCGCGCCCGGCGCGCCTTCGGCAGCTCGGCGTAGACGGCGTCGCGGACGAGGGCGTGGGCGAACCGGAACCGGTCAACCGTCTCCTCCTCGGCGATCACGCCGGCGGCGAGGGCGGGATCGAGGGCGTCGAGCACGCCCTCCTCGTCGCAGCCGCTCGCGGCGGCGAGCGGGGCCAGATCGAACCGGCGGCCGATGACCGATGCGGTGCGCAGCAGGTCGCGGGTGTCCGCCGGCAGGTGCGCCACCCGGCGGGCGATGACGTCGGTCACCGCGGCCGGCAGGTCCTGGTCCCCGGCAGGCCCGGTGGCGAGCAACCGCACCAGCTCGACGACGAAGAAGGGGTTGCCCTCCGTCCGTTCGCGCAGCCGCTCGGCCTCGCCGGGATCGGGCGCACGGTGGGAGACCGCTTCCACCAGCGCCGCGGTCTCCGCGACGGACAGGCCGGCCAGGTCCAGCCGGGTCGCGTGCCGGCGGGCCAGGGCCGCGCAGGCGCGGGCCAGGACACCGGTGGGCTCGGGATGGGCGCGGCGGGTGGCCAGGACGAGGATCCGGCCCGCGGTGAACGCCTCGGCGAGGTGGCACAGCAGCCGCAGCGACGACGGATCGGCCCAGTGCAGGTCCTCGATGATCACCAGGAGGGGGCGTTGGCCGGAGGCGGCGACGAGCACCCGCGCCACCGCGCTCCACAGCAGGAAGCGGGAGGCGTCGGCATCGTCGGGCAGGAAGGCGCCGGCCGCCCGCGTGCTCCGGTCCGGCGCCGGCGAGAACAGCGCGACGACCTCCGCAAGGTCCGCGCGGACCTGCTCGGAGCCGCTCTCGGCCGACTCCTGCAGCCCACGCAGGACGCCCGCCCACGGCCACAGCGGCGGCGCGGTCTCCTCCTCCGAGCACCGCCCCACGAGCACCGTGAAACCGTGCTCCCGGGCCCGGGCCGCCAGCTCCTGACCCAGGCGCGTCTTCCCGATCCCCGGCTCGCCCACCAGCACCGCGAACTGCGGGATCCCGCGGGCCGCCACGGCCAGGAGCTCCTCCAGCTCGGCCAGTTCCGCGGCGCGGCCGACGAGCGGCCAGGACCGCGGATCGGCAGTGCCGGTGCCGATGTCGGTGCTGAGGTCGGTGCCGGGCAGCGGCCGGGCCGGGGCGGGCCGAGCAGGGGAACCGGCGACGGGGGCCGACCGCCCGACGACGGCGGGGTCCCGGCGCAGGATCGCGCCCTCCAGTTCCTGCAGCGCGGCCCCCGGATCCAGGCCCAGCTCGTCGGCGAGGATCCGGCGCACCTGCCGCAGCGCTTGCAGGCCATCCGCCTGCCGGTCCGCACCGGCCAGCGCCATCACCCGCAGGAGCCAGAGCCGTTCGCGCAGCGGATGCTCCGCCGTCAGCGCCTCCAGCTCCGCCGCGACCGTCGCGTGCCGGCCGAGGGCCAGAAGGGCGGCCGCTCGGTCCTCGAGCGCGACCATGCGCAGCTCGGCCAGCCGCGCCCGTTCCGCGACCGCGGCGGGCAGCTCACCCAGCTCGACGTACGGGATCCCCCGCCACGACGCGAGCGCGGCGTCGAGCTCTCCGACCACCTCGACCAGCTCACCGGCGCTGAGCCCGGGCCGGGCGACGGCGGGCCCGGTCGCGCCGCCGGCCCAGGTGCTCAGGCGCTGGTGGGCGGCGGTCACGGCGGTGCAGAACCGGGCCGCGTCGAGGGCGCCGTCGGGCAGCCGAAGGGCGTAACCGGGCGTGACCGTGACGACGACCTGGGCGCGGGTGCGGGCGGGCCGGTCGGGTTCGAGGGCGCGGCGCAGGCCCGCGACGTAGACCTGCAGGGTCGGCACGGCGCTCGGCGGCGGCGCGTCGCCCCACAGCAGATCGACGAGGGCGTCGACGGACACCGGCCGGCCGCCGTGCAGCGCGAGCGCCGCGAGCACCTGCCGCTGCTTGCGGCCGGCGAGCTCGACCGGCTCACCGCCGCGGAATGCCCTGAGGGTCCCCAGTACGTCCACCCGCACGGGCGACAGCATGGAGCAGCGGTGCGGCCTCTCGGCACGCGGATCACCGCTCCCGGTCGATCGGCGTCACCGGGCGTGCCCGTTCTAGTCTCGCCCGCGTGCTGTCGATGATCGCGGTCGTGCCGGAGCCGCCCCTGCTGGTCCCGCAGCTGGCCACCGGCGCGGCCGAGGAGACCGCGGACCTGCGCGCCGCGGTGCTGGCCGCGGGCCGTCGGCTGGCCTCGGCGTCGGCGGAGTGGATCGTCGTCGGGTCCGACGCGGGCGGCCGCCGCTCGGTCGGCGCGGACGCCCGCGGCACCTTCGCCGGCTTCGGCGCCGACGTCGTCGTGGGGATGTCGCCCGGCGCCGCCGGTCCGGTCGATCCCGAGCTGCCGCTGCCGCTGCTGATCGCCTCCTGGCTGGCCGAGGGGCTCGGCGTCACGCTGCGCGGCGAGCTGGTCGCCCCGGACACCCCGGCTCGGGAGTGCGCCGCGCTCGGCACCGAGCTGGCCAGGGCGACCACCGCGCTGCTGGTCGTCGGGGACGGCTCGGCCAAGCACACCGAGAAGGCCCCCGGCTACTTCGACGAGCGCGCTCACGCCTACGACGCCGCCGTCGCCGACGCGCTGGCCGCGGGCGATCCCGCGGCGCTCGCCGCCGCCGTGGCCGACCCGGGACCGGCCGCCGAGCTGTGGGTGTCGGGGCGGGCGCCGTGGTTGGTGATGGCGGGCGCGGCGCAGGGCGCGGCCTGGCGCGTCGAGCGCGGCTACTCGGCCGCGCCGTTCGGCGTGCACTACCACGTGGCGGTGTGGGAGCGGTGAGCCCGCCGCCGCTGGTGGTCGTCGCGGGCCCGACGGCCACGGGCAAGTCCGACCTGGGCGTCGCGCTGGCCGTTGAGCTGGGCGGTGAGGTGATCAACGCCGACGCGTCCCAGCTCTACCGCGGCATGGACATCGGCACCGCCAAGCTCCGTCCGGCCGAGCGCGCCGGCGTGCCGCACCACCTGCTCGACGTCCTGGACGTCACGCAGACGGCGTCGGTCGCGGCCTACCAGCGGCGGGCGCGGGAGATCATCGAGCGGCTGCGCGCCGCCGGGCGCACCCCGGTGCTCGTGGGCGGCAGCGGCCTGTACATCCAGTCGGTGCTGGACGATCTGGAGTTCCCGGGCACCGACCCGGCCCTGCGCGCGCGGCTGGAGGCCGAGCTCGCCGAGCGCGGCCCGCAGGCCATGCACGCCCGGCTGGCCGAGCTCGACCCGGCCGCCGCCGAAGCGGTGCTGCCCACCAACGGGCGGCGGATCGTGCGTGCGCTGGAGGTGATCGCGCTGACCGGCAAACCGTTCCGCGCGCGCCTGCCCGAGCCCGGCCCGCCCCGCTACGACGCGGTCCTGCTCGCCGTCGACCGGGACACGGCGGAGCTGGACGCGCGCATCGCCCGGCGCGTGGCCCGCATGTTCGCCGCCGGACTCGTGGACGAGGTGCGCGGGCTGCTCCCGGCCGGGCTGGCCGACGGCCCGACGGCGTCGCGTGCGCTCGGCTACCAGCAGGTGCTCGCTGAGCTGCCGGGCGGGGACATGGCCCGCGCGGCCGTCGACACCGTGGTGGGCACCCGCCGGTTCGTGCGCCGGCAGCGGTCCTGGTTCCGCCGTGACAAGCGCTACACATGGCTGGACGGCGCGGCCCCGGACCTGCGGGAACGGGCCCTCGCGGTGGTGCGCGGCCGGGCCGGATCACCCGCGTAGGCTGATCGGGTGCGGTTCAGCAAGGGCCACGGCACCCAGAACGACTTCGTGGTGCTGCCCGATCCCGACGGCGCGCTCGACCTGACGCCCGAGCGGGTGGCCGCACTGTGCGATCGCCGCCGCGGCCTGGGCGCCGACGGCGTGCTGCGGGTGGTCCGCTGGAAGGCCCTGCCCGGGGTCGGCGAGCCCGAACCCGGCGTCGAGTGGTTCATGGACTACCGCAACGCCGACGGCAGCATCGCCGAGATGTGCGGAAACGGCGTGCGGGTGTTCGCCCGCTACCTCGCCGCGGCCGGCCTGGTCGGCGAGCCGGAGTTCACCATCGGTACCCGCGCCGGGCTGCGCAGCGTCTCCTTCGCCGGGGGCGACGCCGTCCACGGGGACGTCGCCGTGGGCATGGGCCCGGCGGTCGTCGGGGCGCGCAGCAGCGCCCGCGTGGGGGACAAGGTGTACCCGGGCGTCGCGGTCGACGTCGGCAACCCGCACCTGGTGTGCATCACCGGCGAGCCGATCGCCGCGCTCGACCTCACCGCCGCGCCCGATCACGATCCGGACCTCTTCCCGAACGGCGTCAACGTCGAGTTCGTCTCGCCGCTGCGCGACGACGCGATCACGATGCGCGTGCACGAGCGCGGGGTGGGGGAGACCCGCTCCTGCGGCACCGGCACCGTCGCGGCCGTGGTCGCATCCCTGCACCACGCCGGGCGCGCCGAGGGCACCGTCGCCGTCACCACGCCGGGTGGGCGGCTGCGCGTCACCGTCACCCCCGACGGCACGACGCTGTGCGGGCCCGCCGTCCTCGTGGCCGAGGGCGAGCTGTCCGACGAGTGGTGGGCGAACCCCGCCTGAGCCGGCACCGCGAGACCCATCGGGATCAGCAGCGGGAATCCCGGCGGACAACCCGGCGTTGACGTGGGAGCATGGCTACCACGATGACTGAACCCGTCCTGTCCGCCACCACGGCCGGACCCCGCACCACGACCGGCGACCTGGATCTGGAGGAGCGCTCCTCGCTCCGCCGCGTCGCGGGCCTGTCCACCGAACTCACCGACGTCACCGAGGTCGAGTACCGGCAGCTGCGCCTCGAGCGCGTCGTGCTGGTCGGCGTCTGGACGGAGGGTACGTCGGCGCAGATGCGCGCCTCGCTCGAGGAGCTCGCCCGGCTCGCCGAGACCGCGGGCTCCCAGGTCCTCGGCGGCCTGGTGCAGCGCCGGTCCCGGCCCGACCCAGCCACGTTCATCGGTGCCGGGAAGGTCGACGAGCTGCGCGCCGCGGTCGAGGAGGCCGGCGCCGACACCGTGATCTGCGACGGCGAGCTGTCGCCCGGCCAGCTGCGCGAGCTGGAGGAACGGCTCAAGGTCAAGGTCATCGACCGGACCGCGCTGATCCTCGACATCTTCGCCCAGCACGCCCGCTCGAAGGAGGGCAAGGCGCAGGTCGAGCTGGCCCAGCTGTCCTACCTGCTCCCGCGGCTGCGCGGGTGGGGTGAGGCGTTGTCCCGCCAGGTCGGCGGCCGCGCCGCGGGCGGCGTCGGGATCGGCGGCCGCGGCCCCGGTGAGACGAAGATCGAGCTGGATCGCCGGCGCATCCGCGCCCGCATGTCCAAGTTGCGCCGCGAGATCGCCGGCATGAAGCAGATCCGCGAGACGCAGCGCAGCTCCCGCCGGCGCCACGAGGTGCCGTCGGTCGCGATCGTCGGCTACACCAACGCCGGCAAGTCGAGCCTGCTCAACCGGCTCACCGACGCCGGCGTGCTCGTCGAGGACGCCCTGTTCGCCACGCTGGACCCGACCACTCGGCGGGCCACGACGAGCGACGGGCGCGTGTACACCCTGACCGACACCGTCGGGTTCGTGCGGCACCTGCCGCACCAGCTCGTCGAGGCGTTCCGCTCCACGTTGGAGGAGACCGCCGAGGCGGACCTGCTGCTGCACGTCGTCGACGCCTCGGACGCGCTGCCGGAGGACCAGATCAAGGCCGTCCGGCAGGTGCTCGTCGAGATCGGTGAGGAGCGCGACGGACGGATGCCGCCGGAGCTGCTCGTCGTCAACAAGATCGACGCGGCCGACGACCTGCAGCTCGCCCGGCTGCGCCACCTGCTGCCCGACGCGGTGTTCGTCTCCGCCCGCCGCGGCGACGGCATCGACAAGCTCCGCGCCGAGATCGCGGCCCGGCTGCCGCGGCCCGAGGTCGAGTTGACGGCGCTGGTGCCGTTCACGCAGGGCGCGCTGGTGTCGCGGGTGCACGCCGACGGCGAGGTGCTCGAGGAGAAGCACACCGCCGAAGGCACCTTGCTGCACGCCCGGGTCGGCCCTGACCTGGCGCAGGCGCTGCTGCCGTACGCACGGACCGGTGCGGCCGCCGAAGAAGAGACCGGGGCGGCGGTGGAAGAGGTGGCGCCGTAGCGGCCCGGTACCCCTGCTCGCGGCGCCGGTTCGCGAGCGTCGCCGTGGTGCTCGCCGCCCTGGTGGGCACGGCGGCGGCGGTCCCCGAACCGGAGCTGTTGTGCACGGTGACCGACCGGCGGCTCGCCGAGCTGTCCGGGCTGGTCGTCGACGCCGCTGGCGGCATCTGGGCGATCCCGGACGGCGGCCGGCGCGTGACCGTCCACCGGATCGACCCGGTGACCTGCGCGATCGTCGAGACCCGCACCGCGGACATCGATCCGCGCGACGCCGAGGACCTCGCGCTCGGCCCGGACGGCGCGCTGTGGGTCGGCGACATCGGCGACAACGGCCGCGTGCGCGACACCGTCGCCGTGATCGTGCTGCCCGAGCAGGGCGAGCCGCGGCTGCACCGGCTCACCTACCCCGACGGGGCGCACGACGCTGAGGCGCTCGTCGTCGACGGCGCCGGCCGGCCCGTGATCGTCACGAAGGAGGGCCCGTTCGGAGCCGGGGTGTACCGCACGGTCGAACCCCCAGCCGGGGTGGGCCCCACCCCGCTGGAGCGCGTCGGGACCGCCGCGCTGCCCGCCTCGAACGGCACGACGGGGCCGCTGGGCGGGCTCGGCAGCCGGCTGGTCACGGGCGCGGCGCAGAGCGCGGACGGCAGCGTGGTCGCGTTGCGCAGCTACACCGACGCCTGGCTGTACCCGGTGCGCGACGGCGACGTCGCGGCCGCGGTGACCGGAGCAGCAGCGGTGCGGGTGCCGCTGCCCGACGAGCCGCAGGGCGAGGCGATCGCGTTCGGCCCGGACGGCACGCTCTACTCAGCGGGCGAGACCCGCAACGGGGTGCGCGGCGAGCTGCGTGCCGTGCGCGGGGCCGCTGCGCTCGTGGCCGGCGGTGACGCCGTGTTCGAGCCGCCCGCGGCGGAGGAGCCGTCGTCCGGCCCGGTCTGGGGGCCTGCCGTGATCGGCGGTGGGATCGTCACCGGGTTGCTCCTGCTGCTCGCGCTGGCGATGGGGCTGCGCGGGCGCCGCCGGGCCTGAACCGCGGTCCCTGCGCTGCTCAGAGCCTGCGCAGCACTGCGACCACGCGGCCGAGGATGGTCGCGTCGTCGCCCGGGATGGGCTGGTAGGCCGGGTTCGCCGGCATCAGCCAGATGTGTCCGTCGCGGTGCTTGAACGTCTTGACGGTGGCTTCCCCGTCGAGCATGGCGGCGACGATCTCGCCGTTCTCCGCGTCGGGCTGCTGGCGCACCACGACCCAGTCGCCGTCGGTGATCGCGGCCTCGACCATCGAGTCGCCGCGCACCTTGAGCAGGAACAGCTCGCCCTCGCCGACGATCTCCCGCGGCAGCGGGAACACGCTCTCCACGGCCTGCTCGGCCAGGATCGGGCCGCCCGCAGCGATGTTGCCCAGCACCGGGACGAACGCGGGCGTGGGCCGCTCGTCGGCCGCGCTGGCTCCGGTGTGCGGGTCGGTGTCGCCGTGCTCCTCCGGCCCGCGTACGTCGACCGCGCGGGTGCGGTTGGGGTCGCGGCGCAGGTAGCCCTTCTTCTCCAGGGCGCGCAGCTGGTGGTGCACCGACGACGTGGAGGTCAGCCCGACCGCGTCGCCGATCTCCCGCACGCTCGGCGGGTAGCCGAACCGGTTGACCCAGTCGCGGATCACCTCCAGCACCTTGCGCTGGCGCGGGGTGAGGCCGGGGGCCTCCGCCGCCGGCTCGGGGAAGGTGCTGACCCGGGCCCCCGTCCCGGCGCCGGCGCCCTCGCCGGTCGGTGTCTCGGGCTGGTCGGGTGCCATCGTGTCGCTCCTTCGGTGTCCTGGGGCCTGCGCCGGTGCGCGGTCTCGTGGTGGTGGCGGCCCGCCGGGGTCCGTGCGGCTCGCACCGCCTGGAACGGCCGGCCCGGTCGTGCTTCCGGGTGAACCGTAGCCGGAATCCCACCTCAGCACAAACACATGTTCGAACGACACGCGGACTTCTGTCGATTTTCGTCGGCGCCGGGTGGTACACAGTCCCCGACGTCGGTTCGAACACTTGTGCGAGCGTTCGGGTCGGGTCGGGGCGGGGCGACGACAGGAGGCGCTCATGCGGATCGAGGCAGCGAGCACGGCGGCGGTGGGCACGGCGGCGGTGGGCACGGCGCAGGGTGCGCCGGCGGGTGTCGCCGAGGGTGCGGTCGACGAGGCGGCGCCCCGGGTGCGCCGCCGGGGCGGCCGGCCGCGGCCGGTCCGGCCCGTGGTGGCCGTCCCGGCGGGCCGTTCGCCGCGGCAGGCGTGGGCGGCCGGGCGTGCGGAGCCCGTCGCGGTGGTCGTGCCGCTGTTCGGCGGGCGGGCCGGCGAACGGCTGCTGGACCGGGCGCCGGCGGGGTCGGCGCCGGCCGCGGTCGAGGTGCCCGCGCCGCGGCGGGGGCCGGTGCGCGAGTCGGGGCGGGGTGCGGTGCGCGCGGCGATGCGGGCCGCCGGCTGGGACCGGCCGGTCGGTCGCCGGTTCGCGCTCGCTCCGGACGCGGGCCGGCGGTTCCTCGCCGGGGTCGGGCTGTTCGTCGGGGCGGCGGCCACGGTGGTGCTGCTGGGGCTGCTGGCGTCGGCGGCGGCCGAGGCGCGCAGCGCGGGTGACGGTGCGGCGGAGGTCGCGGTGCTGGTGTCGCCGGAGGGTCGCGCGGCTACGCGCTGAGCGGCGGTTCGGCGGTCGCGGCCGCGTTCCCGCAGTGCGCGCGGTCACTGGACCCGGTGCATCGCTCCCTCACACCGGTGGTCGCGAGGGTGCGGTGACGCGCGGCCCGTGGCCGCCGGATGACGCTGCGCGCACGGCCGGACCGCTCGGCGCAGCGTACTGCCCCTTCGGGCGCGGAGCCGGCACCGATAGGGGGGTCCGACTTGGTCGACCCCAATATGTTGTGGTTACATGGTTGTCGTTCGCCAACCGGTCGCGTTCCGAAGACGACCTGTGAGGGGCCCGGTTCCACCATGCGTTGTCCGTTCTGCCGGCACTCCGACTGCCGGGTCATCGACTCGCGAGAGGTCGACGACGGGCAGGCCACCCGCCGCCGGCGGTCGTGCGGCGCGTGCGGGCGCCGGTTCACCACCGTGGAGGAGCCCGTCCTCGCCGTGGTGAAGCGCAGCGGGGTCACCGAGCCGTTCAGCCGGGAGAAGGTGGTCAACGGGGTCCGCCGCGCCTGCCAGGGCCGCCCGGTCGACGAGGACGCGTTGCAGCAGCTCGCGCACCGGGTCGAGGAGTCGATCCGCGCCGGTGGCACGGCCGAGATCCCCAGCCACGAGGTCGGCCTGGCCATCCTCGGTCCGCTGCGGGAGCTCGACGAGGTGGCATACCTCCGTTTCGCGAGCGTCTACCGCTCGTTCTCATCCATAGAGGACTTCGAGAAGGAGATCGCCGAGCTCCGGCGCATCCACGGCAGCGGAGCCACGGCGCCCCCGAACTGATCGGGGTCGCGTCGAGGCGGCGCTGCGTGCACGGCACCCATCGACCGATCCACACCCGTACCAGCACGAACGCCGCAGACCGCAGCGGCACGACCCGCACGACCGTGCAACGAGACGCACACCGCAGGAACGGGCGCCCCGGCGTGCCCGCAGGAAGGTCCGAGCAGAGCTCCGGCGGTCCCCAGCCCGCCGGATCTCGAGGAAGGAAGAGCATGGCCGAGACCGTCGGGACGTCGAGGACACCGAGCGCGCCGCGCTCCGGGCGAGGCAAGAAGACGACGTCCAAGGCCGAGTCGTCGGCGGCGCAGCCGAGGGGGATCACCGTGGAGCGGATCTTCACGACGCCCGGGGTGCACCCCTACGACGAGGTCACGTGGGAGAAGCGCGACGTCGTCATGACGAACTGGCGCGACGGCTCGGTGAACTTCGAGCAGCGCGGCGTGGAGTTCCCCGACTTCTGGTCGGTGAACGCCACCAACATCGTCACCAGCAAGTACTTCCGCGGCGCCGTCGGCAGCCCGCAGCGCGAGTCGAGCCTGCGTCAGCTCATCGACCGCGTCGTGTCGGTCTACCGGCGCGCCGGCGTCGAGAACGGCTACTTCGCGTCCGAGGAGGACGCCGAGATCTTCGAGCACGAGCTGACCTGGATGCTGCTGCACCAGGTGTTCAGCTTCAACTCGCCGGTCTGGTTCAACGTCGGCACGTCCAGCCCGCAGCAGGTCTCGGCGTGCTTCATCCTCTCGGTCGACGACACGATGGAGTCGATCCTGAACTGGTACCGGGAGGAGGGCCTGATCTTCAAGGGCGGCTCCGGTGCCGGTCTGAACCTGTCCCGGATCCGCTCGTCGAAGGAGCTGCTGTCCTCCGGCGGCACCGCCTCCGGCCCGGTGTCGTTCATGCGCGGCGCCGACGCGAGCGCGGGCACCATCAAGTCCGGCGGCGCCACCCGGCGCGCGGCGAAGATGGTCGTCCTCGACGTCGACCACCCCGACATCGTCGAGTTCGTCGAGACCAAGGCCAAGGAGGAGGAGAAGATCCGCGTCCTGCGCGACGCGGGCTTCGACATGGACCTCGGCGGCGCCGACATCACCTCGGTCCAGTACCAGAACGCCAACAACTCGGTGCGCGTGTCCGACGAGTTCATGCGCGCCGTGGAGGCCGGCGGTGAGTTCGGCCTGCGGGCCCGGCTCACCGGCGAGGTGATCGACAAGGTCGACGCCCGCTGGCTGTTCCGCACGATCGCGCAGGCGGCGTGGGCGTGCGGTGACCCCGGCATCCAGTACGACGACACGATCAACGACTGGCACACCTGCCCCGAGTCGGGCCGCATCACCGCGTCCAACCCGTGCTCGGAGTACATGCACCTGGACAACTCCAGCTGCAACCTGGCGTCGCTGAACCTGCTGAAGTTCCTCAAGGACGACGGCACGTTCGACGTCGAGCGGTTCGAGAAGGCCGTCGAGCTGATCATCACCGCGATGGACATCTCGATCTGCTTCGCGGACTTCCCGACGGAGCCGATCGCGCAGACCACGCGGAGGTTCCGCCAGCTCGGCATCGGCTACGCCAACCTGGGCGCGCTGCTGATGGCCACCGGCCACGCGTACGATTCCGACGGCGGGCGCGCGCTGGCCGCGTCGATCACCTCGCTGATGACGGCGGCGTCGTACAAGCGCTCGGCGGAGCTGGCCGGCGTGGTCGGCCCGTACGAGGGTTACGAGCGCAACGCCTCCGCCCACCAGCGCGTCATGCGCAAGCACGCCGCCGCGAACGACGACGTGCGCACGTTCGTCGCGAGCGCGCCGATCCACAAGCGCGCCACCGAGGTGTGGCAGGACTGCCTGGAGATCGGCGCCCGCAACGGCTGGCGCAACTCGCAGGCCTCGGTGCTGGCGCCCACCGGCACCATCGGGCTGATGATGGACTGCGACACCACCGGCATCGAGCCCGATCTGGCGCTGGTGAAGTTCAAGAAGCTCGTCGGCGGCGGCTCGATGCAGATCGTCAACCAGACGGTCCCGCGGGCGCTGGCGCGGCTCGGCTACCAGGTGGAGCAGATCGAGGCGATCGTCGAGTACGTGGCCGAGCACGGGCACGTCGTCGACGCGCCCGGCCTCAAGCCCGAGCACTACGAGGTGTTCGACTGCGCCATGGGGGAGCGCGCGATCGCCCCGATGGGCCACGTGCGGATGATGGCGGCGGTGCAGCCGTTCCTGTCCGGCGCGATCTCCAAGACCGTGAACATGCCCGAGGAGGCCACGGTCGAGGACATCGAGAAGATCTACATGGAGGGCTGGAAGCTCGGCCTCAAGGCACTCGCGATCTACCGCGACAACTGCAAGGTCGGCCAGCCGCTCTCGGCGAGCAAGAAGGCGAAGCCGACCGCCGAGCCGCAGGTCGAGGCCCGGCCGGTGCGCAAGCGGTTGCCGAAGAAGCGCCCCAGCCAGACCGTGTCGTTCACGGTCGGCGGCGCCGAGGGCTACCTCACCGCGGGCTCCTACCCGGACGACGGCCTGGGCGAGATCTTCGTCAAGCTCGGCAAGCAGGGCTCGACGCTGGCCGGCGTGATGGACGCGTTCTCCATGTCGATATCGGTCGGCCTGCAGTACGGCATCCCGCTGGAGTTCTACGTCTCGAAGTTCTCCAACCTGCGGTTCGAGCCCGCCGGCATGACCGACGACCCGGACATCCGGATCGCCACCAGCGTGCTCGACTACCTGTTCCGCCGGCTCGCGCTGGACTACCTGCCGTACGAGAAGCGCGCCCAGCTGGGCATCTTCTCGGCCGAGGAGCGGCGCAACCAGGTCGCGGAGAACTACGGCGCCGATCCCGCCGAGGTCGACATGGACGCGCTGCGCAGCACCGTCGACGCGCAGCCCGCACCGGAGAAGGGCGCCTCGCCGGCGCCGGTGGAGGTCGGCAGCTCCACCGAGCTGCTGGAGCTGCGCCTGGGCAAGGCCGCCGACGCGCCGCTGTGCATGACCTGCGGCACCAAGATGCGGCCCGCCGGATCCTGCTACGTGTGCGAAGGGTGCGGCTCCACCAGCGGCTGCAGCTGATCGGGTAGCTCGGAGAACGGCCGCCGCCGGGACGCCGGCGGCGGCCGTTCGTCACGTCCCGTTCTCCTGCGAGCGGTCGCCGATCAGCCGCGCGTAGCGGGTGCCGGCGACGAGCAGGACCAGGCCGGCACCGAGGAACGCGGCCACCCGGGACACGCCGTCGAGCGCGCCGAGATCGAACAGCACGAGCTTCGCGACGGCGGCCGCCACCAGCGCCATCCCGGCGACCCGCAGCGCGGGCCGGGTGATCCCGCGGGCGAGCAGCACCAGCGCCGCGACCGTCCACGAGACGGTGACCAGCGCGTGCCCGGCGGTGAATCCGAGATCGAGATCGACCAGCAGGGCGGCGTTCACGACCAGGGCGGTCACGCCGTAGAGGCCGACGACGCCCAGCGTGACCCACGCGGGAGCGGTCGCGGAGTCGGCGCGCACCCAGCCGAGCCGACCGCACGCGGCCAGCAGCACGACCGCCAGCGCGACGACCAGCGCGCCGGTGCCGGCGGCGGTGAGCAGCCGGCCGGGCGGCAGCCAGTCGCCGGCGTCGAGCAGGTAGCGGCGCTCGACGAGATCGGCGAGCGGCGCATCGGACACGAGCGCCCGCAGCAGGCCGACCAGCCCGAGCGCGGTGGCCAGGCCGGTGGCGAACCGGCTGCCCAGCCGCAGCCCGGCGACCGCGGCGACGAGCGCCTGCCCGAGCAGCACCAGCGTCAGCGTGGCGCCGTCGAACGCCAGCGCGGTGGCTGCGAGCAGCGCGACCGCGGCGGTCGTGGCCGCCGACAGGCGCGCGGCGCCGGCGGACCAGGGGAGGGCGGCAACCGCGCCGAGCGCCACCGCGGTCCCCGCGGCGAGCCAGGCCCCGGTGGTGCCGCCCAGCACGACGGCGGTGACGAGGGCAGGCAGCGCGGCGAACGGGACGAGGGCGGCGAACGCGGCGGCAGGGATGCGCCGCGCGGCGGCCGCGGCCGCGGCGAGGCCGACCACGAGGGCCGCGACGGCGGTCGCGAGCGCGGTGCCGCGGGTGTCGGGGCCGTCGGCGAGCAGGCCGCAGGCGGAGCTGCCGTGCAGGGCGGCCAGCCCGCCCACGACGAGCGCCAGATCGGCCCACCGTCGGTGCCGCACGACCGGTGACGCCGCGATCACCATCGCCAGCGCCAGCGTGACCAGCAGCCAGCCGCCGGCCAGGACAGGGGCCAGCAGGAGCGCGCCGATCGCGACGCCGTGCGCGAGCCACCGCGAGGCGCGGTGATCGGCGAGCCCGAGCCCGGCCACAGCGACGACGAACGCCAGCGCGATCGCCGGGACCTCGTCGAGGTAGCCGTAGACCGCGCTCGCGCCCGCGATGACGAGGTAGAGAGTGGCGAAACCGGTGGCGGTGACCGCCTCGGCGCCGATCCGGGCCGTCCGGCGGTGCAGCCACCAGCCCAGACCGACGAGCCCGAGACCGAGCGCGGCGCCGCCGGCGATCCGCACCGGCGGGGCGAACCAGCCGCGGGACGCGGCGAGCGCGAGGAGCAGCACCACGCCCAGCAGGGTGAGGGCGGCACCCGTCCAGGCGAGCAGCCGCGCCCCGCCGACGGCCGCGGCCCGGTCGGCGAGCGCTGGCCGCGGGGCAGCCGGAGGCGGCAGCACGGGGCTGGGCGGAGGCAGCACGGGTACCGGGAGCGGCGCGGGCGGGGTGAAGCCGGGCGGGGGCGCGGCGGCGTGCGTGGTGACGGCCTGCGGGGCCGCGCCGTGGTGGCGCAGCTGGTCGAGCTCGGCCGCCATCCTGTCGAGCCGCTGCCCGATGGCGGCGAGCTCGGCGGCGAGAGCGCCGAGCGGGTCGCGGGGCGGGATCGAGCGGGGCGGGATCGACATGCCGCGACGATGCCGTGGCGCGCGGCGGGGCGGGAGCGTCGAACTACCGACCGCTGGATCACGATCGGATCACGGTGCCGGCGCCGCCGCTGCCGACGAGCACCAGCCGCTCGGTGCGGTCGGGTACTGGAAGGCGAACTGCATCGCGACCCCGCCGCCGAGCGAGTGCCCGACGAGGGTGACGCGGTCGATTCCGAGGACCCCGAGCAGGTCCCGCATCCCGTTGGCGTACGCCGCGACGGAGTAGTCGGCCCGCGGCTTCGCCGAGGCGCCGTGGCCGAGCAGGTCCGGGGCGATCACGGTGTTCCGCTCCGCCAGCTCGTCGAACACCGGTTCCCAGGTGGCGGAGCTCCTGACCCTTCGGTCAGGTCTGCGTCGAGAACGAACCTGTGGTGATCAGCAGAGCTTGTTGATCACCACAACTTCGTTCTCGACGCAGGCCCCGCCGCTCACCCCGCCTCGTAGCGGGCTGCCCGGATGAGGTCGTCCACGGCCGTCTGCTGGATGCGGAAGGTCCGGCCGAACCGCACCGCGGGCAGCTCTCCGCTGTGCACGAGGCGGTAGACCGTCATCTTCGACACGCGCATCCGCTGGGCGACCTCGGCGATGGTCAGGAACGGTGCCGGGACGACCGACCCGTTCCCCTCGCCCATCACGTGCGGTGACCCCGCGGGTTCGTCGACCATCGTGCGTGTCCTCCGTGACCCGTCTTCCCTGCCCGTTCGAGCACCTTGCGTGCGCTGCCTCGGACCGTAGTGCAGGGTCGGTCACCCGACGGGGTACGCGCGCTGCGCCGACGGATGAATTCGACGTAGCGTGCTCGGTATGGCGGATCCGTACCTGAGCCCCGGCCGCTTCGTGGACTGCGACGCCCCCGCTGTCGTCGACTACGCGCGGGACGCCGTCGCCGGGCTGCGCGACCCGGTCGAGCAGGCGGTGGCGCTGTTCACCCGCGTCCGCGACGACATCTGGTACGACCCGTTCGTCGTCACCGAGGACCCGGCCGCGTACAAGGCGAGCACCGTGGTGACCAGCCGCGCCAACTGGTGCGTGCCGAAGGCGGTGCTGCTGACCGCGGCGGCGCGGGCGGTGGGCATCCCGGCCCGGCTGGGCTTCGCCGACGTCCGAAACCACCTGCAGACCCCGCGGCTGCGGGAGCGGATGGGCGGCAAGGACGAGTTCGTCTGGCACGGCTACAGCGAGATGCTGCTCGACGGCCGCTGGGTGAAGGCGACCCCGGCGTTCAACAAGGAGCTGTGCGCCCGGTTCGGGGTGCCGCCGATCGACTTCGACGGGCGCAGCGACGCCTTGCTGCACGCGTTCACCCCGGACGGCTCGGTGTACATGACCTACGGCCGCGACCGCGGCGTGCACGCCGACCTGCCGCTGGAGGACATGCTCGCCACGTTCCGGGCGGTCTACGGGCCCGGGATGCTCCAGCCGGCGGATTCCGGTGTGGACGAGTTCACCGCCCCCGGATAACGCCCACGACGTAAGGTCCGGTTGTGGTCCCCGACGACGAACCCGGAGGCGATTGGACCGCGCCCGGTGTGTACCGGTGCGCGCCCGACGTCTACCGCATCCCGCTTCCCCTGCCCAACGACGGTCTGCGGGCGGTCAACGTCTACGCCCTGGTCGACGGCGACGGGTTCACCCTCGTCGACTCCGGCTGGGCGCTGCAGCAGTCGCGCGAGCTGCTCGTCTCGGCGCTCGCCGACCTCGGCGGCGGCCTCGGCGACGTGCGGCGCTTCCTGGTGACCCACGTGCACCGCGACCACTACGCGATGGCCGTGACGCTGCGCCAGGAGTTCGGCGCGCGGGTGTACCTCGGGGAGGGGGAGAAGCCCGGCCTGGACCGGCTGAACGCGGGCGGGCTCGCCTTCGCCGGGCAGGAGCCGCGGCTGATCCGCGCGGGCGCGGACGACCTGCTGCGCAGGCTCCAGTCCCAGCCGAGGCCCCGGATCGATCCGGTGGAGTGGTCGCTGCCCGACGAGTGGATCACCGACGGTGCGGTCTTCACCGTGGGGGAGGGGGAGGCGCAGCGCGAGCTCACCGCGATCGCGACCCCTGGTCACACGCGCGGCCACGTCGTGTTCGCCGACGATCCCGCCGGGCTGCTCTTCGGCGGCGACCACGTGCTGCCGCGGATCACCCCGTCGATCGGGTTCGAGCCGATGCCGGGTTCCAGCCCGCTCTCCGATTTCCTCTCCTCGCTGGAGTTGGTCCGCAGCCGGCCCGACGCGCTGCTGCTGCCCGCGCACGGCCCGGTCGGCATGCGGGTGCACGAGCGGGTCGACCAGCTGCTCGCCCACCACGCCACCCGCCTGGACCAGACGCTGGCCGCGGTGCGCGAGGGCCGGTCGACGGCCGTCGAGGTGGCCGGCGCCCTGCGCTGGACCCGCCGCGAACGCCGGCTGGACGAGCTGGACGTGTTCAACGAGATGCTGGCCGTGCTGGAGACGCTGGCGCACCTGGACGTGCTCGTCGAGCGGGGGGCGCTGCGGTTCACACTGGACGGTGATGTCGCGCGCTACACGATCTAGGCGGCGGTCGGCGACACGACACGCCCGACACGCCGTTGGTGCTGGCCAGGATGACCCGGATGCAGGCACACTGAGCGCACGGAGCTGATCTATCGGTAGCGATCGACAACCGAATAGGTGCACGGCAGCTCGCCGACGGGATGAGGACGTTGGGGAAGACGATCCTCGTCGACGTTGGAGGTCTGCAGTGAACGCACGCGGCGTGGTCTTCATCCACTCGTCGCCGACTGCGGTCTGTCCGCACGTCGAGTGGGCGATCTCCGGCGTGCTCGGAACCAAGGTGTCCTTGCAGTGGTCGCCGCAGGGCATCGTGCCCGGAGCGATGCGGGCCGAGTGCACCTGGACCGGGCCCGTCGGTAGTGGGGGTGCCCTTGCTGGGGCGCTGCGCGCCTGGCCGATGCTGCGCTTCGAGGTGACCGAGGAGGCCACCCCCGGGGTCGACGGCGAGCGGTACAGCCACGTCCCGACCCTCGGCCTGTGGCACGGGCGGATGTCGGCGAACGGTGACACGGTGGTCCCCGAGGACCAGTTGCGTGCCGTCCTCGCCGAGACGCCGCTCAGCCAGGTTCCGGGACGGATCCACGAGTTGCTGGGCACCGCATGGGACGACGCGCTGGAGCCCTACCGCTCCGCCGGCGACGGCGCCCCCGTCACCTGGTTGCACCAGGTCGGCTGAGCGGGCGGTCGAAGGGGCGTCGAGAACGACGTTGGCGTGATCGACGAGCCCTGTTGATCACGCCAACGTCGTTCTCGACGGGGTCCCGGCCCCGGGCTCGGGGGAACCACGAGCCCGGGCGCCGGGGGATCAGGCCTTGGTGAAGGCGATGGCGGCGTTGTGCCCGCCGAACCCGAAGGAGTCGCAGATCGCGGCCTGCAGGTCGACCTTCCGCGGCTCTCCGGCGACGACGTCCAGCTCGACGCCGGGATCGAGGTTCTCCAGGTTCAGGGTGGCGGGGATGATCCCCTCCTTGACCGAGAGCAGCGTGATGATGCTCTCGACGGCGCCCGCGGCGCCCACCATGTGCCCGAGCTGTGACTTGGGCGCGGTGAGGATCGGGTGATCGCCCAGCGCCTTCTTCACCGCCCGGGTCTCGCCGACGTCGCCGGCGACCGTGGAGGTGGCGTGGCAGTTGACGTGCCCGACGTCGGTGGGGGAGAGCCCCGCCGACTCGACCGCCTTCCGGATGGCCCGCGACTGGCCGACGCCCTCGGGCTCCGGGCCGGTGATGTGGTAGGCGTCGGCGGTCAGGCCGGCCCCGGCCAGCTTGCCGTACACCTTGGCTCCGCGGGCCGCTGCGAACTCCGACCGCTCCAGGACCATGATCCCGGCACCCTCGGCGAGCACGAACCCGTCCCGGTCGACGTCGAACGGCCGCGAGGCGCGCTCCGGCTCGTCGTTGCGCTGCGACAGGGTGCGGGCCTGCACGAACCCGGCCACCGTGATGCCGGTGATGCAGGCTTCTGCGCCGCCGGCGATGACGACGTCGACCTCACCCGCCCGCAGCAGCCGCAGCGCCCACGCCAGCGCCTCGGCGCCGGACGCACACGCCGAGACCGGGGCGTGGACCCCGCCTTGCGCCTTGAACTCCAGCCCGACCCAGGCCGCGGGCCCGTTGGGCATGAGCATCGGCACGGTCAGCGGGGAGACCTTGCGCAGGCCCTCGTTCTCCAGCAGATCGTCCTGCGCGAGCAGGGTGAGGGCGCCGCCGATGCCGGTGGCGACGACGACGGCGAGCCGCTCCGGCTCCACCTCCGGACTGCCGGCGTCCGCCCAGGCCTCGCGGGCGGCGACCAGCGCCACCTGCTCGCACCGGTCGAGCCGGCGCGCCTGCACGCGCGGGAGGACGTCGGTGGGCTCCACGGCGAGCGGCGCGGCGATCTTCACCGGGAGGTCGTACTTCTCGACCCAGTCGACCTCGCCGTCGATCCGGCGCACCCCGGACCGGCCCGCGAGGACGGCTTCCCAGGTCGAGGGGACGTCACCGCCGAGGGGGGTGGTCGCCCCCAGACCGGTGACGACGACCTCGATGTCGGAGTTCGTTCGTCCCTGGGTCACTGGTTCTTCGCGATGTAGTCGACGGCGTCGCCGACGGTCTTGAGCTCGGCCAGCTGGTCGTCGGGGATCTTGACCCCGAACTTGTCCTCCGCCTGGACGGCGATCTCGACCATCGACAGCGAGTCGATGTCGAGGTCGTCGACGAACGACTTCTCGGCCGTCACGTCGGCCGTGTCGATGCCCGCGACCTCCTCGACGATCTCGGCGAGGCCGGCGAGGATCTCGGCGTTGTCAGCCACGGTGTTCTCCTTCTGGTGGGACACTCGGTGGGAGATCCGGTGTGGATCTCCGGGCGTGGGCCTGGTGTGGAATCTACGGGAAGACCACGACCTGGCCCGCGTAGGACAGCCCCGCGCCGAACCCGACGATCAGGACGGTGTCGCCGGAGCGGACCCGGCCCTCGGCACGCATGTGGTCGAGCGCCAGCGGGATCGACGCCGACGAGGTGTTGCCCGACTCCTGGATGTCGTCGGCCACCACCATGTCCTCGCGGGCGCCCTCCTTGCGCAGCCGCTTGGCGATGGCGTCGACGATGCGCAGGTTGGCCTGGTGGGGCACCAGCACGTCGACGTCGGCCGGGGTGATGCCGGCTAGCTCGAGGGCGCGCAGCGCGACCGGGGCGATCTTCGTGGTGGCCCAGCGGAACACCGCTTGGCCCTCCTGGTGGATCGCCCGGTTCTCCTGCTTGACGTAGATCGTGGAGACCAAATCGCCCGCGCTGCCCCACGAGACCGGGCCGATGCCGACGTCGGCGGGATCGGTGGCCGGTCCGACGACGGCGGCGCCCGCCCCGTCGGCGAAGATGATCGCGGTCGAGCGGTCGGTCCAGTCGAGCCAGTCCGACAGCTTCTCCGCGCCGATCACGAGCACGTGCTTCGCGGTGCCCGCCCGCACCAGGTCGGCGGCGGTGCCGATCGCGTAGCAGAAGCCCGCGCAGGCGGCGTTGAGGTCGAACGCGGCCGGCGCGGAGATGCCGATGCGGTCGGCGGTCTGCGCGGCGGCGTTCGGGATCTGGACCGGCAGCGTGCAGGTCGCCACGATGACCGTGTCGATGTCGGCGGGGGTGAGCCCGGCGTCCTTCACCGCCCGGCTGCCGGCCTCGACGGCCATGTCGACCAGCGACAGCTCCTTCGGCGCGATGCGCCGGTTGCGGATGCCGACGCGCTCGCGGATCCACGCGTCGTTGGTGTCCATGATCTTGGCTAGATCGTCGTTGGAGACGACCCGGTCGGGCTGGAAGCTGCCGATGCCGAGCAGCCGGGCCCCGGCGACGGCCGTCGCGAGCTTCAGAGTGGTCATGCGGCACCACCATTTCCGGTGTCGGCGTGGTCGGCGATGAGTGCGGCGGCCTTCTCGAGGTCGTCGGGGGACTTGAGGGCCAGGGTCGCGACCCCCTTGAGGTCGCGCTTGACCAGGCCGACGAGGGTGCCGGCCGGCGGCAGCTCGATGACCGCGGTGACGCCCAGCTCGCCCAGCGTCGCCATGCAGGCGTCCCAGCGGACGGGCCGGGTGACCTGCGCGACGAGTCGCGTGAGCGCCTCGGCGCCGGTGGTGACGACGGCGCCGTCGGCGTTGGACAGCAGCGGCAGTGTCGGGTCGGTGGGGGAGATCCCCTCCGCGTGGCTGCGCAGCGCCTCCTCGGCGGGTGCCATGAACCGGGTGTGGAACGCGCCGGCGACCGCCAGCGGGATGATCCGCGCCTTCGCCGGCGGGTTCGCGGCCAGCTCGGCGAGCGCGGCCGTCGGACCGGCGGCGACGACCTGCCCGCCGCCGTTGC
This sequence comes from Pseudonocardia thermophila, assembly GCF_900142365.1. GTDB lineage: Bacteria > Actinomycetota > Actinomycetes > Mycobacteriales > Pseudonocardiaceae > Pseudonocardia > Pseudonocardia thermophila. The sequence continues at coordinate 9,844 of NZ_FRAP01000004.1, read as the reverse complement.
GGTTGGCCGGGTCGAGGCCGAGCCGGTCCAGCGTGGCGAGCACCTCGTCGGGGTTCCCGCCGAGGACGGCGCTCATGCCGGTCGGTTCGAGCGCGCAGGCAGCGGCCATCTCCCGGCCGCGCACCGCGGCCAGCGACACGGCCGCGTCGGGGGTCAGCACGCCCGCGATGGCGGCGGCGGCGAGCTCCCCGACCGAGTGGCCGGCGACCGGTGACCCGGCGGGCGGGGCGGTCTTGCTGGTCAGCCGAGCGGCGGCCAGCAGCGCCGAGGCGACCACGAGCGGCTGGGTGACGGTCGTGTCCTTGATCTCCTCGGCGTCGGCGGTGGTCCCGAGGCGGACCAGGTCGAGGCCGATGGCGTCCGACCACGCAGCGAGGGTCTCCTCAGCGGCGGGATCGTCGAGCCAGGGGGTGAGCATGCCGGGCTTCTGCGAGCCCTGACCGGGCGCGAGGAGGGCGATCACGGGGTACACCCAACACCCTGCCCGTTGGCCGTCGGGATACCGACGCACACCAAGTCGGGCGATCCAGTTTGTAGAGATCCTCCAAATCGTGGCCCAGAACACCCGAGGTGACGCAGGTCGCCTCCGGTCTCCGTTGTAGGAAATCGGCAGGTCATGGGCCGAGCCTGCCGAGGATGACGGCCGCCCGCAACACCAGCGCCGAGCGCGGGTCCGTCGGCGAGTGGCCCGTGATCTCCGCCACCCGGCGCAGTCGGTACCGCACGGTGTTGGGGTGCACGTACAGCTCGCGCGCGCACGACTCCAGCGAGCCGCCGCCCTCCAGGTAGACCTCGAGCGTGCGGGCCAGCTCGCCGCCGGCCTCGGCCAGCGGGCGGGTGATCGTCGCCCGCAGTCGTTCGTGCGCGGTGGGGTCGCCCAGCAGGGCGCGCTCGGGGAGCAGCGCGTCGGCGTCGACCGGGCGCGGCGCGTCGGGCCAGCCGGGGGCGGCGCGCAGCCCGGCCAGGGCTTCCCGCGCGGCGACGTGCGCGTTGGCGAGCCCATCGGCGGGCGGCCCGACGACGACCGGGCCGGGCCCGAACGCCTCGACGAGCGAGCTGGTGAGCGCCGCGGCGTCCAGCCCGCCGGGATCGGCGACCAGCACGACCAGTCGGCCGCCCTGCGAGCCCACCAGCACCGCGCGCCCCGCCCGGTCGGCCTCGCGGCGCAGCAGGGCGGGGGCGCGGGCGGCATCCTGCGGGGAGTTGCCGGCCACGACGCGCAGCCGCGCCGTGGGGTTCCAGCCCAGCGCCGACGCCCGCGAGATCAGCGCGTCGTCGGCCTCGCCGCGCACGACGGCGTCGACGACCTGCGCTTCCTGCCGGGCGTCCCAGGCACCGCGGTTCTCCGCGGCGCCGGCGTAGACGGTCGCGGCGGCGAAGGCGATCTCCCGGCCGAACCGCAGGATCGCGTCGACCAGCACGCGCCGCTCGGCTTCGTCGGTGGCCAGCGGCGGCAGCTGGCGCTCGAACACCTCGGTCGCGATCCGCACCAGGTCCACGGTCTGGCGCAGCGACAGCCGCTCCGCGAGGTCGTGCGGGGCGATGCGGAACGCCTCGGCGGTGAGCCGGATCGGTTCGCCGCGCTCACCGAGCCACGCGACGAAGTTCGCCACCCCGGTCTGGGTGACCAGGGCGACGCCCGCCCGCTGGTCGGCGGGCAGCTCCGCGAACCACGGGTGCCGCCTGCGCATCTCGTGCAGGCACGCCCGCGCGAGATCGCCCGCGGCGAGCCCGATGCGCCGCCGGGTGGCGGCGGACACCGTGGTCGTGCCCGTACCGGTCGCCGTCACGAGGGCAGCATCGCACGGCTGCGCCGGCGGGCGATGCGATCCTGGACAGGAACAGCCACGACCGCGATGTGGTTGCACGAGCAACTACATCGGACGGAAGGTGCCCCATGACCCCGAAGCTGACCCCGAGCGTCGACGTGCGCCGTGCCGGGGACCGGTTCGTGACCGCGATCGACTGGCTGGACTCCCGGCACAGCTTCTCGTTCGGCGGCCACTACGACCCGGCGAACACCCACTTCGGCCTGCTGCTGGTCGCCAACGACGACGTCGTGAAGGCGGGCAGCGGGTTCGAGACCCACCCGCACCGCGACATGGAGATCGTCACCTGGGTGCTGTCGGGGTCGCTGGTCCACCAGGACTCCGAGGGGCACTCGGGCGTCATCCACCCCGGGCTGGCCCAGCGCATGAGCGCGGGGCGGGGGATCCTGCACTCGGAGAAGAACGACGCCTGGCGGCTCGACGCCTCGATCGCCGAGCACGCCGAGGACGTCCACTTCGTGCAGATGTGGGTGCTGCCCGACCGCGCAGGCCTGGATCCCGGCTACGAGCAGCTCGACATCGGCGGCGAGTTGGATCGCGGCGACCTGCTCGTCGTCGCGTCCGGGATGCCGGAGCACGCCGACGAGAAGGCCATCTCGATCGCCCAGGAGCACGCGGCGCTCCACGCCGCCCGGCTGCGGCCGGGCGGCACGGTGGCGTTGCCTGCAGCGCCGTGGGTGCACCTGTTCGTCGCCCGTGGCTCCGTGGAGCTCGAGGGAACGGGGACGCTGGGCACCGGTGACGCCGCCCGCATCACCGCAGGCGAGGGACAGCGGGTCACCGGCGGCCCCGACGGCGCCGAGATCCTCGCCTGGGAGATGCACGCGACTCTGGGCTGAGCGCGGGCGGCAGCCCCCGTCGGTGGCGCAGCCGCGCCTCGTAGCCGCGCCCGGGCACACACGGGCGGGCAGCCCGGCACCTGACGAGCGACTCGAGGTGCCGGATCGTGCGGTTCGGTGTACGGCGGCCCTCACGGGCCGCCGTACCGCTTTCAGCTGAGCGGAGTGACCTGGGTGGCCTGCGGTCCCTTCTGACCCTGCTCGATGTCGAAGGACACCCGCTGGCCCTCTTCGAGGCTCTTGTACCCGTTGACCTGGATCGCCGAGTAGTGCACGAACACGTCCGCGCCACCACCGTCAGGTGCGAGGAAGCCGTAGCCCTTCTCGCTGTTGAACCACTTGACGGTGCCTTCAGCCATTCTTGCTCTCCTCGTACCTGGCGCCGGGGCTCTGCCCCCGGCATCGCGCCGTCCGGGCACTATCGGTCCGTGCCGGATCGGGACGCCTGTACCAGTGCCGCTCCGTGCCCCGGGCCTGACGTCCGGCGGAGCGTATCGCGTTCCGACCGCCCTGCCGAGGGGCAAGATGCTGCGGATTTCGCGGTTCTCGGCGGATGCGGCCCGAGAACGGCCCCGAAGATCGATTCAGAGGGTCTCCGGACCGCTTGCGAGCCGGATCCGGAGGACGGTCAGCGCGGTTCGAGGGGAGTTGGGGGTGGGTGCCCGGGGCGTGGCCCGGGCACCCACCGGACGGGCGTCAGGCGACCCCGGAGTCGGTCGTCTGCGGACCCGCGGCCTGCGGGTCGTCGATGGCGAAGCGCCGGGCGGCCTCGGCGACCTCCGCCCTGTCGAACTCGCCGCGCTGCGCGAGCGAGGCGAGGGCGGCCACCACGATCGACTCGGCGTCGACGTTGAAGTGCCGTCGCACCGCCGGTCGGGTGTCGGACAGGCCGAACCCGTCGGTGCCCAGGGAGGTGAACGGCGCCGGTACCCACTGCCGCACGAGGTCGGGCAGCGCCCGCATCCAGTCCGACACCGCCACGACCGGGGCGTCGCTGCCGCCGAGGGCCTGCGTGATGAACGGGACCTTCGGCTCGTCGGCGGGGTGCAGCAGGTTGTGCCGCTCGGCCTCGACGCCGTCACGGCGCAGCTCGCCCCACGACGTCACCGACCACACCTCGGCGCCGACCCCGAACTCCTCGGCGAGGACGTCGCGGGCCTTCAGCGCCCACGGCACGGCCACGCCGGAGGCGAGCAGGCGCACCTGCGGTCCGTCCGGACGCGGGCTGCCCTGGTAGCGGTAGATGCCCTTCAGCAGCGCCTCGACGTCGAGATCGGCGGGCTCGGCGGGCTGCACGTACGGCTCGTTGTAGACCGTCAGGTAGTAGATGACGTCGTCGCCGGCCAGCACGCCGTCGTCGGTCGACTCGCCGTACATGCGGCGCAGCCCGTCGCGCACGATGTGCCCGATCTCGTAGGCGAACGCCGGGTCGTAGGCCACGACCGCCGGGTTGGTGGAGGCGAGCACCAGCGAGTGCCCGTCGTTGTGCTGCAGGCCCTCACCGGTCAGCGTGGTGCGGCCCGCGGTGGCGCCGATGAGGAAGCCGCGGGCCATCTGGTCGGCGGCCGCCCAGATCGAGTCCCCGGTCCGCTGGAACCCGAACATCGAGTAGAACACGTACACCGGGATCGTCGGTTGCCCGTGGGTCGCGTAGGACGACCCGGCGGCGATGAACGAACCCATCGACCCGGCCTCGTTGATGCCCTCGTGGAGCAGCTGGCCGTCCTCCGCCTCGCGGTAGGCGAGCATCAGGGAGGCGTCGACGGACGTGTACTGCTGCCCGTTCGGGTTGTAGATCTTCTGGGTCGGGAACATCGAGTCCATCCCGAACGTGCGCGCCTCGTCCGGGATGATCGGCACGAACCGGTGGCCGATCTCGGGGTCCTTCACCAGCTCGCGCAGCAGCCGGACGAACGCCATCGTCGTGGCGACCTCCTGCTTGCCCGAGCCCTTGCGGATCGCGTCGTAGACCTTGTCGCCGGGCAGCACGAGCGGCTTGGCGGCCACCCGCCGCGACGGCAGCGGCCCGCCGAGGGCGCGGCGGCGCTCCAGCATGTACTGGATCTCGGGAGCGTCCATGCCGGGGTGGTAGTACGGCGGCATGTACGGGTTCTCCTCGAGGACCTTGTCGCTGATCGGGATGCGCTGCTCGTCCCGGAACTGCTTGAGGTCGGCGAGGGAGAGCTTCTTCATCTGGTGCGTGGCGTTGCGCCCGGCGAAGCTCTTGCCCAGGCCGTAGCCCTTGATGGTCTTGGCGAGGATCACGGTCGGCTGGCCGTGGTGCTCCATGGCCGCCGCGTAGGCCGCGTAGACCTTGCGGTAGTCGTGCCCGCCGCGCTTGAGGTTCCAGATCTCCTCGTCGCTCATCTTCTCGACGAGCGCCTTGGTGCGCGGGTCGCGGCCGAAGAAGTGGTCGCGGACGTACGCGCCGTCGTTGGCCTTGTACGTCTGGTAGTCGCCGTCCGGCGTGCTGTTCATGAGGTTGATCAGCGCGCCGTCGCGGTCGGCGTGCAGGAGCGCGTCCCACTCGCGGCCCCAGATGACCTTGATCACGTTCCAGCCGGCGCCGCGGAAGAACGCCTCCAGCTCCTGGATGATCTTGCCGTTGCCGCGGACCGGGCCGTCGAGCCGCTGCAGGTTGCAGTTGACGACGAACGTGAGGTTGTCCAGGCCCTCCGTGGCCGCGATGTGGATCAGGCCACGAGCCTCCGGCTCGTCCATCTCGCCGTCGCCGAGGAACGCCCAGACGTGCTGGTCGCCCGAGGGGATGATGCCCCGGGCGTAGGCGTAGCGGTTGAACCGCGCCTGCATGATCGCGTTCATGGGGCCCAGGCCCATCGAGACCGTGGGGAACTCCCAGAAGTCCGGCATCAGCCGCGGGTGCGGGTAGGACGGCAGCCCGTGCCCCGGTCCGCCGTGGGACAGCTCCTGACGGAACCCGTCGAGCTGGTCCTCGGTGAGCCGGCCCTCCAAGTAGGCGCGCGCGTAGATGCCGGGTGACGCGTGGCCCTGGATGAAGACCTGGTCTCCACCGCACGGGTGATCTTTGCCACGGAAGAAGTGGTTGAACCCGACCTCGTAGAGGGTCGCCGAGGAGGCGTAGGTCGAGATGTGCCCGCCCACGCTGATGCCCGGCCGCTGCGCGCGGTGCACCGTCATGGCCGCGTTCCAGCGGATCCAGCGCCGGTAGGCGCGCTCGGTCTCCTCGTCGCCCGGGAACCACGGCTCGCGGTCGGTCGGGATCGTGTTGACGTAGTCGGTGCTGGTCAGCGCGGGAACACCGACGTGGCGCTCACGCGCGCGCTGCAGCAGGCGCAGCATCAGGTAACGGGCCCGCTGCTGACCGGCCGCGTCGAGCACGGCGTCGAAGGAGTCCAGCCACTCGGCCGTCTCCTCGGGGTCGATGTCGGGCAGGTGCGCCGCGAGGCCGTCACGGATGACGTGGACTCGTCGCGGCGTCGCTGGACGGGACTGGGCGGTCAAGGGATCTCCCTGTTGACGCTGGAGCGGGGTGTGCTTCTCCGGTTCACCCCCTATCGTGCCCCCCGGTGCTCGATCTCGTAACGAGTGGTTGCGTACTGATCCGCTTCGTGTTCGGATTCCGCATCCGGAGACGACGTATAGCGTTGTCAACCGGGAGACCGGATCGAGGAAAAGGGGACACGGGTGGCAACCGCGGATGATGCCGGACGAGGGTCCGACATCGCCGGCAAGCTCGGCATCGAGCCGGGCATGGTGGTGCAGGAACTGGGCTGGGACACCGACGTCGACGAGGCCGTTCGCGACGCCGTGGAGGAGCGGTGCGGGGACGAGCTGCTCGACGAGGACGCCCAGGACGTCATGGACGTCGTCCTGCTCTGGTGGCGGGACGGTGACGGAGATCTCGCTGATGATCTCGTCGACGCCATGAGCCTGCTCGCCGAGAACGGTGTCGTGTGGGTGCTGACCCCGAAGACGGGGCGCCCGGGCTACGTCGAGCCGAGCGACATCGCCGAGGCGGCGGCGACCGCCGGACTCTCGCAGACGTCCAACATCAGCGTCACCGAGGACTGGGCCGGTGCCCGGCTCGTCGGACCCAAAGCGGTGAAGTCGCGTCGGTGAGCCCGGCCCCGCCGGTGCCTCACCCAGGGGCGGTGCGAACCCCCGCGGGCTCCTGCCCGGGCTCGTGGTGCATCGAGCCGCTGCCCGCGCCCGTGGCTACGGATAGGCTCGGTGCACCCAGACCCCGCGCAAGGAGAGATCGATGGCCCCCGAGGTGGGTTCCACCGCCCCTGACTTCACGCTCCCCGACCAGAACAAGCAGGAGGTCACGCTCTCGTCGTTCCGCGGCGAGCGCGCCGTCCTCGTGGTCTTCTACCCGTTCGCGTTCTCCGGCATCTGCACCGGCGAGCTGTGCGCGGTCCGTGATGAGCTCGGCACGTTCCAGAACGACGACGTGCAGGTGCTGGCCATCTCGGTCGACCACCCCTTCGCGCTCAAGGCGTGGGCCGACGCGCAGAACTACCAGTTCCCGCTGCTGTCGGACTTCTGGCCGCACGGCGAGGTCGCCAAGGCCTACGGCGTGTTCAACGAGAAGGCCGGCATGGCCGTGCGGGGCACGTTCCTGGTCGACAAGGAGGGCATCGTCCGCTTCGCCGAGGTCAACGCCCCCGGCGAGGCCCGCGACCAGTCCGCGTGGAAGAAAGCCATCGCGGCGCTCTGACGCCGTTCGCCGTGGTGGGCGCCGGGACGGTAAGGTCCCCGGCGCCATCCGGGCGCGTAGCTCAGCGGGAGAGCACTCGGCTTACAACCGAGCGGTCGCAGGTTCGAACCCTGCCGCGCCCACGTCTGTGACCAGGACATTCGCCGTGCGCTGTAGCCTGTGATCCGCCCGCGTGGAAGCCGATCGTGAGGCAACGCGTCCGCGCGCCCGGCGCCACGACCCGAGCATCCCGCCGCCGGCGGGAGGGCGGCATCGGGCAGCGGGTCGACCACCGCCGGTCGCGGGTGCGCGAGTGTGACGAGCGCTGCCGCGCCCAGCCTCGTGACCGGGGCATCTGCCATCCGTGGCCCTGTGTCCCCTCGCCGTGCGTGGTGTGATTCGTGTCGACCGTTCTCACGGCCTGCCGACGAAGGGCGCACGGGCCGTGTCTCGGTACCCTTCTCGGCCACCGGGCCGGCGTGCGATGGAGGAGCACCTGAGCGAAGCGCCGCATCCTCGACGCGGCCGCGGCCCTCTTCGCGGAACGCGCCGCGGTCGATGACGAACCGGTCCCCGGATCGTGCGAGCGGCACCGGAGCGTCGGCCCGGGGCTCCTGTCAGGCGTCAGCCGGTGACCCGGGCCAGCACGACACCGCCGATGATCAACGTCAACGCGGCCACCCGGCCCGCGGAGATCGGATCGCCGTGCACCAGGACGCCGAGCGTGATCGCACCGGCGGCACCGATGCCGGTGAACACGGCGTAGGCGGTGCCGACCGGCACCGAGTTCATCGCCAGCGAGAGCAGCCACACGGCCAGCGCCATGAGGACCAGGCAGACCAGCGTCGGCAGCGGTCGGGTGAAGTTCTCCGTCGGCTTGATGCTCTGCGCCCACGCCGCCTCGACCACGCCGGCCATCACCAGGATCAGCCAGCTCACCGGGCCACCTCCTGCAGCGCGGCGGCCAGCGATTCCTCGTGCTGCTCGCGCCGGTGGGCCAGAGCCGGGTCGATGAGGGCGTTGACCAGCTCGACGTGGATGAAGGTCACGTCCTCGATGCGGAAGTGGCCCGCGAAGAAGTCGCGCAGATAGCGCTCCTGGTGGTCGTACGGCTCGCGGGGAGTGCCCGGGCCGTACGCGCCACCGCGTGCGCTGGTCACCACGATCGACCGGCCCGCGAGCGACATCTTCGGGAAGGTGATCTGGTCGAGCCATGCCTTGAGCGCCGACGGGATCGAGTAGTTGTACATCGGCGTGCCGATGAGGATCACCTCGGCGGCCACCACCTCCTCCAGCAGCGGCTCCACGATCGCCCACGCCGCGCGCTGGGCCGGGGTGCGGGCCGCCTCCCCGTACCGCGCGATGTCGGTGATGCCGTGCTCCAGGATGTGGTCGCACAGCTCGGTCCACGCCTGACCGATGTGCGGCACGGGGTCCGCCGCCAGGTCGCGGTAGACGTAGCGGGCCTCGGGGTGGGCGGCCCGCCAGTGCGCGGCGAACGCCGCCGACAGCCTCCGGGAGAACGACGGGCGACGAGCGCTCGCGTCCAGGTGCAGCAGCATGATCCCTCCATATGTGGACACGGTGTCCGCTTGTGCGAGTGTAAGCGGACGGCGTGTCCACATACAATGAGTTCATGGAGAGGGCTGACGCCGCGCGCAACCGTGCCCGCATCCTCGACGCGGCCGCGGCCCTCTTCGCGGAGCGGTCGCCGCAGGACGTGACGATGGAGGACATCGCCAGGAAGGCGGGCGTCGGCCGGGGCACGCTCTACCGCCGCTACCCCGACCGGGCGTCCATCGCGGTCGCGCTCCTCGACGAGCACGAACGCGCGTTGCAGGACCAGCTCCTGCGCGGCGACCCGCCCCTCGGGCCGGGCGCCCCGCCCGGGGAGCGCCTGGCGGCGTTCTACGCCGCGATGGTCCGTCTGCTGGAGGACCACTCCCACCTGGTGCTCGGCGCCGAGATCGGCCGGACCCGCTTCGAGACCGGCGCGTACGGCTTCTGGCGGGCCCACGTGCGGGCGCTGCTGACCGCGGCGGGCACACCCGACCCGGATGCGCTGGTCGACATCCTGCTCGCACCGCTCGCGCCCGACGTGTACAGCTACCAACGCCGCTCGCTCGGCCTCAGCCCGGAGCAGATCACGGCGGCCCTGACCCGGCTTGCTGCGGTGGTGACCGGGTGAGGCGCCGGGCGGGTTCGGGTGGGTCGCGGGTGCCGAAGCGCTTCGCATTCGACGTCGTGCAGGCAGCGGAGCCGAGACGCTGGTCGGCGCTGGCGCAGGGCCTGGCTGAGTGGAAGGAGACGGCGGTCGTTCGCGCCGATGTTCGCCGGCGGCCGAGCCGTCGCGGCCGCTCGAGGACGATCCTGGCCAGGTCCCGGCTCCGCGCCGCTAGGTGTACTGACCCGGGAGGTTGTTGACAGTTAGGCGGCGAGTCGGGTGGCTGGGGGTCGGCCACCGAGAGCGGAGTGGGCGCGTCGAGTGTTGTAGC
>NZ_FRAP01000031.1 GCF_900142365.1 Pseudonocardia thermophila | reverse complement strand
CCGTGATCACGCAGCCGGTCAGCGTACAGGCGCACCGCGCGGGCGCGGGTCTCCTCATCGAACTTCCGAGGTGCAGGCACGGCTCCAGTCTCCTTGCTAGATCAGAGCCTCTCCACCACCCAGGGCGATTCACCCTCCGTCACGCATCCACCCTTGCACTACATCATCATCAGCACCATGCTGGAATCGCAATAGGTCCGTGGCCATTTCGCGCAATCCGTACGCTGTCATACGCGTCCCGGCCGGTCCACCGCGGCCAGCGGCTGGGTGGCCGACGAGGCGACTTTGGGAGGCCACCGTGCCCCGACAGCCAAGTTCGTTACGGACAGTGCGCATGCGGGTCGAGGTGCGGATGTCGCATGCTGGCCAGCATCGCGTACGAGCGATCGACGGCCCGTTCGCAACGTGACCCTGGAGTCGGCGAGAACCCTGTAGTCCAGCTCCCACACACTCAGCCCGCAGGATCCACACGTCACCGACCCTTAACAACGCTCGAGCCTCTCAACGAGAGAGATACTGTACCCTTTAGACGTATGGACACCTGCATTGCGCAGGTGTGCTACATTTGGGTGATCAATTCCCCCCTCGGACACAAGACCACCTCGTCTGATCTGTAGTTTTCCGATCGAGAAGCACAGAAGCCCTGGTCAACGTGACTGGGGAGTTCGAAATCCGTCCTGGACTTGCACCACCCACCCAGGTCTCTCCCCCCACCTACACGAGTGCCGCGCACCACGCACTCGGCGCGCAGGGCGCTCCATCAGCCGTTCTTCCAGCCGCGTGGCGCTGGATCACCGTCCCACCCACGCTCGCAGGTCCTGAACCGCCGTCGACGACGATCACGCTCCGACCAACGAGGGACGCCCTCATCTCGAACGTTCTTCGACCGGGCGACCAGGGAGCACCAGGGTGTGCCCCGTGGCGCGGTGCAGATCCTCGACCGGACGGCGGGAATGACCACGTTGCGCGGAGCCGTCGTGTACGACGGTGCGACCACGGCCGCCCGGCCGGACAGCGGCCCGGGCTATGCCTGAGCTCGTTGCACTGTCGCCGCCGACTATCTGAAAGTTAGGATAGGCACTCCTAACCACGGAGATAGGCATCGGACATGACGGTTCTCAAGACGTGCATGGCGACCGTGTCCTTGGGCGGAAGCCTCGACGAGAAGCTGGATGCGATCGCCGCCGCGGGCTTCGAGGGCGTCGAGCTGCTCGACGAGGACCTGTGTGAATCGAGGCTCACCCCGGCGGAGTGCGCGAAGCGCTGCGCGGACCTCGGGCTGACCATCGACCTGTACCAGCCGTTCCGGCGCGCCGAGGGGGTCCCCGCCGAGGAGTTCGTCGCCGTGCAGGAGCGGTTCCGACGCCATCTCGGTGTGATGGCCCAGCTCGGGGTATGCTCGATCCTGGTCGTCTCCAACACCGACCAAGACGCCGATCCGAGCCGCGACTGCTCGGTCACCCAGCTCGCGGCGCTCGCCGACGTCGCCGCCGAGCACGGCATCACCATCTGCTTCGAGGCATTGGCCTGGGGCACGCACATCAGCCGCGTCGCCGACGCGTGGGACGCGGTGCGCACGGCGGCGCACCCGAACCTGACGCTCGTCGTCGACACGTTCCACCTCCTCGCCGGTGGGGAGGACGCCGCGGTGCTGGAGGCCCTGCCGCCCGGCGCCGTGGCCTTCCTCCAGCTCGCCGACGCCCCGTGGCTGGCGACCGACTACCTCTCCTGGAGCCGTGGGCATCGGTGCTTCCCCGGCGAGGGCGAGATGGACCTGCGCACCCCCGTCTCGGCGGTGGTGGCCGGCGGTTACTCGGGCCCGCTGTCGCTGGAGATCTTCAACCCGGGCTACCGGGAGCGCTCGCCGCACGAGGTGGCGCTCCAGGGCGCGGTGGCCCTGGAGCGCTTCCTCGACGAACTCCCGGACACGTCGCCGGCTCACCCGATGAGCGCGCCGGCCCCGTCCGCCGAGTCCTGAAGCTCGGCCAGCACCTGTAGCCAGCGCGAGAGCCGCTGGTCCTCGGCGAGGGCGGGGTAGTCGAGCTTCTCGATCCCCGCCCCTCGCCACAGCTCCACCAGCTCCATGACGCGCACAGAGTCCATGCCCTGGTCGCGCAGGTCGAGCTCCGGGTCGAGATCGGCCTGCGGGATGCAGAGGACCTCGGCGACGTCGGCCGTGGCCCGGGCAGCGGTCACCTTCATCGGGTGGGGTTCTCCTTCGTTGCGTCTGCGTTGATCAGCTCGAGGAACGCGGGCACCCAGCGCTCCGCCTGACCGGCGCCGAGGACGATCTCCGAGTGCGGGGTGTCCACCCGCACCGTCCGCAGCCGCGGCAGGAACCGCGACCACATCTCGGTCAGCTGCTCGGTGTACTCCTCCGGGCGGCCCTCCTCGCCCGCCGCGGCGACGAGCAGGGTCGGCACGTCGAGCCGGCCCTCCGTCGGCGTGGTGAGCAGCAAGTCGACACGGGTGGCCGCGACGGCGATCGCGCGGCGCTGGCGGGTGTCGAGCCCGCCGAACATCCGCTCGGCCAGCTCGGGCGCGACCTCGCGCTCGATCGTCGCGGCGATCCGGTCCTGCAGTTCGGGGTCGCCGCGCAGCTCAGCCATCGTGACCGTGACCGTCTCCACGTCCTCCCGCAGCGGCCCGTCGGCGATCGGGATCGCGTCGACGATCGCGAGCGCGCGCACCTCCTGCCCGCGCCGGACCAGCTCCCGCGCCACCCCGTAGGCGAGGTGGCCGCCGTAGGACCAACCGAGCAGGTCGTACGGGCCCTCGGGACGACACTCCTGCACCGCGTCCGCGTACGCCCGGCACGCCTCAGCGAAGTCGGCGAAGTCCACATCGGCCCCGCCGTGCACCGGGTCCTGCAAGCCGTACACCGACCACTCGGGGGGCAGCAGCGGCAGCAGGTGCGCGTACATCGTCGCGACGCCCGTGTACTCGTGGAAGCAGAACAGCGTGCGTTCCCGTGTCCCCGGTCGGAGCGGCAGCAGCATGGCCTCAGTGACCGTGGGCCCGGCCGCGCCCGCGCGCGCGTCGAGGTGCTCCGCCAGCGCCGCCACAGTCTGGTGCGCGAACACGTCCCGCACCAGCAGGCCGTGGTCGACGATCGCGTTCACCCGGGCCACGAGCCGCATCGCGAGCAGCGAGTTGCCGCCGCTCTCGAAGAAGTTCGCGGTGACCGAGCAGCGCTCCAGGCCCAGCACCTGGGCGATCGCGTCAGCGAGCAGCTCCTCCGTCGCCGTCCGCGGCGCGACGTACTCCCCCTCCGCCACGTCGATCACGGGGAGCGCCCGCACGTCGACCTTGCCGTTGATCGTCAACGGGATGTCGTCGATCACGGCCAGCCCGGCCGGAAGCATGTAGTCGGGCAGGACGGCGCGGGCACGGGCCCGCACGGCGTCGAGATCGACCTCGGCATCCGGATCGGCGGGCACGACGTACCCGTGCAGCTGCACGGTCCCGGTCGAGTCGGTCCGCGGGATCACCACGGCCCGCGCGACCTGCGGATCGCCCGCCAGGACATCGGCGACCTCCCCCGGCTCGACGCGGTAGCCGCGGATCTTCACCTGGTCGTCGGCACGGCCCAGGTAGAGGATTCCGCCGCTCGGGGTCCGCTTCGCCAGATCGCCGGTGCGGTACATCCGCTTGCCCGGCTCCCACGGGCAGGCGACGAACCGCTCCGCGGTCGCGGCGGGCTGGTCCCAGTAGCCGCGCGCGGTGCCGTCGCCGCACATGTACAGCTCGCCGACGACACCGTCCGGCACGGGCTCCAGCGTCGCGTCGAGGATGTACGCGCGGCTGTTGAGGATCGGCGTGCCCACGCACGGCGTCGGGCTGTCGGCCAGGTCCGCGCCGAGCGCGTTGATCGTGAACTCCGTCGGGCCGTAGAGGTTGTACGCCTCCACGCCGGGCGCCTCGCGCAGCTGCTGCCACAGCCGTTCCGGCACCGCCTCCCCGCCGAGGGACACGAACACCACACCCTCGCCGGCCGCCGCCACCGACCGGCCCGCAGGCCGGTCGCGCTCCAGCAGGCCCTGGTCCACCAGCAGCTGCCCGTAGGACGGGGTCACGTCGAAGCCGTCGATGTGCTCGGCGTCGAAGTGGGCGAGCAGCCGCTCGGGCTCGCGCCGGATCTCCTCGTCGATCACGTGCACCTCGTGGCCGTTGAGCAGCCAGAACAGCTGCTCCCACGAGGCGTCGAAGGAGAACGACGTGGTATGCGCGATCCGCATGGTGCGCCCGCCCTGGTGGGCGACGACCCGGTCGAAGATCTTCTCGACGTGGTTGACGTACATCGTCGTCAGGCCGCGGTAGCCGACGGCGACGCCCTTCGGGCGGCCGGTCGACCCGGACGTGAAGATGACGTACGCCAGGTTGTCGAGGCAAACCTCCCCACCGCGCTCGGCGGCCGAGATCGCCTCCGCCGGGTAGCCGGCGGTCCGCTCCCGCACCTGCGCGTCGTCCAGGTTCACCACGGCGCCCGCGCCGCCCTCGGGCAGGCGCCCGGCGTCCCGGTCGGTGACCAGGGTGACGGTGGGGCGGGTGACCGCCAGCATGTGCGCGATCCGCTCGTCGGGGTTCTCGGCGTCGATCGGCACGTAGGCCGCGCCGACGGCGAACACCGCGAACATCGCGACGACCATCCGCTCGTCGCGCGGCAGCAGCAGGGCGACCCGGTGCTCCGGGCGCACCCCGTGGACGAGCAGCAGCCGCGCGTACCGGTGCACCTCGGCCGCGAACCCGGCGAACGTGTACCGCCGGTCCCCGGCCACGAGCGCGATCCGGTCCGGGGTCAGCGCCACCCGCTGCTCGAGCAGGCCGCCGACGGTCACCTCCGCCAGCGGCCGGTCGGCCGGGCCGGCGTCGACCGTCTCGCCCGGCAGCAGTACCGAGACCCGCCCCATCGGCGCGTCCAGGTGCTCGACGAGGAAGCGCAGCACGTGCAGGTACCGCTCCATGAGGGTCCGCGCCGCCGCGTCGTCGAAGGCGTCGCGCCGGTACGACAGGCGCACATGCACCGCGGCCCGGTCGCCGTCCATCCACGGGTTCACCGCCCACGTCACCGGGTAGTGCGTGGCGTCGTCGATGCCACCGCCGGTGACCCGCGCCTCGCCGTCCGGTCCGCCCTCCGCGCGGAACGGGAAGTTCTGGACGACGAACAGCGTGTCGAACAGCGCACCCACGCCCGCGTCGTCCTGGATGTCGCTGAGCGAGGCGTAGCAGTGGTCGATGACCTGCAGCTGTTCGGTCTGCACGCGGGTCAGCAGCGCGCCGATCGGCTCGCCGGGCGAGAACCGCACCCGCATCGGCAGCGTGTTGAACAGCAGACCGACGATCCGGTCGGCGTCGTCGAGCTCCGGCGGCCGCCCGGAGACGGTGTTGCCGAACACGACGTCGGTGCTGCCGGTGAGCGTGCCCAGCACGATGCCCCACGCGACCTGCAGCAGAGTGCCGACGGTCACCCGCGCCGCCCGCGCAGCCGCGTACACCCGCGCGGCCTCGGCGTCGTCGAGATCGCGGTGCAGCTCCCCGGTCTCGATCCGGTCGCCGGTGAGGTCGCCGCCCTCGGGCCAGATGACCGACGGTCCGGGCAGGTCGGCGAGGTAGTCCCGCCACGCCGACCGGGCGGCGTCGGGGTCGCGGGCGGCGAGCCAGTCGAGGTAGGTGCGAAGCGACGCGGCCGGGGCGCGGTCGGCGTACGCCGGGTCGGCGTAGATCGCGAGGACCTCGTCGAGCACTAGGTTGAGCGACCACCCGTCCATGAGGATGTGCTCGAACGTCATCGCGAGCGTCCAGCCGGCCGGGGACCGCTCGACGAGCACGAACCGCACCAGCGGCGGCTCCTCGTGGTCGAACGGGGCCGCCCGCTCGGCCGCGAGGAACGCCTCGACGTCGGGTGCCGTCGCCCGCCACTCGGCCTGCCGCACGACCCGGAACGGCACCGGGGTACGTGCCGGGACGACCTGCACCTCGCCCTCGCCGAGCGCGACGAAGCAGGCGGTGAGGTTCGGGTAGCGGCGCAGCACGGTCGCGACCGCGTCGGCCATGCGGGCCGGGTCCACCTCGCCCGCCAGCTCACGAGTCACCTGCGAGACGTAGGCGTTGTGGTCGTCGGTCTCGCGCGAGCGGACCATGTGGTAGAGCAGCCCGCGCTGCAGCGGTGAGAGCGGCAGCAGCTCGGCGTCGGCGCCGTACCGCTCGCGCAGCCTCGCCGCCTCGACCGCCGTCATCGGCAGCCGGTCGATGCGGCGCAGCGCCGGCGCCTCGACCGCCTCGGGCGCGCGCAGGACGAGGCCGTGCTCGGCGATCCCGGCGGCGAGCGCGTCGGCCACCTCCTGGGCGTCGAGCCCGACGCCGGGCGCGACCCGGGCCTCGACGGTGACCAGGTCGTCGACGAGGACGCGCACGGCCAGCCCGATGTCCTCGGTGATCGAGTCCGCGGGTGCCTCGCCGCCCTGCGGCCGGGCACCGGTGCGGAAAACGCCGACGCGGACCACCGGGTCGGGCACCTCGTCGAGGTAGGCGGCGAAGACCGGGCTCTCGCGCAGCAGCGCCAGCTCCGCGGCGTGTCGCGGCTCCCAGGCGAGGCTCGCCGACTCCGCGCGATCGGGCCCGGCCGCGACCGGGAACCGCCGGACGCCAGCCGGCCCAGCGGGCTCCTCGAACTCGACCACGGTGCCGTCGGCGAAGTCGGAGCCCAGGGCGCGCAGAAGCACCCGGAGCACCGACGCGCGCTCCTCGGCCGCCGCGACGGCGGTGCCGAGTTCGGCGTGCACCCTCGCGATCCCGCGGCCGCACCCCGCGGCGCCGGCCGGCAGCTCGGCGGGCACGGTCTCGGCGAACCCGTCGAGCCAGTCGGTCCAGAACGGATCGTCGAGCACGGCCTGCAGCTGCGCGTCCGACAGCAGCGGTGCCGGCGCGGCGGTCGGGGGCACGACCGCCACGACCTCGCGGTTCCGGTAGGCCGCCACGAGCACGGGCGCGACCGCGGCGACGGTGTCGAGGACCGCGGGGTGCGGAGCCGTGGCGGAGACGATCCACCCGGTGCCGTCCTCGTCGAGGGCGAGGACGGCCGGCGCGGACAGCGCGGCGGACGCGTGCGTGACGGCGGCCCGCCACAGGTCGGCGTCGGCGAGGTCGAACCCGGTGGCCGCGATCCGGTAGGCCGGGCCGGCTGCCGGCGTCGCGGCCCGGGCCACCCGGACCAGCTCGCGCAGCTGCGCGACGGCAAGCCGCGGCGAGCGGGCCCCGAGCTCCAGCACGAGCCGGGTGGTCTCCAGCAGCAGCTCCGCCGTCTCCCGCGGCACGACCGCAGGCATGTAGGCGACGCGCAGCTTGAGCGCCTCGCCGGGTTCGGCGATGAGCGTGACCGGGTAGTGGGTCGCATCGCTGCCGGTGGCCTCGCGGACCCGGAACCCCGTGGCCTGCTCGACGCGGTCGCGCTCCTCGGTGTCCTCGGGGTAGTTCTCGTAGACGACGAGGGTGTCGAACAGCGGGGAGCGCCGCGCGATGCGGTGCAGGTCCGCGAGCGGCACGTGGTGGTGATCGAGCAGGGCGGTGTTCTGCCCCTGCTGGCGGGCCACCAGCTCGGCGAAGCCGAGCTCGTCGCGGACCGTCACCGGGGTGGCGATCGTGTTGATGAACAGGCCGACGGCATCCTCGATCCCATCGACGTCCGAAGGCCGCCCGGACACGATCGTGCCGAACACGACGGTCTCATCGCCGAGCAGCTCGCGCAGTGCGACGCCCCACGCGGCCTGCACGACGGTGCCGATCGTGACCCCGGTACCGAGGTCGGCCAGCTCCTCGAACTCCTCCGCGCCCACGATCCCGTCGACGACGGCGAGATCGGTCTCGGTGTTGCCGATGCCCTCCGGCCCGGCGACGAGGGTGGCGCCGGTGACCGGCTCCAGCGCGCGGGCCCAGGCCGCCTCGGATTCTGCGCGGTCGCGCCCGGCCAACCACGCCAGGAAGTCGCGGTGCACCGTCTCGGGCACGGGCCGCCGGTCCGGTACGGCGTAGGCCTCGAAGAGCGCCTTGATCAGGATCGGCGTGGACCACCCGTCGACGAGGACGTGGTGCAGGGTGAGGACCAGGTGCGACTCGTCGCTGGGGCCGCGCACGAGCACCGCGCGCACGAGCGGCGGGTCAGTGAGGTCGAACGGCCGCAGGCGGTCCTCGTCGGCGATCCGGCGAGCCGTCTCGGCGAGCTCGGCCGCGGCGGTCACGTCGACGACCCGGAACGGGTTCGCGACCGTCTCCGGGATGACGGCGACGTGCGCGCCGTCGGACCGCGCCGCGATGCCCGCGCGCAGGTTCGGGTAGCGCTCCAGCACCCGGTGCACCGCGGTCTTCATCCGCGCCGCGTCGACGGGTCCGGCGAGCCGGAAGGCGCTCTGCACCACGTAGACGTCGACGCCGGCCGGCTCGTTCGCGAGACCTGCCTGGAACGCGAGGCCCTCCTGGAGCGGGGTGAGCGGGGCGACGTCGGCGAGCGCGCCGTACCGCTCCTCCCACGCGGCGACGTCGTGCGGTGAGACATCGCTCGCCATGAGGTCGGAGGGCGAGCGGCGGACCACGTCGGTGCTGCGAGCGTAGCGGTGCAGCGTGGTCAGCGCCTGCGTCCAGAGCTCGGCCAGCCGGGCCGCCTCCGCCGCGGGCAACAAGGTGCTCGCGTAGGTGATGCTGCCGCGCAGGACGGGCCCGTCGCCGGTGTCGACCGCCTCCACATTGACGTCGACGACCGCGGGCAGCGGGAACTCGGGAGCGACGTGGCCGCCGATGCCGGCCGCATCGCCCGCGGTCTCCCACGGCTGCTCCTCCTGCGGGGCCGCGGTGAACCGCCCGAGGTAGTTGAAGCCGACGTCCACGCCGGTGGCCAGCGCCTCGCCGTCCGGGGCGAGATGACGCAGCAGCCCGTACCCGAGGCCCTGGCCGGGGACGCGGGCCAGGTGCTCCTTGACGCGCAGCACCGCGCCGGCGCCGGCGCGGGGATCGTCGACCGCGGCGACCGGGTCGACGTCGTCGGTGGAGAGGACGACCGGGTACCAGGAGGTGAACCACCCGACCGTGCGGGTCAGATCGGCGCCCGGTATCAGGGGCTCCTCGCGGCCGTGTCCCTCCAGGCCCACCCGGACCGCGCGCCGCGCACTGCCGCGGGCCGCGGCCCAGGCCCCGACCGCGCTGGTGAGCGCGCCGAGCAGGACGTCGTCGACCCCCGCGGTGAGCAGCCGCGGCAGATCGACGAGCAGCGAGGTGGTGATCTCGGCGGGGATCTCGATCGGGATCTCCCCCGCGGTCGCGTAGGTGTCGTGGGCGGGATCGAGCTCGCGGCCGGCGAGGGCGGGTCCGGCCTCGGCAGCGCTGGCCCAGTACACCCGTTGCGCGGCGATGTCGTCGTCCGCCGCGCGGCGGGCGAGCGCCTCGGCCCAGGTGGTGACGCCGGTACCGGTCGGCTCCAACGGCTCGGCGGTGGCCCCGGTCTCCAGCTCCCAGGCGTGGCGCAGGTCGTCGCCGAGGATCCGCCACGACACCCCGTCGACGGCGATGTGGTGCACGATGAGCAGTAGCCGGCCCGCTTCCCCGCTGCGGCCGGGGAACCACGCGGCGCGCCACAGCTCGCCCTGCTCAGGATCGAGCTGCCGGGACAACCGCTCCGTGGTGGCACGCAGGGGCTCCGGCCCGGTCCACGGATCCCGCACCTCGGTGCGCCCGGCGATCGAGCCGGGCGCATCGATGCGGAACCGTCCGCCGGCGAGGCGGCCGCGCAGGGCGCCGTGGTGCTCGACGATGCGGGCGAGGACCCGCTCCAGCCGGTCGGCGGTCAGGTCCGGCGGGGTGACGTAGACGAACGACTGCGTGAAGGACGCGAAGCCGGGATCGCCTGCGTGCTGCGCCGCGATGGGCAGCAGGACCGACTCGCTCACCTCCGGCAGCGCCACGGCGTCGGTGGCCGCACGGCCGTCGGCCAGCGCGGCGAGCCCGCCGATCGTGCGCACGGTGAAGACCTCGGCCGCGGTCACGACGACGCCCGCGCGCCGGGCCCGCGACACGACCCGGATCGACAGGATCGAGTCGCCGCCGAGGCGGAAGAAGTCGTCGTCCACCCCGAGCTCGACGTGCGCGGGCAGGCGGAGCACCTCGCGGAACACCTCCGCCAGCGCCCGCTCCGCCGGTGTCTCGGGCGCCCGGCCGCCGGTGGTGGCCAGATCGGGCACGGGCAGCGCCCGGCGGTCGATCTTGCCGTTGGGCAGGGTCGGGAAGGCGTCCACCGGGATGATCGCGGCGGGCACCATGTACTCGGGCAGCCGGGCGGCCAGGTGCGCCCGCAGCGCCCCCTCGTCCGCGCCGGTGCCGGTGACGTACGCGGCGAGCTGCTTCCCGCCCGCCGGCAGGTCGACGGCGAGCACCACGGCGCCCGTGACGTCCTGGTGCTGTTCGAGGGCACGGCGGATCTCGTCCGGCTCGATCCGGTATCCGCGCAGCTTGACCTGCTCGTCGACGCGGCCGAGGTACTCGAGCTGACCGTCGTCGTTCCAGCGGACCACGTCACCGGTGCGATAGAGCCGCTCCCCGGCGATGCCGTACGGGTCGGCGACGAACCGCTCCGCGGTCAGCGCCGCGCGGCCGACATAGCCGTCGGCCAGCTGTACGCCGCCCAGGTACAGCTCGCCGGGCACGCCCGGGGCGGTGGGGCGCAGCCACGGATCGAGCACGCGGACCGTCGAGTGACCGATCGGCCGGCCGATCGGGGTGGTGGCCGCGTCGGCCGGGAGCGCCGCGACGTCGTAGCCGACGATCTCGACGGCGGTCTCGGTGGGGCCGTACATGTTCCAGACCGCCCGGCCGGGGGCGGTGAGGGCGCGCGCGACCTCGGGCGGGACGGCCTCGCTGCCGACGGTCACGTGGTCGACCCGCAGCGTGGCCAGGTCCTCGCCGTCGGCGGTGAGGGCGCTGACCACGGACGGCAGGAAGTCGGCGTACCCGAAGTGTTCGCTGCGCAGCAGGTTCGCCAGGTACGCGGCGTCCTTCTCACCGCCGTCGCGGACCAGCCGGACGGTGGCCCCGACGGCGAGCGGCCAGAAGATTTCCGGGACCGACACGTCGAACCCGGCGGAGGACTTCTGCAGCACGCGGGCACCCTCGGCCAGCGGGAACGTGGCCTGCCGCCAGCGGACCAGGTTCGTGACGGCCCGGTGCGGCACGCAGACGCCCTTCGGCCGCCCGGTGGTGCCGGACGTGAAGATCACGTAGGCGGCGTCGGCCGGCACGAGGGGCCGGGCGAGCACCGGGGGCTCGGCCCCGTCGGCGAGCTGCCGGGCGACGGCCGGCTCGTCGAGCGCGATCGCCGGGACGGCCCGGTCGAGGACGGCCGCCGTGCGCGTGTCGGTCAACACCACCACCGGGGTGGCGTCGTCGAGGATCATGCCGATCCGTTCCACCGGGTACGCCGGATCGACGGGCACGTACGCGGCGCCCGCGCGGATCGCGGCGGCCACCGCGACGACGAGATCCGGGCTGCGGGGCAGGAGGACCCCGACCCGGTCGCCGACCGCGACACCGTGGTCGGTGAGCAGCCGGGCGAGGGCGTTGACCCGCGCGTCGAGCTGCGCGTAGGTCAGCGTCGCCCCGTCGTCGGCGACGGCGGTGGCGTCGGGGGTGCGGGCGGCCTGGGCGCGCAGCAGCGCGTCAAGCGTCGTGGGCTCCTCCCCCGTGACCGGGCCGGCCGACCAGTCCGCGAGCGCCTCCTCGTCGGCGGGCAGCAGGGTGGGGACGTCGGCGACGCGCGTGTCCGGCGCGGCCGCGATCGTCTCCAGGACCGCCCGGAACGTGTCGGCGTAGCGCTGCGCGGTCGCCGCGGGGACGGCGTCGGCGCGGTGGGTGAGCTGGATCGTGATCCCGGCCGGGCCGGGCAGGACCGCGAGGGTCAGCGGGTAGTGGGCGGCGTCGCTGCCCTCCACCGCGCGCAGCCGCAGCCCGCCGTAGGTCCGGCCGACGGCGTCGTCGACGGGGTAGTTCTCGTAGACGACGATCGTGTCGAACAGCGGGTTGTGGCCGGCCAGCCGCTGCAGCTGCGGCAGCGGGGCGTGGTGGTGGTCGAGCAGACGGGTGTTCTGCTCCTGCACCCGCCGGACCAGCTCGGCCAGCGTGATCCCGCCGTCGACGGCGACGGGCGTCGGGATCGTGTTGATGAACAGGCCGACGGCGTCCTCGATGCCGTCCACGTCGGCGGGGCGGCCGGAGACGGTCGAGCCGAACACCACGGTGTCCTGCCCGGTGACGCCCGCGAGGAAGACGCTCCATGCCGCCTGCACGACGCTGTTCAGGGTGGCGCCGGTGTCGCGGGTGACGGCGGTGAGTCCGGCCGCGGCACCGTCGTCGAGGGTGAAGGTGATCTCCTCGGGGAAGCCGGCCGCCCGGGGCGCGGCGCCGGGGGCGAGCAGCGTGGGCTCGTCGACCACGGCCAGAGCCTGCCTCCACGCCTCGGTGGTCGCCGCCTCGTCGCGGGTGTCGAGCCAGTGCAGGAACGCCCGGCACGCGGGATCGGCGCCGCGGACGGCCTGCGGTGCCGCGTAGGCGTCGAGCAGGTCGCGGACGAGCAGCGGCATCGACCAGCCGTCGGCGAGGACGTGGTGCATCGTCAGGACGACCGCGTGCTGCTGCGGCGCGGTCGAGATGACGGTGGCGCGCAGCAGCGGGGCGTCGGCCAGGTCGAACGGCGCGGCGTGTGCGGCATCGCCCGCCTCCTCGAGTGCGGTGACCGGGTCGGGATGGCCGGAGACGACCCTCAGCGGGACCTCGACGGCGGCCGGGACGACCGCGACGTGCTCCCCCGCCTCGGTGGCCGCGATCGCGGCGCCGAGGTGCGGATGCCGGACGAGCACAGCCTGCAGCGCCCGGCGGAGCCGGCCGGTGTCGAGCTCGCCGTCCAGGTGGAGGACGGTCTGCGTGAGGTAGACGTCGACGCCGTCGGAGCCGCCGACGAGGGATTCGAAGGTGATGCCCTGCTGCAGCGGGGTGAGCGGCGCGACGTCGGCCAGCTCGCCGTAACGGGCCTCCCACGCGGCGATGTCGGCCTGGGTGATGCCGCGGGCGGTCAGGTCGGACGGTGAACGCCGCACGATCGCCGCGCCCTCGGCATAGGCGTGCAACCGGGTCAGGGTCTGCACCCACAGATCCGCGATCGCCCGGACCTGCTCCTCGCCGACGACGGAGGCGGCGTAGGCGAACGTCGCGACCAGCCGGGGGCCGTCGCTCGCGTCGACGACGGCGGCGTTGATGTCGACGACCGCGGGCAGCGGCATCTCCCCGGGCAGGTGCGCCTGCAGGCCGGGGAACTCGGGTGCGGCCCGCCAGTCCCCGGTCTCGGCGGTGGTGAACCGGCCGAGGTAGTTGAACCCGATCTGCGGGACCGCACCCTCGGGCAGGGCGCCGGTGAGGTGCCGCAGCACGCCGTAGCCGATCCCGCGGTCCGGCACCGCCCGCAGCTGCTCCTTGACCCGCAGCACCGCCTCCGCCGCCGCGCCCGGATCAGCGGCGGCGACCACCGGGTCGACGTCGCAGGTGTCCAGCCGCACCGGATACCACGAGGTGAACCACCCCACCGTCCGCGACAAGTCACTGCCCGCAACGAACGCTTCCTCGCGGCCGTGCCCCTCCAGCCCGACCAGCACCCGACGCCGATCACCACCACGCCACGCTCCGACCGCGACGGCCAGCGCAGCCAGCAGCACGTCGTTGACCTCGGCCGACAACACACCCGGCACCGCCGAGACCACCGCCCGCGTCACATCGGCAGGAACGGTCACCTCGAACCGACCCGCCGTCACGTAGGTGTCCAGCACCGGATCGAGTGCGCGCGACCCCAGCAGGGGTTCGGCCTCGGCGGTGACCGACGTCCACCGGGCGACCTGCTCGACCACATCGGACTCGCCGGCCCGCACAGCCAGCGCCGCCGACCACGCCGGCAACCCAGTCACCTCCGGCAGCAGCTCACCCGAGCTCCGCCCGGTCTCGATCTCCCAGGCCTGCGCCAGATCGTCACCGAGAATCCGCCACGACACCCCGTCCACCACCAGGTGGTGGATCACCCACAGCAGCCGGCTCGCCGACGGGAACCACACCGCCCGCCACAACACCCCGGCCCCGACATCCAGCGACTCCGACAACTCGGCCGCCAACGCCTCGGTTCGCGCACGATCGAACCCACCGCGATCGACCTGTAGCCGCTCCCCCACCACGTCACCGCCGCCGGTCACGACCGAGAACCTCTCGCCGGCCAGCCGCCCGTTCAACGCCGGATGCACACCCACCACCCGGCCCACCACCCGGGCCAGCACCGACTCGTCCAGCCCCACCGGCGTGGTGAACACGAACCACTGCGCACACGCACCGAACCCCGCCGCACCCGCCTGCGCAGCCGCGATCGGCCACAACGGGCCCTCGGAGACGTCCGCGAGCTGCGACCCCTCCACCACGGCCCGCTGATCGGCCAGCGCCGCGAGCGCGGCGATCGTGCGCGCCGCGAACACCTCCGCCGCGGTCACGAACACACCCTGCCGACGCGCCCGCGACACCACCTGAATCGACAGAATGCTGTCGCCACCCAGCCGGAAGAAATCGTCCTCCACCGACAACGACACATCCGGCCCCAACGCCAGAACATCCCGGAACACCGACGCCAACACGACCTCGGTCCGCGACTCGGGCGCACGGCCCGAACCGGCGGCCGAGCCCAGATCGGGCCGCGGCAGCGCCGCCCGATCCAGCTTCCCGTTCGCCGTCGTCGGGAAGAACTCGACCCGGGTGACGGTCGTCGGCACCATGTAGTCCGGCAGCACCGACCCGCAGAACACACGAACGTCGTCCGCGAGCGCGGAGTCGTCCAGACCGGTCCCGGTCACCGTCACGAACGCGGCCAGGAACTTCCCACCCGCCGGATGCTCCAGCGCCAACACCGCAGCCCCCGACACGGCCGGATGCCGCTCCACCACCGCCCGAACCTCGTCCAACTCGATCCGGAACCCCCGCACCTTCACCTGGTCATCGGTACGGCCCAGGTACTCCAGCTGGCCGTCGGCGGTCCAGCGGACGAGGTCACCGGTGCGGTAGAGCCGTCCACCCGAGCCGGACGGGTCGGCGACGAACCGCTCCGCGGTCAGGCTCGGCCGGCCCACGTAGGAGTCCGCGAGCTGGACCCCGCCGACGTACAGCTCACCCGGCACTCCCGGCGGGACCGGGCGCAGCCACCCGTCCAGCACCGCGACGGTGGTGTTGGCGAGCGGGCGGCCGATCGGGGTGACCGCGGCGTCGGCGCGCAGCCCGGCGAGATCGAACCCGACGGACTCGACGGTGGTCTCCGTCGGGCCGTACAGGTTCCACACCTGCCGGCCCGGGGCGCGCAGCGCGTGCGCAACCGACACCGGCACGCTCTCGCTCCCCACCGAGGCGTGGCGGATCCGCAGCGAGGTGAGGTCCTCCCCGTCGTCGACGAGGGCGCGCACGACGCTCGGCAGGAAGTCCGCGTACCCGAACGGCTCGGACCGCAGCAGCGCGACGAGCGCGGCCGGGTCCTTCTCGGCGCCGTCGGGGATCATGCGGACGACGGCGCCCACCGCGAGCGGCCAGAAGAACTCCGGCACGGAGACGTCGAAGCCGACCGAGGACTTCTGCAGCACCCGGTCCCCGATCTCGAGCGGGAACGTGCCCTGCCGCCACCGGATCAGGTTCACGATCGCCCGGTGGGAGACCACGACGCCCTTCGGCCGCCCGGTCGTGCCGGACGTGAAGATCACGTACGCCGGGTCGTCGGCGGTCAGCGGCCGCGTCGGTACCGGGGCGCCTGCCCGGCCGCGGGCGAGCGCGTCGGTGGTCTCAGCCGTCGCCGGATCCACCAGCCGCGTCCCGTCGAGCGCCCCGACGTGCGCGGCCGCGGCCTCCGCGTCGGCGATCACGACGCTCGGGCGCGCGTCGGCGAGGACGTTGCCGATCCGCTCCGTCGGGTACGCCGGGTCGAGCGGCACGTAGGCCGCGCCCGCGCGGAGCACCGCGGCGAGGGCGACGACCTGTCCCGCGCCGCGCGGGACGAGCACGGCGACCCGGTCGCCGGTCGCGACGCCGGTGTCGGCGAGGACGTGCGCCAGCGCGTTCACCCGCGCGTCGAACTCGGCGTAGGAGACCTCCCCACCGTCGGGCGCCACGACGGCGACGGCGTCCGGCAGGGCCGCGGCGGTGGCGCGGACCAGCGCGTCGAGAGTCGTGTCGAGTGCCTCGGGGGCGATGTCGAGCGCAGGCCCCTCGCCCGGGCTCCGGGTGCCGGGGAGCAGGTCGAGCTCGGCGATGCGCGCGGCGGGATCGGTGGCGAGCGCCCGCAGCGCGGCGCGGAAGACGGTCAGGAACCGCTCGGCCGTCTCCGGCTCGAACAGGTCGGTGGCATAGGTCAGCAGGCCCGAGACACCGGCGGGGGTCTCCTGCAGGGCGAGATCGAGATCGACCTTCGCGGCGCCCGGCGTGGTGTGGCGCGGTTCGACGTCGACGCCGTCGAGGACGAGACCCTGGGTCTGCTCGCCGATGTGGTAGGTGAGCATGACCTGGAACAGCGGGTTGCGGTTCGCGGAGCGCTCCGCGCCCACGGCCGTCACGATCTGCTCGAACGGCGCGTCCTGGTGGGCGAGGCCGTCCAGGATCGTGCGGCGGGCCGCGGCCAGCACGTCGGCGAGGGTGTCGGCGCGGCCCAGCCGGTGCCGGATCGGCAGGGTGGTGACGAAGTAGCCGACGAGGTCCTCGAGCCCGTCGGCGGTGCGGCCGCCGACCGGGGAGCCGATGACCAGGCCGTCGGCGCCGCCGAGCAGCGACACCGTCACCGCGGCGGCGGCGTGGGCGACGATGAACATCGTGGCGCCGGTCTGCTCGCAGACCCGGCGCAGCCCGGCGACGACGTCGGCGTCCAGCGCGAACGTCAGGTCCGCGCCGCGATGGGTCGGGCTTGCCGGCCGCACGCGGTCGGCCGCGATCGTCGACTCCTCCGGGGCGTCCGCGAGCACGTCACGCCAGTAGCGGAGGTGGCCGGCGAGCACGGAGTCCGGGTCGGTGGCGTCGCCGAGCACGTGACGCTGCCAGAGCGCGTAGTCGGCGTACTGCACCGGCAGCGGCGCCCACTGCGGGGCGTGCCCGGCGCGGCGGGCCCGGTAGGCCGCCGAGAGATCGCCGAGCAGCGACCGGAGCGACCACTCGTCCACGGCGTGGTGGTGCAGGGCCAGCACGACCATGCGCTCCGCCGGGCCGGTGCGCAGGACGGTGGCGCGGACGGGGATGTCGCGGGCCAGGTCGAACGGTGTCCGTACCAGCTCGGTGATCCGGGCATCGACCTCGGCGGCCGGGATGTCCTCGGTGGTGACGGGCAGCCGGTCGGCGGCCTCCCCGGCCGGGACGATCTGCTGGTGCAGCCGCCCGTCGTCCTCGACGAGGCGGGTGCGCAGCGACTCGTGGCGGGCGACGACGTCGCGCAGCGCGGCGGCGAAGGCGGCCTCGTCGAGATCGCCGGTCAGGCGCATCACGACCGGGACGACGTAGCGGGAGCCGGGGCCGCCCATGCGGTCGACGAGCCACAGCGCCTGCTGGCCGTAGGAGACGGGCAGCTCGGCGGGGCGTTCGAGCTCGCCCACCCGCGGGAGCGCGGCCCGCGTCCCTGCGTCGGCGATGCGGGCCAGCTCCGCGACGGTCGGGTGGTCGAACACGTCGCGGAGGGTGAGGGCGCTGCCGAGCGCGGCGTTCGCTCGCGCCACCACCCGGGTCGCGAGCAGGGAGTGTCCGCCGAGACCGAACAAGTCGTCGTCCACCGACACGTCGGCGTCGAGGGCGAGCACGTCGCGGAACAACTCCGCCAGCGCGATCTCGGTGGCGGTGGCGGGGCCCCGGCCGCCGGTGGGTGCGCCGAGATCGGGGGCGGGCAGCGCCCGGCGGTCGAGCTTGCCGTTCGGCGTGACGGGGAAGGCGGCGAGCCGGGTGAACGTCGCCGGGACCATGTGGTCCGGCAGCTGCGCCGCCGCGAACGCCCGCAGCTCGGTGACGTCGAGATCGCCGTCCGCGGTGAGGTAGGCGGCCAGGAACGTGTCGCCCGCGGGGTGGTCGAGGGCGACGACCGCGGCGCCGGTCACCGCTGGGTGCCGCTCCAGCGCGACGCGGACCTCGTCCGGCTCCACGCGGACGCCGCGGATCTTGACCTGGTCGTCGGCGCGGCCGTGGTACTCCAGCGCGCCGTCGGCGCGCATGCGGACCAGATCGCCGGTCCGGTACAGCCGGGCACCGGACCCGGCGGGATCGGCGACGAACCGCTCCGCCGTCAGGCCGGGCCGGCCCACGTAGCCGTCGGCGAGCTGCGCACCGCCGACGTACAGCTCGCCGAGCACCCCGGTGGGCACCGGGCGCAGCCAGCGGTCGAGCACCGCCACCGTCATCCCGGCGGGCGGGGCGCCCAGCCCGATCACGTCGCCGGTGATCCGGCAGCGCGTGGCGTCACCGGTGACCTCGGTGGAGCCGTAGAAGTTGCGCAGCACGGCGGCGGGTGCGACGCGGCGCATCCGCTCGGCCGTGGCCGGGGTCAGCGCCTCGCCGGACGAGACCCACGACCGCAGCGCGGGCAGCGCCCCGTCGGTGTCCGGGCCCGCCATGGCGTCGGTCAGGGACGGCACGGTGAGCAGGTGCGTGACCTCGTGCCGGGTGAGGACGCCGAGCAGGGCGGCCGGATCGGTGGCCATCCGGTCGGGCACCACGACGACGGTCGCGCCCGCGACCAGCGGGCCGAACAGCTCGGTGACGGCGTCGACGAACCCGAGGCCGCTCTTGGCGACGGCGACGGATCCGGCCCCGTACCCCAGTTCCTCCCGGCCCCACGTCAGGCGGTTCACCAGCACGCGGTGCGAGAGCGCGACGCCCTTCGGAACGCCCGTCGTGCCCGAGGTGAAGATGACGCACGCCGTGTCGGCCGGGGTGACCGGCCGCGCCGGCCGGGCGGTCGCGCCGGAGTCGAGCCGGGACCGCACCTCGGCGAGGGCCAGCGTGCGGACGCCGCCGGGAACGTCGGCGGCGTCGGTGACCACCAGTACCGCCCCGGAGTCGGTGATGATCCGCGCGATCCGCTCTGCGGGGTGGCCGGGATCGATCGGGACGTAGGCGGCGCCGGTGCGCAGGATCGCGGCCAGCACGACCACCTGCTCCGGCGAGCGCGGCAGCAGCACGGCGACCCGATCGCCTGCGGCGATCCCGCGCTCGATCAGCAGGGCGGCGACGGCGTCGATCCGCGCGTCCAGCCGGCGGTAGGTGAGCGGTGCGCCGCCGTCGGCGTCGACGAGGGCGACGGCGTCCGGCGTGGCGACGGCCTGGTCGCGCAGCAGCGAGTCGAGGGTCGCGGACGTTTCCGCGGCGGGCAGGGCGGTGGTGATGGCCGTCCCGCCCAGGTTCACGTCGGCGACGCGGGTGGCGGCGTCGGCGGCGACGGTTTCGAGGACCCGCCGGAGCAGGCCGGCGATCGGGATGACGGTGTCCGCGTCGAGCAAGTCGGGGCGGGAGGTGAGACGGAACCCGATGCGATCGGCCGTGGGCAGCACGGACAGCGCCAGCGGGTAGTGCGTGGAGTCGCGGATGTCGACGCCGGTGACGACGAGATCGGCCGGTCCGCTGCCCTGTCCGGCGTCGTCGAACGGGTAGTTCTCGTAGACGACGAGGGTGTCGAACAGCGGGTTGTGCCCGGTGATGCGGTGCAGGTCGGTGAGCGCCACGTGGTGGTGCTCGAGCAGGCCGGTGTTGTGCTGCTGGACCTGGCGGGCCAGCTCGCCGAGGGTCGGGTTCGCGCCGAGCGCGACCGGGGTGGGGATCGTGTTGAGGAAGAGGCCGACGGCCTCCTCGACGCTGTCGAGATCGGCGGGCCGGCCGGAGACGACGGTGCCGAAGAGGACGGTGTCCTGCCCGGTGACTGCGTTCAGCACGACACCCCACGCGGCCTGCACGAGGCTGCTCAGTGTGGCGTCGGCCTGCTGGGCGGCCCGGTTCAGGGCGGCGGTCACGTCCGGGCCGAGCTCGAAGCGGTGTTCGTCGGGGAACGCGGTCGCGCTCGCCGGCGCGCCGGGGGCGACGAGGGTGGGTTCCTCGACGCCGGCGAGCACCTGGGTCCAGCGGGCCAGGGAAGCGGCGTGGTCCTGGGCGGCGAGGCGGCGCACGAAGTCGCGGTGGACGTGGTCGGGGGCGGCCGCGGTCTGCGTGCGGTAGGCCTCGACGAGTGCCCGGACGATGCGGGGCACGGACCAGCCGTCCGCGAGCACGTGGTGCATCGTCAGCACGAGGGTCGTCCCGGCCGGGGTGCGCACGAGGCTCACGCGCAGCAGCGGGCCGGTGGCCAGGTCGAACCCGGCCGCGCGGTCGCGGTCGGCGACGCGGGCGGCATCCTCGGTGTCCTCGACGGTGAACGGCAGGTCCACCGTGGCGGGCACGACGGCGACGTGGTCGCCCACGGCGGTCGGGGCGATCACGGTGCGCAGCGCGGGGAAGCGGTCGAGGACGAGCGCGAACGCGCGGCGGAGCCGGTCGGGATCGACGTCGCCGGCGCCGGTGGTCAGGCGCAGCAGCGTCTGGGTCACGTAGACGTCGACCCCGCCGGAGCTGCCGACGAGGGACTCGACCGTGATGCCCTGCTGGAGCGGGGTCAGTGGCGCGACGTCGGACAGCTCGCCGTATCGGGCCTCCCACGCGGCGATGTCGGCCTGGGTGATCCCGCGGGCGGTCAGGTCGGACGGGGAGCGGCGGACGATCGCCGCGCCCTCGGCGTAGTCGCGCAGCCGGGTCAGGGTCTGCACCCACAGATCCGCGATCGCCCGGACCTGCTCCTCGCCGACGACGGAGGCGGCGTAGGCGAACGTGGCGACCAGCCGGGCGCCGTCGCTCGCGCCTACGACGGCGGCGTTGATGTCGATCACCGCGGGCAGCGGCCGCTCCGCGGGCAGGTGGGCCCGCAGGCCGGGCAGTTCGGGCGCGGTCTGCCAGTCCCCGGCATCAGCGGCACCGAACTGGCCGAGGTAGTTGAAGCCGATCTGCGGCGCACACGCCAGCCCGGCACCGTCCGGGCCGAGGTACCGCAGCACGCCGTAGCCGACGCCGCGGTCCGGCACCGCCCGCAGCTGCTCCTTGACCCGCAGCACCGCCTCCGCCGCCGCAGCAGGGTCGGCAGCCGCCGTGGCCGGATCGACCTCAGCGGTGTCCAGCCGCACCGGGTACCAGGAGGTGAACCAGCCCACCGTCCGCGACAGATCACAGCCCGGGACGAAGGTTTCCTCGCGGCCGTGGCCTTCCAGCCCGACCAGCACCCGGCGCTGCTCGCCACCGCGCCAGGCACCGACCGCGACGGCCAGCGCCGCCAGCAGCACGTCGTTGACCTCGGCGGACAGTGCGCCCGGCACGGCCGAGACCACCGCCCGGGTCACCTCGGCCGGAACGGTGACCTCGAACCGGCGCGCCGTCGCGTAGGTGTCTCGGGCCGGGTCGAGCGCGCGCGACCCCAGCGGCGACTCCTCGTCAGCGGTGACCGACGCCCAGTAGCTGGCCTGCTCGGCCACAGTGGACCCCGCGGCACGAGCGGCGAGCGCTGCCGACCACGCCGGAAGCCCGGTCGCCTCCGGCAGCAACTCGCCCGAGGCCCGGCCGGATTCGATCTCCCAGGCCTGCGCCAGGTCGTCGCCGAGGATCCGCCACGAGACCCCGTCCACCACCAGGTGGTGAATGACCCACAACAGCCGATGCGCCGCCGGGAACCACACCGCCCGCCACAGCACCCCGGCCTCGAGGTCCAGCGACTCCGACAGCTGCGCGGCCAGCATCTCGGCGCGCGCAGGGTCGAAACCACCGCGATCGACCTGCAGCCGCTCCCCCGCCTCGGCGCGGGACTCGACGGTGAACATGGCGCCGGCCAGGCGCCCGTTCAATGCCGGATGCAGACCGACGGCCCGGCCCAGCACCCGCGCCAGCACCGACTCGTCCAGCCCGGCCGGCGTGGTGAACACGAACCACTGCGAGAACGCACCGAACCCGGGGCTGCCCGCCTGGGCGGCCGCGATCGGCCACAACGGGGCCTCGGAAACGGCCGCGAGCTGCGAGTCCTCCGCGCCGGCGCGTTCGTCGGCCAATGCCGCCAGCGCGGCGATCGTGCGCGCCGCGAAGACCTCGGCCGCGGTCACCAAGACGCCCTGCCGGCGGGCGCGCGAGACGACCTGGATCGACAGGATGCTGTCGCCGCCCAGGCGGAAGAAGTCGTCCTCCACCGACAACGACACATCCGGCCCCAACGCCAGCACGTCGCGGAAAACGGCAGCCAGCACGATCTCCGTCCGCGTTTCGGGTGCCCGCCCGGCACCCCCGCCGGAACCCAGGTCCGGCTGCGGCAGCGCCGCCCGGTCCAATTTGCCGTTCGCCGTCGTCGGGAACGACTCGACCCGCGTCACCGTCGTCGGGACCATGAAGTCCGGCAGCACCGACCCGCAGATCTCGCGCACCTCGTCCGCGAGCGCGGAATCATCCGGACCGGCTCCGGGCGCCACCATCACATAGGCGGCCAGGAACTTCCCGCCCGCCGGGTGCTCCAGCGCCAGCACCGCAGCCGCCGACACGGCCGGGTGCCGCTCCACCACCGCCCGGACCTCGTCCAACTCGATCCGGAACCCCCGCACCTTCACCTGGTCATCGGTACGGCCCAGGTACTCCAGCGCGCCGTGCTCGTCCCACCGCACCAGGTCACCGGTGCGGTAGAGGCGGGAGCCGTCGTCGCTGAACGGGTCGGCGACGAACCGCTCCGCGGTGAGCCCGAACCGGCCGGCGTACCCGTCGGCGAGCTGGATGCCCCCGACGTACAGCTCCCCGACCACACCGGGCCCGACCGGGCGCAGCCACCCGTCCAGGACGTGCAGCCGGACGTTCGGCGGGGTGCCGCCGATCGGCACGACGGACAGGTGCTCACCCAGCGGGTGGTCGTCCATGTGCAGGTAGGAGACGTCGACGGTGGTCTCCGTCGGCCCGTACACGTTGTCCAGGCGCGCGTCGCCGAACACGCGGCGCGCCTCGGGCACCGCGGCCATCGGGAACGCCTCGCCCGACACGAACACCTGCCGCAGCGACGTCAGCCGTGCGGGATCGGGCTCGGAGGCGAGGAAGCCCTGCAGCATCGACGGCACGAAGTGCGTGACCGTGACCTTCCGGCGCGCGATGACGTCGGCGAGGTACTCGGGGTCCTTGTGGCCCTGGTCGCGGGCGACGACCACGACGCCGCCGACCAGCAGCGCACCGAAGAACTCCCACATGCAGGCGTCGAACGTCGCGGGCGTCTTCTGCAGGATGCGGTCCTCGGGGCCCAGCCGGTGCACCGAGAGGGCCCACATCAGGCGGTTCACGATGCCCCGGTGCGTCACCCGCACGCCCTTCGGACGGCCCGTGGTTCCGGAGGTGTAGACGAAGTAGACGGCGTCGGACGGGTGGAGCGGCCGGGACAGCGCCGGCGGCTCGGGGTGGCCGCGGTCCAGCTCGGCCTGCACGCCCGGGTCGTCCATGAGCAAGAGCTCGGCCGGGACTCCCGCCAGGCCCGCCCGGTGCGCCTGCGCCGTGGCGGTGTCGGTGACGACCGCCGAGACCCCCGCGTCGGTGAACACGTACTCGACCCGGTCGGCCGGGTAGGAGGTGTCGACGGGCACCCACGCCGCGCCGACCCGCATGATCGCTACCAGCGTGACGACGAGGTCCTTCGAGCGCGGCAGCAGCACGCCCACGCGGTCGCCGACGCCGATGCCCCGCTCGGCGAGCAGGCCGGCCAGCGCGTTGGTGCGGGCATCGAACCGGGCGAAGGTCAGCTCGGCGCCGTCGGTGTCGTCGAGGATCGCGACGCGGTCCGGGGTCCGCCGGGCCTGCGCGCGGATGAGCGCGTCGAGATGGGTCTGCGGGATGTCGTGGACCGGACCGGCCGACCAGGCCTCGACGCGGGCGCGATCGGCGTCGCCGACCACGGACGGCAGCTGCGCGACGCGCTCGTCCGGGTCGACGGCCACGGCGGCCTCGACGAAGCGGGCGAAGTTCTCCGCGTGGGTGGCGAGGGCGGCCGCGTCGAGGAGCGCCTCGTTGCCGGCCAGCTCCATGCGGAAGCCGTGGACGGGGTCGGAGTAGACGGTGAGGTCCAGGCGACCGGCCGGGCCGGCGTTCACCGTCTCCTGGCGGCCGACGACGTCGCCGAACCGGCATGCGTAGTCGAACGCCTTGATGTTGATCAGCGGCAGGGTGCGGTAGTCCAGCTCGCCGCCCCGCCACCCGCGGGCGACCTGCTCCTCGGTCCAGCGCTCCTCCCGCCCGGTGGTGCGCAGCTGGGTGGCGACCTCGCGGGTGACGTCGCCCAGCGTCGAGCCGCCGGTGAGCCGCACGGCGACCGGCAACGTCGTGACCAGCATGCCGGGCGTGCGCAGCGCCGCCGCGTCCTGGCGCATCATGAACGGCACCCGCAGGACCAGGTCCTGCCGGCCCTCGGCGAGCGCGTCGTAGAGACCCCACAGGGCGGAGGCGTAAGCGGCCCAGTTGAGCCGCAGCCGCCGCGCGGCGGCCTTCAGCGCGGCCCCGGCCGGCTCCGCCAGCGGGACGACCACCTTCTGGTCGGAGAGCCCGAACAGCGCCGCGGAGTCGACGGCGGTGGCGTGGCCGCGCGCCTCGGCGATCTCGAACACCTCGGCCCACGGCGGCGGGGCGGCATCGTCAGCAGGGGCGGTGGCGCGCTCGTGCTCGGCGCTCGCGACGTCCGGCCAGGCTCCGAACGACACCGGCGCCGGCTCGGCGCCGGCCAAGCGGGCGGTGTAGATCTCCCCGGCCCGGCGGGTGAACAGGCTGATGCCGTAGGCGTCGACGAGCACGTGGTGGGTAGCGAAGGCCCATGCCCAGCCCCCACCGGTGCGCCGGTACAGCGTCGAGGCGGACGGAACGGACCCGGTGAGGTCGTCCGCCACGTCGAACGAGCGGCGGACACGGCGGCGGATCCCGGCGTCGTCGGCCGCGGTGTCGACGATCTCGGTGGGCAGCGTCGCCGCGGGATCAATCCACTGCTGTGGCTCGCCGTCACCGTCGGTGAACCGCACCCGCAGTGCGTCCGACTCCGCGAACGCCTGCGCGACCGCGTTCGCGAACAGCACGGTGTCGATGTCTCCGTCCAGCCAGAGGAGCTGGCCGACCCGGTATGCGGTCGCGGTGGGGAAGAGCCGCTGAGCTGCCCAGACTCCGCGCTGTGCCCGGGTGAGCGGGAAGAGCTGTTGTGCCGCGGTGCCACCGTGATTCACTTAGGTGAGCCTAATGCAGGTTAGCCTACCCTGCCAAGCCTCGCGGTGCCTCCGGGATCACCGGACGTGACCGTTGCGACACGAGCTTCTGGAGACCGATGCAGTCCGCCGCCCGTCCCGAGCCGGAGATCACCCGGGCCGAGTTCACCGACGTCGAGACGCTGCACGAGCGGCTGAACGACCGCTCCGCGCCGGCGGTGACCTCGACCGTCCCTGACATGTTCGCAGCGGTCGTCCGCGCCGCGCCCGATGCGACCGCGCTCGTCGACGGCGAGCGCCGGTGGACCTACCGGCAGCTGGACGATCACGTGCAGCGGCTCGCCCGCCGGCTCCGGAGAGCCGGGCTCCGGCCCGAGGACGTCGTCGCGATCTGCATGCCCCGCTCGGCCGAGATGGTCGTCGGCGTCTTCGCGAGCATGATCGCGGGCGGCGCGTTCGCCCCGGTGGATCCACAGTGGCCGGACGCCCGCCGCGCCCAGGTCGCCGCCGAGGCGTCGGCCCGGCTCGGTCTCGTCACCGCGGGTGACACCACCCCGCCCGGGGTGGAGCCGATCGTCGTCGATCTGGCCGCGTCCGCCACTCCCGAGGACATGACACCCGAGGACACCGCGCCGTTGCCGCCCGCACCGCCGGTCACCGGCGCGCGGCTCGCGTACGTGATCTTCACGTCGGGCTCGACCGGCACGCCGAAGGGCGCAATGATCCGCCACGAGGCGATCTGCGAGCGGCTGCGCTGGCAGCGCGACCACATCCTCAGATTCGGCTGCGACGACGCGTCGCTGTTCAAGGCGCCGCTCGCCTTCGACATCTCCGTCAACGAGATCCTGCTCCCGCTGGTCTCCGGCGGTCGGGTCGTGGTCGCCCCGCCGGGCAGCGAGAAGGACCCGGAACAGCTGCTGCGGCTGATCGCCGGCGAGCGGGTCACGTTCGTCTACCTCGTGTCGTCGATGCTCGACGTGCTGCTCGCCCTCGACGACGCCCGCCCCGAGGGCACCCCGTCGGCGCTGGCCGGGCTGCGGCACGTGTGGTGCGGCGGCGAGGTGCTTACCCCGGACCTGTTCCGCCGCTTCCGCCGCCAGCTGACCACGACCCTCTACCACGGGTACGGCCCCGCCGAGGCGACGATCGGTGTCTCGCACGTGATCTACCGCGACACCGCGGAGCGGATCGCGACCTCCATCGGCCGCCCCAACCCGCACACCCAGCTGTACGTCCTCGACGAGCAGCTGAACCCGTGCCCGATCGGCGTGGGCGGCGAGCTCTACGCGGCCGGGTTCCTGCTGGGCCGCGGCTACATCGGCCGCTCCGCGCTGACCGCGGGCCGCTTCGTCGCGAACCCGTTCGCGAGCGACGGCTCCCGCCTGTACCGCACCGGGGACCTGGCCAGGTGGACGCCCCAGGGTGATCTGGAGTTCCTCGGCCGCGCGGACAACCAGGTGAAGATCCGCGGCCGGCGCGTCGAGCTGGAGGAGATCGAGGTCGCGATCTCCGGCCATCCGCACGTGCGGCAGGCGGCGGTGAAGCTGGCCACGCGGGCGAGCGGGGCCGAGACCCTGATCGGCTACGTCACCTCCACCGGCGACGGCATCGCCGGCGCGGAGCTGAAGAGCTGGCTCGCGGAGCGGCTCCCCGAGTACATGGTCCCCGCCACGCTGGTGGTGCTGGACCGCTTCCCCCTCAACGCCAACGGCAAGATCGACCGGGAGGCGCTGCCCGAGCCCGCCGAACCGCAGCCCGAGACCCGCACCGCCCCGGTCTCGGAGGAGGAGCAGCGCATCTGCGAGATCCTCGCGGAGGTCCTCGATCTCGACGAGGTCGGCGCCGACGACGACTTCTTCGCCCTCGGCGGCGACAGCATCGTCGCGGTGAGCGTCGCGCTCGCCCTGCGCGGCGAGGGCTACTCGGTGCGCCCGACCGACATCTTCACCCACCGCACCCCGCGGCAGCTGGCCGAGCACCTGACCGCCGGCGGCCAGGACGGCCAGGAGCCCGAGAGCGAGACCGGGACGGCTCCCCTGATCACCCTCGACGACGCCGACGCCGCGGACCTCGCCGCGGCCGTGCCCGGCCTGCGCGAGATCCTCCCGGTCACGTCGGTGCAGTCGGGCATCTACTTCCACTCCGTCGCCGCGCCGGGCGAGGATCCCTACGTCGTCCAGCAGATCGTCGATCTCGACGGCCCGCTCGACGTGGCGCGGCTGCAACGGGCCGCGGCCGCGGTCGTGCAGCGGCACGGCGCGCTCGCCGCGGGCTTCCACCTCACCCGCTCCGGCCGGCTGGTCTCGACGATCGGCGACACCCCGGACCCGGAGTTCCGCACCCTGGATGCCGGCGGACATGCCGATGCCTTCGTCGCGACGGTCGCCGAGGAGGACCGGCGACGCGGGTTCGACCTGAGCCGGCCACCGCTGATGCGCTACGCCCTCGTCAGGCTGGGGCCGGAGCGGCACCGCCTGGTCCAGACGGTGCACCACATCATCGCCGACGGCTGGTCGGTCGCCCTGATCTGGGACGACATCATGGCCGCCTACCGCGGCGAGGCCTTCGACTCCCCCGCTCCCCAGCACCCCGACTTCCTGCGCTGGTGGACCCACCGCCGTGACCCGCAGCGCGAGGTGGACGCCTGGCTGGCGCACCTCGCCGGCGTGGAGAGCGCCACGCTGGTCGCCGAGCACCTGCCGGCCCCGGCCGGCGAGGCCACCGGATACGGCAGGCGCCGCCGCGCGCTCGACGCCGAGCACCGGGCGGCGCTGACCGCATACGCCCGGTCCCGGTCGGTGAGCGAGGGCGCGGTCATGACGGCCGCGTGGGGCCTGCTGATCGGTTGTCTCACCAGCCGCACCGACGTCGTCTTCGGGTCCACCACGGCCGGCCGCGGCGAGGACGTCAAGGGCATCGACCGCATCGTCGGCATGCTGCTGAACACGGTGCCCACCCGGGTGCGCTGGGCGCACCACGCCGCCGTGGACGAGGTCGTGCGCCGGTTCGTCGACGCCGAGACCGCGGTGCTCGACCACCAGCACGTCCCGCTGCTGGAGCTGCAGAACCGGCTGGGTATCCGGGAGCTGTTCGACTCCCTGTTCTCCATCGAGAACCTGCGCCAGCCCGCCGGCGACGACCAGCTGCGCATCGGGGAGATCGAGTACGTCCAGGCCCCGCACTACCGGCTCACGACCCTGGTCACGCTGCACGAGACGGTCTCGGTCGCGCTGACCAACGACCGCAGTGCCGTCGACGACACCGTCGCCGACCGGATCGCCGATCTCTACCTGCGCGTCGTCGAGCTGATCGTCGAGGACAAGGGCCGGCGGGCCGCCGACGTCGCCGAGCAGATCGGCCTCGCCGCCCAGGCGCCGGCCCCGGCCGTCGCCACCCCGCCCGCCGAGCTGCTCGTGCCCCGGCTGACCGCCCGGTTCGCCGCGTCCGCCGAGGCGCCCGCGCTCGTGCAGGGCGCGACCGGCTGGACCTACGCCGAGCTGGGCGCCCGGGTGCACCGGCTGGCCCGGCTGCTGGTCGCGGCCGGGGTCGGGCCGGACGAGCGGGTCGCCGTGGTCGTGGGCCGCACCCTCGACCTGGTCGCCGGGCTGCTCGCGGTGATCACCGCGGGCGGTGTGGTGGTCCCGCTGGATCACCGCCATCCCGCGGCCCGGCTGGCGCACCAGCTCACGGCCGCCGCACCGCGCGTCGTGCTGGCCACCCGCGAGACCGCGGCGGGGCTGCAGGGCGCGGGCGTGGCGCTGCCCGGCGAAGTGGTCCTGCTCGACGACCCGGCCACCGCGCAGCGCATCGCCGGGTTCTCCCCCGCTCCGCTCACCGAGGCCGACCGCCCGGCCCCGGCCGGCGCGCACGGTGCGTATCTGCTGTTCACATCGGGCTCGACGGGCACGCCGAAGGGTGTGCTGGGCACGCAGGAGGCGCTGGCGAACCGGCTCGACTGGGCGGTTCGACGCTGGGACACCGGGACGCCCGGGCGGCCCGCCGTGCATCTCGCGAAGTCGTCCATCGGCTTCGTCGACGGCCTGACCGAGACCCTCGCCGCCCTCCTCGCCGGCGCCACCCTCGTGGTGGCCGACGAGGCGCAGTCCGGTGACGCCGACCTCCTGGCCGGGGTGATCGCCGCCCACGGCGTCACGCAGGTGACCGGCGTGCCGACGTTGCTGCAGGCGATCGCCGAGAGCGGCGGCTCCCGCGTCGGGGGCGTGCGGCGCTGGATCTCCAGCGGCGAGGCGCTGACTTCCGCGGCGGTCGAGCGGTTCGCCGCGGCCACCCCCGCGGCGACGGTGGTCAACTCGTACGGCTCCTCGGAGGTCGCGGGCGACGTCACGTTCGCCGAGACCGCCGCGACCGACGCCGGCCCGATCACGATCGGCACCCCGGTCCCGGGGGTGCGGACGCTGCTGCTGGACCCGTGGCTGCGGCCGGTGCCCGACGGCGTGGTGGGCGAGGTGTACGTGGGCGGCGTCCAGCTCGCCCGCGGCTACCTCGGGCAGTCCGGCCTCACGGCCGCCCGGTTCGTCGCCGACCCGTTCGACGGGTCCGGCGGCCGCCTCTACCAGACCGGTGACCTCGCCCGCCGCGACGCCGACGGGCGGCTGCACTACGTCGGCCGGCACGACTTCCAGGTGCAGATCAACGGCGTCCGCATCGAGCTGGAGGAGGTCGAGGCGGCGCTGAAGGCGGTCCCCGGCGTGCGGGAGGCGGCCGCGACCGTGCACCGGTCGGGCCGCGCCACCCGGCTCGTCGGGTACGTGACCCCGGCCGAGGGGCACGCGCTCGACGAGGCCGCCGTCCGCGACGCGGTCGCCGCGACCCTGCCGATGTACGTCACGCCCACGGTGGTGGTGCTGGACGCCCTGCCGCTGACCCCGACCGGCAAGGTGGACCGCGCGGCGCTCCCGGCGCCGGATCCCGGCCGGTCGGCGCCGTCCCGGTCGCCGGCGACCGATGCCGAGCGGGCGCTGGTCGCGGCGCTGGAGGAGGTGCTGGGCCGGCCGGGCGTCGGGGTCGACGACGACTTCTTCGAACTGGGCGGCGACAGCATCTCCGCGATGGCGCTGGCCCGCCTCGCCCGCGGGCACGGGCTGGAGCTGGGCGTCCGCGACGTCTTCACGCTGCGCACCCCGGCTCGGCTGGCCGCGGCGGCCGCACCCGAGGTGGCGGAGGAGCCCGCCGAGCCGGTGGCGATCACGCCGACCGTCGCCCAGCACCGGGTGCGGCTGGCCGGCCTCCCGCTCGCCGGGTTCGTCCACACGCAGGTGGCGGACCTGCCGGGCCCGGCGCACGAGGACGCCCTGCGCGCCGCCGTCGCCGCCGTGCTCTGCGACGTCGACGCCCTGCGCCAGCGGGTCACGGCCCGGCACAAGCTGCTGTGGACCACGGAGATCGTCCCCTACGCGGACGGGCCGGCCGCCGAGAGCGTCTCGGTGCTCGACGGCACCCCGCAGGAGGTCCGCGACGCGCTGGTCGCCCGGATCGATCTCACGGCCGGGCGGGTCCTGCACGCCGCGATCGTGCGGCCGGCGGGCGACCCGGCGTCGCTGGTGGTCACCGTGCACGGGCTGGCGGCCGACCGCGCCACGCTGCACGAGGTGACGAGCCGGATCCGCACGCACCTCGCCGGGAAGGCGCCCGCCGCAACACCCGTCCGGTCGGTGGCCGCGAGCGCGACCGCGCTGACCGACCGCGTCGCGGCGCTGGAGGCCGCGGACGCCGCCGCGGTGGCCGGCTGGATCGACGAGCTGCTGACGCTCCCGGCCCCCGGCGAGCCCGCGCCGCGCACCCGGTCGGCCACCCGGGCCGTGCCCGGCGTGGCCGACGCGACGGCGGTGCAGGCAGCGTTCGGTGCGGCGGTCGCGGCGTGGTCGGACGGCCCGCGCGCGATCGACGTCGAGTGGGATCTGCGCTCGCACCTCGCCGGGGAGGCGGGCGCGTTCCCCGGGGCGCTCACGAGCGTCTACCCGGTCCTCGCAGGTGCGGACGCCACCCCGGCCTACGCGCCGTGGCACGAGCTGCTGCGCCATCACAGCAAGGCGGCACGCGCCAAGCTGCGCCGGGTGCCGAGCCCTGACGTGCTGCTGACCCGCGTGTACGGACCGCTGGCCGACCCGGAGATCGCCGAGGGCTTCGAGGCGCTGTACCCGATCGTCGCCCGCTACGGGCTCACCCCGGACGGCGTCACGTTGCAGGTTCTCGGCCCCGACACCGCGGACGCGCTGCTCGGCGAGTGGGCTGCCCGGCTCACCCGCTGAGCGGGAAAACGGAGCGGGCCGGTCCGTCCCAGCTGGGACTGACCGGCCCGCTCCGTACTACCGGCTCTCAGGGGGTGATCTTCTCCAGGGTGGGCATGATCTGGTTGAGCCACCAGATCTCGCTCGCGGCGCTACCGCCGTTCACGGCACCCCACTGGGTGGAATCGAGGTAGATCAGCGCGTTGTGCTGCGCGGCGGGCAGGGCCGCCACCCGCGGGTCGGCCTGCATGGCGGCCTTGAACGAGCCGTTCGGGTCGCGGTGCTCGGTGGCGACCAGCACGACGTCCGCGGTGAGCTTGTCGACGTTCTCCAGCGAGTACTTCGGCGCGTCGGCGGCCTCGGCGCCGCTCATCGGCTGGCCCGGGCCGGGCTTGAGGCCCAGCGCCATGAGCGGGGCCGCAGCGTACTCGGTCAGCCAGAGCTGCTCGCCCTCGCCGAGCGCGGCGATGTAGAACGTCTTGTCCTTCAGCTGCGTCAGCTTCTCCGCGGCGGCCTTGAAGGCCGCGTCGTACTCGGCCTGGGTCTTCTGGACGATCGACGGGTCGTTGCGGGTCAGCTTCGCCAGCGCCGCCAGGTCGTCCTGCCAGCTGGTGTTCGTGTCCTTCTCGATCCCGACGTAGGTCGGGGCGATCTGCGACAGCTGCTGGTACATCTGCTCATCCGTCTGCCAGATCGTGGTGAGGATGAGGTCCGGCTGCAGCGCGGCGATCGCCTCCGGCGCCGGGACGTAGTCCGCGGTGAACAGGTTCGGGTCCGGGTCGGTCGAGTAGGTGCCGACCATCCACGGGTAGTACTGCGGCACCTCCTCGGCGGTCGTCGTGTAGTCCGCCCACGCGACGGGCTTCTCCCCGAGCAGGTTCAGCAGCTCCACGTGCCGCGCCGCCAGCGCGACGATCCGCTGCGGCTTCGCGTTGACCGTGGTGTCGCCGTACGCGGTGGTGATCGTGACCGGGGCGTCGGCCGCCGGAGCGGCGTCCACGGCCTGGGAGCCACCACCGCAGCCGGCCAGCGCCAGTGCGACGCCGAGCAGGCCGGCGACCAGTGCCGCAAGGCGTCGCGACGTCCTGTTCAGTCTCATGAGTGCATTCCGTTCTCCGAGGGGAGTCCGAAGACGTCGAGCTCCCGCTCGGCGACCAAAAGTTAGGCTAGGATTCCCTTAGACTCGGCAGAATATCAGCCGCTCGACACCCGCCCACAGGACGAGATCCACAGCCGGACGCCCGCCGATCAGCCCACCGGAGCGCCGGACCGGGCCGCCTCGAACGCCGCGGCGTAGTCCGGGTGGAAGTCCGCCAGGACCCCCAGATCCGTCGCCCGCTCGAAGGCGGGATGGTCGCGGAAGCCGGCGAGCTCGGCCAGTCGCGCCTTGCCGAAGTACTCCCCCTCCCCGTCCGCGCCGGCCGGCGCGAGCGGCTCGCGGCCCAGATCGGCGAGGTTGTCCGTGAAGAGCTGGTGACAGGAATTCGTCACCTGGACCAGAAGTTCCTCGAGGGTCACCGAGTCCGGCAGCGGGAACGTGCGCCGGTCGACAACCGGCCCGGTGTCGATCCCCGCGTCGACCCGGTGCAGGGTGACGCCGTACTCCCGCTCGCCGCGCAGGATGGCGAACGTCGCGGCCACCACCGGCAGCCCGCGGTACCCGGGCAGCGGTCCACCGTGGATGTTCACGATGGTCAGCCCCAGATCCAGGATCGGCGCGCGGAAGATGAACGGGTTCCCCGTCGAGCACACCAACCCGTCCGTGCAGATCTCGGCGATGAAGCCGGCCAGCTCGTTGACGTCGCTGGTTTCGCGGCGCAGAAACGAACGCGCCCTCGCGGGCACTGCCTCTCTCCGGGGATGCACGACCGCGTCGACCGTCCGGCCCGAGGACGCAGCCTGGGCAGCGGCGCGCCAGACCAAGGCTCCAGAGCCCACGAGAATCACAAGGCTAGGCTAAACTAACTTAGGTGGACCTCACGGTGACCGGCGGCACGGTGACCGACGGCACCGTGGTGCCGCTGCGCCGCCGCCGGGTGATCGGCCTGCTGGCCGCCCT
The DNA here is from genome assembly GCF_900142365.1 of Pseudonocardia thermophila. Classification (GTDB taxonomy): domain Bacteria; phylum Actinomycetota; class Actinomycetes; order Mycobacteriales; family Pseudonocardiaceae; genus Pseudonocardia; species Pseudonocardia thermophila. The sequence goes on along the minus strand of NZ_FRAP01000031.1, from coordinate 17,913 downwards.
CGCGCTCCTGGTCCTGCTCCTGCTGGCCAGCATCGCGGTCGGATCGCGCGACATCCCGTTCGCCGGCGTCCTCGACGCGCTGCTGCACGACACCGGGGAGGGCGACGCCTACGTCGTGTGGAGCCTGCGCGTGCCGCGCACGGCGGTGCTGCTCGCCACCGGGATCGCGCTCGGCGTCGCCGGGATGCTCATCCAGGCGCTGACCCGCAACCCGCTGGCCGACCCGGGGATCCTCGGGGTGAACGCGGGCGCGGCCCTGTTCGTCGCGCTCGGGATCGCCGTGTTCCATCTGTCGTCGCCCGGCCAGTACGTCTGGTTCTCGTTCGCCGGGGCGCTGCTCGCGACCGTCGTCGTCTACGCCGTCGGCTCGGCGGGCCGCGGCAGTATCGACCCGATCCAGCTGACGCTCGCCGGCGTCACGCTCGGCTCGATCCTGTTCGGCGTCGTCAGCGCCATGACCCTGCTCGACCGGCACACGTTCGAGCAGATGCGCAACTGGAACGCCGGCAGCGTCGCCAGCCGCGGCTGGGACGTGCTGCTGCCGGTGCTGCCGTTCCTCGTGGCCGGGGTGATCCTCGCGATCGCCGTGGCCGGGCCGCTCAACGCGATCGCGCTCGGCGACGATCTCGCGACCTCGCTGGGTGTGCACATCGGCCGCACCCAGGTGATCGTCGTCGTCGCCGTCACACTGCTCGCCGGCGGCGCCACCGCGATCGCCGGGCCGATCGGGTTCGTCGGGCTCATGGCGCCGCACGTCGTGCGCTGGATCGTCGGGCCCGATCAACGCTGGATCCTCGGCGGCACCCTGCTACTGGCCCCGGCCCTGCTCACGGCCGCCGACGTCGTTGGGCGCACCGTGATGCGGCCAGGCGAACTGCCCGTGGGCATCGTGATGGCGTTCGTGGGCGCGCCGATCCTGGTCCTGCTCGTCCGCCGCCGGAGAGTCTCTGCCCTGTGAGTGCTGCCCTGTGACGTCTGTGGATTTCGGGCGCCGGACGTGGGTCCTGCGCCGCGGCGGGCTCGCGTTGCGCTGGCAGGCCCGCACGGTGATCACGTGCGCGCTGCTGGCCGCGGCGGCGCTCGCCGCCACGGCGGCCGCGCTGGCGCTCGGCGACTTCCCGCTCACCCCGGCTCAGGTGTGGGCAGCACTGACCGGCGATTCCCGCGCTGGGTTCGCCCGCATCGTCGTGCTCGAATGGCGGCTGCCCCGCGCCGTTGCGGCCGTGCTGTTCGGCGCGGCGCTCGGGGCCGCGGGTGCGGTGTTCCAATCGCTCACCCGCAACGCGCTCGCGTCCCCGGACATCATCGGGATCTCGTCGGGGGCCTACACGGGCGCGGTGATCGTGATCATCCTGGTCCACGGCAGCTACCTGCAGCAGACCGCGGGCGCGTTCGTCGGCGGCATCGTCACCGCGGCGACGATCTACCTGCTCGCCTGGCGGAACGGCATGCAGGGGTTCCGGCTGATCATCGTCGGGATCGCGGTGTCGGCGATGTTGACCTCGCTCAACACCTGGCTCATGCTCACCGCCGATCTCGAGGTGGCGATCGCTGCCTCAGCGTGGGGCGCGGGCTCACTCGCCGGGATCGGGCCGCGGGAGGTGCTGGTGGGGGGCGGCGTGGTGCTCTCCCTGATGATCGTCCTCACGGCGTTCGGGCACCCGATGCGGCAGATGGAGCTCGGTGACGACGCCGCCCGCGCCACCGGGACCCGCACCGAGCCGCTGCGGCTCGCCGTCATCGTGATCGCGGTGGGCCTGACCGCCGTCGTCTCGGCCGCGGCGGGGCCGATCGCGTTCGTCGCGCTGGCCGCGCCGCAGATCACCCGCCGGATGTGCCGGACCCCCGGGGTGGCCGTCCTGCCGGCCGCGCTCACCGGGGCGGTGCTGCTGGCGGGAGCGGAGCTCGTCGCCCTGCACGTGCTCCCGGTGGCGCTGCCGGTCGGGGTGGTCACGGTGGTCCTCGGCGGTGCCTACCTGCTGTGGCTGATCGTCCACGAGGTGCGGCGCCGCTGAGGGACTACGCCTGGCGCTGCATCAGCTTGCTGATCTTGCCGTAGGCGGTCCGCGGGAACTCCTCCACGATCTCCAGCGCGTCCGGCATCTTGTACGCCGCCAGGCCGCATTCGCGCAGGTGCGCCCGGATCCTGGCCAGCGTCACCGTGGACGGGTCGACGCCCTCACGGAGCACGACGAACCCCTTGACCCGCTCCCCCAGCACCCGATCCTCGATGCCGACCACCGAGACGTCGTGGACGCCCTCGTACGCCAGGATGAGGTTCTCCACCTCCTCCGGCGCGACCTTCTCGCCGCCGCGGTTGATCTGGTCCTTCGAGCGCCCGACGACCGTTATGTAGCCGCGCTCGTCCCGGCGGATGATGTCGCCCGTGCGGTAGAAGCCGTCCTCGGTGAACGCCGAGGCGTTCAGCTCGGGGGCCCGGAAGTAGCCGCGGATCGTGGACGGCCCGCGGGTCAGCAGGTGCCCGGGCTCGCCAGGGCCCACGGGATCGCCGTCATCGTCGATGACCAGCAGCTCGTCGCCGGGTGAGACGGGCAGCCCCTGGCAGGTCACGCTCGTCTCCTCGTCGACGTCTAGCCGGTTGTAGTTGACCAGCCCTTCGGCCATCCCGAAGCCCTGCTGCAGGATCGCCCCCAGCTCGGGCCGCACCCTCCGGGCGGCCTCCCTGGGCAGCTTCGCCCCGCCGACGTGCAGCGAGTGCAGGCTGGACAGGTCGAACTTCCCCCGGATCGAGGAGGAGTTCAGCCAGGCCATCACCAGCGGCGGGACGATCGAGGCCTGCGTGACCCCGTACTTCTCGATGAGCGGGAAGGCGGTGTCGGGGCTGCCGTTCGGGGCGAGCACGACGGTCCCGCCGGACGCGAACACCCCCAGCCAGCCCGGGGACCGCACGGCCATGCTGTGGCAGATCGGCACCGCGATCAGCTGCACCGAGTGCGGGCCGATCCCGCACAGCGGGATGCTCAGCCGCACGGAGTGCCAGTACGTCTCGTGCGTGTGCGGGATCAGCTTGGGCCGGCCCGTCGTGCCACCCGAGGTCTGCAGGAGCGCGACGTCCTGGGGCAGCGAGCGGCGCTCGTGGGTGAGCGGGGCGTTGGCGAGCAGCCGGTCCAGCTCGGGGCCGCGCCCGCCGGGGTCAAGCACGATCGTGACCAGCCCGGGGTGCGCCGCGACCAGCTCGGCCGCCAGCGCGGTGAGGTCCGTGCCGTCGTGCTCCGCGACGGTGACGTAGCCGCGGGCGCCGGCGCGCTCGACGAAGTTGGTGATCTCGGTGCGCCGGTGGGCCGCGGGCGCGAAGATCGGGATCGCGCCAACCTCCCACAGCGCGTAGACGACGATCAGGAAGGCGGGCACGTTCGGCAGGTGCACCACGACCCGGTCGCCCCGGCCGATGCCGAGCCCGGACAGGCCCGCGGCGACCCGCAGGATGCGGTCGGCGAGATCGCCGTAGGTCAGGGTCTCGTCGTCGTGCACCACCGCGGTCTTGCCCGGGTTGCGGCCGGCGGAGGCGAAGAACACCTCGTGGAGGGTCTCGTCCCTCCACCAGCCGACGCGGCGGTAGCGCTCGGCCACATCGGTCGGGTACGGAACGAACCCGTCGAGCAGGAGCGGCTCCACGTCAGGCACCCCGCGCCGAGAGCTGACGGACCGCACCCGGGACCGGCTCGGCCGGGTCCTGCCCGAGCTCGACGATGCGGTTGTTCGCGTCGACGTGCACGATGCGCGGCTCGTGGCCGAGCAGCTCCTCCTCCTCGGCGAGCAGGTAGGACATGATGATGATCAGGTCGCCGGGTTTCACCAGGTGCGCCGCGGCACCGTTGATGCAGATGCCCCCCTTCCCCGCGGGCCCCGTGATGACGTAGGTCTCCAGCCGGGCGCCGTTGGTGATGTCGACCACCTGCACCTTCTCGCCCTCGACCAGGCCAGCAGCAGTGACGAGGTCCTCGTCGATGGTGATCGAGCCGACGTAGTGCAGGTCGGCCTGAGTGACGGTGGCGCGGTGGATCTTGCTGCCGAGCACGGTGCGGAGCATCGAACGGCCTCTCGTTCGGTCGGGCGGCGGGGTTCAGCGGGCGGCGGACTCGTGCTGCGCGATGACGTCGCGCAGGGACTTCGGCCGCAGGTCTGTCCAGTGCTCGTCGATCCACGCGAGCACCTCCTGGCGCGGCCGCCCGTCAGGAGCTCCGTAGGCGATCGTCCACCCGCCGGGCACCGGCTTGAACGTGGGCCAGAGCGAGTACTGCTCCTCGTGGTTCACCAAGGCGTAGAAGAGGCCCTCGTCGTCGTCGAACGGGTTCTTCACCATCGTCTCCTTCGGTCGGTGCCGCGGTGTCGGCGGGTGCGCAGCCGGGCGCACCCGGACCGCGCTTCGGTGGTCGGCGGGCAGGCAGGCGCTCGTGGGCACGCGAAGGTGGGCAGCAGAGGGCGTCACCCCCCCCCCGGAGCCGACGACTGCCGGTCCCCACGCCACGGCAGGCGGTACGCCCGACCGATGCCCAACGCCCGCGCCCCGTCACGGGATCATCCGCGAACCCCTCTTCGAGCCTCGTGTCGATCTCGAGCCGCGATCCGCGGGAGACCGTATCAGCCGGGAGTTAGTTTAGGCTAAGTTGTCTTCTGCCCAGGGGCAACCGCGAGATGGGGAGGACCGATTGCCCGACGCCGCGCCGCACCCCACCATCGGGCGCGACCATCGTGGCACGGGATCGACGGCGTCCACCGGGCCGCGGTTGCACGTCGACGCCGCGACCCTGGGTTACGACCGGCGGGTGATCTCCCGGGACCTCACGGTCTCGATCCCCGACGAGTCGTTCACGGTCATCGTCGGCCCGAACGCGTGCGGCAAGTCCACGCTGCTGCGCGGCCTGGCCCGGCTGGTCAAGCCCAGCGCGGGGCAGGTCGTGCTCGACGGCGCGGACATCCACTCCTACCGGGCCAAGGAGGTGGCGCGGCGCCTCGGTCTGCTACCGCAGACCTCGACCGCACCCGACGGGATCACCGTCGCCGATCTCGTCTCCCGCGGCCGCTACCCCCACCAGAAGCTGATCCGGCAGTGGACCGAGGCGGACGAGCAGGCGGCACGCCGCGCGATGGAGGCCACGTCGGTGCTGGAGCTGTCGTCGCGGCTGGTCGACGAGCTGTCCGGCGGGCAGCGCCAGCGGGTGTGGGTGGCGATGGCGCTCGCCCAGGAGACCGGGATCCTGCTGCTCGACGAGCCGACCACCTACCTGGACATCACGCACCAGATCGAGCTGCTGGAGCTGTTCACCGATCTGCACCAGGCAGGCCGCACGCTGGTCGCGGTGCTGCACGATCTCAACCACGCGGCCCGGTACGGCACGCACCTGATCGCGATGCGGGACGGCGCCGTGGTCGCCGAGGGCCCACCGGCGGAGATCGTCACCGCGGAGCTGGTGGAAGAGGTGTTCGGGCTGCGCTGCCTCGTCGTGCCCGATCCGGTCACCGGCACGCCGTCCGTCGTCCCCCTCGGCCGGAACCGGGTGCAGACCCCGTGAGCGGCCCGTCCGGCGCACCCGTGACGGGTGCCGCAGTGCTGCGCCGCGCGGTGAACGGCCAGTGGCGCGACGTGGCCCGGAGCACGCTGCTCGCGATCGGCCACCAGGCCGGCTCGGCGATGGCGCCGGTGCTGATCGGTGTGGTCGTCGACGTCGCGGTGACCAACCGGTCGCTCGGCGGGCTCGCCCTGTGGATCGGGGTGCTCGCCGCCGACTTCCTGCTGCTGTCGTTCTCCTACCGCTACGGCGTGCGGGCTGCCGAGCGGGCCGCGGAGAACGCCGAGCACGATCTGCGGCTGCAGCTGACCGGCCGGGTGCTGCACCACCACGGCGGCGCGGACGCCGGCCGTCTCTCGGGCGAGCTGGTGAACATCGCGACGAGCGACGCGAAACGGGTGGGCACGACCGACGTGGCCCTGCCGTTCGGCCTCGCCGCGATCGCTGCAGCGCTGGTCAGCGCTGCCGTCCTGCTGACGATCTCGATGCCGCTCGGGCTGCTCGTCCTGCTCGGCATGCCCCCGCTGCTGCTGCTCACCCACTTCGCGAGCAAGCCGCTGGAGCGGCGCAGCGAGGCCGAGCAGGAGCGCGCCGCCCACGCGTCCGGCGTCGCGGCGGACCTGGTGGCCGGGCTGCGCGTGCTCAAGGGGCTCGGCGCGGAACGCACCGCGGTCCAGCGGTACCGCCGCACCAGCCGGGCGTCGCTGGCCGCGACGCTGCGCACCGCCCGCGCCTACGCCGCCCAGGGCGGGGTCGTGGAGACCTCCACCGGGGTGTTCATCGCCGTCGTCGCACTGGTCGGGGGCATGCTGGCCGCGGACGGCGCGATCAGCGTGGGCGATCTCGTCTCCACCGTCGGCCTGGCGACGTTCCTGCAGATCCCGCTGTCGACGGCGGCCTGGACGACCGTCGAGTTCGCGCAGGCGCGCGCGTCGGCCGCACGGATCGCGGCGGTGCTGTCCGCCCCGCCCGCGGTACGGGCCGGGACCGCCGCCCTGCCGGAGCCGGTGCGCGGCGCGCTGCGGCTGCGCGGCGTGACCCGCGGGGCCCTGCGCGACGTCGATCTCGACGTCGCCCCCGGCGATCTGATCGGGATCGTCGCGCCCGCCCCCGCCGTCCGGGCGCTGCTCGCCTGCCTCGCTCGCGAGGCCGACCCGGAGCAGGGCACCGTCGAGCTGGACGGCGTGCCGCTGGCCGAGCTGGACCCGGCCGACGTCCGGGCCGCGGTGCTCGTCGCGGCGCACGACGCCGTGCTCTTCTCCGGCACCCTGCTGGACAACGTCACCGCGGCCGCAGCCGCCGGCCGCGCCGGCGAGGCGCTCGCGGCCGCGGCCGCCGACGAGGTGGCCCGCACCCTGCCCGACGGCGTCGACAGCACCATCGGGGAGCAGGGCCGCTCACTGTCCGGGGGTCAGCGCCAGCGGGTGGTGCTCGCCCGGGCGCTGGCCGCCGATCGCCCGGTGCTCGTGCTGCACGACCCGACCACCGCCGTCGATCCCGTCACCGAATCCCGGATCGCGGGCGCGCTGCGCTGGGTCCGCCACGGGCGCACGACCGTGGTGGCGACGACCAGCCCGGCACTGCTCGCCGTCACCGACCGGGTCGTCGTCATCGGTGAGGAGGGGGTGCGCCGGGTCGGTACCCACGCCGAACTGGTCGAGTCCGATGCCGAATACCGGGCGGCGGTGCTGACATGAGCGCTGAGTCGAGCACTGATGTGAGGGATGTGCACCCGGCGGCCCCGGCCGGGCGCATGCTGCTCCCGGTGGCCTCCGGCGCCGACACGGTCGCCGCGGTGCGCCGGCTGCTGCGTCCCTATCGGTGGCGCGCGGTCGTCACGCTGGTCGTGCTGATCGCCGGGAGCGGGGTCGGTCTGCTCGTGTCCCCGCTGCTCGGGCGGATCGTCGACGCCGTGGTCGAGGAGGCGGGCTCGGTCGCGATCCTCGGCCCGGCGACCGCGATCGCGGTGGCCGCGGTGATGGCGGGCCTGCTCACCACGACGGGGACGGCGATGCTCGTCGGCCTCGGTGAGCGGCTGCTGGCCAGCCTGCGCGAGCAGTTCGTCGAACGCGCGCTCGCGCTGCCGCTGGAGCAGGTGGAACAGGCCGGCGACGGCGACCTGACGACCCGGGTCACCGGCGACGTCGCCGTCGTGGGCGAGGCCGTCCGCGGCGCCGTGCCCAAGCTCACCAAGGCGGGCCTGACGATCGCGCTGACGCTCGTGGCCATGGGCGCGTTGGACTGGCGGTTCCTGGCGGTCGCACTGCTCGCCGTGCCCATCCAGATCCACACCGCACGCTGGTACGTGCGCTCCGCGGGACCCGTCTACGCCCGGCAACGGGTCGCGGAGGGCGCACTACAGCAGCAGCTGCTCGACACGATCGGCGGTTCCGCCACCGTGCGCGCGTTCCAGCTCGCCGACGACCACGTCGACCGGGTCCGCACCCGCTCGACCACGGCCGTCGACTTGGTGCTGCGCGGGATCCACCTGATGACCCGCTTCTACGCCCGGCTCAACCTCGCCGAGTTCGTCGGCCTCGCGGCGGTGCTCGTGACGGGGTTCCTCCTGGTCGCCAACCGCTCGGTCACCCCGGGCGAGGCCACTGCGGCGGCGCTGTACTTCCACTCCCTGTTCGGGCCGATCAGCAGTGCGCTCGTCACCATCGACGACGCGCTCGCCTCGGGCGCGAGCCTGGCCCGCATCGTCGGGGTCGCCGAGCTGCCCGTGCCCGGCGAGCCCGACCGGAAGGCGTTGCCGAGGGACGGCTCGGTGAAGGTCGCCGACGTGCGCCACGCCTACCGTTCGGACCATCCCGTCCTGCACGGCGTCGACCTCGACATCCGGGCGACCGAGCGGGTGGCGCTGGTCGGGGCGAGCGGCGCGGGCAAGACCACGCTGGCCAAGCTGATCGCCGGGGTGCACCGCCCGGCCGGCGGATCGATCAGCCTCGGCGGCGTCGGGCTCGACGAGCTCGGGCCCGCGCTGACCCGCCGCACCGTCACGCTGGTGACCCAGGAGGTGCATGTCTTCGTCGGCACCCTGGCCGACGACCTGCGCCTGGCCCAGCCGGACGCCACGGACGAGCAGCTGCGCGACGCGCTGGCCACCGTGGACGCGCTCGAGTGGGTCGACGAGCTGCCCGACGGCCTCGACACCGTAGTCGGTGAGGGTGCGCACCCGCTCACCGCGACACAGGCGCAACAGCTCGCGCTCGCCCGGCTCGTGCTGGCCGATCCACCGGTGGCGATCCTGGACGAAGCCACTGCAGAGGCGGGCAGCACGGGCGCGCGGGTTCTGGAAGCCGCGGCGGACCGGGCCCTCGCCGGGCGCACGGCGCTGGTGGTGGCGCACCGACTGACCCAGGCCGTCAGCGCAGACCGGGTAGTCGTGCTGGACGCGGGCCGGATGGTGGAGATCGGTGCGCACGATGCGTTGGTAGCGGCTGGTGGGCACTACGCGGCGCTGTGGGAGGCGTGGTCGGCGACGAGGTCCTGACGGGGTTCACCGGTCCGCAGCCCCTGGTCGGAGCGGTCGCATCGACCCGGGCCTGCCACGCGCCGAATCGGTCGTTCGTCGGGACACCCAGCACCACGTGATCAACGCCACGGGGATCGCCGGTCGTCACCGCACGTCGACCACCGCTGAGGACGGGCACGAACACCTCGCCCGCCTGACGAGACCGAAGAACAGCAGCGATGCGTGCAGAGCGGCGCGTCGATGCACACGAACGGAGCCGCCCAACAGTCGCCCCCGAAGGTGAATCGCGGCATCGAATCCCCTCCATGACCGTAGGGCGGTGTCGACCACACCCGACCAGACCTTGAGCTTAGGCTTTCCTCAGATAAGGATAGACATACATATCTGTCGTGTCGGGAAAGGGAGACGATGCCTCAAGCGTCGGACGGTCGTGTCCACGACCTGGTCGGGGTCGGGTTCGGGCCGTCGAACCTGGCGTTGGCGATCGCCGTCGAAGAACAGGGCTTGCCGCTGTCGATGCGGTTCCTGGAGCGGCAGCAGGCTTTCGGGTGGCACCGCGGGATGCTCCTCGAGGACGCGACGATGCAGATCTCGTACCTGAAAGATCTGGTGACGTTGCGCGACCCGACCAGCTCGTACAGTTTCCTGGCCTACTTGAAGGAGCGGGGCAGGCTGGTCGACTTCATCAACTACGGCAGCTGTTTCCCGACCCGGATGGAGTTCCACGACTACCTGGAGTGGGCCGCCGCCCGCTTCACCGACCGCGTCGACTACGGCACCCGCGTCGAGCGGATCACCGCGGTCCCCGGCGAGCCGGAGCTGCTCGACGTCCACACCGACGGCGGCCGCGTGCTGCGAGCCCGCAACGTCGTGCTCGCGACCGGGCTGCGCCCGCACCTGCCGCCCGGCGTGCAGCCGAGCGAGCGGGTCTGGCACAGCCACCACCTGCTCCACAACATCGGCACCGTCAGACACGCGCGCCGGGTGATCGTCGCGGGCGCGGGCCAGAGCGCCGCCGAGGCCCTCGATCACCTGCACCGGACGTTCCCGGACGCCGAGGTCTGCGCCGTGTTCAGTCGCTACGGCTACAGCCCGGCCGACGACTCCTCGTTCGCCAACCGGATCTTCGACCCCGACGCGGTCGACGTCTTCTTCGGTTCCCGGCCGGAGACGAAGAGCCTGATCCTGCGCTACCACGCCAACACCAACTACTCAGTGGTCGACCCGGAGCTGATCGAGGCGCTCTACCGGCGCCACTACTACGAGAAGGTCACCGGGCGGGAGCGGCTGCGCTTCCTCAACGTCAGCCGGATCGCCGACGTCGTGCCCGTCGACGACGCGACCGGCGAGCCGCAGGTCGAACTCGTCGTCGAGTCGCTGCTCGACGGCAGCCGCGAGGTCATGCGCGCCGATTTCGTCGTCTACGCCACCGGGTACCGGCCGATCGACCCGTGCAGCCTGCTCGGCGACCTCGCCGACGACTGCCTGCGCGACGACGCGGGCCACCTGCAGATCGAGCGGGACTACCGGATCCGCACCAAGCCGGCCGTCGAGGCCGGCATCTACGTGCAGGGCGCCACCGAGCACAGCCACGGCATCTCCTCGACGCTGCTCTCCAACGTCTCCGTGCGAGCGGGCGAGATCGCCGAGTCGATCGCGGCCCGTTGTGGGGTGCTCGACCGGCGCCCCGATCTCGCGTCCCTCTGAGCCCACCCCGCTGGATCCGGCGCCGCGGCGTCGGATCCACGGACCGCGGTCACCGTGGGCTCGCCTCGCCGGTCCCGTCGACGCCATCGCCGGAAGCAGGAGTTCCGCGGGCAGGCGCAGGGCTGGTCCGGCGGCTCCTGCCACAAGGCCCCGAACCGCGAAGAAGAGACCCACTGTCGACACCGGCCGAACGCCCCGGACCGAGACGGTCAGCTGGCCCCGGGGAACCGCACGATGGCGCTGTTCGACGCCTACGCGCGGCGTGGAGTCGCCCAAGCAGGCTCCCGGATCGTCGGTCGCGGCCCTGTCGTCAGGACGGCGGGCGCGGGTGGCTGGTCAGGTAGCCGCCCATGCGCTCGAAGACGTCGGCGGCGTCGTACTCGCGGCCGTCGTCGGTGCGCAGCCGGTGCAGCACGAGGCCGGGGTTGCGGCCCTTGCAGGCGTCCGCCCCCGCCACCACGACCACACCCGTGCCGCGGCGGATCACGATCCGGCCCGGGGTGCCGCCGATCGCGTCCTCGGTGACCGACGCCTTGAGCACCCGCAGCCGCTGCTCGCCGTAGTAGCAGTAGGCGTTCGGGTACGGATCGACCTGGGCCCGCACCAGGTTGAAGATGTCGCGAGCGGGCCAGGTGAAGTCGATCCGGTTGTCCTCGTCGCCGCGCCGGTGGAAGTACGACGCCACGCGCCGGTTCTGCGGTACCGGCGCCGCCCTTCCCGACTCGATCAGCTCCAGCGCCTCGACGGTGATCGGCCCGAACATCGCCAGCGTGCGGTCGAACAGGTCGACGACGGTGTCGTCGTCGGTCACCGGGGTGGAGCGCTGCAGGATGATGTCACCCGCGTCGAAGTCGGCGTTCATCATGTGCGCGGTGACGCCGACCTCGGGCTCGTCGTTGATCAGCGCCCAGTTGAGCGGCGCGAACCCGGCGTAGGCAGGCAGCAGCGCGTCGTGCACGTTGAGTGTGCCCAGCCGCGGGATCGTGAACACCTCCGGCGGCAGCCAGGTCCGCCAGTTCGACACGACCATGATGTCCGGGCGCGCTTCGGCGATCGCGGTGCGCACCTCCTCGTCCTCGGCCCGCTCGCGCACCAGCACGGGGATGGCGTGATCGGCGGCGAGCTCGGCCACCGACTCGTTGAAGATCTTCTCGTACGGGTTGTCGCTGTCCGGGTGGGTCACGATCAGCGGTACCTCGTGACCCGCCGCCAGCACCGCCTCGATGGTGCGCCGTCCCCAGGTCATGTACCCGAACGCAACCACGCGCATGCGCTACTCCTCACCCGTCCACTCAAACTGAGGTGAGCATATCCTTAGCGCACCCTTCCAGCTCTTACCTGCGGTTGCGGGGTCCAGCAGCGGATCTCCTTCCGCGGCCGCACAGGCGGAAGTCCTTATCCGGCACGTGCGGCAGGATGCTGCGCCCGTCCGCGGAAACGGGAGTCCGCGATGGCGGACCACCCCCGAGGCGCTGGTACCTCAGCGTGGCGACCGACGCGATCGACGCGCTCCGTGTCGGCCGGCGCCGGCCGCGCGACGGGCCGCGAGGATCAAGGCGACGAGGACACCGCCAACAGCCCACCAGGGCGCGTCGCTCGGCGATCCGGCGGAGACCTGAACAGACCACAGGCGGTCGCGGAATCAACCGAGCCACAGGTCAGGTGCCGTGCCGAACGGCGGGATAACGGTTGACGTCACCCTCGGGCACAAGACCACGTCTTTGATCTCCAGTTCTCCGTCCGGTGTTCCTCGACTGCCCGATGGACCTACGGGGATCTCGGCGCCATCTGCGTCGGCATCAGCCCGATGACGGCTCCCGTCAGATGGTGGCGCCGCGGCCGTACCGGCCCCGGTGCGTGCTCGGCTGCCTCGCTCGGCCGGGAGTCCGCGTCGCCGCTGCGGCCCTTGCGGACAGACCTGAATCCACCGCGTCCTGCCAGGCCGCTCCTACCCGGGCAGGGCGCGGTGGAGCCCGGCGCCGGTCCCGGCCGTGCCGGCGCCGGAGTGCCGCCGCACGAGCTGCTACCCGGCGGTGGCGGCGCGCACGAGCCCGCGGCCGATGATCAGCCGCTGGATCTCGCTGGTGCCCTCGTACAGCCGCAGGAGGCGGACGTCGCGGTAGATGCGCTCCACCGGGACCTCGCGCATGTAGCCGGAACCGCCGTGCACCTGCACGGCCAGGTCGGCCACCCGGCCGACCATCTCGGTGCAGAACAGCTTGGCCGCCGACGGCGCGATGCGCCGGTCCTGTCCGGTGACGTAGGCGCGGGCGGCGTCGCGCACCATGGCGCGGCCAGCGAGCACGCCGGTCTGCTGGTCGGCGAGCATGGCCTGCACCAGCTGGAAGTCGCCGATGCGCACTCCGCCCTGGGTGTTGTTCGCGGCGTAGGCGACCGACTCGTCGAGCGCGCGCTGGGCCGTGCCCACCGCCAGCGCGGCGATGTGGATCCGGCCGCGGGCCAGCGACGTCATCGCCGCCGCGTAGCCGGCGGCCTCGTCCCCGCCGACGAGCGCCTCGGCGGGCACGCGCACGTCGTCGAAGGTGACGGTCGAGGTCAGCGCGCCCTCCTGGCCCATCTTCGCGTCCTTCGGGCCCACGCTGACGCCCTGCGTGTCGGCCGGGACGAGGAAGACGGCGATGCCCGGGTCCTTCGGCTGCGGCTCCCGGGTGCGGGCGAACACCACGAACAGGTCGGCGATCGGGGCGTTGGTGATGAACTGCTTGGCACCGTCGATCACCCAGTCCGTGCCGTCGCGGCGGGCCCGGGTGCGCAGCCCCGCCGGGTTGGAGCCCGCCCCGGGCTCGCTGAGCGCGAAGGAGGCGATCACCTCGCCGGAAGCGATGCGCTCCAGCCACGTCGTGCGCTGCTCATCCGTGCCGAACCCCACCAGGACCTGACCCGCGATCCCGTTGTTGGTGCCGAACATCGACCGCAGCGCCAGCGTGGTGTACCCGAACTCCATCGCCAGCTCGACGTCCTGGGTCAGATCCAGGCCGAGCCCACCCCACTCCGCCGGGATCGCGTAGCCGAACAGACCCATCTCCGCCGCAGCCCGGCGGAGATCCTCCGGTACCGCGTTCTCCCGCATGATTTCGTTCTCCCGCGGCACCACGTCCTTGCGGACGAAGTCGCGCACCTGGCGCAGGATCACCTGGAAGTCCTCGGACGACACGGCTGACTCGTTCACAGCCCGATGCTGCAGGGCGCACTACCACCACGTCCAAGACCTAATAGGCGGCTATTGTTAACGGAACTGCAAGAAAGGGGTTGCGTGGAGCTGCATCAGCTGCGGGCGTTCACCACCGTCGCCGAGGAGCTGCACTTCGGCCGCGCGGCTGAACGGCTCCACCTGGCCCAGCCCTACCTCAGCCGCACGATCCGCGCGCTCGAGGAGGACCTCGGCACACCGCTGTTCCGCCGCACCACCCGCCGGGTGGAGCTGACGGCGGCCGGTGCCGCGCTGCTCGAACCCGCCACGCGGATGCTCGCCCTCGAGCAGGAGGCCCGCTCCGCGGCCGTCGCCGCGCACGAAGGGCGCAGCGGGCGGGTCCGCATCGGGTTCGCCGGACCGTCCGCGCACGTCGCGGTGGGCGCCCTCGCCCGCGCCGTCCGTGAGCGGGACCCGCTGATCAGGCTCGAGTTCCTGCCCGGCCGCTACGGCACCTCGGCGGTCGACGACCTGTTCCACCACGACAGCGACTTGGCGATCGCCCGCTTCATCGGCCCGCCGGCGGGCGTGGCGTCCCGGGGGTTCGCGACGGACCGGTGCGTCGTCGCCGTGCCAGCGGGGCACCGCCTGGCCCACCGCGCCGCGGTCCGCTTCGAGGACTTCCGCGACGAGCCGTTCGTCGCCTTGCCGGAATCAGCGGGCTCGGTCGTGCGATCGCTGCTGGTGGCGCGCTGTCAGGCGCTGGGGTTCGCTCCCCGGTTCGCCCAGACCGCGCCGGACTCCTGGACGAGCCTGGCACTGGTCGCGGCCGGGGTGGGACTGCACTTCACCACGGCGAGCGCGGTGTCCCACCTCCCGCGCGAGGGGGTGCACGTGGCCGAGATCGCCGACCCCCTCCCGCCGATCACGGTGTTCCTGCTGTGGCGGGACGGCGACGTCGATCCGGCGCTCGCCAGGGTCCTGGAGACGGCGCAGGACGTTCTGCCCACCGTGTGACCAGCGCCATACGAGGTCCCGCAGCGCCGCGGGGCGTCGCCGGCCGACCGTCCGTGCACGCGTCCCGGGCCGGGCGAGAGGGTCGTGCCCCGATCTCGCGCCGAGGGCGTCGACGAGGCGTTCTCCGCTGGACCGCCGGTCGAGGAGACGCCGCGGAATCGGCTCCCCGGTCTCCGCGCGCCCCACGCCGCGGCAGGACCGACCGCCCGACGCCGCGATCACCGGCCGGAACCGGGCTTGCCCGGACCGACTGACGGCAAGTATGAATCGTCGACAACAGAAGTATGAATCGTCGACAACAGCAATGGTGCGCGAGCGTGCTCCGGCATCCCTCGGGCATGTGCACCGCGGGCGACGAGGACTGCAGAGGAGCAGCTGGATGGACGGTGCGGTCGTCGAGCGGCTACGGGCTCTCCACCCGGAGACCACGGCCAGCCTCCTCGCCACGGAGGCCGAGGCCGCGGCGAGCACCGATCCATCGATCCTGCAGCTGTGCCACCACCGCCTCGCCCACATGCTCGGCGGCGAGGTCTCGAGCCCGGCCACGGCCGTCGATCCCGCGAAGCTCGCCGCGCTCGACTCCTGGTGGGACTCGCCGCTGTTCACCGACGCGGAACGCGCCCACCTCGCCTTCACCGAGCAGTACGTGCTCTCGGTGGGCTCGATCAGCGACGCGGACGTGGACAAGCTGCTCGAGTTCGGCAGTCCTCGGCAGGTCTACGACTTCGTCAACGCCCTCTTCGTCATGGACCAGGTGCAGCGATTGGAGATGGTCGCCCGTGTCGTCCTCTGAAGCCGGCTCGGCCCCTCGGATCGCCCTGCCCGGCGGGCACAGCCGCCCGGACTGGGGCACCCCGCTCGACGACCTGCTGGCGGACTACGCCCGCGCGGCCGTGCGCGCCCGCACAGTGGATCCGTACATCACCGAGATCGTGCGGTTGCGCTGCGCCCAGACTCACGACTGCCGGCGATGCGCGGCGCTGCGGGCGACCGACGCCGTCGCGGCCGGTGTCGACGAAGCCGTGGTCGACAAGATCCGCCGATGGCAGCAGAGCGACCTCCCCCCGGCCGCGAAGGCCGCGCTGCGGCTGGCCGACGCCATGATCCTCTATCCTGGTGACGCCGGGCCGGACCTGCGCGAGGAACTGCGCCGCCACTTCACCGAGGAGCAGATCGCCGAGATCTGCCTCGACGTCGTCAAGTGGAGCCGGCAGAAGGTCTACGTCGCCTTCCGCACGGAGGCACCGACGTGGGACGGCCTCGCCGGCGTCTCCTTCGACGCGGACGGCAACGCCCACCCCGGAGCACCGCTCCAGACCGCCGCCGCCACGAGCTGACCGCGGTCGGCGAGGCGCGGTTCGGGCCGGCGCCAGCGTCGGGCACCACGTGGTCGCACACGGGCCCGACGCCCTCGTCGACGTGCGCCAGCACGCTCCCCCCGCCGCAGCGCGGTTCCGCGGGTCGTCCGAGCCCCGTAGCCGCCGGGTGAGCCGGCGCCACGGCACCGGGTCGAGGGCGAACAGCGACCTCGCGACGCCCCGGCGACCGTGCGCGCCTACCTCGACACAGGCGGCTCCGTGCCCGCCACCGCAGCCGCGCTGGGACTGCACCCCACGACCGTGCGCTACCGGCTGGGGCGCATCGCGGATGTGTCCGGGATGGATCTCGACGATCCCACCACGCGGCCGGCGTGCGCCCTGCTCCTCGGTCTCGGTCCCGTTGCCGAGGACTCGTCGCAGGACTGACCGCACGACGCACCGAGCGGGCCAGGTCAGGCAGGCCGGGACTCCAGCGCGAACTCCTCCAGCCGGGCCGCGTGCGGCGACTCCAGCGTGGCCCGGTACCAGTGCGGATGCGACACGTACACCAGCTCGCTGTCCTCCACCGCCCGGTACACCAGCGGCGTGCCGGCGGACAGGTAGATCACCTCGCCGGCGGCCGCCTCGACCGTGCCCTCGGGTCCGTCCACCGCGAACCGCCCCTTCGTCACGATCAGGGCCTCGTCGTAGCTCATCGTCCAGTCGTTCGCCTCCCCGGCCGCGTACCGCGCGAACCCCACGGTCATCGCCGCACCGTCGGCCTCGCCGATGGCGTCGGCCAGCCGCAGCTCCTGCGTCCCGCGCCGGTACCACTCCAGCTCGTCGTCGCTGGTCACCTTGCGGACACCCGCACCCATCAGGCCACCTTTCTGTATCGAACATTCATAATCGAACGCTACGAAACCTACGGGCGGACGTCGTGGGACACAAGAGGTAATGTAGTGACTACTATGAAACCCACGGGTGAGCGCAGGCGCCCGGGTCGGCCCCGCTCCTTCGACCGCGAAGCCGCACTGGAGAAGGCCATGGCGGTGTTCTGGCGCCACGGCTACCGCGACGCCTCGATCGGCCAGCTCACCGAGGCGATGGGCGTGACCCCGCCCAGCTTGTACGGGGCGTTCACCAGCAAGTCCGCGCTCTTCATCGAGGCCGCCCAGCGCTACCTGACCACCGACGGCGCCGCCCCGGCCGCGGCGCTGACCACCGCACCCACCGCCCGGGCCGCCGTCGAGGCGATGCTGCTCGCCCAGGCCGACCTGTTCACCCGGCCCGACCGCCCACCGGGCTGTCTGCTCACCCGCGCCGCACTCACCTGCCCCGCCGACGAACCCGACGTCGCCGAGTTCCTCGCCCGAGCCACGCACGCCCGCCTGACCGACCTGCAACGGGTCCTTCGGGCTGCGGCCGACCGCGGTGAACCGATCCCCTTCGGTCCCCGCGAGACGGCCGCGCTCGTCGACACCGTGGTGCAGGGCATGGCCGTGCGGGCCGCAGAGGGCGCCACCCGGCGGGAACTGCGCCGCACCGCTCGCCGCACGATGCAGATGTGGGACGCGGCCGTCGCGGCCGCTGCGGACCCGGCCCACTCGGCACGAACGCGAACGTGACCCCCGCAGAACGCGTCGGGCACCACGCGTTCGCACGTGGTGCCCGACGAGGCGCTGTCCGCTCAGCTGTTCATCTGGTTGTTGCCGTGGGCCAGGAAGTTCG
>NZ_FRAP01000015.1 GCF_900142365.1 Pseudonocardia thermophila | reverse complement strand
GCTACAACACTCGACGCGCCCACTCCGCTCTCGGTGGCCGACCCCCAGCCACCCGACTCGCCGCCTAACTGTCAACAACCTCCCGGGTCAGTACAACTAGGCGTTGACCGCCGCCAGTTGAATGTGCAAACGTTCCTCCCACAAGGACGTCGTACGTCTGAGCGGAACACGAAGGAGTGCCATGGCGTCCGATGCGCTGCAGCACGTGCTCTCCCCCTTCGAGCTCGGAGGGCTGACGCTGCGGAACCGGGTGTTCGTCCCAGGGCACACGACGAACTTCGGACGACAGAACATGCCGACCGAGCGGCACGTCGCCTACCACCGCGAACGCGCCCGCGGTGGGGTCGGCCTGATCATCACCGAGGCGGTGCGGGTACACCCCACGAGCGCCGGGCGACACATCAGCCTGGGTTGCTTCGACGACGAGGCGATCCCTGCGTTCGCCGCGATCGCGGAGGCGGTCCACGCGGAGGGCGCGAAGCTGTTCGCCCAGATCATGCACGCCGGCCGGCAGGCCAACGGCGAGGCGACCCGCACCGTCGCCTGGACGGCGTCGCCGATCCGCTGGTCGAGCTCGGCGCACGTCCCGCACGCGATGGGGCACGGGGAGATCCGTACCGTCGTGCAGGCCTTCGGCGACGCCGCACGCCGGATGTCGCAGGCCGGGCTCGACGGGCTCGAGGTGCACCTCGGGCACGGCCACCTGCTCCACCAGTTCCTCTCGCCGGTCACCAACCAGCGGACCGACGCCTACGGCGGCAGCCTCGAGAACCGGCTGCGCATCACGCGCGAGGTGCTGGACAAGGTCTTCGCCTCGGCGCCGGACCTCCCGGTGGGGCTGCGCATCAGCGCGAACGAGTTCCTGCCCGGCGGTCTCGAGCCCGAGCACATGATCGAGGTCGTCGGCAAGCTGCGGGCCGACTACGACCTCGCGTACGTGCACGTGAGCCACGCCGCGTACCAGGCGTGCTACTCGCTGTCGACACAGATGGCGGACATGAGCTTCCCGCACGCCCCGTTCAAGCACCACGCGGCGATGTTCCGCAGGGCCTTCCCCGACCTCCCGGTGCTCGCGGTGTGCCGGCTCGACAGCCTCGAGGAGGCCGCCGAGCTCATCCGGGACGGCGAGGCGGACCTCGTCGGCCTCGCCCGGCCGCACATCGCCGATCCGCACCTGGTGCGCAAGGCGATGGAAGGGCGTAGCCACGAGGTGCGCACCTGCCTCGCGTGCAACCAGGGCTGCGTGGGTCGCCTCGAGCTCAACCTGCCGATCTCCTGCGTCGTCAACCCCGAGGTTGGGGTCGAGGCCGAGTGGGAGAAGCTGCGCAGCACCAAGCCCGCGGTGAGCAAGTCCGTTCTGGTCGTCGGCGGCGGCCCGGCCGGGCTGGAGGCGGCGCTGTCGGCCCACCGCGCCGGGCACCGCGTCACCCTCGCCGAGGCCTCCGACCAGCTCGGCGGCCAGCTGCGGGCCGCGGCGCGGGTCCCCGGCCGCGAGCGCCTCGCTCCGCTGTACGAGGAGCTGGAGCGCGACGTGCGCGCGGCGGGGATCGAGGTGCGCACGGGATGGCGCGTGACCGCGGAGGAGGTCCTCGCCGGGAACTGGGACGACGTCGTGATCGCGACCGGCTCGACGCCCGTGCGGCGCGACCTCGTCGACGGACCCCGGGTGCTCGACGTCTGGGAGGCGGTCGACCTGGTCACCGACGGGCCACTGCCCACCGGTGCCGTCGTGGTGTACGACGAAGAGGGCGACTGGCGCACCGCGTCCATCGCCGAGCACCTCGCGGCCCAGGGCGTGCAGGTCCACATCGTGTCCCCGAACGCCCCGCTCAGCCCGCGGATCACGACCTACTCGAAGCTCGGGCTCGTGGAGCGGCTGACCCAGCGCGGGGTGCACGTGCACCTGCTGCGCAAGCTCACCGACGCGGGACCCGACGCGGTCGCGCTCGTCGACGTGATCGGCGGTGGCCGCACGGAGATCACCGGGGTCCAGTACGTCATCGACGGCGCCCCGGGCACCGCCCAGGACGCCCTCTACCGCGAGCTCGACGAGCGCGTCCCCGCGAACGGGGGCCCCCGGCTGCACCTGGCCGGCGACGCCAACGCTCCCCGATCCGCGCTCGAGGCCGTCTACGAGGGCCGCCTCGCCGGCGCCGTCCGAGCCACCCACGACGACCCCGAGCCCCTCGTCCTGGCCCTGAGCCACTGACAAGAAGTCCTCAACCGGAGGTTGTCTTGATCGACATCGAGGAACGTCTCACGCTCGACGAGCGGTCGGCCGTGGACTTCGTCCTCGGCCTGCGCAAGCGCTGGTCGGACACGGTGTACCCGGCGATGGTGGCGGAGTTCGAGAGCAAGGCCACCACCCGGCCGTCCTCAGTGGCCGAGGCCGAGGAGGCCATCAAGGACCTCGACCTCTACCCGTGGTTCAGCCACCTCGAGCGGGTCCAGCAGAAGATGCTGTGGAAGACCGTGGGCGACGTCGTGGTCAGCCGGAACGAGGAGCTGAAGCGAGAGCTCGACGAGGCGCCCGCGGGCCCGGGCAAGCTGGAGCTGAACCCCGACCTCGCGCTCGAGGACTGGTACACCGACTACGACATCCACGTCCAGCCGGGGAGCTTCTTCTCCGACGACCTGTGCTCGTACGTGTACGAGCTGGGCGCGCGCATCGTGATGCTGCGCGACAACGACGGGTACAAGTTCCACAACCTGTTCGTGTCGACGGCGCTGCCGGAGCTGCCGAACGCGACCCGCGTGGTCGACCTGGGCTGCGGCTTCGGCAAGAGCACCCGTCCGCTGAAGAAGCGCTACCCCACCGCCGAGGTCATCGGTGTCGACCTCGCGGCGCCCGGCCTGCGGCTGGCCCACCTCGAGGCACGGGCCGAGGACCTGGACATCACCTACCGCCAGGCCGACGCGCGCCACACCGGCGTGGAATCGGGCACCTGCGACGTGGTCACCGGCACGATGCTGCTGCACGAGATGCCGGAGCAGGTCATCCGGGAGACCATCCAGGAGGCGGCGCGCCTGCTCAAGCCGGGCGGCACCGTGGCCTTCCTGGAGTTCATGCCCACCGGCGACGTGATCCGCGACGCGACCGTCTACGGGCACGCCGAGCGCAACAACGAACCCTTCTTCCGCGACCTGTTCGGGGCCGACACCGTCGGCATGTGCGAGGAGGCCGGGCTCACCGACGCGCGCTGGACCCCGTTCGACGAGCGGGCCGAGGGCGTGCGGCCGCAGGGCTGGGGCCACCGTCCGGAATGGCACTTCCCGTGGGCCGTGCTGTCGGCCACCAAGGCCTGAGAGGAGTCGGCATGTCCGTCGCATTCGTCCGCGAAGAAGGCAAGCTGACCACCGAGTTCGACTACCTGCGCGACCGGCAGGTGTCCAAGCTGCTGGACCTGGTCCTGCAGCTGGCGACCGAGGTGCACGTGAGCCGGCAGCGCGAGCGCGCGCTCGAGGCGCTGCTGGTCCGCCACGGGGTGCTGAAGGCCGGTGAGGTGGACCAGTTCCGCCCGTCGGAGGACGAGGCGCAGGTCCTCGACCGCGAGAAGAACGGCCTGACCAACCGGCTGATCCGCATCATCACCGAGGACGGTCCGGCCGAGCACCCGCTGCGCAGGCAGTGGGAGGACGCGCTGAACTCGAAGGCCGAGTGATGCCGCTCCACCCAGCTGCTGCTCGGGTGGATCGCTACCTCGACCTCTGCGAGGAACGACGGCTCGACGAGGCGGGTGCCATCCTCACCGAGGACGCCCGCCTCGTCTTCCCCGGCGGGGTCGAGTACCGCGATCTCGCCGCGATGGTCGCCGACGCGAGGACGAGGTACCGATGGGCCCGCAAACCCGTGCGCGACTACGTCGTCGCTCCCGGTGAGGCACCCGGTCGCAGCATCGTGATCTGCCGGGGAACGCTCACCGGCGAATGGTTGGACGGCAGCCCCTTCAGCGGGGTGCGGTTCGTCGACATCTTCGTCCTCCGCGGAGACCGCATCGCGGAGCAGCACGTCTACAACGACCTGGCGGTCGTCGCCGCCATGGACACGGCCAACCACCACGAAGACACCCTGGAGACCGCGCCATGAAGCACATACGACGACTGGCGGCCTTCGCCGCCGCGGGAACCCTGCTGCTCGCCGGATGCGGCGGTGGAGCCGAGAGCGGCGGCGCCGCAGCCGGCGAGGCGGGCGACGACAAGATCACGGTCGCGATCGCGTCGGCAGTGACCGGCCCCAAGGAGGAGGTGGCCATCGTCGCCGTCGGCACGAAGATGGGCTACTTCGCCGAGGAGGGCCTGACCGTCGACACGATCAACGCCGACGGATCGGTCGCCGCCGCCCAGGCGGTCGCCTCGGGCAGCGCGGACATCACCCCCGCCGACACCGGATCGCTGCTCGCCGCGGTCCAGGGCAACGTGCCCATCAAGACGATCGGTGGCCTGGTGCAGAACTGGCCGTGGCAGATCGCGGTGCTGCCGGACAGCCCGATCCGCAGCGGCGCCGACCTCAAGGGCAAGAAGGTCGGCGTGATCAGCCTCGCGTCCGGCTCCGCTCCGTACGCCCGGGCGTTCATCCGGGACGCCGGCCTGCAGCCCGACGTGGACGTCGAGCTCGTGCCGGTGGGCGTCGGTGCACAGGCGACCGCTGCGCTCACCAACGGTGAGGTCGACGCGCTCGCGCTGTACGGCCAGGCGTACACGATCATCGAACTGGCCGGCACGCAGCTGCGCTACCTGGACAACCCGCCGGTCTTCCAGGGCATCCGCTCGCTCAGCTTCGGCGCCTCGCAGCGCGAGCTCGACCAGGACCGCGAGAAGTTCGTCCGGTTCCTGCGCGCCGCCTACAAGTCCATGCTGTTCTCCGCGGCCAACCCGAAGGCCGCGATGCAGATGGGCTACGAGGTCTTCCCGCAGATCCTCGGTGGTGCTGACCCGGCGAGCCGAATCGATTCAGACACCAAGACGCTGGAGAAGTGGCTGGAGTCGGCCACTCCGCTGCAGGGTGAGCCGGCCGACTGGAAGAGCTGGGGCGACATCACCGACGAGGAGTGGGCCAAGACCCAGGCCTACACCAAGGAAGCCGGCCAGATCAACGCCGAGATCCCGCTCGACCGCGTCTGGGACCCGAGCCTGCTCGAGGCCGCCAACGACTTCGACGCCCAGCTCGTGCTCAAGCAGGCTGCCGAGTACCAGCCGTAACCGGGTCTGGTCCTGGGAGAAGAGGAGACGTCGTGAGCCTGCGAACCACCGGACGCCCGGACGTCGACACGGCTTCCGTGCCGGCGGACGAAGAGAAGTGGATCAACATCGCGAGCCTGAACAAGGTCTACCAGGCCCGCCGGTCCGCTCCGACCCATGCGTTGTCCGACATCACGTTCTCGGTGCGGCGCGGCGAGTTCATCTCCGTCGTCGGACCGTCGGGATGCGGCAAGACCACCTTGCTGAAGATCCTCGCGGGCATCGTCAAACGCTCGTCCGGCGAGGTGCGGATCGCCGGTGCCGACGTCACGGGACCGCTGCCGCAGGTCGGGATGGTGTTCCAGGCCGCGACGCTCCTCCCCTGGCGCACCGTCCTGCAGAACGTCATGGTCCCGGTCGAGGTGCAGGGGCTGGACAAGAACCGCTACCGCGAACGGGCCCGCGAACTGCTGCGCATGGTGGGCCTCGCCGAGTTCGAGAACAGCTACCCCTACGAGCTGAGTGGGGGCATGCAGCAGCGCGCCGGGATCTGCCGGGCGCTGGTCCACGACCCGGCCGTGCTGCTGATGGACGAGCCGTTCGGCGCGCTCGACGCCATGACGCGCGAGTACATGAACGTCGAGCTGCTGCGGATCTGGGCGGAGAGCGGCCAGACCATCGTGCTGGTGACGCACTCGATCCCGGAGGCCGTCTTCCTCTCCGACCGGGTCATCGTGCTCAGCCCGCGCCCCGGCCGCATCGCCGAGATCATCGACATCGACCTCGATCGCCCGCGCGAGTTGAGCGTGATGTCCAGCGACCGGGCCGGCGTCTACGTCGACCGCATCCGCCGCCACTTCAACGCCAGCGTCATCGACTGAGGTCCGAGGGGGGATCATGACCACCGCACCTGCAGCGGACGAGGTCACCGACGAGGTGGCGCCAGCGAAGCCGACCCGCGGCAAGCGCTTCGACCTCCGCGAACGGCCGGAGCTGATCCTGGTTCCCGCCGTGTTCGTCGTACTCGTGGCGGCGTGGGAGTTCCTCATCCCGCTGCTGGGGATCGGCGACTACGTGCTGCCGCGGCCGTCGCGGATCGTGGAGGCGCTGGGCCAGCAGCTCGGCAACGCGTTGTTCTGGCAGCACCTCGAAGTCACCGTCCGCGAGTCCATCATCGGGTTCCTCATCGGCGTGGGAACCGCACTCGTCCTCGGCACGGCGATCTCTCAGGTGTCTTTGGTCGAGAAGACCCTGATGCCCTACATCGTGGCGTTCCAGACCGTGCCCAAGGTCGCCCTGGCGCCGCTGTTCGTGGTGTGGTTCGGCTTCGGCATCACCAGCAAGATCGTGATGGCTGCGGTCATCTCCTTCTTCCCGATGCTGGTGAACGTCATCGAGGGACTCCGCGCCGCCGACGCGGACCGCATCCAGATGCTGACCGTCTTCGGCGCCAGCAAACTGCAGATCTTCCGGATGGTGCGGCTGCCCAGCGCCATGCCGTTCATCTTCGCCGGCCTCGACATCGGCATCGTGTTCTCGATCCTCGGTGCCGTCGTCGGCGAGTTCATCGGGGCGAAGGAAGGACTCGGCTACCTGCTCCTGCAGACGAACTACAACTTCGACATCGCTGGCATGTTCGCCGTGCTCATCGTCCTGTCGGTGCTGGGCCTCATCGCGCACTTCATCATCCGGTTCGCCCAGCGCAAGTTCGCCTTCTGGGCGGAGGAGAGCCGGGTGATCGCTGCATGACCGATGCCACCGGCCGACCGGCCGACCCGAACTCCTTCGCCGGGCGGGTCGCGCTCGTGACGGGAGGTGCCCGCGGAATCGGTGCGGCGGTCGCGCAGACCCTCGCCGCCCGGGGTGCGGTGGTCGCGCTGGCCGACGTGCTGCCCGAGTCGGAGTGGACGGTCGGCCTGGGTGCGCCGCACACCCGGCACCGCCTGGACGTCCGCTCGACGCAGTCCTGCCAGGCCGTGGTCGACGAGGTGGTGGCCGCGCACGGTCGGCTCGACCACCTGGTCAACGGCGCCGGCATCGTCCGGCGCGGCCCGGCGGCGGAGACGACCGACGAGGACTTCACCACCGTCCTCGACGTGAACCTGACCGGCACGTTCCGCATGTGCCGCGCGGCCTACGCCCCGCTGGCGGTGGCCAGGGGGTCGATCGTCAACATCGGCTCCACGAACGGCCACGTCGCCGTGCGCGACACCGTCGGCTACTGCGTGAGCAAGGCCGGTGTGATGCACCTGGCCAGGGTGCTCGCGCTGGAGTGGGCACAGGCCGGGATCCGGGTCAACGCGGTCGGCCCCACGATCGTGCCGACCGACATGACCGCGGACGTCCGAGCGGACCCCGAGTACCTGGCCGAGAAGCTGGCCACCATCCCGCTGGGCCGGATGGCCGAGGCGACCGACGTCGCCGACACCGTCGCCTACCTGCTCAGCCCCGCCGCCGGGATGATCACCGGACAGACGATCTTCGTCGACGGCGGCGTCACCATCCACTGATCCTGGGAGGTTTAGTGACCGGCACCGCGTCCTCGAGCGTGGTCGATCGCAGCGCTGTCGACGCTGCCCTGCGGGCCGTGGACGAGCACTTCGACACCTTCGTCGCAGAGCTGCAGGAGCTCTGCCGGTTCCGCAGCCGTCGGCAGGAGCCCGACCAGATGAAGGCCACCGCGGAGTTCCTCGCCGAGTCGGTGCGCCGCTGGGGAGGTGAGGCCGAGGTCATCCCGTGGGAGGACTCCCACCCGTACGTGCTCGGGGAGGCCCCCGGCGGGCCCAAGCGGCTGCTCCACTTCACCCACTACGACGTCGAGGTCGAGCCCGCGGGCGACGACTCGGACTGGATCTCGCCGCCCTACGCGGCGGAGATCCACGACGGGAAGCTGTACGCCCGCGGTGTCGCCGACGACAAGGGCGCGATCATGTCCCGCCTGCACGCGGTGGCCGCGTTCAAGCTGGCCGGGGTGACCCCGCCGGTGACCAACCGGTTCATCATCGAGGGCAAGCAGTGGCTGCACTCGCCGGGGCTGGGCTCGTTCGTGGCCGCCCACGCGGACCGGGTGGCGGCCGATGCGGCGCTGTGGGAGAACTCGTGGCGAGACGGCACCGGCCGTCCGCTGCTGAAGCTGGCGGAGAAGGGCATCCTCTACCTCCGCCTGAGGGTGCGCACCCTGCCGCGCGAGCTGACCAGCCAGAACACCGTACTGCTGCCCTCGGCGACCACCCGGCTGATCGCCGCCCTGTCCTGCCTGGTGCGCCCGGACGGGACCGTGCTGGTCCCCGGCTTCTACGACGGGGCCCGCGAGCCCAGCCCGGCTGAGGTCGAGCTGCTCGGCGAGGTCGAGTTCGACGGCGACTTCCTGCGGCGCCGCGCTCAGGTGGACTCGTTCCTCGGCGACGTCGACGACCGGCAGGCCGCGGTGCTGATCCGGACGCGCCCGACGATCACGATCGCGAGCCTGTCCGGCGGTGACGACCGCGACGACGTCACGCTCGGCATCCCCGCGGTCGCCTCGGCCAAGGTCGAGGTGCGGCTCATCCCCGGGCAGGAACCGGAGGAGGTGCTCGAGGCCATCCGGCGGCACCTGGAGCGCAGCGGTTACGCGGACGTCGAGATCGACGTGATGGCGACCAGCCGGCCGAACCAGACCGACCACCGCCACCCGTTCGTGCACCTCGTGGCCGAGGCCGCGAAGCGCGCGTACGGGATCGACCCGGTCATCGAGCCGTACACCCAGTGGATCGGCAACCAGGGCGTCCTGGGCGACCTGCCGATCGTCGGGGTGGGCGTGTCCCGGGCCGACTCCGGGATCGACGGGCCCAACGAGCACATCCGCCTCGAGGACTACCGGCTCGGCATCAAGCACGTCATCGAAGTGATGGCAGCGATGGGAGAGCAGAAGTGAGGAGCTTGCGCGGGAGCTCGGAGCGCGGTTACGTCCGAGCCCCCTGGGGACAGGTGCACTACCGCTGCGGTGGGGACCCGACCGCGCCCACGGTGCTGGCCCTGCACCAGTCGCCGTTGTCGTCGGCCACCTTCGAGGCCGTCATCGAACCGGTCGTCCGCCGCGGCGTGCGGATGGTGGCGCTGGACACGCCCGGTTTCGGGATGTCGGACCCGACGCCCGAGCAGTGGACGATCCCGGACTACGCCCGTGCGGTGTGGCAGGTGGCGGACCTGCTGGGCCTCGGGAAGGTGCACCTGCTCGGCCAGCACACCGGCGCGGTGATCGCCGCCGAGGCGGCCTTCCAGCAGCCCGAGCGGATCGACGGGCTGGTGCTGCAGGGTCTGCCGCTCTACAGCGACGAGGAGCGCGAGGAGAAGAAGCGCAGCTACGCACCGGCCTACGAGCCGGCCGAGGACGGCAGCCACATCGGCGTCATCCGGGACCGCATCCGCAGGCTCTACCCGAGGTTGGGCGTCGCGGAGACCGACCGGCAGCTCATCGAGTACCTGAGCACCGGACCGGACTACGCCACTGCCTACCGCGCCGTCTTCGACTACCGGGTGGACACCGAGCGGCTCGACACGTTCCCCGTGCTGCTCCTGCACGGGTCCGACGACCTGGTCGACCGGTTCACCCCCCAGGTCACCGCCGCACTGCCGAACGCCCGGCTGGTGACCATCCCGGACGGAACGGACTTCGTCATGGACGAGCAGCCCGAAGCGTTCGCCGAGGAGCTTGCGCGCTACGTCCTGCGCGAGACAGCCACCCTGAGCGGAGGTGCACGATGAGCACGACGGCCGAGCCGAAGGTCCTCTACACCGCGGTCGTCGAGGTGACCGGCGGCCGCGCTGCCGGCCACGCCACGTCGCAGACCGGCAGCCTGGAGGTCGACCTGGCGCGCCCCGCCGAGCGCGGGACCGAGGCCAAGACGGACCCGGAGGAGCTGTTCGCCGCCGGCTACGCCGCGTGCTTCGACGCCTCTCTGGCGGCAGCGGCCCGTCGCGCCCGGGTGAAGCTGGGCCCGTCGACGGTGACCGCGGCGGTGTCGCTGCTCCAGCACACCGAGACGCGCTTCGGCATCAGCGTGAAGCTGACCGTCCGCGCGCCGGAGTGCCCTCAGGACACGCTGGCGGAGCTCGTCGAGGCGGCGCACCAGGCGTGCCCGTACTCGAACGCGCTGCGCAGCGGTGCGCCCGTGGAGATCGAGTCGCACGGAGCCGCGTGACCGGTCCCGGGCGGCGGTGCCGTGCCGCCCGGGACCGGCGCAGGTACTGAGGAGGGGGAACTGATGCCCGATGCGGCCGAGATGACCGAGCCGGACTCGCGGTCCGGGCTCGCCCGGGCCGTCAGCGTGATCAACCTGCTCGCCGAGAGCTCACCCGACGGTATGGGCGTATCGGCTGTCTCGCGCGAGCTCCAGCTCCCCAAGACCGTTGCGCACCGCATCCTGAAGGAGCTCGTGGCGCTGGCCTTCCTCCGGGTCGACGAGTCGACCAAGCACTACCACCTCGGACCGGGGGCGCTGCGGGTGGGGATGGCCGCCCTGCGTGGGCTCGACGTGCCCGTGCTGGCCCGTCCCTACCTGCGGCGCCTCGTCCAGGAGACCGGGGAGACGGCCACGCTGTCGGTGCGGCAGGGCTGGGAACGCGTCTACATCGACCAGGTGCTCTCGCCGCACGAGATCCGGATGTCGGTCCCGCTCGGCACGTCCCACCCGCTGCACGCGGGATCCTCCAGCAAGGCGATCCTCGCCGCCCTGAGCGACGAGGAGATCCAGGAGTACCTCGACTCCCGCCCGCTCACGTCGATCACCGGGGCGACGATCACCTCGCGCGCGGAGCTGCGGGCCGAGATCACCCGCATCCGCGAGGTCGGCTACGCGACCAGCCTGGGTGAGCGGCAGTCCGGAGCGGGCAGCGTCGCCGCCCCGGTGTTCACCGTGGGCGGCGACGTCTTCGGATCGATCTCGTTGTGCGGGCCACTGGATCGGTTCGGCCCAGCGGTGTTCCGGTCCCACGGGGAGCTCGTGGCCAAGACCGCCAGAGAAGTCAGTGCGGAGCTGGGACACCGTCCGCAGAAGGCACTTGGAGCGTGATGACCGAGATGACCGAGCCCGCTGACGGCGCCCGCCCCCGCGGCCCACTGGCCGGGATCAGGGTGATCGACGCGTCCACGATCCTGGCCGGTCCGCTGTGCTGCCAGATCCTCGGCGACTTCGGCGCGGACGTGATCAAGATCGAGCACCCGGTCGCCGGGGACAACATGCGGGGCCACGGAAAGGCCAAGGACGGCCACCCGCTGTGGTGGAAGGAGATCTCCCGGAACAAGCGCACGATCGGCCTCAGCCTGTCGCAGCCGGAAGGGGCCGAGGTGTTCCTCCGGCTCGCCGAGACCGCCGACGTCGTGGTGGAGAACTTCCGCCCGGGAACGCTCGAGCGGTGGGGCATCGGACCGGAGAAGCTGCACGAGGTCAACCCTCGCCTGATCATCGTCCGGGTCACCGGGTTCGGCCAGAAGGGCCCGTACGCGCAGCGGGCCGGCTTCGGCACGCTGGCCGAGGCGATGAGCGGGTTCGCGCACCTGACCGGTGAGGCGGACGGTCCGCCGACGCTGCCGGCCTTCGGGCTCGCGGACAGCATCTGCGGGATCGCCGCGTCGTCGGCGACCGCCATGGCCCTCTACCACCGCGACAACGGCGGCGGCTCCGGGCAGATCATCGACATGAGCCTGCTGGAGCCCATCCTCACCGCGGTCGGCCCCGGGCCGATCGAGTACGACCAGCTCGGGATCGTCGGGCACCGCCACGGCAACCGCTCGACGAACAACGCGCCGCGCAACACCTACCGCACCAAGGACGGCCGGTGGGTCGCGATCTCCACCAGCGCGAACCAGATCGCCGAGCGCGTGCTCCGCCTCGTCGGACACCCCGAGGTGGTCGACGAGCCGTGGTTCGCCACCGGCGCCCAGCGCGCCGAGCACGCCGACGAGCTCGACGAGTACGTCGGCAGCTGGATCGCCGAACGCACCCGCGACGAGGTCATCAAGGAGTTCACCGAGGCCGGCGCCGCAGTGGCCCCCATCTACGACGCCCGCGACATCGTCAACGACGAGCACGTCCGGGCCACCGAGATGCTCACGACGGTGGACGACCCGGACCTGGGCCCCGTGCTGATGCACAACGTGATGTGGCGGATGTCGCAGACGCCGGGGTCGATCCGGTTCACCGGACGCTCGCTCGGCGCCGACACCGACGCCGTCCTGGTCGACGAGCTCGGCTACGACCCGCAGACGGTGGCCGAACTGCGCAGGCGGCAGATCGTCCGGTGAGGCGCGGAACGTCGGACCTGGCCAGAGAGCGAAGGGAAGCATGACTCACACGATCGGGGGAAGGGTCGACGATCCGCTCCTGCGCGCGGTCACCGCCGGCGTGCGGATCTTCGACCTGGGCAGACCGCTGACCATCGGGATGCCCCAGTCGCCGAACCACCCGCCGTACTGGCACACGCTGCCGCGGCGGCACGGCGACCGGGTGCGCGCCGACGGCGGGTCGGCCGCGAACGACCTCATCTCGATGGGCACGCACGTCGGCACCCACATCGACGCGCTGGCGCACGTCTCCCAGGACGGCAAGCTCTACGGCGGCGCCGACGCGGTCGCGGCCGGGGTCGGCGGGAAGTACGAGGAGCTGGGGGCGCACACCATCGCGCCGATGGTGCGCCGCGGTGTGCTGCTGGACGTCCCGGCGGCCATCGGCGAGCGCTACTGCGCCCCGGGCTACGAGATCAGCCCGGCCGATCTCGACGCCGCCGTGGCCCGGCAGCAGACGCCGATCGGGCCCGGCGACGTCGTGCTCGTCCGCAGCGGCTGGGGCCGGCACTTCGACGACCCCGACCGCAACGTCTACATCGGCCACGAGTCGGGGGTGCCCGGCGTGTCCGAGGCCGGCGCGCGCTGGCTGGCCGACCGGCAGGTGCACGCCGCGGGCGCCGACACGATCGCGTTCGAGCGGCTCGCCCCCGGCGCGGGGCACGCGCTGCTGCCCGCCCACCGCGTCCTGCTGGTGGAGCACGGCATCTACATCATCGAGGCGCTGGCGCTGGAGGAGCTGGCGGCAGCCGGGGTGCACGAGTTCGTCTTCCTGGCCAGCCCGCTCGCCCTGCACGGGGCGACCGGCTCGCCGATCCGTCCGCTGGCGGTGGTGAGCGATGGCTGAACCATCTGGGCCGACCCTCGCCGAGGAGCTCGCGGCGTTCGCGGCCAAGACGATGGCCGGGTCGCTCCCGGACGACGTGACCACGAGCGTCCGCCAGCGGGTGCTGGACGTGCTCGGGCTGTGCGTGGCCGCTGCGGACCTGCCCACCAGCAAGGCCGCGCTGGAGCACGTGGCCGAGCAGGGCGGCCGACCCCAGGCGCACGCCGTCGGGCTCGCCGAACCCGTGCCCGCCGCCTGGGCGGCGTTCGCCAACGGGGTCACCGCCCACTCCCTCGACTACGACGACACCCACCTGCCCTCCGTGCTGCACCCCAGCGCGGCGGTCGTCCCCGCCGCGCTGGCCGCGGCCGAGCTCGCCGGGAGCACGGGCGCCGAGACGGTCCGCGCGATCGCCGTCGGTCTGGAGACGACCGTCCGGCTCGGCATGGCCGGGTACGACACCGAGCTCGGCAACTCGGTGTTCTTCGAGCACGGCCAGCACGCGACGTCCATCTGCGGCGCCATGGGGGGCGCGGTCGCGGCCGCGCTGCTGCTGAACCTCGGCGAGGACGGGGTGCGCAACGCCCTCGGCGTGGTGGCCTCGATGGCCTCCGGGGTGATCGAGGCCAACCGCACCGGCGGCACCGTGAAGCGGCTGCACTGCGGCTGGGCCGCGCACTCCGCCGTCACCGCCGCGCAGCTCGTGCGCCGCGGCTTCACCGGCCCGCCGACCGTGCTGGAGGGCCGCTTCGGGTTCTTCCAGGCGTGGATCCGCGACCGGTTCGACCCGGCGGCGATCCGGGACGGGCTGGGTGAGCGCTGGGAGGTGCCGGGCATCTTCTTCAAGCCGTACCCCGCCAACCACTTCACCCACACCACCGTCGACGCCGCCGCCCGGCTGCGCGAGCGCGGGGTGCGGCCGGAGGACGTCCGGTCCGTGCGGCTGGGTGTGCCGTCGGCCGTGATCCGCACGATCGGGGAGCCGATCGAGGTCAAGCGCGCCCCGCAGACCGGCTACCAGGCGCAGTTCTCCGGGCCGTACGCGGTCACGGTGGGGTTGTTCGGCGGGTCCGGCCTCGGCGCGGCCTTGTCCGACTACACCGACGAGCTCGCCGCCGACCCCGCCCGCCGCGAGCTGATGGCCAAGGTCGAGGTCGTCCCCGATCCGCGCTGCGACGAGATCTTCCCGTACCAGTTCCCGGCCGTGCTGTCGGTGACGACGAAGGACGGCCGGGAATGGGTGGAGGAGGTGCTGGCCAACCGCGGCGGGCCGAAGCGTCCCCTGTCGGACGCCGAGCTCGCCCGCAAGTTCCGCGACAACGCCGCCGGGCGCATCGGCCCGCAGGTCGCCGCCGAGGTCGAGCGGGCCGTGCTCGCGCTCGACGAGGTCCCCGCGGTCGGCCCGTTGCTCGCCCGGTTGTCCGCCTAGGGAGGAACCCGTGTCCCTGGACCTGATCGTCACCAACGCCCTCGTCGTCGGCCACGACCGGCCGGACCCCGAGCGGCTCGACATCGGCGTGTCCGGCGGGAAGATCGTCCGGCTCGCCCCGGCGATCCCCGCCGACCAGGCCGAGACGGTCGTCGATGCCGCCGGCAAGCTCGCCTTCCCCGGCGTGGTGGACGCCCACCAGCACTGGGGCATCTACAACCCGCTCACCGAGGACACCGAGTCCGAGAGCCGGGCGTGCGCCCAGGGCGGCGTCACCACCGCGCTGAACTACGTGCGCACCGGGCAGTACTACCTCAACAAGAGCGGCCCGTACGAGGAGTTCTTCCCCGAGGTGCTGTCCGCGTCCGAGGGGCGGGCCCTCGTGGACTACGGCTTCCACGTGGCCCCGATGATGCGCAAGCACATCGACGAGATCCCGACGCTCGTCGAGCGGTTCGGCGTGACCTCGTTCAAGATCTTCATGTTCTACGGCGGGCACGGCCTGCACGGCCGCTCCTCCGACCAGAGCTCGTTCCTCATGACCCCGCCGGACGAGCGCTACGACTACGCCCACTTCGAGTTCGTGATGCGGGGCATCCAGGCCGCGCGGGAGAAGTTCCCCGAGCTGGCGGACGTCATCTCGCTGAGCCTGCACTGCGAGACCGCGGAGATCATGTCCGCGTACACCAGGATGGTGGAGGCCGACGGCTCCCTGTCCGGCCTGGCGGCCTACTCGGCCTCGCGGCCGCCGCACTCGGAGGGCCTCGCCATCACCATCGCCTCCTACCTGGCCCACGAGACCGGGCTGTCGAACATCAACCTGCTGCACCTGTCCTCGGCGAAGGCCGTCGATGCGGCGCTGCGGATGGCGGAGGCGTTCCCGCACGTCGACTTCCGCCGCGAGGTCACCATCGGTCACCTGCTGGCCGACGTCGACACCGCGCACGGCCTGGGCGGCAAGGTCAACCCGCCGCTGCGGCCGCGGGAGGACGTCGAGGCGCTGTGGCGGCACCTGCTCGCCGGCGATCTCGACTGGGTGGTCAGCGACCACGCCTGCTGCCGGGACGAGATGAAGTTCGGCGACCCGCGCGACGACGTGTTCCTGGCCAAGTCCGGGTTCGGCGGCACGGAGTACCTCCTGCCCGGCCTCATCACCGAGGGCCGCAAGCGGGGCCTGTCCTACCAGCGCATCGCTCAGCTCACCTCCTGGAACCCCGCGCAGCGGTTCGGTCTGCGCACCAAGGGCGCGCTGCAGGTGGGCTACGACGCCGACATCGCGCTGGTCGACCCGGACCTGACGTGGACGGTGCGGGCGGCCGACTCCGAATCGACCCAGGAGTACACGCCGTTCGAGGGCTTCGAGATGACCGCCGCGGTCACCGACACCTTCGTCCGCGGCCGCCAGGTCCTGGCCGATCGCAAGGTCGTCGGCGAGCGCGCCGGTGGTTACCTGCACCGCCCGACCAGCCGGGGCTGATCACGCCCGTCCGCGGGGCCCGCCAGGTGCCGGGCCCCGCGGACGGCGAACGTGGTGGCAGGGCGGTGATCCTGTGCCGATCCCGGCCGGTGGGCGATGAGTTCCCGCTCCGGCCGGGGTCCACATCGGCATGACGACGACGCACGTGCTCTCCCTGCCCGGCGTGGGCCTCACCTACGACGTGCACGGCCCCCTGCCCACCGCCGACGGCCGCCCGCCGCTGCTGCTGATCGGCCAGCCGATGTGCGCGGACGGGTTCGCCGCACTCGCCGCGCACATGACCGACCGCACCGTCATCACCTACGATCCGCGCGGCCTCGGCCGCAGCGTCCGCACGGACGGGCTGGTGACGAACGTGCCGGACACCCAGGCCGCGGACCTGCACGCCCTCGTCGCCCACCTGGGCGCCGGTCCGGTTGAGGTGTTCGGCAGCAGCGGGGGTGCCGTGACCGGGCTCGCGCTGGTCACCGCGCACCCCGAGGACGTCGTCACGCTGGTGGCGCACGAGCCGCCGCTGATCAACGTGCTCCCCGACGCCGCGGCCGCCGAGCGGGCCGCCGCCGGGTTCCGCGCCGCCTACGCCGAGCGCGGGTTCGGGGCGGGGATGGCCGAGTTCATCCGCATGACGTCGTGGGAGGGTGAGTTCACCGACGCGTACTTCGCGGCCGGGCCCGCCGATCCGGCCGGGTTCGGCCTGCCCGTCGAGGACGACGGCACCCGCGACGACCCGCTGCTCTCCGACCGGTCCGTGCCGGTGATCGACTACCGGCTCGACGCGGGCGCGCTCAAGGCCGCGCCGACCCGGATCGTCGTCGGCGTCGGGGAGGAGACCGGCAACACCTTCACCGGGCGCACCGGGTTCGCCACGGCTGCGGCGCTGGGGCTGGAGGTGACGGTGTTCCCCAGCCACCACGGCGGGTTCCTCGACGGGGAGCACGGCTACGCGGGCAGACCCGCCGAGTTCGCCGAGACCGTGAAGAAGGTGCTCGCCGGCTGACGGCCGTGCGGCGGCTGCGTAGGGTCGCGGCGTGCGCATCGCGTCCCGGGTCCGTGCCGAGATCGACTCCCCCATCGGGTCCTCCTACGCGCTGCTCGCCGAGCGCGCCGGGCGCCGCCCGCTGCTCGACCTCGGGCAGGCGGCGCCGCCGTACCCGCCGGCGCCGTCGGTGGTGGAGCACGTCAGAGAGGTGGCGCGCTCTCCGCTCGGCCACGCCTACGTCGGCGGGCCGGGGCTGGAGCCGCTGCGCGCGGCGTTCGCGGCCGATCTCACCGCGGCCTACCGGGCCCCGGTCGACGCCGCCGACGTGGTCGTGACAGCGGGCTGCAACCAAGCGTTCTGCCTGGTCATGGGCGCGCTGACGGAACCGGGCGACGAGGTCGTGACGGTGCTGCCGGCGTACTTCAACCACGACATGTGGCTGCGGATGAACGGCCTGCGCCCGGTCTACCTCGACCCGGGCCCCGATCTGGTGCCCAGCCCGGATGCGGCCGCCGCGCTGCTCACCCCGCGCACCCGCGCGATCGTGCTCGTCACCCCGGGCAACCCGACCGGCGTGACGATCCCGCCCGCGGTGATCACCGGGTTCGCCGCGCTCGCGCGCGAGCGCGGCGTCGCGCTGGTGCTCGACGAGACCTACCGCTCGTTCCGCGGCACCACCGCACCCGCGCACGAGCTGTTCGCCGATCCGGCGTGGCGCGACACCGTGGTGAGCCTGCACAGCTTCTCGAAGGACCTGGCGATCCCCGGCTACCGCGTCGGTGCGGTGGTGGCGTCGGCCGAGCTGAACCGGGAGGTGCTCAAGCTGCTCGACTGCGTCGCGATCGGCTCGCCGCGCATCGGCCAGGAGGCGGCGTGGGCCGGGCTCACGACCGCGCAGGAGTGGCGGGCGGAGCGGGCCGCCGAGATCGCCGAGCGCCGCGCGGGGTTCGCCGCGGCCATGGCGGACCGGCCGGGCGGGTTCGAGATCGCCGCGATCGGCGGGTTCTTCGCGTGGGTGCGCCACCCGTTCCCCGATCGGTCGACCGAGCAGGTCGTGCGCGAGCTCGTCACGCAGCAGGACCTGCTGGTCATCCCCGGGACCGCGTTCACCCCGGACGATCGCCGGATGCTGCGGGTGAGCATCGGCAACCTCGACCCGCAGCGGGTGGCCGACGTTGTGGAACGCCTGACAGAAGCGGGTGAGAACTGACGTTTTCCTGCTAGGTTGGAGTTTCCAACCGACAGGGAGGCGGGTATGACGACGACCGACGTGGTGCGCACCCAGCGCGACGTGCTGCTGGCGATCCGGTCCGGGGCGCTGCCCCCGCCGCCCGCGGGCGCGTTCCTCGGCCTGCGCATCGAAGAGGTCGAGCCCGGCGCGGCGGTGTTCGGCTGGACCCCGCAGCAGCAGCACCTCAACGCGACCGGCACCGTCAACGGCGGGCTGCTCGCGACGCTCGCCGACTTCGCGCTGTGCTGCGCGGTCAACGACGTCCCGGCCGACGCCCCGGTCGTCACGCAGAACCTGACGATGAACTACCTGCGCCCGATCACGCTCGAGACCGGGCCGCTGCACGCCCGGGCCCGCGTCCTGCACCAGGGCCGCCGGTCCGCCACCACCGAGGCGTCGATCGTCGACGACGGGGGCCGGCTGCACGTGCACGCCACCGCGACGGTCGCGCTCGCCGGTCGTGGCTGACCGCGGCCGCCCCTGCTCGGTCGCCGCCGCGCTGTCGGTGGTCGGCGAGCGGTGGGCGCTGCTCGTGGTGCGCGAGCTGCTGTTCGGCAACCACCGCTTCGCCGACATCGCCCGCAACACCGCCGCCCCGCGCGACGTGCTCACCGCCCGGCTGCGCCATCTGGAGGCGGCCGGGATCGTCGAACGGCGGCGGTACCAGGACAAGCCGGCGCGGTACTCGTACCATCTGACCGAGGCC
The DNA here is from genome assembly GCF_900142365.1 of Pseudonocardia thermophila. Taxonomy (GTDB): domain Bacteria; phylum Actinomycetota; class Actinomycetes; order Mycobacteriales; family Pseudonocardiaceae; genus Pseudonocardia; species Pseudonocardia thermophila. The sequence goes on along the minus strand of NZ_FRAP01000015.1, from coordinate 171,691 downwards.
GGGCGGGACCTCGCCGGCGTCGTGGCCGCGCTGCGCGCGTGGGGCGACCGGTGGGCGGTCGACGAGCCGCCGCTGGCCGTGCAGCACGACTGCGGCCACCCGTTCGATCCCGCCGTGGTCTGCCGGCACTGCGGCCGGGAGGCCACCGCGCGGTCGCTGACCATCACCAAGCAGCCGAAGGGCTGGGACCTGCAGGGGCCGGTCGCGGCGTCCTGAGGCGCCCGGACGGCCCTCCGCGGCGTCCGGACACCGGATGGGCACCGGATTCTTTGCGGCATCCGGGCAGAGATCTCGTCGAACTCTAGGTCACAGCCAGGTCACGACGTACGGTCGGAGAATGCGATCGGCCGAGGCCGAGCCGGCGAACGACCAGGGACCGCCGGCCCCGTCGCGGGCCGGGCTGCGGCGGCGCCGTGCCGTGGTCATCGGGGTGGTGGTCGCGCTGGTGGCGCTCCTGCTCGGCACGCTCGCCTGGCGGGTGTACAGCACACCCGATCCCCCGTCCCAGGCCGACGTCGACCGTGCGGTCGCCGAACAGCTCGAACGCGCCCGGGAGCAGGAGGCCGCCGCCCCGCCGGAGGGCGCGCTCGCCTACCAGGCGATCGCGCCGTCGCTGGTCACCGTGACGGCCCGCAAGCCCGGTGAGACGCAGGAGGCGCTGGGCACGGGGGTCGTCGTCAACGCCGCGGGGGCCGTCCTCACCGCGCTGCACGTCGTCGACGGCGCCGAGCAGATCCAGCTGAGCTTCGGCGAGGACGCCACCGCCGAGGCGCGGATCGTCAACCGCCGTCCCGACCAGGACATCGCGGTGCTGATCGCCGACCGGCCTCCGGCCGTGCTGGTGCCGGCCGTGCTCGCCGGGCCGCCGCCGATCGGCGACCAGGTGTTCGCCGTCGGCAACCCGCTGGGGCTGCGCAGCAGCATCTCCGCGGGCGTCGTGTCCGGCCTCGACCGCACCATCACCGCCCCGAACGGCGTGCAGCTCACCGGACTCATCCAGTTCGACGCGGCCGTCAACCCGGGCAGCAGCGGCGGACCGCTGATCAACCGCGCCGGCCAAGTGGTCGGCATCGTCACCGGGCTGGCGAACCCGGCGGGCGGGGAGACCTTCTCCGGCATCGGGTTCGCCGTGCCGATCGCCACCGCCGGCGGTGCGGCCGGCGGGCCCCAACAGTGAACGGAGGAACGCACATGCTGTCGGGCCCGCTCGAGGAGACCCTCTACCAGGTCAAGAAGACGATCGTCGGTCAGGACGCGCTCCTGGAGCGGATGCTCGTGGCGCTGCTGGCCCGCGGGCACCTGCTCGTCGAGGGGGTGCCCGGCCTGGCGAAGACGATGGCGGTGAAGGCGCTGGCCCAGGCGATCGGCGGGCAGTTCCAGCGCATCCAGTTCACCTCCGACCTGGTGCCCGCCGACGTCGTGGGCACCCGGATCTACAACCAGCGCGACGGCGAGTTCCAGGTCTCGCGCGGCCCGGTGTTCACCAACCTGCTGCTCGCCGACGAGATCAACCGCGCCCCGGCGAAGGTGCAGAGCGCGTTGCTGGAGGTCATGCAGGAACGCCAGGTCACGATCGGGCGCGAGACGTTCCCGGCGCCTGAGCCGTTCCTGGTGATGGCCACCCAGAACCCGATCGAGTCCGAGGGCACCTACCCGCTGCCGGAGGCACAGCTCGACCGGTTCATGTTCAAGGTGCTGGTCGGCTACCCGTCCGCGACGGAGGAGTTCGTCGTCGTCGAGCGGATGATCGGCACCACCGAGCGGCCCGCCCCGGTGCTCTCCCCGGAGAGGCTGCTGGAGTTCCAGCGCACCGCCGACGCCGTCTACGTCGATCCGCAGATCATCGAGTTCGCGGTGTCGATCGCCGCCGCCACCCGCGACCTGGCCGGGGCCGGGCTGCCGGAGATGGCGCGCTACGTGACGTTCGGAGCGAGCCCGCGCGCGTCGATCAACATGGTGCTCGGGGCGAAGGCGCTGGCGTTCCTGCGCGGCCGGGACTACGCGCTGCCCACCGACGTGCGCGATCTCGCCCGCGACGTGCTGCGGCACCGGCTCGTCCTGTCCTACGAGGCGCTCGCCGATGACGTCTCCCCCGACGACATCCTCGATCCGCTGCTCGCGGCGATACCGCTGCCCGAGATCGCCCACCCCGAGCGCGGCGCGCGGACCCCATGACCACCGGGCCGGCCGGGGTCGTGACCCCGGAGCGGGTGCTGCGCCGGCTGGAGTGGCGGGTGCTGCGGTACCTCGACGGACGCCGCCACGGCGAGTTCCGCACGCTCTTCCGCGGCACCGGCGTCGACGTGGCCGATCTGCGCGAGTACGCCTACGGCGACGACCTGCGGCACATCGACTGGAACGTCACCGCCCGCACCGACGTCCCGCACGTGCGGGAGTACCTGGAGGACCGCGAGGTCACCGCGTGGCTGGTGCTGGACGTGTCGCGGTCGATGGCGTTCGGGCCCGCGCAGCGGCGCAAGCACCGGGTGCTGACCGAGGTGGCGGCCACGGTGGCGCAGCTGCTCTCCCGCGGCGGCAGCCGGGTCGGAGCGCTGCTGTTCGACGGGGCCGTGCGCGAGACCATCCCGCCCGGTCAGGGCCGCAACCAGGTGCTGCGGATCATCGACCACGTCCTGCGCGCCGCCCCCGGCGACGAGCCCACCGACACCCCGACGAGCACGGACCTCGCCGCGGCGCTGCGCGCCGTGCAGGGGGTGGCGCGGCGGCGGTCGCTGATCGTGCTCATCAGCGACTTCATCGGCCCGTCCGGCTGGCAGGCCCCGCTCGGGCAGCTGGCCCGCCGGCACGACGTGGTCGCTGTGCAGGTGCTCGACCGGCACGAGTTCGATCTGCCCGCCGTCGGGATGATCTACGTGGAGGACGCCGAGACCGGCGAGGTGATCTTCGTCGACACCGGCGACCCGGCGTTCCAGCGCCGGCTGCGGGCCGGCGCCGACGAGCGGCAGGCCGCGCTGGCGGCCGACCTCGCCTCGGCCGGGCTCGACCTGCACCCCGTCGCCACCGACGACGATCTCGTGCGGGCGCTGTTCCAGCTCGCCCGCCTGCGCAGCAGGGCCCGGCGGCGATGACGTTCCTGTGGCCGTGGGCGTTGTTGCTGCTGGTGGGAGTGCCGGCAGCGGCCTGGTGGTACCGCACGCAGCTGCGGGCCCGGGAACGCCGGCGCGCGGAGCTGGCCGAGCTGGGCCTGATCGCCGCGGCCGGGCCCGTCGGGCGGGGCCGGTGGTGGCCGCCGGTACTGCTGCTCGTCGGGCTCGCGCTGCTCGTCGTGGGGCTCGCCCGGCCCGAGGCGAAGGTGCCCGAACCGCGCCGCGAGGGCACCGTGATCCTCGCCTTCGACACCTCGGCCAGCATGGCCGCGCCCGACCAGCAGCCCACCCGGCTCGCCGCGGCGCAGGCGCTGGCCAGGGACTTCGTGCTCAGCCAACCGCCGTCGGTGCTGATCGGGGTGGTGGCGTTCAGCGGCACCGGGCTGGTCACCCAGGAGGCCACGGCCGACCGAGCGCTCGTGCTCGCCGCGATCGACCGCCTGCAGCCCACCGGCGGCACCGGCACCGCGGGCGGGCTGCAGGCGGCGCTGTCCACGATCGTCGGGGTGCCCGTGTCGGTCGGCAGCACCGCCAGCGGCAGCATCGAGCAGCAGGGCCCCGATCTCGGGTTCCACAGCTCGGCATCGATCGTGCTGCTCTCCGACGGGGAGGACACCGGGGAGATCGATCCAGGCGAGCTCGCCGACATCGTCTCCAGCGCGGGCGTGCGCGTGTACGCGGTGGGGTTCGGCAGCCCGGCCGGCACCGTCGTCGACATCGACGGCTTCCAGATCGCCACCCGTCTCGACGAGTCCCGGCTGCGCAATATCGCCGAGCGCACCGACGGCAGCTACGTCGCCGGCACCGACCCGGTGGCGCAGCAGGCGCTGACCCAGGCCGTGGACCTGGCGTGGACGGTGCAGCCGCGGCGGGTGGAGCTCACCGCGGTCGCCGCCGGGCTCGCCGCGCTGGCGCTGCTCGCGGCGCTGCTGCTGTCGCTGCACCGGACGGGACGGGCGGTGTCGTGATGCCCGCTGCAGCGCCGTGGTCACCCTCCGGCAGCGCTCGGCCGGGCGCGGTGGGGCGGCCCGGGGCACGGGGCCGCGGCGCCGGCGCCGATCTGCGCGGCGCCACCGCGCGCGAGGCGGATCGCGGCTGCCGCAGCCCCAACCGTGCGCACCGTGCTGACGGAAGGTCCGTTCGTGGCGGGCGGTGGGGGACCGTCCGCCGGTGGCCCCGCGCGAGGAGGGGGACTCGCCGATGACCGTGCTGTGGCCCGTCGCCCTGCTCGCGCTGCTCGTCGTGCCGGCGGCGATCGCGTACTACGTGTGGTTGGAGCGGCGCAGGCGCCGCCAGGCCGTCCGGTTCACCGATCTCGCGCTCGTGCGGGCCGCGGCACCGCGCCGGCCGCCGTGGAAGCGGCACGTCCCGTTCGGGCTGCTGCTCACGGCGATCGCGCTGCTGGCGCTCGCCGCCGCCCGACCGCAGGTGAGCGCCGAGATCCCGGTGGCGCGCTCGGCGGTGATCATGGCGCTGGACGTGTCCGGCTCGATGTGCGCCACCGACGTCGAACCCAACCGGATGGCCGCCGCCCAGGACGCGGTCCGCGACTTCATCACCAAGCAGGACTCGTCCACCCGGATCGGGCTGGTGGTGTTCTCGGGGTTCGCGCAGGTGGCGGTGGCCCCCACCCAGGACCGCGAGGCGCTGCTGCGGGCCGTCGACGGGCTGACCATCGGCCGCGGGACCACGATCGGCGCCGCGATCCTGAAGGCGGTCGACACGATCGCGGAGATCGACGCGAACGTCGCGCCGACCGGATCCGGGGTCACGCCGCTGCGGCCGCGGGAGCCGGGCACCTACGCGCCGGAGATCGTCGTGCTGCTCACCGACGGCGCCAACACCCGGGGCATCTCCCCTCAGGAGGCGGCGGAGGCCGCGGCCGAGCGCGGGGTGCGCGTCTACCCGATCGGGTTCGGCACCCGCAACCCGACGTCGATGATGTGCACGCCGGCGCAGCTGGGTGCGAACGGCAGCGACGGCTGGTTCGGCGGGTTCACCGGCGGCGCGGGCGGCTACCTGGTGGCCGACGAGACGACGCTGCGCCAGGTCGCCGAGACCACCGGCGGCGAGTACTTCGCCGCGGGCGACGCGGGCGAACTGCAGAACGTCCTGGACGATCTTCCGCAGACCGTCGCGACCCAACGGGAAGACGTGGAGGTCAGCGCGTTCCTCGTCGGGGCGGCGGTGCTGGCGCTGCTCGGGGCGGTGTGGGCAGCGGCTCGCTGGACGGCGTTCCCGTGAGCGTCGGTGCCCGCCCCTGCGGTGCGGCCCCAATGGAGGACGCCACGCCGTACGACGTACCGGTCGATCCCGCCCGCAGCCTCGCCGAGGTGCGCCACGCACACGACGTGCTCGTCCCGTTCTACGCCGAGCGGCTCGCCGACGCGCTCGACCGGATGCCCGCCGACCGGGCGGTGCTAGGACTGTTCCGCGAGCTCGTCCGCGCGGTCGGGGACGAGGTGGCCGACGTCGGCTGCGGCACCGGGCGGCTCGTCCCGTACCTGGCGGCGCAGGGCCTGCGCCCGCGCGGCGTCGACGCGTCATCCGGCATGGTCGCAGGCGGCCCGCCGCGCGCATCCCGGGGCGGAGTTCGCGGTGGTCGACGCGCGGGACCCGCCGTACGCGGACGCGTCGCCGGCCGGGGTCGTGTGCTGGTGCTCGCTGATGTACCTGCCGCCCGCTGAGCAGCGTGCGGTGTTCGCGGAGCTGGCGCGGGTCGTAGGGCCCGGTGGGTACCTCGTCTCCGGGTTCAAGGCGGGTGACGACCGGCGCCGCCGCGGCGGCCGCGGCACCGCCTGGGCATCGCGTTCGACGTGTGGTGGCACTCCCCGCTGGGCGTGGCCGCCCGGCTGACCGACGCCGGGTTCACCGTGGTGTTCAGGCCGCCCGACCCGGACCGGACGGAAGCGTCCGAGCAGGCGTACGTGGTGGCGCAGCGGACCGGAGATCGCGCCGTCGGCCGCGGCGCGGTCGCGACCACCGGACCGTCGACGTGAACGCGGTCATGTGGCGCTGCGCGCCCGCGCCGCGCGTTTCGTCAGGTATTCCCGCTCCGGCAGGTTCAGCGCGCGGGCGGCCGCGGCGGCGTAGTGCCGGGCCGCCTCGGTGGGCCGTCCGGCCTCCTCCAGAAGGTGGGCACGCACGGCGTCGAGGCGGTGGTGGCCGGCGAGCACGGGCGCGATCTCGTCGAGCAGCGCGAGCCCGGCAGCCGGACCCTCGGTGCGGGCCACCGCGACGGCCCGGTTCAGCGTGACCACGGGGTTGTCGGTGAGGCGTTCGAGCAGCTCGTAGAGGGTGCGGATCTGGGCCCAGTCGGTGTCGGCCGCGGTCGGGGCGGCGGCGTGCACCGCGGCGACGGCGGCCTGCAGCTGGTACTCCCCCACCACCCCGGCCCGGCGGGCCGCGACGACGAGGCTCAGCCCCTCGGCGATGGCGGCCCGGTCCCACAGGCTGCGGTCCTGCTCCTCCAGCGGCACCAGCGCGCCGTGCGGTCCGGTCCGCGCGGCGCGCCGGGCGTCGGTGAGCAGCTGCAGGGCCAGCAGCCCAGCCACCTCGGGATCGCCGGGCAACGCGGCGTGCAGCAGCCGGGTGAGCCGGATCGCCTCCCTCGCGAGGTCGACGCGCTGCAACCCGGCCCCACCGCTGCTGGTGTGCGCCTCGGTGAACATCACGTAGAGCACCCGCAGCACGGCCTGCACGCGCCGGCCGCGCTCGGCGGGCTCCGGCAGCTCGAACCGGGCTCCGGCCGCGGCCACCCGGGCCTTCGCCCGGCTGATGCGCTGCGCCATCGTCGGCTCCGGCACGAGGAACGCCGCGGCGATCTCGGCCGTGGTCAGCCCACCGACGGCGCGCAGGGTGAGCGCTACCGCGGACGCCGGGGTCAGCACCGGGTGACAGCACAGCACCAGCAGCCGCAGCGTGTCGTCGGTGTCGGGCACCGGCGCGGGCGGCGGCTCCAGCGCGACGGCGGCCTCGCGCCGGTGCCGCGCGGCCGTGGCCCGGTGCTCGTCCACGAGCTTGCGGGTGGCGGTGCGGATCAGCCAGGCGTGCGGATGGTCCGGCACGCCGTCGCGGGCCCAGTGCGCGGCGGCGAGGATCAGCGCCTCCTGCACCGCGTCCTCGGCGGCGGCGAAGTCGCCGTACCGGCGCACGAGCACGCCGAGGACTTGCGGGGCGGCCCGGCGCAGCACGTGCTCGAGCGCGGTCACAGGTCCGGGGCGAAGGTAAACATCACCTGACGCACCTCGATGCGCTGGCGCAGCGGCACCCCGCCCGGGCCGGGGGCCGCCGACACCGCCGCGGCGATCTCCAGCGCCCGCTCCTCGGACTCGACGTCGACCAGCTGGTAGCCGGCCAGCACCTCCTTGGCCTCGGGGAACGGGCCGTCGGTGACCACCGGCGGACCGCTCCCGTCGGCGGTGACGATCTTCGCCAGCTCCGGCCCGGACAGCGCGTTCATCTCGACGAGCTCGCCGCGGCGGGCCAGCTCGTCGTTGAGCGCGCGCAGGCAGTCGAGGTGGGCCTGCACATCGGCGGGATCCCACTGGTCCATCGGCGGAACGTCGAGCGCGGCGTCGTGCTTGGTGAGGATCAGGTAGCGCGGCACGGCGTCCTCCTTCAGCTCTGCTCGGCGAGCAGCTCGGCGACGGCGCGCGGCAGCGTGGTCTCGAAGTCGTGCAGCACGGCGTGGTCGGGCGTGATCGAGACCACCGCCATCTGCCGGTAGAGCGCCTGCACCCCGGCCCGCCACCCGGGCACGGCCTCGGCCGGCATGAGCTTCGGGGCGCCGGCCAGGTACTCCTCCGGCACGCCGTCGACGATCTCGACGGTGGCCGATCCGCGCACGAGCAGCGACCGCGGAGGCACGCCGAACCGGTCGACGGCCATCGCGACGCGGGGATGCACGCGGAGCGCGGCCACCTTGGCCGAGTTCACCGCGGTGGCGAAGCGGATCTGCGCACCGGTGCACCAGAACCCGACGGGGACGACCCGGGGGTCGCCGTCGAGGCCGAGGTAGGAGAACCGGCCCATGGCCGAGTCCAGCAGCTCTCGGGCGATCGGCCGGTTCAGGGTGGCGGTGACGGTCTGGGCGTCCATCGCGAGCGCTCCTTCGTTCGGGGTCGGGACGCAGCGGGAACGGAGCCGGCTGCCCGCCCTCGACATCCCTTGAACGTGACCCGCATCACATCTGGCTGCGGAGTGCGCGGGAGAGCCCGAGCGCAGCGGTGCGCACCGCGGGCCCGAGCCGGGCGGTGTCGAGCCGGTTCGCCCAGCCGGTGATCGAGATGGCCGCGACCGCGTGCGGCCCCTCCGCCATGACGGGTGCGGCGACGCACGCGATGCCGACCGCGGACTCCTCGTGCTCCTCGGCCAGCCCCAGCTCCCGGACCCTGGTCAGCTCCTCGGCGAGCAGCCCCGGCGCGATGACGGTGCGCGGGGTACGCCGGTGCAGCCCGGCGGCGACCACGGCGGCCACCCGCTCCGGCGGTCCGAACGCGAGCAGCACCTTGCCCACGCCGGTGCAGTACGCCGGCATCCGGCCGCCGACCCGGGACCCGACCATCGGCCCGCGCCGGGTCGTGAGCTTGTCGACGTAGACGACCTCGATGCCGTCCAGGACGGCGAGGTGGACCGTCTCGTGGGTCGCCTCGAACAGATCGGACAGGAACGGCGCCGCCGCCTCGCGCAGGCTGCGCTGACCGGGGGCGCGCTGACCCAGCTCGAACAGCCCCATACCGAGCCGCCAGCCGCCGTCGACGCGCTCGACGACCCGCCACTCGGCCAGCTCGCCGAGCAGCCGGTGCGCGGTCGGCTTCGGCAGACCGGTCCGCCGCGCCAGCTCGGCCAGCGACAGCTCGGCCTCGCCCGGCCGGAACGCGGTGAGCAGCGAGAACGCGCGGCCGATCACCGAACTCGGCGGCGCGGCGACGGACATGGCGCCATCGTAGGGAGGATCAGCCGGCCTGCGCGTGGCCGTTCCCGCGCAGCCGCGAGGTGAGCGCCACGACCTGGTCGCGCAGCGCCGTCGCCTCCTCCAGGGTCATACCGGTGGCGGCGAAGAAGCCGGCGTTCGCCCGGGCGGCCGGGCCGCGCAGCGCGTGCCCGGCGGGTGTGCAGGCGATCTCGACGCTGCGCTCGTCGTGCGGCGAGCGGGAGCGGGTGACCAGCCCGCGCGCCGCCAACCGCTTGAGCAGCGGGGAGAGCGTGCCGCTGTCCATGTGCAGGCGCTCGCACAGCGTCCCGACCGCCACCGGCTCGTCGCTCTCCCACAGCACGAGCATCACCAGGTACTGCGTGTAGGTGAGGCCCGCCTCGTCGAGCAGCGGGCGGTAGCAGCCGACCATCGCCCGCGCCGCGTCGTGCAGCGCGAAGCAGAGCTGCGCGTCCAGCGGCGGCGGTGTCTGTTCGTCGGCGACCACCCCGCCACGATACCCGGCAGCAAGTGGTGCGCAATTTGGTTGTGTGCAATACAGTTGCTCACAATAGAACTGCACCCACGAAGGATGACGACCATGGCGGCGATCTACACGGTCTCGGCGGTCTCGACCGGCGGCGGCCGCGACGGGCACGTGCGCAGCAGCGAGGGGTTCATCGACAACGACGTGAAGATGCCGCCGGCGCTGGGCGGGCCCGGTGGGGCCACCAACCCGGAGGAGCTGTTCGCCGCGGCCTACGCGACCTGCTTCCACGGCGCGCTGCGGCTGGTCGTGGGCAAGCAGCAGATGGCCGTCCCGGAGGGCACCAGCGTCGAGGTGGCCGTGGGCATCGGACCCGACGACACCAGCTTCGCGATCAACGCCGACATCACCGCGTACCTGCCCGGGCTCCCGCAGGAGACGGCCGACCAGCTCATCGCGGCCGCTCACCAGGTGTGCCCGTACTCGAAGGCGACGCGCGGCAACATCGAGGTCACGCTCACCGCGACGGTCTGACCTCTTAGGGTCGAGCCGTGAGCCCGACCCATCCCGACCAGTGGTCGATCGGGGAGCCCGGCCCCCGACCCGACCCCGCCCTGCTCGCCGCACTGGGCGAGCTCGCCACGACCCAGCTCGCCGACTCCGACGGGCCCGTCGCGGTCGCCGGCCCGGGCATCGCCCGGATCGCCGGTGGCCGCGAGGTCTGCGGACCGGCGGTGACCGTGTGGACGAAGCCGGGCGACGTCGTCTACGTCCTCAAGGCCGTCGACCACATCCGCCCGGGCGACGTGCTCGTCGTGGACGGCGGTGGGCGGCTCGACGCCGCGGTCATCGGCGACATCGTCGCGGGTGCACTGGTCGGGCTCGGCTGCGCCGGGCTCGTCGTCGACGGGGTGGTGCGCGACGTGGACGGCATGGACGCCACTGGCCTGCCCACGTTCGCCCGCGGTGCGCACCCCGCCGTCGGGTCGAAGACCGGACCCGGCGCGATCAACGTGCCGGTGCAGATCGGCGGGGCCGCCGTGCGGCCGGGCGACCTGGTGCGCGCCGACTCAAGCGGTGTCGTCGTAGTGCCGCACGACCGGCTCGCGGAGGCGGTCGAGGCGGGCCGGGTCGTCGCCGAGCGCGAGCAGGAGTGGCGGCGGCGGATCGCGACAGGTGAGCCCCTCCCCGAGGCCACGGGGATCGACGAGGCACTGGCCCGGCTGCGCCCCTGACCCGAGGTGCCGCGTCGAGAACGAACCTGTGGTGATCAACAGGGCGATTCGATCACCACGACTTCGTGCTCGACGCGGGAGACCTCAGCGGGAGACCCACTGCTCACGGCTCCACCAGACCCGCGCGGATGGCGTAGCGGGTGAGGTCGAGCCGGTCGCGCAGGCCGAGCTTCTGCAGGATGTTCGCGCGGTGGCGGTCCACGGTCTTGATGCTGATCGTGAGCGCGTCGGCGATCTCGCGCGAAGTGTGGCCCTCCGCGATGAGCTTGACGATCTGCTCCTCGCGCGGGGTGAGGATCGCGTCCGGCAGCCGATCACCGACGCGGGCGCGCTGCAGGTAGTTGCGGATCAGCGCGGTCACCGCGCCCGGGTAGAGGAACGGTTCGCCGCGCATCGCGGCCCGGCAGGCGTCCAGCAGGTCCTGGTCGGCCACCGACTTGAGCACGTACCCCGAGGCCCCGGCCTTCAACGACTCGAAGAAGTACTGCTCGTTGTCGTACATCGACAACATCAGCAGCTTGACCTCCGGCGCCCGCCGGGAGATCTCCCGGGCCGCCTGGATACCGGTGAGCCGGGGCATGGCGATGTCGAGCACCGCGAGGTCGATCCCGCCGATCGCGTTCGGCCCCACCAGCGCGTCGACGGCCTCCTGCCCGTCCGCGGCCTCGGCGACGACCTTCAGGTCCGGTTCCGCGTCGATGATCAGCCGCAGCCCGCGGCGGACCAGCGCGTGGTCGTCGGCGAGCAGGATCCGGGTCGGGGTCTGCGCCTGCGTCTGCGGTGCCGCCGGATGCGGTGTCGGATGATGCGGTGTCGGATGATTCGGTGTCGGATTGGGCGCGGTCACAGCGGCACCTCCAGCCGTACCTCCGTGCCTCCACCCTCGGGCGTGCGGAACGTGAGCCGCCCGCCCACGAGCAGGGCCCGCTCCCGCATGCCGCGGATGCCGGCGCCTTCCTCGACGGCCTGCTCCGCAACACCACCGCGGCCGTCGTCGCGAACCCGGAGCACGATCGCGTTCCCCTCCCGCCCGAGCCCGACCGCCACGTGCTTGGCGTCGGCGTGCCGGGCGATGTTGGTCATGGCCTCCTGGGCGACCCGGTAGATCACCAGCTCCACGTCGCTGGACAGCGGGGGCAGGTCCGGGTCGATCGAGCGCACCACCGTCACGTCGGACGCGTCGGCCAGCTCGGAGGACAGCGCCGTGAGCGAGCTGACCAGGCCCAGGTCCTCCAGCATGTCCGGACGCAGCCGGCGGGCGACGTTGCGCACGTCGTCGAGGCAGGCGCGCACGGTCTCCTGGACGGCGTGCAGATCGGCGCGCAGCTCCTCCGGAGCCCGGTCCGCGGTGCGCCGCAGCGCCAGCAGGGACGCCGTGAGCCCCTGGCCGATCTCGTCGTGCAGCTCGCGGGCGATCCGACGGCGCTCGGCCTCCTGCGCGGCGAGCGCGTGCCCGCTGCTCGTGCTCCGCTCGGTCTCCAACCGGTCGAGCATCGCGTTGAACGCCTCGACCAGCGAGGTGAGGTCGCCCCCCTGCGGCGGGGCGACGCGATCGGTGCCGCGCAGCAGATCGACGCGCGCCATGACGTCGGTGAGCGCGTCGATCGGGGCGAGGCTGCGGCGCAGCAGGAACGCGTTCGCGGCCAGGATCACGGCGAGGCCGATCGCGAGAACGGGGATCTCGGTCAGCAGCACCGGGGCCGACACGGTCGCTGGGGACACCGCCAGCAGCAGCGTGCCGACGGTGAACACCACGGCGTTGATCAGGACGATCCGCCGGGACAGGCGGTTCGCCGGTGTCCCCATGGACGCCCAGCTTCGCTTGCTCACCACGCCGTGTCCATCCGTATCGATACCCCTCACTTCTACATACCCCTACCCACCGGATGTGGGTGCTGTACCCGATGGTCCCCAGTGTCCTTTGCAAGGACACTGGGACCAGGACGGACGAAGACAAGACAAGAAGGTGGGCCACATGCCGGACGGGGTGCGCGTTGCAGCCGCCCCGCCCGGTGAGCCGTTCCTCGGCTTCGCCGTCGTCGCCGTGCTGGCGCTGATCGTGCTCGCCGTCTGCGTGGTGCGCGCAGTGCCGCCGCACCAGCGGCTGGTCGTGGCGGACCGGCGCGGACGCACCCGGGTGCGGGGGCCCGGGCTGGTGGCGGTGTGGCCACCCGCGGCGCGCACCGTCCCGGTGCGCCTCACCCCCGAGGACGTGGTGGTCGAGGGCATCGACGCCGTCACCGCCGACGGGATCGGGGTGCGGGCCGCGGTGGTCGCGCAGTGCCGGGTCGCCGACCCGGCACGCTTCGCCGGCCACCAGGGCGTCTGGGCAGCGCTCGACCGGGCGCTGGAGGGGGAGGTGCGCCGGCACGTCGCGGCGCGCGGTCTCGCCGAGCTGGCCGCGGCGCCCGACGCGGTGCTGGCGGCGCCGGTGGCGCGGAGCCAGGCGACGGACTGGGGGATCGAGCTGGGCCCGGTCGAGCTGCGCGACGTCACCGTCGCCGTCGATCCCCGCCTCACCCGCTGGGCGGCGAGCGTCGCCCCCGAAGGACAACGACGACGAGAGGACGTGAGATGACCGTGGAGTTCCACTCGACGACGGTGCCCGGACGGGGCGTGCTGCACATGATCGAGACCCGCAGCGGCGCCCGGCTCGGCGTGCTCGTCGACCACGACGGAACCCGGACCATCCTGACCTACGGCATCCCGCCCGACGACCCCGACCGGGTCGATCACGAGATCCCGCTCACCCCCGACGAGGCCGACCACCTCGCCGAGCTGCTGCACTCACCGTCGGTGCGGGAACGGCTCGACGCGCTGGAGCGGGCGGTCGCGCAGCTGAGCGGGGCGACTCCGTGACCGGGGCGGCGCCGTGCGGAGCAGCTGCAGTCCCCCCGCCGCGTGACCCGGTGCTCGCACCGAGCACCGGGCACGTACAGTCGATCCCGCTACCGCGATGGCCGAAGCCCGCCCGGAGGAACGGTCACATGAGAGCTCGTGAGCTCGCCGAGCCGGTGCCCACGGTGTCGTCGACCGACGCCGTCGCGGACGCGGTCCAGGTGATGGCGCGCGACCACCTGCCCGGCCTCATCGTGGTCGACGAGCAGGGCAAGCCGCTCACCGTGCTGCCGGGGACCCAGGTCCTGATGCTGACCGTGCCGCGGGTGCACCGCGAGGACGCCGCGCTCGCCCGGGCCATCGACGAGGAGCACGCCGATGCCTTCTGGAACGAGCTCGGTGATCTCACCGTCGGCGACTGCCTGCCGCGCAGCCTCGGCAAGCCTGCCGTGATCCGCGACGACTCCACGCTGCTGGAGGTCGCGGCGCTGATGGCGCGGGTGCGCAGCCCGCTCGTCGCGGTCGTCGACCCGGCCGGTCGTCTCCTCGGCGCGATCACGCTCGACCGGCTGATGACCCAGCTCGCCGCCGGAGGCCAGGCGACCGGCTGACCCTCGACGTCGGCCGTTCGCTCACCACCCTGCTGTCGCTGTTCCTCGTTCGCCGTCGCCGCCGGGCGTTTCCGCAGCCCCGACGCAGGGTGCCTGAGACATGTTCGGAGGACACCCATGTCCTGGGTGAGCGCGACCGGAGCGCTGGCCATCTTCCTGGTCGGCTTCTACTACATCGCCACGGAGAAGATCGACAAGGTCAAGGTCGTCCTGATCGCGGCCGGCCTGATGACCCTGCTGGGCTTCACCCCCGGCGCCGAGGTGTTCTTCTCCGAGCACGAGGGGATCGACTGGAACGTCATCTTCCTCCTGCTCGGGATGATGATCATCGTCGGGATCATCAAGCAGACCGGGGTCTTCGACTTCCTCGCGATCTGGGCGGCGAAGCGCTCCCGCGGTCGGCCCTACCGCCTCATGGTGATGCTGATGGCGATCACCGCCATCGCGTCACCGCTGCTGGACAACGTCACCATCGTCATGCTCGTGGCGCCGGTGACCGTGGTGATCTGCAACCGGCTGGGCATCGCGGCCCAGCCCTACCTGATCGCGGAGATCCTCGCGTCCAACATCGGCGGCGCCGCCACGTTGATCGGCGACCCGCCCAACATCATCATCGGCAGCCGCGCCGGGCTGACGTTCACCGACTTCCTCGTGCACATGACGCCGATCGTCGCGTTCATCTTCGCGGCGTTCGTGCTGCTCACGAAGGTGATGTTCCGGCGATCGTTCCAGTACCACCCGGAGCGCGTCAAAGAGGTGATGGCGCTGCAGGAGCGCCGCGCCATCACCGACCCGAAGCTGCTGGCGCGCTGCCTCGTGGTGCTCGGCCTCGTCGTGCTGGGCTTCAGCCTGCACTCGGTGCTGCACATCGCCCCGTCCATCGTGGCGTTGATCGGCGCCGGCGCGATGATGCTGATCGCCAAGCTCGACACCGACGAGGTCATGCGCGAGGTCGAGTGGCCGACGCTGGTCTTCTTCATGGGCCTGTTCGTGATGGTCGCCGGCCTCGTCCACACCGGGGTGATCGACGTGATCGGCCGATGGGTCGTCGACGTGGTCGGGGACCAGTTCCTGGTCGCGGCCGGCGCGCTGATCTTCGGGTCGGCGGTGCTCGGGGCGTTCTTCGACAACATCCCCTACACCGCGACGATGGCACCCATCGTCGAGGGCCTGGTGGCCGAGGTGCCCAGCGAGACGATCGGGCAGGCGCTGTGGTGGGCGTTCGCGCTCGGCGCGGACTTCGGCGGCAACGGCACCGCGGTCGCGGCCAGCGCCAACGTCGTCGCGATCGGCATCGCCGCGCGCATGGGCCACCCCATCTCGTTCTGGCAGTTCACCCGCTACGGGATCATCACCACGATCTTCTCGACGGTGATCGCGTTCGGGTACGTGTGGCTGCGGTACTTCGTCTGACCGGCGTCCCTGGTGACCGGCGGGCATCGGCGCCGCACCGGCGTGGTAGCAAGGACGGGTGCGTCAGGTACCGGTGATCGTGCTCGCCGGCTTCCTGGGTGCCGGCAAGACGACGTTGCTCAACCACCTGCTCAGCCACAGCCGCGACACCCGCATCGGCGTGGTGGTCAACGACTTCGGCAGCGTCGGCGTCGACGCGATGCTGGTCGGTCAGGCCGTCGGCGGCATGGTGCCGCTCGGCAACGGGTGCCTGTGCTGCGCCACCGACGAGGCCGGGCTGGCGGAGCTGCTCGCCCGGCTCACCGCCCCGCGGTCGGAGATCGACGTCGTGATCGTGGAGGCGAGCGGGATCGCCGAACCGGACCGGCTCGCCGCGCTCGTGCAGGCCGCCGCGGACCGGAACTCGGTGTTCGGCGGCCTCGTGGAGGTGGTCGACGCCGCCGAGTTCGAGCGGGTGCGGCAGCTGCACACCGAGCTGGACCGGCACATCGGGCTCGCCGATCTGGTGGTGCTCAACAAGGCCGATCTCGCCGGCCCGGAGCGCACCGAACGGGTACGCGCGCACGCCCGCTCGGTCAACGTGCGTGCCCCCATCGTGGTCACCAGCGAGGGCGTGGTCGATCCGCGGCTGCTCTACGAGGTGACCGAGCACCCCGGCCGGCAGCTCCTGCTCGCGCAGGAACCCGACCACGCCCATCCGCACCTGCACGACGGCTACCAGGTGGTCACGCTGCGCGCTGAGCGCCCGCTCGACCCGGCCGGGCTGGTGGAGTTCCTGCGGGACCGCGATCCCGACGCCTACCGCGTGAAGGGGTTCGCCGATCTCGGCGGCCGCCGGCGGCACGTCCTGCACGCGGTCGGCCGGCAGCTGCGCGTCGACCGGGATCGGTGGCCGTCCGACCGGCCGCGGTGCACGACGCTCGAGGTGATCGGGCGCAACCTCGACGAGCCGGCGCTGATCGCCGGGCTGCGCGCCTGCGAGCGCGACACCCCGCCCGACCCGGCGGAGCTGGCCGCCGTGGAGCCGTTCGTGGCGAGCTGACCCGGTTGCCGCCGAACGCGGGGGCGCCTGCTGCTCCACCAGGCGTACCCCGGACCGGCGGTGGACGGCTGTTCGTGTCCGATGTGGCCGGCCGGGTTTGGCCGCCCCGCAGCTGGGGGATGTTCCGCTCGTCAGGTCGTGACCAACCGGTCACCACCCATGTAGGACCGGGCCGGTCCGTCCACCGGCGCGGATCAGAAGTACCGAAAGGACACCGTCCATGATCATCCTGGGTCTGATCCTGCTGCTCATCGGCTGGCTCACCGGCCTCAGCCTGCTCTACTACGTCGGCGGCATCCTGCTCGTCGTCGGCCTCGTCCTCCTCGTGCTCGGCAGCATCGGGCGTCCGGTGGCGGGCCGGAAAGTCTGGTTCTAGCAGGGCCTGGTGCTAGCAGGGTCTGGTTCCGGCAACGGGACTCCGCGCAGCGCAGCCACGGGAGCCCGCCGGCTGCCGACGTGCTCCGCCACCGCGAGCGCCGCGCCGACCTGCGCCACGACCGCGGCCCGGATGCTCATCGACTGCGCGGGCAGGACGGCGTCGGCCTCGCGGAGCCAGTCCTGCAGCAACTCCTCGACCCGGTTCCGGGCGGTGCGCACGCCTGCCGGGACGTTCCCGCAGGCCGCTTCGGCATCCAGCGCCCGCAGCGCCGTGCCCGCGATCCGCAGCCGGAGGGTGAACGGCAGCGTGGCGAACGAGAACTCCTCCGCCACGGTCGCCGGCTTGCCGGCGGCCTCGGGTGATTCCACGACGGCGCGCCAGCCGCCGATCACGACCCCCGCCGCGGTCCGCGCGTCTGTCAGCGAGCGCCGGAAGACGGTGTCGACGCGCAGCTCGTCGTCCGCGGCCGACACCGCGTCCTCCAGGTCGCGGAAGGACGCCTCCAGCACCTCCACGCCGTCTGCGACGACCTCGGCGAAGCTGCGCCCGCACGCGCGCGCGTCGGCGGCGCGCGGATCGGGCCAGAGCGGTGCCTCCGTCACCACCGTGACGGCGCCGTGCCGGCCTGCGTACTCGCCGCTGCTCGCGCCGAACAGCGCACGCGTTCCGGCAGCCTCGGCCATCGACGCCAGTTCCGCGGCGGTGGGCATCAGCAGGACCCCGGGCCGGATCACCCTGGTCACCGGCGCCTCGAACACCGCGTCGTGCAGGGGCAGGTCCGCCCAGGCCACGGCGTGCGCCAGCCGTTCGGCCAGCTCCGGGTCGTCGCTGGTCGTGTAGTGGAACACGCCCCCGTACTCGCCGTTGTGCAGCGAGCACTGCACGGCCGGGGCCACCTCGTCGATCACCCGCGCCAGCGCCTGCGTCTCCGGCAGCATGCGGTCGAAGTAGCCGGGCTCGTGCAGGTACGGGAAGGTCCACTCGACCTGCTCGTCCGTCGCCGGCCGGTAGAAGTCGCGGATGTAGCGCTCCCGGTTCTCCGGCCGCACGTACCAGCCCTCGTTGAGCCGGGCGGCATCGGGATCGACGCACGGGATCAGGTGCCAGCGAAACCCCAGCCGCTCCCGCAGCCGGTCGTCGCTGCACAGCAGCCTGCCCAGCTCCCGCACCGCCAGGAAGCCGATCGGCTCGTTCGCGTGCGGGCCGCCGACGACCAGTGCGTCCCGGTCCCCGCCGCCGATGGACGCCATCCGCAGCGGCTCGCCGAGCCGCGACGTGCCGATCCGGCGCAGTTCCACCAGATCGGGCCGGGCCGCGGCCAGCCGATCGAGCTCGGCCTGCATCTCGTCCACCGTGGGGAAGCGGTCCAGGTCGGGGATGCGCGCCAGCGCGGCGCGGATGTCGTCGGGCATGCCCGAGCTCCGTTTCGTAGAGGCACTATCCGAATAGTGAGACTACGATGGGGGCCGCGAGGAGACAACGGGAAGGACACGGATGGCAGGCAAGCGGGCCGAGGCACGACGGCGCAACGCCGAGGCGCTCACCGACGCCGCGGAACGGCTCTTCACCGAGCACGGCTACCACGCGGTGGGCATCGAGGCGATCGCCGAGGCGGCCGGCCTGACCACCGGCGCGATCTACTCGATATTCGGATCCAAGCGCGCGCTCCTGCGCGCCGTCCTCGACCGCAGGATCGCGCAGCTCGACGAGATGGCGGACCCGATCCGCCTCGACGAACACGCCTGCACCGAAGACGCCGTCGCCGCGTACGCACGCGCCTACGCCGATCTCGTCGCCGCGCTGGGTGACCGCCGCGCGCTGCGCCTCGAGATCGACGCGCTCGCGCTGCACCTGGCGGAGGATACGCCCGACGATCCGCTGATCGAGGTCAACGACCTGCCGCGCCGCCAGCTGGCGCGGCTCCTCGAGGGACGCACGGTCGCCGCGACGGGGCAGCGCCTCAGCGCCGGAGCAGCCGCGGAGCTGGCGCTCATCGAGCGCGCACTCGTCACCGGCCTCGCCCAGCACTGCGCGCTGACCGGCGCGGCGCCGGACCCGGATCTGTGGGTCCGCGCCGCGGCCGCGCTCGTCGGCGCCGTCGTCGGGCAGCCGGCGCCCGCCGAGGGGTGACCGGCGCGCGGCCTCAGCCGCCGCGCGCGACCTTCGCCGGGCGCACGACGATGCGCACCGGATCCTCCGCCTCGAGGAAGCCCTCGACGGTGGCGCGCTTCTCGGGATCGCCGAGGTCCCAGTAGCGGCCGGCGATGCGCCGCCACACATCGGCCACACCGTCGGTCTCGATGCTCGCCGGCCCCTCCAGGGAGACCCAGTGCTCGGGTTCCCCGGGCGGGGCGGCGACGAGCACGGCGGCCCACGGGTCCTCGCGGATGCGCCGGACCCGGCCGGCCCGGGCGAAGGTGATGATCTCGACGCTTCCGTCGGGCTGGTGCTCGAACCACACCGGTCGCGGGGTCGGCCGTCGCCCGGGAAGCGGCGCGACGGTGAGGATCGCGTGCAGCGGCCGGGCGAGCAGCTCGCGCTCGGCCTTGGTGAGTTCGACGGACGTGGTCGCAGACATGGCACTCCTCGGACTGGTTTCGATCCTCGCGTCGGCACCGGCGCCGATCGATCAGAGGCTCGAACCAGCCGGGACTGCGGATCGTTCCACGGCGGGCCCGCCGTTCGCTCACCGCGATCAACGTGGCCGGCCCTCGATCAGCGCGTGCAGCGCCGCCGCGGCGGTGAGCATCGCCCGGGCCCGGGCGTCGAGGAACGCGCGGCGCTGGTCGAGCACCGCGTGCAGCGCCGTGGTGTCGCCGGTCCTGCGCACCCCGTCGAGCACCGCGCGGATCTGCGGGAACGGGTGGTGGGCCTGTCGCAGCAGCACGACGAGCCGGGCGTCGCGGACGTCCGCGGCGCGGTAGCGGCGGTAGCCGTCGCGGTCCCGCGCCGGGTGCAGCAGGCCCGCGGCCTCCCACACCCGCAGCGCGGACGGGCGGACCCGCAGCCGGTGCGCCAGCTCCCCGACCAGCAGCCCGCCCGGCGGCACGGCGGCCGCCGCCTGCGTGTTCTCCTCGGCCGCGGCCACGGCCGCCACCGCCGCGGCGGTCTCGGCGAGCGCCAGCCGCTGGGCGTGCAGCTCGGCGTACCCCTCGGTGACGAGCGCGAGGGCGGCCGCCTCGTCGCCCGCGTGCACGGCCCGCAGCACCTCCCGGGCCGTGCGGTGCCCGAACCCGGCGACGAGCGCCCGGTGGGCCACCAGCGCGTCGCGGTGCCGCTCGTCGAGCACGCGGTGCCCGCCCGGGGTGCGCCGCGCCGGCGGCAGCACGCCCTCGGCGAGGAGGTTGCGCACCAGCTGCGGGGACACCCCAGCCGCCCGTGCCACGTCGATCGGTCGCACTGCCCTCTACTCCGAGTTGAGGTTCTGCACGGGCCCACCTGCTCAGATTTCGAGCAGAAGTTCAACAGGAATTTCAACGATACGGTCGAACCCTATGAAACCGGGGAATGGAGCGGCCGTGACGGCGCGCGGCCTGCGCATGCAGTACGGGTCCCGCGAGGTGCTGAGGGGCGTCGACCTCGACGTCGGCCGCGGCGAGATCGTCGCGCTCCTCGGCCCCAACGGGGCGGGCAAGACCACCACCATCGAGATCCTCGAAGGCTTCCGCAAGCGCTCCAGCGGCACGGTGACGGTGCTCGGCACCGATCCCGATCACGGCGATGAGGCGTGGCGGGCCCGGCTGGGCATCGTGCTGCAGTCGTGGCGCGACCACAGCGCCTGGCGGGTGCGCGAGCTGCTCGGCCACCTCGGGAGCTTCTACGCGCCGTACGGATCTGCGGCCCGGCCCCGCCCGTGCGCGGTCGACGATCTGCTCGCCGTCGTCGGGCTCGCCGACGTCGCCGACCGGCGGATCGGCACGCTCTCCGGTGGGCAGCGCCGCCGCCTGGACGTCGCCGTCGGCCTCGTCGGGCGCCCGGACCTGCTGTTCCTCGACGAGCCGACCACGGGGTTCGATCCGCAGGCGCGGCTGGAGTTCCACGAACTGGTGCGCACCACCGTGGCCGGCGAAGACACGGCGGTGCTGCTCACCACCCACGACCTGGCAGAGGCGGAGAAGCTCGCCGACCGCATCGTCGTGCTCGCCGGTGGCCGGATCGTCGCCGACGGGACCGCGACCGAGCTGGCGGCGCAGGTCGTCGGCGACGGGGAGGTGCGCTGGTGCCGCGGCGGAGCGGAGCACCGCGCCCGGGTGAGCGATCCGACGGCGTTCGTGCGGGAGCTGTTCGCCCGCGAGCGCCGCGACGGGATGCGGATCACCGATCTCACGGTGCGGGTGCCGACGCTGGAGGAGTCGTACCTGGCGCTGGTCGAGCGCGCCGAGCAGGAGGCTGGGACAGGGACGGAGATGGGGACGGGCACAGAGGCGGAGGCGGTGCCGGCATGACCCGCCCGCGCACGGCCGCGGTGCGCGCGGGGATCGCGCGCGGCCGGATCGAGTTCCGCAACACGATGACGAACCTCGGCGAGCTGCTCGGCTGGCTGTGGCTGCCGATCGTGGTGCTGGTGGTGATGTTCGTGCTGCGCGGCACCCCGGTACCGGGCTCCGGTTTCTCCCTCGGCACGCAGTCGGTGGCCGGGGTGCTGGCGGCGAACGTGGTGTTCTCCGGCGTGCTCGGGCTCGCAGTCGCGCTGACGATGGACCGTGAGGACGGCACGCTGCTGCGGGCCAAGGCCACTCCGAACGGGGTGATCGGCTACCTGGTCGGGGCGGTGCTGGCGAAGGCGGCGCTGGTCGTGGCGACGACGCTGATGGTGCTGGTGCCCGCCGCGTTCGTCTACGACGGGCTGGAACTCGCCCGGCCCGGTGCCTGGCCCACGCTGGCGTGGGTGCTCGTGCTCGGCCTGGCCGCCACCCTGCCGCTGGGGGCGGTGCTCGGCGCGACGATCGCGAACACCCGCTCGCTCGGCCTGGTGACCATGGTCTTCTTCGCGCTGGCGGCCGTGTCCGGGCTGTTCTACCCGATCACGGCGCTGCCCGGCTGGCTGCAGGCCGTCGGCCAGGTGTTCCCGCTGTACTGGATGGGGCTGGGCCTGCGCTCGGCACTGCTGCCGGACGCGCTGGCTGCGGTGGAGATCGGCGGTTCGTGGCGGACCGGGGCGACCGTCGCCGCGCTGGGCCTGTGGGCACTGGCCGGTGCCCTGGTGGGGCCGGGCCTGCTGCGCCGCGCGGCCGCGCGGGAGTCCGGCTCCGCGGTGGCCGCGCGCCGCGCCCAGGCGGCGCAGCGGCCCGCGCGGTAGGGCGGCCGGGCAGCTCAGGCCGCGCAACCCACCGCGACCATCGCCAGCGGGTCGTGGCCGTCGGGCAGCAGCTCGGGGTGCACGGCGTGCAGGAGGTCGTCGTCGAACGCGCCGACGAGCACCGCGCCGAGTCCGAGCACCGCGGCCTGCAGAGCCAGGTTCTGGGCGGCGGCGCCCGCTTCCAGCCACACGTAGCGGGCGCCGCGCTCCCACGCCGGCGGCTCGGTGGCGAACGCCGCGCGGGCGGCCTCCAGATCGGCCGACAGCAGGAGGACGACGGCGGCGTCGGCGAGCCAGTCGCGCGCGTCGACGGTGCAGGCGGCGAGCGCCGGCCCGAACCCGCCCGGCGCCACCCGGGTCAGCGCACCGGCGTCGGGCTCCCAGCGCCACAGGCCGGGCGCGGTGTCGGTGACGTGCCGGACGACGGCGGTCACCGCCAGCGGGTGCCGGCCGCCTGCGGAGGGAGTGGTGCGCCGCCCGTCGCCGGTGTCACCCTGTGCCGCCCAGGCCAGCGCGGTGAGGTCCGCAGGGTCCAGTGGCGCGTCGACGAACGCCCGCACCGAGCGGCGGGCGATGAGTGCCGTGGCGAGTCCGGTGGTGGGGAGCGCCGGGGGCGCGGAGGCCGTCATGGCACACAACGGTGGCAGAGCGTCCGGCGGCCCGAGCGCCGGGGTGTCCGGGTGCGGTAGACACGACTGCCGTGGAGGCCCAGGAGCGCCTGTTCCGCGCTGCCGTCGCCCTCAAGGGGCTGGACGGGCTCGTCGAGCTGGTGGCGGCGGTCGTGCTGCTCGGGACGCCGGCCGCGTTCGTGCGGGAGTTCGTCGAGTGGGTGCTGACCCGCGATCTGCTCGGCCCGCCCGACGGATCGCTCGCCCGGCACTTCATCGCCGGCACGACCGAGTTCGCCTCGGGCAACCGCACGTTCGCCGTCGTCTACCTCGGCCTGCACGGCCTGCTGAAGATCGCGATGGCGGTGGCGCTGCTCAAGGAGTGGCTGCGGGCCTATCCGCTGGTCATCGCGGTGCTCGCGGTGTTCGTGGCGTACGAGCTGCACCGTGCGGTGAACACCGGGTCGATCGTGCTGCCGGTGCTGGCCGCGCTCGACCTGCTGATCATCGTGCTGGTGGCCCGCGAGTACCGGGCCCTGCGCCGCAAACGCCGGGACTCCTACGCCGAACGGCCGTAACACCATCCGGTGATCGGACGATCACACAGAGGGTGCAACCCCCCTATGCTCCCGACGGGTTCCCCGGCACCAGCCTCATCGTGCTGCGCGGCGACTCGGCGGCCGGCAAGACGACGGTCGCCGGGTTGGTCCGCGAGGCCTACGGCCGCGGCTGCGCACTCGTCGAGCTGGACTACCTGCGGCGCATCGTCCTGGGCGAACGCGACGCGCCCGGTGCAGCCGCACCCGCCCTCGTCTCGCAGACAGCGCGCTCCGCCTCGACGCGGGCTACCACGTCGTCTGCGAGGGGATCATGCCCGCGGCCCGGTACGGCCCGGTGCTCGAGGAGCTGGTGGCCGACCACCTCGGCCGCACCAGCGTGTGGTACCTCGACGTGGCGTTCGCCGAGTCGGTGCGCCGGCACGGCACCCGCCGGTCCCCCTCCACGGTCGAGGACTTGCGGGTGGTACCGCCACCAGGATCTGCTCGGCCTGCCGGACGAGGAGATCATCCCCGAGCACTCCACGCTCACTCGGACAGTGGAGCTGGTCACCGGCCGGCTGCCTGCCCCGACGGTCGCCGCCCACCCCGTCCGGACAACCTGACCCTTGGGTGGGCCCGGTCATAGTCCACACTCTGCGAACGAGGTGATCTCGGTCATCATCGGGTCCATGACCCGACTTCGCTTCGGCACGTTCCTCGCTCCGTTCCACAAGCCCGGCCAGAACCCGACGCTCGCGCTCCAGCGCGATCTCGAGCTCATCGAGCACCTGGATGCCCTCGGCTTCGACGAGGCGTGGATCGGTGAGCACCACTCCGCCGGCAGCGAGATCATCGCCTCGCCGGAGATCTTCATCGCCGCTGCGGCCGAACGCACGAAGCGCATCAAGCTCGGTACCGGCGTCATCTCGGCGGCTTACCACAACCCGCTGTGGGTGGCCGACCGCATGGTGATGCTCGACCACCTCACCCGCGGCCGCGCCATGCTCGGCGTGGGTCCGGGCTCACTGCCGACCGACTCGGCCATGATCGGGCTGAACCCGACCGACACCCGCGAGCTGCTCGCCGAGAACCTCGACATCATCATGCGGCTGCTGCGCGGCGAGGTCGTCACCGCGACCACCCGCACCCACAAGCTGATCGACGCCCAGCTGCAGCTGCGGCCCTACTCCGATCCGTGCTTCGAGGTCGCCGTGGCCGCGGTGGCGTCGCCGACCGGGCCCATGCTGGCCGGTCAGCACGGCGTCGGGCTGCTCTCGATCGGCGCCACCCTCACCAAGGAGGGCTTCGACGCCCTCGCCCACCACTGGAACGTCGTCGAGGAGCGTGCCGCCGCCTACGGCCGCCCGGTCCCGCCCCGCTCGTCGTGGCGCCTGGTCGGCCTCATGCACGTGGCGGAGACGCGGGAGCAGGCCTACCGCGACGTCGAGTACGGCATCGCGCACTGGTTCAACTACTTCCAGAAGGTGGCCGCGTTCCCGCAGATGGACGTCGGGACCAGCCAGGAGATCCGGGGCATGATCGACTACCTGGTCGAGGCCGGCATCGGCGTCGTCGGCACCCCGGACGACGCCAAGGAGCAGGTGCGCAGGCTCTGGGAGCAGTCCAACGGCGGCTTCGGCGCGTTCCTGCTGCTCGGCCACGAGTGGGCCAACCCGGAGGCGACCCGGCGTTCGTGGGAGCTCGTCGCCCAGTACGTGATGCCGGAGTTCCAGGGCCAGGCCGAGAGCACGCTCGCCGCGGCGGAGCGCGCCCGCCAGAACCGGGACGCGCACGCCGCCACCCAGATCAGCGCGGTCGAGCACATGACGAAGAAGTACGCGGAGGAGGTCGCGGCGAAGGGCCCGAAGACGGCCGACCAGGCGGGCTGACCGAGTAGCTCCAGGTCCGGCGGCACGATCGCGGCGGACAGCAAGAGCTCAAGGACCAGGTTGTGGTTGGGCGCCCACCGGCTCACCCACCTCCTCGCGGGTGAGCCCGGTGGCGCCCAGCCGCACCATCCGCTCGCGCACGCCCGCCACGACTCGCGCCGCCGCCTTCTTCGCCGGCCAGCCCTCCTCCGGCTGCAGCTCGGCCAGCTCCGCGGCTGCGGTGTCCCAGGTCAGCGGCTGCGGGTGCGCCTCGTGCCGCTGGTAGCGCTGGCCCAGCACCACCAGCACGAGGTGCTCCTTCGGGCTGAGCTGCCAGCGGACCGGCCGGGCGTCTCCTGGTCGTGGCGGGGTTCCCCGTCGGGCAGCGGCTGCCCGGCGATCCGCGTCTCCAGCAGATGCTCGCAGCCCGGTGACGTGCGGATGAAGATCGGCGTGTAGGCGGTGGTGAGCGGGAGGCTCTCCCCCGTGAGCACCAGCCGGGAACCCCGGCAGCCGAACGGCAGCTCGCCCACGTTGTGCACGTGCCACTGCCCGTTCTCGTGGCGGACGTACCCGTGCCGGCGGCTGATGCCGAGATCGTCGGGGCCTACGCAGCCGTGCACCTCGGGCTCGTTTGCGCCCGAACAGCACGGTCATCCGCGCACCCGGCGCGACCCGGATCCCGCCGAAGCGGCTCAGCGCGGACAGGGTGCCGGGCGGCGCCGGGGGCGGGCGAGGCTCCTGTGTCAGGAGGCAGGAACTCGACGAACGTGCCCGCCCGCGCGCTGTGGGTGTGCTCCTCGGCCAGTCCGATCTGCGTCCGGCGACGGCTCTCGGTCCACCGTTCTACCGGCGCCACCGCGGGACCCCTCCCGCGAGCGCCTCCGGCGAACGGGACACCCGGCACTAGGCTTCCGGGGTGAACGCCGTCCGGCAGGTCGCGCCGGGACCCGTCCCGTGCGCGCGGGGGTAGACCTCGGACATGGGTGAGCCACGCACGCTCGCGCACCGCTACCGCCTGGCCGAGCGCACCGGGGAACCCGCGACGTGGCTCGCCCACGACCACGAAGCCGACCGCACCGTCGTCCTCACGCGGGTGGCGGCCGGGGACGTCACCGCCCGGCTCGCCGCGACCGTCCGCACCCTCACCGGCCTCACTGCGCCCACCCTGCTGCCCCCGATCGACCTCCTGCACGACGACGGGACGTGGGTCGTGCGTGACCACGTCGACGCCGTCCCGCTGCCCGAGCACCCGTGCGCCGACGAGCGAGAGCTGGCCCGCATCGGCGCCGCTGCGGCCGGTGCGCTGGTCGCCGCCCACGGTGCCGGGATCGTGCACGGCGACGTCCGTGCCGAGCACGTGCTCGTCCGCCCGGACGGCTCCGCCCTGCTCGCCGGGTTCGCGACCGCGCCGCCCGACCTCGCCCCCGACGCCGCCCACCCCGCGCCCGAACTGACGTCCGGCCGCCCTGCCGGTCCGGCCGCGGACGTGTACGCGCTCGGCACCGCGCTGGCTGAGGAGCTGGCCCGCACCGGGCTCACCGCGTCGGACCGGCTGGCCGCGACGCTGCACACCATGCGGGCCGAGTTCCCCGACGCCCGCCCCACCGCGTGGGCGGCGCGGCGGCGGCTGGCCGCGATCGCCGACCCCGAGTCCCCACCCAGGGGATCCAGGACCAGCCATGGGACCACCGTCGCGAGCGCCCCGGACAACACCGTCGCGATCGACTCGCCCGCCATCGGCCCTGCGGCAGGCACCGCTAACTTGATCGACGCACGGCCCGGGCGGGCGCAGGAGGAGCAGGGAGTGAGACAGCAGGGGTCCGGTGGATCGGATCCGCGGATGGCGGGGCCCGGCCACCAGCCGTCGTGGATCGCCGCACCACCAACCGGTCCGGCACCCGCCGGGCTCGGCCGCCCCGTGCCCGGCGAGCCACCGCGGAAGCGGTCGAAGGCATGGCTCGTGGCTCTCCTCGCGACGATCGCGGCGATCACCGTCGTCACGGGCGCCGTGCTGGTCGCGAAGCCCGTCGTCACGATCGCCGGAACGGCCGCCGCACCCCCCGGCACCACTCCTCCGCCGCCGAGTCTGCTCGGCGAGGTGAGCACCGCCGATCCGTGCTCCTTCGTCGACGCGGACGCGCTCGCCCGGCTCGGCCGCACGACGCTGCTGGACGATCTCGGCTCGCCCGCCTCGTGCACGGTCGGGATCGAGCGAGACACCGACCGCGGCTTCGTGACCGCGACGATCGCAGCGAAGAAGCTGATGCCGCCCGCAGGGCAGCCGACGCCGACCGGCGAGCTGATCGTCTACCGGGCCACCGAGTACCACCGCTCCTGCGAGCGCACGATCGTGCTGCCCGACGAGCACCGGATCGAGATCTACTCGGGCGCCGGGACGAACGACACCTCGTTCCCCGTGTGCGACGCCGCCGAGGCCGCCACCGAGGACGCGCTCGAGGTGCTCACCTCCGGCGCCGTGCGCCACCGCGAGCTGGGCCCGCCGCGCACGTCGCTGCTGTCGGTGCGGGCCTGCGACGTCATCGACCCGGCCGCGCTCAGCTCGGTGCCGTCGCTGCGGGACCTGCGCGAGCGCGGCTACAACGACTGGTCCTGCCGCTACGGCGCCGATCCGGCGTTCCCCACGGGCGCGCGGGTGCTGGTGAACTTCACCCGCTACTCGAACCTCGAGGGCGGCAACGGTCTGTTCACCCTCGACGGGCGCTGGGCGAACACGTTCCCGTCCGCGACCGGGTCGCCGGTCTGCGAGGCGGCGGTGGCGCAGCGCAGCTTCACGTCGGCGTCGGGCATGCAGCGCCTGGAGGTGCTGTCGGTGCAGGTCGCGCTCGCGACCGACCAGCCGGGGGCGAGCCCCGCCATGGCCTGCCAGAAGGCCACCGACCTGGTGCGCTCGGCGATCCCGCGGCTGCCCCCGGTCCGTTGATCTGCGCTCTGAGCTAGAGCTGCGCCGGCCCCTCCTGCACGACCAGGCCGATCTGGCGGGCGATCTCGTCCATCAACTCCTGCACGGCGAGGGTGTCGGCGAGCGGCATCACCGCGCTCTCCGTACGCCCGGCGGCCACGGCCTCGGTGACCTCGACGAGCTCGTGGAAGTACCCACCACCGGTCGCCGGGACCTCGATCGTCTCCGGTTCGGCGCCTGCGCGGTGCAGCACGATGCGGGACGGGTGGTGGAAGCGCGGCGGCACGTCGATCCATCCGCCGGTGCCGAACACCCGGGCCTGCCCGGGCCGCGCAGCCCGGATGCTGGCGTGCAGCACGGCGCTGCGGCCGTCGGCGTAGCCGAACAGGACCGACTCCTCCAGGTCGATGCCCGACGGGGCGAGCCGCCCGGTAGCGGCGACCGTGTCGGGGACGCCGAGCACCATCTGCGCGAACGAGATCGGGTACACACCCACGTCGAACAGGGCGCCGCCGCCGAGTGCCGGGTTGTAGTAGCGGTCGGCCGGGTCAGTCGGCGCGGCGATGCCGAGATCGGCTTGCACCGCGGTGACCTCGCCGATCGCCCCGTCTGCGATCAGCTCCCGCATCCGCACGATCGCCGGCTGGAAGCGGGTCCACATCGCCTCCATGACGAACACCCCGGCCTCGTTCGCGGCGGCCACGATCTCGCGCGCGGCCTCGGCGCTGACGGTGAACGCCTTCTCCACCAGCAGCGCCTTCCCGGCGGCGATCCCGGCGAGCGCGGCCGCGCGGTGCTGCGGGTGCGGGGTGGCGATGTAGAGGACGTCGACGTCGGGATCGGCGACGATCTCCTGGTACGAGCCGTACGCGCGGGCGCCGCCGTGCACGGCGGCGAAGGCCTCGGCCCGTTCGATCGACGTCCGCGACGCGACGGCCGCCAACTCCGCACCCGGTACCAGCGGCAGATCGCCGACCACCTTGGTCGCGATCCGGCCCGGACCGATCACTCCCCAGCGCACCGTCACAGGGGCCATTCAAGACCACCACGGTCACGGCAGGGTGAGCAGCTGCTCCATGAACCCGCCGATCTGCCGCTCCCGGTCGACGAGGTGCACCTCGAGGATCCAGTGCGCGGCCCGCCCGGCTCGGTCCGGCCGGCGCATCGGCAGCGTGTTGGGCGGGGCGATGTAGCTCATGATCCGCTCCCCGTCCATCGACTCGTGCGGGAACTCGCCGACCAGGTGGCCGGCGTGCACGCCGCCGAACTCCCAGCCCGCCGCCCCGGCGAGCCCGACGACGTGGGCGTACAGCTCGCCGCCGGTGATGCCGGGGTGGGCCTCGAAGTGGGCGCGGGCGGCCGACCAGATCCGCGGCAGATCCGCCTGCAGCCGCAGCTTCACCGGATCGTCGCCGAGCACGTAGGTGCGGCCGACGTCGGCCTCCCACTCGGCGAACACCGGCCCGAGATCGACGAACACGATGTCGTCGGTCTCGATGACGCGGTCCGGCGGGTTCTCCGCGTACGGCTTCAACGTGTTGGGCCCGGACCGCACGATCCGCTTGTGCCAGTGCTTGCGCGTGCCGAACAGCTCGGCACCCAGGTCGCGCACCTGCGCGCTCACCTCGGACTCCCACCGGCCCGGTGCGATCAGGCCGCGCTCGGTGACCGCGGCGAACAGCGCCTCCGCCTTCTCCTGCGCGGCCACCAGCTCGCGCGCCCTGGCCTCCTCCGTCGTCGCCACGCCCGACAGTCGACCACTGGTTGCGGCGCTGCGTCCAGCCACCGCTTGGACCCGTCCTCCCGGCTGAGTGCGGTTCACCACGATCGGCCCCGTCGGATGGCGGATCGTGGCTACCGCCGAGTTAACGTCCGATCGTGACCATCCTCGATCCCGCCGACTTCGTCCTCGAGATGCCGCACGCACCCAGGGGCACGGTTCCGGCCGGATACGCGGAGATGATCGCGGCGGTGCGGGAGCTGGAGGACCGGATCACCGAGGCCGCGCCGCCCGCCGAACTCGTCGCCGACATCCGCAGGACGCTCACGGCGTTGTCGTCCCGGCTCGCCGAGCACGCCGTGCCGGAATCAGAGCGGATCTGCGGAACCCTGCTCGACGAGCCGGGTCGGGGCCAGATGCTGATCCCGCCGCTGCAGGTCGACGAGGTGTGCGCCGAGCCCCTGCCGTCCGTGCGGGGCCGGGTCACGTTCGGGCCGCGGCACATCGGTGGCAACGGCGCGGTGCACGGCGGCGTCATCCCGCTGCTGTTCGACGACTTCTTCGGGATCTGCGCGCACGTCGGCCGCCGCCCGCTCGCCCGCACCGCCTACCTGCGCACCGACTACCGCGCCGTCACCCCGGTGGGTACGGAGCTGCAGGTCCTGGCCAGGCTCGACCGCGAGGAGGGCCGCAAGCGCTTCCTGGTCGGCGAGCTGCGCGACGGCGAGCGGGTCTGCGCCGAGGTCACGGCGCTGTTCGTGCAGCTGAAGCCGGGGCAGCCCTAGCGGCTCGCGCGGCGGTTCACCAGTACCGCGAGCAGCAGAAGGATCGCCACGACGACGGGCGCGACCCGCTGGACCTGCTTGGGCACCGCGGCCTTCACGATGTCGGCCACGTCGAGCACGGCGTCCCCGGACGGGCCGGCCGCGTCCGCCGCCGGGAGGGGCCGGACCGGCGCCGGATCGGGCGCGGCCGGGGGCTCCCCGCCGACGAGCTTGGCGGCGAGGCAGTCGGCGAACCTGCCGATGATCGAGTCGGCGACATCGGCGATCACGCCGCGGCCGAACTGCGCCGGCCGCCCGGTGATCGACATGTCGGTGCGCATGCGGACCCGGCACTCGCCGGGGGCGAGCTCGACGAGCTCGCCGGTCACCAGGGCCTCCGCGGTCCCGTTGCCCCGGGCGTCGCGGCCCTTCGCCGCGATGACCACGGTGTGGTTCGCGTCGTCGCGCTCGACGTAGGCACCCTCGCCGCGGTAGGTCAGCGAGATCGGCCCGAGCTTCACCTTCACGATGCCGGTGAAGCTGTCGCCGGTGCACGAGGTCAGATCGGCGCCGGGGAAGCAGGGCGCGACCAGTTCGGGTTCGTTGAGGGCCGTCCACACGTCCGCGATGGGCGCGGAGAGGGTGAACTCGTTCTCCAGGATCATCTCGTCGCTCTCGTGGTCACGAAGTGGCTCGGACGTTCTGTGCGGCTCGTGCGCCGGTGGGGCGGATCAGGCCGATCCGGCTCGCCTCGAAAGTCACCGCGGTTCGGTTGGCCACCCCGAACTTCCTGATCAGGCTGCCGACGTGGAACTTCGCGGCAGCGTTGCTGATGTAGAGCCGCTCGGCGATCTCGCTGTTGGTGCAGCCGAGGGCGACGAGCGTCAGGACCTCGAACTCCCGCTCGGTCAGCTTCGGCACGGCCGGGCGCGCCGCCTGCTCGCCGCCGCTGTCCAGCTCGGCGACCCGGTTCATCCGCAGGACGTCGGCCCTGGCGGAACGGACGGTCTGCAGGGTCGTCGCCAGCTCCGGCCCCACGGCGTCGCGGTCGAGGACCCGCGCGAAACCGACGTTGCTCAGCTGCAACCGCGGCACCTCGGCGAGTTCCGCCAGCGCCACCACCCGGCACATCGGGTGGCGGTGGCGGATCTCCTGCATCACCGCGGCGTCGAGGGTCTGCGGGTCCAGTGCCTCGGCGTCGACGACGATCACGTGCGGCGCGGTGTGGGTGAGCAGTCGCGCGGCGTGCGCGAGCCGGTCCACCTCGGCCAGCAGGCGTACGTCCTGGCGGTGGCCCAGGAGGAAGCGCAGGCCGTAGCGCACCAGCCTGCGCGGCGAGACGGCAATGATCTTCGTGGGGGTCATCGGTCGCCGGCTCCAGGGTTCGGGTTCGGGGAACGGTGCGGAGTCAGCCGTCGAGTCCGGCGAGGAACTCCCTGATCGCCGCGGCGGTCGCGCGCGGATCCTCCAGCATCGGCAGATGGCCGAGGCCCGGCATCATGTCGACCTCACCCCCGAGGTATTTCGCCAGCTCTCGGCCCGCCTCCAGGGGACAGGTGGGATCGTGCAGGCCGACGAACACCCGGGCGGGTGGCGGCTGGCGCAGCCGCTGCGCGGCGGGGCGCGAGTCGGCCTGCCCGAACGTCGCCCGGATCACCTCCACGACGACGTCGGGATCACGGGGTCCGTCGACGCCTCGGGAGGCGAGCTCGGCCAGTTCACGAGCGGCACCCGGCCGCGCGTCGGGCCCGAGGATCCCGGCCCCGTGCCTGGTGAACCAGGCCCGCACGCCGACCCGGCGCAATTCGGTCTCGACGGCCTGCAGCTGCTCCTCCGACCAGCCGATCCGCAGGCCGGCGCCGAAGGCGCAGATGCTCAGCACGCGGTCGGGTGCGAGCGCAGCCAGCTCGACCGCCACCGCGCCACCGATCGATCCGCACACGACGTGCGCGCGCGCCACGCGGGCGTCGTCGAGCACGCGCAGCGCGTCCTCGGCGTAGTCGCGCGGCAGGTAGGGGCCGCCCGACGCGGACCGGCCGTGCCCCCGGTAGTCGACGGCGATCGCCGCCCGTTCCCCGGCGAGGCACGTCACCACGTGCCGCCACACGGCGGCCGCCGTGTTGACCGGGTGCAGGAACAGGATCGGGACACGGTGCGGGGCTCCGGCCCAGTGCAGGTAGGCGATCGGACCGGCGCGCCACGCGGTGGGCGTGTTTTCGTCTGGAGACATCGGGTCCTCAGGACAGCTGGGGCAGGACGGCCTGCGCCGCCAGCTCCAGCTCGGCGTCGGCCGTTTCGGCGGTCACGGGGGAGAGCACGACGCTGGTCGCCCCTGCGGCGAGCAGGTCCTTGATGCGCGCCGCGACCTCATCGGGATCGCCGGCGACCGTGAGCGTGTCTATCCACTCCTGCGGAAGCTCGTCGGGCAGGTCCGCTGCCGGGATCTCCGCCAGCATCCGCGCGATCTCCTCGTTGTAGCCGAAGGCGCCGGTGAGCGGGCTCTGGGCGCCCAGCGCAGTGATGTACATGGCGAGCGCCGGGCGGACCGCCGACTTCGCGACGGCGCCGTCGCGGTGCACGCTGAACAGCGCGAACGTCGGAAGGAGATGCTCGGTGCGGCCCGCCTCGGCCATGCCGTCACGGATGTGGCCCGCCGCGGCCTCCAGGTACCTGGTGCCGGCGAGCACGCTCATCACGGTGCCGTCGGCGATGCGCCCGGACAGCCTCAACGACTTCGGCCCCAGCACGCCGGTCAGGATCGGCACGTCGATCTGCGGAGGGTGCACCGCGGTGATGCCCTTGAACGTGAACTGCCTGCCGGTGCGGTCCACTGTGCCGCCGCGCAGCAGCTCCCGCACGCCCTCGACGCACTCGGTGAGGGCGCTGAGCGGGGACGGCGCGGCGATCCCCATCTGGTCCATCCACATCGGCAGCCCGTGCCCGATGCCGGGCAGGAAGCGGCCGGGGTGGGCACCGGCCAGGGTGGCGATCTCCATCGCGGTCACCGCGGGATGGCGGGCGACCGCGGCCACGATCCCTACACCGACGGCGATGCGGCGGGTCGCGGCCAGCGCGAGGGCGGCGGCGGTGAATCCGCCGTAGCAGAAGTAGTCCTCGGCCAGCCACAGCTCGCCGAACCCCAGGTCCTCGGCTCTCGCGGCCAGTGGCGGGATCTGCCCGGGTGCGGTGGACGTGGCGATGAAGACTCCGACGGGCGTCTCGGCCACAGGCTCTCCTCCATCGGGGGTCGAGGGGGTGGGTGGAGGGCGGGCCGGGCGGTCGCGGACCGGCCCGCCGTCCGGAGGTCAGGAGCGCACGCCTTCACTGGTCACGCGCAGCGGCGTGATGCCAGGGCCCCCACCCAGGCCGCGCTCCTGCCGCGTGCCGCCCAGACCGGGCCGCGGCTCGTCCGCGGGCGGCATCGGCGAGCAGTGGAAGTGCCACATCTTCCAAACCGGGTTGCCGTCGCCGTCGTCGCGCTGGTAGATCTCCGTGGCCCGCAGGCCGAACGGGTCGTACTCGACCCCCTGCTCGGTGCGCCACGTGGCCGACCCGGTGCCCGACGACCCGATGACCCGCATCGGGAAGATGCCCTCGCAGGCCAACCAGGCCATGTCGCCGGAGATCGTCAGGCGCATGATGCGGATGTCGGGGAAGGCGACGATGTCGAGCTCGTTCTGGTAGTGCTTCCAGAGCTCGACCTTCTCCTCGATGCCGAAGTAGGGGTGGCCGTTGAGGTTGAACATCAGGTAGGCGTCGCCCGCCGGGAACGCGGTCTCCATCAGCGGGATGACGAGCTGGTGGTTGGCCTCCCACCAGTCCTTGTGCAGCTTGAGGATCTGCTCACGATCCTGGTCGATCGTCGACATCGATTCGTCCTTCCCTCGGTCCTCTGTCGTCAGCGGTCGGGCATCAGGGCGTCGAGCTCGGCGGTGCCGCGGGTCCACATGCCGGCGGCGGCGAGCCGGCGCAGGAGCAGGCCGAGGCGCGGGATCGTGCGCCGGGCGGCACCGAAGCAGACCCGGGCCTCCTCGGTCCGGCCCGCCCTGGCCAACAGCAGCCCTTTCCACACCAGCGGTTCCGTGTTGTCCGGCCCGGCGAGCGCCTGGGCCCGGTCCAGCTCGTCGAGCGCCGCGGCCACCGCGGGTTCCGACGCGCGGAACTCGCCGGTCAGCAGCCCGGGGGTCTGCAGGAGCCGGAGCAGCCCGGCGAGCGCGCGGGAGCGGATGAGCAACCGTGCGAGCTCGTCCAGCGGACGCACCGCGTCGTCGACGCGCAGATCGACTACCACGTCCTCGACCGCGTTGCCGGTGGGCTCGGTCCGGACCACGCGCAGCGCAGCGGCCTGCTGACCGCGCAGGTCGCCCCCGTGCTCCTCGGCGGCGCACAGCGCGGCGATCAGGCGTTCGGCCAGCGGACCCACGGCCGACTCGAAGGCGTCGGTCATGGCGGCGCAGATGTCCGTGGACGCCACCAGGTTGGCCTGCGCCCGGGCGTGGGCGGAGACGGCGTGCCCGGCGAACCCGATGCAGCCTGCACCGGTGTGTGTTGCCCCGTCCCCGGAGACGGTCAGCATCGCCACTTGCCGGGTGTCCGCGTGGGGGTCGGCCGCGAGCAGCGCGTCGAGGGCGTCCTGCGGGGACGCCCCCGCAGCGAGCAGCTCCAGGCCGCGCGATCCGTAGGTGGGCTCGACGAGCGCCTGGGTCGCGATCACGCCGACGCCCGGCCGGGCCCAGGCGACCTGGCTGCCCACCGCGAAGAAGTGCGACTGGACCGCCACCCCGATCTGTCCCGCCTGCGGATCGAGGCCGAGGATCGAGTAAGTCATGCGCTCCGCACCTCCTCGTGCCAGGTCGTCCGGCGCAGCACGCAGCGCCGGGCATGTGTCGTCGTGATCGACCGGCAGTCCGTGTCGCCGGTTCGAGAGCCGGGCCGACAGGCCCGTGATCCGTACGGCCGCAAGCATCGCGAGCAGCGCATGAACGCCACAATCAGCCGATCGACGAGGAGGGGATGAACCTGCGTTCATCCCTTCGGCCGGGTCCGGGGTGCGCAGGCCGATCGGCGCCGATCGCGGGGTACGGTCGTACGCGCCACCACGTGGACGCCGGCCGAACTAGTGGGGCCAGGCCAGGTCCGGAGGACTCGACGAGGGGGACGCTGTGTGACGCCTCGATCCGGCACGACGCGCGTACGCTCGCCGGAGCTGCACGGCGACACGATCTTCTGGTCGCTGCCCGTCGCCCACGCGATCGTGCGCGTTCCGCCCGCGGGACCCGACGGCGGCGCGGTGATCGAGCAGGCGAACCGGGCGCTCTGCGACCTGGTCGGGACGACCCCCGATGAGCTGGTCGGCAGCACGCTCGAGGAGGTCGTCGCGCACGAGACGACCGCCACGACGGCGTCGGCGCTGCTGCGGGCCGGGGCCGGGCGCCTGGGCTGGCCCGCACTGCTGCGCAGGCCCCGCGGCGCGGAGGGCCTGCGCGTCGAGATCAAGGCGACGGAGCTGGACGAGCTGCCCGACGGGGACCGCGAGTTCGTCGTCTCCGTGCTTCCCGGCCCGCAGCGGTGGTCCCGCCCGGACGCGCCCAACCCGTCGCACCTGCACGACATCGTCGAGAAGTCCCCCGCGCTGATCTACATCAAGGACACGCAGCGTCGGTTCGTCTACGCGAACGAGTACTTCGCCCAGCACTTCGGGGCGTCCGCGGCGTCGCTGATCGGGCAGACGAACGACGTCGTGTTCCCGCCCGAGATGGCCCGCGCGTTCGACGAGAACGACGCGCTGGTGTTCAGCACCGGGCGCGCGCATGAGTTCGAGGAGCCTGCGGTCGGCCCGCACGGCGCGTACCGCTCGGTGAAGTTCCCGCTGTTCGACGGCGAGGGGCGGGTGGTCGCCGTCGCGGGGATCTCCACGGAGATCACCGACCTCAAGCGGGCGCAGGCCTCCGCCCGGGCCGCCCGGGACCGGGCCGAGAAGGCCAGCCAGGCCAAGAGTGAGCTGCTCTCCCGCATGAGCCATGAGCTGCGCACGCCGCTGAACGCGATCATCGGCTTCGGGCAGCTGCTGCAGCGGCGGGCCTTGCCCGGCGACGCGCAGCAGGCGGTGTCCCGGATCCTCGACGCGAGCAGCCTGCTCCTCACGTTCATCAACGAGCTGCTCGACCAGGCCAGGATCGAGGCGGGCCACATTGACATCCAGCTCGAGGTCGTGCACGCGGTGGCTCCGGTCGCCTCGGCCGTCGAGTTGCTGAGCCCGCTGGCCGGCCGCCACGGGATCGAACTGGCGGTCGATCTGCACGCGGGGCTCTACCAGTTCGTCGAGGCCGATCCGCGGCGTCTCAAGCAGGTGCTCATCAACCTGATCACCAACGGCATCAAGTACAACCGGAGAAACGGGCGCGTCGACGTGCGGTTCGCCGAGGTGGACGTGGCGACGCTGCGCATACTGATCTCCGACACCGGCCCCGGCCTGGATCCCGACGATCTCGACAAGCTGTTCCTGCCGTTCACCCGGCTCGCGGCCGCCGAGGTCGGCACGGAGGGCACGGGGCTGGGGCTGGCGCTGTCGAAGCGGCTCGTCGAGGCGATGGGCGGCACCATCGGCGTCCTCCCCCAGGACGGCACCGGCAGCACTTTCTACATCGATCTGCCCCGGCGCGAGGCCACCCCCGAGGCCGTCGCCTCCGTGCTGGCCGACGACGCCCCGGAGGACCCCGACGAGCTGCCGGAGTTCCCCGCGCCCACCCGGGTGCTCTACGTCGAGAACGACGACACGAACGTCGAGCTGGTGCAGAAGATCCTCGCGCTGCGCCGGGAGATCGAGCTGGCCGTCGCAGGCACCGGCGAGAGCGGGGTGGCCCGGGCCCGCGCGATCCGGCCGGACGTGGTGCTGCTGGACCTGCACCTGCCCGACATGAGCGGCGAGCAGGTCCTCGCGGCGCTACGGGCGGATCCGCGGACCGCGGCCGTCCCGGTCGCGGTCTTCTCCGCGGACGCGACCGATGCGCGGATCCGGCAGATACGGTGCGCGGGCGCCGACGACTACATCACGAAGCCG
This sequence comes from Pseudonocardia thermophila, assembly GCF_900142365.1. GTDB lineage: Bacteria > Actinomycetota > Actinomycetes > Mycobacteriales > Pseudonocardiaceae > Pseudonocardia > Pseudonocardia thermophila. The sequence continues at coordinate 133,884 of NZ_FRAP01000015.1, read as the reverse complement.
GTCGCCGTGCTCGAACTGCTCCGGCGCGTCCATGCGCTCACCACCGGGAGGACCCACGATGGCTGAGCCCGATCGTCCTCGGCGCTCCGGTGGCATCAGCATCCTGATCGCCGACGACCACCCGATCTACCGGGACGGCCTGACGCAGGCGCTGAACGGCCAGCACGGGCTGCACGTCGTCGCCGCGGTCGCGACCGGCCGGGAGGCCCTCACACAGATCCACGCGCTGCATCCCGACGTCGCGATCCTGGACATGCGGCTCCCCGAGCTGGCCGGACTGGAGGTGCTGGCCGCCCTGGAGGCCGAGGATTGTCCGACCCGGACGGTGGTGCTCTCGGCCTACGGCGACAACGCAACGGTCTACGACGCCTTCAGCCAGGGCGCCCGCGCGTTCCTGCTGAAGTCGAGCAGTGCCGGTGAGATCGCCGAGACCGTGCGCACGGTGGCGCGAGGCGGCACCGTCATCCCGTCGGCGTTCCAGACGGGGCTCGTCGACGAGATCCGGACCCGCCGCAAGCTCGCGGACCGCCCGCTGCTCAGCGCGCGGGAGACGCAGGTGCTGCGGCTGGCAGCCGACGGCCGCTCGGCGGCGCAGATCGCGTCCGAGCTGTGCCTGAGCGTCGCCACCGTGAAGACGCACCTGCAGCGCATCTACGACCGGCTGGAGGTCTCCGACCGGGCGTCGGCCGTCGCGGCGGCGATGCGACGCGGGCTGCTCGCGTGATCGGGCCGCGGTGACGCGAGTCCGCACGACGGAGCCGGTAGGTCCAGGGGCGGGACCGGCCGGAGCCGACGGACGAGCGTCAGCAACCCGGGCAGGCAGGCCACCAGGCAGAGCACCCCGTAGCCGACGGAGGTGGCGAACCCGGCCGCCGCGCCCAGCCCCTGCGCCGCGAACGCGACGGCGGCGACGGCCTCGCGCGGGCCGAACCCGCCGACGTTGATCGGCAGCCCCATGACCAGCAAGGACAGCAGCAGGGCGGGCAGCAGCTCGGCCACCGGCGCCGTCACGCCGGCGGCGCGGGCAGCCAGGACGAACGTGGCGAGGTAGCCGGCGATCGCGACGCCCGAGAGCAGGACCACGCCCGGCCAGACGCGCATGGTGGCCATCCGGCGCAGGTCCCGCACCAGCGGCAGGAGTCGGCGGCGGAAGACGATCAGGAGGAGGACCGCGGCCGCGGCGAGCCCGCCGAGCACCGGCCCGACGGCCGCGGACGGCAGGACCAGATCGGCGAGCACGGGCAGCAGCCGCGGCTGGGCGGCCAGCACCCCGACCGCGACCAGGACGAGCACCACCAGCCCGGCCATGCGGTCGAGCATCACCGCGCGCACGCCACCGCCGAGGTCGCCGCTGCGGCGGCCGTGGTCGACAGCGCGGTGCACGTCGCCGAGCACCCCTGCGGGCAGCACCGTGTTGGCCAGCTGGGCGCGGTAGTAGTCGGCGACGGCCCGGCGCAGGGAGAGCCGCAGCCCGGCGGAGCGGGCGATCAGCCACCAGCGGGTGGCGCTGGCGGTCGTGGAGACGAACCCGATCCCCACCGCGGCCGCGAGCACGCCCGCGTCGAGCGCGGCGATCGTGGCCAGCACCTCGTCGGTGCCCAGGTGCAGCGCGAGCGCCGCCAGAACGGCGAGGGCCGCGGCGGCGGGCAGCAGGCGGAGCAGGGACCGGTGCACGATGGGTACACGGATACCGGACGATCCCGGTTCACCCGCAGCCGGGTCCCGGTCCCCGCTCCGCGCGGGGAGGTCAGTTGGTCGGGCCACCCGCTGCGTAGATCACCTGGCCGGAGACGAAGCCGGCGCCGTCGCTGACGAGGAAGCTGGCGAGGTTGGCGATGTCCTCCGGCTGCCCGACGCGCTGCACCGGGATGGCCTTGGCCGACTCCTCGATGAACTTCTCGAACGGGATGCCGATGCGCTCAGCGGTGGCCTTGGTCATCTCGGTCTGGATGAAACCGGGGGCGATCGCGTTGGCGGTGACGCCGAACTTGCCCAGTTCGATGGCCAGCGTCTTGGTGAAGCCCTGCAGGCCGGCCTTCGCGGCGGAGTAGTTGGCCTGACCGCGGTTGCCCAGCGCCGAGGTCGACGACATGTTCACGATGCGGCCGAACTTGGCCTCGACCATGTACTTCTGCGCCGCCCGGGTGACCAGGAACGCACCGCGCAGGTGCACGTTGGCGACCGTGTCCCAGTCGTCGACGGACATCTTGAACAGCAGGTTGTCGCGGATGACGCCGGCGTTGTTGACGACCACGACCGGCGGGCCCAGCTCCGCGGCGACGCGCTCGACGGCGGCGTTGACGCCCGCCTCGTCGGAGACGTCGACGGCGACGGCGATGGCCTTGCCCCCGTCCGCGGCGATCTCGGCGGCGGTGTTCTTCGCGCCCGCCTCGTCGAGATCGAAGACGCCGACGGCGTGCCCGTCGGCGGCCAGCCGCTTGGCGACGGCGGCCCCGATCCCGCGCGCGGCGCCGGTCACGATGGCCACCCGTCCAGCTGCACTCATGCGCTACTCCCTGATCATCGGTGATTCGCGGGGCGCGCGTCGAGCCACGGCGCCCGTTCCCCGCCGATCCTGCCCCGTGCACCCCCGGTCGTCGCAGGTCCGACGGCTGCGAGCTTGCTCACTAAGCGCTTAGTCAGCGCCCGACGACCGGCAGCACCACCCGTGACGTGCCGTGTTGCAGCCGCCGGTGCGACGGGACGAGCGTGGTGGCGTCCGCCACGGGTTCGCCGGAACCGACGTTGCGGGCGTAGCGGGGGTGCGCTCCACCTGCGACGAGCACCTGCACGCGGTGCCCCGCGGCGAACCGGTGCGCGCACGGATCGAGCGGCAGCACGAGATCGGCATCGTGCTCGCCCGGCACGAGCCGGCGGAACCCGTCGGACACGTTCACCGCGCGGCCGTCCGGGGTGACGTCGCAGATCCGCACGAACACGTCGCAGTGCGGGTTGTCGCTGCGGTGGGCGAGGTGGGCCACCGGCGTGCCGGCGATCTCCAGCGGCGCCGGCAGCGGCGGCCCGGTGAACGCGAGCACGTCCGAGCGCGCGGCGAGCGGTCGGCTGTCGCGCCACCCGCTCGCGTCGGCCGCCAGCAGCCGTCCGCCGAGGCTGGGGGTGGGATCGGCCGGGTCGTAGACGAACTCGGAATCCGGTTCACCGGGACCGGGCGGCTCGGCCGCCAGCCCGCCCTGCGGGTGCAGGTAGAGCGCCTCCTCGGCGTGCGCGGGTGGCCAGTCGGCCAGGCCGCGCCACCCCTCGTCCGCCCCGGTCACGTAGACCCGCACCCGCGCCGGTCGGCCGGCCGGGCGATCACCGGCGAGGTGCTCGTCGAGCCAGTCCATCTGCTCGCGCAGCACAGTGCGCACGCCCTTGGTGATGACGCCGACGTGCGTCCACGGCCCGATCGTCAGCGCCGCGTCGACGCCGCGGGAGCGCAGGTGGGTGTACTGGTCGACGGTCTGGCGGAGGAACAGGTCCATCCAGCCGCCGATCAGCAGCACCGGCACCTGCACGCGGTCGAGCGCCGCACCGACCTTCAGCGGCGTCCAGTACGGGTCGTCGCGGTCCGGGCGGCGCAGCCACTCGCGGTACCAGGGGGCCTTGCCGAGCAGCAGCCGCTCCCCCGCCGCCAGCAGCGGCACCCCGTTCTTGCCGGGCGTGAGCCGACGGTTCGCCGTGGCCTGCCGGTAGAAGCCGCGCAGGAACCCGGGCTCCTCCTGGTGGACGATCATCTCGCTCCACCCGAAGAAGTCGTCGAGCGTGAACGCCCCCGTGCCCCACGCGGCGCGGTGCATGTCGTGCGGCCCCACCAGCACGATCGCCGTCCGCAGTTCCGGCGGCGGGTCGGTCAGCAGGGCCCACTGCGTGAACCCGAGGTACGACATGCCGGTCGTGGCGAGCCGCCCGTCGAACCACGGCTGGGTGCGGAGCCAGGCGACGGTGTCGTGGCCGTCGTCGATCTCGTACCGCATCGGGTCGAACACCGCCCCGGACCCGAACGTGCCGCGGCAGCTCTGCAGCACCACGTGGTAGCCCTGGTCGGCGAACACCCGGGCGATCAGCATCGCCATCGGCCCGGTCCGCCCGTACGGGGTCCGCACCAGCACTGTCCCGCGTCCGACCGGCCCGGCGGGCGCGTAGTGGTCGGCCAGCAGCTCGACCCCGTCGCGCATGGGCACCCGCACCCCACGCTCGACCGTGTAGTCGCCGCTCGACCGCGGCAGCCCGAGCGCGGCTGCCAGCGCCCGATCGGCCAGGCGCATGGGGAACGATCGCGGCACGACAGCGGGCACGGAACCTCCAGGCGGGGCCGGCGGATGATCAGGCCCTCACCTTAGGGGCTACCAGCGCGGTTGCCAGGACGCAGCGGGGATCGACTTCAGCCGGCGGGCGGGCGGGCGCTCGGGCGGGGACAGCAGATCCGAAACGGGTGACGTCAGCAAGCTGCGGGTCTGGACGGACACCCGCGTCTCCCGGCGCGGAGCCGACGTGGTGGACGACGGAGTGGGCAGCTCGCCGTCGGCGATGCGCTGCGCCTCGCTCGCGATCCGGTACGGGACACACGGCCACGTGCTCGCCGGACCCGCCTCGTTGCGGCATTCCCGGCACCGCCCCCGCGCATCGGGCGCGTGTTCCTCGAGGAACCGCCGACGAAGCTCCGGCATCCCCGCGAGGATCGTGGCCATGCTCATGCGCCTTACCCCTTCGTGCACCCGCGACCGTTCCGATGTCCCCTGCCGCATGCGACAGCGGACAAGCCGACGACGCCGAGGGCCCGGACACGACCGGACCCCGACACCGGCGACCGGCGCAGGCAAGCGGTTGGGGAGCGACCCGCTCCCGACGGAGCACGGCGCGCCGACTCCACAACGGAGCGGATCGAGGCTCCGACGTGGACGAGGAGCGGCAGCGCCGGGCCCGCCGTGGGCGGTTCGGAGCGGAGATTACCCATGCCGCCCTGCCCGGGCCACGAGGTGCCCCGGGTGATCTCCGGCGTGTCGCGGTTCGCCCGTCCTGGCGCGCTGCACCGCCCGGATGCGATGCCCGGATCCCCGACCCAGCGGACTCAACGAGGAATTCACGGTGATCGGGGTTTCGGTCGTCGTTTCCTCCTCGGTCGTTCGGTGACGCCGAATTCTTCTGCGTGGTTGTGGAAGGCGCGGTAGCCGTTGCCGTCGGTGGACAGGGTCACCGTGATGGTGCCGTAGCCGGGGATCGGCGAGTGGGGGTCGAGGTGGCCGGTGGTTTCGGTGACCGCCGCCCGGGCGTGGTCGACGTCGTCGGGATCGGTGATCCCGCGAGCGATCAGATCGTCGACCAGGGCGTGGGCGGCGGCGAGCATGGTCTGGTCCTGTCGCGCCACCGCCGCGTCGGCGTGTTGGGTGGCGACCGCGAATCCACCGAAGACCTCATCCAGCGAGGCGGGTGCCGCGGCTTTCCGGACGTAGCGGCGGGCACCGACGATCTCCCGGGCCCCCGGGCGGCGGAGGTTCCGGGAGCTGCGGTGGGCACGGTGGGGTGTGCGGGAGCGTGGATCTTCTGCCGTTTCGTGGCGGGAACACGGGCTCTCCCGCCCAGATCTCCCCGAGCCCTAGCGCCCTGGCGGGGTTCCGGGGCAGCGCCCCGGGCCAACCCCGCACACCCCGGCCACCCCCGGCGCACCCGGGCCCGGCTCACCCGGGGCCAAGCCCCGCGACTACCCAGCCGGAACGCAGAACGCGCGGCACCGAGGCGAGACTCGCGCCCTCACCGGAACGCCCCCACCGCCAATCCCTCCTGGATCCTCCGCTGGAACACGATGTACACCGCCACCACCGGCAAGGTCGCGATCACCAGCCCGGCGAAGAGCCCGCTCCAGTCGCTCCGGTACCCCTGCGTGGCCGCCAGCACCACCAATCCCTGCGACAGCACGTACTTGTCCTGATCCGGCATCAGCACCAGCGGCAGGATGAACTGGTTCCACAGCCCCAGGAAGTTGAAGATCCCCACGCTGACGATCCCGGGCTCGGCCAGCGGCAGCATGATCCGGAAGAACACCCCGGCGTGCGAGCAGCCGTCCAGCAGGGCCGCCTCGATGAGGGAGCCGGGCAGGGTGCGGAAGAACCCGGTCAGGAAGAACACCGTGAACGGCAGGGCGTAGGCGACGTAGACGAGGACCAGCCCGAGGTAGGTGGCGGTCAGGCCGACGTTCTTCACCACGAAGAACAGCGGCACCAGCGCCAGGAAGATCGGGAACGCCATGCCGGCGACGAACGTGTAGTAGATGACGTCGCGGCCGGGGAAGCGGTAGCGCGCGATCACGTACGCGGTCATCGCGCCGAGCAGCATCACCAGCACGGTCGCCGTGACCACGACGATCAGGCTGTTGACGAAGTAGGTGCCGATGTTGCCCTCGGTCCAGGCCCTGGCGAAGTTGTCCAGTCGCCACTGCTGCGGCAGGCCCCACGGATCGGTGAGGATCTCCTGGTCGGACTTGAACGCGGTGAGCACCGCCCACAGGAGCGGCAGCACCACGAGCACCGCCCACACCGCGACGAACCCGGTGGAGAACACGGACGCCACCCGCTCCCCGACCGAAGGGCCGTCCTCGGGCGGGTCCATCTCCACGGGCGCGGGGTGCTGCGGCGGCTTCGTCGGGGTGAGGGTCATGCGTACTCCACCTGCTCCCGCCGGGAGAACCGCATCACGACGATCGCGAGCACCAGCGTGAACAGGCACAGCGTCACACCGATCGCCGAGGCGTAGCCGAACCGGCCCTCGTCGAACGCGGTGCGGTACAGGTACTGGGCGACGACCTCGGTGGAGCGGTTCGGGCCGCCGTCGGGCAGCATCGTGTGCAGCAGCGTGAAGCCGTCGAGGGCGGCGATGCCGAGGTAGACGTAGGACACCTGCACGCTCTCCCAGATCATCGGGATGGTGATCGAGACGAGTGTGCGCAGCCGGCCCGCCCCGTCGAGGGTGGCTGCCTCGTAGACGTCGCGGGGCACGGACTTCATCGCGGCGGAGAACAGCACGTAGTAGAACCCGACCGCGCTCCAGATCATCACGACCATGACGGCGGGCAGCGCGACCGCGTCGTCGCCGAGCCAGGCCCGGGTGAGCCACTCCAGCCCGACCACCCGCAGGAACGCGTTGAGCAGGCCGGCCTGCGGGTTGTAGAGGAACGCGAACAGGATGCCGGCGATCACCACCGGCAGCACGTGCGGGAAGAAGAAGACCACCTGGTAGAACCGCGATCCGCGGACCCGGCTGATCGCTGTGGCGGAGGCGAACAGCAGGGCCATCGCGATCACGAACAGCGGCACCACGATCAGCAGCGCGAGGTTGTGGCCCATCGCGCGCCAGAACTGGGTGTCGGTGAACAGCTCGGCGTAGTTCGCGAGGCCCACGAAGTCCTGCCGGTTCGACAGGCCCCGCCAGTCGGTCAGCGAGAGGTAGAACGCCTGGGCGTACGGCGAGATGACGAAGACGGCGTAGAGCAGCAGCGGGATCGCGAGGAACCCGATGATGAACGGGTACTTGCCGTGGCGCACGGATCGCCCCTCAGCGGTTGTACTTGGTGATGGAGGGATCACCTGCGACCTCGTCGGCGACCGCCTGCATCGCCGAGAGGAACCCGTCGGCGGTGGTCCGCCCGGCGAGCAGGTTGCCCATCTCGGTCTTCACCGCCGGCTTGAACGCGGCGTACCAGATCCAGAACTGCCAGTTGAAGACGTTGTCCCCGGCGGCGTCGAGAGCCGCGGAGAGCGACGCGAGTGCGGGTGTCTTCTGCGCGACCGCGTCGGTGCCGCCTTTCACGACGGGCACCGAGGCGGTCTCCTGCGCGAACGCGGCCGCACCCTTCTTCGACAGCATGATCCGCAGGTACTCCATGCCGCCGCGGACGTTCTTGGCGTCGCGGGGCACGCAGAAGAACTCCGCGGGCTGGGTGCGCAACGCCGTCGTCGGCATGGCCGAGCCGGGCTCGAGCACCGGGATCGGCAGCGCCGTCATCTGGAAGTCCGGCGGCGAGATCGTCTTCATCTCGTTCTCGATCCACGACCCGGACACGTAGAACGCGGCCTTGCCCTGCACCCACTGCGTCTGCGCCTCGGTGTGCTTGAGGCCCTCCGAGCCGGGCAGGAAGTAGCCCTTGCGCACCATCTCCTCGATGCCTTGCGTGGCCTGCACGAGCGGCTCCTGCTGCCACGCCTTCGGCTCGAGGTTGTCGATGTTCTTGATGACGTCCGGGCCACCCTGCTTGATCGCGGCGCCGAGGTTGAGGTCGAGCACGTAGTCGGCGGCGTTGGTGCCGCCGTAGGCGAACGGCGCGATGCCGGCGGCCTTGATCTGCTCCGACAGCGCCATCATCTCGTCCCACGTGGTGGGCGGGGTCCAGCCGTTCTTCTCGAACAGCGGTTCGGAGTACCAGATCGCGAACGTCTCGTAGACGTAGTTGACGCCGTAGCAGGTGCCGCCGAACGTGCCCTGCTCGATGGTGCCGGGCAGCAGCGTGTCGCGGACCTTGACGTTCGGGTCGTCCAGCGACGGGGCGTCGAGCAACGGGGTGAGGTCGGTCAGCATCCCCTCATTGACGAGATTGGCGTACTCGATCTTCTGCGCGCCGGAGTCGTCGAGCACGTCCGGTGGGTTGCCGCCGACGAAGCGCGGCTGCATCTCCTGGGAGATCTGCGTGGTGGCTGTGTGCTTGACCTGCGCCTGCGGGTAGAGCTCGCGGTACATCGCTTCATGGGCCTTGGCGTAGTCCTCGCCGTAGCCGCCGTTGAAGATCACGACATCGAGCGGGGCGTCGGCGGCGACGCCGAGCGGGTTGGTGGCGCTGACCTCGCCCACGGCCCCGCCGGACGACGTGCCGCCGCCACCGGTGGCGCACGCGGCGAGCGCACCGGTGGCGGGCACGGCCAGCAGGCCGGCGGCGGCCAGGCGCTGGAGGAACTGCCTGCGGTCGAGGCCAGCGGTCATGGGGTTCTCCAGATCGTTCGGTCGGCTCTCGGCTGTCGTGATGCGGCCCGCTTCAGGCCGTGCGGCGGATGCGCCCGGCGTAGCGGGCCTCGAGCGCCCGGTTGTGGTCGTCGCCCTCGGGCACGTTCGAGGAGAGGTAGACGGGTGGTCGGTCACCGGCGGCGAGCTGGGCGGCGACGACCTCGGCCACGACCATCTGGGCGAGCAGCGCGCCGGTGATGGAGGAGAGCGCGCAGACCCGCACGTCGCCGTCGGCGAGGACGGCGTCGCCGTAGGGGGCGTGGGTGTCGAGGACGACGTCGGCCAGCTCGAACAGCCGCCGGCCCGACGGGTGCCGGGCGGTGATCCGGCGGCTGTGCGCCGACGAAGTGATCGCGATCAGCGGGTGGCCGCGCTGCGCGGCGAGGTGCGCGAACTCGACGACGGCGCCGTTGCCCCCGGAATGGGAGATGATCACGAAGATGTCCCGTGGGTCGACGGCGTGCAGCTCGTAGAGCCGCCGCGCCACCGCGGGATCGCGCTCCAGGAACGGGTCCTCCAGCACCTGAGGATCCGCCCCGCCGAGCAGCACGAGATCGCGCAGCGCGATGAGGTTGGTGGGGACGAGACCACCGGCCCGGCCGGCGATCTCCATGGCGGTGGCCTGGGAGTGCCCGGTGCCGAAGGCCTGCACGACCCCACCTGCGCGCAGGCCTTCGACCACCAGGCGAGCGGCCGCGGAGACGGCCGCGGACTGGGCCGCCGCCACCTCGGTGACGACGCGCCCGACGACCGCCGCGTAGGTCGCGGCGGAGATCGTCGACCGCGCGGGCGCGGTCACGGCTCCTCTCCCGGCTCACCGGTCTGCGCGGCGACGCGGGAGAGCAACGAGCCGCCGTGCCGGGGCCGGGCGCCGCTGGCCGGGGTGCGGTGCGTCGCGACGGCGTCCGCGGTGACCGAGAACGCCTCGGTGGCTTGCTCGTGGATGCGCTGGGCGACGCCCAGGTACAGCAGGTCGAGCACGAGCAGCTGGGAGTGCCGAGCCGACATCGCGCCGGAGCGGAACGACGGCTCGCGCACCGATGTGGACAGCACGTGGTCGGCGACCTCGGTGATCGGCGACGGCACGAAGTTGGTCACCGCGACCGTGCACGCCCCGCTGCGCCGCGCCTGGGCGAGCATCTCGACGGTCTCGGTGGTGGTGCCGCTGTGCGACAGCGCGATGGCGACGTCGCCGGGACGCAGCAGCGCAGCGCTGGTGAGCCCGTTGTGCACGTCGGACCAGGTCCAGGAGGCGATGCCGATGCGGTGCAGCCGCAGCTGCATGTCCTCCAGGACCGCGGCGCTGCCGCCCGTCGCGTAGAAGTCGACCCGGCGGGCCCTGGCGAGCGCGGTGACCACCGCCTCGACGGCGCGCAGGTCCAGCGCCGCCGCGGTCTCCTGCATGGCCCGCACGTCGACGGCGAGCAGGGTGCGCATGACGCGGTCGATCGGGTCGTCGGGCAGCACGTCCGCGCCGATGCCGACCTCCCAGCCCGCCTGTGCGGCCCGACCCAGGTCGGTGGCGATGCCGACGCGCAGCTCGGTGTAGCCGCCGACGCCGATCGTCCGGCAGAACCGGGTGACCGTCGCCGAGGACGTGCCGCTGCGCTCGGCGAGCTCGACGATCGTCGCCCGGGAGGCCCACTCGGGGTCCTCCAGGATCACCTCCGCCACCTGGCGCAGCGCCCCGGAGAGGCCGGGGAGGCGGCTGCGGAGGCGGCCCAGGAGCTGGCCACCGCCCGCGTCCGCGGCCTCGGGTTCGGCCGGCACCGCCATGAACACAACCTTTCAGACGAGGAGCAAGTGGTGAAAATTTCCACCAGTCCACGGTGTGGTGTCAAGACATTCCCGGGATCGAGATCGACGTTGCCGTGATCAACGAGGCGTCGTGATCACGGCAGCGCCGTGCCCGACGCTCAGCCGGCCGGGCGCAGACGCTGGCTCACGACCGTGGTGATGCCGTCACCGCGCATGGACACGCCGTAGAGCGCGTCGGCGATCTCCATCGTCGGCTTCTGGTGCGTGATGACGATGAGCTGGCTGGTCGAGCGCAGCTCCTCCATGAGCGAGATGAGCCGGCGCAGGTTGACGTCGTCGAGGGCGGCCTCGATCTCGTCGAGCACGTAGAACGGCGACGGCCGGGCCCGGAAGATCGCCACGAGCAGGGCCATCGCGGTCAACGACCGCTCCCCGCCGGACAGCAGCGACAACCGCTTCACCTTCTTGCCGGGCGGCCGGGCCTCGACCTCGATGCCGGTGGTGAGCATGTCGTCGGGGTCGGTGAGCACGAGGCGGCCCTCGCCGCCGGGGAACAGCGTCTGGAAGACCGTGCCGAACTCGCGCGCGACGTCCTCGTAGGCCTTCGTGAAGACCTCGAGGATCTTCTCGTCGACCTCGCGGACCACGGTGAACAGGTCGCGGCGGGTGTTCTTGAGGTCCTCCAGCTGCGTGGACAGGAACCGGTAGCGCTCCTCCAGCGCCGCGTACTCCTCGAGCGCCAGCGGATTGACCTTGCCGAGCATCGCGAGGTCCTTCTCCGCCCGCTGGGCACGCCGCTCCTGGGTGGCGCGGTCGTACGGGATCGGCGGCGGCACGCTCACCTGCTCGCCGCGCTCCTTCGCCGCCTCGTACTCGGCCATCTCCGCCGCGGACGGCGGGACGGGCACGTCCGGCCCGTACTCGGCGATGAGGTCGTCGACGCCGATGCCGAACTCGGTGAGCACCTTCTCGGTGAGCTGCTCCAGCCGCATCCGCTGCTGCGCGCGCACCACCTCGTCGCGGTGGACGGCGTCGGTGAGCTTGTCCAGCAGCGTGGAGAGCCGGTTCGTGACCTCGCGGGCCTCGCGCAGCTCCTGCTCGCGGGCCCGGCGGGTGGCCTCGGCAGCGTCTCGTTCGGCGGCCGCCTTGGCCAGCGACACCTGGATGGCCTCGCCCGCCCGCTCCCCCGCCTCGACGACGAGATCGGCGATCGCGGCCTCGCGCTCCCGGGCCCGGCGGGCGGCTTCGGCGCGCTCCCTGGCCAGCCGCTCGGACGCGGCCTGGCGGCGCAGCGATTCGGCGCGCCCGGCGATGGCGCGGGCCCGCTCCTCCGCGGTGCGCAGGGCGAGCCGGGCCTCGACCTCGGCCGAGCGGGAGTTCGCCAGCGCCTCGGCGGCGGCGTCGCGCAGCTCGGTGTCGGGCTCGTCCTCCAGCGGCTCGTCCTCGGCGATCGCGAGCTGGCGCTCCGCTGCCTCCAGCGCGAGCAGCGCCTCGGAGCGGCGGGCCTCCACGGCATCCCGGCGCTCCTTGAGCCGGGCCGCCTCGGCCTCCGCCGACTTCGCCGCCTGCTCCAGCAGCTTCAGCCGCGACTCGGCGGCGGCACGCCGCTGCTCGGCGTCGGCGCGGGCGCGGCGGGCGGCCTCGACGTCGGCCTGCCGGGCGGCCTCCTCGGCACGGGCGCCCTCGAGCGCCGGCCGCAGGCGGGCCAGCTCCGCCTCGACCGCCTCCCGCCGCTCGTACGCCTCGTCGATCGCGGCCTGGACGTCCAGCGCGCTCGACGCCGTACCGGAACCACCGGTTGCCCGGTGCGCGCCGAACACATCGCCGGCCACGGTGACCGCGGTCAGCTCCGGCTCGGCCGTCACCAGCGCGACGGCCGCGGCCGGGTCGGGCACGACCACGACCGAGCGCAGCAGCGCTCGCACCGCGGCGACGGCGGGCCCGTCCCCGCTGACGGCCTCCGCTGCCCACCGGCCCCCGGCGCTGCGAACGGCCCTTTCGTCCACCCCGAGTGGACGAAAGGGCCGTTCGTTCGCGATCACCAGGGTCGCGCGGCCCGCGTCCCGTTCGCGCAGCAGCTCCACGGCCGAGCGCGCGCTGCCCAGGTCCCGCACCGCGAGCGCCTCGGCGAGCTCGCCCAGCGCGGCGGCGACCGCGGGGCGGGCCTCGGGATCCACGGTGATCAGTCCGGGCAGCGGCCCGAGCACCCCGTCGAGATCGGTGAGCTCGGCGGAGCCGTCCTTGCGCGCGAGCCCGACGGACAGCGCGTCGACCCGGGCCCGCCAGTGCGCCCGCTGCTGCTCCAGCTCCCGCTCGCGGGCCACCAGCTCGGCCACCCGTGCCCGGGCGTTCTCGAACGCCTCTTGGGCCTGGGCGAGCCGCTCGTCCAGCTCGGGATCGAGCGCGTCGGGCTCGCCCATCTCGGCGCGCGCGTCCTCCAGCTCGTCGCGGGCGGCCTCGGCCCGCTCCTGAGCCTCGGCCAGCGCTTCGGAGAGCCGCTCGATCTCGTCGGCGGTCGCCGCGGCCCCGCTGCGCAGCGCCTCCGCCTTGCCGGCCAGGGTCGCGAGCCCGGCCTTGCGGTCGGCCAGTGCGCGGACGGCCGCCATGTGCGCGCGCTCGGCGGCGGCCAGCTGCCGCTCGTGCTCGGCGCGCTCCTCCATCACCTCGGCGAGCCGGCGCCGAGCCTGCACGACGGCCTCGACGAGCAGCTCCTCCTCCTCCGCGACCGCGGCAGCCTCGGCCTCCAGCTCGTCCGGGTCGCGGCCGGAGGTGCGGGTCTCGACGGGATCGGCGAGGTGGCGGCGGCGCTCCTGAGCCAGCCGGACGGTGCCGGCCAGGCGCTCGGCCAGCGCGGACAGCCGGTACCAGGTGTCCTGGGCGGCGGCCACCTTCGGCGCGTCCGCGGCGAGGGCGGCCTCCAGCTCCTGTTGGTGCATGCGGGCGACCGCGAGCTGCTCCTCGGTCTCCGCGCGCTTCTGCCGGGCGGCGGCCTCGTCGGCCTCGTCGCGGGCGATCTGGTCACGCAGGGTCACCAGGTCATCGGCAGCCAGCCGCAACCGGGCGTCGCGCAGCTCGGCCTGCACGGCCTGCGCGCGGCGGGCGATCTCGGCTTGGCGGCCCAGCGGCTTGAGCTGGCGGCGCAGCTCGGCGGTGAGGTCGGTGAGCCGCGTGAGGTTGGCCTGCATCGCGTCGAGCTTGCGGAGCGCCTTCTCCTTGCGCTTGCGGTGCTTGAGGACGCCTGCGGCCTCCTCGATGTAGGCGCGGCGCTCCTCCGGCTTGCTCTGCAGCACGGCGTCGAGCTGACCCTGCCCGACGATGACGTGCATCTCCCGGCCGATGCCGGAGTCGGACAGCAGCTCCTGCACGTCGAGCAGACGGCACGGCTGACCGTTGATCTCGTACTCGCCCGCGCCGTCGCGGAACGTGCGCCGGGTGATCGACACCTCGGAGTACTCGATCGGCAGCGCCCCGTCGGAGTTGTCGATCGTGAGGGTCACCTCGGCGCGGCCGAGCGGGGCGCGACCGGCGGTCCCCGCGAAGATGACGTCCTCCATCTTGCCGCCGCGCAGCGCCTTGGCCCCCTGCTCGCCGAGCACCCAGGCGATGGCGTCGACGACGTTGGACTTGCCCGAACCGTTGGGGCCCACGACGCACGTGATCCCCGGCTCGAGGCGCAGGGTGGTGGCCGAGGCGAAGGACTTGAAGCCCTTCAGCGTCAGGCTCTTCAGGTGCACGGGTGGGTTCTCCGGAGGATCTGCTGGTCGCCGAAGCGTAGCGAGGCCGCCACGCCCCGTCGGCTACTGCTCCTCGAAGCCGGTGAGCCCGCCGGTCGCCTCACCCCACTGCACCGCCACGTCGGACACGTGGCCGGGGGTCGTCCCGCTCTTGAGCAGGTCCAGCAGCTTCTCCGCGGAGCTGCGCGGCCCCTCGGCGACGACGAGCACCCGTTTGTCCGGCAGGTTGCGCGCGAGCCCGGTCAGCCCCAGCTCCAGCGCACGGGATCGGGCCCACCAGCGGAAGCCGACGCCTTGCACCCGTCCGCTCACCCACGCGGTCAGCCGAACGGTCGCATCCCCGTTGCTCCTGGTCACGCTGCTACGTTACCTGTTCGTGATCAACCTCGGACGGCGTGGTGCGGCCGTCCTCATCGCGCTGACGGGCGCCGCCGCGTTCGCCGGCGGGGTGGGCGTCGCCGCGCTGACCACGCCGACGCGATCGACCGCGCCCGCCGCGATCGTGATCGATCCACCCCTCACGCCGGCCACCACCACGGCAGCACCGTCGCGCACACCCACCCTCACCCCGAGCCCGACCCCGCGCGCAACGCCCCGGCTCAGCGCGACCCCGAAGCCGCGGCCGTCGGCGACTCGGTCGCCCGTTCCGTCCCGGCCCGGCGCCCCCGCCGCGTCCGGAGCGCAGGCCCAGGTGGTCGCGCTGACCAACCAGGCCAGGGCCACCGCGGGCTGCGCCCCCCTCGAGATCGACGCGCGCCTGACCCGGGCCGCGCAAGCGCACAGCGAGGACATGGCGCGGCGGGGCTACTTCGAGCACGACAGCCTCGACGGCCGCGACTTCGCCGACCGGATCCGCGCCGCGGGCTACCCGAGCCCCGCGGCAGAGAACATCGCCCGCGGCCAGCGCACCGCCGCCGCCGTGGTGCAGGCTTGGCTCGACTCGCCGGGCCACCGGCGCAACATCCTCGACTGCAGCTTCGTCGCCATCGGCGTGGGCTACGCGGCGAACGGCTCGTACTGGACCCAGGACTTCGGCAGGTGAGCCGGGCCGGGACCGCTGCGCGCCAGCCGCGCGCGGCGGCGGGTGCAACGGCAGGGTGGTGCGAAGGACCGGCGTTCCGGCCGCACCTGACCGAACACCTCTGCGGGGCGACCACCGCGCCAGCGCGCGTCGACGACGTCGGTGAGGCGCACAAGGCCCCGAGGGACGAGGGCACGAGCACCGCAGGCGCCCCTCGACGACTCATCGGGCCGCCCACCGATCCGGTGCCGAGCCGTCGCCGGCACACGAGCGCGCGAGCCCGCGCTCTGCGCCTGCGTCGCAGAGCGCACTGAACACAGATCGGCCGGGCCGCCCGACACGGCCCGGCCGATCCCGGGAACCCCCTCACCCGACGGGCGTCCGCTCCCTGACGCCCGCTCCCCGTGGGTGCTCGTACCCCCTGGAGCACCCGTTTCCCCGCGGGGTTCCCCATCCCCGGGACATTGGCTCCGTGAGGCCTACGAACGGCACTCTCGTCAGCGAGGGTGCCTACGAGAGTGCCGTTCGTAGCCTTTCGACGCCGCGCAGACCGACCGAAGGGGCTAGCCGGCCAGGGCCTTGCGCAGCGTGCTGATCGCGAGGGTGATCGCCGCCTCGGCCTGCGGGGTGTTGCGCAGGGTGTTCAGCATCACGAAGTCGTGCACGATGCCCTGGTAGCGCACCGCGAGCACCGGCACCCCGGCCGAGCGCAGCTTGGCCGCGTAGGCCTCACCCTCGTCGCGCAGCACGTCGGCCTCGGCGGTGATCACGAGCGCCGGCGGCAGCCCGGCCAGCTGCTCGGTGGTCGCCCGCAGCGGCGACGCGGTGATCTGCGCCCGCTCGGCCGGGTCGGTCGTGTACTGGTCCCAGAACCACTGCATGCCGTCCCGGCGGAGGAAGTAACCCTCGGCGAACCGGTGGTAGGACTCGGTGTCGAAGTTCGCGTCGGTCACCGGGTAGAACAGCACCTGCTGGGCGAAGTGCACGTCGCCGCGCTCCTTGGCGAGCAGGGTCAGCGCGGCGGACATGTTCCCGCCGACCGAGTCGCCGGCGACCGCGATCCGCGAGGCGTCCAGGTCCTCGCGCACCCCGGAGGCGACCCACTTCGCGACCGTCCAGCTCTGCTCGAGCGCTACCGGGTAGCGGACCTCGGGCGAGCGGTCGTACTCCGGGAACACCACCGCCGCACCCACGCCCACGGCCAGCTCCCGCACGAGCCGGTCGTGGGTGTGGGCGCTGCCGAACACCCAGCCGGCGCCGTGGATGTACAGAATCACCGGCAGGGTGCCCGTCACCCCGGCCGGGCGCACGATCCGGGCCTTGACCGACCCGGTCGGGCCACCGTCGACGGTGACCCACTCCTCGTCCACCTCGGGCAGTTCGACCGGTCCGGACTGGGCCTCCTCGACCGCCGCCCGACCGTCGACCGGGGCGAGATCGAACAGGAACGGCGGGTTGGCCGTCGCCTGAACGAACTCCTGAGCCGCCGGCTCCAGCACCACGTTGTCCAGCACTGCCGCCTTCTCGCTCATGGCGTCCTCCTCGGGATCGTTCCGATGGCCATAAGCTAGCGCGCGATTTCCTTGCGCACAAGTTACTTTTGCCAGTGGTATCCTTCACACGTGTCCACGGAACAAACGGCGATCTCGGACTCGCTGCGGCTCGACGATCAGCTGTGCTTCGAGCTCTACGCCGCGTCGCGCGCGCTGACCGGCGTCTATCGCCCGCTGCTCGACGAGGTGGGCATCACCTACCCGCAGTACCTCGTGCTGCTCGTGCTCTGGGAGAACGGTCCCAGCTCGATCAAGGAGATCGGGGCCGCGCTGCAGCTGGACTACGGCACCCTCACGCCGCTGCTCAAGCGGCTGGAGGGGATGGGACTGGTGGCCCGGCGCCGCCGCGCCGACGACGAGCGCACCGTGGAGGTCGCCCTCACCGACGAGGGCACCGCGCTCCGCGAGCGGATCAAGGACACGCCCGTGCGCATCTCGCACGCCCTCTCGCTGACCGCCGCCGAGATCGGCGCACTGCGCGGCCTGCTGCGCAAGGTGCAGACCAACATCGTCCGCTACACGGCCACCAGCACGGCCACCAACACGGAGTAGCCCGGGCCGAGGCACAGCGGTGCCCGCGCGCATCGTGCGCGCGGGCACCGCGCCGTGCGCGAAGCGGGGCCGGACCGGGAGAAGGCCGCACCCCTGCGGGCCCCGCCCGCGCACGAGATCAGAAGATGTCGAAGTACTCCCGCTGCTCCCAGTCGGAGACGTGCCGCAGGTAGCGGCCGAACTCGGCGCGCTTGAGCCGCACGTACCAGTCCACGACGACGTCGCCGAGCGCGGTGCGGAACACCTGGTCGGCCGCCAGCGCGTCGATCGCGGCACCGAGGTTGCTCGGCAGCGCAGGCGCCTCGGTGCGGTACGGATCGGTGGTCGGCGGCGGGGCGGCGAGCCCCCGGTCGATCCCGTCGATCCCGCTGATGATCTGCGAGGCGATGTAGAGGTACGGGTTGGCCGCGGGCTCGCCGAACCGGTTCTCCAGCCGGGTGCCGGGGTCGCCGGACCCGCCGACCGCGCGCACCATGGCGCCCTTGTTGTCGATCCCCCACGCGACCCGGTCGGGGGCCAGCGAGTTCGGCTGGTAGCGCTTGTACCCGTTGACGGTCGGGGTGGCGAACGCCGCAGCCGCCGGGGCGTGGTCGAGCAGCCCGGCCAGGTACGCCGATGCCGTCGGGGACAGCACCGCGTCCGGCTCCTCGGGGACGAACACGTTGCGGCCGGTGTTCACGTCGGTGAGCGACTGGTGCAGGTGCCAGCCGGTCGATGCGCCCTCGGCGCCCTGCGGACGCGCCATGAACGTGGCGTGGTAGCCGAGGCCGGCTGCGATCCGGCGGACAGCGGAGCGGCAGAGCACGATCGCGTCCGCCATGAGCCGGGCGGGTCCAGCCTCCATCGTGATCTCGAACTGACTCGGCCCGAACTCCAGCTCGATCGAGCGCAGCGGCAGATCGAGCAGCGTGAGCCCCTTGTAGAGCTCGTCGACGAGCGGCTGCATCCGGTCCAGCCCGTCCTCCAGCAGGAGCTGCGCGCCGCGGGTGGTCGGTGCCACCGGCTTGGCCGCGCCGGGCCGGCCGGGCGCGCCGACGTGCTCGACGGTGAGCTCAGCATCCTGCGAGCGGAACACGTGGAACTCCAGCTCCGCGCCGACGGTCATCCCGAAACCCTTGGCCGCGAGCCCGGTCAGTTCGTTGCGCAGGATCCGCCGTGTGCAGAACGGAACCGGCGAGCCGTCGCGGAAGTAGAGATCGCACAGCAGCCACCCGGTCCGCTCCGTCCACGGCAGGACGCGGAACGTGGTCGGGTCGGGCACGAGCACGATGTCGCCTGCGCCGACGAACCCCGCGGTGCCGACCTCGGGATCGGAGCTGAACACCGGGAAGACGGTCTGTCCCGACGTGTCCTTGAGCAGCAGCGAGCTCGGCGCGGTCACGCCCGAGCGCATCGCCGCGGCGAGCGCCCCGCGCGAGATCGTCTTGCCCCGCAGGACGCCGTGCTGGTCGACGAACGAGAACCGCACCATCTCGATGCCGAGCTCGTCGACCACCCGTCGGATCTGCCCGGCCGCGGCCCACTGCTCCTCGTCCCAGAGCCCGCGCCGCCCGACGAACCCGTTCCGGTCCTCGGCGAGGATCGGCCGGGCCGACACCCCACCGCCGTTCTCCCGGACGTCTCGCTCGTCCGCGTTCCGCTCACGCATCGACGGTCTCACCGCTTCGCATCAGCGGGCCCGCCCACGGCGACGCCGCGCGGCGTTCGGCCTCCCGTTCCCGCCACTCGGTCTGCCAGTCGCCGGCCTCGGCGATCAGGTCGACGGCCGCGGGCCCGGTGAGCGCGGCGGCCTCGGACTCGCTGACCGGGTGGGCCGGGATCCGCGCGCCCGCGGCGAACGCGTCGATCGCGCGCAGCAGCAGGCGCCGGTTGGCGGTGATGGCCCGGTCGGACGTGCCGAGCCGCTCGACCGTGCGGTCCTGGATCGGGCCCATGCTCTCCACCGCCCACTGGTCGTGGACGTTGATGTCCAGACCCATGCCGGTGTAGGTGAGCTCCTTCTGCTCCCGCGGGTCGAAGCCCCAGTTGTTGCTGCGGTTGCGGATCGGGCGGTAGTCCGGCAGCGTCACGCCCTCCAGGCGCTGCCGCAGCAGCGTCTCCCTGTCGGTGGGCTCGGCGAAGTCGTACCAGATCATGTACCAGTAGTGGTGCTCGTCGTCGACGGGCACGTGCCACTGCGTGAAGACCTTGGTGTTGCCGAACGGCACGACGAACGCGTTCGGGAAGAGCAGGTTCGTGATCCGCACGTGCTTGACGTCCTCGGCGAGCTGGCGCAGTGCGTAGACGCGCAGGCCGTGCTCGGCCTCCTCGACCTCGATGTCCGGCCGGTAGAACTCGCCGACCAGCGTGGAGAGGGTCTTGCCGGTGCCGGCGACCTCCTCGGCGAACTGCTGGCCGTACTTCTCGCGCGGGTCTTCCTTGAGGAACCGGTGCAGGAACGACACGTGGCTCGGATCGATGCCGCCCTCGAGCCCCTGCAGCCAGTTGCACTCCCAGAGGCCCTTGAACGCGAAGGTGTACTCCTCCGGCGCGACGAAGCAGTCCCAGTTCGGCAGCGGCGGCGGATCACCCGCACCCATGTAGGTGAAGATGATCCCGTTCTTCTCGATGCACGGGTAGTTCGCGATGCGGACCTTGTGGCGGAACTGGCTGTGCGGCGGCTCCGCCGGCTGCTCGACGCAGCGGCCCTCGGCGTCGAACAGCCACCCGTGGTAGAGGCAGCGGATGCCGTCGCCCTCGAGCCGGCCGAAGGACAGGTCCACGCCGCGGTGCGGGCAGTAGCGGCTGACCAGGCCCCAGCCGTTGCTGCGCCTGAACAGGACCAGGTCCTCGCTCATGATGCGCACCGCCTTGACGGGGCGCTCGTCCGACATCTCCGAGACCAGCGCGACCGGCTGCCAGTACGAGCGCAGCAGGTTGCCGAGCGGTGTCCCCGGCCCCGAGCGGGTGACCTTCTCGTTGTCTTCCTTCTTCAGCATCGCGTCGTACCCACCTGTCGAGTCCGTGTGGATCCTAATATCGCAAGAGTGGATCCAATCTGGCAAGATTGTGGCCGGGAGATGTGACCACGCATCCGGAATCACGCCTCTCTGGTACCGTGATCACCCGCGCGGCGGCCGAGAACGCGAGGAGTCGACTTGGGTCAGGAAGCCCTACCGGAGCACGCCACGGGCCCTGCACTCGTCGACGCGATCGCCGCCCTGATCCGGACGAAGATCATGTCGGGCGAGTACCCGATCGGCGCCCAGCTGCGCCAGGCCGAGCTGGCCGCCGAGTTCGGGGTGAGCCGCACACCGGTGCGCGAGGCGCTGCGCCAGCTGCAGACCGGGGGCCTGATCGACGTCGTCCCCAACCGCGGCGCCGTCGTCCGCGTGCCCTCGCCGTGGGACGTGCGCGAGGCCTACCAGGTGCGCGCCGAGCTGGAGGGGCTGGCCGCCTCCCTCGCGGTGGAGAACATCTCCGCCGAGCACATCGAACAGCTGCGCGCGGCGAACAAGGCGATGTACGAGCGGACCTCCAAGGAGAGCAGGCTCGACGACATCCCGCCCAGCGAGCGGCCCGAGAACGACCTGTTCCACAGCACGATCGCCGACCTGTCCGGCAACTCGCGGCTCGCCCGCATGATCGACGAGATCAACCAGGCGTTCCCGCGCAACGTCTCGGCGCAGCTGCTGCTCACCGACAGCCGCTACCGCGACGAGAACTTCCGCGAGCACGAGCGCATCCTCGACGCCCTCGCCGCAGGCGACGCCGAGACGGCCCGCGCAGAGCTGCGCGAGCACATCATCAAGGCGGGCGAGCACCTCGCCCGCTGGTACGAGAAGCGCTCCTCCACCGTGTTCCGCGGCTGAACCTCACAGCCCGCGTCGCCGCGTCGAGACGAACTCGGCGTCCGGCCGGTCGATCCCCGTCGCCAGGTCGGCGAGCAGCTCCCCCAGCGCAGGCGCGAACTTGAACCCGTGCCCCGAGCAGGCCGACGCGACGATCACCTCGGGCGCTCCCCGCAGCGGACCCACGACGAACCGCTTGTCGGCCGTCATGGTGTACAGGCACGCCGCGGTCTCCACCGGCTCGGTGTCCAGCTCCGGCACGTAGATCGCGAGCAGCCGGCGCAGCTCGCCCACCTCCGCCTCGGTGGGCGCCGCGACCGGGATCTCGGGGTCCCACACCGGGCCGGCGTCCACCCCGATCTTCACGCCGTTCGCGTCCGCGTCCGGGATGCCGAAGACCAGCCCCTCCGGCCGATCGACGGAGAACGCGCCGAGCAGCGGCGGGGACCCGGCCTCCTGCCCCGGCGCAGCGGTGAGGGTGAGGATGCGCCACACCTCCAACAGCGGCGCCAGCTCCGGCACGAGCGCGCTCATCCACGGCCCGCCCGCGAGGACGAGCCGCCGGGCCCGCAGCACCCCGTCGTCGGTGTCGACGACGACTCCCCCGTCCGCGGCGCGCCACGAGTGGACCTGCACGCCCCACCGCAGCTGCGCGCCCTCCTCCGCCGCGACTGCGCGGAACGCGCCCAGCGCGCGCTCGGCCTCGATCACGCCCGCCGCCGGGTCGTACACCGCCCGGTAGCCCTCCGGCACCGCGAAACCGGGCATGGCCTCGCGCAGCTCCTCCGGGGAGTCCAGCACGCGGCAATCGGGCCCCTGCAGCTGCGGCTCGTGACCCGCGTGCGCGTAGAGGCCGCCGGTGCGGTGCACCAGCGTCGTGCCGGTCAGCTGCTCCAGCTCAGCCCAGCCGTCGAACGCCCGGCTCACGAAGTCGTTCCACACCGGGTTCGGGTACGCGCGGCGGATCATGCGGGTGCGGCCGTGCGACGAGCCGCGGCCGTGTCCCGGCGTGAACCGGTCGAGCCCGACGACCTCCTTGCCGCGGCGGGCCAGCGCGGCGACCGCCGCGCTCCCGTGCACGCCGAGGCCGACCACCAGGAACTCGGCGTCCGTTTCGCTCACCGCACACCCTCCTTCGCCACCTCGGCGACGGCGCGCACCAGCGCGTCCACGTCGCCGTGGTCGTTGTAGACGTGCACCGACGCCCGCACGACGGACGCGATGCCGCGGTCGCCCAGGTCCCACTGCCCGTGCGCGGCGGGGACGGCGACGACCCGCACGTTCCGTTCGGCCAGCCGCCTGACGACGTCCGCGGCCGGGACCCCGTCGACGGTGAACGTGACGATCCCCGACCGGGCGTCCGCCGGGTCGGCCGGGACGATGCCGGGGACCTCGGCCAGCCGGGCCCGCACCGTGCCGGCGAGGCCGCACAGGAAGGCCGCTGTCGCGTCGATCCCGCGTTCCAGCACCTCGGTGACGGCCCGGCCGAGCCCTAGCCGGGCCGCCACGCTCGCCTCCCACGTCTCGAACCGGCGGGCGCCCGGCAGCACCTCCCAGTCGTCGCCGGACGACCACCTCGACCCGCGCACGTCCGGGGCGGTGGGCAGCAGGCGCTCCGCGAACGAGCGCCGGATGTAGGCGAACGCGGTGCCGCGCGGGCCGCGCAGGAACTTCCGCCCCGTCGTCACGAGCGCGTCGCAGCCGATCTCGTCGACGTCGACGCGCAGGTGCCCGACCGTCTGCGTCGCGTCCAGCAGGTAGGTGGCACCGGCGGCCCGCGCGATGCGACCGATGTCGGCCACCGGCTCGTCCAGCCCGGACGATGTGGGCACGTGGGCGACCGTGACGATCGACGGCCGCCCGTCGGCGAGGACGTCCGTCAGCGCGCCGAGATCGACCCGCCGCGCGTCGTCGGTCGGCACGACCACCAGCTCCGATCCCCGCTCTCGGACCAGCGTCATCAGGTGCAGGGCGTGGCTGACGTACGTGCTGCGGGCAGCGACGAGGCGGGTGCCCGGCGCCGGGCGCACGGCGTCGAGCAGCACCCGCAGCGCAGTGGAGGCGCTGTCGAACAGCGCGATCTCCTCGGGCTGCGCCCCGACGAGCGCCGCGCAGGCGGAGTAGGCGGCCTCGGTCGCGTCCTTGACGAGGGCGGCCGCCTCGTAGCCGCCGAGCAGTTCCTCCAGGCGCAGGTGGTCGACGACGGCTGCCAGGACGTCCGACGACGGTAGGGCGGCGCCGGCGGAGTTGAAGTGGTGCGAGAGTGCGGCCCCGAGGGTGCGGCGGCGCTCCGCGGCCACGTCGATCACGCCGTCGGCGGAGACGCGGTTCATGCCAGCGCTCCCTCCCGTCGTGTCCGCCGGCGCGGCGCCCCGCCAGCCGTACTTGAGCAAGAATGGATCCAATCTTGACACTAGTGTATCCGCAGTTGACCCGCTCCGGTCCACGGTGACGCTCGACACCGCGTCGAGAACGAAGCTGTGGTGATCGAATCGCCCTGTTGATCACCACAAGTTCGTTCTCGACGCGAGGACTCGGCGTCCGGCACACCCGGGCAGGGACCACGCCGTGGCTACGCTGACGATCTGGCCGGAGGCTGGAGGTGCGGCGGATGCCGGTGATCGACAACGCGATCTACGTCGATGGCCGCCGTGCGGCGGAGCCCGGATCGCTGGACCAGACGTTCACCAGGCTGCGCGAGTGCGCGGCGGGCGCTCCCGACGCGTTCTGCTGGATCGGGCTGGTCGATCCCGGCAAGGACGAGATCGCCGCGGTCGCCGCCGAGTTCGACCTGCATCCGCTCGCGGTCGAGGACACGGTCCACGCCCACCAGCGGCCCAAGATCGAGCGCTACGGCGACGTCGAGTTCGTGGTGCTGCGGCCCGCCCGCTACGACGACGCCACCGAGTCGGTGACGATCGGCGAGATCCACCTGTTCATCGGGCCGTCCTTCGTGATCACCGTGCGGCACGCAGCGGAGCCGGACCTCGCCGCGGTGCGCAAGCGGCTGGAGGGCGATCCCGCGCTGCTGCGGATCGGCCCGTACGCCGTCCTCTACGCGATCATGGACCGGATCGTCGACGACTACGTGCCCGTGCTGGACGGCCTGCAGCGCGACATCGACGAGATCGAGACGCAGGTGTTCGGCGGCGACTCGGCCGTGTCGAAGCGCATCTACACGCTCAGCCGCGAGGTGATCGAGTTCCAGCGCGCCGTGGCCCCGTTGCGGGACCTCTTCGGGGACATCCAGGAACAGGTCGAGGAGAAGGAGGTCACCCTCGACGTGGAGCTGGGCCGGCGGCTGCGTGACGTCGCCGACCACTCGACCCGGGTGCTGGAGCGCATCGACGGCTTCCGGCAGCTGCTGT
Source organism: Pseudonocardia thermophila (assembly GCF_900142365.1). Taxonomy (GTDB): domain Bacteria; phylum Actinomycetota; class Actinomycetes; order Mycobacteriales; family Pseudonocardiaceae; genus Pseudonocardia; species Pseudonocardia thermophila. Next base: position 109,083 of record NZ_FRAP01000015.1, on the reverse strand, counting down.
CCAACATCCTCAGCGTCAACGCCGCGCTGGTCGGGCAGCGGCAGAACGAGGAGATGGCCCGGCTGACCGAGGCGGGCTACCGGCAGAACGAGCAGATGAAGCGCGTGTCGTCGTGGGCGGCGATCGCGTTCGCGCCGAGCCTGGTCGCGGGCATCTACGGCATGAACTTCGCGCACATGCCGGAGCTGGAGTGGCCGTTCGGTTACCCGATGGCGGTCGGGCTGATGATCGTGACCAGCGCCGTGCTGTACGTGATCTTCAAGAGGCGGGGGTGGCTGTAGGTCGCCGAACGCAACGAACGGCACTCTCGTCCACTCTGAGTGGACGAGAGTGCCGTTCGTTCACCCCGGACCGTCAGTGCACCCCCTCCATGTGCCGGCTGATCCACGGCGCGATGGCGAACATGATCAACCCGATGACGATCACCACGGCCCCGTTGATGCCGAAGTAGGCCACCTCGTCCTGCGGCGAGTAGAACCCTGCGAGCCGCCCGGAGAGCGAGGTGCCGATCCCGACCGAGAAGAAGTAGAGCGCCATCATCTGCGCCCGGAACGCCTCCGGCGCGAGCTTGGTGGTGACGGCCAGCCCGATCGGGGAGAGCAGCAGCTCGGAGATGGCGAAGAGGGCGAGGATGAACAGCACCGCGATCGCGGGCACCGTGTTACCCGTGCTGCCCGCGAACAGCAGGAACAGCAGGAACGCGACACCCATGCCGATCACGCCGTAGGAGAACTTGCGCGGCGTGGACGGAGCCCGGTCGCCCAGCCGCGTCCACAGCGCCGCGAACGCGCCGGAGAGCAGGATCACCCAGATCGGCTCCTCCGATCCGATGAAGCTGGCCGGTGCGGTCCAGCCGAAGATCGTCCAGTCCATGCGCTCCTCGGAGTACACCGCGAGCGTGGTGAAGATCTGCTGGAACAGCGCCCAGAACGCGGCGTTCGCGATGAACAGCGGGATGAACGCCCGCACCCGGGTGCGCTCCGCCGCCGCGACCCGCGGGCTGCGCAGCATCAGCGCGAAGTAGCCGATCGACGCCAGCAGGAGCACGACGGTGACGGCCGTCGAGACCGACGCGAGCGGGATCAGCTCGGTGAACAGCACGACGCAGATCACCGCGATGATCCCCACGATCAGCGCGATCGCCTTCGGGTAGGCCGACCGCGGCAGCGGGTTGGTCGGGTGCCGGCCGGCCGTGCCCAGGTTCTTGCGGAACGCGACGTACTGGATCAGCCCGAGCGCCATCCCGACCGCGGCCGCGCCGAAGCCGACGTGGAAGCCGAGCGACGTCTGCAGCAGTCCGGTCACGATCGGCCCGATGAACGCCCCCAGGTTGATCCCCAGGTAGAACAGCGTGAACCCGCCGTCGGCGCGGACGTCGCCCTTCTCGTAGAGGGTGCCGAGCAGCGACGACGCGTTGGCCTTGAGCGCGCCGCTGCCCAGCGCCACCAGCACCAGGCCGACGCCGACCCCGGCGAGCCCGGGCAGGATCGCCAGCGCGATGTGGCCCGCCATCACGACGATGCCGCCGTAGAAGACGGTGCGCTCCATGCCGAGCAACCGGTCGGCGAGCCAGCCGCCGAGCACGGTCGAGAAGTAGACGAACCCGCCGTACGCCCCGACGATGCCGGTGGCCGTGGCCTGCGGGAGCCCCAGCCCGCCCTCCTCGAGGGAGAAGTACAGGTAGTAGGCCAGGATCGTGAGCATCCCGTAGAACGAGAACCGCTCCCACAGCTCGACCCCGAACAGGTTGGCCAGCCCGATCGGGTGCCCGAAGATCGTGCGGGTCGGCGCCTGCGTCGCGCCCGCCTTGCCCGTGTCCGCCATCGCTCTCCCGTCGCTGGCCGTACCGGACCGGTCTACTCCTGTGCGGACCGGTCGCGACACCCCCGTCACCCCGACGACGTGCGCACCGCGGCGGCCCGAACGCCTGACGCGCCGGACCGTACGCAGAACTCGGCCGGCGGAACGGGCAACTCGCCGCACCGATCGCGTGACTCAGCGTCGTGTTCGCGGGCGGGGCTGGCAGCGCGGACAGCTGAACGAGCTGCGGTTCATGAACGGCTCCCGCCGGATCGGGGTCCCGCAGCGGCGACACGGCTGGTGCTCGCGCCCGTACGCGTCGAGGGAGCGATCGAAGTAGCCCGATGCCCCGTTGACGTTGACGTACAGCGAGTCGAACGACGTGCCGCCCGCGGCCAGTGCCGCCTCCATCACCTCGGCCGCGGCCTCCAGCACGGTGCGGACCTGCGCCCGGGTGAGCTTCTCGGTGGGGCGAGCGCCGTGCAGCCGGGCCCGCCACAGGGCCTCGTCGGCGTAGATGTTGCCGATGCCGGACACGATCGTCTGGTCGAGCAGGGCCCGCTTGATCTCGGTGCGCCTGCGGCGGATCCCGGCGACGGCGGCGTCGAGGTCGAAAGCGGGGTCCATCGGGTCCCGGCCGATGTGCGCGATCGGTTCCGGCAGCAGCCCGCCCCCGGCCGCGGGCGCGAGCGGGTGGATCGACATACCGCCGAACGTGCGCTGGTCGACGAACCACAGCTGCGGGCCGTCGTTAGCGAACCGGACCCGCACGCGCAGGTGCGGGCCGGGCACCTTGTCCTCCGGCGCGATCAGCATCTGCCCGCTCATGCCGAGGTGGGCGAGCACGGCGTCGGCGCCGGGACCGGGCTCGTCCAGCTCCAGCCACAGGTACTTGCCGCGCCGGCACACCCCGGTGATCGTGCGCCCGGCGAGGCGCGCGGCGAAGTCGGCCCCGCCCCCGAGGTGGCGGCGCACCGCGCGCGGGTGCGCCACGGTCGCCTCGGCGATCGTCCGGCCGTGGATGTGCTCGGCGAGGCCCCGGCGCACGACCTCGACCTCGGGCAGCTCCGGCACTCAGCCCTCGGACTCGGCCTCGGCCGCCGCGGCCTCGGCCTCTGCCTTCAACGTGCGGTAAGCCAGCTCAGCGGCCTTCTGCTCAGCTTCCTTCTTCGTGCGGCCCTCGCCGTCGCCGAGCTCGCGCCCGCCGACGACCGCGGTGGCGGTGAAGACCTTCATGTGGTCGGGGCCGCTCTCCCCGATCACGTACTCGGGGACGCCGAGATCGGCCGCGGCGGTGAGCTCCTGCAGGCTGGTCTTCCAGTCCAGGCCCGCCCCGAGCAGGGGCGCGCCGAGCAGGAGCTCCTCGAACAGCCGGTGCACCACCTCGCGGGCGGTCTCCAGTCCGTGCTGCAGGTACACCGCGCCGATCAATGCCTCCATGGCGTCGGCGAGGATGCTGCTCTTCTGCCGGCCGCCGGTGAGCTCCTCGCCGCGGCCGAGCAGCAGGAAGGCGCCGAGGCCGTCCCTGCCGAGCCCCGCGGCCACACCGGCCAGGGCGTGCATGTTGACCACACTGGCGCGCAACTTCGCCAGCTGGCCCTCGTGCAGATCAGGGTGATCACGGTAGAGCCGCTCGGTGACGATGATCGACAACACTGAGTCCCCGAGGAACTCCAGTCGCTCGTTCGTGGGGAGCCCACCGTTCTCGTAGGCGTACGAGCGATGGGTCAGCGCCATCGTGAGCAGCTCGTCGTCGATCTTGACACCGATCGCCTCGAGAAGCGGGCCACGGTCCTCGGCCGGGCCCTGCTGCGCTCGCTCCGCCACGTGATCCCCCCGACTCAGGACGTTCCGCGTGGACGGGTCGGGACTGGGGGCACGATCGATCGTCTCCTGGCTGGTCGAAGCGGCTCAGTCGGCGTGCAGGCGGTCCTTGAGGGCGGCCCAGCGGGGATCCAGTGTCTCATGTCCGTGACCCGGCTCGAGGTCGACCCACTTCTCCCCGCAGCCGGCGCACAGCCCGCGGCAGTCCGGCCGGCACAGCGGCGCCAGCGGCAGCTCGGTGACCATCGCGTCGCGCACCGTCTGCTCCAGGTCCACGGTGTCGTCGACGACCCGCGGCAGCTCGTCGGCGTCGGTGGTCTCGTCGGTGACGCTCTCGGGGTAGGCGAACAGCTCCCCCAGCACGACGGTGGTCTCGTCGAACACAGGATCGAGGCAGCGGGCGCACTCGCCCTCGAGCCTGGCGTGCGCGGTGCCGGAGACGTAGACGCCCTCGGTGACCGCCTCGAGGCGGACGGAGAGCTGGACGGGCGAGCCGACCGGCACGCCGATCGTCTCCAGACCGAAACGCGGATCGGGAGCGGGGATGGTGCGCTCGTAGGTGCGCGAGGCGCCGGCGCGCCGACCCAGCTCGCGGGTGCCGAACACCCACGGGCTCGCGGGGTCCGAGCGGTCGGCGACGGGGTGGTGCGTGCTCACCCTGCTCAGGGTAGGCCCGTCCCGCTCACCGCGGAGGGCTGACCCGCATCCGGACCTGCCCGTCCGCCACCTGGTCGACGGCGACCGTGTACGGGCCGACCGTTGCCCGGTCACCGACCGCGACCGTCAGCCGGGAACCGGACACCTCCAGCGCCACACCATCTGCGCCGATCTCGCCGATCGCGAGCGCCGGGCCGCTGCCGCAGGTGAGGGAGGTGCGGCCGTTGACCGTGCTGACCCGGCCGCTCCCCCGCATGCTGACGCTGCCTCGACCCGCCACGACGACGCAGGTGCCCGGGGGGTCCGGCGCCGCGGCGGCCGGGGGTGCGGGCGCCGCGGTTCCCGCCGGCTCCGGGGTGCCCGCCGTGGTGGCGGTGCAGCCGGTGATCAGCAGCCCGGTCAGCAGCACCACCGCCGGCCACCTCACGAGACGGCCCGCTGCGGCGGCGCGCTGCCGAACTCGTCGGCGATGAGCGCGGCCAGCTCCAGGTAGGCGTCCGCAGTGGCCGGGCGCAGCCGCTTCACCTCGATGCGACCGCCCGCGGCCAGGTGCGGATCGCGCGGGATCTCCACGACGGCGCGGCAGCGGGCGGTGAAGTGCGCGCGCAACCGGCTGATGTCGACCTCGTCGCTGGAGCGGTCGGCCGACAGCACCACGATCGCCCGTTCGACGGCCTCGCCGTACCCGTGCGCCACGAGCCAGTCGAGGGTCTTGCTGGCCCGGCTCGCACCGTCGACGGTCGGGGTGCCGACGACGACGAGGCTGCTGGCCCGCTGCAGCGTCGCCGCCATCGCCGAGTGCAGCATCCCGGTGCCGGAGTCGGTGATGATGATGTCGTAGTAGCGGGACAGCACCCCGGTGACCTGCTCGTACGCGCGGCCGTCGAACTCGGTGCGCGTCGTGGGGCGCTGCGCGGAGGCCACGACCTGCAGCCGCCCGATGAGGCTGGTGTAGCGGGCCACGTCGGGCAGGGCCCGGATGTCGTCGAGGTGCTCCAGCAGGTCGCGCACCGACAGCTCGGACTCACCGGTGAGCCGGTCGGCGAGCGTGCCGGCATCGGGGTTCGCGTCGATGCCGACGACCCGGTCGCCGCGGTGCTCGGACAGCATCAGCCCGAGCAGCGCAGCCACCGTCGACTTGCCGACACCGCCCTTCATCGACACCACCGACACGAAGTGCGTGCCCGGCAGCGGCCGCTGGATGCGGGCGACGAGGTCCTGGCGGCGCCGCTCCGCCGGGCCGATGCCGGGGTTGATCGCGCCGCCGGTCAGCGAGTAGAGGGCACGCCGCCAGCCCGACGCGGGCGCGTCCGAGCGCGGCTTGACGATCGTGAGATCGGTGAGCTCGTCCGCTGAGCGCGGGTCGGCGGACGGTGGTTGCGCGTGCTTCTCGAGGGACAGGGGCGGTGTCGGCGACGGTGCCGCGCGTGGTGCTGATCGTGGCGCCGGCGGGTTCTGCCGGGTCGGCTCCTCGGGCCGTCCGGGCCGGGCGATCTGCCGGGGCGGGGCGGCCGTCGCCTGGGCCGCCGCGGTCTTCCCGGGGTCCTCGGTGTCCGCATCGGCTCTCGCATCGGCTCTCGTATCGACACTGTCCGCTGCGGGCCCGTCGGGCCGCGTGTCCGGGTGCGGCGGCACGAATGCTCGTTTCGGCATGTGTCCTCTCCCCCCGATGCCGGAACCGCGGGCCGGCACCACCACTACGCCACCGGCCGTGGGTCGCGGTGATCCTACTCACCAACGGTCGCGGGAACGGCGGTTCGCGAACGCCGAACCTACCGCGGTCCGCCGGTGACCGCCCGCACCGGAAATTGTTTCTGACACAAATACATCGGGGAAGCCGGCCGGAATCCATGGCTCGGAAATGGCATTCACCCGATAGAATCCCGGCGCTGAGGTGTGTGCACGCACCGCAACGACGGACGACGGAGGCCGGGGGGCGTCCAACCAGGTCGCGGCGGTGCGGGCACAGGCGGGCGATGACGGCTCCCGGCCGGGATCGCCCACGGACCGTTGTGCCGGGGTCGATCCGGGCGGGCGCAGGCGTCGCGACCGGCCGGTGGCCCCTGCAGAACGGGCGAGCAGTCCTAGGGGGGACACCGAATGAGCGATGCCGACAGCGCCCAACCGACGACGTGTGCCCTACCGGGCTGCGACGTCGTCATCGAGCAGACGGACACCGGCGGGCCGCCGCGGCGCTACTGCTGTCCGGCCCACCGGAGCGCAGCCCGCAAGCAGCGTCAGGCGGCCCGCGCCGAGCTGGCCGCCACCACGACCGAGTCGGCCACCACGACCGAGTCGGCCACCACGACCGAGTCGAAGGACACCGATCCGCCCACTGAACGCATCGAGCGGATCGAGGCTCCCGTGGCGCCGGAGCCGGTGACCGCCCGGATCCGACCCGTCCTGCCGGGCGCGTCCCGGCGGCTGCGCAACCCGTTCCGCGGCGCGGCGGCGCAGCCCGAGCGGGTGCTGCGACCGGTGAAGGGACCGCTGCTGCGCAGCGAGCGCAAGACCACCGCGGCCGAGCGGCGCCGCCGCGCGATCGCGAGCCTCGCCATCGCGAGCCTGGTCGCCGGGGGCACCGGCTACGTCGCCAGCGACCCGCAGGTCCAGACCGCGGAGCCCACCGCGCTGCCCGGCCCGCAGAACGACGGGCGGGACTGGGCGGCCCGGGCGAGCATCGCGCTGGCCGGGCTCAGCCAGCAGCTGGAGGAGATCGAGCGGGTCGAGCAGGCGTGGTACGCCAGTGACCTGGCCACGTCCGGCGCCCTCCCTGAGGCGGTGCAGGCCCTGCTCGCGCGCAAGGACGAGCTGCTGCAGCTGCGGGCGACGCTCGCCGCGCAGCTGGAGGCCTGGCGGGCACTGCCGGAGGCGGAGAAGACCCTCGCTGCGGCCGAGAACCAGCTCGCCGCCATCGAGCGCACGATCGCGTCCGCGCCGCACGCGTCGGCGAGCCCCACGGCCGTCGCCGGCAGCAGCGCCCTCGGGGAGCGGCAGGCCCGCGCGGCGCTCCTCGACTCCACCCGCAAGACCGTCGAGACCCTGCGGTCCCACGTCACCTCGGCGCTGGCCGCCCCGCTCCCCGACACCGCCGCCGCCGGCACCCGCGCGATCGTGGACACCGTCCTGGCGCTCGTCGGCAGCAGCTCGAGACCGGGCGGGGGCTCCGGTGGCAACGCCGGTGGTGGTGACGGCGGTGGCGCGGGCGGCGTCGTCGCGGCGGCCGCGCCGCGGCCCGGCGGGCAGAACGAGCGCCGGGAGACCCCGACGGCGGCCGGCCCGTTCCCCGGCCGCAGCGGCACGCTCCTCCGCCCCGGTCCCGGACCGGCGCGGGACGGCAGCTCCACCAGCGAGCAGGACGATCAGGGCGGCCCGGTCGGCCAGGTGGTCGGCGCGGTCACCGACACCGTCTCCAGCACCGTCTCCAGCACTGCCTCCGGCCTCGGCCGAGCAGTCACCGGCGTCGGCGAGGCGGTCGCGGGCGTCGGCAACGCCCTGCTCGGCGGGGGCCGGGACCGCGCCGGTGACGATCACGACGGCCACGACGAGGGGCAGCGCTGGTCCAGCACGGACGACAACGACGACGAGGGCCACGACGAGCACGAGGACCACGGCCGCGGCGAGGATCGCGGCGGGCTGCTCGACGGCTTGCTCGGCGGCAAGCGGCCCGTCGGGAAGAAGGAGCACAAGGACCGCACCGGCATCGGCTGGAACAACGGCTCCGGGCAGGGCACACAGGGCGGCGACGAGGGCCCAGGGGACGAAGGCGCGAAGGACGAGGGCGCGAAGGACAAGTCGTCCGGCGGCAAGAGCGCTGAGGACGAGGGCCCCGGAAAGGACAAGGCCGACGAGCCCGACCCGGGCAAGAAGAAGCCGAAGGGCAAGGGCGAGCACAAGGGCAAGAAGTCGTCCGGCGAGTCCGGCAAGGGGAACGGCGGTCCCGCCAAGGACAAGAAGGGCCCCGACAAGCCGGGGAAAGGGGACCGGCCCGGCAAGGACGGCACGGACGGCACGGACAAGGGCGACAGGTCCAAGAGGGGCAAGGACCGGGGCGGCGCGGACAAGGGCGGCGCGGACAAGGGCGGCGCGGACAAGGGCGGCGCGGACAAGGGCGGCAAGGGATCCGACCGGGGCGACCGCGGCAAGGCGGACGAGGGCAAGGGCTCCGGCAAGGCAGACCGGGGCGACAAGGGCTCCAGCAAGTCCGAGAAGGGTTCGTCCGAGGGCGGTGCCAAGGGTTCTGGCAAGAACTCGGACGCCGACGACTGACCCCACGCGGGGTCACACTCCGTAGCCCACCCGAGTGCAGCGAACGGCACTTTCGTCAGCAGCATTCCTGACGAAAGTGCCGTTCGTTGCGCCACCACCCGAGCCGACCTCACGCATGGTGAGGGACGGTCAGGCGAGCGCGGGGACCTCCCCCGACGCCGCCGGCGCGGACGGGACGCGACCGGGATCGAACCCGTCCGCCACGTGCGCGGCCAGCTCCAGGAACGCATCCCGGGTGCGCCGCCGCAGCCGCTCGACGTCGATCCGCCCACCGGTGGCCAGGTGCGGGTCGAACGGGATCTCGACGACGGCGCGGCAGCGGGCGGCGAAGTGCTCCCGCACCCGGGTGACGTCGACGTCCTTGCTGCTGCGGTCGCACGAGAGCACGACGACCGCGTCGGCCGCGGCCTCGCGGTAGCCCTCGGCCTCCAGCCAGTCGAGGGTCAGGCTCGCGCGGGCGGCCCCGTCGACGGTGGGGGCGCCGACGACGACCAAGCTGTCGGCGGTGGCGAGGGTGCCCTCCATCGCAGAGTGGATCAGCCCGGTGCCGGAGTCGGTGATCACGACGTTGTAGTAGCGGGCGAGCAGCGCGACGACCTTCTCGTACTCCTCGCGCTGCAGCAGCGCGCTCATCGCCGGGTCCTGCTCGGACGCCAGCACGTGCAGCCGCCCGGCGAGGCTGGTGAAGTGGGCGAGGTCGGTCAGCGAGCGGGTGTGCTCGACGTCGCGCAGCAGCTCCCGCATCGTGACCGTGGTGTCGGCGGTGAGCCGGTCGGCGAGCGTGCCGGCGTTCGGGTTCGCGTCGACCGCGATGACCCGGTCGCCGCGGTTCTCGGCCAGCACCAGCCCGAGGCCGGCGGCGACGGTGGTCTTGCCGACCCCGCCCTTGATCGACGTGACCGCGACCCGGTGGACGCCGCGCAGCGGGCGGCGGATCCGGGTCAGCCACTGCTGGCGGGTGGCCTCGGCCGGGCCCGGGCCGGGATTGACCCAGCCTCGGGTGGCCGTGTACACGGCGCCGCGCCAGCCGCGGCGCGGGCGGTCGCCGCGGAACCGCACGACGGCGTCCTCGGTGATCTCCGCGGCGGTACGGGCGACTGCGGTCGGCTGGGTCATGCGTGCGTCACTCCCCCCCTCGCGCCGGTCAGGGCGCCTAGGTGACGAACTGGTCGGCCATGAGCGCCGCGAGCTCGTACGCGGCGGCCCGGGTCGCCGGGCGCAGCCGGTCGAGCTGCACCCGACCCCCGGTGGCCAGGTGCGGATCGTGCGGGATCTCCACGACGGCGCGGCAGCGCGCCCGGAAGTGGTCCCGGATCCGGGCGCGATCGACTTCGTCGCTGGTGCGGTCGCAGGACAGCACCGCGACCGACTCCGCGGCCAGCGCGCCGTGGCCGTGCGCGAACAGCCAGTCGAGGGTCTTGCTGGCGCGCCCGGCCCCGTCCACCGTCGGGGCGCCGACGATGATCAGGCTGTCGGCGAGCTTGAGCGTGCCCTCCATCGCGGAGTGCACCAGCCCGGTGCCCGAGTCGGTGATGATCACGTTGAAGAAGCGGTCGAGCAGCGCGCAGACGTCCTCGTACTCCTCGCGGCTGAACGCGTTGCCCGCGGCCGGGTCCTGCTCGGACGCGAGCACCTGCAGACGCCCGGCGAGGCTCGTGTAGCGCGACACCTCGGTCCAGCTGTTGATGCGGTCGAGATCGCGCAGCAGCTCCCGCACGGTCACGGTGGTCTCGCCGGTGAGCCGGTCAGCGAGGGTGCCGGCGTCGGGGTTGGCGTCGACGACGATGACGCGGTCGCCCCGGTTCTCGGCCATCACCAGCCCGAGGAGGGTGGAGACGGTGGTCTTGCCGACGCCGCCCTTGATCGAGGTGACCGCGATGCGGTGCGAGTGCAGCAGCGGGCGGCGGATGCGGTGCAGCACCTCGCGTTCGCGCAGCTCCTCGCGGCTGGGGCCGGGGTTGAGCAGCCCGCCGGACAACCGCAGGACCGCGCGCCGCCACCCACCGGACGGCTCGTCGGAGCGGGTGCGCAGGATCGCGTCGCCGGAGAGCTCGGCGGCGGTCTTCGGAGCGGGTGGTGACTGCTGGGGCATCTGCTGCTGCGTGGTCTGCGGCTGTGGGATCTGCCCCGTCGTCTGCGGCGGGTACGGCCCCGGCTGCGGGGCGAAGAGCGGGCCGTGCGGTGGTGGCCCGTACGGCGGTGGTGGCCCGGGTGGCGGTGGTTGCCCCTGCGGTGGATACGGCGCACCCGTCGGTGCCGGCATGCCGCTCGTTCCCCCCTGCTGCTCGTTCTGCAGCCGCCCGTCGGAGCCGACGAGCGTCCGCGGCTCCAGGCGATGTCCGTACCGATCCCACCAGGTCGCTGGATCGGGCTCAACCCGGCGTCCCCCCACGCAGCCGGAGGATAACCGAAAAACCGCAGGTGCGACCCCGATCGATCAACTGCGCAGTCGGCCAGTTCAGTCGGTCAGTTCAGTCGATCAGATCCATGCCGGTCCCGGAGCGTCCGTTGACCGGAGCAGCGGCGGGCCCGCCCGACCAGAGCTGGCTGCGGCCGCGGGACACGGTGCGCAGCGCCCGACTCAACGTCTCCTCGAACTCGGCGAGCTTGGTGTCGACGTAGGCATCGCACTCCTGGCGCAGCCGGGCCGCCTCGTGCTCGGCGCTGTCGACGATCCGGCTGGCCTCGGCATGGGCGGCGCGCACCACCTCGGTCTGCGAGACCAGCCGCGCCTGCTCGGCTTGGCCTTCGGCGACGAAGCGGTCGTGGGTGGCGCGCCCGGACTCGACCAGCCGCTCGGCCTCGGCGTGGGCGCGGTCGGTGAGTTCCTGGTACTGGCGGCGGCCCTCGGCGACGGTCCGTTCAGCCTCGTGCCGGGCCTTCGCCAGCAGCTGCTCGGCCTCTTCGCGCGCCGCCGCGACCAGCCGCTCCGCCTCGGCGCGCGCATCGGCCCGCAGTTCCTCGGCCTCGGCCTGGGCGGTGCTGCGGGTGTGCTCCGCCTCCTGGGTGGCCTCCTCGATCAGCTCATCGCGCCGGTCCAGCACGTCCTGGGCGTCGTCGAGCTCGGCGGGCAGGGCCTCGCGGACGTCGTCGAGCAGCTCCAGCACCTCGCCGCGGGGAACCACGCAGTTGGCCGTCATCGGGACCCCGCGCGCCTCCTCGACGACGGTGACGAGAGCGTCGAGCGATTCGAAGACCCGGTACACGCTCGCATCATCCCACCGGGCCGCGGCGTGCCCCGGCATTCGCAGCCGCAGCGCGTGTCAACCCTGCTCGGTGAGCCGCTGGATCAAGCGGCTGTGCACGGCCGGTGGCAGCAGGTCGGTGACGTCGCCGCCGAGCTTCGCCACCTCCTTCACCAGCGAGCTGGCGACGAAGCTGGCCTTCGGGTCGGCGGCCATGAACAGCGTCTCGATGCCGATGAGGTGCTGGTTCATCTGTGCCATCGGCAGCTCGTACTCGAAGTCGCCGGGCCCGCGCAGGCCCTTGACGATCGCGTCGGCACCTGCTCGGCGGCAGTAGTCGACGAGCAGTCCCTCGAAGGAGTCGGCCCGCACGTTGCCGAACGGCTTGGTGATCTCCTCGAGCATCGCGATGCGCTCGTCGACGGTGAACAGGCCCTTCTTGTTGGGGTTCACCGCCACCAGGACCACGACCTCGTCGAACAGGGCCGCGGCCCGCCCGATGATGTCCATGTGCCCGTTCGTCGGCGGGTCGAAGGATCCGGGGCAGACGGCGCGCCGCATGAGCGGGAGGCTACCGGGCAGCGACGTGCACAACGGTGTCGCCGTAACGACGCTCACGCAGCGCGCGGAGTGGTTCCGGCCACGGGAACGCGCCGTCGCGAACGGTGCGCTCCACGACCACGACGACGTCCTCGGCGAACCAGCCCTGGTCGGCGGCGTCGGCGAGCCAACCCGCGATCTCGGCCGATGGCAGGTCGTAGGGCGGATCGGCCAGCACGATGTCGTACGTGCGCCGCGCCGGGGCGCGCAGCAGCGCCCCGGCGTCGGCGACGGCGATCTCGGCGCCCGCCAGCCCGAGCGCGGCCACGTTGCGCCGCAGCACCGCCGCGGCGCGCCGGTCGGACTCGACGAACAGCGCGTGGGCGGCGCCGCGGGAGAGCGCCTCCAGCCCCAGCGCGCCGGTACCGGCGCACAGGTCGAGCACGGCGGCGCCGACCAGCCCGGGGTCGTGGCCGAGCGAGGCGAACAGCGCCTCGCGCACGCGGTCGGACGTCGGCCGGGTGCCCTTCGGGGGCACGGCCAGCCGACGTCCGCCCGCGATGCCGGCGATGATCCGGGTCACTCCAGCTCCACCAGCAGGTCGCCGCCCTCGACCTGCTGCACCTCGCCGATGGCCAGCCGGCGGACCGTGCCGGACTGCTGGGCGGTGATGCTGGCCTCCATCTTCATCGCCTCGATGGTGGCGACGGTCTGGCCGGCCGCGACCCGGTCGCCCTCGGCGACCTGCAGGGTCACCACGCCCGCGAACGGGGCGGCGATGTGGCGAGGGTTGCCGCGCTCGGCCTTCTCGGTGGCCTTCACCGTGGACTCGATCGACGTGTCCCGCACGGCGATCGGCCGCAGCTGCCCGTTCAGCGTCGCCAGCACGGTGCGGTAGCCGCGCTCGTCAGGCTCGCTGATCGCCTCCAACCCGATGAGCAGCGTGACGCCCTGCTCCAGCGTGACCGTGTGCTCCTTCCCCTTGTCCAGCCCGTAGAAGAAGTCCTTGCTGGACAGCACCGAGGTGTCGCCGTAGGCCTCCAGGTGGGCGGCGTACTCCTTGGCCGGGCCGGGGAACAGCAGCCGGTTCAGCGTGGCGCGGCGGTCGTCGCGCAGTCCGCGGCGGTCCTCGATCGTCAGCTGGGTGGTCCCCTTCGCCGGGGGCCTGCCCTCGAGTGCGCGGGTGCGGAACGGCTCCGGCCAGCCGCCCGGCGGGTCGCCCAGCTCGCCGCGCAGGAACCCGATCACCGAGTCGGGCACGTCGAACTTGCCCGGATCGGCCTCGAACTCCTCCGCTGACACCCCGGCTCCCACCAGGTGCAGGGCCAGGTCGCCCACGACCTTCGACGACGGCGTGACCTTGACCAGCCGCCCGAGGATGCGGTCGGCGGCGGCGTAGAGCTCCTCGATGAGCTCGAACCGGTCGCCCAGCCCCAGCGCGATCGCCTGCTGGCGCAGGTTCGACAGCTGCCCGCCGGGGATCTCGTGGTGGTACACGCGCCCGGTGGGCGAGGCGAGCCCGGACTCGAACGGCGCGTAGACCTTGCGCACCGCCTCCCAGTACGGCTCCAGGTCGCCCACCGCGGCCAGCGAGAGCCCGGTGGCGCGCTCGGTGTGGTCGGTGGCGGCGACCAGCGCGCTCAGCGACGGCTGCGACGTCGTGCCGGCCATCGACGCGACCGCGGCGTCGACGGCGTCCACCCCGGCGTCGATCGCGGCGAGCAGGGTGGCCAACTGGCCGCCCGCGGTGTCGTGGGTGTGCAGGTGCACCGGCAGGTCGAACCGCTCCCGCAGCGCGGTGACGAGCTTCTTCGCCGCCGGCGGGCGCAGGAGCCCGGCCATGTCCTTGATCGCGAGGATGTGCGCACCCGCCTCGACGATCTGCTCGGCCAGGCGCAGGTAGTAGTCGAGCGTGTAGAGCTTCTCGCCCGGGTCGGACAGGTCACCGGTGTAGCAGAGCGCCACCTCCGCGACGGCCGTGCCGGTGGCGCGCACCGCGTCGATCGCGGGCCGCATCTGCGCCACGTCGTTGAGCGCGTCGAAGATGCGGAAGATGTCCATCCCGGTGGCCGCTGCCTCCTCGACGAACGCGTCGGTCACCTCCGTCGGGTACGGGGTGTAGCCGACGGTGTTGCGGCCGCGCAGCAGCATCTGGGTGCAGATGTTCGGCACGGCCGCGGAGATCGCGGCCAGCCGCTCCCACGGGTCCTCGGCGAGGAACCTCAGCGCCACGTCGTAGGTGGCGCCGCCCCAGCACTCCAGCGACAGCAGCTGCGGCGCCGTGTGCGCGACGGCGGGCGCGACGGCGACCAGGTCGCGGGTGCGCACGCGAGTGGCGAGCAGCGACTGGTGGGCGTCGCGGAAGGTGGTGTCGGTGACCGCGACGGCGGTCTGCTCGCGCAGCCACCGCGCGAAGCCCTCCGGTCCCAGCTTGCGCAGCAGCTGCCGCGAACCCTCCGGCGGCTGCGCGGAGGCGTCGAACGCCGGCAGCTTGTCGGTCGGCTCGACGACCTGCGGCCGCGGCCCGTTCGGCTTGTTGACGGTGGTCTCGGCCAGGTACGTGAGCAGCTTGGTACCGCGGTCGGCGGGCCGGCGCGCGGTGAGCAGGTGCGGGCGTTCGTCGATGAACGAGGTGGTGATCCGGCCCGCCGCGAAGTCCGGGTCCGAGAGCACCGCCGCGAGGAACGGCAGGTTCGTGGCCACGCCGCGGATGCGGAACTCGGCGATCGCCCGCCGCGCGCGGCGCACCGCGTTGGCGAAGTCGTGGCCGTAGCAGGTCAGCTTCACCAGCAACGAGTCGAAGTGCGCGCTGACCTCGGCGCCGGTGTGCGTGGTGCCGCCGTCCAGCCGCACACCCGGCCCGCCCGGCGAGCGGTAGGTGCTGATCACGCCGGTGTCGGGGCGGAACCCGTTCGCCGGGTCCTCGGTGGTGACCCGGCACTGCAGCGCCGCACCGGAGATCGTGACGTCCTCCTGGCGCAGCCGCAGCTCCGGCAGGGTCATGCCGGCCGCGATGCGCAGCTGCGCGATCACCAGGTCGCGATCGGTGACCTGCTCGGTCACCGTGTGCTCGACCTGGATGCGCGGGTTCATCTCGATGAAGTGGTACGAGCCGCGCTCGTCCAGGAGGAACTCGACGGTTCCGGCGTTGACGTAGCCGATGTGCTTCGCGAACTTGACCGCGTCGGCGCAGATCCGGTCGCGCAGCTCGGGATCCAGGTTCGGCGCGGGCGCGATCTCGACGACCTTCTGGTGGCGCCGCTGCACCGAGCAGTCGCGCTCGTAGAGGTGCACGACGTTGCCCACCGCGTCGGCGAGGATCTGGACCTCGATGTGCCGCGGGTTGACCACGGCCTGCTCGAGGAACACCGTCGGGTCGCCGAACGCCGACTCGGCCTCCCGCATAGCCGCCTCGATCGCCTCACGCAGCTGCGCGGGATCGTCGACGCGGCGCATGCCGCGGCCACCGCCGCCCGCCACGGCCTTCACGAAGATCGGGAAGCCGATCTCGTCGGCGGCGGCCAGCAGGGTGGCGACGTCGGACGACGGCTCGGACGAGGCCAGCACCGCCACCCCGGCCTCGCGGGCGGCGGCGACCGCGCGCGCCTTGTTGCCCGTCAGGTGCAGCACCGACGCCGGCGGACCGACGAAGGTGATGCCCGCCTCCTCGCACGCCTCGGCCAGGTCGGGGTTCTCCGACAGGAACCCGTAGCCGGGGTACACGGCGTCGGCGCCGGCCTTGCGCGCGGCCTTGATCACCTCGTCGACCGACAGGTATGCCCGGACGGGGTGACCCACCTCACCGATCTGGTACGACTCGTCGGCCTTCGCCCGGTGCAGGGAGTTGCGGTCCTCGTACGGGTAGATCGCGACGGTGGCGATACCCAGCTCGTACGCTGCACGGAACGCGCGGATCGCGATCTCGCCGCGGTTGGCGACCAGGACCTTCTCGAACACGCAGAACCTCCTCGCGCGCCGGTGGATCTCACCGGCGGGCGAACCGTACCTGCCGGACGCGGTGCTGACGATCACCGCGTATCGCAGAGCGGACAGTCCGATCGGCGCACGCCGGCCGCGGCCGCCCCGAACGGAGCTGGGGATCGCACCACCGGGTGATCACCGGATGATCCGTCCGGTCGATCTCGGCCGCGCCGGTGCACCCGATCGGCCCCTGCAAGCTCTGCCCGGCTGGGGTACCAAGGGAAGGGTGCGACACCAGGCTCACGCTGCGGCCTTCGCGGACGGTCGCCGGCTCCGAGAGGAGGCGCGCATGCGACGTTCGTTCCCCCCGGCGGGGGCCTTGCTGGTCTTCGCCCTGGTCATGATGATCGCGCTGGGCACCACGGCGATGGTGACCGTGGCGGTCGGGATCGCCGCCGTGGGTGCGCTCATGACGCCGATCGTGCCCGTGCTGCTCGGCATCGGCATCGTCAACCTCGTGGCCGGGCCGCAGCGGCGCCGCCGGCGGCTGGAGCGCCGCGCCCAGCGGTTCGCGCACCAGCAGGCGTTGCGCCACGCACGTCAGTACGGCCACCCGTACGGGCACCCGCACCAGGGGTACGCGCCGCCACCACCCCGGCCCGCACCGCCCCCGCCGAGCCCCGAGCAGGTGTGGGCGCAGGCCCGTAGCCGGTTCCACGCCCTGCGCGACGCCTACGCCGCCCATGAGTGCGACCCGCTCGCCGTCCTGCGGCTGCCCGCGCTGTCGGACGTGAGCGTGCCCAGCACCGCCCGGTTCGTCGACGCGTTCGCCGAGGCGCAGGCCCTGGAGACCGACCAGTACCCGCCGCGCCAGCACGCGGACGCGTTCGTCCGCGCCGTGGAGAAGGCCGAGCGGGCCTGGCAGGCGGCCCGTGACGCGGCGGAGCGGATCCGGCTGTCCGGGCTCAGCCCGGACGAGCGGCGCAGCATCGAGCGCGTCGTCAAGCTGCTCACCACCGCGCGCGACTCCGACAGCGATCCCGAGCGCCACGCCGCCTACGCGCTGGCCCGCGCCGAGCTGGAGAAGCTCGACAGGGCGGGTGTCGTGCACGTGCCGCAGCCGGCGAAGATCGCGATCGAGGAAGCGGCGCGGACCAGTCTGCCCGCTGCCTGAGTCACACCACCTGACTCACACCGCCTGACTCACACCGCCTGACTCACACCGCCTGACTCACACCGCCTGACTCACACCGCCTGACTCACACCTTGTCCAGGTAGGCGGCGCGCTCCTCGTCGCCGATCGTCTCGGCGACGAGTGCCCGCAGCCGCGGGTGCTGGCGCAGACCCGGGTCCTGCGCCACGAGGTCCATCGCGTACTGCTGCGCCTTCACGATGATCTCCTCGTGGTGCAGCAGCGACAGCAGCCGCAGGCCCGAGCGCCGCCCTGACTGCACCGAGCCGAGCACATCGCCCTCGCGGCGCAGCTCCAGATCGAGCCGGGCCAGTTCGAAACCGTCGGTGGTGCTGGCGACCGCGTCCAGTCGCTCCCGGGCGGTGGTGCCCGCCGGCATGTCGGTGATCAGTAGGCACACGCCCGGCGCCGAGCCGCGGCCCACCCGGCCGCGCAGCTGGTGCAGCTGGGACAGGCCGAACCGGTCGGCGTCGAGGATCACCATCGCGGTGGCGTTGGGGACGTCGACCCCGACCTCGATCACCGTGGTCGCGACGAGCACGTCGAGCTCGCCGCGTTCGAAGGCGCGCATCACCGCGTCCTTCTCGTCGGGCGGCAGCTTGCCGTGCAGGATGCCGAGCCGCAGGCCCTGCAGCGGCCCCTCGGCCAGCTTCGGTCCGACGTCGAGCACCGCCAGCGGGGGACGGCGCCGCTCCTCGGTCTCGTCGTCCTCGAGCGGCTCGTCGGGTTCGTCCTCCTCGGCGGCGAACTCCCCCACCCGCGGGCACACCACGTACGCCTGGTGGCCTGCCTCGACCTCCTCGCGCACCCGCGCCCACACCCGGTCGAACCAGGCCGGCTTCTCCGCCAGCGGCACCACCGTGGTGGAGATCGGCGAGCGCCCGCCGGGCAGGCCGTGCAGCGCGGACACCGCCAGGTCGCCGTACACCGTCATCGCGACCGTGCGCGGGATCGGGGTGGCCGTCATGACCAGCATGTGCGGGGCGAGCTCGCCGCGGGAGCGCAGCGCGTCGCGCTGCTCCACGCCGAAGCGGTGCTGCTCGTCGACGACGACCAGCCCGAGATCGGCGAACTTCACCCGGTCCTCGATCAGCGCGTGGGTGCCGACGACGATGCCGGCCGCACCGGACTGCGCGTCGAGCAGCGCCTCGCGCTTGGCCTTCGCGCCCAGCGAGCCGGTGAGCAGCGCGATCTTCGTGGCGTTCTCGGCGGCGCCCAGCTCGCCGGCCTGCCCGAGCGGACCGAGCATGGTGCGCAGCGAGCGGGCGTGCTGGGCGGCGAGCACCTCGGTGGGCGCGAGCAGCACCGCCTGCTTGCCCGCGTCGACGACCTGCAGCATCGCCCGCAGCGCGACGATGGTCTTCCCGGCGCCGACGTCGCCCTGCACCAACCGGTTCATCGGGTGCTCGCGGGCCAGGTCTGCGGCGATCTCCTGGCCGACCTGGATCTGGCCCTCGGTCAGCTCGAACGGCAGCGCAGCGTCGAACGCGGCCGCGATCCCGTCGGGCCGCGGCGGGCAGGCCGGCGCCGGGCGCTGCGCGGTGGCCTCGCGGCGCAGGGCGAGGGCGAGCTGCACCCCCATCGCCTCGTCCCACACCAGCCGGGCGCGGGCGGCGTGCTGGTCGGCCTCCGTGTCGGGCAGGTGGATGCGCCGCAGCGCCCGGCCCAGGCCGGCGAGTCCTTCGCGGCGGCGCAGCTCCTCCGGCAACGGGTCGGCGACGTCGTCGAGGTCGATCATGTCGAGGACCTGGCGCACGCACCGCCAGATCTGCTGCGACGTGATGCCCGCCGTGGCCGGGTACACCGACACGAACGGTCGGATCTCGTCCTCCTCGTCGATGAGCTCGAACGTGGGGTGGGTGAGCTGCAGCTGATTCCTGAAGACGCCGACCTTGCCGGAGAACATCGCGCGCACCCCGGGCCGCACGAACGGTGCGACCTTCCTCGGGTGGAAGAACGTGCAGTTCAGGGTCGCGCCCTTCTCGTCGCGGACGACGACCTGCAGCAGGCTCCCGGCGCGCGTCTTCATCCGGCGCTCCTCGGCCCGCACGACCTGTGCGACGACCGTGACGTGCTCGCCGATCTCGAACCCGGCGATGTCGGTGAGCCGCCCGCGGTCGACGTAGCGGCGCGGGTAGTGCCGCAGCAGCTCGCCGACGGTGCGGATGTTCAGCTCCTTCTCCAGCAGCTGGGCCGCCGTGCCGCCCAGCAGCCCCTTCAGCGGGGTGTCGAGATCGACGCGATCGAACCGCGGCACTACTCCACCCCCAGCACCAGCGGATAGTCGGTCTGCCCCCCGCGGTGCACCACCACGTCGACCTCGGGGTGGGTGCGCCGCAGATCCGCTGCCAGCCCCTCACCCAGCGAATCGTCGACCCCGGCGCCCAGGAGCGCCGTGACGATCTCCCCGCCCGCGGTCAGCATGCGATGAGCCAACCACAGGGCACCGACGGCCAGGTCGGGAGCGATGAGCACCACCTCGCCGTCAGCGATGCCGAGCACGTCGCCGGGCTCGCAGCGGCCCACCCAGGTGAGCGCCTCCGACTCGGCCACCATGAGCGCCGCCGTGCGGGTGCCGGCGGCCGCCTCCGCCATCGCCACGACGTCGTCGCCCGCGCGGCGGTGCGGATCGTGCACAGCCAGCGCCGACAGCGCCTGCAGCACCGACGACGTCGGCACCACGACCACGTCCTGCCCGGCCCGCCGGGCCATCCCCGCGGCCCGCTCCGCGACGGCGGTGAGCTCGGACTCGCCGGGCAGCAGCACCACGTGCCGGGCGCGGGTGCCGGCGATCGCCGCGGCCAGCGCCGCCGGCTCCACGGGCTCGTCCGGCCCGCGCTCCAGCACGTCCGCGCCCGCCTCGCGGGCCAGCTGCGCGATCTCCGAGCCGGTCACGACCATGAGCACGGCCCGGGCCTTCACGAACCGCGCCCCGGCGGGCTCCGGCGCCGCACCCGGGGCCGGGGTGTCGGCGAACCGGACGACCGTGATCCGCCGCGGCCGCCCGACCGCGAGCCCCGCCTCGATCACCGCGCCGATGTCGGAGCAGTGGACGTGCACGTTCCAGGTGCCGGAGCCGTCGCCGACGACCGCGACCGAGTCGCCCAGCTGGTCCAGCTCGTCGCGCAGCGCGTCGGCGGCCCTGCTGCTCACCCCGTCGAGCAGGTACATGACCTCGTACTCGAAGTCGGTCGATCCGCCCTCCCGCTCCCCCACCAGCGCCTCGCGGCTGCGCAGCGGCGGGCGGCCGGTGGTCGCGGGCAGCGGCACCGTCTCCGTCGGGGCGCGGCCGGTCACCAGCCCCGCCAGCGCGTCCAGCACCACGTAGAGACCGAGCCCACCGGCGTCCACCACCCCGGCCCTGGCCAGTTCCGGCAGCTGCGCGGTGGTCTCGCGCACCGCGCGCTCGGCGGCGTCCGCGGCGGCGGTGGCGGCGTCGGCCAGCTCCTTGCCCGCAGCCGCGGCGGCGGCCTCGTCCAGGACGGTCAGCATCGTGCCCGGCCTCGGCCGGGACACCGCCGAGCGGGCCGCGGTCGCCGCCGCGGCCAGTGCGTCCCCCAGGTCACCCCCGCGAGCGACGGCGTCGGCCACCCCGCGCAGCACCTGCGACAGCAGCACCCCGGAGTTGCCGCGCGCCCCGACCAGCGCCCCCTTCGCCACCGCCGCGGCGAGATCGGGAGCGCGCCGGTCGCGCGGCTCCGCCTCGGCCACCGCTGACCGCATCGTGAGCAGCATGTTCGAGCCCGTGTCGCCGTCCGCGACCGGGAAGACGTTGATGCGGTCGATCTCGGCGCAGTGCCGCTCCAGGCCCTCGGCGGCCGCGGCCACCCACCGGACGAACAGGGCCGCGTCGAGGACCGGTTCGTGAGCGGGGACCACGCGCGGAGGGTAACCGGTCAGGCGCACACGGGCTGCGGACCGGTCGAGCCGGGCTGCAGGAGCTGCCTTCCTGCCGGCCCGCTGCCCTCCCGGCCGCTGCCCCGCTGGGACACTCGAGACCGACAGGCACCCTGAACCCCCGATCGGAAGGCACCCCGTGGCACGCGGCACCCGGCCCAGCACCCGTCCGGCCCGCCGCAGCGGCGCCCCGCCGCGCAAGAAGGCCAAGGAGAAGACCGGCCGCCGGGTCGAGTTCTCCTTCCTGCCCGGCCTGGAGGACGTCGTCCGCGACGAGCTGCGCTCGGTCGTCGGCGACAAGCCGGTGACCAGGGTGCGCGAGGACGCGGTGGCGGCGACGGTCGCCGGGCCGCTGCACACGCTCATGGCGCTGCGCACCGTGGTGGCGCCGTTCCTCGTGCTGCACGCCGATGTACCGCGGCCGGCGTCGTTCCTGGACGGCAGCCTGTTCCCGCAGCTCGTGGCGACGGTGCGGGAGGCGGCGACCGCGGACTCGCGGGCGGTGTCGCACTCGTTCCGCATCGACGCCGCCGGGCGCGACTCCGCGGTGTACCGGCGGATCGCGGAGCAGCTCGCCGCGGCCACCCGCATGCGCCACGATCCCGAGGAGGGCACGACGCTGCTGCGGTTCCGCCGCTCCGGGGCCGGCTGGGACGTGCTGGTGCGGCTGGGCAACCGGCCGCTCTCGGCGCGGGCCTGGCGCCGCGCCGGCTACGTGGCCGCCGCGAACGCCACCGTGGCGGCGGCGATGGTGCGGCTGTCGAAGCCCCGCCCCGACGACCGCGTGGCCGCCCTGATGTGCGGCTCCGGCACGATCCTCGTGGAGCGACTGCTCGCCGCGCGCGCCCGCTGCGCGGTGGGCGTCGACCTGGCCGCGGACGCGATCGCTGCGGCCCGCGAGAACCTCGCCGGGGCGGGCCTCACCGGCCGCGCGACGCTTTACACCTCGGACATCGCCGACGACGACTGGGCCGCCGCCGGCCCGTTCGACGTGCTGCTGTCCGATCCGCCGTGGGGCGACAAGATCGGTGATCACGCTCACAACGAGGAGCTGCACACCCTGCTGCTGCGCCGCGCGCACGACGTCGCCGCGCCGGGGGCCCGGCTCGTCGTGCTCACCCACGAGATCAAGATCATGGGCCGGTGCGTGGCCGCCGCGGCGGACCTGTGGCAGCCGGTCAGCGAGCAGAGGGTGTTCAACAAGGGCCACCACCCGCGCATCTACGTCCTGCGCAGGCGATGAACCCCGGGAGTCGTCAGTCGACCCCGACCGCGGCGCGCACGCCGCTGAGCACCTCGCGGGCCCGGGCCCGGGCCTTGACCCCGCCCTCGGCGAGCCGCTCGTCCAGGTCGCTGTCGGGCCGCATCAGCTCCTCGTAGCGCTCACGCAGCGGCGCCATCTGGGTGTCGAGGGTCTCGAACAGGATGTTCTTCAGCTCGCCCCAGCCCATCCCGCCCGCCTTGAGCCGCTCGCGCACGTCCGCGACGACGTCGGGCGCGGCGAACTGCTCGAGGATGAGGAACACCGACGAGCTGTCCGGGTCCTTCGGCTCCTCGACCGGCGTGGAGTCGGTCGCGATCCGCCGGACGATCTTCTTCAGCTGCGCCGACGGCGCGAACAGCGGGATGGTGTTGTCGTAGCTCTTGCTCATCTTGCGGCCGTCGGTGCCGGGCAGGGTCTTGCCGGCGTCGGCCGCGGGCAGCACCAGCTCGGGAACCTTGAGCGTGAACGTCTCGCCGAACAGCGCGTTGAACGACTTCGCGATGTCCGCGGCGTACTCGACGTGCTGCGACTGGTCCTTGCCGACGGGCACCACGTCGGTGTCCATCAGCAGGATGTCGGCCGCCATGAGGATCGGGTAGTTGTACAGACCCATGTTGACGCCCGCGTCGAGGTCCTCGATCCCGGCGGCGGCGTTGCGGTCACGGATCGCCTTGTACGCGTGGGCGCGGTTCATCAGGCCCTTGCCCGTGACGCAGGACAGCACCCAGGCCAGCTCGAACGTCTCGGGGACGTCGGACTGGCGGTACATCGTGATCCGGTCGGTGTCCAGGCCGGCCGCGATCCACGTGGCCGCCACCGACCGCGAGTAGTGGCGCATCTCGTCGGCGCTGCGGACCGTCGTGAGCGCGTGGTAGTCGGCGATGAAGTACATCGCCTCGTACGTGTCGGCCAGCTGCAGCGCCGGGCGGATCGCACCGATCAGGTTGCCGAGATGCGGTTCGCCGGTGGGCTTGATGCCGGTCAGCGAGACCTTGCGTTGCGTCACGGACCCCACGGTATCGCGGCGGGTCACCGCCTTCGTCACCGTCTTCTCAGCACCACCGTCAGCTCGTGGCGGTTGTGGTGCAGCTGACGGGCGAACACGACCTCGTACGCGGCGGCGAGCTTCTCCCGGCAGCGCTGCAGCGTCTGCAGCGGGCGGCGGGTGCCCGTCTTGAGCGTCATGACCGCCGGGGCGCCCCGCCGCAGCCGCTGCGCGGCCTCCAGCATCACCTCGCACGACAGCAGCGGATCCATCCGCATGTCGTTGACGACGAGGTCGAACTCCAGGTCGGTCGCGCGGAAGAACTCCCCCGCCGTGGTGCGGACGTGGTGCACGCCGGGATCGGCCAGCACCCGCGGGTCCATGTCGCCCGGGTCGACGGCCCACACCTGCGGCCCGCGCAACCGCACGATCCGCGTCCAGCCGCCGGGGGCGGCGCCGAGATCGACGGCGTTGCCGCTGCGCGGCAGCTCCAGCGGCAGGAGCATGAACAGCTCCTCCAGCTTGAACTCCGCGCGCGAGACGTGCCCGGGCCCCTTCGCCAGCCGCACCCGTCCGCCGGGCCAGTCGCTCAGTGCGACGCCGGTGCGGTTGAGGCCGAGCACGACGCCGCGCTCGGTCGTGCACACCGACAGCACGTGCTCGCGGCCGGCCCGGGCGACGGTCGTGCCGTGCTCGGCGAGCGCGTCGCGGACTCCCGTGTAGACGTCCCCGGCGCCGTAGCCGGCCCGGGGTGCGCCGCTCGCCCATGCCTGCACGGCGAGATCGGCCTGCCCACCGGCCAGCTCGACGGCGGCCGCGACGACGTCGGCGAGCCCGCTCCCGACCGGCAGCCGCACCCGCTCGACCGCGAGGTGCTGCACGAACGCGATCCGGCCCGAGTTCGCGGCCGCCGCGATCTCCTCGATCGGCGGGCCGGTGCACACGAACGCGTCGGGACCCAGCCGTTCGATACCGATCCCGCGGCCGAAGACGCTGCGCAGCTCGTGTCCCGCCGTCGCGAGGTTCTCCTCCGATGCCGAACACAGAACGGACCCGGGCGCGGAGACGGACACCGGCGGACGCTAGCATCGGCTGCGGACCGGGTGGTGGGCCGAGGGCCGCACCGCCCTCG
The DNA here is from genome assembly GCF_900142365.1 of Pseudonocardia thermophila. Lineage (GTDB taxonomy): Bacteria > Actinomycetota > Actinomycetes > Mycobacteriales > Pseudonocardiaceae > Pseudonocardia > Pseudonocardia thermophila. The sequence continues at coordinate 84,417 of NZ_FRAP01000015.1, read as the reverse complement.
ACGCGGGTGCGCCGGAGCGGGTCTGTAGACTTGACCGCTGGTACGCGCCCTTTCAGCCGGTACGGAGAGGATTCACGATCATGGCCGCAGTCTGCGAGATCTGCGACAAGTCGCCAGGCTTCGGCAAGCGCAACGCCCGGCTCGGCAAGGGTGCGCTGAAGCGGCGCATCAAGGCGAAGACCTCGCGGCGCTTCAACCCGAACATCCAGTCGATGCGCGTCGCCCAGGGCGGCAACACCCGCAAGATCAACGTCTGCACGACGTGCATCAAGTCCGGTCGGGTGCAGCGGGCCGCCGCAGTCTGATCTTCGACTTCCCGGTGAAAGGCCCTCCGACCGGCTGGTCGGAGGGCCTTTCGCCGTGCGTCAGGGCAGCTTCCAGTCGACGGGCTCGCCGCCGATCTCCTCCAGCAGCGCGTTGGCCCGGCTGAACGGCCGCGAGCCGAAGAAGCCGTTCGCCGCCGACATCGGTGACGGGTGCGCGGACTCGATGCACGGCACGTCCTGCAGCAGCGGCACGAGGTTACGCGCGTCACGGCCCCACAGGATCGCCACGAGCGGCTCGGAGTCGCGGGCGACCAGGGCGCGGATCGCCTGTTCGGTGACCGCCTCCCAGCCCTTGCCGCGGTGCGAGCCCGGCTTGCCGGGGGTCACGGTGAGGCACCTGTTGAGCAGCAGCACGCCCTGACGGGTCCACGGTGTGAGGTCCCCGGTGGACGGCTCGGGGTGGCCGAGGTCGTCGCAGTACTCGCGGAAGATGTTCACCAGCGACCGCGGCAGGGGCCGGGTCTCGGGCGAGACCGAGAACGACAGGCCCACTGCGTGCCCCGGCGTCGGGTAAGGATCCTGCCCGACGATGAGCACCCGCACCTCGTGGAAGGGCTGCTGGAACGCGCGCAGGACGTTCTGCCCGGACGGCAGGTAGCGCCGGCCCGCTGCCAGCTCGGCGCGCAGGAAGTCGCCCATCTCGGCGATCTGCCCGGCGACCGGGGCGAGCGCCTTCGCCCAGCCCGCCTCGACGATCTCCTCCAGGGGCTTGCCCGCCATCAGTCGATCCTCCGCAGCTCGGCGCGGAACCGCTTGCCCCGCGCGACGTAGCTCGCAACGGCGTGCTCCGCGTACTCGGGGCCGACCTCGAAGCCCTCCCGCACCCTGGCCGGGATCCCCATCACCATGGTCCGGGGGGCGACCTGCGCGCGCGGCGACACGACGGCGCCCGCCGCGACCACCGCGCCCTCCCCGATGCGCGCGCCGTTGAGCACCACCGACCCGGACGAGATCAGCGCCCGGTCGCCGATCGTGGCGCTCTCGATGTGCACGTTGTGCCCGACGGTGACCTCGTCGCCGATGATCGTGGGTTCCTCGGGCGTGGTGTGGATGATCGAGCCGTCCTGGATGCTCGTGCGGGCACCCACCTCGATGCGCCCTTCGTCGCCGCGGAGCACCGCCGTCGGCCAGATCGAGGCCTCCGCACCGATCCTCACGTTGCCGATCACCACCGCGTCCGGGTGGACGTACGCCTCGGGATGGATGTCGGGCTCGCTGTCACCGAGTGCATAGATGGGCACCGGCTCAGCCTAGGAGGCCCCGTCAGCCGGTCGTGAGCGGCCTCACCTGATCGACTGGAACGATCCAGAAAGCGTGCGCGCTGTACCGGGTGCACACCCCTGGAGACGACCCTCATCGAGAGGAGACGCAGTGATCGACCGCATCCGCCGCACCGTGCGCCGCCTGGACGAGTGGACGCTGTTCGCGTTCAACCCGCCGCCCGCACTGCGCCGCCGCTGAACCCCGCTCAGGAGGAGGTCTCCGGCGGGCGGGCCGGCCGCAGCCGCATCCAGGTGAAGAACAGCGCGGCCACGACCAGCATCACGACCCCGCTCCAGACGTTCATGTGCAGCCCGCCGGACTTCTCGATCTCCTCCTGCGTGGTGTCGACGATCCCGATGATCAGCAGCAACAGGCCGTAGACGCCGAACAGCAACGCGATCACGGTGCGCAGATCGAACAGCGACGACGCCGCGTGGTGGACCTCCTCCGCCTCGCCGGCGGAGTCGTTCCCCAGTTCAGCCACGGTTTCCCTCCCCGGTCAGAAGACGATGTAGAGGACGACGGTCAGCGCGAGCACGAGGCCGCCGAGGACCATCGGCGAGCGGTACCAGCCGGCGTCGACGCCGACGGCCTCGTGCGTGCGCGCCTCCTTCGGCGTCAGCGCCCACACCAGACCGCGCAGTTCCTCGTCGGTCTTCGGCGTGGTGAACGACGACACGATGATCGCGATCACCACCCCGACCACGAACGCCGACGACGCCCCGATGAAGCTGCCGGCCTGGCTCGACACGTCGATCACGTCGGCCGCGACCAACCGGTCGACCACGACCGCGGCGAGCGTGCCGCCCACCAGGCCCGTCCAGCCCGCCGGGCCCGTCATCCGCTTCCAGAACAGCCCCAGGATGAAGATCGCGAACAGCGGGGCGTTGAAGAAGCTGAAGAGGGTCTGGATGTAGTCCATCAGGTTCTGGCTGCCGCTCGCGATGAACGCGGTGCCGATCGCCAGCAGGCAGCCGACGACCGTGACGACCCGCCCCACCTGCAGGTAGTACCGGTCGGAGCGGCCGGGCCGGATCCAGTCCTGCCACAGGTCGTAGGTGAAGACGGTGTTGAGCGAGGAGACGTTGGCCGCCATCCCGGCCATGAACGCCGCCAGCAGCCCGGCCAGCGCCACCCCGAGCAGCCCGTTCGGCAGCACCTCGCCCATGAGCAGGGTGAGCGCGTCGTTGTAGGTGACCCCGCCCTCGGGGGCGTCGGTGCCGGACTGCTTGAGCGCCACCAGCTGCGGCACCAACACCCCGGCCACCATGCCCGGCACCACCACGACCAGCGGGATCAGCGCCTTCGGGAACGCCCCGATGATCGGTGTGCGCCGCGCGGCCGACATGCTGCGCGCCGAGAGCGCCCGCTGCACCTCAGCGAAGTTCGTCGTCCAGTAGCCGAAGGACAGCACGAAGCCGAGACCGAACACGATGCCGATCACCGACAGGAACCCGTTGGGGATCTCGGTGAGCGACGTGCCCGGCCAGGACGCCAGGTCGTCGGGGAAGCCGGCCTCGGTGATCCGCTCCTTCAGCCCGTTCCAGCCGCCGACGCGCACCAGCCCGGCCACCGTGAGCGGGATGAGCAGGGCGAGGATGACGAAGAACTGCAGGACCTCGTTGTAGATCGCCGCCGAGAGCCCGCCGAAGAACGTGTACGCGAGCACCACGAGCGCCGCGACCGGGATCGCCACGGCCAGCGACCAGCCCAGCAGCGCCTGCATCACCAGCCCGAGCGCGAACAGGTTCACCCCGGCGATCAGCACCGAGGCCAGCGCGAACGCCACGCCCTGCACCCGCTGGGTGGTCTTGTTGAACCGCATGCGCAGGAACTCCGGCACCGACCGGGCCTTGCTGCCGTAGTAGAACGGCATCATCACGATACCGAGGAACACCATGGCCGGGATCGCGCCGATCCAGTAGTAGTGCACCGTGGGCACGCCGTACTTGACGCCGTTGGCCATCATCCCGATCAGCTCGAGCGCGCCGAGGTTCGCCGAGATGAACGCCAGGCCCGTGACCCACGCCGGCAGCGCCCGCCCGGACAGCAGGAAGTCCAGACTGGACGAGACCGACCTGCGCGCTGCGATCCCGATGCCGAGCACCAGCGCGAAGTAGAAAGCGATGAAGACGTAGTCGTACCACGCCGTGTCCAGGCGGGTCTCGACCGCTTGCGCCAGCACCGTCATCCGGCAGCCCCCTGATGCGTCGATGTGCGCTCCCTCATGCGCGCCGCAGCGCATCATCTGCCCTGGGAGCGCCCGGCGCCAGAGGTGCGGCCGGAGCGCGCCGAGATCGTGATCAGCCGGCGCCCGATCGTGGGACCTCGGCGGACACCGAGGTGCGCGCCCCCACGAGCAGCTTGGCGAAGCAGCGGCTCAGCGGGGATCGGCGGTACCGGCCGAAGCCGGGGATGCGGGTGTAGCCGGCCGCCTCGTAGAGCCGGATCGCGGCGGTCTGCGGGCTGCCGGTCTCCAGGATGGCGCGGGTGCGCCCGGCCGCCGCGGCGCTCTCCTCCAGCGCGGTGAGGACGGCGCGGGCGAAGCCGCGGCCGCGGTGCCCGGGCGCCACGTACATCCGCTTGATCTCCGCGTCGCCGTCGCGGACCTGCGGATCGGCCGGGTCGTGGTCCCGCGCCCGCCAGCCCCCGCACGCGACCGGTTCCCCGTCGAGGTAGCCGACGTAGAACGCCCCGCGGGGCGGGGAGAACTCGGCCACGTCGACGGGAGTCGCGTCGCCCTCACCGCCGTAGACCTCGCCGTAGAAGGCGAACAGCCCGTTGATCAGCTGCCGGGCGTCGGGGTGGTCGATCGGGACGCGGCGCAGCTCGAGCACGCCTCGACCCTACGATCGCTCAGCTGCTCTTCGCCCGGGCCTTCGCCCGCTGCCGCCAGGTGGTCAGTGCCCGTTCGGTGTAGCCGTTGGGCTCGGTGGCACCGGTGAACACCAGCTCGAGCGCGGCCTGGAAGGACTCGCTGCCCTCGAGGTCCGCCGCCATCGGCGGGTAACCCGGCTCGCTCGCGTTCTGCTCGTCGACCAGCGCCGCCATGCGCGCGAACGTGACCCGCACGGTCTCCTCGTCGACGATGCCGTGGTGGAGCCAGTTGGCGATCAGCTGGCTGGAGATGCGCAGGGTGGCGCGGTCCTCCATGAGGCCGACACCCTCCAGGTCGGGCACCGTGGAGCAGCCGATGCCCAGCCCGACCCAGCGCACGACGTATCCCAGGATCGACTGCGCGTTGGTCTCCAGCTCGTGCCGGATCTCCTCGGGCGTGAGGGGCTCGGTGAGCAGCGGCACGGCGAGCATGCCGCGCCGGTCGGTGCGCCGCCCGGCGAGCTCGCGCTGGCGGGCGGCCACGTCGGTGCGCAGGTAGTGCAGCGCGTGCAGGGTGGCGGCCGTCGGCGACGGCACCCACGCGGTGTTCGCACCTGCCTCCGGCTGGGCACCCTTCTGCTCCAGCATCGCGGCCATCGCGGCGGGCTTGGCCCACATGCCCTTGCCGACCTGCGCGCGGCCGGCGAAGCCCGCGGCCAGCGCGACGTCGACGTTGGAGTCCTCGTAGGTGGAGAGCCACTTCGAGGACTTCATCGACTCCTTGCGCACGACCGGGCCGGCGTGGAAGTCGGTGTGGATCTCGTCGCCGGTGCGGTCGAGGAAGCCGGTGTTGACGAAGATGACCCGGTCGGCAGCGCGGGCGATGCAGGCGCCGAGGTTGAGCGAGGTGCGCCGTTCCTCGTCCATGATGCCGATCTTGAGCGTGCACGGGGCGAGGCCCAGCGCCTCCTCGACGGCGGCGAACAGCTCAACGGTGAGCGCCACCTCGTCGGGGCCGTGCTGCTTCGGCTTGACGATGTAGACGCTGCCCGTGCGGGAGTTGGTGAACCGGCCGAGCCCACGCAGGTCGTGCAGCGCGGCGGTGGCCACGACGAGCGTGTCCAGCACGCCCTCCGCGACCTCCTCGCCGTCGACGAGCACGGCGCCCGAGGTCATGTGGTGGCCCACGGTGCGGGCCAGCAGCAGCGCGCGCCCGGGCAGGGTGAGCGGGGAGCCGTCGGGCGCGGTCCAGGTGCGGTCGCCGTGCACGACGCGCGTCATCGTGCGACCGCCCTTCTCGAACGTGGCCTCGAGCTTCCCGGTCATCAGGCCGAGCCAGGTGCGGTAGCCGTGCGCCTTGTCCTCGCCGTCGACGGTGGAGACGGAGTCCTCGAGGTCGATGATCGTGGTGACCGCGGACTCCAGCACGACGTCGGCGATCCCGGCGTGGTGCTGGCGGCCGACCCGGTGCTCGCGGTCGATGTGCAGCTCGACGTGCAGCCCGTTGCGGCGCAGCAGCACGCCGCGCTCGGAGTACCCGGCGAACTGGTCGGCGTCGGCCAGCCCGGTCTCCCCCGTCGCGGTGTGCACGACCAGCTGCCCGTTGTTGACCGTGTAGGCGGTGGCGTCGGCGTGGCTGCCGGATGCGAGCGGGAAGAACTCGTCGAGGAGCCGGTCGACCTCGGCGATCACCTGCGCACCGCGCTCCTCGTCGTAGCCGGGAGCGAGCCCGCGGTCCAGCGGCGGCAGCGCGTCGGTGCCGTAGAAGGCGTCGTAGAGCGAGCCCCAGCGGGCGTTGGCGGCGTTGAGTGCGTAGCGGGGCACCGTCGCGGGCACGACGAGCTGCGGCCCGGCGATCGTGGCGATCTCCGGGTCGACGTCGGTGACGGTGATGTGCGGCTGCTCCTCGGGGAGCAGGTAGCCGATCTCGGTGAGGAACGCCTCGTAGGCGGCCGGGTCCCCGGCCCCGCCCTGTTCCTCGTGCCAGCTGTCGATGCGCGCTTGCAGCTCGTCGCGGCGCGCGAGCAGCTCCGCGATGCGCCCGGCGAAGCGCTGCTGCAGGCTGTCGAGCACCTCCCAGAAGCGTTCGGGGGTGATGTCGAGACCGGGCAACAGCTCGTCGGCCACGAACGAACGAAGGGCGGGATCGATCTCCAGAGCAGCCACGACACGAATTCTAGCATGCGGATTTTGTTTTCCGCATTGCGGAATTTCTTGTGTCGTCGTACGGTGGGGCAATGCCGCTGGACGGTGCTGCGCGACGAGCCTTCGAGGCCGTGCTCGATCCTCAGGACGTGCTGAGCGACCCGGTCCGCTGCCGGGTCTACGAGTGCGACGGCCTGACCGGGCACCGGGTCGTCCCTGAGCTGGTGCTGCTCCCCCGCACCGCCGAGCAGGTGGCCGCGGCCGTGCGGGTCTGCGCCGAGCACGAGGTGCCGTTCGTGGCCCGTGGCGCGGGCACCGGGCTCTCCGGCGGCGCGCTCCCGGTCGCCGACGGCGTGGTGATCGGCCTGAACCGGCTCAACCGGATCCTCGAGGTGGACCCGGTGGACCGGCGCGCGGTCGTCGAGCCCGGCGTCACCAACCTCGACGTCACCCGCGCCGTGGCGCAGTACGGGCTGTACTACGCGCCCGACCCGTCCAGCCAGCAGGTGTGCACGATCGGCGGCAACGTCGCGGAGAACTCCGGCGGCGCGCACTGCCTGAAGTACGGCTTCACCACCAACCACGTGCTGGCGGTCGAGGTCGTGCTCCCGGACGGCTCGACGGTGACCCTCGGTTCCGACACCGGCGAGCAGCAGGGCCCCGACCTGCGCGGGCTGTTCCTCGGCTCCGAGGGCACGCTCGGCATCGTCACCAAGGTCACCGTGCGGCTGCTGCGCACCCCGGAGACGGTGCGGACGCTGCTGGCGGACTTCCCGTCGGTCGCCGCGGCGGGCGAGGTGGTCTCCGACGTCGTCGCGGCCGGGATCGTGCCCGCCGCCGTCGAGATGATGGACGCACTGGCCATCGAGGCCGCGGAGGAGGCGGTGCACGCCGGGTACACGATCGGCACCCCGGCTGCGCTCGTCGTCGAGCTGGACGGCCCCGCTGAGGAGTGCGGATCGACGTTCGAGCAGGTCCGGCGGATCTGCGAAGCGCACGGCTGCACCAGGCTGCACATCGCGGGCTCCGCCGAGGAGCGGGCGGCGATCTGGCGCGGCCGCAAGGCGGCGTTCGCCGCGGTCGGGCGGATCAGCCCGGACTACTTCGTCCAGGACGGCGTCGTGCCGCGCACCCGGCTCGCCGAGACGCTCGACCGGATCGCCGCGATGAGCCGCTCGGCCGGCCTGCGGGTGGCCAACGTGTTCCACGCCGGTGACGGAAACCTGCACCCGTTGGTGCTCTACGACGGCGCCGCCGGGGAGACCGCCCGCGCCGAGGAGCTGACCTCGGCCATCGCGGAGCTGTGCGTGGAGATGGGCGGATCGCTGTCGGGCGAGCACGGCATCGGCACCGACAAGGCGTGCTCGATGCCGAAGATGTTCTCCCGGGACGATCTCGCCGTGATGGCGCGGGTGCGCGACGCGTGGGACCCGCAGGGCATCTGCAACCCGGGGAAGGTGCTGCCCACCCCGCGGCTGTGCGGGGAGCCCGGCAAGTACCGGCCGCACCCGCTGGAGGAGGCAGGAGTGATCGAACGGCTGTGACCGCATCGATGCTGCACCCCACCGATCTCAAGGAGCTGCGCGACGCAGTCCTGGACAGCTCCGGCACGCTCGGGATCGCCGGCGCCGGCACGGCCGCCGACTGGGCGGGCCCGCTCGGGCCGGTCGACGCGGTGCTCGACACCACCGGTCTCGCCGGGATCGTCGTGCACAACCCGGGCGACATGACCGTCGCCGTGCGCGCGGGGACCCCGCTGCGGCAGCTGCAGGAGGAGCTGGCCCCGCACCACCAGCGGGTGAGCCTGGACGCCGCCCGGGTCGCCGAGGGCGCCACCGTCGGGGGACTCGTCGCCACCGGCGACGCGGGCCCGTGCGGTCTGGCGTTCGGGTCGATGCGCGACCTCGTCATCGGGGTCACGCTCGTGCTGGCCGATGGCACGGTCGCCCGCAGCGGCGGACACGTGATCAAGAACGTGGCCGGCTACGACCTGGCCAAGCTGCTGCACGGCTCGTACGGGACCCTCGCCGTGATCGCCGAGGTGGTGCTGCGACTGCACCCGGTGCCCGAGCGGGAGGCCACCCTGGCGGTGTCCTGCTCGCTCACCGAGGCCGCTGAGCTGGCCCGGGCCGTGCTCGCCGGGCCGCACGAGGCGGTGGCGCTGGAGTGGCTGGGCACCACCCCGGACGCCGGCACGCTGCTCGTCCGGCTCAACGGCACCGCCGCCGCGATGGACGCCCGCCTGGACCGGCTGCGCCCCGTCCTGCCCGGCGCCGTCGACGGCGACGACCGCTGGGCCGAGCACGCCGCGATCGTCCGCGGCGGCCCCGGTGATGCGGTGCTGCGCATCGGCGTCCGCCCGTCCAAGCTGCCCGGCGTGCTGACCGCGCTCCCGGCCCGCGCGATCACCGCGGGGCTGGGCACCGGCATCGCCACCGTCGTGCTCGATGCGCAGGACGTCGCCGCCGCGCACGAGACCGTCGCGGCCGCCGGCGGCACATCGGTGCTGCGCCGCCGCCCCGCCGGCGCGTCCGTCTCCGCGTGGGGGCCGCCCCCGTCGGCGCTGAAGGTCCTGCGCGCCGTCAAGCAGTCCCTCGACCCAGCCGGCCGGCTCGGCCCGGGCCGCTTCGACCCCTGGATGTGACACCCGTGTTCGACGCGCACCGCCCACCGGCCCGCGAGCTGCTCTCGGACTGCGTGCACTGCGGCTTCTGCCTGCCCACCTGCCCCACCTACCGGCTGTGGGGCGAGGAGATGGACTCCCCGCGCGGCCGCATCCTGCTCATGGACCTCGCGGAGAAGGGTGAGATCCCCCTCGAGGGGGCCTTCACCGAGCACATCGACAACTGCCTCGGCTGCATGGCGTGCGTGACCGCCTGCCCGTCGGGCGTGCAGTACGACCGGCTGCTGGAGGCGGTGCGCCCGCAGATCGAGCGCAACGTGCCCCGCCCGCGGGGCGAGCAGCTGTTCCGCGGCGCGATCTTCGCGCTGTTCCCGTACAAGCGGAGGCTGCGGCTGGCCGCCCTGCCCGGCGCGCTCTACCAGCGGCTGCGCCGCGCTCCCTCGGTCGCGAAGCTGGTCTCGACCATCACCGCGACGCTGCCCGCCCGGCTGGCTGCCGTGGAGTCGTTGCTGCCGCCGGTCGCCGTCCGGGAGGCGTTCGCCCGGCTCCCCCGCGTCACCCCGGCCGTGGGCGGCAACCGGCGCGGCCGCGTCGCGCTGCTCACCGGCTGCGTGCAGGACGTGTTCTTCCACCGCGTCAACGCCGCCACCGTACGGGTGCTGGCCGCCGAGGGCTTCGACGTGGTCGTGCCGCGCGACCAGCAGTGCTGCGGTGCGCTGGAACTGCACTCCGGTCGCGAGGCCCCGGCGCTCGTCCGGGCCAAGCGCACGATCGAGACGTTCGAGGTGCTCGGCGTCGACGCGATCGTCACGAACGTGGCCGGCTGCGGCTCGTCGATGAAGGAGTACGGCCACCTGCTCGCCGACGACCCCGAGTGGGCCGAGCGCGCCGCCCGCTTCTCCCGCTCCGTCCGCGACGTCCACGAAGTGCTGGCCGACGCCCTCGCCGAGGGCCCCCGCGCGCCGCGCCACCCCGTCCGCGCCCGCGTCGCCTACCACGACGCCTGCCACCTCGGGCACGCCCAGAAGGTGCGGGCGCAGCCGCGCGCGGTGCTCGCCTCGATCCCCGGCGTGGAGCTGGTGGACCTGCCCGAGGCTGAGCTGTGCTGCGGCTCCGCGGGCATCTACAACCTGCTCCACCCCGAGGCCGCTGCCGAGCTGGGCGAACGCAAGGCCGCGAACGTCCGCTCCACCCAGCCGGACGTCGTCGTCACCGCGAACCCGGGGTGCCTGCTGCAGATCGGCAAGCACCTGCGGGGCGAGCGGCCGCTGCTACACCCGGTGCAGCTGCTCGACGCCTCGATCCGCGGGGTGCCGGTCCCGCAGCACTAGCGCCGGCGCCGAGCGCCACAGCGTTCGGCTGATCCCGCGCAGCGGAGACCGGGCCGCTGCGCGGGATCAGCGATCGCCCGGCGGTCGTTCCCTAGCTTCCGACCACCGGCACGTCGAGGTACGTGCCGGTGCCGTGGTGGATCGTCACGATCCCGGCAGGCGCGGTGGGCTTGATCTTCGGGAAGTCACCGCCGCTCAGCGTCACCCGCAGCCTCTCGCCGGCCTTGAACTTCCAGTGCATGTTCCCCAGCGGGATGGTGTACGGGATCGGCTTGCCCGGCTCGATCTCCTCCGGCCGGCTGAGGCTGGTGCGCAGCTGGGCGCGCAGGTACCCGGTCTCGATCGGCAGGACCCGCCCGTCGGGCAGCACCGTCTCCAGCTTGCTGACGAAGTGCGTGTCCGCCGCGGTGATGGACGCGGTCAGGTGCAGGGTCACCGGGCCGGCGATCGAGGTGTCGGTGTCGAACGCCGGGAGGGTGAACGTCGTCCGGCCGCAGACGCCGTCTTCCCGGCCGCCGTCGGGCCACCTGCAGCGGCCGTTGCCGCGCGCGTTGTCCACGCCCTCGTTCGCCGCCTGATCCTGATCCGCCGCGTGCGGCATGGTCCCCGTCTGGCCGACGGACGGACCGTCGTAGGGATTGACCGAGTAGCTGCACTCACCCGACGCCGGGGCCGTTGCGCTCACACCACCATCGGCCGCCGGGAACAACCGCGTGGTGGAAACACCGGCGACGGGCCAGGTGTCGTGCGCGCCCCAGGTGCCCTCTCCCGCTGTGGAGGTGTTCTCGAAGCTGATGACCCGCGACGGTGGCACGCTCGCCCTCTGGTCCCCCAGCAGCCAGTGGTCGAGCCACTGGAGGATGACGCCGTAGGAGAGATCGACCGCCGCCGGAGCGTCCTCGCCGGGCACGGCCAGGAAATCCCAGTGGGTCCACGGGCCGGTGATCAGCCACGTCTTGTCCGGCCGCTGCCGCAGGGCATCGAATCCACCCTCCTTGAATATGTCGAAGTAGCCGCCGATGTGCAGCACCGGCACGTCGACCTGCGCCAACTCCTCGGTTATGGCGATCTGCTCCCAGAACTCGTTGTAGCTCGAATTCTCCTGGAAGGACCGCAGAGTGCTGACGCGGTCGGTGTCCGATACCACCGGCAACGTCTGCCACCATTCCCCCATCGTGGACGGGACCCCGCCGGGGTAGACCCACTCGGCGTAGATGTTCGTGGGGGACACGAACGGCACGATGGTGCGAGCGACGGCGGCTTCAGCGCCGCGGCGCGGTAGGCCGTGATCGAGCCGTAGCTCCCCCCGACCTGCGCAACGTCTCCGGTCGAGTAGGGCTGCGCGGCGAGCCACTCGATCACGTCGTAGTCGTCCTGCGCCTCGACGGGCTCGAACCAGGTCGGGAAGCTCCCACCGGACGTACCGGTGCCTCGCACGTAGCAGAGCAGCACGTTGTACCCGCGTTCGGCGAGGTACTCGTGCTCCGCAGCGACCGAATTCCGGTACGGCCAGAACGAGTGGACGATCCCCGGGTGCGGACCGTCGTCCGGGACCCCACCGCGCGCCGGCCTGACCAGGTTGCAGCCGAGCTTCGTACCGTCGCGGGTCGGCACCTCGATCGCGGAGACCACGCTGTCGAACGAGGCCGGCCGATCGTAGTCGAACCAGGCCCGGACATCCGGCGCCGCCGTCACCCGGCCGCCGCGATGATCCTGCTCCGGCTGCGCCGCCTGCGGGGCGGCGCAGGACACGACGAACACCGCGGCGGTCGCGCAGAGCACACCGAGGACGGACCGCCGAGATCGGGAACGAACCATTGGAACCCCACAGTTTCAGCACGAGGACGCGTTCCGGCTCTGCGTCACCGCAGAGCGGTCAGGAATCCCCCGTCGACCGCGCAGCGACAGCCTCGGGCGCGCAGCGGCCCGGGCGTTGAGGCGGTAGATGGCGGCGGTCGGCTCGTAGGAAACCATGTCCTCGTAGAACTGCCGCGAGTTCCGGCTCATCGCCGCGCCGACGCCGGCGAGGTAGCGCACGATCCTCTCGGCCGGGTCCTCGGTCCCGGCGATCGCCGCCTCGATGACCTCCGTCGACTTCTGGAAGAAGCGCCGCGTGACCCGCTGGATGATCTGTTCGCGAGTCGCGGCCACCAGGTACAGGGTCGTCTTCGAGCAGTGCAGGCGCCGGCACAGGTCGTCGAAGGTCAACGAACTGAACCCCTCGGCGAGGAAGATCTCCTCCAGCCGCGCCGTGATCTCCTCACGTCGCGCAGCGTCGTCCCGCCGCCGGGACGAGGCACCGCCCCGGCCTCGTGCTTGCGACATCCGCCCTCTTCGAGATCCCCCGCCAGCCCGGCGCGAGAGTACTACGGCGTCCCAGCGTATCCACCGACACCGGTTGACCATCCGTCGGACCGGCGTAGCGGCCCGCTCCTCCCGATCCGTCAGCGACGTCCACGAGGTGCTGGTCGACACCCTCGCCGACGGCCCCCGCGTGCCGCGCCACCCCGTCCGCGCCGGCATCGCCTACCACGACGCCTGCCACCGCGGACACGCCCAGAAGGAGCGGACGTAGCCGCGGACGGCGCTCGCCTCGATCCCGACGTGGACCGGCTCGCCGGCCGACCGGGTGCGCTGCACCATGGAGGGAGCGCCGTCAGGGTGCCCCGACCGCCCGGCGCGAACACGCCGTCCGCACTCAGCTGATGGTCCAGGTGATCGGAGCCGCCAACGCTTCGGCGTACCGGCCCTTCATGTACGACACGGACTGCCCGACGTGATCGGCCATCGCCTTGGCCGCGAGCTCCGGGTCACGGCTGGCGAGCGCCTCGTATATGGCCCGGTGCGCCTTCGCCACGGCGGCGCGGCGGGCGGCCGGGTACTCCTTGCCGATCGGCGAGCCGTCCAGTATCTCGATCATCGAGTCGATGAAGAACCCGAAGATGTCGTTGCCCGAGCCGTGCGCGACGAGCTTGTGGAAGCGCTTGTTCTCGGCGATGAACGGGCCCTCCTCGTCGAGCGCGCGCTCCATGTTCTCGACGCTCTCGCGGATCTGATCGAGCTGCTCGTCGGTCGTCCGCTCGGCGGCCAGCCGCGCCATGACGGGCTCGAGCGCCGACCGGACCTCGGTGACCGCGCTGTAGGGGGCCCTGCGGAACTGCAGCAGCAGCAACAGTGTCGTGGACAGCGCCTCGGCGTCGGGCTGCCGGACGATCGGACCACCCTGCGGGCCGGTGCGCAGCGAGATGAGACCCTGCAGCTCGAGGTACCGCAAGGCCTCGCGGAGCGTGCCGTGGCCGACGTTGTACTCGGCCTGCATCTCCTTCGCGGTCGGCAGCCGGTCGCCAACCTTGTGGCCCCGTTCGTTGATGTCGGCAGCGATGCGCTGTGCGAGGTGCACCGCCGTCTTCCTGGGTCGTACCAGCGTCACGTGGGCTCCCGGGAGCAGATCCGCACATTCTTGCGATTAATATACGGTGTTTGCCGTAACGGAGGCACCGCGCTCGGTAGTGGTGAGCTCACCTCGCGTGCCGACCTGACGCGTGGCCCCTTGCCGCGACATCGCCCAGAAGCACGCCGGGCACTGACGGTACCGCTGGTCACGTCCTCGACCAGGTGACTGGAACCGGCCGCCGGGTCCGATCGCCGCGTCGCCATCAGGCCACGACGTCGTGGCCTGATGGCGACGCATCGGCTGCCGCGACTCGATCACTCGGGGCAGGGGCGGGTGATCCTGCCGGCGGCGCGTCGCGGGCCGGGTCGGTACGCTGGTCCCACGACTCCAAGCGCCAGGTACCGCGCCCGCCGGCGATCTTCACCACCGCGGTGTTCTCGATGAACCGAGCGCCGACCGACGGCTCCACGTTCACGCACCGCATGGCCACCCACAGGCGGATCGTCGACCCGTGGCTGAACACCACCGCAGGCCCGTGCGACAGGTCCAGCGAGCACAACACGGCGTCGGTGCGCTCGAGCGCCTCCCGTGCGGACTCGCCGCCGGGTAGGCGATCGTCGATCTCACCGCTTAGCCACCGCCGGTACAGTGCGTGATAGGTGGCCACCGACGCGTGATCGCTGCGCCCTTCGAGCTCTCCGACACCCACTTCGCGCAACCCGGCGTGCTCGATCGGTTCCAGGCCCCGATCGGCGGCCAGCGGCGCGGCCGTCTGGTGCGTGCGGGTGAGATTGCTGACGTGGATCGACGCGATGGGGATGTCACGGAAGTGGGCGACCAGCGACCTGGCCTGCTCCCGGCCGCGCTCGGTGAGTCCCGGGCCGGGCGCGGCGGTGTCGAGGGCACCGATCAGGTTCGAGCTCGTCTCGCCGTGCCGGACGAGGTAGAACGTGCCGGTCATGCGTCCGGGCCGATCCCGACGGACTTCGTCTCCAGGTAGGCCGTCATGCCCTCCGGGCCCATCTCCCGGCCGATGCCCGACTGCTTGAACCCGCCGAACGGCGAACCCTTCGCCTGCCCGAAGCCGTTGATGCTGACCATGCCGGTGCGGATACGGCGCGCGAGGGCGAGAGCGTGCTCCTGGTCGGCCGACCACACCGATCCCGACAAGCCGTAGATCGAGTCGTTGGCGATGCGGACCGCGTCGTCCTCGTCCTCGTAGACCAGCACCACGATCGCCGGGCCGAAGATCTCCTCCTGCGCGATCGCCATGTCGGAGGTGACGTCGACGAACACGGTCGGCTCGACGTACCAGCCGCGGGCGTACTGATCGCCCTGCGGGACACCGCCGCCGGTGGCGGCCTTGGCGCCTTCCTCGACGCCCTTGCGGTAGTAGCCGAGCACCCGGTCGCGCTGCCGTTCGCTGATCAGCGGTCCGACCTGGGTTTCCGGATCGAACGGGTCGCCGACGCGCAGCGCGGCGAATGCCTCGGTGAGCGCGTCGATGATCTCGTCGGCGCGCCTGCGGGACACCAGCACCCGGGTCGGGGCGATGCAGGCCTGTCCGGACAGCATTGTCGCGGCCGGAACGTAGCCGCGCAGGAACTGCTCGGTGTCGGCGTCGTCGAGAACGACCGCAGCCGACTTGCCGCCCAGCTCGAGCGTCGGCCGGGCGATCCGCTGCGCGCACGCCGCCATGATCGCGCGGCCGGCCGCCGTGCTGCCGGTGAACCCCACCTTGTCGACCAGCGGATGCGCCACCAGGTGCGCGCCGACTTCGCGATCGCCGGGCACGACGCTCAGCACGCCCTCCGGCAGGCCCGCCTCGGCCAGCGCATCGGCCAGGTGGCCGGCCAGGAAGGGGGTCTCCGGCGCGGGCTTGAGCACCACCGAGCAGCCCGCGGCCAGCGCCGGCGCGGCCTTGAGGATCGGCGTGCCCAGCGGCGCGTTCCACGGGGTGATCCCGGCCACGACACCGACCGGCTCCTGGATCACCAGCGACCGGTTCTTGCCGTCGCTGCGGACCTCCTCGTACCGATACGTCTCAGCCAGCTCGGCGTAGTAGCGCAGGTTCCGCAACGGCGACGGGATGTGGTACCCGGTCGCGAACCAGTGGGGGCATCCCAGTTCGCTCGTCATGACGTCGGCCAGGAGCTCGATCTTTGCCTCGAGGATGTCCGCGGCGCGATCCAGCACGGCCCGGCGTTGCGCGGGAGGAGTGTCGCGCCACACACCCGACGCGAAGCTGGCCGCGGCGGCCTTCACCGCCCGGTCGATGTCGGCGGTGCTGCCCAGGCGGGCCTGCCCGATGGGTGTGCCGTCGCCGGGAAACAGGACGTCGACGAGCGCACCTCCATCCGACTCCGTCCAGCGGCCCCCGATGAAGACCTTGTCTTGGCGCTGATCGCGAACAGGTGGCACCAGCTCTCCTCAACCTCGACCCAACCTCTTTTTAATACCATAAATAGGTTGTATGGTCTCGAACGAATGAGTTGCGAGTCGGGAGACGACGATGCGAGCAGCGATCCTCGCCGGCTACGGAGAACCACTCCGGGTCACCGAGCTGGACATCGACAAGCCGCTCGACGACGAGGTTCTCGTCGAGGTGCGGGCGTCCGGGGTGTGCCACTCCGACCTGACCGCGGCACGCGGCGGACAGCAGCCCGGGCTCCCGGTCGTGCTCGGCCACGAGGTCGCCGGAGAGGTCCTCGAGGTCGGCCGGGGTGTCACCGGCGTGCGTCCAGGCGACCGAGTCGTGGTGACCGGAACGATGTTCTGCGGATCGTGCCGCTGGTGCGTCGGAGGGCATCCCCAGCACTGCCGGAACAAGCCGCGCTCCCGGCCTCGCGACCTGCCTCCGCGGCTCTCCCTCGAGGGCCGGCCGGTTCAGGCATACGTGGGGGTGGGCGGATTCGCCGAGCAGGTGCTCGTCCACTCCAGCGGGGTCGCCCGCATCGGCGACCGGCTGTCGTTCGCGACCGCTTGCCTGCTCGGCTGCGCGGTCGTCACCGGCATGGGAGCGGTCATCAACACCGCGCGTGTGCGAGCCGGGGAATCGGTCGTCGTCGTGGGCTGCGGCGGTGTGGGCCTCAGCGCTGTCGCAGCCGCGCGGCTCAGTGGCGCGTCACCGATCGTCGCGGTGGACGTCGACCCCGCCAAGCTGTCCATCGCCAGCCGGTTCGGAGCCACTCACGGGGTCCTCGCGGGCGACGACGCGGCCGCCGAAGTCGTCGAGCTGACCGGTGGCGGCGCGGACCACGTGATCGAAGCTGTCGGCAGTCCGGCCACCGTGCGCGGCGGATTCGCCATGCTGGGGGTGCGCGGCACCCTGACCTCGGTCGGAATGGCCCGGATGGGCGCCGACGTCACTCTGCCGCTCGAGCCGTTGATGATGAGCGAGCGCCGCGTCCAGGGATCGAAGATGGGTGGCGGCCAGTTCGCTCGCGACGTGGCCAACTACGAGCGGCTGTGCGTCGAAGGCCGCCTCGACCTCGACGCGCTCGTGTCGCACACCGTCCCGCTCGACGAGGTCAATGCGGCCTTCGACGTCATGGACCGCGCGTCGTACGCGCGGACAGTTATCACTTTCGATTGAAAGGCACCACGAAGTGACAACCGCCCGCAATTCTACGGTCGACGCCGAGGTCCTCGTCGTCGGCGCCGGGTTCTCCGGGCTCGCTGCCCTGTATCACTTCCGCAACGCCGGGCACCACGTGATGGGTGTCGAGACCAACGGCGACGTGGGTGGTGCCTGGTACAACAACCGCTACCCCGGCGCCCGGTGCGACGTGGAGAGCCACGACTACAGCCTGTCCATGAGCCCCGAGGTGGAGCAGGAGTGGACCTGGAGCGAGCGGTTCTCGGACGCCGACGAGATCCGGCGGTACCTCGGCTTCGTCGCCAACCGGCTCGACCTACGCCGCCTCATCTCGTTCAGCACCACGGTCACCGGCATGGACTGGGACGAGACCTCTCGGAGCTGGCGGGTGACGTTCTCCGAGCGCGACCCGATCCGGGTGCGCTACGTCGTGATGGCCACCGGCCCGCTGACCTCTCCCATCAAGCCGCAGTTCCCCGGGATGGACGCCTTCGCCGGGCGGATCCTGCACACTGCGGAGTGGCCGCGTGAGGAAGTCGATCTCCACGGCCACCGCGTGGCGGTGATCGGCACCGGCTCGTCGGGCGTGCAGGCCATCCCGATCATCGCCGAGCAGGCCGAGCGGTTGTACGTGCTGCAACGCACCCCCAACTTCGTCGTCCCCGCCCGCAACCGGCCCATCACCGAGGCAGAGGACCGCGCGGTCAAGGCCACATACCGAGAGCGTCGCGCAACAGTTCGCACGATGAGCTCCGCATACCTCAAGGAGCTGCCGACGCAGTCCGCGTTCGACGTCTCCGAGGAGGAGCGCAACGCCCGCTACCAGCGGTTCTGGGACCTGGGCGGCACGAACATCACCTCAGCGTTCACCGACCTGAAGACATCGGAGGAAGCCAACGCAACTCTCGCCGCGTTCATCCACGGCAAGATCCGGGAGATCGTCCGCGACCCCGAGGTGGCCCGGAAGCTGATGCCCACCGGCTACCCCGTCGGCGCGCGGCGGATCTGCGTCGGCACCAACTACTACGAGACGTTCAACCGGGACAACGTCGAGCTGGTCGACCTGCTCGGCACCGAGTCGATCACCGGATTCGAGGCCCGTGGCATCCGCACCGACCGGCGACTGCTCGAGGTCGACGACATCGTGCTGGCCACCGGGTTCGATGCCATGACGGGCGTGCTCACCCGGCTGGACATCAAGGGCGCCAACGGCGAGCTGCTCCGCGACGCCTGGCGAGGCGGCCCGGTCAACCACCTGGGCATCGCGGTGCACGGCTTCCCGAACTTCTTCTACCTCGCCGGGCCCGGCTCGCCGTCCGTGCTGGCCAACGTGGTGACCACGGGCGAGCAGCAGGTCGAGTGGCTCACCGAACTGCTCAACGACCAGCGCGACCGCGGCTTCACCCGGATCGAGGCCGAGGCGGCTGCGGCCGACGCCTGGGTCAAGCACGCCAACGAGCTCGCCGAGGGAACGATGTTCTTCAAGGCCAAGTCCTGGTACATCGGCGCCAACGTGCCCGGCAAGCCGCGGGTGTTCATGCCGTACGCGGGTGGCTTCCCCGCGTACGCCCGGCGCACCGAGGAAGTCGCGGCCGCCGGCTACTCGGGTTTCGTCAGGAGCTGACCGGTGGGGATCGATCCCGAAGTGGCGGCCATCCTCACCGCCAAGGGCACATCGTCGGCTCCCCCGCTGGAAACCCTGGGTGTGGCCGAGGCCCGGACCGTCTCCGGGGTCCTGCGGCCCGGTCAGGATCCCGGCCCGTCCGCGGCGCGGGAGCTCGTCCGCGAGGTCGCGGGAACGGACCGGACGATGCTCGTGCTGGAGGTCGATCCCGCCCCGCCCGCCGTCGTGCTGTGGGTGCACGGCGGCGGGTGGGTCCTCGGCTCCGCGGCGGCGTCGCTGCCGTTCGCCCGCCGGCTCGCCGCCGCGTGGTCGGCAGACGTCGCGGTGATCGACTACCGGCTTGCCCCGGAGCACCCGTATCCCGCCGCGATCGACGACGTCACCGCCGCCTGGCGGTCGATCGCACGGGCCTGTCCGGGGCGACGGATCGTGCTGGCCGGTGACAGTGCGGGCGCGAACCTGGCGTTGGCGGCCGTCGCCCGGCAACCGGACACAGCCCGCGCGGACGCCGTCGTGGCGTTCTACCCCGCGGTCGACCCGGAGCGCGCGGCCCCGAGCCACCGCGACCCGGACTGTCAAGTCGTCCTGCCGACATCGACGATGGGCTGGTTCTGGCAGCTGTACGCCCCGGGCGGCGACGCCTACTGGTCCACCCCACTGCGCTGGGATCCGGTGCCCCCGCTGCCGCGCACGGTCGTCGTCACCGCCGAGTTCGACGTCCTACGAGACGAGGGCCAGGCCCTGGCCGAGCACCTGCGAGCTGGCGGCGTCGACGTCGACCACCGGTGCTGGTCCGGCCAGGTGCACGGATTCGTCACGCTCAACCCCGCTCCCGCGTCCGCCGCGGCGGCGCTCGCCTGGAGCGCACGGCAGGTGGCCGGTGTCCTCACCGGGTGACACCCGCCCGGCATCCGTCCGCGACCCGTGCGATCGACGCGTCACCGGAGGCGACATGTTCGAGCCTGCACCCGAGCAGAAGGAGGTCGAGCTCGGCATCTCGATGCCGGAGGTGTGCGGCGACGCGGGAGGACGGGATGTGACCGCACGCGGCCGGGAATGCCTACGGGCGTGGGGAGACGCCGTTGACCACGAACTCGGCCAGGGTGTCGGCGATGCCGTCGACGTCTTGGTCGCGTTCTTCTCGATACCACACGTTCACCCAGTTCAAGGCGCCGAGCATGCCCCGGGCGAGCGTCCGGGTGTCCACCGAGTCCAGCGTGCGCCCGTCCTCCTTGAGCACCTGCTCGATCACGTCGCGGAACATGCCCTCGTGCTCCGCGCGGAGCTCGTGCAGCTTGCCCCAGCGCTCGTCCACCGACCGCCGGGCGAGGTAGACGTGCATCGGCAGGCTGCGGAAGGCCGTCCGCTGGTAGGCGACGTCCGTCATGGTGATCCGGACGTGCTCGCGGGCCATTGCGCGCAGGCGGGCCCGCGGGTCGCCGTCGGACCGGGCGATCTGGCGCACCCCGTCGATGAGCGTCTTCGCCCCGGTCGTCAGCACGTCCAGCAGGAGCGACTCCTTGCTCCGGTAGTGGTGGTAGATCAGCCCCTTGGTCGCCCCGAGCTCGTCGGCGATGTCATCCAGGCTCGTCTGGGCGTATCCCTTGCGGGCGAAGACGGCTGCCGCGGCGTCGAGCACCTCCCGTCCCCGTTCACCGGAGCGGATCGAGCGTCCGGATGACTCAGACATGACGGCCTCCCGCGTGTCGCTGTCGGTGCCGGCCGGCTCAGCGAGCCGCCCGGCTGGAACGGCGCCCCAAGGCGGTGTCGCGAAACAGGTCACGAGCGATCAGATCCCGCTGCACCTCGGAGGCACCCTCATAGATACGGGTCGCGCGGATCTCGGTGTAGAGCTGCCCCACCGGATGAGTGGCGGCGAGCGCGGCAGCGCCGTGCAGCTGCACCGCGGTGTCGATCACCTTCTGAGCCGTCTCGGTCGCGTACAGCTTGGCCATCGCCGAATGCGCCGTCACCCGAGGATCGGCCGAGTCGTAGGCGTCGGCAGCCCGCCTGACCAGCAGCCGTGCCGCATCCAGCGCAGTCGCGGCGTCGGCGAGCTGGTGGGCCGCCCCCTGCTTCTCGCCGAGCAGTACCCCGAACATCCGGCGCGTCGTGACGCGCTCGACCGTCATGTCGAGCGCGCGCTGCGCCATGCCGATCGCCGCCGCGCCGACGCTCGGCCGGAACAGGTCGAACGTCTGCATCGCTACCCGGAAGCCACGGTTCACCTCGCCGAGCACGTCGTCTTCGGTGACCTCGACGCCGTCGAAGTCGAGCGTCCCGATCGGGTGCGGGTTGATCAGCTCGAGCGGGGTGGCCGTCAGGCCCGGACGGTCGGCGGGCACCAGGAAGGCGGTCACGCCGCGGCTGCCCGGCTCGTCCCCGGTGCGGGCGAACGTCGTGTAGAAGTGCGCGCCAGGGGCGTTGCTGATCCACTTCTTCCTGCCGTACAGCTTCCAGCCGCGCCCGGTCCGCTCGGCGCGCAGCTGCACGGCTGCCGCGTCCGACCCGCACTCCGGTTCGGTGAGCGCGAAGGCCGCGACGGCCTCACCGGTGCGCACGCGCGGCAGCCACTCGGCGCGCTGGTGGTCCTGCCCGGACTGCAGGATCGGGTAGCCGCCGATGCCCTGCATCGCCACGGCCACCTCGGCGGCCACGCAGTGATAGGCGACACGCTCCCGGATCTCGCAGATCGTGCGGGCGCTCGCCTGCGCTCGGTCGCCCTCCGGATACAGCGCGGGGAGGATGCCTCCCTCGCCGAGGGCACGCGTCAGCACGGGGTCGACCCGGCCGTGCAGCCCCTTCTCCGCCAGCGGAGCCAGCACGTCCCGGGCGTAGGCGAACACGGCGTCGTAGTCGACGGCGGAGGAGGTCGAAGCAGTCATGGCAGGGATCCCTATCGCATGGGCGAGGATGACATCATACCCAGTAGTATGGAGAAATCATACTCGGTAGTATGCGGCGGCGGTAGCCGAGAGGCCGCCCGAGGCCGGGCGCCGTTCGTCGACGCACACCTTGAGGAGAGCCTTCCGATGACGCACACCGCGGACCAGGCGGACACGCGCGCCCCGGCGCCGGCCGTTCGCTGGGAAGAGCTCGGTGACGGCCTGGTCCGCCTCGTGCTGGACGACCCCACGGCCAAGGTCAACACGCTCAACGACGCGTTCGCCCGGGCGATGGACGCCGCGCTCGACCGCCTCGAGGCGCAGGCGTCCGAGCTGATCGGCGTGATACTGACGTCCGCGAAGTCCAGCTTCTTCGCCGGCGGTGACCTCAACCGGCTGCTGGCCGTGCGGCCGGAGGACCGGGCGGCGTTCGTCGCCGATGTGGACGTGCGCAAGCGCCGCCTGCACCGGCTGGAGAACGCCGGGGTCCCCGTCGTGGCCGTCCTCGACGGCGCCGCACTCGGCGGCGGCCTCGAGCTGGCCCTGGCGTGCCACCGGAGAATCGCGGTGCGGTCGCCGCGCACGGTCGTCGGTTTCCCGGAGACCGTACTCGGCCTCATCCCCGGAGTCGGGGGTGTGGTCCGCAGCACGCTCTTGCTCGGCAGCCCGGCGATCGACCTGATCACGTCGGGACGCCGGCTCGACGCCGACGCAGCCCACGCCGCCGGCCTGGTCGACGACGTCACCGATTCCGTCGAGCAAGCCCTCGAGCGCGCCTCGGCCTGGCTGCGCTCCGCTCCCCGGCCGGCCCGGCAACGCTGGGACACCGCACCGGCGCGGATCCGACTTGACAACCCGCACCCCGAGCCCCGCCGGGCGGCCCGGGCAGGCCGGCTCGTCGCTCGGGTTGTCGCGCTGGCCGCCACCGGTGACGTCGCGGCGGCCATGCACGCCGAGTCCGAGGCGCTCGGCGAGCTGGTCGTGACGCCGGAGGCGAAGAACACCATCCGGGTCAACTTCCACGACCTCACCAGCTTCCGGCGCGCTGCCACGCAGCGAGCGGCTGCCACCGAACCGATGACGGTCACGTTCACCGGCGGCACCGAGGCTGCCCGTCGTCTGCTCGCGTGCGCAAAGGCCTGGCGCTACACCGAGTACCCCGAGGGCGGACCCGCTGCGGTCACGGGCGGGATCGCCGGGCGCGGCGGCCGGGTGACGGTGGAGATCACCGACGCCGAGGAGCTTGCTCCGGGGCAGGCCCGCCTGCACGAGGACGTCGTGGGCGACGGGCTGCACTTCCTCGAAGTGGCCATCGACCCGGCCGACCCTGCTCGTGAGGCGATCGCCGGGTCATTGGCCGCCCTGATCCGCCACGGGCTCGGCGTCGTCGAGGTCTCCCCCGGCCCAGCCCCGTCCGCGGTGCTGGCCGCCCGGGCAGCCGAGACCGCCGCCGGCTACGACCCCGCCGTGGTCGCCGAAGCCGTCGCGTGGGCCGGGCTGCGCTGCGTGGCTTCCGCGCCGGCGCAGGACGTCACCGACACCGGCATCGCCGCCGCCGGGCACATCCTGCGGGCCGTCGCGACCGCGGCGGTGGAGCTGGCCGACGAGCACGCCGGCCTGCGGGACGCGATCGACCTCGCCACCGTCCGACTCGGGCTGATGCCGCCGTGGACCGGTGGGGCGCGCCGCTACCTGACCACGCCGACGACGGAGGAGGACACGAACGCATGAAGCTCCAGGGACAAACCGCACTGGTCAGCGGCGGAGCCTCCGGGCTCGGTCTGGCGACCGTCGAGAAGATCGTCGCCGCCGGAGGGCGTGCCGTGGTCCTCGACCTGCCCACCTCGCCGGGTGCGGAGGTCGCCGGCAGGTTCGGCACCGACGTGGCGGCGTTCGTGCCCGGTGACGTGCGTGACGACGACGCGGTACGGGCGGCCGTCGCGCGCACCCAGGAGTGGGGCGGGCCTCGCCTGCTCGTGCACACCGCCGGGGTCGGCGGCCCGCTGCGGCTCCTGGCCGAGGACGGCTCACCGGGCGACCGCGCGGCCTTCGAGCGCGTGATCGGCATCAACCTCGTCGGCACCTACAACGTGCTGCGCCACGTCGCGGCCGCCATGGCCGCGCTCGAACCGGTCGACGGCGAGCGGGGCGTGTGCGTGCTCACCTCGTCGATCGCGGCGTGGGAGGGCAGGACCGGCCAGGTGCACTACGCGGCCAGCAAGTCCGGGGTCAACGGCATGGTGCTGCCGGCCGCGCGCGACCTGGCCTCGAAGCTGATCCGAGTGTGTTCGATCGCGCCCGGTGTGTTCGACACCCCGATCATCGCCGGGTACTCCGAGGAGATCCGGGCCGGGCTGACCGCCGAGATCCCGCATCCGCGCCGGCTGGGGCACCCGGAGGAGTACGCGGCGCTCGCGCTCCACATCGCGGAGAACCCGATGCTCAACGGCGAAGTCATCCGGCTCGACGGCGCCCAGCGCCTGTCGGCCCGCTGAGGAGGGACCCCGATGCGCAACGCAGTCGTCGTCGACGCCGTCCGTTCCCCGATCGGCCGCGGAAAGCCGGGCAAGGGCATGCTGTCGGGCATCCATCCGGTCGACCTCTCCGCCACCGTGCTCAACGCGTTGGTCACACGCACCGGGATCGAACCGGACGTGGTGGACGACGTCATCTTCGGATGCGTCACCACGATCGGCGAACAGTCGTCCAACATCGGTCGCTGGAGTCTGCTGGCGGCCGGGTGGCCGGACACCGTCCCGGCGACCACCGTCGACCGCGCCTGCGGCAGCTCCCAGCAGACCGTGGCGTTCGCCGCCGCCGGGGTGATGGCGGGCCAGTACGACATCGTCATCGCCGGCGGGGTGGAGTCGATGTCGCGCGTACCTATGGGAGCCACCCGCACGTCGGGCCACGGGCAGGCACGCGGGCCCCGGATCACCGAACGCTACGGCGACGTGGAGTTCTCGCAGGGCCTCGCCGCCGAGATGGTGGCCGAGAAGTGGTCACTGACACGCGCCCGGGCCGACGAGTACGCCGCCGAGTCGCACGCGCGCGCCGCGGTGGCCCGGGAGAGCGGCCGGTTCGACGCCGAGATCGTCGGCATCCCGGACGGGCAAGGCGGGATGCACGTCGCCGATGAGGGAATCCGGCCGGGTACGAACGTCGCGACGCTCGCCGAGCTCAAGCCGGCGTTCCGGCCCGACGGGATCGTCACCGCCGGCAACTCGTCGCAGATCTCCGACGGGGCGGCGGCTGTGCTGATCATGGCTGAGGACGTCGCCCGCAGACACGGTCTGACCCCGCTGGCCCGGTTTGCGTCGTTCGCGGTGACCGGTGTCGATCCCGTGCTCATGCTGACCGGGCCGATCACCGCCACGCAGCAGGCGCTGCGACGCGCCGGCCTGACGATCGACGACATCGACGTGTTCGAGGTCAACGAGGCGTTCGCGACCGTGACGCTGGCGTGGCTGGCGGAAACGGGCGCCGACCCTGCTCGGCTGAACCCCAACGGCGGCGCGATCGCGCTCGGCCACCCGCTCGGCGCCACCGGAGCGCGGCTGACCGCGACACTCGTCCACCACATGAACGCGACCGGCGCGCGGTACGGCCTGCAGGCCATCTGCGAAGCCGGTGGCATGGCGAACGCCTACATCCTGGAGCGGCCATGAGCACGCCCGACCGGCCGCTGTCGGCCACACCGGCCCCGGCAGTGCCCGAGCTGCCGCGTGACCTCGGGGGGCAGGTCGCGATCGTCACCGGCGGACTGTCCGGCATCGGGGCCGGCATCGCCGCGCACCTGCGCGCCCGCGGTGCGCGGGTCGTCGTCGGCGACCTCACGGGCCCGGTCGACCCTGCCGAGACCGACGGCGTGCTTGCCGTCCGCTGCGACGTCCGCACCGAGGACGACGTGGTGTCGCTGGTGGAGCTCGCCGCGGCGCAAGGCGGAGTGCACGTACTGGTCAACTGCGCAGGGATCAGTCGCAAACAACCGATCACCGAGCTGACGCTGGAGAACTGGTCCGCGGTGATCGACACCAACCTGCGCGGCGCGGTGCTGGCCATCAAGCACGCGTCGCGGCGGATGATCGCACAGCGCAGCGGGTCGATCGTCAACATCGCGTCGATCGCCGGCATCGCCACGCTCGACGCGCAGAACACCGCTTACGTGGCTAGCAAGGGCGCCCTGATGGCGCTCACCAGGTCGCTCGTCTACGAGCTCGCACCGCACGGGGTGCGGATCAACTGTGTCGCCCCCGGCCTCGTGGAAACCCCGATCCTGACGGGCATGACCCAGCAGTGGAAGGGCGCCCGCGTCGCCCGGATCCCCACCGGCCGAATGGGCGAGATCAACGAGATCGCCGCGACGGTCGGTTTCCTGGCGTCGGGTGCGTCCACCTACGTCAACGGCCAGACGCTCGTCGTCGACGGCGGCATGACGGCCGTCAGCTACCTGTCCCCAGCCGCGCGCGCCGGAGAGGAGACGCGATGAGGATCGGCGTCGTCCACATGACCACGCAGGCCAGCTCGGCCGACTACGGCCGCATGGTCGAGGCGAACCTGGCGCGCGTGGCCGCGCCGGATACCGAGCTGGTGCACACCTACGTCAAGCACCTGCGCCGGGCCACCGACTCCGCCCGTCCGTACCCGATGCTGCTCAACCAGGCCGACATCACCCAGGAGGTCACCGACCTGGCGGCGGCCGGGGTCGACGCGGTCCTGATCGCGTGCTCGGGCGACCCGGCGGTACAGGAGTCCCGGTGTCTCGTCGACGTCCCAGTCGTCGGTCCTATGGAGGCGACCGTCGGGCTGGCGCTCGGCTACGGCTGGAAGTTCGGCCTGCTCACGGTGAACGACCCGACCTGGTCGACCCACCTCGACCGGCTCATCCACGCCTACCAGCTCCAGCACCGCTACGTCGGCAAGCGCACGCTGCACACACCCACGGCGGAGATCTTCACCACCGGCTTCGCCACCCCCCAGCTCGTGGTGGACGACATGCGGGCCCGCGCCGCCGAGCTCGTCGCCGACGGCGCGGACGCGATCGTGATCGGCAGCGGCGGCCTGTGCGCGTTCGCCACCTACCACGGGTTCTCTCGCCACGAGGAGCTCGACGTTCCGGTGTTCGACATGCTCGCCGTCGGAGTCAAGTACGCCGAGATGCGCGCGTCGCTGTCCGCTTCCCTCGGGCTGCCGCCCGTCGGTCGGGCCGGCTGGAACGAGCGCTTCCCCGACGAGGACATCGCCCGGGTCCGGCACGTGTTCTCCCGCCGGCCCTGACCACGGCCCGGGCCACCGATCCACCGTTACCCGACTTCCCCAGAACGGAGAGCCGATCATGACCTCCGCGTACATCGTCGCCGCCGCGCGCAGCGCCGTCGGCCGCCGCGGCAAGTCGCTGGCCGCTCACCATCCCGCCGATCTCGCCGCCCATGTGCTGCGGGAGACCTTGTCCCGCGCCGGGGTGCCGGACCACGCGGTCGACGACGTGGTGCTCGGATGCGTCGTGCAGGTCGGTGCCCAGTCGACCAACATCGCCCGCACCGTGGCGTTGTCGGCCGGCCTGCCCGAGAAGGTGCCGGGCACCACCGTCGACCGCCAATGCGGCTCGTCCCAGCAGGCGCTGCAGTTCGCCGCCCAGGGCGTGCTGTCGGGGTGGCAGGACGTCGTGGTCGCCGGTGGCGTCGAGGTCATGAGCGTGGTCCCGATGGACGCCGCCATCCGGCTCGGCGTCGAGAACGGACTGCGCGGCCCGTTCGACGGCGACCGGTTCACCAAGCGCTACCCGGGACTGGAGGTCAGCCAGTTCATCTCCGCCGAACTGATCGCCGAGCGCTGGAACATCGGCCGCGAGGAGATGGAGCGGTACTCGCTGACCAGTCACGAGCGCGCGCTGGCCGCCATCCGGGCCGGTCGTTTCGCCGACGAGATCGTGCCGGTCGACGGCTTCGCGGTCGACGAGGGCCCGCGCGCGGACACGACGCTCGAGGCGATGGCAGCGCTGCGGCCGCTGCGCCCGGGCGGACGGCTCACTGCGGCGACGTCCAGCCAGATGTCCGACGGCGCGGCGATGCTCGTGGTGGCGTCCGACGCCGCGGTCGAACGGTACGGCCTGACCCCGCTGGCCCGGATCGTCGCCGCCACCACGGTCGGCGACGGCGTGGAGGAGATGCTGACCGCCCCGATCCCGGCCACTCGCGCAGTGCTCGAGCGTGCCGGGCTGAAGCTGAGCGACATCGACACGTTCGAGGTCAACGAGGCGTTCGCCTCGGTGCCGATGGCATGGGCGCGCGAGCTCGGGGTGGATCATGCGGTGCTCAACCCCGACGGCGGTGCGATCGCGCTCGGCCACCCGCTCGGCGCCACCGGGGCGCGGCTGATGACGACGATGCTGCACCGCATGCGGCGGGAAGGTCTGCGCTACGGGCTGCAGACGATGTGCGAGGGCGGCGGCATGGCGAACGCGACCGTCGTGGAGCTCGTGCGGTGACCGCCCCGGGATCGAGCTCGTGGGACAGCCGCCCGATCCAGGACGCCTCCTACGACTACGTGACGATTCCGGCCGCCCGGCGCACGATCAACGCACTGTGGCAGCGGGCGCTGGCGGCGCATCCGGACCGGCCGTTCATCTCGTTCGACGGCGGCTCCGTGCTGACCTACCGCCAGGTGGAGGAGCGGGCCGGGCGGTGGCGGGCCTGCTTGCGCCGGGCCGGGATCCGGCCCGGTGAGCTGATCGCGGTCATGCTGCCCAACAGCCTGGACACCATGGCTCTGTGGGTTGCGGTGCTGTCCGAGGGCGCGGTGATCGTGCCGATCAACCCGGACTTCCGCGGCGCGATCCTGCAGCACCTGCTGACCGACTCCGGGGCGGTGCTGCTCGTCGCCGCACCGGACGGCCTGGCGAACGTCGAGGCGGACTGGGAGCTGCCCGCGCTGCGGGAGATCGTCCTCGCGACGGGTACCGGGCTGCACGACAGGCTGACCGTGTCGACGTTCGACGCCACCGCGCCGCCGGTGCCTGCAAGGCCGGACGCCGCGAAGCCGGGCGACGTCGCGGCCGTGCTCTACACATCCGGTACCACCGGTGTCTCGAAAGGCGTGGTGATCCCGCACGAGCACCTCTTCTTCTACGGGTGGAGCTACGCGCACGCCATGCGCCACCACCACGAGGACGTGCTGTTCACCCCGCTGCCGATGTTCCACGCCAACGCGATGTGCGTGACGATCTTCCCGGCGATCTTCGTCGGCGCGCGGGTGACCGTGCGGTCCCGGTTCAGCGCGGGGCAGTTCTGGCACCAGATCGCCGACTCCGGCGCCACGCACTTCGCGGGCATGGGAACCGTCGGCAACATCCTCATGAAGCGCCCGCCGAGCGAGTTCCGGCCCGATCACCGCCTGCGGCACTGTCACCTCGTACCGGCCCCGGAACAGCTCGCCGAGTTCGAGGAACGGTTCCGGGTGCCGGTGTACTACAGCACTTACGGGCTCACCGAGGGACAGGTCGTGCTGCAGAGCCGCGACGGCAGCCGCCGGCCCGGCCTGATCGGCAAGAACCACCCGTACCACGACGTCCGGGTGGTGGCCGATGACGGATCGGACGCTCCGGTGGACGGCGTGGGTGAGCTGGTGGTGCGGCCGCGCCTGGCGAACCTGATGTTCCGGGAGTACCTCGGGCGCCCCGAGGCGACCGCGCAGGCCTGGCGCGACGGCTGGTTCCACACCGGCGACCTGGTCAGCCGAGACGCCGACGGCAACCTCTGGTTCCGCGGCCGCGCCAAGGACGTCATCCGCCGCCGCGGTGAGAACATCTCCGCGTTCGAGGTCGAGCGCGAGCTGATGGAGCATCCGGCGGTCGGCGAGGTGGCGGCCGTCGGTGTCCCGTCCGATCTCGGCGAGGAGGAAGTGCTCGCGGTCGTCGTGCCGAGGATCGGCACGGAACTGGACCTGCGGGAACTGGCGGAGTGGGCCCGGCGGAAACTGCCCGGCTACATGGCGCCGCGCTACTGGCGCAAGGCTGCCGAGCTGCCGAAGAACTCCTCGCACAAGGTCCTCAAGAACGCACTGCGCGATCAGGGCGTCGACGAGCACACGCTGGACCTGCAGGCCTCGGCACCAGCTGCTGGCGGGCAGCCCCGATGAGCGGTCGGCTACGCGGCAAGGTCGCCGTGGTGGTCGGCGCCGGCAGCGGTATCGGGCGCGCCACCGCCGAGATGTTCGCCGCCGAAGGCGCCGCGGTGGTGTGCGTGGGACGCCGGGCGGCCAAGGTGTCCGACACCGCGGCGGCGATCGAGAACGCCGGCGGCCGCGCGCTGGCGCTGAGCGCGGACATGGCGGTGGAAGCGGAGGCCGAGCGCATGGCCACGGAGGCGCTGGCCTGGCGGGGGAAGGTGGACGCGGTCGTTGCCGGGGCGGGTGTGACCGGGCCGGGAACGGCGGTCACCACGTCACTGGCGGACTTCCAGCGAGTGCTCGCGATCAACCTGACGTCCAAGTGGCTGTCGTTCAAGTACTTCCTGCCCGGGATGCAGCAGCGAGGTTCCGGCTCGGTCGTGGTGATGGCGTCTGTCGGTGCCCTGATCGGCGTGCCGAACACGTTCGCCTACGCGGCGTCGCAGGGCGGGTGTACCGCGATGGTCCGCCAAGCAGCGCAGGACGCGGCGCCGTACGGGGTGCGGATCAACGCGATCGCTCCGGGCACGGTGCCGACCGACCTGGTGCGCGAGGCCTACCGCCAGGGTTCCGGGCTCGGCGGCGGCGGTGACGTGGAGGTCGGACTGCGCGCGGCTGCGACTCGCTACCCGCTCGGTCGGCTCGGCCGCCCCGAGGAGATCGCCGCCGCGGCGACCTACCTGGTCTCCGACGAATCGGCGTGGATGACGGGACAGACGTTGACCATCGACGGCGGGCTGACGTCCGCGTAAGGAGCAGCAGGCAATGCGAAGGTTCGAGGACAGGGTCGCCCTCGTCGTGGGCGGCGCCTCCGGCATGGGCCGGGAGATCTCGTTGCGCCTGGCGCGTGAGGGCGCCGTGGTCTACGTGGCCGACCTCAACGGCAAGGCCGCGGAGGCGGTGGCGCAGGAAGTGGCCGCCGACAGCGGGAAGGCCGTGCCGGTCCAGGTGGACGCCACCGACGTGACCGCGCTGCGGGAGCTGTACGCGCGCATCGACGACGAGCAGGGACGCCTGCACGTGGTCCACTCGCAGGTCGGCTTGCCCGGCCCGCCGGGACTGGACGTGGCCGAGGAGAAGTTCGACTGGATCGTCGACGTCAACATCAAGTCGGCGTACTACGTCGCCACGATCGCGTTCGATCTCATGCGCCGTACCGACGGAGACCGGTCGATCAGCCTCACCGCATCCACGTCGGCACTGCTGGGGTCCCCGTACAGCCCGCTGTACTCAACGACGAAAGCCGCCGTGACCGGTCTGACGCGTGCCTTGGCGCTGGTGGGGGCCGGGGACGGGATCCGCGTCAACTGCATCGCCCCCGGCTCGGTCGAGACGCCGTGGCAGGCGGTGCTGTACCAGGGGGCGTCGCTGGCGGAGGTGCGCGAACAGCAGCAGGCCTACGTCAAGGCGAACGTCCCGATGGGCCGAGCCGCCCAGCCGCACGAGATCGCGGGTGTGGTGGCCTTCGTGGCCAGCTCCGACGCGTCGTTCGTGACGGGCACGGTCATCCCGGTCGACGGGGGGACGGTGATCCAGTGATGGTCCGGTGCGGGTCGCTCGGCCGGGCGCCACCGGAGAGGGTTCCGCTCGCGCTCCCCGACGAGCGGCGGAGCAGGCCTGCACCGTTCTGCGGACGCCTCGACCTGTGGGCAGCATTTATAGATATGAATGTATTGACACGCCCAATGGTTTGCGTCAAAGTGTGATGCAGGTTGCGCAGACCATCCACGGCGTGGCGTCGCTCGCAGGTGCCTGATTCCGCAGCGAGAGCCACTTGCCACCTGCGGGAGCCTCGCGTGCTGGATCTGAAGGAGCACACATCGATGACCACCATGTCCTCGCCTGGCCAGACATCGGAGTCCACGCAGGCGCTCGTCGTGCCGCTGGCGGCGGCACGCGATGGACTCGTCCCCGACCGTGAGCAGTTCGGCGGCAAAGCCCTGCACCTCATGCGCCTGGTGCGCGAAGGCTTCGACGTGCCCCCGGGCTTCACGATCACGGTGGCGGCCTACCACCGGTTCGTCGCGGCCCACGACCTGCAGCGGCGCATCGAGAAGATCGCTTCCGACTTCGCCTACGACGCCCCGGAGCGGCTCGAGCAGCAGGCCGCCGAGATCCGCGAGATGATCCTGGCCCCTGCGTTCCCGGAGGACCTGCGCGCCGAGATCCTCGACGCCTACCCCGGCCTCGGCCGCGGGTTGGTCGCCGTGCGGTCCTCCGGTACCGCCGAGGACATGGCCGACGCCTCGTTCGCCGGCCAGCACGACACCTACCTCGACATCACCGGTGACGACGCGCTGCTCGAGGCGGTCCAGCGATGCTGGGCCTCGATGTGGACCACCCGGGCGGTCGCCTACCGGCGCGAGTCCGACATCCCGGTGGCCGACCTGGGCCTGGCGGTCGTCGTGCAGCGCATGGTCGACGCCGAGGTGGCGGGCGTGATGTTCACCGCCAACCCGGTCACCGGGGCCACCGACGAAGTCGTCATCAACGCGTCGTGGGGCCTGGGTGAGGCCGTGGTCTCCGGGCTCGTGACACCGGACCAGGCGACGGTGAAGAAGAAGAGCCTGCGGATCAAGCACCGCGAGCTCGGCTCGAAGGAGCACCAGGTGGTGCGCGACCCGAAGACGGGGGTCGGCACCGTCCACGTGGAGACCGAACCGGGCAAGCGCAACGCGTGGGCGCTCAGCGAGGAGCAGATCCGCGAACTGACCCGGCTGGGCATCCGGATCGAGAAGCGCTCGGAGCGCATGCCGCAGGACATCGAATGGGCCCTGCAGGACGGGCGCTTCTACGTGCTCCAAGCCCGCGACATCACCGGCGTCGAGCTGACGTGGGACGAGGACCTGGAGCAGTGGCAGGACCTTCCCGACGACCCCGACGTCGTCTGGTCTCGCGGGTTCGCCGACGAGTACTGGACCGGCGCGGTCACCCCCCTGTTCTACTCGTGGTACGCCGCGAGCATGACCGACGCGCACGTGCGCGTGGTGAAGGAGTGGGGCTACCGGGAGTTCGCGAACGTGCCGCGGCACCGCTACCACCGCGGCGAGGTGTACATCAACTCCGAGTACCAGAAGAAGCAGGTCCTCTACACGACGCCGCCGCAGTTCCGGGCGCCGATGGTCACCTACCTGCCTCAGCAGGACCAGAAGGAGGCCGTCGAAGCGCCGCTCAACCTGGTCAAGTACCTCAAGATGCTCGCCAGGATCGAGCTGATCACCGACGAGGGCATGTTCAAGTGGATCGACAACGGTGACGCCGTGACGGTCAAGGACATGCCGTTCGGCAAGGCGCTGACCAAGGAGGACTGGGCGGCGCTGAGCGGCCACGAGCTCAAGCGCGCGATCGCCAAGTACCGCGAGTTCGCCTCCGACCTGCACCAACAGCACTGGTCCGGGTTCTTCATCCACGCGCCCAACGCGATCACAGGGCTGAGCCTGATGCTCGACAAGTGGTACGACGGCGACAACCCGACGATCTTCGTCGACCTCGTCTCCGGCCTGCCCGAGCGCACGGTGACGATGGAGGAGAACCACACGCTCTGGCGGATCGCCGAGGAGATCCGCAAGAGCCCAGTGCTGACGGACCTGTTCCACAGCTCGCGGGAGGACGAGTTCTTCGCCCGGGCCGCCGAGATCCCGGAGGGCGCCGCGGTCACCGAACTGTACGACGAGCTGGTCGCCGAGCACGGTCACCGCGGGCACGCCGACCGGGACATCTGGTTCCCGCGGCGCGCCGACGACCCGTCGATCGACTACCGCTCGGTCAAGTCGCTGCTGACCAGCGACGGGTCACGCGACCCCGAGGAGTCCGAGCGCCGCCTGGCCGAGGCCCGTGAGAAGGCCACGAAGGACGTCATCGACCGGCTCAGCCAGCAGAAGTTCGGCACGCTGAAGGTGGCCGCGTTCAAGAAGGTCCTGGCGTACGTGCACAAGTTCCTCGTCTACCGGGACAACCAGCGGCACTTCATCGACCGGGTCACGTACTCGGTCCGGCTCGGCTTCCAGGAGCTCGGTGCCCGCCTGCGGACCCGCGGCAGGCTGAAGGGCGAGCTCGACCACTTCTTCCTGTCCGAGCAGGAGCTGTTCGATCTGCTCGACGGCGACTACTCGCCGCGGCTGATCGAGGCGAAGATCGCCGGGCGGCGCGCCGCGTTCGATCGCTTCGACCGCCGCGAGATCAACCCGCCGTACTTCCTCAAGGACGGCGAGCCGTGGGTCGACCCCGACGCCCCGGAGGCGGTCGCCCCGGACGACTCCGACGGCGTGCTGCAGGGCTTCGGCTCGAGCCGCGGCGTCGCGACCGGGACCGCGCGCGTGATCCGCGACCTGAAGGAGATCGACCGGGTGCAGGAGGGTGACATCCTGGTCACCAACAGCACCGACCCGGCGTGGACACCGGTGTTCATGGTGATCAAGGGGCTGGTCCTCGCCACCGGCGGCATGCTCGCGCACGGCGCCTGCCTGTCGCGGGAGTACAACCTGCCGGCGGTCACCGTGCACGGCGCGCTGCAGCGGATCCCGGACGGCGCCACGATCTCGGTCGACGGCACCACGGGAGTCGTCAAGATCCTCGAGCCCACGGCGGTGGCTTCGTAACGCAGCCCGGACCGGCCGGGCCCAGGACCAGGCGTCCTGGGCCCGGCCGCCCCGCTGGATTCCGCCGTCGACCGATGCCGGACGCGGTCCACCGGATACCGCGTACGTCGCAACTCAGTCCGACTCCGCCACGATCGTCGCGCCGTCGATCTCGCTCTGCGCGGGCAGCGGCTGGAACGGCGGCGGGTCGTCCTGGTCGAAGTAACGGCTCGGGATGTCGCAGGAGGCGTTCGGCTCGGGGTGCGTGTTGGGGTTGCGGGTACGGCGAGATGATCATGTACGGCTTGCCCTCCACCAGCGTGGCGAGCGCAGCCACGTCGGCCGCCGAGAGGCGCGCCGGGTCGTAGGCGATCCACACCGCGCCGTGCTCCAGCGAGTGCCACAAGCCGAATTGACGAAGGAGGATGCGCAGACGCACACGAGGGCCCACTCGAGTCACGAGTGGGCCCTCGTCTGTCGGGCGCCTGCGGTCAGACCACGGCGAGGCAGTCGACCTCGACCAGGAGCGGTGCAGGTAGGCCGACGTACACGGTGGTCCGGGCCGGGTACGGCTCCGAGAAGAACTCGCGGTAGATCGCGTTCATCTCCTCGAACTGGGCGGGATCGGTCAGGAAGACCCGCGTGGAGATGACGTCGGCGAGCGTCGCATCGCACGTCGCCAGGGCTGCGGCGATGTTCGCGAACGTCTGGCGGAGCTGGGCCTCCAACCCCCCGAGCGGTGTTCCGTCCGGGGTGATGCCGGCCTGCCCCGCGCAGACGACGATCCCGCCCGCGCGGACGGCCTGGGAGTACGGCCCGGCTGGCGGGGGCGCCAGCGTCGTGAAGCCGTGCCGACGCTCGATCGGCGGCTTCGTCACAGGACGTCCAGCAGCCAGAGGAGTTCGTCGCTCATCCGCTCACGCATCGCGTCGGTGACGTACTCCCGCTGGTTGAGCTGCTGGTCCAGCTCACGTCGGCAGATGCTCAGGTGCAGCATGCGACGCGGGGCATCACTCACCCGCTTCGTCCCGCCGTGCCACAAGTGCGCGTTGAGCACCACGACGCTGCCGGCCGGAGCCTCGAGCACGATCTCCTCGGGATGCGGGGCGAAGGGGTCCTCGGGGATGTGGCTCCGGTCGAGGTCCTCGGGCTCGACGAAGCCCTTCTCGATGTTCGCCGGCGGGATGTTCAGCGACGCCCACCGATGTGATCCCGGAACGATGCGCGTTCCACCGTTCTCCTTCGTCATGTCGTCGAAGAGGTGGAGGGAGTTGACCAGCCGCCACTTCCCCGGGCCCTCGGACGGCACGTCGGAATGGAGCGGCTGGTGCCCGTGCCCGACGAGGGGCTCACGCATGTTGTCGGCGTGGATACGGATCTCGCCGAGCAGCTCGGACGCAGCGACGAGCAGCGGGGCACAGGTGAGGACTCGGTCGAACGCCGTGGACTTGCTGAACACCGCGGCGACTCGCCGAGCCCCGGGCTCGCTCCGCGTCTCACTGCCGCCGAACCGGCCCTCCTCCTCCGCGATCCGCTCGAACTCCGCGGCCATCTCCTGGCACTCTTCGGGGGTGTACACGTCGTGCACGATGAAGTACCCCTCCACGTCGAGCTGCTCGCGCTGCTCGGGAGTGAGGGCGGTGCGCTTGATGCCGAGGCCCGACAACACGTTGGGCGTGTCCATCGGCCACTGGGTGGAAACCATGAGTGCTCCTTGACGTGAGGATGGGCGGCTACTCGGCGACGGCGCGGGCGGTGGTGCCGCCGTCCACGATCAACATCGAGCCGTTGCAGTACGACGACTCGTCGGAAGCGAAGAAGAGGTTGGCGTAGGCGATCTCGATGGGCTGTCCGGGCCGTGCGGCCGGAGAGAACTTCACCGCGACGTCCCGGTCCTCGAGCGTGTCGATGAACGAAGCCACCATCGGGGTCGCCACCAGCCCCGGCGAAACGGTGTTGGTGCGGATCCCCTGCTCGATGTAGGTGATGGCCATGGAGCGGGTCAGGTTGATGACCGCCCCTTTGGCCGCGGTGTACGTGTGCGCGCTCGTGAGGCCCGTCATGCCGCTCATGCTCGCGACGTTGACGATCGACCCTCGACCCGCTTTCAACATCGCCGGGACGACGTGCCGGATCGCGTGGAAGTAGGTGTCGAGGTTCAGGGCCAGCACGTGCCGCCACTGCTCGGGTTCGGTCTCGTGGACGGCCGCCATGGCCTCGGGGTGCTTCTCCCCGTAGGAGTATCCGACCCCTGCGCAGTTGACGAGGACGTCGATGCGGCCGAGGTCCGAGAGCGTCCGTGCGATGATGGCGCCCACTCCTGCGTCGTCGGTCAGGTCGATCGGCTCCGCGATCGCAGTTCCGCCGTCAGCGACGATCGCGTCAGTCACCTCCTGCAGAGGACCGGGGCGACGCGCGATACCGACGACTGTGGCGCCCTCCCGTGCGAACAGCTCGTACGTCGCCCTGCCGATGCCGGAGCTCGCGCCGGTGACGATGGCGACCTTGTCCTGGAGACGACCCATGTTCTTCCCTTCACCGATCCGGCTCATGCCGGCCGGACCATGTACTTGACGCCCCGCTCCGGGTCGAGCTGGGCGAGGAACCCGGTCAGGGCGTCCTCGAGCGCCACGACGCCGGAGACGAGCGGGCTCGTCGCGAGCACGCCCTGCCGCATGAGCTCGAGAACCTCGGCGAACTCGTCGTGGTAGCAGTTGCTCCCCCCGAGCGTGATCTCCTTGCCGACGAGCGCCCCCGCATCGAGGGGTACGGGTTGGGCGTGGAGGGCCACGACTCGTACGGTTCCGCCGGGCCGGGCCGCCGCGATCCCGGCCTCGAGCAGCGCACCGACGCCGGAAGTCTCGAAGACGTGGTCGACGCCGCCGAGCGCGGCCGCGACCGGTCCGGCCGCATCGACGATCTCCTCCGCGAGCGGCCGTGCGCCGGCCCCGTCGAGGACGACCGTGGCGCCGAGCTTGCAGGCGAGGTCTCCGCGTAGCGCCGACCGTTCGACCCCGACGATGTTCGTCACGCCGTGCGCCCGTAGGACCTGCGTCACCGCCAGACCGATCGGCCCCATCCCGAGGACGGCAACGCTGCAGTGCGGGTCAGGCGCCGAGAGCTTGACGGCGTGCAACGCGACGGCGTACGGCTCGACGAGCGCTCCGGCCTCGAAGTCGACTCCGTCGGGCAGCACGTGGACGTTGGCACCGAGCCGAGCACGTGGCACCCGGACGCGTGGCGCGAAGGCTCCGGGCAGGCCGTATCCGACGTGCGGCAGACCAGCCAGGCACAGCTGTGCGTGCCCGGTGCGGCACTGTCGGCAGCGGCCGCAGTGCGACAACGGGTTGACCGTCACCCGATCACCGATCTCGATCCCCTCGACACGCGCACCCACGGTGGAGACGGTCCCGGCGAACTCGTGCCCCATGACCTGCCCCGGACCGATGAGGGCGCCGCGCCGGTAGGACGCGAGGTCGGACCCACAGATGCCGCAGAGGACGACGTCGACGATCACGTCCTCCGGACCGCACTCCGGCTCGGGCACCTCTGCGACGCGGATCTGCTCGATCCCGTCGAACACGACTGCCTGCACGGTCTCTCCGTTCACGTATATGAACTGATTTCACAGATCCGAACTTCTGCTGCTAGCGTAGAGGCGAATTTCCCGGCGACGCAAGGGCCCGACCTACGCCCCGTGCCACTCCCACACTTCCGACGAAAGGCCTCCGTCATGCGCCTGCTCCGCGTCGGTCCATTCGGCCGCGAGCGTCCCGTCGTAATGGACGACCAGGACCTCGCTTACGACCTCACCCCGATCTGCACGGACATCGACCCGTCGTTCTTCGCCTCCGCCGGCATCGAGCGGACCCGGACGGCTCTGCGCGCCGGAGCACTCTCCCGAATCGACATCACCGGTGCCCGCATCGGCTCCCCACTGCGAAACCCCGGGGTCATCATCTGCATCGGCATGAACTACGCAGCCCACGCTGCAGAGTCGGGCGCCGAGCCGCCATCCGAGCCGGTGATCTTCTACAAGCCCCCGAACACCTTGGTGGGCCCGAACGACGCGGTCCTGATCCCGCCAGGTGCGGAGCACCTCGACTGGGAGGTCGAACTCGGCGTGGTCATCGGTCGCCGGACCCGCTACCTGCGCTCAGCCCACCAAGCGCTCGACCACGTCGCCGGGTACGTCCTGAGCAACGACGTGAGCGAACGCCACTACCAACTGGAGCGCTCAGGAGGTCAATGGTCGAAGGGGAAATCGTTCGAGACCTTCAACCCCTGCGGACCATGGATCACCACCCCGGACCTCGTGGCCGACCCGCAGCGCCTCCGGCTCCGTAGCTACGTCAACGGCGAACTCCGCCAGGATTCGACGACGGCGGACATGATCTTCAGCGTCGCCGAGATCATCTTCCGACTGAGCCAGTTCATGGTCTTAGAGCCCGGCGACCTGGTGAACACCGGCACACCAGAAGGTGTCGCGCTCTCCGGCCGCTTCCCCTACCTGTCCGCCGGCGACGAGATCGCCATGGAGATCGACGGACTCGGCGCGATCCGACAGCGGGTCACGCCGGCCACCAGCAACAGCGCACCCGAACTTACCGGCGCGTAGCCCTAGACAGCCGCTCGCATCGCCTGCCAGTCTCCCGTGCAGTTCAGCTGGCAGAACACAGTTCACATACATGAACAGGATGGCACCATGGTCGGAGAATCGGCACCGTTCGGGCGACGGACGTTCCTTCGCGGGGTCGGCAGCGCCGGCATCCTGGCAGCGATATCCCCCGCCCTCGCCGCATGCGGCGGAAGCAGCTCGTCCACATGGGACGGCAAGCTGAACTTCATGGGCTGGGACCACCAGCCCGAGGTGATCAAGCGGCTCGTGAGCAGCTGGTCGACCGCGAACAACGTCCCGGTCGACGTCTCGATCAGCCCCAACGTCGGTTACGCCGCAGCGATCCAGACCCGTCTCCGCGGCGGTGACCCGATCGATGTGTTCTACAACCACTCGTACAACAGCGAACGCTTCATCAAGCAGGACTGGGCCACCCCGCTGAACGATCTCCCCGGGGTCGACGACATGGTCGCCAACCTCTACCCGAGCGCGCGACCGCGCTACGTCCAGGCGGATGGCAAGATCATCAGCGTTCCCTACTACTCCGCGGTGCACCTCATGCACTACAACAAGCGGATGGTCGAGGAC
Source organism: Pseudonocardia thermophila (assembly GCF_900142365.1). Classification (GTDB taxonomy): domain Bacteria; phylum Actinomycetota; class Actinomycetes; order Mycobacteriales; family Pseudonocardiaceae; genus Pseudonocardia; species Pseudonocardia thermophila. Next base: position 44,462 of record NZ_FRAP01000015.1, on the reverse strand, counting down.
GCCGGGTTCTCCGGCCCTCCGAAGAACCTCGACGAAACGTACGCCCAGGCCCAGAAGCTCAAGGCGGGCGGCCTCGAGACCCCGTACGTGGCATACTGGATCAAGGAGTTCTGCGAGGAGTACTTCAACGTCTACCTCCTCTCCGAGGGGGTGATCCCCTTCGACGACCAGGGCGACCCGGTCTTCGCCGACGACCCCAAGACGGTTCGGGTCCTCGAGTGGTGGCAGTCGATGTACAGGGACGGTCTCGCTGCCTCGTCGGTCCTGACCGACGATCCCGGGAAGCTCTCGACTGAGCTCGCCCAGGGCCGCGCCGCGTTCTTCGTTCTCCACCACTACTTCCTCACCGCAGTGCGTGAGCTCAACGGGCCCGAGTCACCGAACCTGTTCCACGCACCGGTCAGCGCGACGGGCGAGACCCTTCAGATCGGCGACGTCCTCCAGATGGGGACGATCACCAATGAGGATCGGAAGGCGAGAGCCTGGGATCTGATGAAGTACTACGGCTGGAAAGACGTCGACGGCAAGTTCACCGTGCTCACCGAATGGGCGAAGTCGTCCGGCCTCGTCGGCCCGTACAGCGACTTCTTCGACGACCCCGCCGTTATCGCAGCCTTCCCCGACTATTACGACCTGAAGTTCCTCTCGGCGACCTTCGGTACTGGTTCCAACGTGATGCCGGTGCGCAACCAGTCCTGGTACTCGGCGTTCCAGATGAAGGTCGGCGACCACGTGCACAACCTGCTCCTCGGCAACGCGACGCCCACCGAGACGGTCAAGGCGCTGACTGATGCCGCCAAGGCCGCCAAGAAGGGCGGAGGGTTGTGATTCGATGGCCCTGACGCTGATCCGCTCAGCGTCGCGAGCCAAGGTGTCCCCGATGTCGCGGGCCGATCGACAGTTCGGCCTGCGGCTGTCGGCACCTGCCCTGGCCCTGCTCGCGATGCTCCTCGTCGTCCCAGCGGTTCTGACCCTGGTCTACAGCTTCCACGACGTACCCCCGACGGGCATCGCACCCGGCGAGTTCATCGGCCTCACCAACTACGAGACGGTGTTCGGCAGCCCGGTCTTCTGGTCCTCCCTCTGGGTCACGATCGTCTTCTCGCTCGGGTTCGTCGTCGTCTCGACCTGCCTCGGCCTCGGCTTCGCACTGCTCCTCAACGAGGCCTTCCCCGGCCGCGGGATCCTCCGTGGCCTCCTGGTCATCCCGTGGGCCTGCCCGTGGTTGGTCATCGGCATCATCTGGCGCTGGTTCGTCGACGGCAGCGTCGGCGGCCTGAACGGGCTGCTCATGCACCTCGGCCTCACCGACGGCTACATCGACTTCCTCTCCAACCCGAGATCCGCGCTGATCATCGCGGTGATCGGCGCATCGTGGCGGCAAGCGTGCTTCGCGGCGATCTTGCTCCTCGCCGGCTTGCAGACCCTTCCCAAGGAGCTCAACGAGGCTGCCGCGATCGACGGCGCCGGGCCGCTCGGCCGCTTCCGTCACGTGACGATTCCGTGGCTGCGCCCGGTCCTCGCGACAGTCATCGTCCTCAACATCATCTACGCGTTCCTGCAGTTCGACGTGATCTTCGCAATGACCCAGGGCGGCCCCGGTGACGCGACTCAGGTGCTGAGCATCCTGATCTACCGCCAACTGTTCGTCGCGACCGATATCGGGACCGGGTCGGCACTGGCGGTCATCCTCGCCCTGCTCTCCCTCGTCGGCGGTCTCATCACCGTCCGGCTGCTCTACCGGAACGAGGCATGACATGACTGCCACCCACGACCGGCCGAGGACGACGATTCCGGCGTCGTCGAACACCCCGGCCATCCGGCGCCGTCCCCGCCGGCGGGTCAAGCGGGGCCTCGTCCTCGGCGTCGTCGGGCTCGCCTATCTGCTGTGGATCCTGCTCCCGATGTGGTACGTCGCGATCAGCAGCGTAACGACCGCCGAGCAGATCGGCGTCCGCCCGATGCCGATCATCCCGACCGACATCACCCTCGACAACTACGTCGGCCTGCTCACCGGCAACACCGGACGCGAGCAGTTCGGCACGATCGACATCGGTACACGCCTCATCGACGCCATCGCGCAGAGCTTCCTCGTCAGCTCGATCCTCGTCGTCCTCAATCTGCTCATCGCGGGGCTGTGCGCCTACGGCATGTCGCGGTATCCCTTCCGAGGATCGCGCCCGCTCCACCTCGGCGTCATCGCAGCGCGCGTCGTGCCGCCGATCGCGATCGTCGGTCCGTTCTTCGTCGTCTTCCGGTACGCCGACCTGCTCGACACCCCGTGGGCGCTCGTCATCAGTTACAACGTGTTCACGTTGCCGATCGCGATCATGGTCCTGAAGGACTACTTCGACAAGCTGCCCGTGGAGATCGAAGAGGCGGCTCGCCTCGACGGTGCCTCGCGTCTGCAGATCATCTGGGTCGTCGTAGCACCGCTCGCCCGACCGGGCCTGGTCGCCGCCGGCGTCCTGATCTTCCTCGAAGCGTGGAGCGAGTTCTTCTACTCACTCGTGCTGACGAACCAGTTGACCGTGCCTCCGCTGCTCGCAGGCTTCCAGAGCGCTCAGCAGTTCAACTGGAACTCCCTCGCCGCGGCGACGATCCTCGCCCTCATCCCGCCGGTCGTCATCGTCCTGATCTTCCAGCGCCAGGTCGTCGGCGCTCTCGCTGCCGGCTACGACAAGTGATCGAGAGAGGTGCAATGCCCCGTCTGCGCGTCGGCGTCCTCAGCGCAGGTGCCTGGTCGCAGAGCAGTCATCTGCCTGCTGTCCGGGCCCGGGACGACGCCGAGCTCGTCGTCGTCACCTCGCAGTCCGCGGAAACCGCCCGCCGCCTCGCCGAGCAGTTCGGTGCGTCGAACCACCTGACCCGCTGGCAGGACGCGCTCGAGCTCGGCCTCGACTGCGTCGTCGTGAGCAGCCCACCCGTCGCCCACGTCGAGCAGGTCTGCGCAGCGCTGCGCTCCGGTGCTCACGTCCTCGTCGAGAAGCCCTTCGCCATGTCGACCGCCGACGCGGACACGATGGTCCGCGCGGCGGAGGAGAGTGGCTGCCACCTGCTCGTCGGGTTCGGCTGGGCCGCCACCCCGGTCTTCGCCGCCGCCCGCCGCGCGGTCGCCGAGGGTCGGGTCGGACGCATCGAGCACGCGAGCATGACCCTCGCGGTCAGCACCCGGGCGCTCCTCGGCGGAAGCACCGACGGTGGCTGGGGCGGGGTCGCCTCATGCCCGGCCACCTACACCGACCCGGCGGTGTCCGCGGGCGGGTCGGCCGCGGTCTCGATGAGCCACCAGCTGGGGCTGCTCCTCTGGATCCTCGGAGACGACGTGGAGATCGGACCGATGTCCGCGACGTCCTACCCCGCCGGTGCCCGGATCGACCTGCACAACGGAGTCCTGCTGCCCCTGAGCGGCGGCGGTGCGGCGGTCCTCAGCTGCGCCAGCACCCGGCCCTACAGCACCCGACCGCAGTGGGTCCTCAGTCTCTACGGTGACCGAGGCGATCTCCACCTCGACTCCATGGCCGACCAGGTACGTCTCGTCGACGACGCCGGCCGGGTCTGCTTGCTCGCCGACGCGGCCGGCGCCGGCGCATACGACCCGTTCGCCCCGACGCACGCCCTGCTCGACGCCGCGCTCGGCGCGCCGGTGCATCCGGGCATGTCCGGTCACCTCGCCCGCCGCGTCGTCGCACTGACCGACGAGTACTACGCGAGGACGGTGCCGGAGGTGTCCCTATGAGCCACGAGCACGCCTTCCACATGGTCCTGCGCCCTGGTGCGGGGCCGGAGTACGTCCGGCTCCACTCACCGGTGCCGAAGGCGATCTCAGATCAGCTCGCCGCGGCGTCGATCACCGACTACGCGATCTTCCTCGACGGTGATCACGTCTTCGCGCACTTCCGCTACGAGGATCCTGAAGCTCTGCGCAGCGCCCTGTCCTACGACGCGGACCCGGAGTGGACGGCCCAGGTCATCGCCCTCACCCTCGACCGTCCGCTCGACGACGACCTGCCCCTCATCCGGGGGCTGCCGAAGGTCTTCTGCTTCCCGGATCGACCCGACCCATCGGAGAGCGCATGACCACGTACGACGTCGAGGCCTTCCGCATCGCCACCCTGCCCGTCCCGGGGTGGGAGGCGTTCTTCGGCATCAACGACACCGAGTTCCACGACCTCGCCTTCTACATCTGGCACGTGACCGACGGGATCCGCCACGCGCTGGTCGACACGGGCCTGCCCATGGATCCGCAGGACCTCGAAGACCTCGACGCGGCTTGCCGGGGAGTCGACGAACGTTCGACGTTCACCGACGTCGTCGGGATCGACCGCGCGCTGGAGGCCTTCGCGCTCCGCCCCGAGGACATCGACGCGGTTCTGCTCACCCAGACCCTGACCTACCACAGCGGCGGCCTCCTCGAGGAGTTCCTGCCACGGGCCGAGGTCTACATGGCGCTGCCCGGAGTGCTCGAGTTCCTCCTCGACCCGCCTGGGCATCCCGCCCCCCACCTCTACTTCAGCGCACCGACGTGGATGTTCTTGCGCAAGCTCGGGATCGAGCGGCGACTCCACCTCGTCGAGAGCGAGGTCGAGGTGTGGCCGGGGCTGATCTTCGATGCCACCGGCGGGCACCACCCGGGCTCGGGCGGCGTTCGGGTGCGGACCGCTGAAGGGATGCTCGGCATCCTCGAGGCGGCCTTCCTCGAACGGAACATCACCGAGATCCGGCCGATCGGCATCGCCGAGGACACGGCCCGCGTCCGAGCGACGATCAAGCGCTATCTCGCGACGACGGACCTCACCGTCGCCGGCCACGAACCGGGCAACGCGACCCGCTTCCCTGTGAGGGAACGGCCCGCGCGATGAATCGCATACTCCTGCGCCAGGGCAGCATCGTCGACGGAACGGGAACGCCACCACGCCCGGGCTCGCTGCTGGTCGAGGGGGACGTCCTGCTCGATGTGCTGCCGCCGGACGCCGAGGTGGACGCCGAGGTCGTCGACGTCGCCGGGCTCACGCTCACACCCGGCTTCGTCGACATGCATTCCCACTCGGATCTGCACCTGCTGAGTTCCGACCTCAACGAGGCGAAGCTCCTGCAGGGCGTGACGACGGAGGTCATCGGGCAAGACGGGCTCAGCTACGCCCCGGTCTCTGCCGAGAGCCTCGCACACCTCGCGGACCAGCTCGCCGGTTGGAACGGACGACGGCCGGATCTGGACTGGCAGTGGCGATCGGTCGCGGACTTCCTCGATCGCCTCGACGGATCGTCCGTCAACGTCGCGTTCCTCGTCCCGCACTCCACACTGCGGCTGCTCGTCGTGGGGAGCGCCGCGCGACCGGCCACCCCTGAGGAGATCGAGCAGATGTGCACGCTGCTCGACGAGGCCCTGTCCCAGGGCGCGGTCGGCCTGTCCGCCGGGTTGACGTACGCGCCCGGCTGCTACGCCGAGACGAGCGAGCTCATCGCGCTGTGTTCGGTAGTGGCGCGCCACGGCGGCTACTACTGCCCGCACCACCGCAACTACGGAGCGGACGTCATCGGTGGATACGGTGAGTGCCTCGACATCGCACAGGAGTCGGGGGTCGCGCTCCACCTCGCCCACACCCACCTCAGTTTCCCGGCGAACCGCAACCGGCTGCCCGAGCTGCTCGACCTCCTGGACTCGGCGCCGCGCCGCGGGATCGACCTCTCCTTCGACGCCTATCCCTACCTCGCGGGCATGTCGACCCTGGCCTCCCAGCTGCCGTCCTGGGCCCGGGAGGGCTCGCTGCGCATCCAGCGGGCCCGGCTGCGGAACGCCGACGACCGCCGCCGCATCGTCCGCGCCCTCGCCGAGGAGGGTTCGGACGGGCATCAGGGCCTGCCGCTCGACTGGGACACGATCGTCGTCGCGGACGTCGGAACGGCCGCACCGTGGAGATGGGCGGTCGGGCGCTCGCTGACCGAGGTCGCCGAACGCCTGCAGAGCGATCCGGCCGAAGCGACGCTGGACCTGATCGCCGACTCCGATCTCGCGGCGACGTGCATCATGCACTTCGGGATCGAGGAGCACGTGCGTGCCCTCATGCAGCACCCCGCGCACACCGTCGGGAGCGACGGCATCCTCGAAGGTGCCCGCCCACACCCCCGCGGATGGGGGAGCTTCGCGCGGATCCTCGGCCCTTACGTGCGCGAGCTCGGAGTCCTTGAGCTGCCCGAGGCGGTGCGCCACATGACGAGCAGCGCGACCGACCGGCTCGGTCAGCGCGGCAGAGGCCGGTTGCTGCCTGGCCGGCGAGCCGACATCGTCGCCATCGATCCCGCCGTGATCTCCGATCGCGCCACGTACGACCGGCCCCGCACGCCGGCCGTCGGCGTCCGGCACGTGCTCGTCAACGGCCGGTTCGCCGTTCGGGACGGCCATGTCACCGGGATCCGGGCCGGCCGCGTCCTCACCCCCTGATCACGTCCCTCGACCCGACCACAGCGAGATTGGACATACATGCGAGCTCTCGTCTACACCCGCCCGCTCACCCTCGAGGTTCTCGAGGTCGACGACCCCAAGCCTGCGGACGATGAAGTCGTCGTCGATGTCCGGGCGGTCGGCATCTGCGGCTCGGAACTCGAGGGGGTCGCTACCCAGAGCCCGTTCCGGGTGCCCCCACTCATCATGGGGCACGAGTTCGTGGGTGTCCGGGAGGACACCGGCGAGACGGTCGTCGTCAACCCGATGATCTCCTGCGCCGGGTGCGACCTCTGCGACGCGGGCTATCCGAACATCTGCCGACAGCGCCAGATCATCGGTATCCATCGGTCCGGAGGGTTCGCCGAACGCGTCGCCGTTCCCGCTACCAGCTGCTACGCCGTGAGCGACCTGAGCTCGCCCGTTGAGCACCTTGCCGCGAGCGAGCCCGTTGCCAACGCCGTCCACGCGATGCGCCTGGTCGAGGAGCACATCATGTGGCCGCAGCGCGTCGCGATCATCGGTGCCGGAGCGGTCGGCTTCACCCTCGCGCTCGTCGGTCAGTTGCGGGGTCTTCCCCGCGTCGACCTCTGCGACCGGGTCGACTCCCGGCTCGCCTGGGCAGAGGTCGCCGGCGCGCGTGCGGTGAGGGACCTCGACCACGACTACGACGTGATCTTCGATACGGTGGGCTCGAGCACGACCCGGGGGCTGTCCCTCGAGCGGCTCCGACCGGGCGGCACCGCGGTCTGGGTAGGCCTCCACGGGTCAGGGGCCGACGTCGACGGTCAAGCGATGATCCGGCAGGAGCATCGGGTAATCACGACGTTCTGTTACGACCGACGGGACTTCCAGGTCGCGGTCGATCTCATGCCTCGGCTCCCCACGGGTTGGGTCGACACGCGGCCGCTCACCGATGGTGTGGAGATCTTCACTTCCCTCATGAACGCCCCCGGGGAGGCCATCAAGTACGTCCTACTTCCCTGAGCAGCCAGAAACTGTTCGAACAGCCGGGCCACGCCCACGACGATGGACCGAGTTGGACCTGGTCCCGAGCCGTGCGCGTCGGCCGGCCGGCCGGGCAGTTGCTCGGCAATCTGGTCCGGCAGCGTTCTAATCTGTACCGAGGCCGAGCACCGCGGTGGGCTGGACGCCGCGGTGCTCGACCTGGCCAAGGGGGACCGTCGTTGCGTTCGATCGCGATCTCGCCCACGTCGGTGCGGTGCAGATGAGCACCCGGCCCAGCCGACCGACGCCGGTGCGGCCGACGGTGAACCGGGCACACCGATTGAGCCTGAGCGCCTCGCCGCGTAGGCGCCCGGACAGAGCTTCGCGCGCAGCGCTCCGGCGGGGACGGAACGACGAGGGGACAGATGAACGCTCCACGACCGGCGACGGTGAAGTCGGCAGATCGAACCATCGATCTTCTGGAGCTGTTGGCCGAAGAAGGTGCCCTGTCGTTCGCCGAGATCACCCGGCGCCTGCGGGCCCCCCGCAGCAGCACGCACAGCCTGCTCGCAACCCTCGTCCAACGCAACTGGGTCCGGTTCGACGCCACGAGCAAGAACTACGAGCTCGGAGTCCGCGCCGGGCTTGCCGGTCGGGCCTACCTCCAGAGCCTCGACCTACCGAGGATCGCGCACCCTCACCTCGAGGCGATCGTGCAGCGGGTGAACGAGACGGTCCAGCTCGGAGTGCTCGACGAGCTCACGGTCGTCTACGTCGACAAGGTCGAAGGATCACAGCCGCTCCGACTCGTCTCCCAGATCGGGGCGAGGCTGCCCGCCTACGCCACCGGGCTCGGAAAGGTCCTGCTCGCAGGCCTGCCTGAGGATGAACTCAAGTCACGCCTGCGCAACTACCGGCTTCGACGATTCACTCCTCGAACGATCGGGACCAAACGCGAGCTCCTCGCGGTGCTCGACGAGGTACGAAACCGCGGCTGGGCCGAAGACCATGGAGAGTACACCGAGGGAGTGATGTGTGTTGCTGTGCCTTTGCGCGACCACACCCGCGAGGTCGTCGGCGCTATGAGTTGCACCGTACCGCAGTCTCGGATCGACAGTGGCGAAACCGTGAAAGAAACACTTCTCGAGGTCCTCCAGGGGGAAGCCAACGCCATTTCGACCGAGCTGGGTTTCGTGGGTGAACGGCCGTGGTGATCACACCCGACCCGTACGACACCCCGTCGCTGCTCGTCGATGCCGCGGTCCTCGAGCGCAACTTGAGCCGTATGGCCGCGCACGCCCACAGCAACGGCAAGCGCCTCGTCCCGCATGCCAAGACCCACCGCAACGTCGCTCTCGGACTTCGCCAGATCGCAGCCGGAGCAGATGGCCTGACCGTCGCCAAGCTCGGCGAGGCTGAAGAGTTCGCGCGTGCTGGGGTCAACCGCTTAGTGGTGGCCTACCCCCTCGTCGGAGAGCACAAAGCTCGTCGCGCCGTCGAGCTGTCCCGCCGCGTTGAATTGATCGTGGCGGCCGACAGCGTCGAAGGTGCCCGATCGCTCGCAGAGGTCGCGACCGCGCAGGGCACCGAGCTCGCCGTTCGCCTCATGATCGACTCCGGTCTCGGCCGCGAGGGCTTACGACCTGAGGAGGCCGTCCGTGTCGCCCGGGAGATCGCCGGGTTCGACGGATTGCACCTCCAGGGCATCCAGACTCATGAGGGCAACGTGTACACCGCGACCGACGAAGCTGACCTCCGCGCACGATGCAGAGAGGTGGCACGTCTGATGACCAGTGTGGCGGAGGAACTCCGGGCTGCCGGGATACCGGTCCACGACGTGTCGGTCGGGGCGAGCGCATCAGCGCGCATCATGGCAGAACAGAGCGGTATCACCGAGCTCCGACCAGGGATCTACGCTTTCAACGACCTCGGCCAGGTGGCCCTCGGAAACGCGGCTCTGGCCGACTGCGCGGCTCGAGTCGCCACGACCGTGGTGAGCAGCCCACGTCCGGGCTATGGATGCATCGATGCAGGCTCGAAAGCACTTGGCGCTGACCTCGTCCCGGCGGTGGCGCATCGGGACGCCTTCCCGGGTTACGGGCTCATCCCAGAGCTGCCGGGCTGGATCGTCGCACGCCTGTCCGAGGAACACGGCTGGCTGCGCTGGACCGGCGCGGAACCGGCACCACAGCTCAAGATCGGCGAACGGGTCCACGTGATCCCCAACCATGTGTGCATGGTCTTCGCCGCACTGGGCGAATGTCATCTCGTCGAAGCCGATACGACCACTTGGTTGCCGTGCATGTCGGCCGGCACCTCACGGTAGAACGGGGAATCTCACTGTGTCCGATCGAGTCGTGGTTACCGGTGCTGGCTCCGGCATCGGTGCACACCTGGTGAACCGATTAGCGGAAACCGGCCGCGCTGTCATCGGCCTCGATATCGCGGTCCCGGCGAAGGCCCCGATCCCGATCCTCTCCTGCGACATCACCGACGAGGAGCAAACGCGGACTGCGATCAGGACCGCGGTGGACCACCTGAGAGGAATCGACGTCCTCGTGAACTGCGCGGGCGTCGGCGCGCAGGGCACGGTCGAGACCTCGACGGCCCAGGACTGGGAGCGGGTCTTCGCCGTCAACGTGTTCGGTCTCGCCCGCGTGAGCCGCCTGGCCCTGCCTCACCTCAGGGCTTCGAAAGCCGGGACCATCGTCAACATCGCCTCGGTCGCTGCCGCGACCGGCCTTCGTGAACGGGCGGTCTACAGCGGATCCAAGGGCGCCGTCGTCGCGTTGACCCGCGCGATGGCCGCCGATCTGCTCCAGGACGGTGTGAGTGTCGTGAGCATCAGTCCTGGGACGGTCGACACGCCGTGGGTGGACAACCTGCTCGACGACTCCGCGGATCCGGCGGCTGAACTCGCCGCACTGCGCCGCCGGCAGCCGATCGGCCGGCTCATCTCGTCCAGTGAGGTCGTCGAGGCGGTGCTCTACGCGATCGGCCCCAACCGGTGGGCGCTGACCGGCACTTGTCTTCCGGTGGACGGAGGCATGACGACCATGAGTGGGCTCAACCATGCATGAACCCTCCCGGCGAGAGGTCGCCTGCCCGCGCCGCCATGCGGTGTGAGCTTGCCGCTCATGGGCGCTCCCTGTCGTCCGTCCAGCGCCCTCGGCGTTCCTGACCGGATCTTCGGCGACTGATCCGCACCGCATCGTGCGACGATCACCCGATCGTGTCGCCTACGCTCGGTCATCGCTGGTGTCAGCCTTCCTCCGCCACGATCGTCGCGCCGTCGATCTCGCTCTGCGCGGGCAGCGGCTGGTACGGCGGCGGGTCGTCCTGGTCGAAGTAGCGGCTCGGGATGTCGCAGGACGCGTTCGGCTCGGGGTGCGTGTTGGGGTTGACCCGCAGCGCGGTGATGAACTGGTCGATGCGCGGGTCAGTGACCGAGTCGACGGCCAGCTGGTGGCCCCACGACTGCAGCGACACCGGCGAGGCCATCTCCGGGTACGGCGACATGACCATGTACGGCTTGCCCTCCACCAGCGTGGCGAGCGCAGCCACGTCGGCCGCCGAGAGGCGCGCCGGGTCGTAGGCGATCCACACCGCGCCGTGCTCCAGCGAGTGCACCAGGTGCTCGACCCGCACGGGCGTCTCGTAGACGACGCCGTTGCAGGCGGCCCACACCTGGTCGTGGCGGCCGCCGATCGGCGGGTTGTGCGTGTAGGCGACGCGGACGTTGCTGGGGACGTGCTGCGCCCCGGCGAACTTCTTGATCGTGATGCCGGGGATCTTCCGCGACGGGTCGGGGTTGGTCGCCGAGGGCACGTACTCCGAGGTGTCGACGCTCTGCCGGATCGGCGCGGCGGCCGACGTGCCGCCGATCGAGGAGCATCCGCCGAGCAGCAGGGCGGCGGCGAGCAGCACGGCGGCGGGCCGGACGGATCTGCGCACGGGGTCTCTCCTTCGCACCGCGGGGAACCCGACGCTACGACACGCCCGTAGCGGGGTCGTCACCGGGAGTGGTGATCATGGGTTCTCGTCCCCGGCTCCGGGCCCGTCGCTGCGACCGGCTCTTCGACGGGGTCGGGCCGTCTTCACACGGGGCGGGTCGGCTGGTCGGAGCTGTTCGTCGTGGCCCAGCGAGGAGGCCCGGTCATCCGGCGGACACCGAGCACGAGTGCGGCGATGCGCCGATCCCGCCCGTGGCCGATGTCCGGCCGTATCGTGCCGAACCGGGTCCACGAGAAAGGGCGAGACGATGAGAGACCAGCACCCGAGCAGCCCACCGGACGTGCTCTACGGCGCTTGGCTGCACACCCCGTCGATCCCGGCGGTGACCGCCCTCGCACACGCCGGCTTCGACTACCTCGTCGCCGACCTGCAGCACGGAACTGCCGCGGAGCACGATCTACCCGCCCTGTCCGCGGCAGCCCGGGCTGCTGGCAGCCGGCTGCTCGCCCGCGCCAGGTCGCCCCACGCCGCCGACCTGGGCCGCGCGCTCGACCTCGGTGCGTCAGGCGTCATCGTCCCGAGCCTGCACAGCCTCGAGGAGGCGCGAGCAGCCGCGGCCGCGTGCCGCTACCCCCCCGGCAGGCAACAGGTCGCTCGGTCGCGTCGCAGGCTCGGACCACCCCGAGGACCGGTGCATCCTGATGATCGAAACCGCAGGCGCTCTGGCCGCGGTCGCCGACATCGTCGCGGAGATCCGGCCCGACGGGATCTACGTCGGGCCAGCAGACCTCTCGGCCTCCCTGGGCTGCACCAACTCCCTCGACGACCGCGACTTCTCGGAGGCGATCAGCACGGTCCTCACCGCATGCGCTCCCCACGGGGTCCCCGTCGGCGTGCACGCGACCGACGTCGACACCGCGCTCCGGTTCCGTGAGCTCGGCTGCACGTTGGTCACCTGCTTCTCGGACATGCCGTCCCTCGAATCCGCCGCCGGCGCCGCGATCGGACGGCTGAAGGCGACCGACCGGAGATCGCCGTGACCCGGGCAGACCCCGTGGGAGGGGCCGAGGTGACGGGGGAGGTCCACCCGCCGAGCGCGCGGACCGCGGCTGCGCCGCGCCCGCGCGCAGGTCAGCGGAAGTGGTCCCAGCCCGTCGACTCCGCCTCGAACGGACGGCCCTCCACCAGCACACCGGGCCCGCCCTCGCGCACCACGCCGATCCGCTCCCACCCCTCGGGCAGGGCCACGTCGGGCGGGAAGGTCGCGGCCAGGGCGTGGTCCTCCCCACCGGTCATGAGCCACACGACCGGGTCGACGCCGAGCGCGGAACCCACCTCCGCCATCCGCGGCGGCACCGGCGGCACCTGCAGGTCGATCAACACCCCGGACGCCTCAGCGACGTGCCCGAGATCGGCCAGCAAGCCGTCGGAGACGTCGACCATCGATGTGGCGCCGGCCTTCGCCGCCTGCGGTCCCGCGGCGTAGGGCGGGGACGGCACCCGCTGGGCGTCGACGAACTCCCGCGGAGAGCGGAACCCCCGGGACAGCACCGCCAGCCCCGTCGCCGCCCGACCGACCGTGCCGCACAGCGCCACCACGTCACCGGGCCGCGCGCCGGCGCGGGTGACCGGCGGCCGCCCGCCGAGGTTGCCCATCGCGGTGATCGCCAGCACGATCACCGGGCCCGCCGTCACATCACCGCCGACGATCGCGGCCCCCGCCACCTCGGTCTCCTCCCGCAGCGCGCGACCGATCCCCAGCACCGTCTCGGCCGGGGTGGTGGGCGGGCAGACCAGCCCGACCAGCAGCGCCGTCGGTGTCGCCCCCATCGCCGCGACGTCGGCGAGGTTGACCGCTGCCGCCTTCCGGCCGATCTGCTCCGGCGTCGACCAGTCGAGCCGGAAGTGCACTCCTTCGACGAGGACGTCCGTGGTGACCGTCACGCGGGCATCGGGCGCGGCCACCACCGCGGCGTCGTCCCCGGGGCCCAAGAGCGTGGTCGGTGGCTGCACCAGATCGCCGGTCAGGGCGCTGATCAGGCCGAACTCCCCGAGGTCTGCCACCGTCTCGGGATCGTTCCCGGCCTGCCCGGCAGGACGGGGTTCCCTCGACGGTGCTGCGGGCACGGGCGCCACCTCCGGTACGTTCGGCAACCGACAGACGTACGAACACGATCTCATCACTCGAGAGGGGCACGCCGTGGTGCAGGCCTACATCCTGGTCCAGACCGAGGTCGGCAAGGCTGCCGCCGTCGCCAAGGAGATCGGCCAGATCGAGGGTGTGGTGTCCGCTGAGGACGTGACCGGGCCCTACGACGTGATCGTCCGCGCGGAGGCACCCGACGTCGACCTCCTCGGTCAGCTGGTGGTCGCCAAGGTGCAGAGCGTCAGCGGCATCACCCGCACGCTCACCTGCCCGGTGGTCAAGCTGGGATGACCCGCCGCTCCGGGGGGTGGTCGCCGCCGGTCGTCATCGCGATCGCGCTCCCGGTGCTGTTCGCCGTCGCCGTCGCCGTGCTGGGTGTGGTGACCCGCAGCAGCGCGCTCGACCCGGAGCCGGTCGTCGAGACCGGGCCGCTGACCGTCGTCCCGGTCGACGCCCCCGCGGCGGCCGATCCGGCCTGCACGACGCTGCTCGACGCGCTGCCCGCCACCCTCACCGGTGGCCTGGCCGAGCGCGAGATCTCCCCGCCGGTGGCCGGGGTGCGGGCGTGGGCCGCTGCGCCCCGCCCGGTCGTGCTGCGCTGCGGGCTGCCCCGGCCCGCCGAGCTGACACCGACGTCGGCGCTGCTGGTGGTCGACGGCGTGTCCTGGCTGACGCTGGACGACGGACTGCCGAACCCCGACCTGCAGACGCACATCGCGGTCGACCGGCCGGTCTTCGTCGCCGTGACGATGCCGGTGGCCGTCGGGGCGGGGCCGCTGCAGGAGATCTCGGAGGTGATCGCGCAGAACCTCCCTGCTCAGCCGGTACCCGTTCGGTAGACGCGCCTATCATCGTCAGTCATGGTGGCTATGTCCCGGGCGACCGAGGACTATCTCAAGACGATCTACCACCTCACCACCCGTGGTGAGGTGGTGACGACCGGCCAGCTGGCGAAGGAGCTGGGGGTCTCCTCCCCGTCCGTCTCCGCGATGGTGAAGCGCCTCGAGGACGGCCACCTCGTCGATCGCCCCGATCCGCGGTCCCTGCGCCTCACGCCCGCAGGGGAGCGCGCCGCCCTGCGCGTCGTGCGCCGTCACCGGCTGCTGGAGACCTTCCTGCACCGCGCGGCCGGTGTCCCGTGGGATGAGGTGCACGCCGAGGCTGAGCTGCTCGAGCACGCGCTGTCCGAGCGGCTGGAGGAGCGGATCGACGCCGCGCTCGGCTACCCCACCCACGACCCGCACGGCGACCCGATCCCGCCGCGCGCCGGGGAGCACGACGAGGACTGGGGCACGCCGCTCGCCGCGGTGCCGGTCGGGCACCGGTTCCGGGTGCAGCGCGTCTCGGACCGCGACAGCGCCGCGCTACGGCACCTGGGCAAGCTGGGCATCGTGCCCGGCGCGGAGATCGAGGTCACGGCGCAGGAGCCGTTCGGCGGCCCCACGTGGGTCGTCGTCGCCGGGACCCGGCACGCGCTCGGCGGGCCGCTGATCGCCCTCGTGCACGGGCACGTGCTCGGCCCGTGCACGACGGCGAACTGACGCCTCAGCGCAGGCCTGTGCCCCGCGCGAGCGCGGTCTCGATCAGCGTCGTGACCAGCGTGGCGAAGTCGATGCCGGTCACCGCCCACGCCCGCGGGTACATCGAGATCGGGGTGAAGCCCGGCATCGTGTTGACCTCGTTGACGAGCATCCGCCCGTCACGGGTGTAGAAGAAGTCGACGCGGGCGAGGCCCTGCGCGTCGACGGCGTGGAACGCGGCAACGGCGAGCTCGCGCAGGCGGTCGGCCTCGGCGTCGTCGAGCTTCGCCGGGACGTCGAACTCGCAGACGTCGTCGAGGTACTTGGTCTCGAAGTCGTAGAACTCCGGGACCACGCCGTCCTTGCCGACCACCCGGATCTCGGCGGGCACACTGGCGCGCACCGCGCCGTCGGGGAACTCCAGCACCGCGCACTCGATCTCGCGGCCGTCGATCGCGGCTTCGACCAGCACCTTCGGGTCGTAGGTGCGGGCGGTCTCCAGCGCGGCGGCGAGATCGGCCCAGTCGTGCACCTTCGACACGCCGATCGATGATCCGCCGCGGGCGGGTTTGACGAACACCGGCAGGCCGAGCCGCTCGCGCTGGGCGTCGTCGAGGGTGCCGGAGCGCAGCGCCACGTAGTCGCCGATCGGGAGCCCGGCGGCAGCCAGGACCTTCTTGGTGAACTCCTTGTCCATGGAGACTGCGCTGGCCAGCACGCCCGCCCCGACGTAGGGCACTCCGACCATCTCCAGCAGCCCCTGGATGGTGCCGTCCTCGCCGTACGGGCCGTGCAGCACCGGGAACACGACGTCGACCTCGGCCAGCACCTCGCTGACCTGCCCCGGCTCCAGCGTGACCAGCGCGGGACGCACCGGTGTGAGGGTGACCGCGCGGCCGGCCTCGTCGACCGACGGCAGCGACCGGTCGGCGATCCTCAGCGCCTCCGGGTCGTCCGGGACGAGGACCCAGGCGCCGCTCGGGGTGATGCCGACGGGCACCACGTCGAAGCGCTCGCGGTCGATGTGCGAGAGCACGGCACCGCCCGACACGCAGGACACGGCGTGCTCGCTGCTGCGTCCGCCGAAGACCACCGCCACCCGAGTCCGCCGTCCGCTCATGTCCAGCGAGCGTAGGTGGCACGGCCGAGTGCCGCCGACCCGGGCTCGCCGCCCGCGTCGCGCGCAGAATGCGTTCATGACCGTCGACCTCGCCGCCGTGCGCGACCTCGTCGCGCAGGACCACGGCCTCGCCACCGTCACCGTCGTCCGCGCCGACGGCACCCCGCACAGCTCGGTGGTCAACGCCGGGGTGCTCGACCACCCGCTGACCGGCGAGCCGGTCGTCGGCTACGTCACGTACGGGAGGGTGAAGCTCGCGAACCTGCGCGCCCGGCCGGCGACGGCGGTCGTGTGGCGGGTCGGGTGGCGCTGGGCCGGCGTCGAGGGCACCGCGCAGGTGATCGGACCGGACGACCCGGTCGAGGGGATCGACGACGAGCGGCTGCGGCTGCTGCTGCGCGAGGTGTTCACCGCGTGCGGCGGAACGCACGACGACTGGGACACCTACGACCGGGTGATGCGCGAGGAGCGGCGGGTGGTGGTGCTGATCCCGCCGATCCGCGTCTACGGCAACGCCTGAGTCTCGGCCTGCAGAGCCCGCACCCGCGCGGCGTGGTCCACCTGCAGCTGCCGGCCGCGCTCCAGGAACCCGGTGATCAGCCGCAGCTCGTCCTCGGTGTAGTCCTCGAGGATCGCCAGGCCGGCGGCGTGCAGCGGCGCGTAGACCTGCTCGATCAGCTGCGCGCCGCGGCCGCTGGTGGCGATGACGGCGCGGCGGCGGTCGGCGGGATCGGTGTCGCGGGTGAGGTAGCCGCGGGCGATGAGCCGCTGGACGGCCTCCGTCGTGGCGGCCGGGCTGAGCCCGACCTGCGTGGCGAGCGCACCCGCGGACAGCGTGCCGGCGGCGTGGGCGGCCGAGAGGATGCGCAGGTCGGTCCGGTTGAGGCCGAGCACCCGGGCGGCGACCTCGTCGAACATGTCACGGCCCGTGCCGAACGCGGCCGCCGCCCGCGCGGCCCGTTCGATCCACTCTTGTTTCGGCATCCGAAGCAATCTAGCATCGGGTCAATCATTTCGGCGACCGAAGGAATCTCATGAAAGTGACGGGACATCTCCCGGCGTGGCTCCCCACCGCCAACCGCGTCGTGCGCGGCCTGGCTCGGCTGGGCGTCCCGCTCGGCACCGTGCACGTGCTGACCGTGCCCGGCAGGCGGACGGGCGAGCCGCGGCCCACGCCCGTCTCCCCGCTGACGGTCGACGGCCGGCGCTACGTCGTGGCCGCGCTGCCGCACGCGGACTGGGCGCGCAACGCGCGCGCCGCCGGGCACGGCAGCATCACCGCCCGGCGCACCACCACCCCGGTCCGCATCACCGAAGTCGACGATCCCGAGCTCAAGCGGTCCGTGCTGCGCGCGTTCCCCACCGAGGTACCGCACGGGGTCGCGTTCTTCCAGCGCCTCGGGCTGGTCGAGCGAGCCGATCCCGGCCAGTTCGCGGCGATCGCCGACCAGGTGGCGGTCTTCGAGCTCAGTACGAGGTGAAGCTCGGTACGAGCGCAGCTCAGTACTGGTTGACCCGCACGTCGTGGGCGAGCACCTCGTCGATCTTCTCCGCCGGAGTCGGGCCGGGGTGCTGGCCCTTGACGATCTGCCCGGCCGTGGGGATCGCGCTGCGCTCGGGCCAGGTGGCGGGGTCCCACAGCCCGGAGCGCGCGAACGCCTTGCTGCAGTGCAGGAACAGCTCCTGCACGGTGATCTCGATCGCCAGCTGCGGGGCGATCCCGGCGACCGCCATCCGCGGCAGGTAGTCGGCGTCGGCGACGATCCGGGCGGTGCCGTTGATCCGCAGCGTGTCCCCGATCCCCGGTACGAGGAACAGCAGCCCGACGTGCGGGTTGGCCAGGATGTTGCGCATGCTGTCGAGCCGCCGGTTGCCCTTGCGGTCGGCCAGGGCGATGGTGCGCTGGTCGAGCACCAGCACGCTGCCGGGCGGGTCGCCGCGCGGGGAGACGTCGCAGGTGCCGTCGGCCGCGGCGGTCGCGAGCAGGACGAACGGGCTCGCCTCGAGGAAGCGGCGGGTCACCTCGTCGATCCGGTCGACCGCCTTGTCGCGGATCACCGGGTGCGGGGGCTCGACGAACTCCCGCAGCTCGTCCTCGGTCGCGATCACCCGGGTCATGCTCGGAGGCTAGCCCCCGAGCGGGTGCTCGGTCAGGAGCGGGTGAGCAGTGAGCGGGCGAAGAAGGCCAGGTTGGCCGGACGCTCAGCGAGCCGGCGCATGAAGTAGTCGTACCACTCGGTGCCGTAGGGCAGGTAGACGCGCACGGTGAGGCCCTCTCCGGCGAGCGCGCGCTGCGCGTCGGGCCGCACCCCGAGGAGCATCTGCAGCTCGTAGTCGGCGGGCCCGCGGCCGTGGCGCTCGGCGAGCCGGCGGGCGATGGCGACGAGCCGCGGATCGTGGGTGGCGACCATCGGCCTGCCCTGCCCGGCCATGAGGATCTTGAGGCACCGCACGTACGCGAGATCGACCTCGTGCTTGGTCCGGTAGGCGACCGAGGCCGGTTCGGCGTAGGCGCCCTTGCAGAGCCGCACGCGCGAGCCCGGCCCGGCGAGCGCGCGGCAGTCACCTTCCGTGCGGCGCAGCTGGGCCTGCAGCACCGCCCCGACCCACGGGTGATCGGCGCGCAGCTCCTCGACGATGCCCAGGGTCGAGTCGGTGGTGGTGTGGTCCTCCATGTCGACGGTGACCGTGGCGCCGGCAGCGGCGGCGGCCGCGCAGATGCGCCGCGCGTTGTCGAGCGCGATCTTGTCGGCGTCGGGATCGGGCAGCGCCTGGCCGAGCGCCGAGAGCTTGACCGACACCTCGGCCCGGTCGGCGAGCCCGATGTCGGCGAGCCGCTGCAGGAGGGTCACGTACGCGTCGACGACGGCGCCGGCCTGGGCGCGGTCGCGGGTGTCCTCGCCGAGGTGGTCGATGGTGACGAACCGGTCGGCGGTGAGCTCAGTGGCGGTCGCGAGCGCCGCATCGAGGGTCTCGCCGGCCACGAAGCGGTCGACGAGCGGCCGGAGCAGCGAGGTGTTCTCGGCGAGGTCGCGACACACGGCGGAGCGTGCGGCAGCGAGCATCGCGGTCCTGAGCATGCCCGAACGGTAGGGCGCCGGACACACCCGCGGACTGTCCGATCGAACAACGCTCCGCGGTGATCGTCATACGATCGAATAATGGAGACGAGCCTGCGGAGACTGCTCGGCGCGCTCGGCACCCCGCTGGCGGAGGCGCTGTCGACGCCGGATGGCCTCGACGTGCCGGTGTCCGGGCTGGCGATCGTCGATCCCGACGACGAGCCCGACGACTACGCGGGCCGGTTCGTGCTGGTCATCGGCGCGCGCGGGCGAGAGGCGGTGCACGCTGTGCGCGGGGTCGACCGGCGCGGCGCGGTCGCGGTGGCGGTGAAGATCGGTGCCTCCGATCCCGATCTGCTGCGCGACGCGACCCGGCGGGCCGCTGTGGTCGCCGTGCGCGACGACGCCCGCTGGGACCACGTCGAGCAGCTGCTGCGCGAGGTGCTGGAGACCGACGCGGGCCCCGACGAGCTGTTCAGCCTCGCCCAGACCACCGCACTGCTGACGGGTGGGTTGGTCAGCATCGAGGACACCGGCAGCCGGGTCCTCGCCTACTCCCGCTACGACAGCGCGTCGGCCGACGAGCTGCGCCGGCTCTCCGTGCTCGGCTGGCAGGGCCCGGCCGACTACCTGGGGCTGCTGCGCGAGTGGGGCGTGTTCGATCGGGTGCGGGCCGGTGAGGGCGTGGTCCGCATCGACGAGCACCCGGAGCTGGGCATCCGGCGCCGGCTCGCTGCCGGTATCCACGCCGGCGCGCGCTGGCTGGGCACGATCTGGGTGCAGGAGGGCTCCACCGGGTTCACCCCCCGCGCGGAGGAGGCGCTGCTCGGGGCCACCCGCGTGGCGGCGCAGCACCTGGTCCGCCGCCGCACCCGCCGCTCCCCCGGCACCGACCTGGTCGCCGGGCTGCTCGCCGGCCGGGTCGCCCCGGAGCTGGTCGCCGGCGTCTACGGGATCGACCCGGAAGCCCCGGTGGTGGTGGCCGCGTTCACCGCGCCCGGCGCGGACGCCGTGGGCGTGGCCGAGCTGGCCGACGTCGTCGCCGTGCACGCGGCCACCTACCGCCGCACCGCACCCACCGCCGTGGACGGCGACCGGGTCTACGCCGTGCTGCCCGGGGTGCCGGCCGACGGCATCGAGCCGGGGCTGCGGGCGATGTGCGCCGAGGTGGTGGCGCTGGCCGGCCGGCGCACCGGCAGCCCGGTCCGGTCGGGGATCGGCGCGCCCGCACCCCGGCTGGGCGGCGCAGCGGTGTCCCGGGCCGAGGCCGACCGGGTGCTCGCCACGATGCCGGCCGACGCCGACGTGGCCACCCTGCCCGACCTGCGCGCGGAGATCCTGCTCGACGAGACCCTGGACCTGCTCGCGGCGGCGCCGGAAGTGCGCGACCCCGCCGTCGAGCGGCTGCTCGCGCACGACGCCGAGCACGGCTCCGATCTGGCCGGATCGGTGCTCACCTGGCTCGACGCGCACGGCGACGTGCGGATGGCGGCGGAGCGGCTGGTGGTGCACCCGAACACGCTGCGGCACCGGCTGCGGCGGGCGACCGCGGTGTCCGGGCTGGCGCTGGGTGATCCGCGGGCGCGGCTCATGGCGCACCTGCAGCTATTGTTGGCGTTCCGGACAACACAGCGGCACTGACGCTATCCGATCGAACAGCACAAGGATCGTGCTCGGTTCCTACCCTCCAGCCATGGACGCCATCACCGGTACCCCCGTGCCGCGCAACGAGACCGTGCTCAGCTACGCACCCGGCTCGCCGGAACGGGCCGAGCTGGAGGCGGCCCTCGCCGAGATCGGCGGCCAGCAGTACGAGCTCACCGTCACGATCGACGGCCGCCAGCACATGGCCGCCGGCCGGCGCATCGACGTCGTCGCCCCGCACGACCACGAGCACGTCCTCGGCGTGACCGCGAACGCCTCGCACGAGGACGCGAAGGCCGCGGTCGAAGCCGCGCTGCGGGCCGCCCCGGCGTGGCGTGACCTGCCGTTCGACGAGCGCGCGGCCGTGCTGTTGCGCGCCGCCGACCTGCTCACCGGACCGTGGCGGGCGCGGATGAACGCCGCGACGATGCTCGGCCAGTCGAAGACCTGCTACCAGGCGGAGATCGACGCCGCGTGCGAACTGGCCGACTTCTGGCGGTTCAACGTCGCCTACGCCCGCCAGATCCACGAGAACCAGCCGAACAGCGCGCCGGGAGTGTGGAACCGGATGGACTACCGGCCGCTGGAGGGCTTCGTCTACGCGATCACCCCGTTCAACTTCACCGCGATCGCCGGCAACCTGCCGACCGCGCCCGCGCTGATGGGTAACACGGTGATCTGGAAGCCGTCCCCGACGCAGGGCCTGGCCGCGCACCTGACGATGCGGCTGCTGGAGGAGGCCGGGATGCCGCCCGGCGTGATCAACCTGCTCACCGGCGACGGCAAGGACGTCTCCGACGTGCTGCTCGCCGACCGGGCGCTCGCCGGCATCCACTTCACCGGATCGACCGCGACGTTCCAGCACCTGTGGAGCCGGGTCGGGGCGAACATCGCCAACTACGCCACCTACCCGCGCCTGGTCGGCGAGACCGGCGGCAAGGACTTCGTGTTCGCCCACCCGTCCGCCGACGTGGACGTGCTGCGCACCGCGCTGGTCCGCGGCGCGTTCGAGTACCAGGGCCAGAAGTGCTCGGCGGCCTCCCGCGCGTACATCCCGCGCTCGGTGTGGAGGCGGCTGCGCGACGATCTCGTGGCCGAGACCGAGTCGCTGGAGATGGGCGACGTCACCGACTTCTCGAACTTCCTCGGCGCGCTGATCGACCGCAAGGCCTACGACAAGGTGACGGCCGCGCTGCAGATGGCGCACGACGACCCGAGCCTGGAGGTCATCGCGGGAGGCACCGCCGACGACTCCGTGGGCTACTTCGTGCGGCCGACGATCGTGGTCGGCTCGGACCCGACGCACCAAGTGTTCTGCACCGAGTACTTCGGGCCGTACCTGGCGGTGTACATCTACGACGACTCCGACGTCGACACGGTGCTGACCCAGATCGACCGCGGCGCGGCGTACGGGCTGACCGGCTCGATCATCGCCCGTGACCGGGCGGCGATCGAGCAGGCGACGAGCGCGCTGCGGTTCGCGGCCGGCAATTTCTACGTCAACGACAAGCCGACCGGCGCCGTCGTCGGCCAGCAGCCGTTCGGTGGATCGCGCGCGTCGGGCACGAACGACAAGGCGGGCTCGATCTACAACCTGCTGCGCTGGGTCAGCCCGCGGGTGATCAAGGAGACGTTCGTGCCGCCGACGGTGTCGTCGTACCCGCACCAGGGCTGATCCTCTCCGGAGTCCGCTGCGGCGCCGGTCGCGCGAAGCCGATCGCCAGCCCCAGTGCGACCACTCCGGTCCCCAGCCACACCGCGGCCCCGGGCACCGGGGCACCGAGCAGCACTCCCCCGGCGGCCGCGGCGACGGGCACGATGCCGGTGAACAGGCCCGCCCGGCCGGCGCCGATCCGGTCGACCGCGGTGTACCAGAGCACGAACGCCAGCGCCGTGACCACGACGGCGAGGTGCAGCGCGGCGAGGAGATCGCCGCCGTCGAGCTGCGTGATCGCGGCCGGTCCCTCGACCGCGAGCCCGAGCACGGTCAGCACGACGGTGGCGATCCACACGCTGTGCAGCGACACCGCCCACGGCCCCAGCCGGTCGAGCACCGGAACCGCGAGCAGGGTGAACCCGATCTCGCACAGCATCGTCACCGCGGCCCAGAGGATGCCCTCGGCATCGGTCCGCCCACCTCCCTCGACGAGCACCGCCCCGGCCGTGACGACCAGCGCGGCCAGCACGACGGTCGGTGCCGGGCGGCGCCGCGCGGCCAGCGGCCCGGCCACGGCCAGCGCGACCGGCACCGTCGCCACAGCCACCCCGATCACCGCGGGCTCGGCGTGCTCCACACCCCGCACGACCGCGACGTTGAACACCACCAGCCCGACCGCGGCCACGGCGGCGAGCCAGCACCACTCGGTCCCGCGCGGCCGGGGCAGCGGCCGGCGGCCGATGCGGGCGAGGACCAGCAGGAGCACGGCGGCGAGGGTGTAGCGCAGGGCCTGCACGGTGAACAGCGGCGCCCCGACCAGGACCTGGGACGCGGCCACGCTACTCCCGACGCAGACCATCCCGAGTGCGCCGCCGAGTGCGGCGAAGCGGGCAGAGGTGATCACGGGTCCAGCTTCGGATGAGTGTGGCCCGAGTAGCCAGGTCCGAATGCAGAAGGATCAACTGGTCCAAATGCTCCGGCCAGTCGTCCGGCGCGGATGCGCGAGTCGCCCCGTGCGGTGCGGCGAGTTCTCCCGAGCGGACCAGCGAGTTCTCCGGTGCAGGCCCGCGAGTCGCCCACGCGCGGGGGCGGCCCGGCCTCGCGCGGCAGCTTCCGTTCGTTCAAGACTCCACGGCACAGGCCCGCCGACAGTGGGCCGCATGGAGTTGCGAACCGATCACCGTGATGCCGTCGACCTGCTGACCGAGCCGCTGCACCTGGGCCTCGGCTCGCGGGCTCGGCCCGTGGACGGGTTCTCCTTCGATCCCGCCACGCTGCAGGCCTACGCCGAGGCGACGGCCGAGGACGGGGCCGAGGGGCGGCTCGTCGTACTGATCGACGAGGACGGCCCCGGCGCGCACTGGGAGTGCCACCCCGCCGGCGACGAGGTGCTCGTGTGCGTGTCCGGGCGCGTCGCCGTGCACCAGGCGGAGTCGCCCGGCGCCCCGGCACGCACCGTCGTCCTGGAGGCGGGCCAGGCCGTGGTGAACCCGCCCGGGGTGTGGCACGCCGTCGACGCCGAGGGGCCCGCCCGGCTCCTGTCGATCACCCCCGGCCTGGGGACGGAGCACCGTGCTCGGTGACCGGGCGGGCATCCGGGGGCAGGACCTCCTCGCGCTGCCAGGCCGTCGGGGGCAGGCCGGTGACGGCTCGCCACTCCCGCACCAGGTGGGCTTGGTCGGCGTACCCCGCCAGCGCGGCGACCTCCGCCCACGGCCGCGGATCGTCCGCGGTGACCAGCTCGTAGGCGTGAGCGAAGCGCAGCACCCGGGCCAGGGTCTTCGGGCCTAGCCCGAGCTCCCGCCGGAAGCGGTCGCCGAGGTGCTGGCGGCTCCAGCCGAGCGCGGCGGCGAGGTCTGCGACGCGCACCTGGCCCCGGCGGGCGACCAGCCGGCGCCACGCCTCGGCGACCTCGGCGGGAACCGCCCGGGCGGCGGTCCGGTCGTGCCGACGGACGAGTGCGGCGAGGCCGGCCTCCAGTGCCGCGATTCGGGCGGGCCAGGTGGTCGCGCTGCGGACCCGGTCGACGAGCTCGGCGGCCACCGGCCCGACCACCGCGTCGAGGTCGAGCATGCGGTCGGCCAGCTCGCCGGCCGGCACACCGAGCACGGCCCGGGCTCCGAGCGGGGTGAGCGCCACCCGGACACCGTGCTGGCAACCGTCGTGGCGGATCGCCGCCGCGGTCGAGCGCAGCCCGCCGACGAGCGCATCGTGCCGGGTCGCCGCCTCGCCGCTGCGCACCACCTCGATCGGCTCGGACAGGTTGACGAGGAGCGTCAGGGTCCGGCCGGGTGGACCGAGGTGCACGCCCGGTGGAAAGCCCGACAGCTCGAATCCGACGTAGCCGCTCGCGTAGGGCCGTAGCCCCGGGCTGGGCGCGAACACGAGCTGGGACGCGCGCGGGCCCGAACCACCGCGGTGCGGGTCGGTCCCCATGCGCCCAGGGTAAGCGCCGCACCGCCGCCGTCCAGCGTCTTCCCCGTGCCGATCCCCTTCGGAACGAAACCCCCTGCCGATCCGCGTTTCCTGCGTGGGTGACAGCATCACCCGGGGACAGCTGAGCACCGATCACCTAGCCCTGCTGGCCGTCCGCCGCCCACCCGGCGCGCTCGCGCTGCGCCGCTTCGCGGCGAACGGCGGCGTGGCCTACAGCCTCGCCCAGCGCCTCGACGAGGTCGTGGCGACGCCGGCGGACGTCATCGCGGTGCTCATCGGGAGCAACGACGCCCGGGCGCGCCTGCCCGGGTACCCGGTCGAGAAGTCGGTGTCCCGCAAGAAGGTGTCCCGCAAGCAGCTGCCCGAGCGCACCACGGCCGCGTGGTACCGGGCGCAGCCGCAGGCCGTCGTGTCCTGGTTGAAGCGGAAGGTGCTCCGAACGCAACGAACGGCCCTTTCGTCCACTCGGAGTGGACGAAAGGGCCGTTCGTTGCCTCCCGGCGGGCCTGGGGGTTCCGCGGAACCCGGCACCTCACCCCTCCTCCGCGAGCACGTCGCGCAGCGCCCCCAGCGCCCGCCGGAGATCCGCCCGGTCCGGGCCCGCGTACCCGACGACGATGCCGTGCCCCGCCGCCCGCCCCGGTGCGTGGTACGGGGACAGCGCCGCGGCGGACACGTCCCGGGCCGCGAGCGCGGACACGACGACGGCCTCGCGGGCGGCGTCCGCGAGGGGGACGACGACGTGCCCGCCGGCGGCGTCACCGCGGACGGGGTTCCCGGTGGTGCGGATCGCGGCCACGGTCTCGGCCCGGCGTTCGCCGAGGATCCGCCGCAGCCGCCGCAGGTGCCGGGCCAGGTCGCCGTGGGCGGCGAAGGCCGCGAACACCCGCTGGCCCGCCTCCGCCGGCCGTGCTCCGGCGCCCCGCGCGGCGAGCAGAGCGGCGCGGATCTCGGGCGGGGCGACGATCCAGCCGACGCCGAGGGTGGGGGTGAGGACCTTGCTGGTGGTCCCCAGGTGCGCGACGACGTCGGGGGCGAGCGCGGCCAGCAGCGGGAGCGGGGCGACGTCGTAGCGCAGCTCGCCGTCGTAGTCGTCCTCGATCACGAGGAACCCCTCCGCACGGGCCCGCTCCACGAGTGCCAGCCGCCGCGACGCCGAGAGCCGGGCGCCGAGCGGGTACTGGTGGGCCGGGGTGCAGTAGACGGCGTCGAGCTGGGCGGGCAGCGCGGCGACGTCGAGGCCCTCGTCGTCGACCGGCACCGGCAGCACGCTGGCCCCGGCTGCGCGCAGCGCGGCCGACACCCGCTTGTAGCCCGGGTCCTCGACGGCGACCCGGGCACCCCGCGGGAGGAGGGCGGCCAGCTCGGCGACGGCCGCGGTGGTCCCGGAGGTGGCCAGCACCTCGTCCGGTTCGACGACGAGGCCGCGGTGGCGCAGCAGCTGGTCGGCGACGGCGGCGCGGTAGGCGAGCAGGCCCGCCTCGTCGTGGGACAGAGCGGGCGGGACGTCGCCGGCCGCGCGCCAGGCCCGCCGCCACGCTGCCGGGTCGAGCGCCTCGCGGCACGGTGATCCCGGTTCCAGGCTGATCGCCGACGCCGGCCCCCGCTGAGCGGGTGGGTGCGCAGCCGCCCGGGCCGGGGCGGGCGTCCCGTGCGGCACTCCGACGACGAACGTGCCCGCGCCCCGGCGCCCCTCGATCCAGCCCTCGGCGAGCAGCTGCTCGTACGCGGCCGCGGTCACGGTCCGGCTCACCCCGAGCGTGGCCGCCAATGCCCGCGTCGACGGGAGCCGGTCGCCGCGGCGGAACGTCCCGGCCACCGCGGCGGCCCGCACCGCGTCGGCGAGCTGGACGGCGAGGGGGACGTCGCTGGCCCGGTCCAGCGGCAGCGGCGGCAGATCCACGGAGTGGCCTTCCTGATCGACGACGAAATGGCCCTGTCAGGATGCCACTGGACCCGCGACGCTGGAGGCATGTCCGCGCCGCTGTCCTCGACCCCGCGCACCACGCTCACCCGGCTCCGGGAACGGGCCCGCACGGACCGCGCCGATCTGCACGCTGTGCTCGACGCCGGGCTCGTGTGCCACCTCGGCTTCGTCCGCGACGGCGCGCCGGTCGTCCTGCCCACCGGGTACGGGCGGATCGGCGACACCCTCTACCTGCACGCCTCCACCGGCGCCGGGTACGTGCGCGGCATCGCCGGCGCGCCGGTCTGCGTCACCGTCACCCACCTCGACGGCATCGTCTACGCGCGCTCGGCCTTCCACCACTCGATGAACTACCGCTGCGCGGTCGTGCACGCGACCGCCCGCCTGGTCACCGACCCCGACGAACGGACGGCCGCCGTCCGGGCGATCGTCGAGCACCTCGCGCCCGGCTCGTGGGACCACTCCCGTCGGCCGACCAAGCGCGAGATGGCCGCCACCGCCGTGCTCGCCGTCGCACTCGACGAGGCCAGCGTGAAGGTGCGCGCCGCCGGTCCGAGTGACGACGAGGAGGACCTCGCCGCGCTCGACGTGTGGGCGGGCGTGCTTCCCGTCCGCACGGTCTTCGGCCCGCCCCAGCCCTGCCCGACCGTCCCGGCGGCGATGCCGGTACCGGCGCACGTGGCGGAGCGCGCGCCCGCCTGATGCCCGCGCCGCGACGCCCCCGCGCGCGGGCGGCCTCGGGCCCGCGGGCAGCGACTCGGCCACGGCCAGCAGGCGCGCTGGCCGGCGCCGCGCAGGGTCGCGCTGCACCCGGGTCGCCACCCCGAACCGCCGCGCCGCCCTCGTCCTGACCGGCGCGGTCGCTGCCGCACTGCACCGGCGACCGTGACCGCCGCGGGGCCACCCGATGGGCTGAACTACCCTCGGACCGCGTGACGACGACCGACCGCTACCCCGAAGCGCTCCGGCTCGATCTCGTCGACACCCTGCACGGCCACCGCGTCCCCGACCCGTACCGGTGGCTGGAGGACCCCGACGACCCGCGGACGAAGGCCTGGTCACAGGCCCAGGACGAGCTGACCGCACAGGTGCTGGGCGCGCTGCCCGGTCGCGCGCGGCTCACCGCGGCGCTGGAGCGCTACTCCGCCACGGGTGCGGTCTCGGCGCCGGTCTGGAAGGCCGGCCGCCGGTTCGTCACCCACCGCGAGCCCGACCAGGACCACGCCGTGCTGCAGGTCGTCGAACCCGACGGCACGCGGCGGACGCTGGTCGATCCGATGGCGATCGACCCGAGCGGGCGCACCACCCTCGACGGCGCCACGGTCGACCCGACCGGGCGCCTCCTGGCCTACCAGCTGTCGTTCGGCGGCGACGAGAACTCGGTGCTGCACGTCATGGACGTCGACACCGGCGAGGAGATCGAGGAACCGATCGACCGCTGCCGCTACTCCGACGTCGTGTGGCTGCCCGGCGAGGTCGGGCAGAGCGCGGAGTTCCTGTTCGTGCGGATGGTCCGCGAGGACGAGGCACCGCCCGGCCAGCAGGCGTTCCACCGGCGCATCTGGCGCCACCGGGTCGGCGCCCCGACCAGCCAGGACGTGCTCGTCGACGGGCCGGGCCTCTACATCGACCACACCTACTACGGCCTGCACCTCTCCCACGACGGACGCTGGCTGGTGGTCTCCGGCAGCGTCGGCACCGCCCGCCGCGACAGCGTGTGGATCGCCGAGCTCACCCCCGGCGAGCCGGTGCCGCCGCTCACCCCCGTGCTCACCCAGGCCGACGATGTGCGCGCCACGATGTGGGTCGAGCGCGACGGCCGCCTGTACGTCCGCACCACCGACGGCGCGCCGCGCTGGCGGCTCGCGGTCGCCGATCCCCGCACACCCGGCCGGGAGCACTGGCGAGAACTGGTCCCCGAGGACCCCGCCTCGAACCTCGACGCGGTCCGCTACCTCGAGCCGCCGCCCGGCTCGGACGCCGAGCCGCTGCTGGTGCTCGCCCGCAGCCGCCACGCCGTCGGCGAGCTGGCCCTGCACGGCCTGGACGGCAGCCCGCGCGGCACCGTCGCGCTGCCCGGCCCCGGCTCGCTGACCGCCCTCTCGGTGGCCGACGTGCGCACCCCGGAGCGGTTCGGGCAGCTGTGGTTCGGCTGGACCGACTTCGTCACGCCCACCCAGGTGCACCGCTTCGACGCCGCGACCGGCGAGGTGACGCTGGAGGCCACCGCGCCCGGCGCGGTCGCCGTGCCCGCGGTGCGCAGTGAGCAGCGCACGTTCACCAGCCGCGACGGCACCACCGTGCGCATGTTCGTGCTCAGCCCCGACCGGCCCGGGCCGGTGCCGGCGCTGATGACCGGGTACGGCGGCTTCGCGATCTCCCGCGAGCCCGCGTACACACCATCCGCGCTGGCCTGGGTCGAGGCAGGCGGTGCGTACGTCGTGGTGTCGCTGCGCGGTGGCAGCGAGGAGGGCGAGGCCTGGCACCTCGCCGGCAACCGCGCCAACAAGCAGAACGTCTTCGACGACTTCCACGCCGCCGCCGAGGCCCTCATCGCCTCCGGTACGACCACGGCCGAGCAGCTGGCGATCCTCGGCGGCTCCAACGGCGGGCTGCTCGTCGGCGCCGCGCTGACCCAGCGACCGGAGCTGTACCGCGCCGTCGTCTGTTCGGCGCCGCTGCTGGACATGGTGCGCTACGAGCAGTTCTCCCTCGGCCCCACGTGGAACGACGAGTACGGCACCGCCGCTGATCCCGTCGAGTTCGAGTGGCTGCTGAGCTACTCGCCCTACCACCACGTGCGGGAGGGCACGCGCTACCCGGCGGTGCTGTTCACCGTGTTCGACTCCGACACCCGCGTGGACCCGTGCCACGCCCGCAAGATGTGCGCGGTGCTGCAGCACGCCACCGCCGGGGACTTCGCGACCCGCCCGGTGCTGCTGCGCCGCGAGACCGACGTCGGCCACGGCGCGCGCTCGGTGAGCCGCACCGTCGCCCTGTCGGTCGACCAGCTCGCCTTCCTCGCCGCCCACACGGGACTGGAGCTCTAGATGGCCCCGGCCGACGACCTCGCCGACGGCGACTCGCTGCTGCCGTTCCAGCCGCCCTGCGCCAGCGACCCCGGCTCGTGGTGCGAGGTGATCTACCGGTTGACCAACTCGGACATGCTCGCGCGGTCCGCCGACACGATCATCACCAAGACGGCGCACATCGCGCTGACGATCGTCATCGCGCTGCTGATGCGCTACCTGCTGCACCGGATGATCAACCGCATCGTCGCCGGTGCCACCAGCTCGAAGGTCACCCGCCTCGCCTCGCGGCTGCCCCGCAACCAGTCGACCCCGGCCGACAGCCCGCGCAGCGTGCAGCGGGCCCGCACGATCGGATCGGTGCTGCGGTCCATCGCCTCGGCGGTGGTGCTGATCGTCGCGTCGATCATGGTCCTCGCCGAGTTCGGGGTGAACCTGGGCCCGATCCTCGCCTCCGCCGGCATCGTCGGCGTCGCGGTCGGGTTCGGCGCGCAGAACCTCGTGCGCGACTTCCTGTCCGGCGTGTTCATGCTGCTCGAGGACCAGTACGGAGTGGGCGACATCGTCGATCTCGGCGAGGCCAGCGGGGTCGTCGAGTCCGTCGGGCTGCGGGTCACGACCGTGCGCGACGTCAGCGGCACCGTCTGGTACGTCCGCAACGGCGAGATCCTGCGGGTCGGCAACAAGAGCCAGGGCTACGCGGTCGCCGTCGTCGACATCCCGGTGGCGCACAGCGCCGATGTCGCCGAGGCCACCGAGTTGGCCGGCCGCGTGGCCACCGAACGGATCGCGGAGAAGGACCTCGCCGAGAAGGTGCTGGGCGAGGTCCAGGTGCTGGGCGTGGAGCGCATCGCCACCGAGGCGGTGCACCTGCGGCTCACCGTCAAAGTGGCCCCCGGCCAGCAGTTCGCGGTGCAGCGGGCGCTCAACGCCGCCATCACCGACGCGTTCGACGACGCCGGGGTGCCCCGCCCCGCCGTGTTCCCGAACAGCCAGACCTCCGCACAGGGTTAGGCCCTGCACGGGAACCGGCACCGGCCCGTCCGGGTGCGGAACAATGAAGCGGTGAGCGAACCGCAGAACTTCTACGACGAGGTGGGCGGCGCACCGACCTTCGAGAAGATCGTCTCGCGCTTCTACGAGGAAGTCGCGAAGGACGACGTGCTCCGACCCATGTACCCGGAGGAGGATCTGGGCCCCGCTGAGGCCCGGCTGCGGATGTTCCTCGAGCAGTACTGGGGCGGCCCCCGCACCTACTCCGAGCTGCGCGGGCACCCCCGGCTGCGGATGCGGCACATGCCGTTCAAGATCGGTCCGGTGGAGCGCGACGCCTGGCTGCGCTGCATGCGCATCGCCGTCGACGAGGCCGGACTGGACGATGCGCACCGCGACCAGCTGTGGCAGTACCTCCAGTACGCCGCCATGAGCATGATGAACTCCGACTTCTGAGCTACTTCCGCGCTACTGGCACGCCGTCGGCGCCGGTGGTTTGGCAGGATCGGCACTCGTGCAGCTCCCGGCGCAGTGGTGGCGCGACGCCGTGATCTACCAGGTCTACGCCCGCAGCTTCGCCGACGCCGACGGCGACGGGGTGGGTGACCTGGACGGGATCGCGTCCCGGCTCGGCTACATCGAGCTGCTCGGCGCCGACGCCGTGCTGCTGACCCCGATCTACGCCTCCCCGATGGCCGACCACGGCTACGACGTCGCCGATCCCCGGGACGTCGATCCGGTCTTCGGCGACCTGGACGGATTCGACGCGCTGGTCGACCGGGTGCACGAGCACGGGATGAAGCTGCTGCTCGACCTGGTGCCCAACCACACGTCCGTGCAGCACGAGTGGTTCCGGGCGGCGCTGACCGCGGCGCCGGGCAGCCCGGAGCGGTCCCGCTACCACTTCCGCCCCGGCCGCGGCCTGGACGGCGCCACCCCGCCCAACGGCTGGACCAGCACGTTCGGCGGCCCCGCCTGGACCCGCGTCACCGAGACCGACGGCCGGCCCGGCGAGTGGTACCTGCACCTGTTCGCCCCCGAGCAGCCCGATCTCAACTGGACCAACCCCGAGGTGTGGGCCGACCTGGAGAAGACCATGCGGTTCTGGCTCGACCGCGGGGTCGACGGGTTCCGCGTCGAAGCCGCCCACTGCCTGGCCAAGCCGGCGTCGCTCACCGATGCCGCGTCGGCCCGGGTGCGCCCGTTCGATCAGGACGGAGTGCACGAGATCCACCGCATGATCCGCTCGGTCATCGACCACTACCCCGGCCGGGTCGTCATCGGCGACATCGGGCTGCCCGCCGACCAGCGGTTCGCCGCGTACCTGCGCGAGGACGAGCTGCACCTGGGCTTCTCCCGGGAGCTGGCGGTCACCCCGTTCGACGCCGACGCCATCCGCGAGACCATCGAGAGCGCGCTGGCCGCGGCGACGTCGGTGGGCGCGTCGGCGACGTGGGCGCTGGGTCACCACGACGTGAGCCGGGCGGTCTCCCGCTACGGCGGCGGCGAGATCGGCCGCGCGCGGGCGTTGGCGATGGCCATGGTGACGATGGCGTTGCCCGGTGCCGTGTTCGTCTACTACGGCGAGGAGCTGGGCCTGATCGACGTCGACCTGCCCGACGAGGTCCTGCAGGATCCGCTGTGGGAGCGGTCCGGGCGCCGCGAGCGCGGGCGCGACGGCTACCGGGTGCCGCTGCCGTGGGAGGGTGGGCCGCCCGGCTACGGGTTCACCTCGGGTGCGCCGTGGTTGCCGATGCCGGCGGAGTACGGCGAGCTGCTGGTCGCCGACCAGCTGGAGGATACCGCGTCGATGCTGTCGGCCTATCGAGCCGCGATCGAGCTGCGCCGCACCCATCCCGGGTTCGTCGGCGACGCCGTGGAGTGGTTCGGCGCGCCGCCCGGCTGCCTCGCGTTCCGCCGCTCCGGTTCCACGCTGGTGTGCGCGCTGAACGCCTCCACCGCGCCGGTGCCGCTGCCCCCGGGAGAGGTGCTGCTGTCCAGCTCCCCGCTGGAGACCGACGAGCTGCCCCCGGACACCGCGGCCTGGCTGGTCTGAGCCGTGCCCAGCACCGTGATCAGAACAGCAGCGTGATCAGAACAGCAGCGTGATCAGAACAGCAGCGGCAGCGACGTGACGCGGCGGCGGGCCACCGCTCCGTAGCGGGCATCCAGCCGCAGCCACGAACCGGTCGCCGACACCCGCACCGGGTCCGGCTCGCCCCCGGTGAACCCCATCCCGGACAGCGCGAACAGGCAGCGCAGCGGCACCTTCACCGTCGTGTCCCCGCCGGTCACGGTGAGCACGACCTGGTCCAGCAGCGACGTCGGCAGGCCGTGCGGGCCGGCGTGCTCGCGCGCCACTTCGAGCCCGCGCTCGGTGAGCCGCTCGATCTCCGCGGCGGGCACCTCGTCGACCAGCGTCCAGCCGCTCTCCGGCGGCAGCTCAGCGGGCCAGAGGGTGCCGGGCCCGGGATCGACGACCTCCGAGCGCACCACCGTCAGCGCGGTGAGCAGCGCCGACGCCGGCGCGGTGACGTCGGGCGGCTCCAGGGTGCCCGCCACCGTGCGGGTGGCGAGCACGTCGAACGGCGTGGTCGCCCACGCGGTCACGTGTCCGTCGACGGCGCGCAGCCGCACCGTCGCCGTCGCGTCCAGCCGGACCACCCGGGCCACGAACGCACCGAGATCGGTGCGGTCGGCGGTCTCGGCCAGGGCCAGCGCCGTCACGAGGCGTCCTCCACGAACCCGCTGAGGTACTCCCGCTCCGCCTCCGACAGCCGCCGCGGCCGCTGCGCATCCATGTCGTAGAGCGCCATCCGCGTCCACGCCCGGATCGCCACCGGGTCCTCGGCCTCCGGCCCGTCGTGCAGGTCGTAGAGGATGCGGAACGACGCCGCCCGCACCTCGTCGATGCCCATGCCGACCCGCAGCGACCGGCCGGCGCGGTAGGTCACCTGCCGCTTGTACTCCACGTTCAACCCGGCGACCAGCAGTCCGCCGCGGAACGACACGCCCGCGTTCTCCGCGCGCGCCGACCAGAGGAACGCGATGCGCGCCTCCTCCAGGATCGTCACCGCGCGGGCGTTGTTGAGGTGGCCGTAGTCGTCGAGATCGCTCCACCGCATCGGGACGAGCGTGGTGAACCGCTTACCGCTCATCGGGCGAGCCCCCGCAGCTGCCGCGACACCACCGACAGGGTGGCCAGGTCCAGCTGACCCGCCTTCCCGATCTCGTGCAGCGCGGCCCGGGCGCGCACGAGCCGCGAGGCGTTCGCCCGCTCCCACGCCGCGATCGTGTCGTCGATCGGGGTACCGGGGGCGGACTCGCGCATCGCGTCGAGCGTGATCGACCGCAGCGAGCCGTACAGGTCGTCGCGCAGCGCCAGCCGGGCGAGCGCGTGCCAGCGGTCGCCCCGCTCCAACGCGCTCACCGAGGTGAGGGCGAGGTCGATGCCCAGGTGGTTCGACATCGCGTAGTACAGCGCGGTGACCTCCTCCGGGTCGCGCGGCTCCCGGTCCTGCTCGGCCAGCTCCACCAGTTCCACGATGTCGAGCAAACCGTACGAGTGCATGAGCGTCGCGCAGCGGGTGGCCAGCTCGGCGTCCAGTCCGGCACCGGTCAGCTCCGTGGCCGACTCCTCGACGGACTCGCGCTCCTTGCCGCGCAGCAGGTCCGGGATGAGCCCGCGCAGCTCGCGGACGGGCTCGCGGAACCGCGCTATCGCCGATCCCACGGCCAGCGGCTGCGGCCGGTTGGTGAGGAACCAGCGCGAGGCCCGGTCGAGCAGCCGCCGCGACTCGAGGATCGCCCGGTCCGACACGGCGGTCGGGATGCGCGGCGCCCGCAGCTGCTCCCACAGCTGCGGCAGCTCGAACACCGCGGTCGTGACCGCGTAGGCGCGGACCGCGTCCGTCGGAGACGCCGCCAGCTCCTCCCCCAGCCGGAACGCGTACGTGATGCCTGCACCGTCGACCATCTCGTTGACCAGCAGCGTCGCGATGATCTCGCGGCGCAGCGGGTGCGCGGCGATCGCGTCCGGGAACCGTTCACGGATCAGGCGCGGGAAGTACTCGGGTAGGCGCGCGGCGAACGCGGGGGTGTCCGGCAGGTCGGAGTCGAGCACGGCCGCGGTCAGGTCGAGCTTGGTGTGCGCGAGCAGGGTGGCCAGCTCCGGACTGGTCAGGCCCTGTCCGGCCGCCTCCAGCTCGGCGAAGCCCGCCTCATCGGGCAGCACCTCCAGTTCGCGCACCAGGCCGCGGCGGGCCTCCAGGTCGGCGGTGAGCCGCCGGTGCACGTTGAGCATCGCGGGAGCGTGCGCCCGGGCGATGCCGAGCACGTCGTTCTGGCTGACGTTGTCGGCGAGCACCAGCTGCGCGACCTCGTCGGTCATCTCCGCGAGCACCGCGTTGCGCTCGTCGCGGGTGAGCCGGCCGGCGGCGACCAGGCCGTCCAGCAGGATCTTGATGTTGACCTCGTGGTCGGAGCAGTCCACCCCGGCCGAGTTGTCGATCGCGTCGGTGTTGATCTTGCCGCCGTTGCGGGCGAACTCGATGCGGCCGCGCTGGGTGAGACCCAGGTTGCCACCTTCGCCGACGACCTTCACCCGCAGCTCGCTGCCGTTGGCGCGCACCCCGTCGTTGGCCTTGTCACCCGCGGCCTCGTGCGGCTCGTCGGTGGCTTTCACGTAGGTGCCGATGCCGCCGTTCCACAGCAGGTCGGCGGGCGCGCGCAGGATCGCGGCGATCAGCTCGGGCGGGCTGAGCTGCTCGACCCGGTCGGCGATGCCGAGCGCCCGGCGCATCTGCGGGCTCACCGGCACCGCCTTCGCGGTGCGCGGCCACACCCCGCCACCGGGGCTGATCAACGAGCGGTCGTAGTCGTCCCACGACGAGTGCGGCAGCTCGAACAGCCGCTCGCGCTCCTCGTAGGAGGTCGCCGGATCCGGGTCCGGGTCGACGAACACGTGCCGGTGGTCGAACGCCGCGATCAGCTTGATGTGCCGCGAGAGCAGCATCCCGTTGCCGAACACGTCACCGGACATGTCGCCGATGCCGACCACGGTGAAGTCCTGCGACTGGGTGTCCACGCCCAGCTCGCGGAAGTGCCGCTTGACGCTCTCCCACGCCCCGCGCGCGGTGATGCCCATGGCCTTGTGGTCGTAGCCGACCGAGCCACCGGAGGCGAACGCGTCGCCGAGCCAGAACCCGTAGGAGGCGGCCACCTCGTTGGCGATGTCGGAGAACGTCGCCGTGCCCTTGTCGGCCGCCACCACCAGGTAGGTGTCGTCGCCGTCGTGGCGCACCACGTCCGGCGGCGGCACCGCCTCGCCGTCGACCAGGTTGTCGGTGACGTCGAGCAGCCCGGAGATGAACGTCCGGTAGCAAGCCTCCACCTCGGCCCGGCCGCGCTCGGTGTGCCGCACGACGAATCCGCCCTTGGCACCGACCGGCACGATCACGGCGTTCTTCACGGCCTGCGCCTTCACCAGGCCGAGGATCTCGGTCCGGAAGTCCTGCGGCCGGTCCGACCAGCGCAGCCCACCGCGGGCGACCTTGCCGAACCGCAGGTGCACGCCCTCGACGCGCGGCGAGTACACGAAGATCTCGTACTTCGGCCGCGGTGCCGGCATGTCCGGGACCTGAGCGGGATCGAGCTTGAACGACAGGAACGGGCGGCGCCGGTAGTAGTTGGTGCGCAGCGTCGCGGCGATCATGCCGAGGAAGCCGCGCAGGATCCGGTCCGCGTCCAGGCCGTGCACCGCGTCGATCAGGTCGCGCACCCGGGCCAGGGCCTGTTCGATCGCGGCGTCGCGATCACCGGTGAGGCCGGGGTCGAACCGGGCCCGGAACAGCTCCACGAGGGAGCGCGCCACGGTCGGGTGCGCGAGCAGCGTGGTCGCCATGTACTGG
The DNA here is from genome assembly GCF_900142365.1 of Pseudonocardia thermophila. Lineage (GTDB taxonomy): Bacteria > Actinomycetota > Actinomycetes > Mycobacteriales > Pseudonocardiaceae > Pseudonocardia > Pseudonocardia thermophila. The sequence continues at coordinate 7,675 of NZ_FRAP01000015.1, read as the reverse complement.
TGGCCGTACGGGCTGCCGAGCTGGCGGGCGTAGCGGGCGTACGCGCGCAGCATCGACACCTCGCGCCAGTCCAGCCCGGCGCGCAGCACCAGCGCGGAGAACCCGTCGGACTCCGCCTCCCCGGTCCACGCCGCCCGGAACGACGCGCAGAACCCGCTCGCGATCTCGGCGTCGCTGCGGTCGGCGACCGCCTCGCGGGTGGCGTCGTCCAGTCGCAGGCCGAAGTCGTAGATGTGCACGCGCAGCCCGTCGGTGCGGGTCAGCTCGGCCGGGCGCTCGTCGAGCACCTCGGTGCCCAGCTGCTGCAGCACCGGCAGCACCGCGGTCAGCGTCGCCGGCTCGCCGGCGAGGTAGAAGGTGAACCGCCAGTCCGCACCCGCCGTGCCGCGGTAGAGCCGCACACCGATGTCGCCGGGACCGGAGAGCCCGGCGACCTGCTTGAGGTCCTCCACGGCCCGCTCGGGCGGCGCGACGGCCTTGTACGAGTCGGGGATGCCGGGCAGGGCCGCAGTGATCGCCGCGGTGTCGCCACCCTCGTCCGCGACCGCGGCGAGGAGGCGGTCCTCCCAGGTGCGCACCGCCTCGCCCAGCTCGTCCTGCAGCGCGGACAGGTCGAGCTCATCGGGCCCGCCGGTGTCGGTGTCGGCAGCGATGGCGGTGCCGGCACCGGTGTCGGTGTGCACGGTGAAGTGCACCTGCGCCAGCCGCGACTCGCTCACCCGCGCGGTGTGGTCGACCGAAGTGCCGCCCAGCCTGCGCTGCAGCACCTCGGCCATGGCCAGGCGGGACGACGTCGTGTAGCGGTCGCGGGGCAGGTAGACCAGGCAGGAGATGAACCGGCGGAACGGGTCGCGGCGGCCGAACACCCGCACCGCGCTCCGCCCGATCACCGTCAGCACACCCGTCGCGGTGTCGCGCAGCCGCTCCTCGGACGCGCTGAACAACTCTTCGCGCGGCAGCTCCGAGAGCACGTCCAGCATCTGCTGGCCGGAGTAGGAGTCCAGCGGGAACCCGGCGCCGCGGATCGCCTCGCGGACCCGGTGCTCCACGACGGGGATGTCGAGCACGCTCTCGTACAGGGCGGGCACGGTCAGCAGGCCCGCGAACCGCTCCTCGCCGACCACGGCGCCCTGCGCGTCGCGCACCAGCACGGCGACCACGTACGGGTGCTGCGCCCGCAGCGGGCTGGGCGCGCTCGCCCGGGTGACCACGAGATCGTCCTGGTCACCGCCCGCGATCAGGCCCTCGCGCGGGGCGAACGCGGCCGCGAGCCGGTCGTCGCGCAGCACCCCGAGGCCCGCGTCGTGCGGAGCACCGTCGGGTGTGTAGCCGCGGTGGCCGAGGAACGTGAAGTGGCCGTCGACCAGCCACTGGAGGAACCGGGCGATCTCGCCCGGCGCGGTGGCGCCCGGCCGGCCGGACGCCGAGGTCAGCTCGTCCGCGACGGCCCGGGCCCGGTCGGTCATCGCGGGGGTGTCGCCCACGACCCGCCGGACGTGCCCGATCGCCTCCGCCAGCCGCCGCTGCAGGTCATCGGGACCGGTCGGCAGCTGGTCGAGATCCAGGTGGATCCACGACTCGACGACCGTCTCCGGCGGGGGCGTCGCCGGATCGGCGTCGCCGAGCACCTCGGCGAGCTTGCCGTCCGGAGTGCGGCGCACGACGACGATCGGGTGGATCAGCCGCCGCACCTCCGAGCCCGCCTTCGACACGGCGACCAGTACGGCGCCGACCAGGAACGGCATGTCGTCGGTGACGATCTCGGCGGTGGCGCCGACGCCCGCGGACTCGCTCCGCACGCGGACCAGCACCTCGCCCGGTGGCCGTTCCGCCGCCAATCGGAGGTGCTCCTCCGCCGCGGTGTCCAGGCGCGGGAGGCGCTCACCCGAACCGCCCCGCAGGTCCGGCGCGTGCCGCGCGTAGAGCGCGGTCACCGCCTCCAGCTCAGGATCGTTCGCGAGTTCCGCTTTCCCGCCTGCCACGTCAGTCAGCTCCGAGTGATTGAACGACGGCCACCGTCCGGGTGACCTCGGCAGGCTCCACCCTAATGAGGAGCGGCACCGTCCCCGGGCGCGGTCGAGCCGTCCAGCGGCAGGTCCCGGGACCGCGCGGCGGCGCTCGGGGACCCGCCCGAACGACGGTCCCGGTGGTGTGCGATCGACCCCCGCACGGGCAGGGTCGCCGCCGGTCGAAACGAGTCAGGGATCGAGTCAGATGGAGCGGTATGCGGCCAGTGCGCCGGCGAGGAGATCGGCCAGGCCGAGGCCCTCGGCGTCGGCCGGGATGAAGGGCGCGGCCTTCTCGCCCGCGTCCGATGTGGTGGAATTCACGCCGTTGTTCTCGGCCGCAACAGTTGCGCTGTCAATCTCCGTCTGCTCTCCATCCCCCGAGTCGGCCTGCTCGTCCAGCTGCGCGGCGGGCTCCCTGTCGCTGCCGGGCTTGTCGCCCTTGCGGCGCGGCGCAGCGCGGTGCCGAGCCCCGGGCAGGAGCTTGCCGGCGTCGATGCGGTGCAGCAGCTGCGCCCCGAACGGACCGTCGACATCGTGGACGGTGGCGCGCAGCTGAACGCCGGGGATGTCCTCGCTGGCAGCGAAGTCGGCGAGCAGCGCAGGCAGGGTGCGGTACATCCAGCGGGTCGCCTTCGTCGCCTCCCACCCGGGCAGGACCAGCGCCAGCACGTAAGGCTCGTCGAACCGCATCCGCGAGCCGTCCGGGACGTGCTCGGAGAGGACCTCCGCGAACTCCCGGATCACCGACGCCGCCCGCAGCCCTGCGAACCGCCGCCCGTCCCGGGCGAGGTCGATCACGACGGCGCAGCCCAGCGCCGAGCTCGACACGTCCTCCGCGCGCTGCGCGGCCCGGCGACCGAGCTCGTCGGGGGTCGCCGGCGGCAGCTCCGCGGACGCGTCGGCCCGTCGGTGACGGCGGGCACGCGGGGAGGGGAAGTCGGACGCGGCGCCGGTGCCGGCCCTGACACCGGCCTCGCTGCGGCTGTGGATCGGGTTCTGCGTCGAGTTCTGCGTCGAGGTCGAGGCGGCGCCGGAGGTCCTGTCGTCCGGCACGGGCAGGTGCTGCGGCGCGGCGGTGACCCGGCGGGCGAGATCGGCCAGCATGTCCTTCGTCACCGGGGTCTGCGCAGCACGGGCCAGCAGCGCGAGCGCATCGGTCTCGCCCTGCCCGGGCTCCGCCGTCGCGTGCCGACCCCGCCGATGCGGCGCCGGTTCCTCGTCGAGTAGCTCCGCAGCGCGGCGACGCCGCGGCCGGGGGTCCTCCGCGCGGTGACGGCGCCGGGGCTCGTCCGTGGCCGCAGGCACCTCCGGCTCGGCCGACTGGTCGGGCCGGGTCGGCTGGTCGGGCCGCGGCTGGTCGGGCCGCAGCTGGTCGGTCGGGACCGGCGGCTCGGCCTCGGGCTCCGGGGCGAGGTCGCGCGGCTCCAGGTCGCCGGGATCCTTGCGGCGGACGAGCGGGCCCCACACCCGGTCGAGCTCGTCCAGCGCCGTCCGCATCCACGTCTCGACGTCCTCGCTGCCGGAGCTCGTGCTCTCGCCCGCCGGCGAGGAGCTCGGCGGCACGATCCAGTCGGGAGCGAGCGGATCGATCGGTTCGGCGCGCAGTGGTTCCGCCGGGGCCGCGGCCTGTTCGGGCGTGGTCGCACCAGCCCGCACCTGCGAGGGATCGGGCTTCGCGTGCCGCGCCCGGCGGGAGACGACGTGATCGTGCCCGTTGGTGCGCGAGACCCCGTTGCGCGCGACGCCGTTCTGCGCTGGTCGGTTCGCCGCCTTCCCGGCGCTGTGCCGACCGTCAGCCGCCCGCGGAGTGGTCTGCCGGTGCGTGCCCGGCCATGCACCGGCGCTGTGCCACGGCGAGGACGCCAGCCACGCGATGCCGTCGACCTCGGCTGCCTGCTCGTCGGGAATCATGTCGGGGATCTTCTCGGCGGTCGGCTCGGCGTTGTCCTCAGTGGATTCCTGGGGGGTCTCGATCGCTCGGTCCTCTGTGGATCGTTCCGCTGCGACGTCCGGAGCGACCGAGTGCCTGGGTGCCTCGACGGATCGCCGAGGCGGATCCGAGGTCGCCCACCCGGCCGCCTTCTCCCTGGCCAGCAACTCGTCGAGCGCGGCCACGAAGCGGCGTTCCTGTTCCTGGTCGCGGTGCTGGGCGTCCGCACCGGAGCGGAACTCGGCCCGCGCGGTGTCGCTGCGGCCGGATTTGTCGTGGATGGAGCCCAGCGCGGACCGGCACACCGCCTCCAGCTCCGGCGCATCGCTCTCGGCCGCCTCCTGCGCCGCCGCGGCGAGCGCCTCGAGCGTTCCGTCCATCCCCCGCACCCCGGCCAGCGCGCTCGCGACGGTGAGCTGCAGCAGGGCCCGCTGCCGTCGCGGCCCCTTCGTCGCTTCCAGGGCCGAGAGAGCGGCCGTGGCGCGTTCCCGGGCCCGTGGGGTGTCGTCGGCGTCGAGCAGCGCCGCGATCGACTCCGCCATCAGCGACAGGCGCAGGTCCTCGTCCGGGGCGGTGTCGCCGTCGAGCAGCCGCAGCCCTTCCTCGGCCAGCTCGACCGCGGTGCCCGGCGCCCCGTCGTGCCGCGCGATGGCCGCTCCGACGAGCAGCACCTCCGCCCGCGCCGCCCGCCCGGCCGGATCGTCGGCGCAGGCCTTCTGCGCCAGCCGCAGCGCCTCGGTGCTCTCGACCGGATCGGTGGCCGACCGGGCGATCGCGATCTGCGCAGCCGGCCGCAGCTTCGGGTCCGCGTCGTCCGCGAGCACCGGCGCGACCAGTACCCGCACCGCCTCCACCGCACCGGCCCCGGCGGCGAGCAGTGCCAGCTCGACCCGCAGCCGGTGCGCGGCGGGCGCGGCCAGCACGGCGGGGTCCCACCGCTCCCGCGCGGCGGTGAGGACCTCGACGGCCGTGCGGCGTGCATCACCGACCCGGCGGCGGGCGGCGAGGGCGAGCCCAGCCGCGGCCGACCAACTCTCCGGGTCGCTGGCGGCCGCCGCGGCCTCCAGCGCCTGCTCGGCGATGCTTGCGGCCAGGTCGGGGCGTGTGGGGAGCAGAGCCTCCGCGGCAACCAGCAGGTCGACACCCACGTGACGTACCCACCTTCCTGGCAGCAGGTGCCGCACGGCGCTCGGCCGTCGGGGGTGTGCAGCAGCCGAGCGGTCCGCCAGCACCGACCGAGCAGGGGCTTGCAGTCAGTCGCGAGTAAGCCTACGGTGCGTCACTCGGTGCGGACGCGCGGCCTCCACCCCCAGCCGCTTCACCTTGTTCTCCTCGTACGCCTCGAAGTTGCCCTCGAACCAGAACCACGCGGCCGGGTTCTCCTCCGTGCCCTCCCAGGCGAGGATGTGCGTCGCCACGCGGTCGAGGAACCACCGGTCGTGGGAGATCACGACGGCGCAGCCCGGGAACTGCTCCAGCGCGTTCTCCAGCGACCCGAGGGTCTCCACGTCGAGGTCGTTGGTGGGCTCGTCGAGGAGGATCAGGTTTCCGCCGATCTTCAGCGTGAGCGCGAGGTTGAGGCGGTTGCGCTCACCACCGGAGAGCACGCCGGCCGGCTTCTGCTGGTCCGGTCCCTTGAACCCGAACGCGGCCACGTAGGCGCGAGACGGCATCTCGACGTTGCCGACCTTGATGTGGTCCAGCCCGTCCGACACCACCTCCCACACGGTCTTGTTCGGGTCGATCCCGGCCCGGTTCTGGTCCACGTACGACAACCGCACGGTCTCGCCGATGCGGACCTTGCCCGAGTCCGGCTTCTCCAGGCCGACGATGGTCTTGAACAGCGTGGTCTTGCCGACGCCGTTCGGACCGATCACGCCCACGATGCCGTTGCGCGGGAGGGAGAACGACAGGTCCTTGATCAGCAGCCGCCCGTCGTAGCCCTTGTCGAGGTGCTCGACCTCGACTACCACGTCGCCCAGCCGCGGCCCCGGCGGGATCTGGATCTCCTCGAAGTCCAGCTTGCGGTACTTCTCCGCTTCCGCGGCCATCTCCTCGTAGCGCTGCAGGCGGGCGCGGCTCTTGGCCTGCCGGGCCTTCGCCCCGGAGCGGACCCACGCGAGCTCTTCGGCGAGGCGCTTGCGCAGCTTAGCGTCCTTGCGGCCCTGCACCTCGAGCCGCTCGGCCTTCTTCTCCAGGTAGGTCGAGTAGTTGCCCTCGTACCCGATAGCGCGACCGCGGTCCAGCTCGAGGATCCACTCGGCCACGTTGTCGAGGAAGTAGCGGTCGTGGGTGACCGCCAGGACGGTGCCCTTGTAGTTCTCCAGGTGCTTCTCCAACCACAGCACGCTCTCGGCGTCGAGGTGGTTGGTGGGCTCGTCCAGAAGCAGCAGGTCCGGCTTGCTCAGCAGCAGCTTGCACAGGGCGACCCGGCGACGCTCACCCCCGGACAGCTGGGTGACCGGCATGTCCGGCGGCGGGCATCGCAGCGCGTCCATCGCCTGCTCCAGCTGAGAATCGATCTCCCACGCGTCGTTGGCGTCGAGGATCTCCTGCAGCTGGCCCATCTCCTCCATGAGCTCGTCGGAGTAATCGGTGGCCAGCTGCTCGGCGATCTGGTTGTAGCGGTCGAGCTGCTGCTTGATCTCCCCGAGACCCTCCTCGACGTTCCCGAGGACGGTCTTCTCCTCGTTCAGGGGCGGCTCCTGCAACAGGATGCCCACGGTCGCCCCAGGAGCGAGCTGGGCGTCGCCGTTGTTCGGCTGCTCCAGCCCGGCCATGATCTTCAAGACGGTCGACTTGCCGGCCCCGTTGGGCCCGACCACGCCGATCTTCGCGCCAGGCAGGAAGTTCAACGAGACGTCGTCGAGGATGACCTTGTCGCCGTGCGCCTTACGCACACGCCGCATGCTGTAGATGAACTCTGCCACTCCACGATCCTAGTTGCGACGAGACCTACGAGCTCATCGGCACCTCGGCCACCTGGCCGCCGGCACCGGCTCCGACCAGCGCACGTGCCGACTCCGCCGACCCCGCCTGGCCCTTCTCCCCTGCACCGTCCGCGCGCTCGACCGGACTCGGGCGTCTGACGACGGTGCTGCACCGCCCGAGATCGGGCCCGATCTCCGTCGCCTCGACCTCGATGACGATGCCCTGCTTGCCCTCGGACTCGAACGCGCGCGTGCGCAGCTTGCCGCGCACCACGATCGGATCGCCCACGCCCAGCGAGGCGTGGACGTTCTCCGCCATCCCGCGCCAGCAGTACACAGTCATGAACGTCGTGTCCCCGTCCGCCCATTCCCCGGTCGTCCAGTCGCGCCGCCGCTCGGTGCAGGCCAGCCGGAACGACGCCTTCACACCGCCGCCCTCGAAGCGGCGCAGCGACACCGCGGTCGCGACCCGACCGACAGTGGTGATCACGGGCTCGTACATCGGTTCTCCTCCAGGCTCGCGCAGGATGTCCTGCTCGGTGTCCGGCGTTCCCGGACGCCTTCGAGCGTGCCCGCGCCCGACCGCCGGTCCAAGCCGGCGAACGATTCTGTGGACAACCATGAGGAGGTGGGGATGGATCCGGCCGCACCACCGGAAGCTGTCGGTGGCGTGTGCGAGGGTGGGCGGGGAACCGATTGCCCGAGCACACGAAAAAGGGGCCCTCGCATCAGCGAGGGCCCCTCTTAACAGCGGGTTTGATGTCGGCGGCGACCTACTCTCCCACACCCTAGCGAGTGCAGTACCA